>JBAYIS010000087.1:0-2513 GCA_041665525.1 Bacteroidota bacterium | reverse complement strand
TATTCATTCCTTGGCTTTTTAAGTTTTCATGGCGGAGTGAACTGGAGCATGGAAAAGAAGGATGGCGATAAAGACATGGATACCTTTGTTGGATTTGAAAAATCGATCGGGCAGGAGATTTCATTTATTGCTGAATATGATTTTGCCTTCAATGATAATCATGGAAAAGCGTACGGCAGAGGAAATGGGTATTTGAATGCGGGGCTTCGATGGGCTCTTGCCAACGGTCTTACGCTCGGTTTCGATCTTAAAAATATCGTCAAAAATCAGCAAAATGTCACATTTGCAAATCGGACTTTAAAGGTTGAATATGTTCGGACTTTCTAACAATAGATTTTTTTGACTTTTCATATTCAATTCTGTAATATTATAACAACAGAATACAATAATAATACACTTGCCTATTAAACCTTCGCTACAGGAACTACATCTACATTGAAAGCCTTACTGCATTGTGGTACATTGTAAGGAATGATTTTCTTCTCTTGACTGTTCATATAAGCAGACAATAAACAAAGAGGTGCGTTATGAAATCTGTGCTGAATTCTTTACTCATCGTTGTAACCGTTCTTTTATTTTCAGGATGCTATACGGAACTTGCAACGGTTGAACAAAATGATCGAGACTACGCGTCTGATTCGGACACAACATACGAAGAAGGTTCAACGACGATTAATAACCATTATTATTTAGACGATGATTATCGTCGTTCACGATTACGCGTCTCATTCCATTATTACTATCCGGAAAATACTTCATGGATTGGTGCATATTATAATTCTTATTTCAATGATCCGTATTGGGGAATGAGGTCGTGGTATTGGTCGTACGATCCGTGGTATGGATATTATCCGTCATACTATTATCCTACGTGGGGCTGTCCGCCGTATGATCCGTGGTATCCGTATTATCATCCGGTAGTGTATTATCCGGGATATTATTCTTCGCCGGTATATGTAAGTAATCAACCGGCAAATACTCCGCGAATTCGAACCGAAGGTTCTTCACGCGATGCCAATGCTACCGGCATCCGCTCAAGAGAAATTGCTCCGCCGTCTTCAGAAACGCAGGTCACCACAATTCGTACTGACAGAAGAAATGACAAGGATGTTCTCCCAGAGACAACACCGGTAAGAAAACGAGGTAACGAAGAATCATGGTGGGAGAGAAAAGATAATGAACAAGTGAAAGAAGCGCGGCCAGTGGATAAACCAAGAGACGGACGATCTCCGAGAGTTTCGGAAAAACAATCTCGGGGAAATGAAGAGGCGGTTTCGGTTGAGCAGCCTCGTTCTCGTGAAGTGAAAAAATCAACATACGTTCCCCCAAAATCTTCGACTCCGAGCGGTGAATCAAAACCTGCTGATCGCCCGCGTGAAAGCAGGCGGCAATCGTATAATCCACCACCGCAACAATCGTCCCCAACTTCACCATCAGCACCATCGCGAGGAGGTGGAAGCGGCTCGTCAACTTCATCATCATCAGGCGGTAGAAAGAGAAATTAATATATGCGATACTCAATGAAAATACCCGTTCTCTGCTCATTCATTGCCCTGTTTATTGTCGGCGGATGTTACACTCAGCTGATGACACCGCAGGATTATATGAAGATTCACAAACAGCAACCATCTGCGCCCATTGCAAATAATTCTTATTCAATAAATTATAATCAGTCGTGCACATCATGCCATTCTGTAACGGAATTGAATGAGCGAGCAGAAGAACTGGAATATTACGGTGTTCGCACTGTTCATGATGGAATTCTGTTATCATCTCATCAATGGCTGAACGAAAACCGTGGTTCAGATGAAATTCTTTACGGAGATCCGGGTCCGACCTATTGGCCAACACCTATCTATCCAACAAATCCTTGGTGGGTTCCGCCGGTTACGGTAATTACAACACCGGCACCAACATCAACGCCGGCAAACGGAAATCGTCCGCGAACCGATGGCTCTACACGAGATAAACCAAATGGTGAAAGAGATAAACCAATTCCGGCGCCCACATATTCACAGCCAACAGCTCCTGTTGGTGGGGGAACAGCATCAACTCCGGTTCCAGCGACACCAGCACCGTCGGTAATTGTTACACCCGCACCAGCAACAACACCTGCTTCACAGCCGGCTTCAACTGAAAGTACGCGAACACGAGATTCAAACAGTGACACCGGGACAACGACAACAAAAACCAGAAGCGAAGGTTCGTCCAGAGATACCAGTGGTGGAAGCCGACCACGATAATATCACGAGGAAATTTATGCGATCAATAAAATTATTTGTACTGCTCAACATTGTTCTTACCGGAATATTATCCGCACAATTTTCAGAAGATGCTGTTCGATATTCCGGACGGGGTAACGGCGTTGGATCCCGCGCGCTGGGAATGGGAAATGCATACATCGGCGTTTCGGATGATTATAGTGCGACATTTTGGAATCCTGCAGGGCTTGCACAAATGCGGCGGTTGGAAGTGATGGGCGGAATCTCAAATGTAGGATTCACGAACGATGC
>JBAYIS010000086.1:0-2536 GCA_041665525.1 Bacteroidota bacterium | reverse complement strand
GCCCAGCCAGGACCGGAAGTTGCAGTCATCGCTTTTGCGCCCCGCGCCGATGCACCAACGCAATAGGCGAGCGCAGAAATCTCATCCGGCGAACTGATGGCAACGCCATTATGTTTGGGAAGTTCTTCGATCATCTATTTGTAAATTCCCGATGCGGGAGTGATCGGATATCCGGCAAAGAATTGGCAGCCGGCATGCAGCGCGCCTTCGGCAATCATTTGATTGCCTGTACGAATTTTAATTGAGATACTCATATTTCATGGAAGGAAGATTATTAATACTAGTAGGCATCAAAAACCGTGCTATGAGTCTATTGCATTCTTAGCTTGAATAATTTGATTTTTTAAAAAGGGAATTTATTGAGGTTAAGAAAGTAGCTGAATGTTTTCGAAAAGTGGGAAGCTAAATCGGAGAAAAAAGTGTGCAATAAAAAATCCCGCAGAGTAGGATTTTTACGTAAACGAAGTACTGAACAAAGTCGAACTATGAAAACTCTTGGAATATTACACTACAATTCCGTTCAGCGATTAATATTCTTTTCTGTTTGCATAGACATTCATCATCAGTCCCGCAACCATCATATAGGAAACAAGCGATGAGCCGCCGTAGCTAAGGAACGGTAGCGGAATTCCAATTACCGGCATTAACCCGACGGACATTCCAATATTCACAAACACATGAAACGCAAACAGCGAGGTGAAACCAATTGCAAGCAGACTGCCGAATTTATTTTTTGCCGTTGATGCAAGATGCACGCCGTGATACAATAATACGGCAAACAATCCGAGCACAACAATTCCTCCCATAAAGCCAAACTCTTCTCCGGGAACGCAGAAAATAAAATCGGTCCATTGTTTTGGAATGAAACTCAACTGTGTTTGAGTTCCGCGCATGAATCCTTTTCCCGTTAGACCGCCCGAACCGATCGCAACCTTTGCCTGGATAACATTATATCCCGCACCAAGCGGATCGTTGTTCGGATCCAGAAATGTTGCAATACGTTTTTGTTGATACATCGGAAGTTTTTCATACACGATCTGTACAAAAAATCCGATGACGACATTGACACCGAACACAATTGTTGCAAAGAACGGATTCTCAGCGCGAAGAAGATAAAGTCCGGCACCGACAAGAATCAGAACGATCAGAAACGGAGTTGTGCCGAAGATGGATGCCGCGGCAATAAATGCCGGCGCAATGATGATGATGATAAGAAATTTTGACGCTCCCGCCCAGTACAGTACGGGAATGAACATTGCGAGGAATGTCAGTGATGTTCCAAAATCCGGCTGCAGCATAATTAAACCAATTGGCAGCATAACAAGAGCGCTTGCTTTCACAAGATCTTTCAGATCGGTTGCTTTCACATCGCTTTGACTTAAGTACGATGCAAGCGCAAGCATGGTGGTGATCTTCACAAATTCCGAAGGTTGAATCCCGAGCCCGCCAAAACCAAGCCAGCTTTGAGAACCATATACGCGTTTTCCGACAACGAGTACAAGGATCAGCAGAGAAAGTGATGCAAAAAAAATATTGAGCGCATTACGCTGCAGCCATCGCAGCGGGAGCAGCATCATTGACATCATCGAAACAAGACCGATTACCGCCCACAATAGCTGCCGGTAAAAATCACGCCCTTCATACGCATCGAACGTTGCGCTGTAAATGGAAAGCAATCCGATGCCGACAAGCGACAGAGCGCAGAAAAAGATCGTGCGATCAAAATATTCTTTAAAGAAAGAATTCATAATGTTCGAAGAACCTTGCGAAGGTTCCTTTCTTGAAATGGTAACAAATGTATGTCGCTAAAATTTTTTGATGCCAACCTTCGCAAGGTTGCATGATATTAATTTTGCACTACAGTTTCTTCATCCGGCTGATTTGGTTCAAGCTTCATCGGCTGCTTTCCGTACCGAATGATTTCACCGTATAGAAATTTTTCCATACACAAACCGGCAATCGGTGCGGCATACGCTCCGCCGTAGCCGACATTTTCTATGAGCACGCAGATTGCAATCTTTGGATCTTCAAACGGGGCGAAGCCGACAAACCATGCATGAGATTTTCCATGCGGGTTCTGCGCTGTTCCGGTTTTACCGGCAACTTCAATTCCCGGTATGCGTGAGGCTGAACCGGTTCCGCCCGGAGCCATTACCGCACGCCGCATTCCTTCGCGAACAAGGTCCCAAGAGTAATCAGAAAGTTTAATTTCGCGGTGTTCCACCTTAATTTCGCTGAATTGTTTTGTTCGTTTGTTGTAGGTTTTATTGAGTGCATGCGGCTGAAAATAATTTCCTTTGTTTGCAAGCATTGCCGTATAATTTGCCAATTGCAATGGAGTTACACCGACTTCACCTTGACCGATACCAAGACTGATCAAATAGCCCTGAGTCCATTTTCCTTTGCCATGGACACGGTCATAATAATTTCGATCCGGCATTAATCCGGAATTCTCTTCTGTAATATCTACTTTTGTTTGTTTTCCGAATCCGAATTCTCTTCCCATTTCGCTCCAATCATCCAACCCAACTTTTAG
>JBAYIS010000085.1:0-2680 GCA_041665525.1 Bacteroidota bacterium | reverse complement strand
GTCGCCTCAACATTCACCGTGCCATAAGAGTTTTCGTTGTAATAATCCTTCACGCAAAACATCATGTCGTCGTAGTATGATTTATCGTGTCCGTTCGGATAGGTATTGTCTTTTTTCTCGGGCAGTTTGCAGGGTGATACGCTTTCCAATGTTGTTTTATGCTTCACATCCGAAAGCTCGGCAAGAATAACCGCCACCTTCACCGTTTTCCCCTTCCATCCGTCCCGCCTCGTCCACGGGAAGTTGTCTTTGGTATCGCCCCCAAGAACATACGGCGCGTCGCAGAAGCCATCACTGTTCGCATCATTACATCCTTCCTCCGGAGTATCATAATTGCTCCAATAATTCCCACCAATCGGTTTTGGGAGATTGAAAACATTGGCGTTGCTGACCGAAGCAAAAGAAACTTGTACGTAGTTATTGATGCTGTTATTGTTGTAAACCCGATTGCCGTCCGAGGAAGCAAAAAGTGTTCCAATCGTGCCGTTTGATACGGTATTATCCGCCAAGGTGTTATTACCGGAGGAATTGAGTTCAATTCCGACACCGTTATTTGTCAGAGTGTTGCTTGTCAGAGTATTACTGTTGGAGGAATTTAAAATGATTCCACTACTGTTGTACGATGAGTTGATGTCTGCAATGGTGGAAAAATCCGTTTCCGTGAGAACTAAGCCATTGTTGTATTTTGTCGCAGAACCGTCAATCGTGACACCGTTGATGTCGGAGTGGTCGGCATTGCAGAGGATGAGTTCAGAAAAAGTACTGCCGGAGAGTGTTGTCGTCGCGTTAAAAAACCCAATCGGACGACCGCCGGAACCGATGTTACCGGTTACTGTATTACCGCATCCCGAGGAACCGATATTCCCTCCATATATGATGAGATCCAAATAACTGTTTTCTTCCGCCGTATTCCCAAGAATCCGATTATTAACAGATGCGTCAATGGCAATTCCGACTAAATTTCCGTTGGTCTTATTGCTCTCAAAGGTGTTGTTGTTACTGCTATCGCCAACGGATATGCCATAATAATTATCGTTGGACGTAATATCGGTTGATGTTGAATTGTTGGTGTAAGATACGAAGAAACCGTTGTTTTGTTTATCATCCGAACCCCTAACCGTCACACTGCGAATGTCGGAATTATCGGCGTTACAGAGAATGAGTTCGGAGAAAGTACCGCCGTTTAATGTTATCGCGGAATTGAAATACACGATCGGACGACCACCCGAGCCGATATTGCCGGTTATGGTGTTGTTGCATTTTGTTGAATCACTGGCATACATCTGGTTTTCAATATCCAGATAGCCATTTTCTTGTATTGTATTATCAAGAATTTTGTTATCGGATGAGGAGTAAATGCTGATTCCGATACGATAATTATCGCTGACGACGTTACTTTTGATTGTGTTATCATTACTGGACAGGATACGCATACCGTCCATATTGCCGGTAAGAATATTGCTTGCGATGGAACCGCCACTAACCTGCCAGAGAGAAATACCCTCATATGCTCCATTGACAGTGAGATTCTTTACGGTAGTGCTTGCTTTGCCGGAGATATATACTCCGTTTACGGTATATTCCGGAGTTATCGTTATTTTATGTCCGTTTCCGTCAAGAGTGACGCCATCGCTGTCTATTTGCACGGTTTCCGTAAGGTCGGTTGTGAGCGTGCAGGTTTTGGTCGGCTGGTTCCAGTTTCCGATTGTTGAACAATCGCCGCCGGTTTCGTTGTCCGCGATGAATTTAGTGCTTTTTCTGGTTTGAATGAAGACGAAATGGCGAGTACTTATGTCTTGTGTGTAAGAGTATGCCCCGTTGTCGTCGGTCGTAAATTGCGCGAGATGATGGTAATCGTCCTCATATTTGTAGTAGGTTGTGTTTTTTACCAAGCCGGAGATGGTGATTTCCGTTGTTGTGGCGCTTGTGGTTGTGGCAGGATTAAACATCATTGTTATGACTTTCGGCATTGAGGTGAGGCGGAGATCAACGGTTTCCGTACTGTCAAGCGCGATGTTCAGGTATTCGCTGTCGGTAATGGCGAAATGCGTACCGACTCCGCTCGTTTCTCCCTTCATGCCGGACGGATTGAATATCGGAACAGAAGGTGCTGGAGAAGTAAAAGCTTTTCGCGCATAAAAAATTCCGGCGAAGGTGCCCGCCAAAACTACCGCCAACGCAACCGTTGCAAAAAATATCCTGTGATGAACCGGCAGTTCCAAAAACTTTTTCTTCATGTGTTTATGTTAAAATTTATTGATAACTCGTACATTCCCATTATATCAAGCAAAAAAATCCCCCGCCAATTTAGGGCGGGGGATAAGTTAGGGCGGTTTATGTCATTCGGAATTAATCTGTTTTATATCCGTCGGAATTTGCCAGCCCTCGTGATATTTGCGTTCTTTGGATATTTGTGCTTATATAAATTCGGGAGACATTGAACATTGATAGGAGGTTCCCATGAGTCATTTTGTACCAATTATTTTTATCTATTCAGCGTTGTTCGCTTTAGGTGGCGCCGTCGTTATGGGCTTCATGTTTCGGAAGTTAAAAGAAGACGGAGCGGGGCTTTTTTCTGTAAAATGGCTCGGCTACGGCGAAACATTTCTCTACTGCAAAGCGATGTTGGTTATTGCTCTTTTGTTCGCCTGTCCTTCTTGGGGCAACCTGAAAGATTTGG
>JBAYIS010000084.1:0-2710 GCA_041665525.1 Bacteroidota bacterium | reverse complement strand
GAGCAGATTTCGACGTGGATATCGCCAAGCGCCGAGCGGGTTTCAAATGTGTTTCCGCAAACGCAGGAAACAACCGCTTTTCTGTATTCTGGGTGAATATCTTTTTTCATGGTACTCTCTTATTGATAGAATGTGAATTAACGACAGTAAAATACCAAAAATGCATTTCAGTTGCAAGCGCTGTTTTACCTGCCGGATGCAAGCGCACGCGCTTTACGGTATTCCCGTACATGGCGCTGATGTTCCTCATAGGTACGCGAAAAACGATGCCTGCCGTTGTAATTTGAAACAAAATAGAGAAACTGATGTTTCGCAGGATAAAGGGCAGCGAGAATGGATTTCCGTCCCGGATTGTTGATCGGACCGGGAGGGAGCCCGTAATGTTCGTACGTGTTGTAGGGCGAATCGATTTTGAGATCATTCCGGGAGAGACGTTTGGGAACATCGGAAACAGCATACTGCACCGTCGGGTCTGCCTGCAATCGCATCCGTTTCTTCAATCGATTGTAATAGACACCGGCAATGATAGGCCGTTCATCGTCATACATAGCCTCTCCTTCAACGATCGATGCCATGGTCAGGACTTCGTTCAGCGACATCTTCATCGCTTTCGCCCGCTGCTGCAGACTATCGACATAGAACTCACGAAACTCCGTGATCAACCGTTTAATGATCTCTTTCTCATCATCCTGCCAGAAAAAATCGTACGTGTCGGGAAGGAGGTATCCTTCAAGTGATTTTGATTTGTTGGGATAAATGCCGATCAACGACGTATCGTTCATATAGGAGATAAACCGAGCGGAGTCAATACCGACCTCGCGATGGAGGACCTTTGCGATCTGTTTCACCCGCGTCCCCTCAACGATCGTCACTTTCGAATAGATCGTGGATACCCCTCCTTTAATATCATTCAGGATCTCCGTATTGGACAGGCCGCTGACAAAACTGTACTTCCCGATACGCATCTTTTGTGTAACCCCAAGGAACCGTCCGGCGATCTTAAATGTACTGCTGCTGGAAATGATCCCCCGCGCCTGAAGCGAATCGGCGACACTTGAAAAGGACTGCCCTTTGCTGATGGTGATGAATTTTGCCTGCTCAGCGAAATGATTCCCCTTCCAAAATACCATATAGAGGATGAGAAAAAAGATAAGAAAAAATAATGCGGCAATTTTTAGGACAGTGTTATTGAGTTTTTTTCCGCTCACTCATCGCCTCACGTTCAAGTTTCCGGGATTCGTCAATAATTCTTTCGAAGAGCCGCCGGAGCGCCAGGCTGTCGAGCGGGCCCTTGTTGTGCTTAATGATATTATCGATCACCTCTTTTTCACGTTTCGGAGAATATGCTTCCATCCCCAATTGCTCTTTGATCTTCCCGATCTCATCGGCATAGTGCGCCCGTTCGTTCAACAGCTCAACCAAGCGCTTATCGATCTCGTCTATCTTATCACGCCATTTATCGATGGAGGACATATCAGAGTAACGTTGAAATGAATGCGTGGGCGGAACGGACTGTTTCGCCCACGGTCTGTTTATCGCCGATCGCCTGAAGCAATGCCGAGCCGACAACTACTCCGTCGGCAACGGAAGAAATCCGGCTCACCTGTTCTTTCGTCGAGATCCCGAATCCGACAACGAACGGTTTCCCCGAATGGAGCTTTACCCTGTTCAGGAATTCTGTAAAATGGTCGCCGAACGAATTTCGGGATCCGGTCACTCCCGTCACCGAAACACAGTAGACAAAATCGGTGGAAAGTCCGCCGAGCGACCGTATCCGTTCATCGGACGAGGTCGGTGCAACCAGAAAGATGTTGCTGAGTCCGTATTGCTGCGACAATAAACGAAATTCGGCGCTCTCTTCCGGAAGCAGATCGGGTACGATCAGACCGTCCACACCGCACTCTTTGGCATCCTGCAGGAATTTTTCCGTTCCGTACTGCAGGATCGGATTGAAATATCCCATCAGGATCAGCGGTACGGCTGTCGCTTTTCGCGCCTCTTTCACGCACTCGAACACGCGATGAATTGTGGCGCCGTTGCGGATCGCTACTTCCGACGAATGCTGAATGGTCGGACCGTCAGCGAGCGGATCGGAAAACGGAATGCCGATCTCGATCATTGTCGCACCGGCTTTCTCCAGTTCGATGATCAACGGGACGGTCGTTCCCGGTACGGGAAATTCCGGAGTAATGTACGGAATGAACGCCTTGGTGTTCTGCGATCGTAAGAGTTTAAATTTTTCGGCTATTCGGTTCACGATGTCAATTCTAAATTTGCAATTGCCGTGCTCTGCAGCGGCGAGAACATCTTCCGGAGATACTTCCGGTACCCGACCTCGGCGATCATCGCGCCGTTATCGGTGCAATATTCCGGTTTCGGGATGAAGAGCGTCAACCCGTTCCGACCGGCAGCCTGCTGCATCGATGCACGAAGGGCCGAATTTGCCGACACTCCGCCGGCAACGGCGATCTCTTTTACACCATACTGTTGTGCCGCATGGATCGTTTTCTGAACAAGCACATCAATCACCGCCGATTGAAAACCGGCACAGATATCGGCCAGCAGGCGTTCGGGGATGGCCGTGTCCCGAAGCTTGCGGTCGCGTAAATAATATAAGACGGATGTTTTAATTCCGCTGAAACTAAATTCAAAGTCATTTCCCCCGAACGGCTTCGGGAATGGCACTGCGTTCGGATCCCCCTGTTTCGCG
>JBAYIS010000083.1:0-2804 GCA_041665525.1 Bacteroidota bacterium | reverse complement strand
TTTTCCTTTAATGTGCGTGCACAAACAGGGGAATGGTATAGTACAAATACTTCCACATTTTTAGCGATTGACAAAATAAATCCGTTAGCCAATCGCGATGTTCAAGCAAGTCTGTCCGGACCAATTATTCCTCAAACATTAAGTTTCTATGCTTCCGGCAGATTGCAGAACGATGAAAGTTATCTCTGGTATCAAAAGAGATTCGCAGCGTTGGACGGGTGGAAAATTGCGGCTTATCAGCGGTGGTATGGCGAACATTTCTCTGCAACGCAGCAATCAGGAGCAATAAACATTCCTGACTCTCTCTCCACCGGCGATGGTTCAATGGGTCCATTAACCACGTCGCAGAATCTTTCGCTGCATGGTAAACTCGATTATTTTTTCTCTTCTGATCTTCGTCTGTCATATCAGTTGTTCTTTGCCGATGGTGAATCTCAAGGCGGAGGCTCAAGCCGGCGGTATCAGCCGGGTGAGACATCAACGTCAATATCACAATCATACCATCATTTTATTTCCTGGGCACACACACCGTCCGAAAAATTCTTCTATAATATCCGCGGCTCATATCAGTATAACTGGGGTGATTCATATTATCGCAAGGATAATCGCATCGCTCGGTATCCGGGAGACCAAGGAATTCAGCCGATCTCTTCTTCATCGGAAGGATTTTCGCTCGGCACGACCGGCGGAATTTATACGGGGAACGATTCCAAAAACTACCGCAAACTGTATTTGTTGAATGGAGATGCAAACTGGCAGGCGGACAGAACACAGTTTCTTAAAATGGGTTTTGAAGTGAAGCAGCACGATATCAATACGTATTCCCGAGGATTGGTTGAAACAGATGATTGGAGCGAAAAAAAATGGACGACAGCTATTAAGGGAGATGCGATGTCGTGGAATAATTATTGGACTTCGATGGTAAATTATTGGGATACGTTGAGTATCCAGCGATATCGTGCGGTTGCTGATAGTGAAGTAACGCGGTACCGTGATTATACCATTCGTCCGTTAGAGGTTGCCGCGTATCTTCAAGATAAAGTTGAATTGGGAGATGTAATCATGAATCTTGGAGTGCGTCTCGATGCGTTCCAGCCTAATGAAAAAATAATCGTCAATCCCCGCGTTGAATCATTCTCACTCGGAAGTGCGGTCAATTTAAAAAATGCTCCGTGGCAATATCAGTTTAGCCCCCGATTCGGTCTGTCGTTTCCAATATCGGTAACGGGTGTATTCCACGTAGCATACGGGCATTTCTTCCAAATGCCGAGTTTTCAAAAATTGTACAACGAGCCGCTTCATGTATTAACAGCGCTGCAGCTTGAAAATCTAACGCTGGGCAATGCAACATTAAAACCGGAACGAACCATTGCATATGAAATAGGATTACAGCAGGGTCTTACGGAGGATGTGGCAATTGATATTACTGCATTTTACAAGGATGTGAAAAATCTGCTCGGCATCGAAGCATTGTCCACGGTCGACAATGTTTCGTATTACCGCTACATCAACCGCGATTATGGAAATGTTCGCGGGCTCACGCTGGCATTACGGTATGGCGGAAACGGATTGATCAGCGGATTTGTGAACTATAGTTTGCAGATTGCGAAAGGAAGTTCGTCTGATCCCGAATTCATTCAACTGATACAAACGTCAACCAGCATCGGCGGGGAACCTGTGGAATTTATTGAACGAAAAATCACATCGCTGGACTGGGATCAAACGCATACACTGAATGCCGTGTTAACATTGCAGGAAATTTCTAACTGGAGTCTGTCGTTTATTGGTTCGTTTTCCAACGGCTTGCCGTTCACACCGGTGTTTGTGGAACGAAAAGATATTGCCGTTCGGGAATTCTTGAATGCCGAACGAAAACCCGTACAATGGAATGTAGACCTTAAAGCGCAAAAGATGCTGTTGCTGGCGGGCATACAAACAACATTATTCCTAAAAGTAAATAACGTATTCGATGTCTCCAATGAAACACAGGTATATTCGTCCACCGGAAGAGCAACTTATAATGCGCGCAGTATGCGGGATGAAGAATTACTTCGTGAAAAATTAAAACAGGAAGGCTTGTTTACGCTTAATGAGGTCGATGCACGTCCTACATGGTATTCCGAACCACGGCGAATCGAATTTGGTTTTGAAATTAATTTTTAATTTATAGAGAATTTATCTTAATGAAACAGTATAATCGAATAAAATTTTTAAGAGCTACGTTTATTCTTTTCATATTCCTCGCCATGGCGTTTACCGGTACCGCATTGTCGCAGCGAAGCAAGGAAGACACTGAGAAGTATAGTAACTCAGGACAAACAATTTCTCCCCGAAACTCGCGCAGTCTTTACTCTCCGCAGTTCCTGTCGAAAGTCTCCGCAGCAATCGGCAATGCACAATTCCTTCGGTATGGAAAACATAACGGAAATTTGATCGAGACCGGATTTATCAACAACACTTCGCTCTCCTATAATTATCTTGGCGGCAGTTCGCTGGCCATCTGGCCGAAAGGGAGCGGAACGCAGTACGGTTATGCGTTTGTATTTTTTGTCGGCGCAAAAGTAGTCAACACGAACGGCGATTCTATCGCAATCATTTCTGAATCCTACCGCAGACAGAGCGGAGATTTTGCGCCCGATGCTTCACATACGTATCAGTTTCAGCCGCTGCCGGGATATTTTAATGATCGATCGACCAATTCTCTTGCATGGAAATACGGCGGAATTTCTGAAGATGTTGGTGTAGACGGGATTCCAAACACGAATGACTTTGGAGAAAATGACGGAATACTTCAAACAGCAGAG
>JBAYIS010000082.1:0-2887 GCA_041665525.1 Bacteroidota bacterium | reverse complement strand
TGTGGGGGGAATGACATCTGTCCCGACGGTAAATACATTGAGTGTGTACGGAAGGTATCCCGAAGCAGTTCGCGCCAGTACAAAATACTCCACCTGTGTGTCGGTATTCTGTGCAGGGATATCAGCACGGAAGACACCACCGCCTTCATTTGCCATCGTGATTTTATGGAATGGAAACTCCCCATCCGTATCCCAAAACAAATCTATAGAAACGACATGCGTGGATTCATTGACCCGTGCGCGAACAGGAAATGAACTGCTTGTGTTCTCCGTGTTGTAAAGACGGTCAACAACAGCCCCTTGTCCATCAAACCAGTTCAGTATTCTCTTCATAACCTCAATGCGTGTTTTGAGATCAGTAATTGATTCGAAGCCGCCAAAAGCAAAGTTGACTAACTTGTACGATCCGCTGAACCGGATCGCCCCGGCGCTTCCGGCATACGAGCCACCACTGTAATTGAAGACCGGCACACTACCGCCGGTAGGATTAATAACATCTGGGAATTGTTCCTGCGCTGATCTTCCCGGCTGAAACCGTGTGAATGATATTCCACCTCCAAGTGTATCCCCGGGAACACCCGTAAGCGTGGAAACTCCTGCAGCATCGGCTGCATAAGACGACTTCAGATAGGTTTCATAAAATGTTTTCGACGCTCCCTTTGACACAGCGTATTCGTTGAGATAATCTTGTGAAGAAGCGGATAGATCCCAGCCGATATCCTGACCTGATAGAAACAGCTTTCCGCCGGAATCGAGATATTGACCTAACGAAGAGCGATCCAGCGAATCAAGTGATGGAAACGTCCACTCACACATCCAGACTACTGTATTGTACCGCATCAGCACTGATGCCGGCGGCGTGCCAGCTTTGCCGTGGTCCCATACATCGTAAGAAACGCCAAGCGCATCCAAAGCCTCAACATACGAAGCTTCAGCGCCGAAGCCTTCATCATCAGCAACCAAAAGAAGATGAGCGCCAACGGAAAGTTTAAAAGTAAAAGTCGTCAAGTAGCCGCCGTCAATTAAGGTAAAAGTGAAAGGAACAACTGCCGGAACGGCATCCGGATTAACGCTGACGATAAATGGATCGCTGAGATTCGAGGCGCTTGAATTATCCACATCGGATATTCCCTTGATGCTGCCGAAGGAGACGCTGCTCGTCTGCACTTTCGTTGTCCAATGAGAAGTCGTAAGGCTGCCCATAACATTAACCGCGTCTCCCCACTCGTTCTTAACTTCAACAATGATTTTTGCTGTTTCACCGGGCTCCAATATTCCATTGCTGTTTCCTCCCTGGGAATCGTCAACAGTAGCAGAGACAAAAAGGAGTTCCGGTTTTGGCGGTGGAGGCGTTTCTGTCAGCGCACGGTACGCGTTTATTCTTCCATACCCCAATTTGCCTCCATACCCGGAATTTTTCCCACTGATGTTATCCGCAGTGCCACAGATCTGAAACATTATTTGGGCGGGTGTCCAGGCTGGATTCTTCGACTTGACAAGCGCCGCCAATGCAGCAACCATCGGAGAAGCCATGGATGTACCTTCAAACTCAATGTAGTTTGCACTGCCATAAAACGAAGAAGGATTAACAATTGTACTGAGAATGCCCTTTCCGTTTCCCGATGCGAGATCACCTCCCGGGGCGCAGATGTCAATAGCGTTTCCATAAGAAGAATAACTTGCCTTACTGTCATTACTATTGGTTGCTGCAACAGCAAGCGCCCAGGGCTGCGCTCCCAGGAGCGAAACAAAATCACTCCCCGTATTGCCTGCTGCATTACAGATGACAACGCCGTTTTTATAAGCATAGAGCGCTCCTTCCAACACTGCTTTTGAAGTTCCCATGCTGAGGTTCGTAACCGATGCGCCGTTATTTGCCGCATAGATAAAAGCATCGCCCATCCAAGTTGAAAGTCCATAACCGTTGCCATCAGCATCGTGCCATCCAACTCTCAGAGGTATTATTTTAGCGCCCCACGATAGTGAAGCTATGCCGATTCCATTGTTTGTTGTGGCTCCCGCAATACCTGCAGTGTGTGTGCCATGACCGTTGAAATCCATTGGATTGTTATCCGGTATGTTACCGTCTTCACCGGGATAAACAGAGGTTATACCCTTAACAAAGTCCCACCCATGTATGTCGTCAATGTAACCGTCTCCATCATCATCAATTCCGTTGCCGGTTATCTCCTTCGTATTTGTCCAGATGGATGCTGCGAGATCAGGGTGATCCCAATCCACACCGGTATCGATCATTCCGATAACAACCGAACTATCCCCAATGGAAATTCCCCATGCGGAGTCCGCCTTTACAAGTGAGAGTTGATACTGCTGGTACTGTGGACCATTATAATATTGATCATTCGGAGCTTTGTTAATAGGAACGATATACTGTGGTTCGGCATACTCAACCGTTGGGTCTTGTTCTAATCTTCGGGCTAAAGCTTCCAGGTCGGTAGGTGTGGATACATGCATAATGAATACCCGTTCCAACTCTTCAATCCCGATTCGTTTCTTCAGTTTAGCGGTCTCGTATGCTTTGCTGACGCTTTGAACGCCATATGTCATCTGTAGATTAGTTAGCGCGGCTTCAACACCCGGTTTACCTTTCAATAGTCCTGCAGGCTGCGCCTTCAGTTTTACAACAAGTGAGCCGGGCAAATACTTGTATTGTTCCGGTCCCTTTTTACCGCCGCCGGGCGAGGCAAAAACAAAAGATGAAAATAATAAAATGAGAATGAACAGCGCGCTGAAAATGCCGCTTTGAGATACTTTTTTCTTTTTCACAACGTATTCCTTGTTTTCTTTAATTTTATAATTCACCTTACGCAAAAATTCATCCTATAACTCTATTCGTATCACAGAATATTATTCTGTGACACAATTT
>JBAYIS010000081.1:0-2905 GCA_041665525.1 Bacteroidota bacterium | reverse complement strand
CCTGAACTTCTTCAGCGATCAATTGAAGATCAGGTTCAACGGAAGAAAGCTCTGCTTTTACAACTCCATTCCACTGTTCAACTAGCTTCACAGCTTTTTTCAGATCTTTTTTAGGAACAAAAACAATTGCTTCCGCTTCACGCGGAATTGCATTGCTCTTATTCCCTCCGTCAACAGACGAAAGACGTGCGCCAATTTTTTCTAGTGCAATCAGAACACGATTGATAATCTTGATAGAATTTCCGCGGCCTTTGTCGATTTCAAGTCCGGAGTGCCCGCCCTTCAATCCTTTAACAATCAATTTTAGAGAAACGAATCCTCTCGGCACATTTTCTAAAGAAAGTTTCCATTTCCCAATTGTATTTCTCCCGCCGGAACAGCCGACGAACAATGAACCCAATTCTTCTGAGTCGAGATTCATCAATGTTTTACTTTCAAGGAATCCCGGTTTTAAATTATTTGCTCCAGTCAATCCTGTTTCTTCATCAACCGTAAAAAGAAATTCCAGCGGTCCATGAACCAATGAAGTATCTTCCATAATGGCAAGATTAGTTGCAACTGCAATTCCGTTATCTGCACCAAGCGTGGTGCCGTTTGCCATTAAAAAATTTCCGCTGCGGACAAGTTCGATCGGATCTTTCAGAAAATCATGCACTGTATCTTTATTCTTTTCCGGCACCATATCAAGATGTCCTTGCAGACAGATCATTGGCGTCTGTTCTTTTCCCGGCGTCGCTTTTTTCTTCACAACAACATTCAGGAATTTATCACGCTTTGCTTCAAGACCGAGTTTTTTTGCCGTTTCCATGATATAATCTGAAATCGCCTTTTCATGTTTTGACGGGCGGGGAATTCTGCTGATCTCAGCAAAATATTTCCAGACGAGTGCGGGCTGTAACCCTGTAATAGCTTCTGACATAACTGCTCCTTTTTTTTGTATTCAGTAAAGCACAAAAGCGCGAAGACAATTGTGCTGTATCCGCGCTTTTGGAATGAATGTAAACGTATGTAATACAACAATGTTATTTTTTCCGTGCAACTTTGTACAGCGTAAGACCCATAATGGTAAATGCCGCAACACCGAGCAGTGTAAAGCCGTCGGCACCGATAGCACCGGCAATTCCATGTTCAAGATTTAAGGTCTGCAAGATGCCCCATTTATATTGTTCATCATACACTGTTATGATGGCAACAATAACACCGAAGAGTGCTCCGCCTGCAACAAGACCGGTTGCAAACAGACTTCCTTTCCCGAGTTCAGCGTCTTCCTGTCCTTCACCTTTTCGCGCACGAACTGCATCAGCTACGCCTTTAATCGCACCGCCGGCAAAGATCGGCAGTGTTGTTGAAAGAGGAAGATATAATCCAACCGCAAAAGACAACGACTTCACATTACACAATTCCATCACAACGGAAATAAATACACCAACCAGTACGAACTGCCAGTCAAGATTGAATGACAATAAACCTTTTATCAATGTCGCCATCAATGTTCCCTGCGGTGCCGGATAACTTTCCGTGCCGATCGCATGGTTAATACCTTGTGCAATCATTGCAGGAGTCGGCGTATCGAGAATTTGTACCGTCCATCCAATCACTGCAGAAGATACGATCGCACCGATGAACAATGCGATCTGTTGATATTTCGGTGTTGCGCCAACGATGTAACCAGTTTTCAAATCCTGCGACGTTGCTCCGGCATTTGCCGCTGCAATACAGATCATTCCACCGACAACGAGTGCCATTGGTTCATAGATCATTCCGGTCCAGCCGATGCCGATGAAGATCAACGATGTTGCCATCAATGTTGCAATCGTCATTCCTGAGATCGGATTGGATGATGATCCGATGATACCGACGATACGGCTTGATACCGTTACGAAAAAGAATCCGAACACAATGATCAGAAAGCCAAGAACGATTTTACTGATGAGAGAATCACCCGGAATGATCGGAAGGATTGCGATCAACAGTACCAGTGCAAGTGAACCGCCGATCACCGTAAGGAATGACAGATCATTCTCAGTACGGGCAACCGATATACCTGCTTTTCTGTTCTTCAGTGAAGCCATGCTTCCTTTGAATGAACTGATAATCGTCGGAAGTGTTTTTAACAACGTAATGAATCCGCCCGCCGCAACTGCACCTGCACCGATTTGGCGGACATATGCGCGGTACACTGCAGTTGCCGTGCTTGCAAATGCCTGCGTTTCCGGATTCCATCCACCGGGGCCGCCGGCAGTTAGTACATCTTTTAAATAACCAAGCTTCACAAGTTGTTCTGCAATAACCACGGAAGGAACAAGTGTAGCAAGCAGCGGAATCAATCCAAGCCAGGCAAGCACACCGCCGGCAACAAGAACACCTGCAATCTTCGGTCCGATGATATAACCGACACCCATATATTCCGGGGTGATCTCACCGTTCACAGTTGCCGAAGGGAAAAATCTATTTGTTTGACTTGTCACCCACGCCGGTGTTTCAGCGATAACGTGAAAAACTCTCTGAAGAATTGCATACCCAAAAGCAAATCCCAAACCTTGATAAGCAGTCTTTGAAAAATCTCCCCCTTTTTCTCCTGCGATAAGTACTGAAGCGCAGGCAGTTCCTTCGGGATATGGAAGCGTGTCATGTTCCTGAACGATCAATGAACGACGCAGAGGAATCATCATCATTGTTCCGAGAATTCCGCCAAGCATCGCCAGCGTAAAGATCGTCCAATAATTAAAGAATGCTGCGCCTCCGCTTTCAATGGAGAGAAATAGAAATCCGGGAAGAGTGAACACAACTCCCGCCGCGATTGATTCTCCCGCAGAACCGGTCGTTTGAATAATGTTATTTTCAAGAATCGTCGTCTTGAATAATTTTTTTCCGAGTGAGATTGCAATAACAGCAATCGGTATGG
>JBAYIS010000080.1:0-3029 GCA_041665525.1 Bacteroidota bacterium | reverse complement strand
CCGTTCGGAAATATTCACAAGAAAAATTTCAGATGATCGCTAATCAAGATTCTTCAACAGGAATTCAAGATCAGATTCTTCTTGAATTCTCACTTCGCGCGCTTTGCTTCCGTCAAATGGTCCAACAATACCGGCTTCTTCCAATTGGTCAACAAGCCGTGCGGCTCGCGAATATCCGACACTTAAACGACGCTGCAACAGTGAAACAGATCCTTGCTGATGACGAACAATAATTCTCGCCGCTTCATCAAACAATTCATCGCGTTCTCCCGTTCCTCCGGCACCTCCACCGCGCTTCTTTTCAAGTGCGGAAGGAAGTTCGTACATTTTGCTGTACCCTTTTTGTTTTCCGATATGCTCAACAATTCCTTCCACTTCTTCCGTAGAAATGTATGCGTTCTGAATACGGATCGCTTTCGGACTGCTTGGTGAAAGATACAGCATGTCACCTCGACCGATCAATTGTTCCGCTCCGCCGCCATCCAGAATTGTGCGCGAATCGATCTTTGAAGAAACCGCGTATGCAATGCGTGATGGAAAATTCGCTTTGATCACGCCGGTGATAACATCAACGGATGGACGCTGCGTTGCAAGCACAAGATGAATTCCCACAGCACGTGCAAGCTGAGCGATACGAGCAATGGATTCTTCCACTTCCTTTGCCGTCGTCATCATCAAATCTGCAAGCTCGTCAACAATCACCACAATGTACGGCAGGTAACGATGCTTCAATGTTTCCGTATCCTTCGCTTTCAATTTTCCTTCTTTGAACCGCACGTTGTAATCAGTAACGTGACGAACTCCGGCAGACGCAAGAAGATCGTATCGTTTTTCCATTTCAATCACGCATGATTTTAATACCAATACTGCGTTCTGCGGCTGGGTGATGATCTTTTCATCCATATCCGGAGAAACTGCGAGATAATGGTTCTTCAATTTTTCGTATAAATTCAATTCGATCTTTTTTGGATCAACAAGAATGAATTTCAATTCCGACGGATGGAGACGATACAACAAGCTTGCAATGATCGTATTGATACCGACACTTTTTCCCATACCGGTTGCACCGGCAATAAGAACGTGCGGCATCTTTGCAAGATCATCAATAAAAATTTCGCCGGTGATCGTCTTTCCCATTGCAAGCGGAAGAGCAGATTTGCTGTCGCGGAATTTTTCAGAATTCAAAATACTGCGGATGGTCACGATCTGCGGTTTGTTGTTCGGAATTTCTACGCCGACTGTTCCTTTTCCGGGAATCGGTGCTTCAATGCGAATTCCGCGCGCCTGCATGGCAAGCGCAAGATCATTGGAAAGACTGGTAATCTTTGAAACTTTCACTCCGGTTGCAGGAACAAGTTCATACAGCGTTACAACAGGACCGGGGGTTACACTGACGTTGGCAATTTCAACATCAAAATCCGCAAGCTTTGCCTGCAGCTGTGCAGCATTTGCTTTTAATTCTTCGTCGCTGATTTTCTCTTCGTATTTTTTTGGATCAAGAAGATCAACCGATGGGAACACATAATCAATCTCTTCGTCTTCAACTTCTCGCTCTTCAAGCTCCGCTTCTTTTTCTTGCACTCCCTCTTTAATTTCCAGCGGAGTATCAAGAAGATCAAAAGATTTTACCTCTTCGTTGATTGAATCTCTCTTTACAACAGGCTGCGGACGAACAAATTCCTTTTTTGGCTGAACAATTTTTGGTTCAAGCTTTTCTTCGGGCATGGATATTTCAGTATCCATTCGTTTCACTTTAATTTCAGCCGCTTCACGTTTTTTCTCTTCTTCTTTTTGCTGCGCACGAATTTCCTGCTGTTCTTTCCATTCATCCATCTTCGCACCGAAAAATTCACCAATAGCAATAATGAAATCTTTGATCCGTTCAGAGGTCTTATGCAGATCAAGATCGACAGCCAGCGTTACGGTAACAATACCGAGTGCAAGCGTCATGATCATTCCGCCCGCCAAACCGATTGACTGCTGAAGGATTGTTGCAAAGAATGCGCCGACACTGCCATGCCATTCGGTGGAAATCACTTCACTCAGTCCCGTCTTCCGGAGCAAACCAAAAAATGCCGAACCGAGCAACGCAAGGATGATTGCATAATTGGTGAAGTAGACCAGCCGTCGAATATCGCCGCTCCGAAGCATCGTCCATCCCCACATCAGCATCAATGTTGGAACGATGAACGCAAACAGACCGACCGTGGAATTGATAAGAAAATTTGAAAGGATCGCGCCGAAGAGTCCGAGCCAGTTCGTTGTTAGTTCCGATTTCTGCTGGATGAACGGATCGTTGGTGAAGATTTTATAGAGGTCGGAAAATCGAACATCGCCGTTGGCTTCATCGCCCGATGAATAGGAAACCATGGAAAGCAATGCCATCAACCCAAACACGATGACGAGAAATGACAGGACCTGCTTTCGCTGCTTCATATTTTTTTTCGAACTGTTATCTTGTTTCTTGCGCCGCGACGCAGGTGGTGCCGGTTGATCTTCTTGTTGTGGCAGCGGAAAATCTTCCATTATTCTCCTTTCCCGCCTGTAGTATCAATACTGATCGGTACGTGTGGAACCGCGGGATCTGCTTTCTTTTTCAAACGAAGCACATTGCTTGAAAGTTCGGGAATAACATCAAACGCATCAACATTGGTACAGAATTCAAGATCGTTCTCACAACCGAGTTCAATCAGGAATTTCCCATGATCGCATGTTCGCGCCATCTTCAACAGATTCTTGCTCGCATTTTTGTACAGCGTGTATGCAGCGGCGGCGGAATCGTTGAATTCAAACTCAGAATTCTTCCCTTCCATTAATTCCTTAATAATCATTCCGGCACAGACCGTATCTTCGATACAGAACTGCGTGTGTTTTCCCGCGCAAAGAATGTACACATCGTCCTTCAATTCCGTAATGCGCTTTACAGCCGCAGACATATTGATAAATCCTGCAATCAATAAATTTTTTGCGTAGCGCGCTTTCCACATTGCCGGTGCACCGTTGGATGTGCAGAAGATGATCGATTTATT
>JBAYIS010000079.1:0-3042 GCA_041665525.1 Bacteroidota bacterium | reverse complement strand
TGGTGTTCGTGGACAGTGCTTGGTAAAAAGAGATTATACTTCGCGGGTGATTCTGGATACTGTTCTCATTTTAAAAATATCGGAAAGAAATTCGGTCCGTTTGATCTTGCAATGATTCCCATCGGCGCATACGATCCCAGAAAGCTGATGAAGCCGGTGCACATGAATCCTGAAGAAGCAGTACAAACATTCCAAGATGTGCGCGGAAAAAAAATGCTTGGCATTCATTGGGGAACATTCATCATGACCGATGAACCGATGGACGAGCCACCGAAGAAATTATTAATCGCAGTGGAAGAATTGAAACTTTCGAAAGAAGATTTTTGGACGCCGAAACTTGGTGAGTCCAGAGAGTGGTAGTTTGCCACTCCCGAGGGGGATGCCTTCACGAAGTGATGCTTCGGATCGGCAAGAGTTCACAGAGAAGTGCATTGTTGTGAATAAAACTACAGTCTTGTCATTCCGGCGTACGCCGGAATCCAGATTTTAAGAATTATCAAGATGGATGCTGGCTTTCGCCGGCATGACACCGCACATTTTTTTATATCGCACTATTTTGGGTGATGGAACTTTGCTGCCGCAACAGACAACGCACCGATCAACGCTCCGTATATTCCTCCGACGATTGGACTGGAAATAAACAAGAACCACTGCGGGGTGAATGTGCTGCTGAAATGTTCCAATTCCGACGCTGCATTCGGATTATTTTGCATATACATCGTGAAGAATGCAATTTGAACTACCGCGTTTGATACTCCTATCCCAAGTCCAGCTAGCACTCCGTGAAGAAACATCTTATGTGTTGTTGACCGTGCAATGAGTACCGCCGTAATCAATGCAATCACGATCCACAACGGCAGTTCAATGTTCTGCGTAAAACCGAACAGCGACGCTGTCCCCATGAGTACGCCGAATAACGAGAAAAAATAAATACTAGTCCATTTCAAACGAATATTCCCCCAAAAATTACTGGAGTGAAAATACAAACTCCGCGTGCAAACATCAATCACGATTTTTTTTGTAATATAAATTTCCAAATTTTTATTGGAAGGACTTCATTAGAGCAGTGTCATTCCTGCGAAGGCAGGGATCCACAAAATGGATGCCCGCTTTCGCGGGCATGACAAAGATATCTTATCGGCAAACCGCGAAGCGATTTAAGTGAATCATATAATCGCTTCTTCCAATTCGAACTGTTCGTTCAATTCTTCCAGTTCGTGTTCGAGCAAGCGACGGTGTTCCCGTTTTTCCTGAGCGATGGAGATGAGCAGCGGTTTTACAAGACTGTCGCCCATCTGACGAATGGTGCGCTCGTACTGTGCAATACTTTCGTTCTCGCGTTCAATAAGCCGTTCAATCATTTGAGTAACGGATGAATATTCTTCTACGGTCTGCATAAACACCTCTCACTATGACAATAGGGGTAATAATTTTTTAACATCTTCTTGGTAGAGGGAAACTTTTTCTCCCACTTGCATTTGAATCGAATCGAACATTGCTTCCAACGGGATCACCAATGCGTGAACAATAAACGCTGCAACCGCGCTTGTTGTTGCACGCTGCGGAGTGCATAGTGAACGGAGCGGCAGGCGGTACACTTTTGCAGCAGTAACAATTTCGAGAAGTGAATCGTCCATGATAATGACCGTCTGTTTGTTGCTGCGGGAAATAGTGCCATTCACTGTCGCTTCTTTTAATCCTTCAGCGGATGTAATGACGACAACATCCGGAATATCAATTCCGGTGTAATAGATTTTATTATTGCTTAACACAACTTCTGAAAGAGAGAATCCGGAACCTTGCGTTACGGGATTGTCGTTCTTTTGTGTTGCATGAAGTCCGCAGAGAATTCCGGCGCGCATCAGTAAGTATGAAGAAAGCTGTACTTTTTCTCCGGCAGTTCCTGCAATTACCCACCGTTGCGATCCGCGCAATGTAGAAATGTATTTCTGCGACAACGTATCATGCTTTATTTTCAACGGACGGCCAAGCACCTTAGATTTATATTCTTCGCAAAATTCTTTGCGGGTGAACTCCGTTGGTATTGTCGTTTCATTGTGCCGGTCTGATAGTTGTTGAATTGTCTTTCCATCGATCTTGTTCTTCCCAACGGCAAATTCAGTACAAAGCTCCACAATTTCTACCAATGCAAAACCGGGATGCGCTATTGCATCGGCAATAACACTCGTTAAATTTTTATCGGTTGCAGAAATACTGGTAACATATTCCGCTCCGCAGCTCTTTATCATTGCACAAATATCAATTGGCGGGACAATATTTCCATCCGGAGTTGTCGGTGTGATAAATTCTAACGGAGAGAATCCGGAATTTTGTCCGCCGGTCATTCCGTACAGCATGTTGTTTGCAACAAGCACTGTTACATCAACATTCATCAATGCCGCGTTCACAATGTGAAGCAAGCCTATCGTTGCGCCGCCGTCGCCGATTACGACGACCGTTTTCAATCTTGAATCGTTCAAAATTCCATCGGCAAGTTCAACGCCGGTTGCAAACGCGGTTGAGCGTCCGTGTGTTGTATGGAAGGTATGCGGAGAAGCGAAGAGGAAATCAAGGATGCCGATGCATCCAATATCGCTGACGATGCAGACTTTTTTTGGATCGAGCAGCAGCGACGATAACGCGCGGTCGAGATTGTGAACATAATGATGATGTCCGCATCCTTTGCAGAATGGAAATGAAACGGAATCTTTCAAGAATGTTTTTGGTTCAGCAGTTGTCATAATGTTATACACTCCAGAATATCGTTTGGTGTGATCATTTTACCGAATGAGTTGATTCCGATAACTACTTTATCAGTAAACAAATACTGAATGACCGAACGATATTGACCGGTAAGATTTTCTTCTGCAACAAACACTGTGTGAACACCTTCCGCAGCGTTCTTTAATAATTTTTCTGGAATGGGAAACAGCGAGATTACATTCACCAATCGAACATGTGTTCCTTGTTCGCGCGCCAACAGTACCGCTTCGCGCGCAGTTCGGGCAGTGATTCCGAAACTGATGATCAAAATATCGGCTT
>JBAYIS010000078.1:0-3165 GCA_041665525.1 Bacteroidota bacterium | reverse complement strand
AGAATCTCTTACAGTGTCCCCTTCAATTATTGCCCAACCCGATCCTATCCCCATCCATGCTGCCCAATGGTTTGAGGGAAGAGCATAAAAGTAATACCCATGCGATCCACCAGTCGAATTTTCTGATGCAACAGGCGCCCGATAGGTGCTGCCGCCGGCACACCATGCCCAGAACTCGATGGTAAAATTGTCGGAAGGATTTAGCGAACTCGAGTACGGAATGGAAAAATAGTTGCTGCCCGAACCGGGGAATAATAGTGCATTGCCAGATACGGAATCGGTTTCCCCGTGTGTTGTAAAACTCAACTCGCCCCCGGTCAAATAACGAGAACTGTTCTCCGCCGCTACGACGAAATAATATGTCGTCCCGCTGTTCAGACCTGTTATAGAAGCCGACACCTGGGTTGTCGTGGACGCAGTCACCGTGTCAGGTATGGCGTTAACACTATCGGTGTATACACCACTGGATGTGCCGTAGAGGAATCGAACCGCCACGGTATCCCCATTTGAATTGACCGATCCATTCAATGTCGCCGACAAAGTGCTGATTTCCGAAGCAGCGAATGTTGCTAAAGTTACGGAAGCAACCTGCTGCAGGTTGGGATAACTGTTCGCTTCGATCTTCCATATACTGGTAAAATCCCATCCTGCATCTGTGAATGTTGATAAGGTCTGCATTTCAGCAGTAGTTTTTCCCGTTGCGCCTGCTCCACCGCCTCCAATTACGGTTCCAGAAGTGTTCGTATTCCAAAAACAATTCGATGTGCTTCCTGAGCCGACTAAACTTCCAACAAATCCATAGGCATTGATGCTTCCTGTTATTAAACCAGTGGAGTAACAATTTGCAACCGTACCAGCCAATACCCCGGTGAATCCGCCGACAGTATTGCTCGAGGCTGAACCGACCGCTCCCGTTGCATAACAGTTAGATGCTGACGATCCAGCAGCCATAAAGCCAATAACCCCGCCCATATCCGCTCCATTGCCGAGGACTAAGCATTCTGAATAACTGGAAGTCACAGTGCAACCATTAGCAAGATAGCCTATCAATCCTCCAACATAGAAACTGGTGGTCATTACGGTGCCGGTTGAAAAAGAATTCTTTATAGTTCCTGCGGAGATATATCCTACGAGCGCTGCGGCAAACGTATTTGAACTGGTGATCGTGACATTCAATAAACCAAGACGGGAAATAGAAGAATCGACTGCGCTTGCGACATATCCGAACATTGCAGCGAACTGTGCCGACGTATTTATTGTTAATCCCGAGATCACATGATAATCACCGTCATAGAAACCCGTAAATTGTGTTGTTGAATTTCCAATCGAGATGAATCCGTTACCGCTGTTGTAGAAATCACCGCCGCTTTGAAAGTCCGATGCAATAAACGAGATATCCGCCGTTTGAATGAAATACTTGGACCATTCACCGGAATGTTCCGAGAGATATTTCAAATCCGTTTTGTTCGCAATGTGATACGGATCGCCGCTTGTGCCAGAACCTCCGCTGTAACTTTGCGCCTGCATTGTTGTGGCAATGGTAATGAAGAATGACATTACCATAAGGGTTTTTTGTAAGAGAGTTTTCATGGTAGGCTCCTTTTGTTATGAGTGATAGTATAAGACAGTTTGCAATTCAAAGAGATTTTCCTTTAAGACATATCCGCACGCACCCGCTTTTTTTGCCGCAATGCGAAATGATTCATTATCCGAATCCGTAACCATAACAATCTTTGCTGAAGGGTGCGCTGACATTATCCTTTTTGTCGCAGAGACACCGTCCAACACAGGCATATTGATATCCATCAGCACCCAGTCCGGATAATGTTGTGCAAATGAAGTCACTGCTTCTTCACCGTTGCTGCACTCAATGACGGTATCGGTTTTCGCTGCTGCAACATCGCGGATGGTTTTGCGCATTGCCGGATTATCTTCAACGATCATGATGGTCATCTGTTCCCCGCTGCGATTGATTGATTTTATAATCTATTGGGAACAGTGTACCGTTTTGGGCAAAAGAATAACATCCGTAGCGGTACGGAAAAGAGTAGGTAGTAGTACGGAGAGGGAAAAACGTTAGGAAAGAGTTTTTGAAATACTGGATGTTAGTTTCTAGATACTGGATTCTGAATACTGATCTCTGACTTCTGACCTCTATCTACAACTTATGCTTATTTTCAATGGCAAAACGGAGAAGTGCATTTTGTCCCTGAAGATTCACTTTTGCGGAAATATTTGCACGGTGAGAATCGATGGTGCGGTGACTGACGAAGAGTTCTTCGGCAATCTCTTTGGTGCTTTTGTTCTGACTTATCAGCTGTAGTACTTTCCGTTCCGTTTGCGTCAGCAGTGCCAGGGGTGAACTGCCGTCATTGACGGACGCGATCTCCTGTGCACGGCTGATAGTGAATGTTGAAAGTGCAGGACTGATATAATATTTCCCCTCGTTGACTGCGGCAACCGCCTTCACGATATCCGCAATCGCACCGTCTTTCAGTACATATCCTTTTGCGCCGGCATCCATCGCTGCAGAAAAAAAACTTTCGTCGCTGTGCATCGTCAGCATGATCACTTTGGATTTTATTTTTTTGGATCGAATTGTTTTCGCAATATCGATTCCAGACTTCTGAGGCATATCAATATCTGTAAGAACGATATCGGGACAAAGCTCTTCAATCTTCTGCACAGCATCGGCGCCGTTGCCTGCTTCGCCGCACACCATAAATTCTTTTTCGGCTTCAATCAGATCCCGAAGTCCTTTGCGCATGATCGCGTGATCGTCGGCGATGAACACTCGTATTTTTCCTTGATGTTTTGATTCAGGCATGACGATTTTTTTAAATGAATTGAAATTTCAACGTTGTTCCTTTACCCGGCGATGATTCGATCTGCATCGTACCTTCCAATAATTGAATACGCTCACTGATATCATTCATCCCCAATCCGTGTGACCGTTTTGAATGATCTTCCATCCCCCTCCCGTTATCAGAAATTGTCAACACGATATGCTCATCAGCCAGCGACAATACCACGTTGACCGATGTTGCTTCCGCATGTTTTAAAACATTGTTCACTGATTCCTGAATGATGCGAACGATATTGATCTCGTCTTCTTTCCGGAAAAATCCTTCGATCTCGTCGATCTCACCGGTCACTTCAATCTTT
>JBAYIS010000077.1:0-3234 GCA_041665525.1 Bacteroidota bacterium | reverse complement strand
GTCGGAATATCGGGAATGATTGTCGCAGGCGTTATTCCATGGTCAAACGCAAGAGCGTACGTAAACGGTTTTATCGCGGAACCAGGCTGACGAAGCGCCGTTACGCCGTTCACTTGTCCGTTATGTCGTTCATCAAAAAAATCTGCGGAGCCGACAAGAGCATGGATCTCCATCGTGGCATTATCAATCACAATGGCGGCAGCATTGTTCACTTGTTTGTTCTTTAATTTTTTTAAATGAGCATTCATCAGCCGCTGCACTTGTTCCTGCATTGAATAATCAATCGTTGTACTAATCGTTCTATTCTCTGGAAGAGGTGTTGATGACAACACCATTTCCACTGCATGAGGCGCTTTAAAATGTGCATCAGGTGGAATAATTTGTATCGGCTGTACAATTGCCCGTTCGTGTTCAGCCTGTGTAATATAGTTCTGCACAATCATTCGACTCAATACTGTACGCGCACGAGCAGATGCCGCGTCAGGATTTTTATTCGGATTCAAAAGAGATGGGGAATTTGGCAGCGCTGCAAGAAAGGCAGCTTCGGCTGGAGAAAGCAGCTGCGCCGGTTTTTCGAAATACCACCGCGATGCAGATTCTATTCCGTACACCTGGTTGCCGTACGGAACTCGATTAAGATATTGCTCGATGATCTCTTCCTTCGTCATCATCCGTTCAAGCCGAAGCGCGTACCACATTTCCACCAGTTTGTAGAAAAGCGTTCTCGGGTGATGATACACATTTCGGATCAACTGCTGTGTAATCGTTGAGCCGCCCGATTTGAACCGCATTGCCTGAAGATTATCAACAACCGAACGTGCAACGGAAATCGGATCGACGCCGAGGTGTGAATAGAATCTTTTATCTTCAACAGCAATCGTTGCAGTACGCACATACGGAGAAATCCCGCTCAGCGGTTTCCATATTCCCCGTCCCTCCCGGTCATTCAAGAATTCGCGCAGCACGATCCCATTCCTGTCAACAACACGAAGTGACTGAACGGATTCTTTGCTGAAATCCTCTTTCGGCAGTGGAACAAATATAGAACCAATAACTGCGAAAGCAAGAAGAGCGCAGAGCAGCGATATTTTTTTTAAAGAGATCAATGTATTACAGCAACGCCGGATCCTGTCTGACCAAATACTTCCGGTTCATACATTCCTTCTGCGCGGGTCGCCGGAGCTTGATATGTTCCTGTCCGTACAACCTGCGCAAGATATGTGTATGAATGCGTTCCCGTGGTGAAATAATCCGAGAAGAGCAGTATACGGTCATCAAGCTTTTCAACATGATTGAAAGCCTGCCAATCCCAGTATGAGCCGTTGCTCTCTCTCTCTTCTTCATCAAGATTCGCCGCCGTTGTATTGAAGGAAGTATTCACAATCTCAAATCCTGCAGGAACAGGATCATCGACAACAACAAAATGTCTCGTCTGTTTGCTGGAAACCGTCAACGTTATTTTTACGGTCATTCCCGCTTTCAGTGATTCCACTTTTTTCCCGTCCAATGTTTCCATTGTTTTCACAACGGAAAATCCTTCTTCTTTCGGCAGCGTTTCCCCTTTCGGATAATAATTCATCCGAATACCGTAATACAATCTTCCGGCACCGTCTTTTGAAATTTTCACCGGATACTTTTCCCCAAGCGTTAATTCCGTAAAAGGAGTTGTGGTCTTTGCAACAGTGAATGTTCGTCCTTTGAAGAATTCATTCAAGATTGTTTTTCCATTGAACATAATTGTCGAACGGAAATTCGGCTCTTCTTTTTCATAGACTCGCAGATAGGTTGCAAGAGCGTCAACAACGTACATGTTTTCCTGCGTTGTTCGCCACGCACCCGCTTTTTGCTGATCAATAAGCCACCGGACAACTTTCGGTGCGATATTATTTTCAGGTTGCGTTTCAACAATTGCCTGTAGAACGATTGCCGTGGTGCGCGCCGTTGAACTGAAACACCACCACATGCTGTTTTCATTTGCCTCTTCAAAATGTGCCGATGTTGGCGCAACTTTTACCATATTAAAAAGATCCTGCACAAGATCATCCTGCATGGACTGATTTCCCTTTGCAGTGTGCAGCGCCCGCAAGAGATATGCTTTGGCAAACAGAGGAAGATCTTTTCGCTCACTGAAGAGATTTTCCATAAATCCAAATTCCGGTTTGCCGGCCAATGCAAGTGTATAGAGAATAAGTGCGCGGGTGTTGCGCCATTCGTACAGTGAATATATTGAATTTCGTTCTTCACCGCGGAGAACTCTCTTGAGATATCCTATGCCGTTTTCATACGCACCGTTATCAATCTGGTATCCGTTCCGTTTTGCCTGCGTGAGCGTGTACATTGCGTAGGCAGAAATATATTCCCACGTTCGCCACTCATTTTTCCAATATGAAAATCCGCCGTTCGGTTTTTGGAAGAGCGGAATCTCATCAACAATTTTCGTCGCCACTGCGCGATAATCTTTTCCCTTTAAGACATCAAACTTGAATGCATCCACCAGATCCTTTGCAAGGATCATCGGAAGCACCGCCGAAGCACGCTGCTCTAAACATCCATACGGATAGTTGAAGAGATATGAGATTCCTCCGGAAAGCCCGGTCATTGCTGTTGATGAAGCGGTAAATTCAACATCTCCGATATCTTGAAATGCATCTTTCAACGGAATAACCTGTTCTTCGATTGACGGATCGGTGATTGACTCGAACAGTGCAACGGTTTCTTTCAATCGCGGTGCATTCACAGGAATGATCCATTGCAATCCGTCATAACCGGAATCACTTCGTGCACGGAACACAAATTTTGCACTCCCGATATTTTCTGCAGAGAATGTAAAGAGCACTTCTTTCGCTTGTCCTGGTTCCAGCACATGCGTTGTGAGCGAATCAGTGCCGTTCCATTTCACTCCCCACACATTTGTCTGAAGCGAAATTGTTTTCTTCGTGTCGGAATAATTCATCACCACAACACCGCTCTGGAATGTATCACCGACTCGAACAAAGCGCGGAAGCGACGGCTGCAGAAGAAGCGGTTTATTGACAACGAATGAATTTTCTCCATATCCAAAATCTGATTCAAGCGTGTGAGCAACTGCCATCATTTCGAATGCGGTTAAATTATCCGGCAGTTTGAATTTTACGACCGCAATCCCTTTTTCATTGGTCAAAATAGAAGGATTCCAATACGCCGACGGACGAAAATCTTTACGAATACCATCTGCATCCACTCCGCTTTCTTTTG
>JBAYIS010000076.1:0-3339 GCA_041665525.1 Bacteroidota bacterium | reverse complement strand
TCGAATGTCGTCCAGATGCCGTCCCCGCCTCTCGTTTCTGTGTAATGATTGATATGAAGTCCGACAAGTCCCACCGTTGCATTAATGGTGAATGCTTTTCCCGTCGCACTTTTTGCGCTGTCAACATAGATCACTGCCCGCTTTGTATAATATTTGCCCGGATCATCTCCCCGCGTTGTATCGATGATTCTCCACGACGCTTTTATTTCTATTGCGCCGACAGTTCCGCCGCTGTTCGTCACCGTATCGGCATAGTATCCTTGAGTGAACTGCACTTGATTGCCGCTGTCGGCAAATTGCTGCTGTCCCTTTTTCGTGTCGAGATTTTTTGACTTCACGTAACTCACCCACTCGTCGTTCACTCGCACTTCGTACAATACAAAATTGAGATTGCGGTCAATGAGAGGACTGCTCGTTCCGGCTTCGATATCGTCGCTGAGCGTATCATTCGGAATGTCGCTCTTGAATGTCATCGTCAGCACATCTACAGCAGAACGTGCACGCAAACGGAGTTTTTTTGAGTAGCCGGGAATAAAGACCTCATTCGGGTCGGTGAAGAATTCCCACACACGCGGAGCGGAAGAACTTGCATTCAGCGAATCCATCGGGGAGCCGTCCTGATTTGCGGGCCAGTTGAGCGCAACAAATGACTGCCATGAAAAATAATCGAACGTCGGCTGGCATTCTTCATTCAACGTTGAATATCCGTTTTGCAGTTGGACGAAATCGACATCGTGCGGAATGAACGAACTAAGTTTATCAGGTTCGCCCGGCTGAGGATTGAACGAAAGCGGATAGCGTGTTCTGCACAGTTCAGGTGATTTTTTTTCGAGAGAGCCGCTGCACTGTTCCAGCAGAAGCATTACAGCAAATGAGAGAGCAACAACGGGAAGGTTTTTCATGAAGATGCTCCTTGAATAAGTATGAAATAGATGCCACTTAGAAATTCTGTTTGAATTTTTCTTTCAGGTATTCCATCTTCATCTGATCTTCATTCCAAAAATCGAACGGAATGACAGGATACCGTTCCAGCAAAAACTTTCTCATCGGTATTACAATGGAACTGTAATGATTAAGACCGTCCGAGAATGTATCAAAGTAAATATAATCGAATCGCGAAAGTTCCTGTTTGGTGAGGTACTCGTAAAAATCTTCGTGGATGATATTTATCTTCTCATGAGAGAATGAGCAAAGATCAATCACATCGCGGCTGAACTCTACAACCGTTACATTCTTCACATTCTCCTTGGAACATAGCATCTGCGCGAGAAAACCGACACCAAGTCCCCCCAGAAGCACATTTCCACGAGCACGTTGATACGGAATGTAGAGTGGAAAGAGTTCAACACCAATGTTCGACATAATGCATTGATTACCGCGCCAAATCTCATATATCGAAAAATCGCGCTCCATTGTAACAGTGCGGTACTCATATCCATTCAATGATGCCTGAATGGTCGTTGGTACGATCGGCATCATGCTCCCCGTTGTGTACATCCAGTGACGAAGTTGATATTCACCGGATGTACGGGGCTGAAGATTCAGATCGAGCGTAAAACAGAGTGAGAAATATTCATCAAGAGACATTGGTGATTATCACTATGAAGCAGAGGTCAAATAGCAGAAATCAGAGATCAGATTCTGATCACTGACTTCCGGCCTTTGACTTCTTTTCAATTTATCTATGAATGATTTTAACTTCGTCAGGATGAAATCAGGGAATCACATTTCAGCATTACTTTACCAGCATCATCCGCTTCATCTGAATGTTGTTCTTAAATTGCAGCCGCGCAAAATATACACCGCTTGAAAGATGAGATGCATCAAATTCCACCTGCTGAATGACGCCTGCTTTTAATTCTTCATTGATCAACGTTCGCACCTCGCGTCCGAGGATGTCGAATACTTTCAGCGTCGTCATTCCATCCTCCGGCACACTGAATTCAATGGCAGTCGTCGGATTGAATGGATTCGGAAAATTCTGCGATAGTTCAAACACTTTTGCCGTACTTCCTGTTTCAATCTCAACTTCTTTCGAGTATCCAAATTTTCCGTCACGGTCGATCTGTTTCAATCTGTAAAGATATTTTCCTGCAGCAGAACTTTTATCCGTGAATATATATTCTTTTGGCGCATTACTTGTTCCTCCCCCTTCAATAAAACCAACGTTAACCCAGTTATAAGCTTTTAGCTGTTGGCTATTAGCTGAGAGCTGACTGCTGACAGCTTTTCTCTCTATTTCAAATCCATAATTATTCACTTCCGTCGCCGTCTTCCATTGCAATTCAACATTCAATCGTTTTGATGATGCACTGAACGCAGTCAATTCTACTGGAAGCGGAGCCTCGCCGTTGGAAAGCGCAGCGTTGGTGATCGTACCGGCGAGTATTCCTGAAGAAATTGTAATGTGCGAGTTGTTTACAATAGAAGGCTCGATTGTTCCACTTGCGCTTGAATTAAGATCAACACTAACGAAATAATATGTTCCGCTCGATGAAATAGAAGAAGAAAACGAACTGAACGATGCTGTCGTTCCCGAAACTGTAGTTGAACTCACCTGCGTATCCGTTCCGCTATCGTATGCATTGTCGCTTGAACTCCACAGTTTTACCGCCGTCACTCCGCTCGGTGATGAAACGAATGATACCGTCAGCGCGCTTAACGATGCGCCTGAAATGTCTCCTGTCAGCAAAAATCTTCCCACAGAATTATTGTTTGTGCTTGGCGATGCGCTTGGCGGCGCATATACTGAGCCATCGGTAAACGTCACATCAACAACAGGTGTCACATTGATCGTCATTGTGTAGGACGAGGTACTGTAGTCTGTTCCATCGTTCACTTTAAATGTAAACGTTGTATAAGGACTTCCATTACCATTCGCCGCCGGTTTGAATTTCAATTTTCCCGAATCGATCGCCGCTTTCGTCACGGTGGAACTCGCAGAAAGCGCTTCGCCGCCGTCAACGGTGCTGTTCAGGTTTGCATCATTATAGAGCGTACCAGCAGAAGGCGTCGTTGCAATTTGCACGAGTGACAACGTACTTCCTTCAGTATCACTGTAATTGAAATCCGCCGATGCAAAAGTTTTGTCGTTATCTTCGGTTGCGGAAACAGTATTATTTGCGGCAGTCGGAGGATCGTTCACTACGCCGACATTGATCGTCATCGTGTATGATGATGTACTATATACTGTTCCATCACTTACTTTAAATTGGAAGGTTGCGTATCCGTTTCCGTTTGCATTTGCTGCGGGAAGAAATTTCAATTTTGAAATATTTGCTGTTGTGATCTCCTGATTGAGTGTCACATCCTCGGCATCATTCGATCCGTTGCTGTTCG
>JBAYIS010000075.1:0-3386 GCA_041665525.1 Bacteroidota bacterium | reverse complement strand
ACCGTCGGGCTGGTCGACTGTTCGCACTTTTTGAGCTTCACCAAAATCGAGCGTGTTAAAGCTCAGCCCAATAGAAGCATTCCAACTCGACAGCGGGATAACAATCCCGGCAAACTGATGATTCCTCTCTCCGATCCAATTGTTTTGCATAACCTCAATCTGCATTGATGTTGCCCACGCAACCCCAGCGGGGTTCCAATATAATGCAGTCGGATCGTTTGATAATGCCGTATACGCATTTCCTAGTGCTGCGGCTCTGGCACCGATTCCAATCTCCAGAAATGCAGCCGCAGATGTTCCGACACCGGAGACATCTGATTCAAATGTGACTTTACCAGGACCTTTATCAGCCTTGCCGATTGATATCAAGACAATAAAAATAATAATCCAAATTCTTTTTTGTTTGCTCATTTGATCACCGCAAGTTTTCCGATTCTTTTTCCTATTCCGGGTGCTTCAACAACCCAAAGATAAACGCCATGAGTTACTTCCAGTCCATCTTTTGTACGCAAATCCCATGGTTCGCGGCTGTTCGTTATTGCAGAACTATGATTGATAACACGTACTAATCTTCCGCTTGATGTGAAGATCGAAATGGTACACTCCGAAGGAAGATTGACAAAATCGATTCTGCGATCTCCTCTTCCCGCATCAAGACTGACTAAATGCTGCTCCAAACTGCTCGCAGCAACATATGGATCGGGAACGGTATAAATATTTGCAAGCTCAGTTTTTATGTTTGATGTGTTGACGATATTGCCATTAATTTTGAATTCAAAATGGGCATTTCTATCAAATGGTTTTGTTGTCTTCAGCAGGAAGATGCTGCCGATGGCGGGTGAAATATATTGAGGCGATGGAATCGACGGTGGATAAGAAAAATCGATGATCCATAATCGTCTATTGAGTTCACTGGTAATCATCACTTGATCTCCATTGCTCAAGATACCCTTGAACGCTGCAGTGCCGGTCTCGGTTAATCGAAAATTAACTTGGAACGTACTCTCCGGATATGTCACATCCCATATTTGGTAATTCGTTACAATACTATTCAGGGATGTGTCTGCGTTAGGACCTACGACACGAATTTCATAATCGCGGGAAACGGGAAACCCGCCAAATCCGGTTGCTTTAGGAATCCCAATAAGATTATTAGCATTATCGGTCCATTTGGCTGAATTGATTCCGACAGTATCGTTATTGTGTATGGTAAGTTTAAACCCTTCATACAGCAATTCATTGGCAGCTTCAGGATTAGGATAAGCCAAGCCCATCAATAAATTATTTGTAGTCGTGTTAAGAAGTTTTATTTTTTTCGTCAAACCGGTAAATTTGCTGCTGTAGTCTTTGAATGAACTGTCATCCTCAAATGTGATACGATACGAGTTTCCAGCATGCACTTTGTATGGTTCAAAAATTTCAACATCAACCGTTCCGTACGTGCTGTCCGTATTTCTTGTGATACCATCGGATGAAAGTGACGGATAGAGATATCCCGAAGCTGGTCCCGAGGGAGTTACGATTGCAATATTACGATCCGCAGAAACAGGTCTTCCAAGATCATCAAGAAGGATATTGGCGGAACATTCTGTAGGAGAGATGATAGCAAGACCTGCGCGATCCGTCAATCCTCGTGTAAAGAAATCTGAATCATATCCTCGATCGACAGAAACAACTGCATAATAATATACACGCCCATTCTGAACATTGTTGTCAACAAAATAATGACGAAGTCCACTGTCCGTGCCCATATTATATGAGATGCCCAAATCGCTTGCCTGATTAATCTCGCTGCCAATGCTGACAGGATGCACACCCGATAATCCATTGTTCACATCATAAATCGCTTCAGGTCGGAACAACAATGGATTGCCGTAAGCATCGGTAATTGTTTTAATATCTTCAAAGGAAGGATTGGTACTTTTATAGATATAGTACGCTTCAAAATCTGCACCATAAATCGCATCCTTTGAACGTTCAGCGGCATCATCCCACCGCAGAATCACTTTTTTATCGAACACTTGAAAACTCACCGTTGGTACACGAGGCGGACTTGCAAAGTTATAATCGTGATCATAAATAACCTGCATCGTTTTTTTATTACGGAGAATATCCGATTTGTCATTGCCGAATAACAGTGCAATCGCATACCGCTGCGCATTCAAGCGTCCGTTGTCAATTGCAACTTCACCTGATCCGTAGATCCAGCTAATATCTCGATCATAACCGGGAACGGTAATGTATTGTCCGGGAACGATCTCCTTATTCCAGAACAGTTCATCATCATACAATGCATTATTCACATCGGTGAGATAAAACGACGTCAATCCAACTTGATCCGATTCATCATTATCAGTAAAACCGAAGTTCGGTTCACCTTGATTAGCAAGACCGTTACCCTCGGTGCCGTTGGCATCCGGACCGGTATAATCATTTTGATCGGGACCAATACCGTCCGAGCCGACATCGTCATTGATCGGTTCAAAATCGAGTCTGCCGTTTGCGTTCACATCTTCTCCCGCATCCAGCACACCATTCTTATTTGCATCTTCGGTTGTCCACACTCCGTCAATGTTTGTATCCGTAAATTTTTCCCAGTCACCGTCTTCATCCAGCGCATTACCTTGTGACTCATCAATAATACCGTCACCGTCATTATCTTTTCCGTCATCGGATATTCCCGGGCTTTCCAAGAATGCAAAACCAAAATACCCAAGGGGCAAACCAAGATTGGATACATCTCCGTCGCTCCACGCATAGGTGATATCATCAACATTATCAAAACTTGCGTTATCGCCTGAAAGCGAACCGCCCATATCCGGATCGACAAACATTCCAACGATTGAGCGCTGTAATTTTTTCCCGAAGTTTGTGATGTCAAAAATATTAATTAAGATATCTTCTGCTAAACGGGACGACCATTGATATCCGCGTGTTTCCACCGTTACACCCAATCCGCGTCTTCCGTTCGGGAATGGTCTTTTTGAAAGCGAATCGTCAAAAGGAAAATATGAAAACTCATCGTTCTCCCGATCATCGGCTGCGTAATACGATTCCTGATCAGCGCGAACGTATGCGCCAAATTCTCCATTCCATCTGCCGTCCCTGATGCTTGGGACGAGAGAGTCAGTTTCATTTCGAGGATCTCCGGGAAATGTCTGCGGAGCCCAAACTTTGGGCCACGTTGGTTTCAAATGGCTCATCGCCGGCCAGTTTGGTGTATTAATAAGTTCTTTATCAAGAATATTATTTAGATTAAAGTCCTCTGCTGTTTGAAGTATTCCGTCATTTTCTCCAAAGTCATTCGTGTTTGGAATCCCGTCTACACCAACATCTTCAGAAATTCCGCCGTATTTCCATGCAAGAGAATTGGTCGATCGATCATT
>JBAYIS010000074.1:0-3688 GCA_041665525.1 Bacteroidota bacterium | reverse complement strand
GGATTCGTGGTAGTAGCAATCTCATTTATTGTAATTATATTAATGATGCTAACGGCACATACAGCAAAATAATGCTGTTTTTTTAATAAAAAAAAGTCCCTGTTGGGGGACTTGTTGCTGATCTATGGCAGATAGTAATCCGCATTTGTGGGATACCATTTTCCGCTCGGAGACATTATCTGAGTTATCGGCTTTTGGGAAAGTCCGACTCTTATAATGGTCCAGTTCTGGTTGTTTCCAGGATCGGCATATTTGTATGCACTTGCTTTTTTGGTCAATGTTACGGTCCTCGAATAGGCATAGCTTCCATATGCGCATTTTGCGAATTTCTTTGCTTGGTTCGGATTGTTCACAAGATACGCATAGCTTTTGTCCCAGCACTTCTTGGGAACCGGAACGACGGTTATATTCACCGTTGCCGGAGCGCTTTCCAGCATGCTATCGTTCGCTGCGAATTCAAAATGGTCCAAACCGGTAAATCCCGGATTGGGATTGTAGGTGGTATTGCCATTCGAAGCAAAATTCGGATCGAGATTCAGAGTTCCGTTTGTCGGATACGAAACGATCCTATATTTCAGGTTGCTGCTGTCCACGTCGTTTGCCGTACCGGTTATTTTCAGCGCCGTATTTTCATTGGTTATCGCATCTTGCGAATTTGCTGTCGGAGCGTCGTTCACCGCGTTTACGGTCACTTCAACAGTTGCGGGCGCACTGTCGATCAGCCCGTTGTTTATCCTGAAAAGGAATGGATCTATGCCGTTAAAGTTCAGCCGCGGCATATACGTCAATTTTCCATTATGGATAAAATCCGGATCCAATCTTATTAAGCCATTTTGAGGCTGAGCTTCCATGAAGAACTCTATGGGATTTCCAAGCGGATCATGACCCGCTAAGGTTATATTGATGGAATTGTCTTCATCTGTCGCTACATTCTGCTCGATCGCTGTCGGAGGGCCGTCCGGAGGCATTTCCGCCGCTTCGCCCAGGACGCTGACGTCATCGATGTACCATCCTTCATAATAGAAGATGGAGTAATCAGTGCCGAAAGTGAATCTGATCATCACGTTATCGTTTCCGATATAGTTTGAAAGATCGAACGTTTCCTCAGTCCAGCCGGGAGCCGATCTTCCGCTATATGCCGGAACTGCTCCGAGCGGGTTGCCTGAGGACAAGGCGTCTTCGGGATATCCATTGATGGGCGCGATCTCGGACCATGAAGTTCCTCCGTCAAATGAGATTTCCACTATTCCTCCGTCATAATGCGGTTCGGTCGAATAGTAGTGCCAGAATCGCAGAATCGCAGATTTCAGATTCTTCAGACTGAAAGCGGGGGATGTCAATGACTCCTTCATATTGTCATATTGATAGTTGCCGTTCAAATTGGTTCCCCAGACATTTACTCCCGAGTGAGCCGATATGATAGTTGAAGAACCTAATTGCCAATTATCATAGTTTCCGGAATGCCACCATCCATTAAGCCCATTTTCGAAGTTATGGTTCATAACAATAACGGGAATCTTTGTGATCCCATTGGCAACATTCGAGATGTCCGCCGGATTGCCGACATTATCGACAGCTTCTATGGCAAATGAATATTCGGTGTCGGAATTCAAATCGGTAATTTCCAAAATTTCGGTCAAACCTGCCTCTTTGGGAATAATGACGCTGTTCAGTTGCGTCGCTGTGTCCCATTGGAAATTCACTGCCGGAGCATATCTTATGATATATGCGCTTGCTCTTCCTTCCATGCCGTCATCTCCCGGAGCTGTCCAGGTTAGTGTTGCGGACATCGTAGACGTGCCGCTCACATTCAGATCGGAAATTGCTGCAGGAGGAATTATGTCGGTTTCCAGAGCATTGAACGCATTCAGTCTTCCTCCGGTCACTGTTTTTCCGGATAGAGACGGGATTCGATCCGTTCCGCCAAGAAGCCGGGCTTCTATTGCCGGAACGTTGCGCCTGATCTCATTGAATTGCGAGATGATCAATCCAACGACTCCTGAAACATGCGGTGTTGCCATCGATGTTCCGCTAAGCGTGTTGTAGCCTGTTGGGCTGCAAAGAGCGCAAGTTCCATTCGGAACCGTGGAATAGATATCAACTCCCGGAGCTCCGAGGTGAACCGTGTTTTTTCCATAGCTGGAGAAATATGCAAGCTGATCGTTATGATCCGTTGCTGCAACTGATATTACCCCGGGGTAATTCGCAGGATATGCCGGATAGGCATCGTTGTCGCTTGCGGAATTTCCCGCTGCCGCTATGAACACTACGCCTTTTTCAATTGAAGAAGTTATGGCATTTTCCAGAAGCGAGGAATATCCTCCTCCGCCCCAGCTGTTGCTCATCACATCCGCGCCATTCTCTCTGGCATAATTGATCGCATCGATCGCATCGCTCAAATATCCCGAGCCGTCAGCACCGAGGAATTTCACTGCCATGATCTTTACATTGTGGTTTACGCCGGCAACACCTATGCCATTATTTGCAACGGCTCCGATCGTACCGGCGACGTGAGTGCCGTGCCCATGGTCATCCATAGGGTCGGAATCGTCATTAGCCGTATCTATTCCATGAATGTCGTCAATGTATCCGTTTCCATCGTCATCGATCCCATTTCCCGGGATCTCATCGAGATTGATCCATATGTTGTTTATAAGATCGAGATGAGTATAGTCGGTTCCGGTATCGATAACTACTATAACGGTTGTGTTATTTCCCGTCTGAACGTTCCAGGCTTCCGGTGCATCTATATCGGCATCCGGAGTACCGCCCGTTTGGCCTACATTATCCATTCCCCAAAGCTTTTGGAACTCAGGATCGTTTGGTACGGAACTTATATGAACAATATAATTCAAGCTTAAGAATTCGACATTCTTATCCTTGCTGTATCTCTCAAGTTCTTTAAGTTCGGAACCGGGCGACACCTTTATTTTTTTATATTTTTCATCCCCTTTGAATTTGATCAGGATCTCTCCTGGAGCAAATTTGTCTTTTTCCTTCTTGTCTTTCTCTATTGTCTGTGCAGACACTACTGCAAGGGCCATTGATGCCACAAGCATCATAACGATGGCAACTGCCAGTGTCTTGACTAGATTTCTGTCTTTCAACTTTTCACCTCTGTATTTTGTTGTCAAAAAACATTACCCTAACAGTTAGGGTAACGCTATGATAGATTATACTGAAACTTCTGACTTGTCAACCCGCTTTTCTGCAGATACGCTGCTGTCATTGACATTTAGCTAAAATATGATACAATGTTGGGTACTTTAAATAATAATTACCGGTTAATATTTAAAGGAGATATTTAAATTTCGGAGGTGATCGGATGAAAAAAACAGTTTGTTTAATAGGCCCTTCCGGAGTGGGGAAGAGCTTCTATGCGAAGCTGCTTGTGAAAGAACTGGATTTCGCAAGGCCCAAAACCATTACAACAAGGAAGGCCAGGCCTGACGATGACAATCACATATATGTCAGTTCGGAAGAATTTCAGGGCATGATCAGAAACAGAAAACTTTTGGAATGGGATGAATATTCCGGAAACTATTATGGAATCATGTTGGATGAATTCCGGAATTTGCTTCTGGATGAAAACAACAACGGAGTCGTGATGGATCTTACGCTGAACGGATGCAGGCAGGTGATGGAACTTTATGGAGAAGTGATGGTCATAGCGCTGCTTCCCGATGAT
>JBAYIS010000073.1:0-4308 GCA_041665525.1 Bacteroidota bacterium | reverse complement strand
GACCTGCAGCAGTCAGAACCGTTGAGCGGCTTTACCTCCAATGAGTATTTCAATCAAATTACTAATGCAACCTATACTCTACCTAATGGACCGTATCCGTTGAATCAACTGGTGATTCGCCAAAAGAGCCAATCCCGAACGGGTGATGACAATGTGATCATCGTTTACAAAGTGAATAATCCAACGAACAATACTATCAGCGGAATTCATGTCGGCCTCTTTGCGGATTGGGATATCGGATCGCCGACGGCGGATCTTGGCGGAATTATTCCCGCTCAACGTCTTGTGTATCAATACGAACAAAACGGCATCAACGATTCGCACTTTTATGGTTTGGTCTCTTTATCGAAATTTTCCGGAGGGAAAGTAACTACACTGGGAAACGTGCGGACGAATGAAGGATGGACATGGATCTCCACAGTCGATCCGGACAGTGTTACGTCTACCGGAGATCATCGCTCATTTATCGGAAGCGGTCCTTTTGAAATACCGAGTCAAAGCCTTATCCAGGCAGGATTCGCATTCGTTGGTGCTTCCTCCTTTTTGGAATTGATATCAAAAGCCGAAGTGCTCATCCAAACATGGGGGAACGGCAGTCTTCGTGTCGGTGAGAACGGTTCCGCTCAAGTCACAACATTTGTGCTTTCACAAAATTATCCCAATCCTTTTAATCCTTCTACGGTCATCCGCTATTTTCTACCGGAAAACAGCAAGGTCTCCTTGAAGGTGTACGATCTTCTTGGCAGAGAGGTGGCATCACTGGTGAATGAGGAACAAATCGCCGGATGGAAAGAAGTGCAATGGAACGCGCGCCTTGCTTCGGCAGGCTCAGCATCCGTCGGGCAGGCTTTTCACTTTGCGAGCGGGATGTATTTGCTCAGTATGTCAGCGGGAAGTTTTGTGTCGACAAAAAAAATGACGTTGATAAAATAGTCGAAATCGTCATATCGGACTTCTCCGTCACATTATAGAAGAATCTAACTACTTTCTTCATGAGAGAATATCTACTTTCCTTCAAGGCCATCGCGGTCGATCACGATGCAACGCCTGGAAAGTGTTGGATGGATGATGGAACTCGAACGAAACAAACTTGATTCGCTTGCGGTGTGGGTAACCAACCATGTGTCCGCAATGCTGGCATATTGGGATAGGAATCTCGTGTGCCGGTTTGCCAACGCTGCGTATTTGGATTGGTTCGGGAAGAGTCACGACGAGATGATCGACAAGATAACACTGAACGAATTGCTCGGTCCGTTGTATGAAAAGAACAAGCCGTTTATTCAGGGAGCGCTGGAAGGAAAGGTGCAGACCTTCGAACGGGAAATACCCCTTCCCAACGGCACTACACGATTTTCTATAGCCAACTACTTCCCTGATTTTGTCGAAGGGGAAGTGAGAGGATTTTTCGTCCACGTTGCCGATGTTACCCCGCTCAAACAGCTCGAGAATGAACTCCTCCGCTCCAACGAGATCATTGTCGAACAGAACAAGCGCCTGCTGAACTTCACGAATATCATTTCGCACAATCTGAAATCGTATGCCAACAATCTCGAATCGGTTCTGGAACTGCTCCGGCATTCCGAATCCGAAGAGAGCAGGGACGAATCGCTCGGTTTTTTGACCAACATCTCGCAAGGATTCAGTACGACGGTGAATCATTTGAACGAGGTGGTGAAAGCGCAAAATATGGGCGTTATCAAACCGACGCGTATCAATTTGTTCGATGCAGTGGAAATGGCGATCGCAATCCTGCGGATTCAATTGAAATCCAACCATGCCGTTCTGCAAAACAGGGTCGGCACAGAAGCCGCCATCCTCGCAAATCCTGCGTATATGGAGAGTATACTTCTGAACCTTTTATCGAACGCCATCAAATACCGTCACCCGGACAGGGTTCCGTTGATCGATATCAGCAGCATGAAAAAGAACGGAAACGTCATCCTCAACATTTCGGATAATGGTCTTGGCATTGATCTTGAAAAACACCGCAAGGATATTTTCGGGATGTACAAGACCTTTCATGAAAACAAAGACGCCCAGGGAATCGGATTGTTCATCACGAAATACCATATTGAATCCATGGGCGGTACAATTGAAGTGACCAGTGTAGTGAATAAAGGATCGACATTTTCTATCTATTTCAAAACGGCCTAACTGCTTCGGAAATACGGATTCGGATGATGCCATGACTGAATGTCGTGGCATCGCAATTTTAAAACGGTAATTTTTCCGTTGGATTTGTATATTAAGGCATCCCAATAATTCAATGTACTAACAGGAGTGCCGCATGAAGTTGTGTCTTACCATTGCAGGATTGATAGTGATCTCAACAGTCCTATCGCACGCTCAACCAAAAAACTCTATGAACGATATTCATTCGTATGCAAATTCAGAGGAAGTGGCAGTACATCATCTGCAGCTGGATCTGACGGTAAATTTCGAGACCAAAACACTTTCCGGCACTGCAACGCTGGACCTTCAACACAAGAAAAAGACACGTACGCTCGTGCTCGACACTCGCGGACTGGCAATCGACAAAGTAACTTTGGACGGAAAAAATCATCCGGCGAAATTCACCCTTGGTACTGAAGATAAGATCATGGGCGTTCCTTTAACCATCGCTATCACGCCAAAAACCAAATCCGTTACTATCTATTATACTACTTCCCCGTCGGCCGGAGCGCTGCAATGGCTGGAACCTTCCCAGACTGCCGGAAAAGAAAAGCCGTTCCTGTTCACACAATCGCAAGCGATCCTTGCCCGCACATGGGTGCCATGCATGGATGGTCCTGGCGTTCGCATGACCTATTCCGCAACCATCCGCACTCGGCCGGATCTGCTTGCGCTCATGAGCGCCGGCAATCCAACGTCGAAAACTGCCGACGGTGTATACACATTCGAAATGAAACAGCCGATCCCGTCGTACCTTCTCGCACTGGCTGTCGGCGATCTTGAATTTCGTTCGCTCGGCAAAAGGAGCGGCGTGTATGCCGAGCCGGCAATGGTGGAAAAATCATCTTACGAATTTGTCGATCTTGAAAAATTCATCGCAGCCGCAGAGGAATTGTACGGGCCGTACCGATGGGATCGGTACGATCTACTCGTTCTTCCCCCCAGTTTCCCGTTCGGCGGGATGGAAAATCCCCGGCTGACGTTTGCAACACCAACCATTCTTGCGGGGGACCGTTCGCTTGTTGCGCTCGTCGCGCACGAACTTGCTCACTCCTGGTCAGGAAACTTGGTGACGAACGCTACATGGAACGATTTCTGGCTGAATGAAGGATTCACCGTCTATTTTGAACAACGTATTATGGAAAAACTCTTCGGCCGTGAACATTCCGAAATGCTTGCAACGCTCACGCTTCGAGACCTGAATAATACCATCGAATCTATGGGAGCAACAAACCCGGACACCAAGTTAAAATTAGATCTGACAGGCCGTGATCCGGATGACGGCGTTACGGATATCGCATACAATAAAGGGTATTTCTTCCTCCGGTTGTGCGAAGAGACATTCGGACGTGCAGCATGGGATGCGTTTCTGAAACAATATTTTGAAAAGAATGCATTCACTCCTATGACAACGGAAATGTTCCTGGATCGATTGGATGCTCATTTCAAGATAAAAGGAAACAATGAATTGTCGGAGAAACTGTCGATCAACGAGTGGGTATTTTCTGCTGGATTGCCGGGAAACTGTCCAACACCTCACTCCAATGAATTCGGAAAGGTCACTGCGCAGGTGGACTCTTTCCTGCATGGAACACCAGCAGTACAATTGACAACGGAAGGATGGACAACCCAGCATTGGCTCTATTTCCTCAGCTCCTTGCCGGAATCGCTCAGCCTGGAAAAAGTGATTGAACTTGATTACGCATTCTATTTTACACGATCCGGTAATTCAGAAATTCTTTGCGAATGGTTCCAGCGCTGCATTAAAACAGGATATGAGACAGCATACGGACCGATGAAAAATTATTTGATGAATGTGGGACGGCGCAAACTGGTGAAACCGTTGTACACTGAACTCGCCAAAACGGAAAAAGGCAAGGCGTGGGCAAAGGACGTGTATGAAAAAGCCCGACCCGGCTACCATTCCGTTACGTACAATACCATAGACGGTATTCTCAAGTAATATCATTAAACACATAGGCACATAGGGACATAGAGCACAAAGATAAATACTATGATCTTGCCCCGGTAATTCGGACACTGTGTTAAGATGTATGTTGAGTTAATTCGTATTGCACCGGCGACATATTATTGATAGTAGAATGCTTTCTTTGCCGGTTGTAAAATACTTCGATG
>JBAYIS010000072.1:0-4577 GCA_041665525.1 Bacteroidota bacterium | reverse complement strand
GTTTGTGGGTTGCCATTTTATGACGTTTCCGTTTTTTTCCGCTTGGCATACCAACCTCCTTTCGTTATTGATGTTGTTGAAGGATCTGTTGGGCACGCAGCCCAGCCGTTGATTGTGGATCAATTTCGATGCACCGTTTCAGCCATTTCTGTGATTCCGGCATGTTCTGATTGCTTAAATGAATCACGCCAAGATTGAACATCGCCATTTGGTGCTTGGGATTCGATGCGATAACCGCTTCGATCTCCTCTACTGCTTGCGCAAGGTCACCGGTCTCATAATAGCAAATGCCGAGATCCACACGCGCATCTGCGTTCTCCGGCGCCCGCACAATGTATCGCTTATACATTTCGACCGCCCGTGGATAGAATTTCGCATCGTGCAGCATATTGGCAAATTGCAACAGCAAATCCGCATTGTTCGGATCCGCCGCAAGCTGCTTTTCCAGCGCGGTAATGTGGGTCATTATCGACGGATCTGCATGGTTATGCTCCTCCTCCGGCGGCAGGTTCTGTTGGACTCCGCTCGAGGGAAGTTCCTGCAGTTGCAGTACGATCACCGCAATCACATAAAGAACAAACGTACCGAGCACGGCCTTCATCCACGACGGCAGCGCAGCGGAATCCGATGATTTCTTTTTCGATGCAGGCTGTGCGGCTATAGACGGAGACGGTACGCCTTCCAGGGAGCAACCGCACCCCGTGCATACCTTGGTAGATGAAGGATTGACCACTCCGCAGGAAGGACAGACAACTGTATGAGAATCTTGCTTATGCAGAAATTACCCCAACGTCTTCATTAAATTTTCATTCACGACTGATTTCAATTCTTTTGATACTTTAAAAATCGGCACATAGTGGTCTTGCACCGGCACTTGTTCGCCTGTACGCGGATTGCGCGCCATGCGGCCTTTCCGCTTCTTAACTTTAAAACTCCCGAATCCGCGAATCTCAATATTCTTTCCGTCACGCAAGGAGGCGATCACCGTCTGAATGAATCCGTCAACGACGGCTTCAGTTTCGACTTTAGTAAGACCAGTTCCGGATGCTATTACATCAACGATGTCTGCTTTCGTCACGTCTGCTCTCCTTATTGTGGTTGGTTGTACAGATATTGAACGACCGGCTGATACAACATTTCATTTTTTATTTGCGTGATACCGCTCCGCATCTCCCCAAAGATTAAATCGGAAAGTCGCTCCTTCTTCCGTTCCTTAATGACCCGCGGCGTACCGTAAATTTCCGCCATTTGTGCTGCGATCTTGATTGCATCCTGATAGGTGCCGAGTGTATCAATCAGTTTCAATTCGTACGCCTTGCGTCCCGTAAACACTCGTCCGTCGGCATATCGTTTCACGACCGCTTTTTCCAATTTTCGTTCTTCAGCAACAGTCGAAACGAACTGGTCATAGATATCGTCGATCATTTCTTGAAAATATCGCTTGTCTTCCTCGTTCGGTACGCGAAACGGCGAACCGGCATCCTTCAGTTTCCCGCTTTTTATCGTGGTGGAAGTGACACCGATCTTGTCCAACAAACCATTCACATGCATGAACTGCGAAATAACACCAATACTTCCGGTGATGGAACCGGGATTCGCAACAATCCTGCTCGCTCCCATTGCAACGTAATATCCTCCACTTGCTGCAACCGAACCCATGGACACGACGATCGGTTTCCCGGAGTTCCGCGTCTTCTTCACTTCTTCATAGATTTCCTGACTTGCGGAAACGCCGCCGCCGGGAGACTCCACTCTCAATACGATCGCCTTCACCGAAATATTTTCCCGGAAACGCTTGATCTGCTGTACAACGCGTTCGGATGAGACGATCGGTTCATTTAATTCCACCACTGCAATGGTGCCGGCAGTACCGGTGGATACATCTTCCGTATCACTTTCACTCAAAATGAACATAAACGAGAAGACGACAATCAGAAAAAAAATGATAATGAACGAAAATATCCCGACCAGCCATTTAGCGGTTTTACTCATAATTTTTCTAAAAGTAATCTTTGTAACTCGTTATAACTCATGCAATTATACTGAATTGTCATTTCAATGTCAATGAATAACGGATTTGGGAAAAAGAAAAAGGGAGCTTTTTTTGCTCCCCCCCTTGGATACAATGATCATGTTATTTATGCAGTTTTCGCTGCTGGCGGGAACATTTTCGATAAAACCATAGAAATAACCAATATGGCCATCACAACAATAAGGGAAATTTCTACTGGAATCTTGAACAGATCCACCAACATCATTTTCAGGCCTACAAAAACGAGAATGATAGCAAGGCCATAGTTTAGATAGTGGAACAAACCCATGATACCGGCCAGCGCGAAATAGAGCGCACGCAAACCGAGGATGGCAAAAACGTTCGAGGTGTAGACGATGAACGGATCGCTGGTGATGGCAAGGATAGCCGGGATGGAATCCACGGCAAAGATCACATCGGTTGTTTCGATCACCAGCAGGACGATGAACATCGGCGTTGCGGCATTCCTGTTACCGACCCGCGTAAAAAAATGATCGCCGTGATACTCATCGGTAACCGGGAACCAGCGTTTGAAGAGACGAATGACGGGATTTTTTTCCGGTTCCAGTTTTTTATCCTTTTGAATTGCCATGTTCACACCTGTGAAGAGCAGCAACGCGCCGAAGACATAGATCATCCAATGGAATGTGGTGATGAGCGAGACACCGGCAAATATGAACATTGCACGCATAATCAACGCTCCAAGGATCCCCCAGAAAAGCACTTTGTGCTGATAGAGGGGCGGTACTTGAAAATATGTGAACAGCATTAAAAACACGAAAACGTTATCCACGCTTAGTGATTTCTCGATCAAGTAACCGGTGAGAAATGCAAGAGCTGCATCGCTGTTGGCGTAGGAACTTTCCGGTGACATCCAGTCCCATTGAAAATAGATGAGTGCATTGAAGGCAAGCGCACATGCAATCCAGACGGCGCTCCAGGCAAGTGCCTCCTTCATCTTTACTTCATGCGCGGTCTTGTGAAACACACCAAGATCCAGTGCAAGCATCGCCAGGACGAATCCGTTGAAGAGCACCCACATTAATGTCATTTGTTCCATTGTTCCCCTTTATTGATATATTTTTTCCCCTGTCATTTCGAGAAGTGGTGCCGAAGGCGCCACGACGAGTCCCAAAGGGATCCCTTAAAGAAAATCTGTTTTTAAACTCTGAGATTTATCATCCCGATGTGACTTAAGAAAACTCCTTGCATCGGGATTCGAAATGACAACTATTTTTCCTCTTGTCATTTCGAGGAGCTATAATTTTTCTCCATAAGCGACGAGAAATCTCGCCTTACACTTTGAGATTTCTCACCCCGCTAAAGCGGGGATTCGAAATGACAATCATTTTTCCCCTGTCATTTCGAGGAGCTATAATTTTTCTCCATAAGCGACGAGAAATCTCGCCTTACACTTTGAGATTTCTCACCCCGCTAAAGCGGGGATTCGAAATGACAACCATTTTTCCTCTTGTCATTTCGAGGAGCTATAATTTTTCTCCATAAGCGACGAGAAATCTTAGTTTAAAGAATTATTTCTTCCCAATTGGGATTCATTGATTCGATAAGTTTTATCTTTTTCTCCCGCCGCCACTTTTTTATTTCTTTCTCCCGTGTGATGGTATATCGGACATCATCATATTCTTCAAAATATATCAACTTAGTAACGTTATACCGTTCTGTAAAACCAGGGATAAGTTTTTCCTGATGCTGTGATATCCTCGTTCGCAAATTATTGGTCATTCCAATATAAAGAGTCCGGGATGCATTCGACATTATATACACATAATATTTCTTCATGAATTAGTATTGAAGTATTGTGTGAAATAATGATGCAAAACCAAAAAAACGTGATTCCTTGATCGGAGGTTTTACGATATTAATATCGGGTATTGATATTCGTAATGACGTGAAATTCTATTGTCATTTCGAGGAGTCCCGACGTTGTTTGTCGGGACGACGAGAAATCTCTCCTTACTCTCTTAGATTTCTCACCCCGCTAAAGCGGGGATTCGAAATGACAATCATTTTTCCTGTCATTTCGAGAAGTGGTGCCGAAGGCGCCACGACGAGTCCCAAAGGGATCCCTTAAAGAAAATCTGTTTTTTAAACTTTGAGATTTCTCATCCCGATGTGACTCAAGAAAACTCCTTGCATCGGGATTCGAAATGACAACCTCCGTCTATGTCATTTCGATGAGCCCCGAAGTCGTTTGTCGGGACGACGAGTCCCAAAGGGATCCTCCAAAGGAGTCCTTCGGACTTTTGGGAAAATCTCTTTTATACTCTCTGAGATTTCTCACCCCGACTTTGTCGGGGATTCGAAATGGCAATCTTTTTACCGTACCGTTGACCCGTATACCATCGCCTCTAGCCGAGCGATGCGCTCTTCCATCGGCGGATGAGTGCTGAACAAGTTTAGAAATGCTCCACCGGTTAGCGGACTAACAATAAACATGTGTGCTGTTGCCGGCGTTGCATGCATTGGTATCCGTTCTGCTCCCGCATGCAGTTTGCGCAAAGCATTTGCCAGCGAGAGCGGATTT
>JBAYIS010000071.1:0-4667 GCA_041665525.1 Bacteroidota bacterium | reverse complement strand
TGACCAAACGTTGCCTGCAAAGCAGTATCAAACCGTTCGGTTATCGGGAGCAGGAACAAAAACGACAACGGGAGGAAATCTTTCGATCATAAAAAATCTTGTCATTGCAGCACCGGTGATATTGAATATTAACAAAGGAGATATTGTAACGCTTGGTGATACGTTATTTGAATCGGGAACATTAAATGGTGCAATTCAGAAATCCGTAAACCTTATAGGGAGTACTACGTCTTCTAATTTCGGGAATATTGGAGCCACGATCAGTTGGTCATCCAACGCTCCGGGAATTACGAATGTGTTGCGTGTGTCAGATTCGGTACAAAATGGGAACGGAAATCAATCAGTTAAACGATACTATCAAATTCAACCAACCGACGCTACGGCAACAGGAACGGTTGTCTTTAAATATTCCGACAGCGATTTAAATGGACATGACATCAACAATCTGCAGCTATGGCGTTCTGGAGATAATGGATCAACATGGCAGCGGCATGTTCCAGTTGTTGATACACTGCTCAAGACAATTTCAAAAACCAATGTAGTTCTTGCAGGCCGCTGGACAATGGCAGATACAGCCCGTGCGCTTGGTCCGCTGGAAAGTGCGGCGGGAATTCCTGCAATTATTGCTAAAGTAAGCACGGTACCTCTTGAACCGGTAATTCTTACAACATTAGATACGTTGAAAATATTGATTACCGATATCTACGGCACTCCGGTGGTCAATGTGCCCGTACTATTTGCAATCAATTCCATGCCGACTCCAACTGCCGGCGGAACGTTAACCAATACGAATGTTGTCACCGACGCGTCAGGTATTGCTACAACAGTATTTACATTAGGAAGTAAAGTTGGTGTGTATGAAGTGATTGCAACTACGCCAAATCTTGATACGATAAGAATTACAACAACAGCAAAACATGGCGTGGCAAAATCATTTGCTCCAATTGTCATAGCGCAGCAAACTAAACCAATCTTAACGCTGTTGGATAGTTTGTTTACAATTACTGTTTCGGATATCGGCGGAAATCTTGTGAAAGATGCGCAAGTACAATTTGCAATTATTGATCTTCCGATCGGATCGTTCGGACAATCGTTGAGCGTCACAAATACACTCACCGACTCGCTTGGTCGCGCGTCAACAAAGCTGACTCTGGGAAGTAAAGCCGCAACGTACAAAGTAAAAGCAACAGTCAACGGTATTGTAGATTCTGTCATCTTTAATGCAGTTGCAATTCCGGGAAGCCCCTCGAACATTGCTCGATTTGCCGGAGACGCTCAGACCGGTGTGAATGGTCAGACTCTTGCCGATCCGTTTGTTGCATTCATTACCGATGTTGGCGGAAATCCGATACAGGGCGATACGGTTGAATTTAAAGTTCAATCTGAACCGAACGGTACGACCGTGAGTGCGGTATTAAGTAAAACAAAAGTTGCAACGGATAATCTTGGACAAGCGTCGACAATTCTAACGCTTGGCACTAAAGCTGGTCCGTATATCGTTCAGGCACAATCGTCATCAATTGGCGGAGCATTAACATTTACCGCAACCGCAACCGCAAGCGCTGCGGCATCATTTGCTGCGGTATCAGGAAATAATCAGTCAACACAGATTATCACCGCACTGCCCAATGAGTTTGTCGTTCACGTTGTTGATGCATCCGGAAACGATGTTGTCGGTGCAACGGTGAACTTTGCAATTGATACAATTCCTGCCAACGCTGCCGGACAATTACTCACGAGCACAGCCGTTGCTTCCGATGCAAATGGTATAGCCCGCACAATACTCACCGTTGGAAACAAAGTTGGATTGTATCGAGTGAAAGCAAGCGGTGCCGGCGTTTCCGATCTCTTCTTCACCGCAACGGCAACCAATGGTGCGGCAAGCGCAATGATTGCAAGTGCAGGTTCCGATCAAACGAAACCAATTCTGAGCAATCTTGATGTTCCGTTTACCATACATGTGACCGATATTGGCGACAATAATGTTGCCGGTGCTACGGTGAAATTTACCATTGATTCAATTCCTGCCAATGCAACGGGGCAATTGTTAGCAGATACAACAATTGTTTCTGATGCGAATGGTATAGCCAGCACAACACTCACCGTTGGAAACAAAGTTGGATTGTATCGAGTGAAGGCAAGCAGTGCCGGAGTTCCAGACAGATTCTTTACTGCAACGGCTACGCATGGCACAGCAGCAGTTTTCGCTCAGGTTACCGGCAACGCGCAAACACGCCCGACGGCGACAACACTTGACACAGCATTTGTTGTAGCAGTGAACGATGCCGGCGGAAATGCAGTACCAAATGCGAAAGTTTCATTTGCAATTACATCGTATCCTGCAAATGCAACCGGACAGCGGTTAACCGATACGCTTGTCACTGCGGATTCGCTTGGTGTTGCATCAACGGTGCTGACACTCGGTGACCTTGAAGGTTCGTATATTGTTGCGGCGGCAGTGCCCGGAGTTAGTGCTGCACAATTCGTATCGAATGCATTCTATATCTATGGCGATCCGAATAATGATATTGATGTGAACATTGCAGATATGACGATGCTTGTTGACCATATGTACAATAAGAATACATTCTCGCTTGGCGATTCCATCAAATCCGATCTGAACAAAGATGGAAAAGTTGACACGACCGATATTACTGCACTTCGTGAAAATATTTTATCTCAGCCGCTTGTCCTGGCAAAGCGAACAACGCAGGCAGATAGTGTGAACGAATCAGGAATTAAATCGGGCGGAACTTCGGCTGCGACAACGCCGGAATATTTCAGCGATGCAACGGCACAACTTGAAGTGACAAAACAGGGATTGCGGTTGAACATGACAAACACTGTTCCCGTGCGTGGAATTGAATTACGCATTCGGACGAAAGACTCCACCGCGGTTGACAGAATCAACTATCTCTTTGCCCGTGCTCAGAATATGGATGTTGTGATCCGATCGGTGAACAACGAAATAACAATACTTGTTTACAGTCTATTAAATTCGGAAATTCAACCCGGCGAAGGAACAATTTTGCGGTTACCGAAGATCACATCGCTTGAACAAATTGATACAAGTCAGATAATACTTTCTGTTACCACCAACAAAGCCGTGATACCGAAATTGCAGACTGCAACAGCACCTGCTTCAGCATATCCGACAACGTACCGATTGGAACAAAATTATCCGAATCCGTTCAACGGTTCAACAATTATCCGATATGATATTCCGGATATCAGAGAGAAAGAGACAAAGACAGCAATCCAAATATTTAATATTCTTGGACAACGAGTGAAAACGCTTATCAACGCTCCGCACGATCCGGGTCCGCACCAAGTGGTGTGGGACGGTACGAACGATAATGGAGAACGGGTATCAACAGGCGTCTATTTCTATCGTTTGATCACAAAGAATTTCCTTACCACAAAGAAGATGATCTATGTTAAATAATCTCGTCAACCATGTTCACGGTAATCTATCGGTACGCGGCTGCATACCGCACCGCGCAGCGCCGATCCTTATTTATGTTCTGATCGGTTCACTGCTTCTCTCAAGCTGTTCCGGACTGGCAAATTCTCCCGGCGGAGGCGTTAATTACATCTACACCTATACAATGACACAGCCGCAGAAAAACGATCAATTGATCTTCCGAGATAATTATCTGACGATCCAATTTTTTTTCGACGCATCGGCGATCAGTTTTCAAATGCAGAATGTTTCGGAAGCATCAATGTCCATTGTATGGGAGAAAATTTCTATCGGCATCAACAAGCGGTCGTTTGCAGTGCGGAACAACAGTACGTTCTATTCGCTCGGAAATACTCCCTTCCCGATGCATGTAATTCCCCCGCTGGGATACATTCGCGAAACAATTATTCCGCGGGAAAATGTTTTTGTGAAAGACGGGAAATGGGTTGAAAAAGAATTTTTCCTTACCAACGACAGAGGGTCGCAGCGGTTAAAAAAAGCGATCATGAAAATGGTTGGCAGTGAAGTGACATTAACCATTCCAATTAAAATCGGCGAGATCGTTATTGAATATCCGTTCGTTTTTAAAGTGAATAAGATTGCTCCTCTTCCATCAACCGTGCTGCCTCCGGTAAAAGAGCGTCCTCCAGTTCCAAAAGCAACACTGCAGGAAGCGGGTACAGCAAGCGATCTTGTTCCGATCTTGATTGCGGCGGGAGTATTTGGCGTGGCGATTTTTCTTCTTTCACAGAAAAAAACACCGCCGGCAGATCTATAATGGTTATGAGAAAAGTCTAATGCAAAGTTGATTGACCGTAACAATCGGTTCACTTATATTTACAACAGATAAGCAGACAATCGTTAGTGGAGGAAATGCTATGAAAAAGATCATCGTGTTATTGTCGTTCGCGTTCTTGCTTGCCGGATGCTCAAATACACCCGTTGCAATGAAGGCAAACAAAAAATATTTTGCTCCTGTAAAGACATTTGCTCAAAAACCGGCGAAGAATAAAGCAAAATTTGCCACATCTCTTTCCATAGAAAAAGAATTGAACGAAAAGAATACCATAATCGATCTGCTGACGAAAGAGAATGAACAACTGCGCGCACGTTTGGCAAAATTAGAAAAAAGACTTTCCATTATTCAGTCATAACAAGCTTATGTTATAATCTCCTGCTTTTGTGGGAAGTTATGGCATGGGGG
>JBAYIS010000070.1:0-5075 GCA_041665525.1 Bacteroidota bacterium | reverse complement strand
CTTCTGCAACGCAAGAAATTGCCCCTAAGACGAATTTGGTGCCGGAAATAAGAAAAGAGCTGGATGAGCTTGAAAGGCTGTATAACACCAATATCCGTTCGACAGACTCAGGACAGGCACGAATAAAAGCGAATGACGCGAATGAAAATGTCATTCCGGCCTGCCCGCCGTCAGGCGTGGCCGAAGAGCCGGAATCCAGATCCTGGATCCCGCATCAAGTGCGGGATGACAACAATTTGGAAGCGAAACTTCCAAGTGGAACAACAAGCAAGATCAGGCCTTGGAAAATAGTCGCTGTGGCGTTTTTAGCGCTTGCGTTTATTCTTGGCGGATTCAATTTAAAGTTCGCTAGCGCCCTGTATGATAAGCTTGCGGATTTTGTCGGCAATGCGACTACGCTTCAAGGCCATGTTCCAGGCACGCACGCGAACGAAGTTTTATTAATCAATAAAGCGGGAGATATTTCCATCTACGGCCACATAGAAACAAAAGGACAGCTTCGTTCAACTATCGAAAACGGAGTCGCGCCTATCGTTGTTGACTCAATGACAACGGTTGAAAATTTGTCGGCAGATTATTTGGACAATATTTCGGCGGAAGAATTCACACTTTCCCTTGTCACCAAAAACGGCAACGTAACATACGACAACGTAAAACTTGAAGGAGGCGCGGAAATCGGAAAACTTCTTTTGGTAAAAGGCGCCGCGAATTTTCTCGACTACGTCTCCATCGCCAAAGACCTCACAGTTAACGGACGTGCAACTATCGCAAATGGAATTGAAGCAATCGGCAACTCTAGCTTCTTAGGATACGTCACAGTCAAAGGTTCAGTTGATATTTCAAATCTCATCGCGGCACAGCGCGGTCAAATCAAAGAAGGCGGATTAACTGTGAGCGGAGCTACTCAATTAAATTCTCTCGGCGTAACAGGAGGCGCGTCGGTATCGGACTTGGGAGTCGCAGGAAACTTCAGCGCTGCAGGAAAACAAATCGACATAGGCGACTCAACAAGCGACAAGCTAACAGTCACCGCTTCAACAACTTTTTCCGGAGCATTCCTCGTCTCTGACAGCGCGTATTTTAACAAGCAAGTTTCAATAAGATCAGGAGGAATTTCAGTAACTGGTAATTCAGGAGTAACTGGTGACTTATCAGTAAGCGGAGCTGGAACATTCGGATCATTCTCAACCGACATGCTTGGAGTCGGTTCAACAACACCAGGCGCGGCGCTTGGAGTTGCGGGAGCCGGTTTGTTTGAAGGATTCGTAAGCGCGGACTATTTTACATCAACATCAACAAATAATTCTTGGCTGTTTGGAAACTTCGGACTCGGCACCACAACTCCAGGATCCAGATTTTCTGTGGCTGGAGCGATCACGTCGGACGGTTTTATATCAGCGGACTATTTTACATCAACATCATCAAACGTATCTTGGTTAATGGGATCAATGGGATTTGGAACTACAACTCCCGGCGCAAGAATTGGAGTAAAGGGTTCTATCATCTCCGACGGATTCGTCTCCGCCAACTACTTTACATCAACATCAAGCCTTGCAAGCTGGTTTCTCGGCTCATTCGGAATCGGAACAACAACTCCAGGAACAAGATTTGCTGTTGAAGGAGACACAGACATCAAAGGCAATCTATACGCAGAAGGAACAACAACCACATCATCTCTTATCGCCACCTCCACCCTAGAGGTAAGGGGAGAAACGGGATACGACTTTGTAGTAGAAAAGGGAAGAACGGGAATCGCCACAGACACTCCATCAACAACATTATCAGTCGCGGGATCCGGACTATTCGGCACCAACTTAACCGTAGAAGGCACATCTGATTTTCAAGGCCCAGCAAACTTTGGTTCCACAATCACATTTGCAGATACAGCCACAACAACATTTGCGGGCGCGGTTCAAGCCGCGGGACTAGCAAGCTCTATGGGCATCACGCTAACAGGTGGCGATATCATATCAAGCGGAAGATTAAAAGTTAATTCATCATCAAATTCATATTTAATGGGAAACACAGGAATCGGCACTACGAATCCTCAAAGCAAGCTTCACGCAAGCATAGGCACAATCGGTGCAGGTTCAAATGTTGAAGCGCTTCGTATTGGAGGAACATTTACCGATACAGGTTCTTCCCAGTCAATATCATTCTATGCGGGATCTGATGCGACAAAATTTGCAGAGATACAGCAAGGGCTTGATGCCTCTGGAAACGGAGGCCAGCTTCGCTTTCTTACAAGATCAACAGCTGGTGTTAACACCGAGAGAATGAGGATAGGAGAAGGAGGCAACATCGGCATTGCAACCACGACACCAGGAAACACATTAGATGTTAACGGCTCGGCCAACTTCGACAGCCTCTACGTTCAAGCAACTTCAACAGTATCAAGCCTCATCGCAACTTCAACTTTGGAAGTAAGGGGTGTAACGGGAAAAGATTTATGGGTTGGAAATGGGAGAGTCGGAATCGCCACAGATACCCCATCGCATTCATTATCGGTCGCGAATCCAATATTAGTCGGCGGTACGGGAACCTCTACAATAGAAGACAGCTTATATGTTAAGAATTATCTTAAAGTTGGAAGTTCTTCTACTTATATAGCAAGCAACTATCTTCAATTCTCCGGAGCTTCTTCAATTGACGTATCCGACACATCACTCAACATTGATTCAGGAACACTCTTTGTAGACGGAGCAGGAAACAATGTTGGAATCGGAACTATCTCTCCATCATCAACTCTTACAATCTCCAACGACACATCAAATTCAGTAGGAGACCTCTTCCAAGCAATCAATTCCACAGGAGGATACAATATGGTGATTCTTAACAACGGATCTGTAGGCATAGGCATGACAAACCCCTCCGGCTATCTTCACACATACGGAAACACTTACCTTGCGACTGCGGAAGGAAGCGTTGGAATCGGAGTTACAAATCCAACAGCGCAATTACAAATCAACACGTTTGCGGGAACAGACGCGTTTAAAGTCGGCTCATCAACCACGCAGTTTATTGTTGATTCAAAAGGGCAAGTTGGAATCGGTCTTTCCAATCCAACATATCCTCTACAAGTCAGAAAAGATCAGAATGCAGGAACATTTGTTGGAGTTCAAAACGCAACTGTTGGCACATCCGCTTATTCCGGATTTTATGCAATCAACGACGGAGGAGTGGGAATTATCCAAAGGGCAATGTCTTCTGGATTTACGACAAGCGGGCTTGATATTGCAAACTCCGGGCAGATTTATGCCGACGGAAATCTTTCCGGCGGACTTGTAATAGAACACGGAGGAGCTTACCCGATAATCTTGGGGACAACAGCAACAGAAAGAATGAGAATAGACGCGGGAGGGAATGTGGGAATCGGCACCACAACCCCAGGAAATCTTTTGGATGTTAACGGCGCGGTTGGTTTCGACAGTATGTACGTCCAGTCAACAAGCACGATGTCGTCGCTTATCGCCACATCAACTTTGGAAGTGCGCGGGCAGTCTGGAAAAGATTTTGTTGTTTGGAACGGAAGAGTTGGAATAGCCACAGATACTCCCGGAACTTTGCTGTCGGTTCATGGCGATGCAAACATACAAAACAATCTTACTGTTGAAGGCACTCTTATTGCCAAAGCAGGTTCAGCTGCCAGCCCAAGCATGGTTTTTGCCGACGATACGAATACAGGTTTTTTCTGGAATGCCACTCCCGGAATCGGATTTTCTGTTAATGGCGTTCAAGTCGGATATTGGCACTCCGCGGGACTGACAATGAACACAAAAATAGAAATGAACGGTCAAGTCTTGGCTTTGGCTAACGGAACAGTCGGCGCGCCGTCCTTGATTTTTTCTAGCGACACCGATAACGGAATGTGGTCATCCGGCGCCGACACAATCAACTTTTCTACAAACGCGACAGAAAGATTGCGCATTGACGCGGGAGGAAACGTCGGAATCGCGCGTTCAAATCCTTCCACAGCTCTCCAAGTAGTCGGCGATATCACAGCAGGATTTGCATCACTAGGAACAGGGCTTGGCGACATCAATATTCTCGGAAGCGATATCAATCTCGGCAACGACGGAAAAGCTACCTCGACTCTTACTTCTATAGGAGGAAAATTATCTATCTACGACAACTCCCAATCATCAACAACTCCAGGAGCAATTCTTTCAATCCACTCTGCTTCCACAACAGCAGGGGCCCTTCTTGTTAACCAAACCCTAGCAGGCCCAATATTTACAGTCCAAGACAACGGCGCAACTGTTTTTGATGTAAGAGACGGAGGGAATGTTATCGTAAACACGGGGAGTGTGGGGATCGGGTTAACAAATCCGTCGGCTCAACTTCATCTAAACACGGTAGCAGGTAGCAACGCATTCAGCATAGGTTCCACCACCACACAGTTTATTGTTAACGATAAAGGACGGGTTGGAATCGGAACATCAGCTCCTGTAAGCGTTTTATCTATTCAAAAAACAGGAGATATAAACGAAAAGGCAGACATATCTTTTAAAACAACTTTAAATACTACACAACCGACTGTTCAATATACTGTTGGAAGAATATACGGAACATTTGATGGCGATGCATACACAACAGGCAGGCTTACTTTTGCAACTGTAAATGGAGCAGAGGATACATATACGGATGTTATGAGTATCAAGAACGGCAACGTCGGAATTGGGACGACTGCACCGGGTCAGAAACTTACCGTATACGGCGCTACAGGAACATACGCTGGATTACAAATAGATACTAATACTCTTGGATATTCAACAGGAATGTTGTTCAAGACTACAGCGGATACAGGCGCTAATTATTGGAAGGGCGGCCTATTCTATGTATCAACTGGCGATGGGAACGGGAGGGGCGATATCTATCTTGGAGCTAATATTGCGAACACTTCTGCGTCAGTATCTCCAGCGACATTAACGGGAATTGCAATCAATGGGACAACCGGCAACGTCGGCATCGGAACCACAGCTCCAGCGTGGCTCACTCAAATCAGCGGAACGCGCCCATCAATTGCGTTATCAGATTCATCAGCAGGAACAGACCTCAAACACTGGATTATGTCT
>JBAYIS010000069.1:0-5689 GCA_041665525.1 Bacteroidota bacterium | reverse complement strand
TGAAAAGAACAATAGAGTATTTCAAAACGAAAGTGTGATAGTTGCAGTTTGTCATTTCGCCCAAGGGGGCCACTTCGTGGCGAATCCCGATGCCAGAGATTTTTTTCAGTAATCATCGGGATGAGAAATCTCAATAGAAATTGCACCACGGAGATCGCAGAGGACACAGAGAAGAATTTGTATCATCCTTCGACTCGCTCCGGCACAAAAACGTGCCGTCACTCGCTCAGGATGACTATGCAACGGTAGTCACCTCCGAAGGAGTCCTTTGGACCTGAGCGAGTCGAGCGAAGCGAGACGAGTCGAAGGGTTCAATAAAAAGCGGATGCTTCGACTCGTGTCGAAAACCGACACTTGCTCAGCATGACTATATAAATAGTTAGTCACCTCCGAAGGAGTCCTTCGGACCTGAGCAAGTCCCGCGTTGTCTGCGGGACACGTCGAAGGGGCTCAGTACATAGTGAATCCTTCGACTCGTGCCAATAAATAACATTGGCACTCGCTCAGGATGGCTAAGTAAAAGAAAAATGTCATTTCGAATCCCCGACGCAGTCGGGGTGAGAAATCTCAGAACGTAAAGCGAGATTTTCCCAAAGGCCCAAAGGGCCAGGTGATCCCTTTGGCGAAGCCATCACTTCGTGACGGGACTCGTCGCTTAAAGAGAAAAAATATAGGGTTCCTCGAAATGACAAATATTCCGGTGTGTCAAAAGTACATCCAATAAAATATCTTCAATAGACAATAAGAAATTTATCGACAATGAATAAAGCATTATTACAGAAAATCGACAACAACTCCGTCGTTGTGGGCGTGATTGGCATGGGGTACGTGGGACTGCCTCTCTTGTTGTGTTTTGTTGAGAAGAAGATCAATGGTTTCGGAATTGATATCGACAAAAAAAAGATCGACATGTTGCGTGCAGGCCATTCATACATCAAACACATTCCGGACGAACGGATTACCAGCGCTGTGTCCACAGGCATCTTTTCGCCAACCACGAATTTCTCCGATATTAAAAATTGTGATGCAATCCTGATCGCTGTTCCAACTCCGCTTAATAAGAACCGTGAACCGGAAATGGAATATATCGTGAATACCTGCGAAGCGATCTATCCGCATTTGAAAAAAGGTCAGTTGATAGTATTGGAATCCACGACCTATCCCGGAACCACACAGGAAGTGATGATCCCCATCCTGGAAAAAAGCGGACTGAAAGCAGAGAAGGATTTCTACGTTGCATTCTCGCCGGAACGGGAAGATCCGAACAATCCCAACTTTCGTACGGAAACAATTCCCAAGGTGGTTGGCGCATCAACACCGGAAGGATTGGAAGTGGTCGATGCGCTCTACAGCAAGATCGTTGTTAAGACTGTTCCTGTCTCTTCGACACAGGTTGCCGAAGCAACAAAATTGATGGAAAACATTTTCCGCTCAGTGAATATCGCATTGGTGAATGAACTCAAAGTGACCTTCATGAAAATGGGGATCGATATCTGGGAAGTGATCGAAGCGGCAAAGACGAAGCCGTTCGGTTTCATGCCGTTCTATCCCGGACCGGGATTGGGCGGTCACTGCATTCCCATCGATCCATTCTATCTTACATGGAAAGCGCGTGAGTTTGGCGTCACCACGAAATTTATTGAACTGGCGGGAGAAATCAATACCGCAATGCCGGACTTCGTTGTCTCCCGCGTTATGGAAGTGTTAAACGAGTATGGCAAAGCGTTGAAGGGTTCTAAAATACTCGTACTCGGTTTGGCATACAAAGCAAATGTTGATGACTATCGTGAATCTCCTTCGTTTCATTTAATGGAAAAACTGGAAGCAAAGGGCGCAATCGTCGAGTTCAATGATCCGAATATTCCAATCATTCAGCCGACGCGTGAGCATGCTCATTATACAGGAAAGAAGTCCGTACCAGTCTCGCAAGATTTCGATCTGCTGCTGATCGCGACAAACCACACGGAATATTATGCGATGGATTTCTCCAAATTCTCCATTCCGATTGTTGATACAAGGAATGTCGTGAATCAAAAACTCAAGAATCTGTTCAAGGCGTAAATGATGCACGAATCAATGCAGATAGCAGTAATCGGTTGTGGACGGTGGGGAATTAATCATGTCCGGACAGCTTACGGTTTGCTTGGCGAACGGCTCCGGTACGTGTTCGATACCAATCCGCAGGCGGAAGAGCGGGTAAAGCACATTGCTGCATCAATTCCGTTCACGACTGATATTTCGCAGATTCTGAATGACGACTCAATACGCGGTGTGATCATCGCGACGCCGGCTGAGACGCATTATTCGGTTGCGAAACAATGCCTGGAACGCGGCAAGCATGTGCTGGTGGAAAAACCGATAACGCTTCTTGTCTCACAAGCAGAAGAATTGCAGCAGATAGCGTTAAAAAATAATTTGCGCCTGATGGTCGGGCATGTGCTGCTGTTTCATCCTGCCGTCGTAACGATGAAACGAATGGTGGATGCCGGGAAGATCGGGAAATTGCAGTATATCTACAGCAACCGGCTGAACCTGGGTGCGATCCGCAGTGAGGAGAATGTCTTGTGGAGTTTTGCCCCGCATGATATTTCCATTATACAACTGCTGACTGGAACGATTCCGACAGAGGTCGCGTCGCATGGAGCCCAGTTTGTGCAGGATGGAATCGAAGATACGACGATCACCTATCTGAAATATCCCGGCAATGTCCACGCACATATCTTTGTCAGCTGGCTGCATCCCTTTAAAGAGCAACGGATGGTCGTGATCGGGGATGCCGGAATGTTTGTTTTCGAGGACAGTCTTCCGGCCGACAAGCTGAAGTTCTATCCAAAAGGATTTAAACAAACGGCGTCCGGAATACAGAAGTTCGAAGGAGAATACGAATCGATTCCGTTCGATACCGCCCAGCCGCTGGCAGAAGAGCATAAACATTTTTACGATTGTATCACCAACAACAAACGTCCTCTTGCTGACGGTCAGCATGCCATCGACGTTTTAAAAATACTGGACGAAGCAACGAAAAGGTTACATCATGTCTGAAGAAAAAAAGTTTTATGTGAATCAATATGCCGTTGTGGATGATAATGTCCAGATCGGCGAAGGAACCAAGATCTGGCATTTTTCTCATGTGCAATCGGGCTCAAAGCTTGGAAAAAAATGCGTCCTTGGACAGAATGTGAATATTGCCAACAATGTCGCCATCGGCAATTTCGTGAAGATTCAAAACAATGTCTCCGTCTATGAAGGTGTAGAACTGGAAGATTACGTCTTCTGCGGACCATCGATGGTCTTCACGAATATTCTGAATCCGCGATCCAAATATCCTCAGGTCGGAGCAGAGTTTTATATCAAGACCCTGGTGAAAGAGGGAGCATCGCTCGGTGCAAATTCGACGATTGTCTGCGGTATCACGATTGGACGCTTCGCTATGATTGCAGCCGGATCTGTTGTGACGAAAGATGTCCCAGACTTTGCTCTCGTTATGGGAAATCCCGCCCGCATTAAAGGATGGTGGAGTGAAGCAGGAAAGAAACTGGAGTTTGACAAGGAAGGAATCGCACACTGTGAACGCACGAAGAAAACGTATAAACTGGAGAACGGAAGGGTCTCGGAAATATAAGGCGAATGTTGAATGTTGAATTCTCAATGTTGAATAGTGAGGGGTACGAAGAATCTTCATGAAGCAAAATATTATTGTTGAAAAGACATTCCAATTTTCACTCGACATTATTGCGTTATATAAAATTCTTCAGGAACAACATGAATATGTTTTGTCAAAACAACTTTTTCGAAGCGGAACGAGTATTGGTGCGAATGTAGCGGAAGCAACAGCAGGACAGACCAAAAAAGATTTTACGGCAAAAATGGCAATTGCTTCTAAAGAAGCGCGCGAAACTCAGTATTGGCTTCGATTATTACAACAAAGCCAACTAGTGAAAGGGGATTATTCAGTTTATATCAACAAGATAGATGAAATCATTAAAATATTAACATCTATTGTCAAAACTTCTCAAGAATAAATTATTCAACATTCAACATTAAGAATTTAACATTTATTATGAACGTACCTTTGTTAGACCTTAAAGCGCAGTATAAAACCATTAAGTCAGAAATCGATGCAGCATTGATCCGCGTTGCGGAATCGCAATACTTTATTCTTGGTCCCGAAGTGGAAAAAATGGAACAGGCGATGTCCGCCTATATCGGTTGCAAGCATTCGCTTGGCGTCTCGTCCGGCACTGATGCTCTGTTGCTGGCGCTGATGGCGATCGACATCAAACCGGGGGACGAAGTGATCGTTCCGACCTATTCGTTCTTCGCGACCGCCGGTGCAGTTTCGCGTCTCAATGCCTTTCCGGTTTTTGTGGATTGCGATAAGACAACATTCAACATCGATCCGACGCAGATCGAAAAAAAGATTACGTCGAAAACGAAGGCGATCATTCCCGTGCATCTGTACGGACAGAGCGCCGACATGAATCCAATTATGGAGATTGCAAAGAAACACCATCTTATTGTTATCGAAGATGCTGCACAAGCAATCGGCGTGCAGTACAGCGATGGACGCCAGGTCGGCACGATCGGCGATATCGGATGCTTCTCGTTCTTTCCCAGCAAGAATCTGGGATGCTTTGGCGACGGCGGGCTGGTAACAACCAATAATGATGAACTGGCGGAACGGCTGAAGATTATGCGCGTGCACGGGGGCAAACCGAAATATTATCACAAAGTGATCGGGGGAAATTTCCGTCTCGACGCAATCCAGGCGGCGGTATTGAATGTAAAACTTCCCCATTTAGACAGCTGGTCCGCGAAGCGCCGCGAGAATGCCGCATTGTACACTAAATATTTTATCGAGACCGGTTGTGCGGAAAAGGAAGGGGTGTTAAAATTCGATGCGAAGAACAGCGTACTTCTCCCCGGTGCGAAATATAAAGAGAGTGGTCATAAAAATTATCATATCTATAATCAATTTGTTATTCGAGTGGAGAAGCGCAATGCTTTGCGTGATTTTCTGACGCAAAAAGGAATTGGCAACGAGATTTACTATCCGGTGCCGTTCCACCGGCAGGAATGTTTTTCATATCTCAAACCAATTGATACGGATTATCCTGTAGCGAATTGTGCAGCGGCGGATTCTGTGGCACTGCCGATCTATCCCGAATTGACTGTGGAACAGATCCGGTACGTTGTTGATACGATCGCTGAGTTTCAAAAATCCATCGCTCCTTCAAAGCCGAAAGAGTGCGCTGCGTGTGTGTTGATGTAGGGAATGACGAAAGTCCGTGCTAAGGAATTGCACCACAGAGGTCACGGAGGGCACGGAGAAGAGTTTGTTTCATAGTGTCATCGCGAGGAGTGGTGCTTTGTACCACGACCTGCCCGACTTCGTCGTTCAGGCGGGCGAAGCGATCTGCGGGAGGGGCCGATGCTCAGATTGTGCCGTATTAAGATTGAGAAAGAACAGCATCCCGTACTACGGGACTTCGGTCGCAAGGATTGAAAAATAGTGAGTTCCCTCGCAATGACAGAGGAGAACAGTTGTCATTTCGAATCCCCGACGCAGTCGGGGTGAGAAATCTTAGAGTGTAAAGGGAGATTTCTCGTCGCTTTTGGAGAAAATATGAAGCTCCTCGAAATGACAAAGCAAGGGGCAGTCATTTCGAATCCCGATGCCGGGAATTTT
>JBAYIS010000068.1:0-5738 GCA_041665525.1 Bacteroidota bacterium | reverse complement strand
CGTATTCACGGGATTGACCTACCAAGGTTAATTTCCTAGATTACTCTATATATTTCTGGCTGAATACTGACTAGAAGCTATCTCAAAAATCCGAATTAAAGTCATTGCTCTTTAAGTTAAATGCTTTCGCTCCTCTTGAAAGAGGAAACATTCATGAAAAACCTTCTCCTGCTGCTTCTATGTTCATTTCTTCTTGGCGCTGAACTTCCAAACAAACATCATCCCCAAATATTTAAAACAGCGGCAGCGACGCGTTGGAAGCATTTCGATGGTAATACCATTCGATCGGTGATTGCAGATGATGGAGTGTATTCCGACAGCCGAGAAGATGGGCACGGTGGAGTATACTGGCCGAAAGATTCTTCTTCCATCGCTATGTATACCGCCGGCTTGATCATTGTCGGGAAACATCAACCAACGAACAAACTTCGAACCGCAGCAGAGTACTTCCGATCGGAATTACAACCGGGTCCAATTCTTGGCACATTCAATACATCGACGAACGATGTATCGGTTGCTGCAGACAGAAATGATACAACGTATAGAATTTACAAGATTACCATTGGTGATAATGCCGTCACAAATCCCGACTTTGCAAACTGGCCGGGTGATCTCGGTGCTCCCTATCATGATGTAAACAACAATGGTCAATGGGATAAAGGAATCGATACGCCACAATTGTTAGGCGATCAGATGTTGTGGTCAGTGGTCAATGATCTTGATACCGCTGCACACGAAAGCATCGGTGCTTCACCACCGATGGGACTTGAAATACAGACAGCGTATTATGGCTTTAACCGGTCCGCTCCAGTGGGAAACACCATGCTGATACAATGGAAGATCATCAATAAAAGCGATGCGCAATATGACAGTCTCTTTGTTGGTATGTTTTCCGATGTCGATATGGGAGACGGCGGGGATGATGTTACCGGATATGATACGACGTTATCGCTGGCGTATGTCTATAATGGGGATGACTTTGACGGTACCGGACACGGATACGGCAGCACTCCCCCGTCAGTTGGTACGCTATTTCTCGAGGCAACGCCGGCAGTGCAGCCATATTCCCATACGTTCTGGGTAAAAACCTTGGGTGATTATTCTGATCTTCCAATGGGAGGACTAACATTTCCGCAAAGCGTTTTTAATTATGCCCGGGGATTATCACGAGATTTTGCTCAACCCTATGTAGATCCAGTGACAAATCAACAAACACGATTTGCATTCACGGGAGATCCAGTCACGAATCAAGGATGGACATGGGCCGTTTCTCAATTTCTCCCTGGGGATGCGCGTTCGTTTTTCTCTCTCGGCCCGATCACCCTTGCCCCGGGAGATACACAGGAAGTAAATGCTGCTTTCATCATCAGCCGCGGCAGCGACCGGTTACATAGTATCACCCTCCTGAGAAATTATGCGGCAGAAGTAAAAGCTGCGTATCAAAATAATTTTCTCGTTACCGTTGCCGACAATGAACAAGTACTCACCGATTTTACATTGGAACAAAACTTCCCCAATCCTTTCAATCCAACCACAACCATCAAATACACTCTCCCGACTGGTTCCTTTGTTACAATTGCCGTGTACAATGTTCTTGGACAGAAGGTAAAAACACTTATCAGCGAATCGCGCGATAAGGGATCGTACCAGGTATTTTGGGATGGAACAGACGATGCGAACAACTCCGTTGCCGGCGGCATATATTTCTACCGACTGGAAACAAATGAATTGCGTATCACAAAAAGGATGCTACTGCTGAAATAGATATTTTTCGATATTTCAGAAGAATGTAATTTTTCTCGCTTCTTTTATATTTTGTCCTGGCGATTAGAAAAAGCCCAATAAATACTATCACGTATTCACGGGATTGACCTACCTGGGGTAATTTCCTACATTACTCTATAATACTATTTCAGAAATAATCACTTTTTGTAAAAGTAGGTCTTTAATATCAACTTTTACTCTCCTTTTTTGTTTGTCAATCAAAAGTAACGACCATGAAAACCCTCACCTGGTTACTTTGTATCTCCCTTCTTTATTCCGCGGAAGAACCCGGCAAGAAAACTCCAATATCAATGCAAAAGACTTCGTCGGTAAGACAGTGGACTTTCTTTGATGTTAATAAGATTCGATCGACAATTTCAAATGACGGGCCATATTCAGACTATCGCCTTACAAGTTCATCCGGTTTGACCTGGCCAAAATACAGCTTTAAAACAGCAATATTTACCTCCGGAATCTTGATCGTTGGAAAACATGCTCCCACTGGTGCTCTCAGAACTGCCGTTCAGCAATATGATTCAGAGTTTAAACCGGGACCTATCATTGGAACGTTTAATACTTCCACTAATGACGTTTCCGTCGCTATGGATCCAAATGAAAGTGTGTTTCGGATTTACAAAATCAATAAACATGACACAGCACTGAACAATCCCGATTATGCACAATGGCCCGGACAATTTGGAGCACCATACAACGATCTGAATAAAAATGGTCAATGGGATCAGGGAATCGATTCTCCAAAACTGTTTGGTGATCAGACATTATGGTGTGTCTATAACGATCTTGATTCTGTCGCACACACAATGTGCGGGACAACACAGCCAATGGGAATAGAGGTCCATGCAATGTACTATGGTTTTGATCACGTGGGACCACTGGAAAATACTATGTTTGTTCAGTGGAAAATCATTAACAAAAGCGACGCAGTATACGACAGCCTGTTTATCGGTTTGTTTTCGGATGTCGACATGGGAGACGCCAATGATGATGTCGATGGCTATGACTCAACACTTTCGTTGGCGTACGTACTGAATGGAGATAATTTTGATGCTGGCAGTAATGGATACGGCTCCGAACCGCCATCGGTGGGAACGGTTTTACTCGGGGGAAATCCGTCGATACGACCGTACGCGTATCCTGTCTATATCAAAGGAGCCTTAGAATTTGGTGATCCGCCGCTTGGATATCCGACATATCCTATTTCAGCATTTAATTATCTGCGAGGATTACAAAAAGTCACCGGCAATCCTAATATAAATCCTATAACAGGAGTGCCTGATCGATTTGCATTTACCGGCGATCCCACCACCAATTCCGGCTGGACTAGAATCGGTTCAGGCATTTCGCCAGCGGATGTACGATCATTACTTTCATTGGGACCTATTTCGTTTGCCCCAGGTGACACTCAGGAAGTAAATGCGGCAATTGTGATCGCTCCGGGGAAAGATCGATTGGAGAGTTTCCGACATTTGCGTGATGCTGCCGGCATCATTCGTACCTTTTATCACCCTGCAGCGAAGACACCGCAGTGGTCGCAGACATGTACGAACAAAGAAGATTCCGTAACAATAGCAATTGCATGCAACATGCACAGCACCGATTTCACTCAAATTACTGTCGATATCGTCAATGATCCAACGACAGCACCATTGAAAACCGTTTCTCTCTTTGATGATGGATTTCATAACGATACGGAAGCACATGACGGCATCTTTTCCAACACCGTCGTATTGCCGGCAAGTCCTCTCCCTGTTTCCATCAATGCAACGCTAACAGACATCAACGGCAAATCATATATCTGGCGAACTGTCGAAGAACATATACCTCTTTCAACAGTTTCAATCTCCGAGCCGGCCATCTATTCGGACGATCTGAATCATGATGGAAAAGTCGATCCGGGAGAAAATATCCGGTTCGGTGTGGATGTGTACAATCCTCATGCATTTCCTATCGGTCGAATGCAGCTGAGTGTCGATCATTCGGCGATCGATCTGGATACAATCCGGGCACATGATACAACTTCGAATATCTACGATGCGGCACGATATGGCCGATATCTCAGTATTACCGTACCATCGAACTATACAGAAACTACAATTACAAAACACATTTTGCTTCAGGATTCAGCTCGAAATCAATGGATCGACTCCGTCACATTTCCGGTCGTGCAGACGGATCAGCGAATAGCCGCTGCGTCACGGTTGAGCGGCAAAGCGCCGGTGGATTTTGATATCATCATAACCGACAGGAATGCGGTAAAAAATAATCTCTATGTGTTGCAGGGAATCGATTCAGGGCGTTACGGTTGGATGGGTGGATTCAATTATGGATTGCAGTTGAAGGACTCAACCGAGAATAGAATCGTGATTCCTTCTTTTTACTTTGGTTTTAATTCAGATACGAACAGTGTAAATCATCTCTTGCAGGTAACAGAAGGATTCAAAATAAAGATAAAAACACTTCAGTCCGATCCCGAGATACGTTTCAAATATCAGTTTCCACCAAATGACTGGTGGATGAAAAGCGTGGCATCATATCCAGAATATGGATTTCGCCTTTCAACTGTTCATATCGCCGATATTCCCAATGTGGCAGTAAAATTTGGAAAACGGACTGGGTTTACTGACATCAATAACAATCAAACGTTCGATCCGGGTGAAGCGTTTACTTTTGATACGACAGTTGCAGAGAGGTCGCAAAAAGCGTATTTATACTCGACGAAATTCAAGTTTTTAGGATTTATCCAGGTTCCATTTGCGGCTTATGATATCAGCGTAACTCCCCCACGAAAGCTTACTGTTGTATTATATCGCAGCGATACGACAAATACTTCACTGTTTACTATTTTCAAGAATGATGTTCTCTATGTTATGTCCGATCCGTATTCGGATAATGGCATTCTCTACGATCCGGCAAACGGTGGAACAGATCTCTTCCCTCAATTAAAATCTTGGGATGTGCTCCCGTTTTATTATTATTTCTCTCTCTACTCTTGGTCGCCGCCTTTAAACGACACCGGAAATTTTATTATCGAATACACACCGCCGCTCTCATCCCGCGATGCATTCGTTTTCAATCCGATGAACATACAAATCAGGGAAATCACCGCTCCAACGGAGTATCGATTATATCAGAACTATCCCAATCCGTTCAATCCAACAACCACTCTCCGGTTTTCACTCCCGGTCAGTTCCTTTGTTAGTGTAGAAGTGTACAATGTTCTTGGACAGAAAGTGAAAACACTTATCAGCGAATCACGCGACGTAGGAACGTTTGAACTCTTGTGGGATGGAACAGACGACACAAACAGCTCTGTCGCCAGCGGAATGTATTTCTACCGACTGGAAGCAGAGGGAACAAGAATCGCAAAGAAAATGCTGATGCTGAAATAGTTTGAAGTTCAGAAAAAAATATTTCCCCCATCATAATACAAAGGCTTAACAATGTATTTCATTCCAAATAGATTTTCTGTTATCGTGATCATCATTCTTCTGCCTCTGGGACTCTTATTCCCTCAACGACTCTCCAAAGAAACAACCCCTGCAATTCTTCAGGGATGGAAATCGACAGATGCGAACACGGTGGGTGCTGCCATCTCCAATGATGGAGTCTTCGCTGATTATTGGAACACGGCAAGTCCGGGATTACATTGGCCAAAAGGAACACAAATAAGGGCCGTTTACTCTTCCGGGCTTTGGATTGTGGGAAAACACAAGCCGTCCGATTCTCTCCGCACCGCGGTAATGTATTACCAGAGTGAATTCCGTCCAGGCAAAATCATCTCCACATTCAATACTTCCACGAATGATCCCTCCGCGGCGGATGATCCTGCAAAACCGGAATATCATCTCTATAAAATCACACGTGGTATTAAGGATGCTGATTATTTCAATTGGCCGGGCGATCTCGGCGCTCCGTATCATGATCTGAATAACAACGGTGTGTGGGATAAGGGT
>JBAYIS010000067.1:0-5900 GCA_041665525.1 Bacteroidota bacterium | reverse complement strand
TGTTCAACGTCGAATTCGACTTTGTCGCCTTCGTTCAGGTTTTTGTATCCTTCGCCGACGATCGCTTTGAAGTGTACGAATACATCTTCGCCGTTAGGCCGTGAAATAAAACCGAAACCTTTTGTTCCGTTGAACCATTTGACTGTTCCTTTTTCCATGGAACACATCCTTTCATTTATGTTGTCCGGCAAGACCTCCGGACTGGTGTACCCCGAGAATACCGTCTTAGTTACCTTACTCGCTTTAAATTTCAAAAGCGGCTTCTCGATGATGGTGTGTTCTGAAGAAAGAGGAATAACGATCCATCAAACTGTAAATCAAGCGGCTCTTACAACGCTACTGAGCAGAAGACTCCCGAAGGAGCTATTACGGTGTACTGTTAATTGATGTAATAAGATAATGCTACTTAACCACATTTCCTACACTTATTCTTAAATTCTTTTCATGTCGCGGGCGGACTTGGAAATGATCTAAAAAAAACTACATTCTATAGAGAGAAATCATGCAAATCAGAAAGAAAAAGGCATTTTTATATGACGAACGACCGCAGTAAAATAATCACACAAGGTACAAACCGAACACCGAACAGAGCCATGCTCCGGGCAGTGGGTTTTGGAGATAATGATTTTTCAAAACCTATCGTCGGTGTGGCAAACGGTTTTTCCACCATCACTCCGTGCAATATGGGTTTGAACGAACTGACGGCAATTGCAGAAAAAGGAATTAAAGAATCCGGCGGCATGCCCCAATCGTTCGGCACGATTACCGCCAGCGACGGTATTGCCATGGGAACGGAAGGAATGAAATTCTCGCTTGTGTCGCGCGAGGTGATTGCGGATTCCATCGAGACGGCGTGTAACGCACAGTGCATGGATGCCGTGATCGCCATCGGGGGCTGCGACAAGAATATGCCGGGGGGAATGATCGCAATGGCGCGCATGAATATCCCTTCTGTGTATGTGTACGGCGGCACCATCAAACCGGGACGCCATCCGAAGGATGGCCGGGATCTGAACATTGTCAGCGCCTTCGAAGCGGTAGGACAATTCAGCGCGGGAAAAATTTCCGAAGCGGAATTGAAAGAAGTGGAATGCTTCTCCTGTCCCGGCGCCGGATCGTGCGGCGGCATGTACACTGCGAATACCATGTCTTCCGCATTCGAAGCGATGGGTATGAGTTTGATGTACTCCTCCACGATGGCGGCAGAAGACAAAGAAAAATCGGACAGCGCATACCAATCGGGAAAAGTGCTGATGAACGCGGTGAAGAAGAATATCCGCCCGCTCGACATCATCACTCGAAAGTCCATCGAGAACGCCATCACCGTCATCAACGCCATCGGCGGATCGACAAATGCGGTGCTCCATTTCCTTGCCATTGCCCATGCGGCAAAGATTCCGTTGACCATCGACGATTTCGAAACGATCAGGAAAAAAGTACCGGTACTCTGCGATCTGAAACCAAGCGGAAAATATCTCGTGGTCGATTTCCACAAAGCAGGAGGTGTACCGCAGGTGATGAAGATGCTGCTGGCGAACGGATTGCTGCACGGCGACTGCTTGACAGTGACCGGACAAACCATCGCGGAAGTGCTGAACGATGTTCCGAATGAACCGCGTGCGGACCAGCAAGTAATTCATCCATTCAATCAACCTCTCTATAAAGAAGGGCATCTCATTATCCTGAAAGGAAATCTCGCCACGGAAGGTGCCGTTGCAAAAGTGACAGGAGTGAAAAATCCTGTTATCACCGGCCCGGCGCGCATCTTCGATTCTGAAGAACTGGCAATGGAAGCGATCACCGGAAACAAAATCAATGCGGGGGATATTCTCGTAATACGGTATGAAGGACCGAAAGGTGGTCCCGGCATGCGTGAAATGCTGGCACCGACATCGGCGATCATCGGCGCGGGGCTCGGGGACAAGGTTGGACTTATTACTGATGGACGCTTTTCCGGTGGAACATACGGGCTTGTTGTCGGACATGTCGCTCCGGAAGCAGCAGTCGGCGGAACGATCGCTCTCGTTAACGAAGGGGATTCGATCACAATCGATGCGACGAAAAATCTGTTGCAGTTGAATGTCGATGCGAGCGAATTAGAGCGGAGAAGAGCTTCCTGGCAACCGAGAAAGATCAAATACGATCGAGGCGTGATGGCAAAATATGCCAAGCTGGTTTCCACAAGTTCTTTGGGTGCAGTTACAGATTAATGCAACTGTTTTTGTAGTTGTAGAACCTCTTTTAAGGTGTCCTACAACTCTCGATTGATTCAGTAAAAGTAAAAGGTATAGGACACCTCAAAGGTGTCCTATACCTACTCCTCAGCAGGGTTGTTTTATAGCGCCCAGATGCGTATTTTTGTAGCAGTGTTTTTAGCGTAAAGACACTCTGAAGTATTTTTTCACAATGGACTGAGGCAGATTGGCACAGTTTCTACTCTTAGCGTTATTACAGTTATCCGCATTCCCTTTTTTCTCCGAAAAAACGGAAAAATCGTCCCTTCCCGAAAACACCAGAAACGTTGAACCCCGCTCCGTTGTTATTGCCACGCGGTTTGATTCGTTATTCAGTGAAGTCGCGCGGCGAAAAGGATTCAATGGCAATGTCCTGGTTGGCATTCATGGCAATGCTATCTATAAGAATTCCTTCGGATATTCCGATTTGAAGACGAAAGAACCGCTCAATATTAGGTCGGTCTTTCAAATTGCCTCGGTCTCGAAACAGTTCACTGCCGTTGCGGTGATGATGTTGCATGAACAGGGAAAATTAGAATATACGGATACCATTCAGAAATTCATTCCCGACTTTCCATATAAGAATATCACTATCAAACAGCTGCTGTCGCACCGCTCCGGTCTGCCGAATTACATGTATTTTTCCGGTAAATATTGGAAAAAACGGAAGGAATACCTTACCAACGAGCACGTGCTGAATCTAATGATTAAATACAAACCCCATCCCGAATTTACGCCAGATAGACGGTACAAATACAGCAACACCGGCTATGCGATGCTTGCGCTGATCGTTGAACGCATTTCCGGTCTGCCGTTTGATGAGTATATGGAACAGAACATCTTCCAGCCGCTGGGGATGCACAGTACGTTTGTCTACAATCCGCGGAACAGGAAGACAACCGAATACGAAACGAAGGGATACAATAAGAATCGGCGTAAAGCATACATTGATTTTCTGGACGGCGTGACCGGCGATAAAGGAATCTTCTCTACGGTCGAAGATATGTTTCTGTGGGATCAGGCGCTGTATTCGGAAAAGATTGTCACGCAATCCACACTGGATGAAGCATTCACCCCGGCAAGCTATGACTACAAGCGGGATAACAATTATGGTTACGGTTTCCGAATTGACACCTTATCCGACGGAAGCAAGATCGTCTATCACGGCGGCTGGTGGCGCGGATACAATTCGCTTTTTGTCCGCCGGCTGGACGACCATACGACGATCATCATCCTCTGCAACAAAGTAAACTGGAGTTTCGGCGAGATTGAAGATTTGATGCATATCGTCGATTCTGCGGACATGTAACCGCCCTGCAAATATTCGTTTCTTGACTTTGAAAGAGGAATTGCGGAAATTCACGCAGTTTATTGCCCACCAATTATATTCACTAATGAGGAGTTTTTCAATGACGACAGAAGCCACCGCATCCAAAGGAGGATTGGAGTGGAAATGGATCATTACTGGTATCATCGCCGGAACAGCGCTCTGCCTTTCTTTGTTTCTTATGATTGCAAAAACGTTTCATATGCCGCTGATCCCCACCTACATGTCGCTGCTCGGATTTGTTGTAATGGGTATTATCATCGGTTATAAATCCGAAGGGTACACCTTAAAAGAACCGGCAATCGGCGGAATCGTAACGCTTTTCGTAACAGGATTTCTTCTGTCGTCATCATTCGGGTATTCATTTACAACAACGGAAATGATTGGAGCTCCGATCATCGGCCTGATTTTAGGATTGATCGGCGGTTGGGTAGGAGAGCAGATCCAGATCACTCCTGAAGAACTGGTGAAGGAACTGGAAGATGATAAAAAAGGAGGGCTGCAGTGGGGATGGATCGTTGCCGGAACCGTTATCGCATTTATTCTGAATGCCTTTTTCGTGATCGGCGGATTTGCACTGCTAAAGTTCGGCGTTGGCGGAATCATTATGGCGCTTGGTGCAAGTTTCTTATTTGCCGGATTGCTCGTGGGGTATTTTTCACCCGGTGTGACGATTATGGAAGCGGGACTGGCCGGCGTGTTGAGCGTAGTGCTGAACGCTGTGTTCCTCTATTCATTCTCGCTGCTCATGGCAGATGAATCGTTCTACGTACTGGAAGGTCTTGCAGTCGGTTTCGTTCTCTCTCTGCTTGGCGGATGGCTGGGGGAAAAATTGCAGGCGTTCATGGAAAATGATCAGGGACAAGAAATGGATTGAGCTCCTGAATTACACAAACATCAGATCCTCAAGAGAATATCTTGGGGATTTTTTTTATCGGCGAAACATAAGGAGAAGAAATGTTTATTGGACACTTTGCAGTAGCGCTCGCGGCAAAAAAAGCAGCGCCGAAAACATCTCTGGCGGTGCTGATCGCCGGCGCACAACTGGTGGATCTAATCTGGCCGGTGATGTTATTGCTTGGATTGGAGCATGTCCGGATCGACATCGGCAATACTGTCGTCACACCGCTCGACTTTTATGATTATCCCATCACACACAGCCTTCTTGGTGCTGTAAGCTGGTCCCTGCTTTTCGGCGGAATATATTATTTCATTAAACGGCTGCCGCGCGAAGCAGTGGTGCTTGGTCTGGTGGTCTTTAGTCACTGGCTGCTCGACCTGCTGTCGCATCGGCCGGATCTTCCGTTGACGACCAGTGCATCGACAAAATTCGGTCTGGGACTCTGGAACAGTTTCGCAGGAACGATGGCTGTGGAATTCGGAATGTTCGGCATCGGTGCATATCTCTATATGGCCGCGACAAAAGCGGCAGACAAAACAGGAACATATGCGCTTGCTTCCTTGCTCATCTTTCTTACCGCGATGCATCTCGGGAATCTCTTCGGCCCCCCGCCGCCAAACGTTGAAATGATTGCTGTTGCCGGCAATGCTATGTGGCTGTTTGTGTTGTGGGGATGGTGGATTGACAAACACAGGATTTCCAGAGAATCAGCCACATTGATATGACCCGGCATGCCGTGATCTTTTTGTGATGATTTTTTAATCGAAGAATTGTAGTTTTTCTGCAAATCATCATCATCGGGAGTTATCATGAAACAATTTCTCGTCGTTTCACCGCACACCGAAGAAGATTGCAGTAAAGTGGTCAAACTCACTCTGGCCATTGGTTACCTGACTCATTATTACTGGGGATGTAAGTCCGGCGACCATACCGGGTACGCTATGATCGAAGCAGACAACCCTCAGGAGGCGCTCCTCTCCGTCCCCTCCATTATCCGAGGAAAAAGCAGAGCAGCTGAAATTTCCCGATTCGAACCGGGAGAAGTAAAGACCTGGTAGCATTTCGCCGTCAGGTGAATTATTAATGCGGAACATCTGCCGGTGTTCCGCATTTTTATTTTCCGAACGGCAGGAGAAATTCAATCTGAAGTATTTCACATTACAAGTCTCATTCTATTCAATCATCATTCAGTATCTCCGTAAATTCTATATCTGTTTTGGATCGATGTGGCGAATGTTTTTAAAATCATATTTCGTCAAATAATGCTCGAAAATATTCCTAAAAAATAAAACGGACAACACACTCTTGTTCAAAGACAATAAAATTTCCGTTCTGAGCATGATGTCGAATTATTACCCGGTACGCGATCGCTTGGATTTCTCACTGCAATTTAAGTACCTTAGAATGTCTGCGGAATCCAATCGTGCTGAGCAGATCC
>JBAYIS010000066.1:0-5955 GCA_041665525.1 Bacteroidota bacterium | reverse complement strand
GGATTGGGATAGTTTTGATGAAGTTCGTAGAAACTGGGAACAGGTTTTTTTGTTTCAACAGAATCCGACCAGTCAAAACCTCTCCCGCGAATCTCGTTGACACTCATTTCTCGTAAAAACTGTGCTTTCAACCGGAGCTGTTGAATACTTTCCTTTGCATCGGTTCCAACGTTTGCAATTAACGCAATCATCATCCATTGTGTATCGTTCGGTGCAATTGTCAGCGGGCCGGAGAAAAACTCAAAGCCGGCACCTCCGCTCAGTCTATTCTTTGGGAAAAGCCATCCTTTCTGCGTAACGGGATCGCCGGAATAGGGAAACCGGGTGACGATGTTTTCAAGTGTATCTATAATTGGTTTACCATCCGGATACAGGCCGCGGGCAACGTTCCAAAGCGTGCCGACAGAATATGGATGGCCATAATATGATCCATCACCGTAACTGTCATCTCCAATACCCCAGAAACTGGTCATGGGTAAATTCTTTTTATTCATGACTATTCGGTTTCCGAATATCGCCTGTTCTCCTGCTGCGGACACCTGTGGTCCATAAAGAAAAGTATATCCTACCGTTAATGGAATATCTTTACGATGAAACGTATCTAAAGGAGTATAGCTATAGCCGAATTGCAGTGCTGTATCGATTGCCGGAGGATTGTCATAGTTATTAAAATCGATATCAGTCCAAAATCCGATAAAACAGGAATCGATGGCACTCGTTCCTTTATTGATGATCACCCATTCAAGAAAGACTGCATCATTGATGAACGATGGATAGAAGAGAGGAGGAGTTTTATACGAATATGTGGATTGGTGGATCTCCAACGGAAGTGTCGAACGATTCTTATCATATCGCATTACGTACGGCGCCGAACCGGAATCTGCTGCATTGTAAATCGACCAAACAGTTTGGTCGCCATATAATATCGGTCGGCCTGCGGTGTCGTCCGGCGCTCCGAGATCAGCAGGCCAGTTTTTAAAATCCGGATTCGATTCTACTGTATCACTACGGCTGATCTTGTACAATTTGTATCGCAATGTATCCCGCATTGGGGACTGAATGGCAGGGAGTCCGTCAATGATCGGTCCGGGAGAAAAAGGAGAATACCAGTGATTCACCAGCGCACGCAGTGTGTCGTTCATTTTCCCGATGATCGTTAAGCCATGATCGAACACAACATATGTTAATAAAGAATTCGGAACGTGAAACCGGCTTCCTCCCATCCCCGAATTTAAATTACCAATATTGTTAAGGTACAGTGTAATATTCCCGGCATCGAGTGTTTCATAATACAGAGAATAGTTCCGTGTCCATTGCGACTGAAGTAATGAAGTGAGGATCACGAAAGAGAAGACGATATGGAGGAATTTTGTCTGCATATATCGCGGTAGTTGATATGAATCTACAAACTTTTGTGGCCGATGTCCATAATACATACGGGAATACCATTTGCTTCTCAGGATGAAAAGCCATAGTTTCGCATCAACATTCTGATCGCTATAATGATGCAATTCATCAAACAGCACTACGAAGTCGTGATTTGGACCTCCGCACTTGCGTACTTTGCAATAGTGGATCCGTTCGCTCAGCAACAGTTTTCCTTCTGTCCATTGTTCAACCTCGGGATTGATTTTTGTCCCGGCTGCGGATTAGGACATTCCATCGCGCATCTTCTTCACGGAAATCTGGAAGCTTCCTTCACATCGCATATTCTTGGGATTCCCGCGCTGGTTATTCTACTGCATCGCATCATCCAGTTATTATCCTACAGATTTTCACGACCCCGCAAATTTTCAGCATCTCACTCAAAACAGGAGCCGCCATGCCAAACGTAATACAGCTATTACCGATGCTCGAACCGGAAGAAATGACGTACGTTCAAGGTTTGATCAAGGACATGAATGATACTCAGGCGCAGCAATTTGCCAACATCTACATGAACCGCCGAAAGGATACACAGACGATCCTTATCGCGTGCGTGGTGGGATTCTTCGGCGTGGCCGGCGTGCAGCGCTTTTTAACGAACCAGACCGGGATGGGACTCCTCTTCCTGTTTACGCTCGGATTCTGTTTTATCGGCACCCTGATCGACATTCTGAATTATCGGTCGCTCGCGTTCGATTATAATATTCAGATTGCTCAACAGACTGCTGCGTTGATTAAATCTGTTTCTTGATCCGCGAAGAATTGTCATTTCGAATCTCCGACGAAGCCGGGATGAGTAATCTGTTTTAAAAGTAAGTTGTGCTGAATATTCACGATTTCCTAAGGATGGTATTTACTAATCAAGGAGGAAGCATGGAAACTGCAACACAACGCAATTTCAACGATGCGCCGATCATCACCATCGGAGAATGGATCATTACACTTCTTATCACTGCAATTCCGTTAGTCGGATTTGTGATGCTCTTCGTTTGGGGATTCGGATCCGGAACCAATCCGACGAAGGCGAATTTTGCTAAAGCCACGCTGATTTTCGCACTGATCGGCATCGTTCTCTGGATCGCATTCCTCGGCGCCATCATCTCGGCGATCATGTCCGGTGGTTTCGAAAACTAACCACCAACGGTACAACCTCCTTCTTGAAACACCATTCCCGGGATCTGATTTCCCCGGGGATGGCGCTTTTTATTTGTAACTCACCTCATATTCCTCTACTTTAAACACGCCAAATACTTTACTCGTCATCTCAAGGAGCGGCGATCTTTAGCTGTCATTTCTCACACCGCCGAATTTTTTCAATATGCGGGGTGAAAAATCTCAGAGTGAAAGGCTAGATTTTCCCAAAGGTCCGAAGGACTCCTTTGGAGGATCCCCTTGGCGAAGCCATCACTTCGTGACAGGACTCGTCGCTACAGGAAAAATATAGGGCTCCTCGAAATGACAAAAGACTTTGACACAGTTGTCGAATATTTCAGAAATCTCTAACGTACATTCTCACTGAAATGAAGTTCTTCTCTCTTTTTTCAAATCGTCTCTCCCCCGTCTGGAAATTTTCTGCGGAGAATATCCTCTGGCGTATCATGTTCTCCGGCAATGATGTCATCATCGGCGAAGATCGAAACACCGATTCCAAAACTGTCACCTTCTTTTGCCTTGATGCTTCTACCGGAGTGCCGTTGTGGAGAAACAAGACATTCGGCGAACAATGGTGGATCGGTCTGGATGCGGTTGTCGGCGACCGGCTGTATCTGCATGGATATAAAAAACCGGATATGCCTGAACATAAACACATTATCGCTGTGGATGTGAAAACAGGTGAGCTGCTGTGGAAGAATTCGGATTGCACATTCCTGGCGATCCAACCCCCTTTTGTATATGGATATAAGGATCTGTTCGAACGCCGCGTATATTATAGAATTGATGACCGGACCGGAGCGATATTGGAAGAACTTGCCGAATTGCCGGAAGATATCGAAGAGAATCTGCAATACGAAAGGACTGATTTTACATTCCCTGAAAGCGTCACAGAAGCCGATGGCGATGTCTGGACCACTGCTTCCGCTGTGGAGGGATTTCAAAGTGCTGAGTGCATTGTCAATGGAAAATATACCTTGCTGAATGTGTATTCCAAAAACACTTTGCCCGGCGAAGGATTAAAAAACACTCTTTCCATTATTGACTCAACAACCAACAAAAAAGTATATTCTGATGTCCTGAACGGATCGACCCCCTACCCGGTTCCCGATTCGTTTTTCATGGACGGAAAAAGAGTTTATTATATCAAAGAGCGAAAAACATTCGTCGCTTTGAATGTACCGTAACTGCATGCCGCATCGTGCATGACCGTAGAAGGATACTCTCATGGACCTGAATCAAATTGCCTTCATCCTTTTCTTCCTTGCAGCCATTGCATTCTTCATTGTCAGCGTAAGAAAGCTGATCGCCACATTGAAACTGGGAAAACCGGACGACCGGTTTGGAGATATCCCGAAACGTCTGAAGAATGTCCTTACGATTGCAATTCTGCAATCCAAATTATTGCGTGAACCGGTTCCCGGAACATTGCACTTGCTGATCTTTTGGGGATTTCTTGCTCTCTCGTTGGTCGTTATTGAATCCATTATAGAAGGAATTGCCGGACATTTCTCATTCTCGTTCCTCGGAGGTGCATACTCGGTTATTACATTTTCTCAGGAAATTTTCTGTCTGCTGGTCATGGTCGGCGTTATCGGTTCATTGTGGAGACGATTCATTACGAAAGTGAAACGCCTGCAGGTGGATGCACACGGCAGCAAAGATGCCGCAATGATTCTCAGCTGGATCTTTTTGATCGTGACTTTCACTTTACTGCAAAACGCAACGCGCATTTCCATCGGAGTGTACGAGGCTGGAATGCAATTTCCGGTTTCGTCCTATCTTTCAGCGCTGTTTGGATATGAACAGTCAACCTATCTTGCGGAAAAAGTATTTTGGTGGGGACATATCGGTCTGGTGCTGGCATTTTTGAACTACCTCCCCTATTCCAAACACTTGCATGTCCTCACCTCCATTCCCAATGTCTATTTCGCATCGCTGAAACCGAAAGGAGCGCTCACCCCGATCAATCTGCAGGATGAAACGCTGACGAAGTTCGGCGTAGTGGATGTGGAAGATCTTACCTGGAAACAGTTATTGGACGGATACACCTGCACCGAATGCGGACGATGCGAATCTGTCTGTCCCGCAAATCTCACCGGCAAACCGTTGTCACCGCGGAAGATCATTGTGGACACACGCCATCGCACGGCGGAAAAATCGCCGCTGATGATCGCAGGTCAATTAGAATCAGATCAGGATATTGCGTCAAAAACACTTTTGGACAATTACATTACCGAGGATGAACTCTGGTCCTGCACCACCTGTATGGCCTGCGTGAATGAATGTCCGGTGATGATCGAACATGTGAACGAGATTGTGGATATGCGCCGCGCGTTGGTGCTGAACGAATCCCGTTTTCCACCCGAATTGAAAACTGTTTTTGACAATCTGGAAAGGAATTTCACGCCGTGGGGATTCTCGCATTCCACGCGGGCGGACTGGGCGGAAGGATTGAACATTCCGAAAATGGCAGACGTGGGTGATGCAAAGAATGTCGACGTCCTCTTCTGGGTCGGCTGCGCCGGCGCGTATGATGCGCGCTACAAGAAAGTCTCCGTTGCGTTTTCAAAACTGATGCAGCATGCCGGTGTTTCATTTGCGATACTCGGCACTGAAGAAAAGTGCAATGGGGACGCCGCCCGCAGAATGGGAAATGAATATCTTGCCCAGACGATGATGGCGGAGAATATCGAAACGCTGAACCGGTATAATGTGAAAAAAGTCGTCGCCACCTGTCCGCACTGTTTCCATTCGCTTTCCAAAGAGTATCCGCAGTTCGGCGGGAATTTTGAAGTAGTGCATCATACCGATTTCCTGAATCAGTTGGTGGAGGAAGGGAAAATCAAGATTCCGCTGGAACAAAAGAAAAAAGAAACAGTTACCTATCACGATTCGTGCTATCTTGCCCGCTATAACGATGTTGTTGAAACACCCCGCGCTACATTACAAGCGACTGGCGCACAACTGGTGGAAATGCCCCGAACAAAGGATAAAGGACTTTGCTGCGGCGCCGGCGGTGGGCGAATGTGGATGGAAGAACATCACGGTAAGCGTATCAACATCGAACGAACCGAAGAAGCACTGGCCACCGGCGCATCAACAGTTGCGTCAGCCTGTCCGTTTTGTATGACGATGATGAATGACGGCATTAAGGCAAAAGAGGCAGCGGAAAAGGTACAGGTGCGCGATGTTGCCGAGATTCTTTGGGATGCTGTTGAAAAAAAGATGTAAACTATCCTCAAAATACTATCGCGTATTCACGGGATTGACCTACCAAGGTTAATTTCCTAGATTACTCTATATATTTCTGGCTGAATACTGACTAGAAGCTATCTCAAAAATCCGAATTAAAGTCATTGCTCTTTAAGTTAAATG
>JBAYIS010000065.1:0-6150 GCA_041665525.1 Bacteroidota bacterium | reverse complement strand
TGGATAAAGCAAAGTGAAATACGTATCGCCGAACTGTCCGACGGCGAACATCTTGTAGAACTTCAGCCGAGGGATATTTACGGCAACCTTAGGGATGACATATTTCGCACCGCCGTAACGATCCCGGCGCCATTTTACAAAAAAGCAGAATATTTGATCCCATTCTTGCTCTTGATTGGGGTAATCATTTTTCTATTGTTGCGCAATTTACAAGACACTGAACTTCATTCGAAAGCACTGCAGCATCAGCGGCTGAACATCGCAAACGATCTTCATGATGAAGTTGGCAGTAATCTTGGGAGCATCGCACTCATCAGCCAGCGGGTCGGAAGAAAAAAAGGATTGTCCAGAGATTTACGGGAGGAATTAAAAGTTATTTCCGCAACCGCAGTGCAGACGGCAGACTATATTCGCGACATCGTCTGGTACACCAATCCCCGGTATGATGATGTCGTCAGTCTGGAAATGCGCCTGCGGGAGATTGCCGCAAAAATGCTTACCGGTTTTGATGTCCATTTTGTTTCCGATGATATTGCGGCGTTGGATCATGAGGTGATGGAGATCCGACGGAATATCTTTCTGATCTTCAAGGAGATCCTTCATAACATCGTGAAACATTCGCATGCAGCCAAAGTAATCATTGAGTTCACACGGCATCCCCATCATATACAATTGTCAGTACATGATAATGGTATCGGATTTGAAATGAACAACGGCGCCAATGGAAACGGACTACTGAGTATGCATAAACGGGCACAGGAAATCGGCGCGGAACTGCAAATTCGTTCCGCTCGATCAAAAGGTACGACAATTCGTATCATTTTAAAAATGGCGTAAACACGTGATACTTCCATTGAATAAAGTTTTTGATATTGACTAAGGATTGAGAATGCAATAATTATCCTCTATATGAAAGCACAGCACATCAAAGGACGAAAAAATACAAGCGGTAAGCCGGTACGTATCTGGATCATAGAAGACAACGCCTTGTTCAGAAAGAACATTGTTGCATTGATCAATGATGAAAAAGGCATGTCCTGCACGGGCGAGTTTTCATCGTGTGAACAGGCGCTCCAGCAGCTTGTGCGCGATGAGCGCCCGGATGCTTTTCTGTTGGATATCGGACTTCCCGGGATGGACGGCATCGAAGGAATCAAAAAAATCAAAATACTGGTACCGGATGCCCAGATTATCATCATTACAGTATTTGATGATAATGACCATGTCTTTGATGCTATTTGTGCGGGTGCTTCCGGATATTTATTGAAAACAACATCGGAAGCAATGATCCTGCAGTCAATTCGGGAAGTGATTTCCGGCGGCTCTCCGATGAACGCTTCTATCGCGCGCAAAGTGTTGACGGCATTCTCGACACTCCGTATTCCAAATGCGGAGTACAAGCTTTCTCCCCGCGAACGGGAAATCCTCGATCTTGTTATCAAATCCTATACGAATCAACAGATAGCCGAGCAATTATACCTGAGTGTTCATACTATCGATACACACCTCCGCAATATTTACGAAAAACTGCAAGTCCATAGCCGCACAGAAGCAGTTGCAAAAATTTTACAGCACCAATAATATCTGCCATTCATTTCTCAAACGATCGCATCACGCATTTACGTGACCCGTATAGACGTGATTACGTGATACCGTGAATACGGGATATCAGAATTACCCCGTTTACGCTATACCACACCACACCTCCACATGGTATCTTCATTGCGAATGATAACCCATCAATTCACACTTCCCCTCAATATATTTTTAGGAGTACTTATGAAAAGAAGTTCTTTTTTTGTATTTGGTATCTTAACATTGTTGGCCTTCGTGGGATTACAATCATTTACAAAATTTTTACCCACAACTGTTTTATTACAACCTATTGTCGTTCAAGGGCAAGTTTTTCAAGCGAATGGCACCACTTTATTTCCAGCGGCAGCAGGATATCATGTTAACGTCACTGGTCCCAATGAAAAATCAGTTGTTATTTCTTCAACTGCAAATTGGGCGGTGACCGGATTGGATGAAGATTGGCCTACTGGATACTATGTAGCACAAACCGATTTGATTTCTTGGAAAGGGAAATTATACCAAGGAACCACTTCATTCTATCACGTTGAAGGAGAACCCACGCAGCCTGTAAATCTGCAGTGTTATGAATATGCCTGGTAGAGATTAACGCAATTCAATAGATAGGATATCATTCTTGCCTGCCGAAATATTTGGCAGGCTTTTTATTTTCCTCAACAAAGGATCAAAATAATTTACACTATGAAGTGAATTTTATTCTTATCTTTTACTGGAGGATAGGCAAAATGATTTACCACTATTTTATAAAAACATTTCACACAATGGTTGTGTTATTATTACCAATGATGATGATATTCGCTCAAGAAAGATATGAAGGCTCCATCCGTGGTCAACTAATCGATGGAACAACAAATCAACCGCTCGTCGGCGCTAATGTTGTGATTGTGGAAAAACCGAATCTTGGCGCTGTGGTAGACCTTGAAGGAAATTTTTTCATCAACAATGTTCCTGTCGGCGAATACAGTCTTCGGGCGACACTTGTCGGATACCAGCACGCGATTCTCACGAATGTGGTTGTTTCGACAGGACGGAGCACAAAGGTGAAGATGCGGATGAATGAAGAAGCCGTTCAGGTCGGTCTTGTGGAGATCAAAGCGGATTACTTCGCCAGCGAAGGGAGTATTTCTCCCGTCTCTACCATAGGATTGAACAGCGCTGAAGTGAAACGATCCCCCGGATCGGCGCAAGATATGCAGCGCATTATCCAAAACCTTCCCAGCGTTGCGAACAGCAACGATCAGAACAATGAACTGCTCGTCCGCGGCGGTGCACCGGATGAAAATCTTACGGTGATGGACCATATCGAAATCCCCACGACCAATCATTATCCCAATCAGTTTAATTCCGGTGGACCGATCAATATGGTGAATGTGGATCTCATTGAGGACATCCGTTTTTCCACAGGCGGTTTTCCTGCGAATTTTGGCGACAAACTATCTTCAGTTATGGACATTTCTCTTCGGGAAGGAGATCGGGAGCGGCTGTTCGCAGGCAGTGCGCTTGCTCACTTTGCGGGAGCGGGAGGGGTTTTTGAAGGGAGTTTTGACGGTGGCAAAGGTACATGGATATTTTCCGGACGACAAAGTTTTCTGGAAACGCTCGATCAGATCGTCGGTATTTCGGCCCTGGGAATCACCGCCATACCGAAATATTACGACCTCCAGACGAAAGTCACGTATGAACTTTCCCCCTCCCAAAAACTAATCATCAATGGGATCTATGGCGACGACAAGATCCTCATTGAAGGAGTGCCGGATGAAACAAACGGACAGAAGAAAAATGTTCACGATTCCACCGGGGTGGAAAATGTGGATGTAGTTACCCGGCAATTCGCTGTCGGAGCGACTCTGCGGTCATTATTCGGCGCCAATGGATACTCCCTTTTTTCATTATATCTCCTCGGGAATAATTACGATGTGTTCGTTACAGAGGATTTTATGGACAGAATGTACGATGCGGATGGGAAAGTCTCTTCATATACGAAACTGCTCGGCAATCCACTGTTTATCAACAAGTCTCAGGAACGCCTGTTGGGAACAAAGTATGATCTATTGTATCATCTGAATGCGGACAATGAATTGATGGTCGGCGGTCAGGTGTTGACGACCGTGAAGTTCGTCAACGATGTCTATTTCAATTCCGACACACTGCGATTCGATCTTAATCGCGATGGTGTGTTCGAGATCCCGCTGTCGACATTCACCAATGGCAGGGTGAAAAAAGACCTTGCGTTCGGCGAGGAGTTCAAGATCGGCGGTTATATCAGCGACCGGATTTCGGTGACAGACGAATTGTCCGCGACCGTCGGTGTACGGTACGATTATTTTACTTATTCGCAAAAAGGGAATCTCAGTCCCCGGGTGAATGTCTCGTATGAACTCATTCCGCTAACCACAAAAATAAGTGCCGCCTACGGGGAATATTACCAGACGCTCTCTTTCCCGAGCTACGGTGACAACAGCGGGGGCGATAAAAATCAGTATCTCGAGAATTCGCATGCCCGGCATGCGGTGATCGGCATCGAACACATCTTCGCCGAAGGGTTGAAAGGGACGCTGGAAATCTATTATAAATCGTACAATCATCTGCCGTTCAGCGAAGAGTTTATCCGGTCCGCGGATAGGACATTCCGTTCCGACCGATTGCTCAGCGTCGGTAAACGCAATTCGCAGGGGATAGAGTTTTTTTTGCAACAAAAACAGGTGGAGAATTTTTACGGAACGCTGTCGCTCTCGTATTCTTCTACCAGAACGGTGGATCCTCGGATAAATCTGGCAGGTTTACCTGATGTGAATCAAGGGGATTATCCGTCGGATTACGATTTTCCCTTCCTGGTAACCATTGTGGCGGGGCAGGTGGTGCACGATGTTCGTTCCTGGCTGGACGAGGCGCCGTTCTTTATGAAATATCCATCTATGATTCTGCCGTTATCGAACGATATGGAGTTTAGTGTCCGGTTCCGGTATTCTACCGGAAAACCGTACACACTGCGGGAATATACTCCAGCGATCCAGCGGCGTGAAGGGGGAATAACTTGGTCCAAAGGATTTTGGTACGACAGTCCGGAGATCAACCGTGAGCGGTACCCGGATTATCACCGGTTGGACCTGCAATGGCTCAGCCGCTGGCATAATGAAGGATACAATATTGTCATGGTCGTTGCGTTGCAGAATATCTACAACCGTGCAAACGTGGCTGGATATCAATACCTCAGCGACGGTACAAAATCCACCATCTACCAGTTTTCATTCTTCCCGGTGGTCGGGGCAAGCGTAGAATTTTAATCTTTGCTGAACGGGAAATGGGCAACGGCGGATCAGCATTTTTTCCGCTATAAAAATGTATATGAGATTCCCAGCGCTAAACCTTCTTTAATTTGTGTCCTGGCGGAGACGCTCCGATCGTTAATAAGCTGCACGTTGAACACAACGGCAATATATTTATTGACCTTCGAAGAAAGCGTATTGTCGCTCCGCACAACGACAACATCAATATCATTGAACGGAGCAAACATCTCCAGTTTTGCAGTGAAGAGTGTGTTCTCTTCAATTTTGATTTCCACATCGGTGACGGATTCCAAGCCGCCTTCAATTTTTGAATCCTCTATTTCAAATGTAGTCTTTGCATCGTCCGCGTATCCAAAAGTGGCATTGTCGAATACTTCCCGCATCGCGGCGCCGAGACGTGTCTTTACTTGAACAATCGGCTGATACCCAACGCCAACGGCTTGGGTGAGATACATCGGATCGAGAGCGGCAGATATTTTTACTCTGGAATTCGTTGCATCGTCGTATTTGAATCCGTCGTCGAATTGCGATTTAAAAGTTGCCGATGCATATGGATTGATATTTGTACCAATCTTGTACGTCAGCACACTTTCGAGTTCAATCTTGTCGTCGGTCTTCCGTAATCCTTTGGAACCGAGCCGTGTCTGCCCGTATGCCAGCTTATAGGAATTGCTCCAGTTAGTCATAGTAACATCGCGGACGGATTTTCCGTCGAAGCTCACTGTGTAAGCAAGTGCATTTTCACCCCCCTGTGCCCAGTCGGTATATGATACTTGTGTTACGGTCAATCCAGCAACAAGAGTGTGTTTCCAATCGGACTGCATCGTTATGGAATCTGTTTGTGCTGAGACGAAGGAAAAGATGAAAAGCGAAAATAGATAGAGTTGATGTTTCATAGGAACTCCGTTGGATGTGTTGATGAGGGAATGAAATATTCTCGAGAAATATAGTTTATCATTCCAAGAATTACATCCTTTTAAAATAAAAAATCCCGACACGGAGTGCCGGGATTCGTCTGGCAGTAATAGTGTTGTTACGCTTTGGAGACTTTCGCTGCCTGCAGGCCTTTGGGTCCTTTTTCTACTTCGAACTGGACCTTATCGCCTTGATTCAACGTCTTGTAACCGTCACCAACAACCGATTTATAGTGCACGAACACATCTTCGCCGTTTTCGCGGGAGATGAAACCGTAACCCTTCGCGTTGTTGAACCACTTCACGGTACCTGTTTCCATAGGGTGCTCCTCTATGTTGTTTCAAAAAAACCTCAC
>JBAYIS010000064.1:0-6722 GCA_041665525.1 Bacteroidota bacterium | reverse complement strand
GAACCGGCGGAAAAGAAACTGAGCGAATTGAAAGAGCAAATGGTGAAAGAAAAATACAGTTCAACATCGCTCACATCCATTGATGCGCTGGTAAAACAGATCCACGCAGAAAAGATCAATACCTTCACCCGATGTTATGATGAAGTGAAGAACGAGCTGACCGATGAATTGAACTCCCGCTACAACGGAGAAAAAGGACGCTTACGTTCGGGATTATCATACGATGTTCAAGCCCAAACGGCTGCCGCCTTACTGCTGAATAAAAAAGCGTATGACGGAATGTTGAAGCCGAAGAAGTAGTGAAAAAGTAGTTGAGTAGATGAGTAGTTGAGAAAAAGCGGGCAAGTGATTGTCCGCTTTTTTATTTAGTTTTCAAACAACTGCAATTGCGGAAGGGCGTTCTTCACTTCTTTCACAATAAACTCAAAATCTTCCGGTCGGTGAACAAAATCAAGCGGGTCGCTTTCAATAATTAACAATGGACCGATGTTGTAATGTCCGATCCACTCTTCGTAATGTCCGTTCAATTGCTCAAGATAACTGCGCGGAATGCTCTGTTCATATTCCCGTCCCCGTAATTTAATCTGCGCACTCAGCGTATCAACTGTGGATCGAAGATAAATCATCAGATCGGGCGGTTTCAGGTATTCCATCATCACATGAAAGAGAGAGACATAATTTTCATAATCCCGATCGTCCATTTTGCCGATCAGATGAAGATTTCGTGCGAAGATCTCCGCATCTTCATAAATAGAGCGGTCTTGAATCACCGATTTGTTCGATTCCACAATCTCTTTATGGCTTTTAAATCGGTTGGCGAGAAAATACATTTGCAGATGGAACGACCATCGGTTCATATCGCCGTAAAAATCTTTCAGGTACGGATTGTCTTCGACCGATTCGTAATACGGTTTCCAGTTGAACCGCTCGCCCAGCATTCGAGTGAGCGATGATTTACCGGCGCCGATATTTCCGGCAATGGTAATGAAGTATTTATCAGAATTATCCATAAGAATTGTGAATAAAGTAACAAAGATTTTACCGAAAACAAATTGACAATTTTATTATATTACTCACAATAGTTAAGTAAACACTAATCAAAAAACATTCGTCATGCCCGAAAGTTTCTGTCGGGCATCCATAGAATGGATTCCCGCTTCCGCGGGAATGACAGACCAGAGTAACCATTATGGCTAAATCAAAAAAATTTGAAACCAACGCAATCCGCACGCAAGTACCGCGCACACCGTTGCGCGAACATTCCGTTCCGCTCTATATGACATCAAGCTTCGTGTTTGATGATGCAGAACAGGCACGCGCACTTTTTGCAGATGAAATTCCGGGAAATATCTATACGCGATTTTCCAATCCGAACAATACAGAGTTCATCGAAAAAATGTGTCTGCTTGAAGGGGCAGAAGACGGTATTGCGACAGCGTCGGGAATGTCCGCAGTCTTTACAAGTTTTGGGGCACTCTTAAAATCCGGAGATCATCTTCTGGTATCGCGTTCCGTGTTTGGTTCGACGCATCAGATTCTGACAATGATTTTACCGAAGTGGGGAATAACGCACACGTATGCCGATATCGATAAACCGGAAACATGGGAAGCGTTGATCCAAAAAAATACGAAGATGATCTTCGTAGAAACGCCGTCCAATCCCGCGCTGGATATTTTGGATCTTCAATGGCTTGGCGATATGGCAAAGAGGCATAAGATTATTTTGAATGTTGATAATGCATTTGCCACGCCGTATCTGCAACAGCCGATCTCGTACGGTGCGGATATTGTCATTCATTCCGGCACAAAATTTTTGGATGGACAGGGAAGAGCAATCGGAGGGATCATTGTCGGGAAAAAAGATTTGATCAAAGATATCCGATTCTTCGCGCGTCACAGCGGACCGTCGTTGTCGCCGTTCAATGCATGGCTTCTTTCTAAAAGTTTGGAAACACTTGCGGTAAGAATGGATCGTCACTGCGAAAACGCAATGAAACTTGCCCAGCACCTGCAACAACATGGTGAAATAGAATTGGTAAAATATCCATTCCTTAAATCTCATCCGCAGCACAACCTTGCCGTAAAACAAATGAAACTCGGCGGAGGTATTGTTACGTTTGTTGTAAAGGGTGGAATTGATCGCGGGAGAAAATTTTTGAACTCGTTGAAGATGCTTTCCCACACTGCGAATCTTGGCGACACACGAAGCATTGCTACGCATCCTGCATCAACAACCCATTCCAAACTGAGCGACGCTGAACGAGCGGCAGTCGGAATTTTACCGGGGCTTATCCGCATCTCCGTAGGGCTGGAGCATATTGACGATATTATTGCCGATGTTGAACAGGCGCTGGAGCAGACCAAATGAAATATTATATGCTGATCTATTATGTTGTTGATGATTATGTGGAACGAAGAACAGCGTTTCGCGAAGAGCACCTTCGTTTGGCAAATGGAGCGAGCAAGCGAAAAGAATTGCTGCTTGGCGGCGCATTCAGCGATCCCTCAGATCGATCGGTACTGGTCTTTCACGTAAAAGACATTGCCGCCGTTGAAGATTTTGTGAAACACGATCCGTATGTCATCAACGGGCTGGTAAAGCGGTGGGAAATTCGTCCGTGGAATGTTGTGGTTGGCTCTGCTCAACAATAAAACAAGAATAGTTGTTTTTTTACGCGCGATTCCGCGGTGTACTACACAAAACATAATCATTAGAAAAATATAATTATGAACTTAAGAAAGACTAAGTCTCTCCTTATAGTAATCTAACTATTGTTTCCTTGCTTTGTTGAATGCTCAAGATTAGATTGATAGTAGAAATAAGGACAATAGAGTGAGAAGGAGGTTCATATGGGTTCATCGAAAATAATAATGCTATCCGGAGTTTACATGATTCTGGGAATGTATACGGTTAGTTTTGACGCTGCTCATCAATCCAACTTTGATCTTGCAGCAAAAACTGCAACGTTAATCCAGGCTGAACAGTTAGCCCGCACAGGCATTTCATTGGCAATGACGAAAATGGGCGGAAATTCCTCTATCTATTCATATAGCAATGTTTCTGCATCAGCAATGGGCGGATCCGTAGTCTATTCCGCTTCCGGTACACCAAGCCAATCTGAGGTTACTTCTACGGCTACATATAACGGAAAAACGGTTGTTGTAAAGGCTGTGTTCAGTTTTTATCATAATCGCTGGAGAATCAGTCGATTGTATATTCCCCCGGTAGCATAAACATCCCTCACATGCTGCCGGTTTGCCTCGTTCGGCTTTCAAACAGCCACCCAAGTGTAATGTTGTAACCCAACCGAACTATCTATTGGATAGAAGTGGTCTCAAAAATCCCTAATCACTGTCATTTCGATCCGCCGATCCGAAGGATCACTTCGTGAAGGCGGAGAGAAATCTTGTTTTTCTCTTCAATAATAAAATCGAGATTCCTTGCCTTGCCGGCAGGCAGGCTCACTTCGTTCGGTCTGCGACTCGTAGAGAATGACAAATAAAATTCATTTTTGAAACTACTTCTAGTATTGAAAAAAGGATTGTTGTATTTTCAGAGTCGAGAAGCGATGATCCGATTTATACCGAATTCCGTAACCATTCCGCGGCATACTCTTTGCAGAATTCCACGATGAACAACTCATCAATTGTGGAATACTATTTATGAAACGAACCTATCATCTTTGGATCCTTGCATTTTTTATCACGCTTACATCGGCTGTCTTTCAGCGATTAATGGGACCGACGTATCCAAAACATTACGTAACACTATTGGATAAAAAAGCAATTTCCATAACCTTAGACCGCGGACACGGCGGTAATTCAGATTATCCTGTTACGGTAGAAACAAATAATCCAAATATCAGCGGCAGGGTGGAATGGAAGCGATACAAAACAAACGATGAAATTACTTCTATTCCAATGGTGTATGCAAATGGAATTCTCTCAGCACAATTACCTCTTCAGCCGCCGGCGGGAAAACTTCACTACACTGTTTATCTGACCGATGGTAAACAAACATTCTCAGCATCCACGGTCATTCGTTTCCGCGGTGAAGTTCCGGATACGTTGTTGATCTTGCATATCGCTTTGATGTTTATCGGAATGTTGTTTTCTGCGCGCACCGGATTGGAAATGTTTACAAAGGAACCGATCTACAAGCCCATGGCGTACATTACGTTCATTGTTCTGACCATTGGAGGCATGATTCTCGGTCCATTAGTATTACACTATGCATTCAATGAATGGTGGACGGGATTTCCATTTGGCACCGATATCACCGACAATAAAACCTTAATCGCTTCTCTTGCCTGGCTCGCGGCAATTATTGCGATCAGGAAATCAGCAAATCCAAAACGGTGGATACTCGCCGCCGCTGTTACCACACTGTTGATTTTTCTTATTCCGCATAGTTTGTGGGGAACAGAATTGGATTACAGCACAATGAAGACGAATTAGTCCGACTACAACAAATATTTTTCTAATAGTCTTATAAAAATTTTCCTATCTTTAGATAAGAAGAACCGGGAGCCCGAAACAATATTCAATCTCCCGGGAAAACCCTTCGCAGTTATTTTTTTATCATTTCTATGAATAACGAAATCCTGTTAGAAAGTCCCGCCCACGCGTCAGCTCGATTGTACGAAGCATTCGATACACAAAAACTTCCCGTTGTTTTTACGGTTCTCTGTTTAACATCCATGCTGACAAGCGTTGGTGCGGAAGCGTATCATGCGCATCCGTATGCTGTGCTTGCGGTGAACATTCTTTCCTATATGTTCGGTGGCTGGTACGGAATTCAGGAAGCGTATGAAAGTGCGCGTGAAAAAAAGATCAATGTTGATATGTTGATGATTCTTTCCGCAATCGGCGCGGCAACAGTGAACCAATGGCATGAAGGTGCAACGCTGTTATTTCTTTTTTCACTGTCAAACGTATTGCAAACCTATGCAATGGATCGCTCACGAAATGCGATCAAAGCGCTGCTCAAACTCCGTCCGAACGAAGCGACAGTGAAACGAAACGGAAAAGAAGAACGAGTTCCGATTGGCGAACTTACCATTGATGATATCATCATCATCATTCCCGGTGAAAATATCGCCGCCGATGGCGTGATCGTCAGCGGAATGTCGGCGATCAATCAAGCATCTATCACCGGTGAATCCGTTCCGGTGGATAAAGAAGTCGGCGACGCAGTGTATGCCGCAACGATCAACGGAAGCGGAGTGCTTGAAGTTCGTGTCACTCGTTTGGCAACAGATTCCACATTGTCGCGCATTATTCAAATGGTGGAAACAGCACAGCATCAGCGCGCGCGGACGCAGTATCTGCTGGAAACATTTGAATCATATTATGCAGTCGGCGTTATTTTGTTTACGCTTGCTCTGATTTTTATTCCTTGGCTCATTCTTGGTCATGAATTCTATGCATCGTTCTATACCGCAATGGTCATTCTTGTTGTGGCTTCGCCATGTGCATTGATTATTTCAACTCCCGCATCCATTCTTTCGGCAATTGCCAACGGTGCCCGTCATGGAATTCTATACAAAGGCGGAGCATATATGGAACGCATGGCAGAAGTGAAAGCAATTGCGTTTGATAAAACCGGTACGCTGACGCAGGGAAGAATGAAATTAACGGATGTGTATGTAGGAAAAAATAATCCGGCAAATATTACGGAATCTTCGTTGTTAGCGCTTTCCGCAGCGCTGGAAAGCCGCTCGGAGCATCCGATTGCAAAAGCAGTTGTTGCAGAAGCGATTGAGCGCAATGTGCAAATTCCCGCAATGACCAACTTTGTTAATCTGCCGGGACGCGGTGTTCATGCAAAAACGGAAGGATATCTCACATTCATCGGCGGATTTAGAATGTTCGAAGAACATGGAGAAATCATCCCCGACGATCTGATGCAGGCAAAAACGCAATTTGAAAAAGAAGGAAAAACAGTTCTCATTATCCATCGTGAACTTGGGCGAAGCGGCGATAAAGGAATTCATGAAGACGACGGAGGATGGCTTGGCTGTATTGCTGTTGCCGATGTTGTTCGTGAAGATGCCGTTCGCGCCATTGCCGAATTAAAACGGAATGGAATTATTGCAACGGTAATGCTGACGGGCGACAATCCGACCGTTGCAGCGAATATTGCAAAGCAAACAGGCATTGACGAAGTATATGCCAATCTTCTTCCCGAACAAAAAGTTGAAGTGCTAAGGATGCTGCAAAAAAAATATGGAACCGTAGCAATGGTGGGCGATGGTGTGAATGATGCCCCCGCGCTGGCAACTGCTTCGGTTGGGATTGCAATGGGAGCGGCGGGAACAGATGTTGCAATGGAAACTGCCGATATTGTGCTGATGGGGGAAACATTGATGAATATTTCATACGCGGTTAATTTAAGCAAACGGGCGCGGAAGATCGTGTGGCAGAATATTTTATTCTCTCTTTCGGTCATCGTCATATTGGTCAGTGCGGCGCTTGGCTTTTCATTGGCGCTGCCGTTTGGCGTTGTCGGTCACGAAGGGAGCACGCTGATTGTTGTTGCAAACGGATTGCGGTTATTGCGGCATAAATAGTTTTTTACGTTGCAGATTTTTGTTGTATGGAAAGGAAATGTCTATGCAAATGACCATTCAAGAAGGAAGCAATTATTTCCGCGGACTGCTGCTGTTGATCCGCAAGGATCATAAAGTTACCAATGAAGAAATTGCGATCATGATGCGTGT
>JBAYIS010000063.1:0-7713 GCA_041665525.1 Bacteroidota bacterium | reverse complement strand
GGGCCGTTAGCTCAGCTGGGAGAGCGTCCCGCTGCTTCGCAGCGGGAAGGTCAGCGGTTCGATTGTTGTTCATTCAATTATTTGATTTACCTTTTTAGGGCCGTTAGCTCAGCTGGGAGAGCGCTACAATGGCATTGTAGAGGTCAGCGGTTCGATCCCGCTACGGTCCACGATGTATTTCGTATACATACTCCAGAGTCTTAAATCCGGCAAATTCCATGTCGGGCACACCGACGATTTACCAAAAAGGCTCTTACAGCACAATAACGGTTACAATTCCTCGACAAAATCCGGCACTCCTTGGGAAATAAAGCATACTGAAGAATTTGCCACACGGTCCGATGCTATGAAACGGGAATACGAAATCAAATCGCAAAAAAGCCGGAAGTATATTCTTAGACTTCTCGATGAGTCATAGCAGCTGGGAGAGCGTCCCGATGCGAAGCATCGGGAAGGTCAGCGGTTCTGCCGATGATCTTCAGGATTAATGAATCGGCATCCCGCCTTGAAAAAATCTTGGAGGCGGGAGATCCCGCTACGGTCCACGATGTATTTCGTATACATACTCCAGAGTCTTACATCCGGCAAATTCTATGTCGGCCATACCGATAATCTCCCCAAAAGAGTCCAACAACACAATAGTGGATATAACCCCTCAACGAAACCTGGATAGCATGTGATTGAGACTTGTTTTCTGTAGTACCATTGGAAAACTTTTTCATCCGAACAAGATATCTAAACATAATGAGGGATCACGAAGAGTTATCGTAGTCACCCTGAGCAAGGCGAGCGCAGTGAGCCGAGTCGAAGGGCTCAGGTACTGGTGGATCTTTTGTCTCGTTCCGGCACACAAAACGTTCCGTCACTCGCTCAGGATAACCACTTCTGCGACATCGCGCCGAAGGATGCTTAATATGACAGTGTTCTTTTTAAAATTAGGTCGTGAACAGATCGTAAGCCTTTTTGAGAAAGGAAATCCAAAAAAATCCTATATTGTTGTTATTCCGAGGAGCGGTAAGCCACATCCCTTCGGGACGGGGCCTCGCTCGAAATGACAATGGACAAATACTTTTTCGGAGAACTCTAAAAATTATTTGAAAAGATTAGCGGGAAAAATCTCCCCGCAACGATGAACTACTATGATCTACAGAAGATTCTTCTCACTTATTGCTGTGTCTTTTCTCCTGTATCCTCCCCTATTCTCCCAACAACAGTTCGACACACTTTCTATAGAAGACATCTCTCGAGGGATACGGTATTTCCATCTACAGACATCGCGGCCGCAGCAGATTCATGTCGCCGAAATTCAACTGCGGAATCCCTCCCTGCGGATCGAGAGTCTGCGTCATCAAGGATTAGAAAAGACATCGGATGTTGTTGTGAAGCGTTCCTCCGGAAAACAACGCTCTGTCGTAGCCATCAATGGTGATTTCTTCGATACTGCAGACAGCCTGCCGGTAAACAATCAGATAACCAATGCAATTCCCGTCACAGGATACACCACACCGGAAAAATCGCAATTTGCCGTCACTGCACATCATGAGATTCTTATGGAAGGATTTTCTTTTTCCGGAACTATCCGCACAAAAACAAAAGTGGATTACACGTTTTCCCGGCTGAACAGCAAACGCATCTTAAGTGAAATCACTTTCTACACCGGGTATCAGGGCAGGACGACAAAAAGGAAACCGGGCGGCGTTGAAATTCAACTCCGTCCGGTTGATACGAAGTTCCGCATCGGAGACACTATGCGGTATGTTGTTACAGCGATTTCTTCGGAAGGATATTGCGTCATACCGGAACATGGAGCGGTCATTTCATTTGGCAGATCGGATTCGTCAGCGAAGTTTCGATCAGCATTTTCGAACGGGGATACTGTTTCCCTGTTTCTCAATTACACGCCAGGAAAGCGAAAAAGCGATACCATCATCACACAGTTGATCGGCGGCTGGGGCAGGATCTTGCATCTGGGGAAATATTCCGCAGAGTATAATATCAAGACGGAAGGCCTCAAAGAGAAGTTCCTCAACACGCGTCACCCACGGACCTTTGCCGGCATCAACAGCGATACTACAACACTGTATATCTGTGTTGTGGATGGCCGGCAATCCAACAGTATCGGAATGACCTTTACGGAGATGGCGGAGGTGCTGCGATTATTCCATGTGACAGAAGCTGTTAATTTCGACGGCGGCGGATCGTCAACCTTGGTCATCCGCGGAAAGGTGGTCAATTCGCCATCCGATCCATCCGGCGAACGAGCGGTGGCAAATTCGCTGCATGTGATCACTTCCGGGCAATAACATTATCACGCGACATTCAACAGCAGTGCCAATTGCTTCGGTACTCTTTGCTTTGCCGCTTTTCTTTTTTCGGATGCAGAGAGCATGCCGCACTCTTCTTTCAGTTCCTCCATGGAATATCCCAGCGGCTCAAGTAATGTTTCCGCCGCCTCCAGCACCATCTCCGCATATTTTTCTGCGTCATAGCCGTCATCCAGCGCATAGAGCGCCAGCGGCTTCGCTTTCATTGGATCTTTTTTCCCGGTGGAATCCGTGATGATATACTGAACGCTTTCTCCCGCCATCAAATGCACCCCTGCTTCCGCGAGCGTCTGCGACACAATAGCGTTGATGCTCTTGTTCTCATATTCATACGGGTCCTTTGAGATCCGTCGACGGATCACCAGTTCGAATGGTGAAACATTCCCTTCGTTCAATGCGGTGATAAAACTTTTTGCCGTTTCCAGGACTTCCGGGACCAACGCTTTCACTCCTGCCACATCACGGGCAGCTTTCAAAACATCCAGCATCGCCTCCTGCGCCCGCTGCACATACTTTGGCACATCTTTCCGGCGCACTTCAATGCCCCGCACTTTAAACTCATCCGTATCATATACCCCAACATACCGGGTCGCAGTCGGGATCTCCTCATCCATTTTGGAAATGGGAAAAAGAATCCACTTATAAATACCCTCCACAGATATTTTGATCCCGGTCTCTTGTTCAATCTTTTGCGCAAGCAGCTGATACTCCTCGTGGGTTGCTCCCGGCTTTTTCAGCCAGACACAATCCACAATGGCGTGAATAAGTTCAAATCCTTCCTGCTCGGCCACTTCTTTTGCACGCAGCAGCCGGTCCCGCGCGAACGCGTTCACAGACTCATGTGCTTCGATTCTGCCGAGGCGCGATTTTTTGAATCCCAGATACCCGAAACAAGTCACCAAAATCCATTTCAGCGCTGCCTGTTTGTGATCGTATTTCTTACGGACTTCTTCCGTCGATGCATTTTTTTTCAATTCCTTATATCGCGCACGACGCCGGATAATCGGCTCCAGCGTTGCCGGAACAAGTCCTTGCCGTTTCTCGCAGATGTGGAAACCGATCTCAGGAACAAAATGGGTGGAATCGGGACAGCAGGGACAGTCCAGTGTTTCGGTGGAGATGTTGTGATTCTTCATGATGGTGGGATACATCGACGCAAAATCCAGTTCTGCCACCTGTTCGTGATAGCCGATCTCCGGCATGAAATGGAGTCCACCCCTGTCCGACTTCAGCAGCGTCGTTAATGATTTGAACGCCTCTTTGATCGGACGTTTATACGGGACGAGCACATCATTCCTGTACGTCCAGGAGATCTGCATGGAGGACAATGCGGAACCGATACTCGTCCTTGCCTGTTGCTGCACCCCAATCTGCGACATCCGTGCTAGATCATACAATCCGTCCAGATCCCCTTCCGCCATGATGAACGAATTCTCCTTGTCCAAATGCCAGCGGCCGGAAAGGGCGATCGTTCCGTCCCGCTGCTTCACTTGTCCATAGGAAAAGAAACTGATTGCTTTGGAATAGAGTATACCTGCCCCCTCATCACGGTTAAGATAGAGCGGCATGTTCAAGTCCGACGCCGTCTGCTGCAGCATCGGCAGCAGCGTGGCATCGCCGTATTCCGTCAGAATCACATCGGGATCGTACTTGTAGAGATAATAGTTGATCTGGTTTATCAGGTCCCGCGGCGATTCCTGCTGCAGCACGGTCTTGCGTCCTTCCACTTCGATTTCAATCTCCAGGTACCGCTGGTATTTCGGCGCAAGGAGTTTTGCGGAAGGGACCATGGTCATGATCGTCAGCGGAGGAATCTGATAATGCTCCGTCTCCATCCGCTCCAGCAGATTCCACGATTTCAACACACCGCAGTCGATCGTATATTCTCCGTACGCCAGCGGAAAGAGCTGCGTAGTATAATAGAACATCTGCACCGCTTTGATGTCCGCATTAAAAAACTGGTAGAATTTGAAATGTTTGGAGAGCGCCCGCACGGTCTTCTGGAACATTGTGGGATTGTGAACATGCACCGCGTACACGGGAATCTCTTTATTGGTCAGCAGATCCTTCTTCACTGTCCGGATCGCGGTCACATGATACGGCAGATGGAGCAGGATCTTCCGCAATTCCGCCGCTTCCTGGTCCGACAGCTGCAGGTAGAAACAGGGGGCGAACGGATAGGTCGACTTATGCCGCTTCCCGTCCGTATCGATGATCCAGACGGTCATTCCGGCATCGTTCACATACACATCAAAGAGCCATCCTTGCAGTGTCATATTTCCTCCCCATAGTTGCGCAATTTTTCTTTCAGTTCGTGGAGTTCTCCAACGAGTTTGACCAGGACGGATAACGTGATCTTATCCATCGTGATCGGTGTCGCTTGGAACGCGATCGACGGAAGATTCCGCTTAGCAATGCGAAATACTTCATCGAAGTGCTCCTGTTGTTCTTTTCGGAGCGCGCGGCGGAAGTTTCCCCACCGTTCCCGTTCCTTGTCGATGAGCCGTGTTGCGGTTGCGATCAGTCTTCCCATTTCTTCCTCGTCTGGCGGGTGCGTGGCTGTAGTCTGTGTCGATTTTGTAGATGACATCGGAAATCCCCTTGTAGGCATTGAAAAACTGTTCCCGTTCCTTTAATTGAAAACGGAGCGGCGTCGAAACCAGCAGTGTGGTGATGCCGAAAGTTTTCAGATGATCGAGAGTCTCCTTCACGCGCGTCAGAATGTCCCGGATATCCGCGACGGCTACCTGCTCGTCGTCGATCAGATCCAGCAGCCCGAACACCAGCACCCTCTTTGAGTGCACTTTTTCCATGAATTCGATCAACCCGTCAGTGATCGTCACATCCACCTGATAGAAGGTGTAACAGCGGCTGATGAATCCGTGCTGCAGCATCCCTTCCGGCTCGATCCCCGAGGACTTGAAGAGCCCCGCAATGAAAAACGGATCGGTGACATTCGCCGCATCGATGATCACAACCGCTTCCCCCTGGCGCATCATGTCTGCCGCAATCAGCATCGCCGTCTGATAGACGCCGTAGGTGCCGTACAGAAAGTTGATCGCCGGAGGAGAAACTTCCATGGCACGCTGCACTGTTGTATATGTGTGAATGATTGTTTCCATAATTTGAGTGACTGTCATTGCGAACCCCGCTGTAGCGGGGTGAAGCAATCTCATTCAACTATTCACGAAGAAGATTGCTTCGGTCGTCCCGAAATACGGAACTCCCTCGCAATGACCGTTGCTTTTCTCATTAAACTCCCAAAAAATACACAAGCCCGACAACACAGGAATGTTCTTCCTGACGCTATCGGGCTTGAAGGTCTCAACACCCCAATATGTATTTTATACACTATGTTACTGTTTTCGAAATGACATGCTCTGGTCTCGCCTTCATTACCCCGCCTTTCTCAATTTATGCTTCGACCGGAACGATACTTCCACATCCCCCACAACCTTCCCCGCCTCGCGCGGGAAGTAGATCTGCACCCCGCCGTAATGGTCATCCGGAGAGCGCACGCTCAAGATCTCTAGGATCTTGTTGAGATACGAGTTGATCTTTTCCCGTTCCTCAATCGTATAATCGCCGCTTACCATAGTTGACTCATATATTTACTGTATATATTTACACTGTATAAATTTACAGTACTGAAAACTCTTTGTCAAGTTCTTTTTTTACAGCAACGGCAATTTTCGCTTCATTCTTCTCTTCGCAGTATGTTGACGAAAATAAAAAACGAATCTACTCTTACCCGACCAAAACATCTTCAATACTGATTCTTCACATAATTGCCTCTCTTTTCACAACAATGACATATCACCGCTGCGCAATACCGTCTCCGCACGCCGCAACACTACGGCATTTGTGACAGCAGACAGTGAGGAGTGTCGTGTAATTAGGTATATTGCCGTTGTAGATAACAAGAGCAGATTGGAAGTGCCACTTATTGAAAGGATCATTGAATGAAAAAGTTATCACTCGTCGTTGTAATTCTTTTTGTTCTGAGTTTTGTATATGCTCAGGACTCTCTCAAAACAGGTCCGGCAAAAGCAACGCCGGCAGTCCCTTCTGCAAATGCAGCACATGGACAGGAGATGAAACAGCAGAACATGGAAAAACGCGATATCAAGAAGGCAGAAAAGAAAAAATGGAGAGACGAAAAGAATGCAATAAAAAAAGAACGCAAAGCAGCAAAGAAAGAAGCGAAAGTCAAATAATCCTCGCCTCAACAGCGTCTTTGTTCAGCAGAGACGCTGTTTTCATTTTATCCAAATTGTCATGAAACATCTTTTCTTGATCATTTTCCTCTCCATGATGCTCGATGCACAGGAGGAGAATAAAGAGATAGATGTGTTCACAGTTTCCGCCTCCTCACGCTACTCAACCGCCCAAATCACTCATGGAGTCGATGTCAGTGGAAATCAGGGAATTATCAGCAATGGAATCTCCGTCGGACATGCGAACGGACTTTCCTTCTCATACGTCAACACGAGCCTTTTGACGGGAACCACGCTGAATCATACTTTCTGTGCGGGATACTCATATGATTTTACGGATTTTTTTTCCGGCGATATTGAATTTACGCATACGCGATACCCCGATCAATCCATCAACGCTGTAGCAGAATTTCCCAATGCACTTGCTGTTTCTGTCTCTGCAGACCTTCAACTTTTTGATCTCTCGTTATCCTATGACAAGTATTTCGGCACCGGTGCTCCAGCTTATATTGGGATTGATGCAATGAAAATAGTAATCGTTAATGATTGGGCATTCATTCCTATCATCGATCTGACATTTATTTCACAGGAGATCAATTATACCACGGCAAAATTCAAACCAAATTCAACCAATTCCAAAAAAACAGGTCAAGTGGTTCAATCGGTAGTCTCTCTCTCCGGGATCAGCGGACTATCGTTCGGTTGTATATTTCGCTATGATCTGGGTAAAGGATTTTCAACCCGTTTCGTACCTCAGATGTCGCTGACACCTAAACAAGAAATCGCCGCTCGTTCCACGCAATGGACAGCCTCATTAGGATTGAGTTACACTACCGGGTTCTGACCTGCGGAATAACAATATTTACTATTAAACCTAAAAACATCTTTGAAAATTACGATTTCATTCGTATATTTTGACTGCATTTAAGCGAAAATCCACGGAGAGGTGGGTGAGTGGCTTAAACCAGCGGTTTGCTAAACCGCCGTACGCTGTTAAGGTGTACCGAGGGTTCAAATCCCTCCCTCTCCGCAGAGATTTTTAAAAGAATACACCATTCGGGGTGTGGCTCAGCCCGGTTAGAGCGTGGCGCCTGCGGCGCCAAGGTCGGAGGTTCGACAGAATGTTTAGCACGTATATCTTGTTTAGTGCAAAGACTCAAAAGTATTATGTC
>JBAYIS010000062.1:0-8585 GCA_041665525.1 Bacteroidota bacterium | reverse complement strand
CCGGGAACGCCGGGAACATTGTCTGATGAATCGCCGATAAGGCCGAGCATATCGATCACCTGTTCGGGGGGGACGCCGAATTTTTCCATCACACCTTCTTCACCGACGACCTCATCATCATTCCCGAATTTTCCGGGCCGGTAAATCTTCACTCGATTTGAAACAAGCTGCATAAAGTCCTTGTCCGAAGTGACAAGGAATGTATCGATCTTTTCCTTTTCGGCACGCTTTGCCAGTGTTCCCATAATATCATCCGCTTCGAAACCGTCCAGTTCCAAAACAGGTACGTTGAACGCTTTTACGACATCTTTTAAATATCCCAGCGATGCTGCAAGGTCATCCGGCATTTTATTCCGGGTTGCCTTGTATTCCTTGTATGCGATATGACGAAAGGTCGGTTTGTCCGTGTCGAATACCGCGGCTATGTAATCGGGTTTTTGTTCATCCAGTATCTTGTTGAGATAATTGACAAAGCCATAAATGGCGCTAGTGTTCTCACCCTTGGAATTGATGAGAGGATTTTGGATGAATGCGAAGTAACTTCGATACGCGATCCCCATCGAATCGATTAAAAACAGTGTTTCTTTACGTTTCATAGTGTGGGAAAGTTAAGGTATATTACGGCGAAAATTTAGTTAATTGAATATACCAAAAGTAATTGAACGAAAAAATTTCTCCCGAAACGAATTTGTAGTACATCGTGACGGTGTGTTACAAATATTCCTATGAATATATACATCATTATCTTTTTCCAGCAGCTGCTTTCTTCCGGAACACATCTTGTCGCAAAGACGGTCACACAAGATGTCCATCCCGTATCGTTGACATTTCTCCGGAACTGTATATCTTTGTTCGCGTTGCTGGTGATGTTCTTTGCCAGGGAACGACGGATAAAAGTGGAAAAGCATGATCTGCCGAAACTACTCTGGCTTTCGTTTCTTGCAATTCCTTTAAATCAATTCCTCTATCTGTACGGCATAAAATTTACGCTGGCATCGAACGGAGCACTGCTCTATGCCTTGACACCGGCATTGGTATTGATCCTATCGCATTTCATTCTACATGAGCCGATGACACGGAAAAAAGTATGGGGTGTGCTGATCGCTTTTGCAGGGATATCCATTGTGATGTTCGAGAAAGGGATTGATTTTTCATCGGATTATTTTTACGGTAATCTGACAATCTTTTGTGCGGTTTCTGCATGGGCGTTGTTTGCGATTCAAGGGAAACAGTTGGTAAAGAAATACGGTGCATTTCATATCACGGCACTCTCTATGATCGGCGGAGCAGTAATGTTCCTGCCAATCGGGGTGATCTATATTGCGATAACAGGAATACCGACGATTGCCCCATCGAGCTGGATCGGGATTGTCTATCTTAGTTTAGGTACCTCTATAGTATCGTACATGCTGTGGTTTTATGCGTTGGGGAGGATGGATACGACCAAAGTTGCGGTATTTGCCAATGCACAACCTATCTTAACCACAATTCTCGCAGTAATAATTTTAGATCAACCGATAACGACAGCATTCTTAGTGGGAGGGACGATAACCATTGCGGGTGTATTGTTGACGCAAAAGATTTAATTCATTACACCTCACAGTTTGGTGCGAGACTAATTATTGGTTTTATAATAGGTGCAAACCTTTTTCATCAGGCACTCTTCACAATGCGGATCGGTCGGCCGGCACGTTTCGCGGCCGAGATAGGTAAGTGACATTCCTGCAATGTGCCAGTTTTTCTTTTCCACTTTTTCCATCAGTTGCAGCTCTATCTTTTTTGGATCATCTCCTTCAGCTACGCCCAGGCGGGGAGCGACCCGCAATGTGTGCAAGTCAACAATGACACCTTCTGCCGAATGTCCGATTTGACTCATATATACGTTCGCAGATTTTCTTCCGAATCCTTTCAACACGGTCAGTTCATCCATTGTCGAAGGAATGCCAGGGAGCTTAGAAATCGTTTTCGCGATATCGATGATCCATTCTGCTTTTTTTCGGAATCCGGGTACACGCAAGAGTGGGAACAATTCTTCCGGAGTCGCTTTTGCAAGATGTTTGAAGGTAGGATAACACTTGAATAGTTCTGGAGCAAGATTGTTTACCATCACATCGGACGCACGCGCCGAAAGTACGATCATAACGATTAACTGGTAGCTATTGTCATATTGTAACGGATGTTTCTTCCCACGGTATTTTTTGAACAACGGCTGCAATTCCTTGTTCCAGTCAATATCCTTGTTTTTTTTATCACTGTTTTTCGGAGACGATGTTTTTGATTTGGTCATAAGTATTATTCAGATCCTGTGAATTTTATGTGTATTCTTACGAGTTCTTTGATACACGCTTGCGTGTTTTCGTCGTTGTCTTCACACTGCCATTAGTCTGTTCGCCGACCTGCTGACGCCATAAGGCATAATACAATCCTTTCGATTTGACGAGATTATTGTGTGGACCAGATTCAACGATTTTACCTTTTTCCAGAACATATATTGTATCGGCATGCATGACGGTAGAGAGCCGATGAGCGATCAATATGGTGATCAGATCATTCTGGTGAGAAATGTCGCGAATAGTATCGCTGATCTCCTCCTCAGTAAGAGAATCGAGCGACGATGTGGCTTCATCAAAGACCAGCAGATTGGGATTTCGCAGCAGTGCGCGTGCGATAGAAAGACGCTGTTTTTCTCCGCCGGAAACTTTTACGCCTCCCTCGCCGATGATCGTATCCAATCCTTTATCCGCGCGTGCGAGAAGCGACTGACATGCTGCCTTGTTCAGTACTTCCAGGCAATCCGCATCGGTAGCCTTTGGATTGACGAAAAGCAAATTCTCGCGAATCGTTCCGGAAAAAAGTTGAGTATCCTGCGTGACAAAACCAATCCGTTCACGCAATGCGTCAAAGTCGATCTCATCAAAGTTCTTTCCGTTATACAAGATTTTCCCCTGCTGCGGGCGGTACAAACCAACAAGCAGTTTCACCAATGTTGTTTTTCCAGAACCGGAGGGGCCGACAAATGCGATCGTTTCGCCGATTTTCGTTTTGAAAGTAATATCGTTCAACGCCGATGTGTTGGATGACTGGTGTTGAAATGTGACTTTTTGGAATGCCAGTGTTTCGACCGATGTCACGATAACCGGGGAGACCGGTTTCAATTCTTTCGGCGTATTTAGTATTGTCTCGAAATTCGCAAGAGATACTTCGGCTTCACGATAGATGTTGATGATGTCGCCGAGCTGCTGCAACGGCCCAAAGATGAAAAAGGAATAGATCCATAGCGAGAAGAATTGTCCAACGGTGATTTGTTGTGTAAAGATAAGATAGAGCATGGTAAACAAGATCGTCGTGCGAAGGAAATTCACCGATGTCCCTTGAATGAAGCTCAGTCCCCGGATATATTTCACCTTTCTCAATTCCAATCCGAGGATCTTTTGTGTTGTGCTGTTCAACCTGTCGATTTCCTGCGATGCCAATCCGAGGCTCTTCACGAGTTCGATATTGCGTAAGGATTCCGTTGTAGAACCCGCCAACGCCGTTGTTTCGCCGACGATGGTTTTTTGGATTATCTTGATCTTTTTACTAAGAGTTGAGCTTAAAAAAGCGAGGATAGGAACAGTGGAGAAATATAACGGTGCAATGAGCCAATGCACTGATAATGAATAAATCATCACAAAAGTGATACCGACAAGAGTGGTGAAGAGAATATTGATTGCTGCCGAGATCAACCGTTCCACATCTGTCCGGACCTTTTGCAGTTTACCAAGAGTTTCGCCGCTGCGCTGGTCCTCGAAAACGGAATAGGGGAGTTCCAGTGAATGCTTTAAACCATCAGCATAGATTTGTGCTCCAAGCCGCTGAACGATAACATTGATATAGTAATCCTGAAAGTTCTTCGCAACCCGCGATACGAATGCAACACCCATCGCCAACAATAGCAGACCGATGACTCCCTGAAGGAATTCCTCCGTCGAATAGTCACTGAATTTCATCGCATAATTATCAATGACATACCGGAATACCAGCGGATCCAGCAAGGAGAAAGTCTGGTTGATCGTTGCGAGGAACAATGCCAGCAGTACCAACGTCCAATAGTTTTTTAGATAGGTATAGAGCAATTTCATAGAATATCCATAAGTGTGGATGAAAGTAAGAAAACAATCCGTAAAATGCGAAAGAACGTTGTAATTGAGGGAAGATTCATTTACAATTCACTCATGAAGAATATCCCGGTCTATAGAACGATTATCATCCTCATTTATTGTCTGACTTTGCCACTTTTTTCATTCCAGGAGAAGAAAAGCAAAGCGTTTCGGACGAAAAATCCTTCCTTACCTATTTTGGAGGTACGTCAATCCGATGTGACCTATCAATTATGGGAAGGATTTCAATTGATGAGGAATGCCAATTCCGGGGATGCACCTTCGCAACATGAACTGAGTCTACGGTATCTGACAGGGAAGGGATTTTCCTATGACACAGTGAAAGCAGCGCACTGGATGAAAAAGGCAGCTGATCAAAATTATATACTTGCGAAGTTTAATTACGGTATTTTTCTGAACAGCGGATGGGGAGTTGAGTGGAATCCATTCGAAGCATATGGATATTTTTCTTATGCTGCGGGGAAAGGAATGCGGGAAGGAGAATATGTGCTGGGAATATTCTATACGGATAATCTTGTGATTCCAAAAAACTATGATTCGGCATACGCATGGATCAAAAAATCTGCCGATCAACAATATGAACCTGCGGAAGAAGTTCTTGCTGAGATGGAAAAGAGAGGGATAGCAGGTACGAAATCATCGAAAGATTCTTCTTCCGGTGTGAATACATCTCATCCTTCATCTGCAAAACAATCACAGTCGCAGCTGATTCAACCAATATTGTTGGAATTTGACGATGATAAAACAACGCAAGCAGATGATCTAACGTTATTGAAAGAATTATTTAATGAAGGCAACGAAGAATTGCGAAATGTCCTGGGCGTTTCCAGGATATTGAGCGATAGTGTGCAGACAGATTCGACAGGATTTTCATTAATCAGACAGGCAGCAGAAATCGGGAATCCTGAGGCGATGACGATTGTCGCCCGATGTTATGAAAAAGGAATTGGAGTCAAAAAAGACAAATTGCTGGCAGCAGTTCACTATATCAGAGCCATCCGTCTGGATTCTCGGAGAGCACCAGCGCTGTTGTGGAGAATGATTAATGAGAAAAATGTACTTGCTACGTTTACACAACAATCAACGAAAAATCTTCCGGAAGCACTCTATGTTATTTCGTCCCTCAATGCATTGGGATTCAGCGGAAATCTCACTGATGAACAAGCGCTGCAGTTTCTGCAAATTGCCGTTTCAAAATCATACATCCCCGCAGTGCTCGATCTTGGATTTTGTTACTCTTCAGGACAATGGGTAAAGTCGGATAAAAAGAAGGCGGTGGAGTTCTGGAAATATGCTTCAGATCTTGGTAATGCCGAAGGAAAAGTTCGTATTGCTGTGGCTGATGTTTTCAACGGGACGATTTCTGATGCAAAGAGATCATTCAATGAACTTGAACAATATGCTGTGCAAGGATCTGTTTTAGCACAGACTGCATTAGGATACTGTTATGAGAAAGGGATCCTTGTTCCAATTAATTATGCACAAGCAGTGTTTTACTATCGAAAATCTGCGCAACGTGGAAATCAATCTGCGATGACAGCACTGACCCGAATGTATGATGAACGGAGACCGAAAGAAAAGGAATTTCAGATTCATGAAGAAAAATTTTGAATTTCCATTGTAAAACGTGAAATGCTACTATCCTTTTTGTAATCTCTCTCGTGCAAAATAAACGATAATCCCCAATGCAGTCATTCCTAATCCTGATAACGCAAACATCCAACCCGTTGATAGCAAGATAGAGAACCAAAGGATGATCGCAATAACAGCAGGAAGAGGGTAGAGCCACATTTTGAACGGTAAGTGTTCTTTGCCGATTCTTTTTCGTAAGATCATGACGCCCACCGCTCCGCCGATGAACTGTACCAGTATTCTCATTGCCAAGATCGCACTGATGACATCACTCAATCGGAATAATAGACTGAAGACAAAAGCAGTCCCGCCAAGCCAAAGCAGGGAGATATGCGGAAAGTTTTTCGTCGGATGTACTTTTCCCATCACAGAAAAAAAATTACCGTCCAGTGCTGCTGCATAAGGAATTCTGGAATACCCCAGCATTACGGCAAACAGTGATGAGAAGGCGATCCACAATACAAGTACTGTTGCAAAGGAAGCGGCAGTGGTGCCGTACAATCGTTCAATGAGCGTGCTGACGATGAATTGAGAGTCCTTTGCTTCCTGCCAGGGAATGACGCCGATGACTGCAAACTGCATGGCAAGATAAAGGATGGCTATGCCAATGATGGAGAGGAAAATTGCTCTAGGAATATTTTTTTCCGGATTTTTGATCTCTCCGCCGAGATGGTTCACATTATAATAGCCGAGATACGAATACATTGTTTTCACCGTCGCCTGTCCTAACGCAACCCAGAACGCCCAGGTGAAATCCCATGCGCCTTCCGGATAACTAAAGGCAAGAGTAGCATCAAAGTGTGAAAGTCCGCCGATGATAAACCATGCCATCGTTCCGAGAACTCCGATCCACAATGCCACAGAGATTTTTCCCACGGTGGAAATTTTTCGATAGAGGATGAATGTCAGGATTATGACCAGCGTTCCGGATGCAACTCGACGGGTTACATCATCCAACGGCAGCAAATAGGAGAGGTACTGTGCGAAACCTATTGAACCGGATGCAACGACAAGAGGCGCCTGGATCATTGTTTGCCAGATAAAGAGGAAGGACATCAATTTTCCCCATCGCTTACCGAATGATTCACGCAGAAAAACGTAGCTGCCGCCGGCTTTTGGCATAGCTGCGCCGAACTCCGCCCAGATGAATCCATCAATGAGCGACAAGACGGCACCAGCGATCCACGCAGCGATGTGATGCGGTCCACCCATGATGCCGATGACCAGAGGGAGGACGACGAACGGGCCGATACCGATCATATCGATCATGTTCAGCGCAACGGCTTGAGTAAAAGATAGATCGCGTTTCAGGGATTCTTGCTGCATTGTTCCTCGTTAAGGATAAAATCGTTCAAAGATAATAAAAAAAAGCGCAACAAAGGAGCGTTGCGCTTTTCATACCAATGAGGATCTGTTGGGAATTATTCTCCAAGGATATCGAACAGTTCGGACAGTTTCGGAATGAGAATAATCTCCGTCCGCCGATTCTTTGCCCGTGCTTCAGCGGTATTGGATGGATCGATCGGGAAGTATTCGCTTCGTCCGGATGCCGTAACCCGCTTCGGGTCAACATTCCCTTCATTCACAAGAAAGCGGATCACTTCCGTTGCCCGGATGACGCTCAAGTCCCAATTGTCTTTTATCGCACCGAGATTTTTCACTGCCTGATCATCGGTATGGCCTTCGATCAGGATCGTGAGATCCTCCTGCGTATTCAAGACTCGTGCGAGTTCCAGCAGCGCTTCTTTTCCGCGTTTATCTATATCTGCTTTCCCGGTGGAAAATAGGAGTTGGTTGGAAAGAGAAACATAGACGCGTCCATTCACGATGTTGATCGACAATCCGCTGTTGGTAAAGCCGAGCAGCGCGTCATTTAATTTTGACTTTAGTGAATTCAATGCGGAATCGCGTGCCGCCAGTCGTTTTTCCAGATCTCCCACTCGCTGTTCGCGGCCGATCAGGTCGCGCTGAATTGCTGCCAGGGTGGAATCGCGCACGGCAAGTGCTTCTTCATAATCCTTCAATTTTTGTTCACGCACTGCCACATCCTTCTGCAGCACTTCGAGATTTGAGAGCAACTTTTTAATCTCGGCAGAGTTCTTTGCTTTTGATTGTTCGTAATTCTGCGTAGCGATAGCAAGATTGTTTTCCAATGAGCGGATACGGTCTTTGAGAGTATCGTTTTGTTCCTGAAGTTCTGTGATACGTTTTTCGCTTTCCGACAGATGCCCGGTGAGTGTGCCGTTTTCTTTCGTGAGTTCGTCGATGCGGGTTTGCATGGACCCGACAGTATTCTTCAGAGAATCGACAGTAATCTGCAATGCATCCCGATGCTTTTGCATTTCGTCGAAAGTGCCGATTGAGACGCAGGCGGAAAGGATCAACGAAAGTGCGAAGATAAAAGAGAAGAGTAGTTTATTCATAGTCGGCCTCTTTTCAATGATTATAAAAAATTTTACCAGATGGGGGGAATAAAAAAGGGACGTTATGCACGTCCCCTGTGTATGTTTGTCGGGGTGAGAGGATTCGAACCTCCGACCTCTTGGTCCCGAACCAAGCGCTCTAACCGGGCTGAGCCACACCCCGAATGGTGTTTTCTTCTAAAAATCTTTTAGCGCCGCGTTTCTTAATCTTATTTTCAATAAGAATTGCTTCGCCACGGGTTTTATGCTGAAACTCCCACATCAGTTTCCAGGGAATCCCCGCTTTTGTTGACTTACTTTCTCCGTTGTTGTGGCGTTGTAACCTGCCAGAGAGGTTTTCCGTTTGCCCGACATAATACTTTTGAGTCTT
>JBAYIS010000061.1:0-9381 GCA_041665525.1 Bacteroidota bacterium | reverse complement strand
TTGGCGAATCACCAGTTGATTCAACGGATACGGTCCATTAGGTAGAGTATAGGTTGCATTAGTAATTTGATTGAAATACTCATTGGAGGTAAAGCCGCTCAACGGTTCTGACTGCTGCAGGTCATTAATTCCAAAACTTCGCATGGTACCGAACAGTCCGGCATTGGAAACAGGTGCAGCGGCAACCATGAGGCCTGCGGTAAAGAGCGGGTTGATCTTTCCGTCGTACGTAAATCCGATACCGTAAGATCCGTCACTATCATATCCCAAATATCCTTGAGTAAACACGGACAGTGAGACGGTACCGGTTTCATGCGTCAACATTGCCGGAGTAGAATAAAGAGTGAATGGTGTACCGGTTTGATCAGTGACAATCCCGCTGACGGCGTCCGTTACTTTCATTAAGCAATTACTGCTGTTGATGGTGGTATTCCAATATTTATAGAAGCCAATAGATGAATCGGGAACATTGCCCGCCAATAGCGACCAAGAGCTTCCGTTGTCTGTACTGAGATGAATATTCACGGAAGAAATTCCGGACGATTTCCACACGACCACTATGGTATCAGTTGAATAAAACGTTCCCTGATTGGGATAGAGGAGAACAATATTCTTTTCGGGTTGAGTCGCAAAAAGATCGCGGTAGGAAAATGTCCAATTCGTGCCCGACCAGTAATAATAGTTGATGAGTTCATTATCACCATTCGCGTCATACGTATAGGTCCGTCGGTTATTGTAGTTCCAAACATTGGAACTGAATCGTTTCGAAATGAATTCCACGACTTTGTTGCCGCTGAAGATGCTCGAATCATATGTCCCGTTCACCCACGCCCCTGCACTCCAAAACTCATATTTCATTGTCAGTGCATTACCGGCAGAATCACGGGTAAAGGTGCGCTGGTTCCCGTTAATCCATTGTCCGTTGGAATAATTTTGTGTTTGCTGAAACAGAAGGTATCCTTTGGCATTTACTGTGTACGTAGTTCGAGCGGACGGCGCCCATGAATTGTTCGACCATGTGTTAATGCTGTCTTTTATGTTAAATCCATTGGCATCATACAGTTTGATCGTCTGTGTCACATTTCCGTAGGAATTCTGTGCATCGGTTTCCCAAAATTGTTGGATGATTTCGATAAGTTTTTTTTCCGGGGAGTAATGATTCAGTGAGCGCCAGGTCGGCCTTCCGAAATTTGTTTGGCGAAACTCGACAATCAGAGTGTCTTGATTGAGGAAATACATCACCATCATTCCGTCTTGTCCATACCGAATCACCTTGCCATGCAAATATTCGCGAAGGGTTTTTGAAACGTATACCATTGTGAACCATCAGTCCACTGCGACGAACTTACCCGTGTACCGTTGAGAAACACGGTGCCGGAATACATCTGGGCAGTTTCAAGTGTGATACTTCCGGTAGTGTCATCGGACTGTGATAATTCGGGGAGCGATTGCCGTTGTGCGGAACTAATGGAAGCGAAAATGAACAAAACAATAATGAAGAGTATGCATGAACGGTGCGCCATTGTGCCCTCCCATTTGCTTTCAGGTGACAACCAACATTCGGTGCGAAGAGTTATTGTATTAAAATCATTTTTTTCATTTCTCTTGTATCATTTGTCTGTAATTGATAAAAATATACGCCGGAAGGAAATACTGCGGCATCCCAGCGGACAGTGTAGGTTCCCGGCTCCTGATGTTGTGCATTGACGAGTGTTGTTACAACACGACCGACGATATCGTAAACAAGCAGTGTGGTGACACTGTTGGTAGATAGAACATAATTGATGACGGTCGCCGGATTAAACGGATTTGGATAATTCTGTTTGAGTGTATAACTCTTCGGAATCCCTTTCCCCTTCAGACCGGCGGAAAGCACAGCCTGATACTCGGTCAGCAGATCGGTGTGTACCTGGCTGGCGGGATAGGTGCGGACGACTTTTACCTGACCGACATTTTTTGCATAATAGCGCTCATCAACGACATGGATGTTTCCCTCATTGTCGTAACTCGTTTCTTCAATTCTGATGCAGTTGGAGAAACTGCCTGCCTGCGTGCTCACATTTTCCGTGTTGCTCATAACGCTGTCTTTTCCCCACGATGTTATCGAAACAAATCCGGGCGTCAGGTACTCTTTGTAAAAGAACGGACCGGGCGGTGAAATAATCATCGCCGAATCTTTTTGTGCATCTTCATCGGAGAATGCACCGATCATAACATTTCCTTCCGCATCATACCGAAGCCAGAAGACGTGAAATGTGCTGGTGCCGTATTGATCTGTTTCAGTACCAATCTGCCGAAAGTATATTTCCCCGGAGAGGGTATCTGTTCCATCGATGTATTCTTTCGTTGTCCGTGCCGACCAGTCGATGATATTGCCGTCGGTGTAATATTGAAGGTAATTTCCCGTTTGCAGCGGCAGATAATATTCAGAAGCTTTTTGTGCAGATAGAAGGCAGGTGTGAGTTACCATGAGCACCAGTGATATCAACGATTGTTTCATACAATCCTCGGAGTGATTAAAACTGAGGCATTTGTTCGTACGGGAATTCCGGAACTGTTGGAAAGAGGGAAGAGGGGATACACTAAAGGATTAAGAGAGAATGGACCCAGAATCCAATTTGCAGTCAGTACCGGCTAAGTACTCAGTATGTGCAACAAACGTACTTGGAATTGGCCAAGCAGTCAAGAAGCAATCAGAATACAAAATTCAGATCAAAGACACGGTTCTCCTGTTTGAAAAAGAAGACAGGACAGTCAATAGTATAAACTACACTGCTTTATGAAACTTCTGAAAAACTCAACAACTTCAGAGATCTCTTTAAATTATTTTTTCAGAGTTCCTTCATACTCCATTTGACGGAATATGTTCTCCATCGATTCAAGATAGATCTCTTCAATTTTCATTTCGGATGGGAAAAAGGGATATACCAGCACCAGTGCTGCCTGATACCATGTGGACAGCGATGAGCGGCGGGAATAGGATCGGATTTTCGATCCCGATGAATTATACACATCTGCAGTTATGATATAGTCCCACGAATATCCCATTGGCACAATCGAAGCAGTGCCGTACGACACCAGCATAGCCAGCGTGTGTTTCGCAAAAGAATTTTCTCTCTTTATCGTCAAGTGGATTGTCACATCATTTGCAGATCTCAAACTGTCCCGCATCGCCCGTCGGCCGACATCATCGATATCATTATCACTGTCCGTAAATGTTGCGAAGGAGCGAACGTTCGATAACTGATTCATCGATTCCCCGAAGATGTCGCGAAAACCGCGGGCAGGACGGATGATTTTCGGAACGACGTCGTATCCGACTTCCTGTTCAAGATGGGTGATGCGGAAAAAGACCGAGACAGGTTCCAGTTTCTGTAATGTTGTGCTTGCCGGAACATACAGGCCGTCAATATCGGAACGGAACGACATGCAAGAGGTGAGCACCAACAGCAGTGTGCAGGAAATAAGTGATGAGAAACATCTCCAACGAGGACCGGAATTCATAATTAAACTTCCTCACAATGATTTTTTTACAAGAAATCTTTAAACTCCTAAACCAATGTCCTTCCCCCCAAGGGAACCCTTCGGGAGAGTCTCGATTTTATTTTTGAAAGCAGAACCAATCGAGATATCGCGAAGTATTATCTTTCATTGCAGCAGCTATTTCGAAAAATAAATATCGACCGAAATGTTATTGATCTCGATGTTCTCTTCTCGCTTATTGACCTGAATATTCCGCACAAACACTTTTGCACTGATACCCTCCGAAGTGCCGGTGACAGTCATTTTCCCCGGCGGCACATTGCCGACACTCTCATTGGCATAGTCCTTTAGCAAAACAGATGCAAGCGAATGGAAGGTGATGAGCAGCGATCCACTTGTCGAATCCGCATCGTTGCGCGAAATGATCAGTGTATCCAGCGTCGTAGTCCACTCAAACTGTATCCCTTCGCTCACAATCTCTTTTTTCAATCCTCCGCGATTGGCATACAAAGATCGGTACGTTTTATCAAATCCTTTCACATCCAGCACCACATCCTGTTTTAGGGAATAGGTTTTCAGCGACCCGCTTTCCATCCATATCCGCACGTATTCGATTCCCATCATTCCGGCGACAGTGGATGCACTCTTCCATTCCTGAGTGGTGCCTGCAGAATCCTCCTTGAGGCTTTCTGCAAACCACGGCTGTATTTTATCGAGTCCATGAACGTCGTGCAGGTATTCCAGAATTGAGCTGATATTTTTAGAGTCGCCATAGTGAACTGGCACGACAGATTTTCTGATCATCCCATCAACGAGAATACCGTCTTTTTCCAATACTGCCTGTAATCGTACAATCTGACTTTGTTCTGATATCGGGAACATTCCCCAGGGTCCGACGCAGATTGCAAGCGCAAAAATTCCGAGGGATGCAGGAATGAACTTTATGTTTTTAGACTTGCCGAGCAAAAAATATAACGATAGAACGATTAACCAGGCTGCAAATGCCAGAGCGGCATAACGGGTTTCAGTGACGCCAAATTCGGAAATGCGTCTCCAAACTGCCAGCGGGTACACAATCGCAAGAGGGATCAGAACAATGAAAAACCAGCGGGAAGCGGATTTCACCCAGCCTGCCTCTTCACGGTCACGAATGGGATACATGACCAGAAGAGAAGAGATGCCAGTGATGGAGAATCCAATAATGAGTTTACCGATCCATCCCTCGGTCCACTCCCATGTCGCTCCGATCTTAATCACGAATGCATAAGCGATCACCAGATAAATTACTGCCAACGGCGCAAGGGCGTACTGAACAAGGATTCGTAAACTTTTTGGATATTCTGTCGCTTGTTCGAATTCCTTTAGATGTTCGGGGATGCCGGCAAGAAACAACCCGGTATTGAGAATGCCGAAAATGATGATCCAAACTTCTCCATACCGTTTGGGAGATATATCGATTGTGAACAATGCATCAATGGCGGCGAGTGCCAGGCAAAGTCCTAGAAATAAAATATGAGAATAAATTGCGGAGCCGAGAATGCGGAAAAACAATGCCTGGTTGTAATGCCAAAAGCCATCATACTCTCCGGAATGAAAGAACGGTGCAACGGAAACAAACATTAGTGTTGCAAAGAGGAATCCCATCAGCCGCATGATATGATATGCCGGTCCGGATGAAAGTGTGAGAGGAACGGTAAATGCATAACCGACAAGCAGCGCAATTCCTGCAAATTGAAGAAGCATCGAATTTGTTCGGCTCAACGATCGTTTTTCGGAATAAAGAGCGAATCCCAGTAAGAGTGAGACCCCCAGTATTGAAGCAAGGAGAATGGGAAAGAGTATTGTTGGACCTTCGGGTCCCTCATAGTCCACCAGAATAACCGCAGATGCAGTTCCAATAACAGCGCTGCAGAGAACCAAGGGGAATCGTAAAAAAGTGTGAAGGGCGTTTTTGAACACTTGATCGACAGAGGGGAGTTTCATAGAGGGCTCCTTTCGCGAATTCATACCAGACCGAAAAGTCTCATAATGAGTATTATGATGACACAACTCTTTCGGATTGTCTGATTGTTGCTCCGCAATTGTAAGGAAATTATCTGAGAGGTGCCAATGAAATATTCTGTCGGGTTCGTCCGTGCAAGTGGAACGGTCTGGCGACCGTTCCGACAAGTTATTTCATCAGCAAAATCTTCTTAGCTTGCGTAAAATTATTTGCACTCATCCTTACCAGATACATCCCGCTTGCAAAATTCTGTGCGTTCCATTGTATTTCTTTCCATCCCGCAGATTGTTCTTCGTTTACGAGTGTCGCAATTTCTCTACCAAGAATATCGTGTATAGTCAGCTTCACGTGAGCGGAGGAGGGGAGAGCGTAGCGAATTAGGGTGGATGGATTGAATGGATTAGGATAGTTTTGTAATAGCGAAAATGATTGCAGGGAATTATTATCGTTAGCGACGTTTGTTACTTTTCCAAGGAGATTGAACTGCCGAAACATTTTCCACATTTCAACATTAGCTTGAATATCCCTATTCGTTTTGCCAGAACTCGGGCGATCAGATGATCCTGGCCAGGTATGACCTCCTCCGATCACTTTGTACAAATATAGTGGTGATGTGTTATTTACCGAGGAATAATAGTAACGGGTAATTGTCGTCAAGTCGGACGGAACACTATCGGGAATGGAGAGTGAATCCGGGATTGTTTGAGTTCCATTATTTTTAATGAAATATTGAAGAGTACTATCAACCGAATACCAACCCGTTTGTCCACCATAATAAGGCACATCGCGATCTTCTGTTCCATTGATCAAAAGAACCGGCATCACTCTTTTTCCATTATAAGCGCTTGCCGTGCTTGGTGTCATAACGCCGCCATTTGATCCGATTGCGGCAATTCGGTTCGAGAGTTCCCTTGCGAGTTTCATACTCATAAAAGCTCCGTTTGAATGTCCGCAAGAATACACACGGAGTGTATCAATGTGAAACCGATGAAACAGGGAATCGATGAGAGAAGAGATGAAATCAACATCATCTACAGCCGGTGTTGGAAACAACGGATTATCGCCAATGCCGCTGTTCCAATAATTATTATATGCCTGTGGATAGACAGTAATAAAGCCTTCAATTGTGCCAAGGGAATGCATCAACGTATAGTTCCGAATACCTGATGCAGTACCGCCGTAACCGTGGAGAACGAAAATCACGGGTAATCCTTTTTCCCCATCTTGCTGGGGAGGAATGTCTACCAAACATGATCGTGACAATCCTCCCCGCTGTACGCTCCAAACTTCTTGACAGAATACATCAGAATGGATCATCAACAACATGATCAAAAAATATAAAATGTTTTTCATTATAGTCCTTCGGAGTATAGTCTGTATTTCCCTATTACCTGAAATTTCATAGAGAGTTCTTTTTGCCAATACTGGTTTGACTCCAGCCAGCGTACGGGATGAAGAGCGCACGCCATCCATTCATTAGTTTATTTCACAAAGATTGCTTTTTTTATATCACTAAATGTTCCTGCCGAGAGTATGTAAAAGTAAATTCCACTTGAAGCATTCGCAGGATTCCACTCCACTTCCTTCCATCCTGCAGATTGTTCTTTGTTTTTGTAGGACGGATTGACAATCCGTCCTACAGTTTATTTCATCAGCAAAATTTTCTTTGTCTCTGTAAAACTGCCACTCTTCCTGCCAAAAGGATGGTCAACGACTTGACTTGTCAAGGGGGTAAACATTCTCACTAAATAAATACCACTTGCAAAATTCGATCCATCCCATCGTACTTCCTTCCATCCTGCAGATTGTTCTTCGTTCACAAGTGTGGCAATCTCCCTTCCGAGAATATCGTGAACAGTCAGCTTCACATGAGCGGAAGAGGGGAGAGCGTAGCGAATTGTTGTTGTAGGATTGAAGGGATTGGGAAAGTTTTGCTCTAATGAAAATTCTAGTGGAATTACATCCTGGACTTCGTTGAGGGAAGTTGTAATACTGGTTTTGTATAAGATAGTGCGCGTTCTACCTGTTGTTTCATTATTGAAGCGAATTCGATAATTATAAGTACCGTTATTTTCCGACGAATTCAAAAAGCAACCCCATACGGAATCATTTTCTATACCGTCACCATGTAATCCATCATTGAAAAATTGTGCACTATCCATTGGATGAGCGTCTTGGTGCATTAAAAATGCTTTCACCGCAATGTTTTGATTCAATGGATTGTGAACAATTACCGTTACATTGACCGTTTCATTAATATTATAAATTGTTTTATTCGTTTTTGGCGAATGTGCATGCGCTTCGTTCGTGATCCATTCAAGCGCACGTTTGACAACTGCATCTTCTCCTTTTGCTACTCCTTCTTGCGTCAACCAGAGCTCTTCATCAACAGGATTTCCCCGATGATCAAGATAGCCTTCATTATTTACTTTTGTGTAGACGGCGGCGCGGGGTAGGGCGTACCAATACGAGCTTCCATAAGTAAACTCAGGAGAAAGATCAAAGGTAAATGCTCCGTTTGTCGGCTTGCCAAAGAATCGGGTCATTGGATGAAAGCGGAGCCTGAATGGATTATAATCACCCGAACTACCGCTGTTCGGTCCTGTGAGCACGGCGATAGGACGATCAAAAATATAGGAAGTGGGTGTAAAGAAATGATTGGAAGGAGCAGAGCGAATGGTAAATAAGAAATGATCACTTCCCGGCACCTTATCTGCAATTTGATAATTGGAGGTGGGATCTTCATTGAAGAGGATACTAAATCCCGCATTTGCATACCGTGGAGCGCCTCCCCAATTTGTTCTGGAGTCAAGAATTAATCCATCCACTTTTTTTGTCAACACCAAGTCTGTCACAGCTTGATAAAACTGCGTTAGTGTATTTCCCGTTGGCACTCCATACCAATCCCACGTGTAGATATATCCGATGTTTGTCCCTTCAACAATTCCCCAGGAGACCATCTGTTTTGCAGCAAGATTTGGGAACGGCACTCCTTTCACCGGCAATTGTTCGGTGGCAATCGGATACGGATACTTAATACTTTTCAGTAATGAGGTGGGAAAATGCACTGTCTGTTTTGTTGCATATTTAAAAACATCGATGGTATCGAACAATCCCCAATTCATTCCCGCACACATAATGCCGACATGATTATAAACAGCTGACGTAGATCCAAAGACTGCTCCTCCTTTAATGACAGGAAGTTCAGCATCGAGGATCTCTTGCAAAAGATTATTCCATGGAATTCCATTATAACCGAGGATGATATCTCCGGGCTCTAAACCTAATGGATGATTTGGCATGACGCTATAGACCAGCGCAACGCTGTCTGATATTGTTGTAACACCGGCGCCAAAATTTGATGTAAAGAAAAGCTCATTGGAAACAAACAGGGGAAATCCTGCTTTGTAATCAAACGACGTAATGGGATATTCGTACAGTCCATAGTGGTTAAATGAACTGTCAATTCCCATATCGACAGCATAGACGTGCCATTCATTCAATGCCAATGTTAAGCGGGTAAGGATTCCATAAAAACGGCCGCGGCTCACGCCCGCTTCAATCTGAGGCCGGTAGACATTTTTCAATGAATCCCAATTGACCTGAAGATTGACAAAACCGCCGAATGTCTGATCGACAATATTCCAGTATGCATCGAACATCGCCAGTTTTTCCGGCGTAGAAATTCCCTGACCCCATGTGGTGTCAATCCACTGCTGCCAGTTTTTGCCAGTATATTTTCCTACGGGACTGTATGCCTGACCCCATAATGTTTGGAAAACAAATACAATGATGATTGAGCATTTTTTCATACAGCCTCCAAAATATTTTTAATTATAGTGATGCCATGACTTCAAGTCATGGCATCACTTAATTTATTTCATCAATAAAATTTT
>JBAYIS010000060.1:0-10901 GCA_041665525.1 Bacteroidota bacterium | reverse complement strand
GGCCCCATCAATGCAAGGAATTCTCCCTCCGGGACATCAAGGGAAATGTTTTGAAGAACAGGAATCTCCATAGTGTCACGAGTGTACACTTTGGTAACATTCTTTACTTCAACTAAAGTTGGCATAGTATTTAATGATTAGTGAATAGATAAACGCAATTCTTCTGATGAGATCTACGCGGCATGAACAGTTCGCTGCCGGTTATTTTTCGGTGGTAACTTTCGTCCCGGTGGAAAGATGCTCCGAAGGACGCAAAACAACTTTTTCTCCGGGTGCAACGCCGGAAGTGATCTCGATACGGTTTCCCATCGCTTCACCAAGCGTCACGGCGGTTTCCCTGACAGACTCTCCGTTGACTACAAAAACAACTTTTTGTCCGTTGCGTGTTGTGATCGCCGATGCGGGAACGGAGATCTTCGGAGCAGAATTTTTCTGATCGCGCAGATTTTCCTCTTTTAGAAAACTTACCTTTGCGCGCATTTCAGGAAGCACTCGATCATCACGGTTGTTAAATCGTACTTTTGTCAGGACTGTTGCTTTGGCGCGATCTGCTGTGGGGACAACTTTGTTGACGAATCCCGAATAGCGCTGTTCCGGGTACGCATCCAGCGTAATCTCGCACGGCATCCCCTCTTTGATCTTTTCGATATTAGATTCAGAAACGTCCGCCTCCACTTCCAGCGACGACATATCCGCAACTGACACGATTGCTCCGCGCGATCCGGCTGCGGCGCCGAATGGAGAGATCACTTCGCCGACGTTCGCATTCTTTGTCAGCACCACACCGTCAAATGGCGCTCGGATAAGTGTGTACTCCAGCTGCACTTCCGTTGCGCGAATATTCGCTTCTGCAAATTTAATGGAGGCATCAGCAGAAGTAACAGCGGCAGCGGCGCGTTTGTACCGTGCATTCGCTCCGTCATAGTCCGCACGGGAAATCGCATTCTGTGCAAACAATGTTTTCTGACGCTCAAAATTCGCCAAGGCATCTTCCATTTCCGCTTTTGCGCTTTCCAGTCCTGCTTTTGCAAGGTTCAAATTCGCTTTCACCTGTCCTAAGGCTGCTTCAACATCGCTGTTTTCCAGGCGTCCAATAATCTGGCCTGTTTTTACCCTGTCTCCTTCGATCACGCCGAGATATTCCAACCGTCCGGTCCCTTTGGAAGCGACTGCAGCTTTTCGTTGTGCAACTATGTAGCCGCTGGCGGTCAACACAGCGCTTTCCTGCGCCGATGTGGTTAACACGACGGTTCCGAGTTCAACTGTTTGCGCCGCTGTGCCGGAACCAAACGCAAAAAAAAGTCCTGCAGCGATTACCACAATAACCACGGCGGAAATAATGATCATTTTTTGATGCAATTCCGGTTCTTGTGAACGGGGTGCATGCCGGTCAATTTTTAAGAATGAAAGGTCTGTATGTTTGTTGTCTGACATGTGCTGATTGTCTTCGTTCTTTTTCAACAATGCTAAATGGACGTTTTCTTGATTCGGTGTTCGATAATATCTTTAATTTAGCGGGAAAAGGCAACGCAGTGATGAATTCTTTAACACTTGCATTGCCTGTCCAAAATACGAAGGTGTCATCGCAGAAGTGCAGCAATTTCGGTGAATGGCGGAAAAAAGCAGGTAAAATGGAATTTAGAAATAGAGCCTGAGGCCTGCGGCAAACAACGATGCGGCCGGTCCAGCTACACCGGGATCGACTTCCAGGAATAGCTCGAAGCCTCTATATAAAAAAGAGTTGATGCCGGCGAAATACCACACGGGCGTTTGTGAAGAGCCGGATCCAAGAATCATGTCACCGTCAATTCCTGTATACATGGAAAAAAAACGGTTCACCGGGAATGAAATGGTGATGGTCGCGTCCAGACCTTTCACCGTTTGCTGGTAATGTCCACCGATCGTCAGAGAGATATCCGGACGGTATCCCAGCGCGATCTCGGTATTCACACCAATGGTGTACCTATCTTGTTCGAACGTTCCAACGATCTCTGCATCGGCGCCGCGTATCAAGCCAATACCGATCCTTGCTGATTGACCGTTGCTGTTGTTTATGCGCACTGCAGAAAGGCCGATATCCATTTTTCCAGCCAGCAGTACGCGTGCATCATTCAGTACCTGGGATTGCACCATTGTGGTGAACAGAATCGCCAACAATAAACTCTTTCGCATATACCATCTCCATTCGTGCTCCCCCAAACATGTGATGACAAAGTATAAAGAGTTTTTTGTCTGCAGAATGTGACGGCGATTACTGTACACAGGGCAGTGCCACGATTGCGTACTGCTGCAAAAGATTGCACAAATTTTTAAAAAGAGAGTCTCTGGCGAATGCTACTCTGCGTAGATGGAGTGATTGATACGCGACGGCGGGAAATTTCGGGACACTCTATTATAGTATCTCACAACTTAGAGTCATACCGGGTGAGTAAAAACATTTTTTCAGATATGTGTTAATTTCGGCAACTGTGCCGACAGACCATCACATGGTGCGCTCTCTATGATGGTCCGTTCAGGTGCCCGGAACTGTTGGGTGGGTCGTTTCAAAATCATCGGGGATTACCAATCCATTTTGTCGCGAAGGCCCATTATCTGTCCGCAGTGTTTCTCGCCATGGCCGGAATAGATCTGCAGCATCCAGTCCATTGTTACAACACCTCTCTCCGGATGATCAGCTGTGCGGGCCCAGCTTTGCTCGTCAAGCGAATCCAGCAGTGTGGCCCAGCGCTCATGGAGTCCGCGCAGAAGATGCAATGCTTCCACAACGGAGAGTTTGTATTCGGGAGAAGTTGCCCATGTGTCCTGATCGTACGTTTTAATTTTGGGATGTTCCTCGTTCAGCATCCATTTGAAACGGAGAAATGCATTCATGTGGGAATCGCATAAATGATGCACTACCTGGCGGACTGTCCAACCACCGTCGCGGTACGGCGTATCGAGTTGAGCATCGCTCAATCCCTCCACCGTTGCATCCAGAATACCCGGCAGCGATTTAATTTTCTGTATCATCATTTTACGTTCGTCCATGGTCGGCATACAGCGATTCCTTACACTTTATGAAAATTCGGGATCCGTGAATTAAGCAGAGTAAAGTTAGAGAATGGAAGTGTGAGACGCCAGCAGGAAATAGAAGATTAAAATATTCTACAAACTTTTTTCCTGCTGGGCGATTGTAACATCACGAAAAGGGATGGTTGTCACCGGTTACCGATGATACATTTGATGAAATTATTCTTCCGAACGGTCCAGAACATGTTCCGAAACAACCGGTTCTGCATCGTGTTCCAGAATATCCAGGTCGGCCTGAATGCGGGATTCGTCTCCCCAATCGTTCCAGTAGATGCCGTTCATCTGCAGCACACCGAGTTTATGCGGCACTTTTTCCAGCACAGAGCGGGAGAAATTTACCGAAGGGAGTTTCCGGAATACATCTTCCGTTACATCTGCCTCGAATGTTGTGCCGAGCGAACTCACGATTCGTTGCGACGCCACAAAAACGTCGCGCATGTGTTCTTCCAACAATTGCAAGAATGTTTCCGTTGTACCGATAAGGGTCATTGTATTCCAGAGGCATTTTTTCTCGTGAAGGTACTGCATCAGTCGGGCATCCGGTTTTTCCCAGAATTTTTTCACTGAGGAAATTTCCTCCGTCAGCATCCGCTCACCTTTTTCGATCCATCCGTACCCGAACTGCAGCGAGCTCGGAGCGATCCCCAGCATAACGATGGTGCCGGGATGTTCGGCCGCGAAGCCATACGCCTGGGTAACGAACGAACGATATTGTTCTTCCTGAAGGATGAAATGGTCGGCTGGAAATAATCCGACGATTCCTTTCGGGTCCGCACTGTGCACATGCAACAGCGGCAGAAGAATTCCCGGACCTGTTTCGCGGTTCATCGGCTGGATGACCACGGTGCCGGGAGGACGATCATGCAGATCGCCGAATGCCCAGGAAAGATGCTGCGCACTGATGGTTGTCAACAGGTGATCCAGGGAGAACAATCGCGATATGCGGTCGATGGTATGTCGCAGCATCGATCGTCTTCCGATAAGGGCGCAGTATTGTTTTGGCCGGAATTCACCGAACCGTGTTTTGACATACTGCTGAAGACGGGTTCCATTCCCTCCTGCAAGAATGATCCCCCAATGATGATCTGTCTGCGGATGCAGTGCTTCGAACCAGGATTTGTTTTTCATGCTCAGGCCCTCCTTCATTGTGGTAGAGAGACGGCTGTGTGACAGATAGCGCGGGACCGCTGAGCAAGTGCGGTGGAATGAATATGTGACAGCGGGGATGAATCGTCAAAAACTGATATACGGTCCCTTATCTAGGGGAAGTGTACCATTTGAGGAAACAAAAGTCAAATGCAGCGAGAGAATTTCCGGTGATTATTTTTTTACGTATTTCCAATTTCGGACTTTCCCCTCCGCCATCCACTCTACAGCGGCGGCAATGCGGTTTTCGCGGGTGAGTTCGGTCTTTGCGTCTCCGATCCATTGCACATATTTTTTTTATTGGAGTAACTGAACAGTGAGAATGTTGTCATCGCTTTTGCATTCCGTTTCAACGCGGACATCAAACCTTTTGGCACGATCAACTCTTTTTTCGCCGTCGGAACGGGGGACCGTTTGACCTTCACGCCGGCTTCATTCAGTTTTGCAGCCTCTTTGATATAGGCGGTCATTTTCTTGTCGGAAGGAAGATCGCGGAGCGACATGATTCTGCCGAGATGTCCCATGGAGGTCTCCGAGCGCGCATTTGCGGTCAACGATTTGTCTTTCATCAATGATGCTTTCCAGAATCCGAATGCACAATGCTCCTTGAACGATGCCATGCTGCACATCATCTCCCCCTGATAATCGAAATGCGGAAAACTCCATTTCATTGTCTCTTCCACATCAGGACACGCATTGTGAACCAGTGAGCGAATGTGTTTCAGAATTGGACGGGCAAACGGTTGCGCTTTTGCAATATAGGCATCGATGCGATGATCACGTTTCATTGTTTCTCCCTAAGGATGATAGAACATCGTTGGATAACGTTCTATAAAAGACATCTGAAAAACTCTAGAATGATGTCATTGCTCCAAAGGAGTCCCTTCGGGACGAGACGTTTTTTGTCGAAGTCCCGCTGTACGGGACTCCGTACAGCGGAGCAATCTTGTTTTTCGTTTGTTTTAAGCAGATTGTCCCGCTTTTTGGATTCCGCTCTTGCGGGATTCAAAAAATCGGAACTTCGTCACTTCGCTCCTCGCAATGACTTTTTCAGAAGTCTCTATAATACATTTCCTTCTACCAGATTTTTTATCGCTTTGAGAACATTCCCCCACGTCTGCTCGGAATGATTCCTGATCTCTTCCGAACGGATCCCTTCCTGCCGGATAGTGAGTGCAATAGCGTTTTGTTGCTGCTCCAGTTCGTATGAGACCACGGCATAATTCTCCGGTACATCCGCCGTGCCGGACATGGAACTCCAATATGAATACGAAATCAACCGACCGTGCTGGATGTCCAGAATCGTTCCTTTATCTTCGTATTTCGTTCCCTGCCATTCGCCGCGGAAATAAATCGGACTCCCTTTTTTCCAATCCGTATCGGTTTGTGTGCCGAATAAATATTGTTTGATTATTGCCGGATCGGTCAGCGCTTTCCAGACTGCCTCCGTGCTTGCGTTGATTGATATGGTCACTGTTGTGGTTAATGATGTTGTCATGAATATTCCATTTTTTTTGTATGATGCGCCGTTTTATCATCTGCGGAAAGATGATAATAAAAAAATCGGCAGGTCGAATCCGGCGTTGCATCGTACCGCCGGCGGACCTGCCGATTTAAAATACTTATTTACGAATATTAATCCAATAGCTCCCGCAGTACCCGAAGCATTTCGGCGCGGTCGTACGGTTTTTGAATGAATGCGTGAGCACCTCGCTTCATGAGATCGACTTTGATGTTCGGTTCGAAGAATCCGCTTGCAAAAATAACTTTTACATCGGGTTTTAGATTTTGCAGGGCGACAAAAACATCGTGTCCGGAGAGCTTCGGAAGCCCCATATCGGTGAGAACGACATCGATCTCATCCTTCTTTTCATGGAAGATGTTCACCGCTTCTTCACCGTCATGTGCTTCAATCACAGTATATCCTTCCGCTTCCAAAAGGATTCTGAGCATGGAGATAAGCATTTCTTCGTCCTCAACGACAAGTATTTTCTCCGACCCTCCAACAACGGTTTTCTGAACGGGAGAATCTTCCACAACCAGTCGCAGTTCTTCTTCATCAGCAAGCGGCAGGTAGAGTGTGAACTTCGTTCCAAAACCCAGTTCGCTTTCAACATCGATATACCCCTTGTGCGCCTCCACCACGCCATAGACAACCGACAAGCCGAGACCTGTTCCTTTCCCCAACTCTTTGGTGGTAAAGAACGGATCGAAGATCCTCAGCATTGTGTTCTCATCCATTCCTGATCCGGTATCGGTCACACTCAGGATAACACAGGGATGATTGAACAGTGCGCGAACTTTCTCCGGCAATTCGGATTTTTGCATCCGTCTGGCGGCGATTGTCAACAACCCTTCATTCGCCATAGCATCCCGCGCGTTCACGCAAAGATTCATCACCGCCTGATGGATTTTCGTACGGTCTGCATTGATATACGGCAGCCGCTCTTCGATATTGGTTCTGAGCTCGATGGTCTTTGGAAACGTTTCACGCAGCATGGAGACGATCTCGTCGATCAATTCGCCGACATCCATTGGACAAATGGTCGTCTCCGTTTTCCGGGCAAAGGTGAGAATTTGTTTCACGAGGTTCGCTCCCCGTTCCACTGCCGTCCGGATGGATTTAAGACTCTCGTCCATTTTTGTCGGATTGGACTGCGACCGCTCTAAAAATCCGGTGTATGCAAGAATGATTCCCAGTACGTTATTGAAATCATGCGCAATGCCCGATGCAAGCGTTCCGAGGCTTTCTATCTTCTGTACCTGCTCCACTTGTTCCTGCAGTTTCTTTTTTTCCGACACATCCTCTTTCACCCCGAGAAAATGCGTGATGACTCCTTGTTCATTCTTGATCGGAGAGATGGAGGCGTTCTCCCAGAAGACTTTGCCGCTTTTTTTCTTGTTCAGGAATTCTCCCCACCACTCACCGCCGGCGGAAATCGTTTTCCACATCCTCTCATATTCTTTTTGCGATGTGTGGCCGGTTTTGAGAATGTTCGGTTTTTTCCCAACAATCTCTTCGAACGTATATTCGGTATTCTGAAGAAATTTCGGATTCACATATTCTATGATGCCTTCGGTGTCCGTGATAACGATACTCACCGTACTTTGTTCAATGGCACGTGAAAAGATGTGCAATTTCTCTTCGGTTCGTTTGCGGTCCGTGATGTCGCGTGCTGTAGCATATGTCACTCCCGCCTGTTTGTCATAATTGGCGATCCACGACAGCCAGAGGTATGAACCATCCTTGCATAAATACCGGTTCTCAAAATCCAATGTGTAGCCCTGCTGCATCTGCCGGTTCATTTCATCGATCGTTTTTTGCCGGTCATCAGGATGGAGAAGTGAAACGAACGGTTTCAAAAAAAGCTCTTCTTCACTATAGCCAAGAAGCCGGATACACGACGGGTTTACTTTCAGAAAGCAGCCGTTCGGATCTGCAATCACCATGATATCCGTCGACGTTTTGAAGAATTTAAAATATTGTTCCCGTTCCTGTTCCACTCTCTTTTTTTCGGTAATATCGCGGAAGATGGTACTTGTCAGGAAGTGTCCGTCCTTCGTGGAAAAAATCACCGAAGAAACATCGCATGGGAATTTCACGCCGTCTTTCCGGACAAATATCAATTCTCCATTGAACCTCCCTGTTGCCGTCCGCTCCTGCAGCGCCATCGCCAGTCTCGGGTCCGACATATCCACCACTCCGGGGCGCCCCACGCGGCAGATCTCTTCCTCCGTCCTACCGAGTATATCGCACGCAGAGGGATTTGCTGATATAATCGTTCCGTCCGGAGTGGTGAGAAAGACACCATTCAAGTTGTTCTCATACAGGGACCGGAATTTCTCCTCGCTTTCTCTCAATGCACTTTCTGCCGCCTTCCGGTTGCGGTTCATCTCGAATGTCCGGATCGCAAAAGAAATATCTCCTGTCACTTCGGTGAGAAGAGAAACTTCTTCGTCCGTAAAATAGTTTTCCACTGTCGCGAAGATTACAAATGCGCCGATGGGTTCTCCGGAAAGAATGATCGGCAGCGCAATGGAAGAACGGTAATTCCGGGAAAGTGCCAGTTCCCGCCAGGGTTCCATATTCGGGTCGGTGGCGATATCGTTGCAACAGACGAACCGCTTTTCACGAATGCAGGTCCCCGTCGGTCCCTTCCCCCATTTTTCATCGACATTGGTTGAAAATTTTTCGGCAAACGTCAGGTAGCCTTCTTCCACTCCGGCCCATTGGACGGGAGCGACATTACCGGTTGTACGGTTCACCAAACCGATCCAGGCCATTTGGAATTTTCCGTACATCACAATAATTGTGCAGGCTCGCTTAAACACTTCCTCTTCATCCTTCGCCCGGACGATCATTTCGTTTATCTGACTGATCACCGCATACAACCGGTTCAGTTTTTGCAGTTTCTCTTCCGCGCGCTTGCGATCCGTAATGTTGCGGGCAACCGACAGCAGGCTTTCAATCTTACCATTCTGCATTATAGGACTGCTGCTCACTTCGATAGGAATAAGTTCCCCCCGGATATTAATTAATTCTATCTGCGTGAGCCTGTTACCGACGAAGCCTTCAGTCCGTTCCTGGATGTTCTTTTTCAATCCGGTATGGTATTTTTCCGGAATGAAGTCGAACAGGTTCCTTCCGCGGTAATTTTGTTCTGACAGACCGGTGGATTCCAATCCTACCGCATTGAGATACGTTATTTCCCCTCGCATATTGTAGACAATGATGATATCCTTCGCCGTCTCTGACAGCAGTCGGTATTTTTCCTCGCTATTACGGAGCTCCATGTTTTGGTGATCGAGTGCTTGCATGGCTTCGTTGAATGAAACACTCAATGTGCCGATCTCGTTGTCGGCAATAATCGGGATAGGTTCATCCAGTTGATGACTGCCGAGCCTCTTCGCCCCCTTCATCAACAGATGCAACTGCTGCAGGATGATCCGCGACAACGCTATCGCGAATAATGTACCAATGAGTATCGCCAACACAGTATAGAGCACACCGTGGCGTCCAACATATTCCACATGGACCTGATTGGCAGAAAGATCTGTGGCGATGCGAGCCCATCCGAGGAATGCAGTATTCTCCATTATGGGGGCAATAATCTCGATCCTCCGTTCAGAGGAATCGAGTTTCGCAATCTCCCGCGGTCCCGACAAGAACGCCAGACTGACGGAGTCCTGAAGGAATAATCCAAGTTTATCGGGTTCGGAATGGCTGAGAATCTTGCCGTCCGGCGCAATAATCATGGCATAACTGATTGACTGATAGTGCGCAAACGCATCTAAAACTTCCTGAAGTCCCACCAGGTCACGGGTGCGGAGATATTCCTTGCTGCTGGAGACGAGAGTTGTAATCTGAAATTCAGCTTCGCTGTTCGCCTTTTCAAAAAGGAAGAACTTTTGACGCTGCGTCAGGTCAAAGACAAAAATAGTCATCAGCACCAAATGCACTGCAGCAACGCCGGCGATCAATTGCCGGCGGATCGATCTGCCAATCAGCCAACGAAAGAGTCTCCGCATTATTTTTTTCCTCCTATACCGGGAAGAGATCCGAACGCATGTTCATATTTATCCAAAAAGACCGTCACCCGGTTCACATACTCTTGTTGTGTTATCGCCTCGAACCGTGAGAGGTTCATCCGTTCGAGAATCGTTTTCCCTTCGGGATTGGTGTGTAACGAGAAAAGGATTTCCGCAACGATCTTCTGATGTCGCAGCGGAACATCGCGACGGCAGACCAGGCCGTTATTGATGAGCGGTTCTGTCTGCCATCGGATCGTGACAGCATTCTTCACCTCAGGATGGTCCTGCATGAATAATTCCCACGGAGGAGGCCACGTGCATCCGGCGGCAGTAGTGCCGAGGTAAACGTTCATGATCGACGATTCCTGTGATCCCACGTACCGGCAGTCCGATTCTTTTTCAACATCCAATCCCTTCGTCTTCAAAAAATATTTGGGCATCATTGCTGCTGCTAGAGCGGTGGCGGAGGGGAAGCTGATCGCCTTTCCTCGCAGATCGCCGATGGAATTGACGGCACCGTCCTTTCGTACGACGATAATGCCGCGAAACTGATCGTCGTCTCCCATTTTTCCGAAGATAGTGTAACCGAAGTTGATCGCCTGCACACTTTGGTAAGGATTCGGTAATGCAAAATGAAACATCTCCTTTTGCAATTTTTCTTCGAAGTGTGCATAGTCCTTGGATGATTCCAGGCGAAGGGTGAATTCATCGGTCGTGCGGTTGATGTAATCGATCATCGGTTGAAAGACTTCGAAGTACCGGTGGGAGTTATGGAGCGGGTGGATGGCAAAGATATATTCAATATGTTCGGCGCTGCGCTCTGGTACGCTTCCATACTGAGGCAGCGGCGGATTATTTTGCTGTGCCGGTTTGTCGCATCCCGCAACGGAAATTACTTCACACACAACAGCGGAAAGCAGAATGAGCAATGCAGAGCGTTTCATCACAATCTCCTCTTTCAAAAGAGCGACGGGTTCGATGATTGTGTGCAGATTGGTCGTACTATGTTCTGCGGATATTTCGGCGGGCGAGGATCTGCTCAGCACGATTGGATTCCGCAGACATTCTAAGGTACTTAAATTGCAGTGAGAAATCCAAGCGATCGCGTACCGGGTAATAATTCGACATCATGCTCAGAACGGAAATTTTATTGT
>JBAYIS010000059.1:0-11155 GCA_041665525.1 Bacteroidota bacterium | reverse complement strand
CTATATGCCTATTGATACTGTTCTATGTTATCGAAAGTAATGGAACCGGCCTTATCTCAAAAACGTGTTTCATACTGAAGACTGCTTTCAGGCTTGTTGGTTCCATTGTTGCGTTTTGTACTACTAAATTAAGACTCTAAAACTTATATACAAGATACTGCTTCTAATTTATTTTACCCAATCTCAGTATCTCATCGATCCGCTTTTCGAGATGATCCCGAGAGATAAATAAACCTAAAAATAAAATGCGCATTTCTTCTCTCGCCGTATGGTTCGCCCTGTGTTGTTTCACTCCAGAATTGAACTCACAAAGTAGCGACTCTGTCACGAACATTCAGGTCACATCGAATTCTTTAATTCTCTCCGTCGATACGAACATTGTTGTTTTCAAAGTCTGTACGGATCAAATCTTGATGGTAAACTATTTGACAGGGGGCAATCAGGATCCGGATACACTTGTTGTTTCTAAAACTGTTTGGACTCCGACCGGCGCAACATTTGATACTTCCGGAAATCCGTTGCACGTTATGACCGCCCGGTATGATGTTGTGATTGACCGTAAACCGTTCCGTTTCCATCTCTATAGTAAAAGCGGACAATTGCTTTGTGAAGAGTCCTCTGCAGGAGTCCTTTCGCGAAACAGCATCTCGCTGACAACATCCGGGGGAACGTTCTACGGTGTTCACAACAGAATGTCCGGAAACCTACCGACACAAAATGTTACTAACATTTATGCCGGCAATCAGGGACAAGCCGGCGCGCCGTTTGCGTGGACAACGGCAGGTTGGGGTTTCCTTGCGGATGTCGACGGCGGTTCCATTTCGATCAGCGGGACAGCCTTCTCTTTCTCCCGTCCGGCATCGGCGTTGAAAAGAGATCTCGAGTTGTATTTTATTGTCGGAACTCCGAAAGAGATCATCACGGGACTGCATGAAGTGACTGGATTCCCACCGCTCTTTCCAAAATATACACTTGGATTCCTCAATACTGAATGGGGAATAGATCAAACAGAACTCTATAATAACATCCGTACATATAAAGAGAAGTCAATTCCTCTTGATGCATACATTCTTGATTTTGACTGGATGGATTGGGGAGGGGATAACTACGGCGAGTTTCGGTGGGGTCCAAAATTTCCTCAGGGACAGTCTGGAACGATTGTCGATACGTTGGAAAAATACGGGATGCATCTGATGGGTATTCGTAAACCGCGCGTTCATGTCAGTTCCACGCAGGGAGCGTATTGTATGAACCACGGATTCTTTATCGATTATGTTACTGATTATTTTAGCGGCAGGCAGGTGGGTAGACTCGATTTTCATAAACCAGCAGTCCGTCAATGGTATTGGGAGAGTTTTGCCGTGCAGAGCAATTCGTATGCGAAAGGGATCACCGGATATTGGAATGACGAAGCGGATGAATATGGCGGTAACTTGATGTTTATGCAGATGCAGCGAGCACAGTACGAAGGACAGCGTGCGTTCAACAATCAACGCGTGTGGTCCATCAACAGGAATTTCTATACCGGAGCTCAGCGATATGCATACTCGTTGTGGTCGGGAGATATCGCCACCGGATTTAAATCCATGGCGGATCAAAGGCTATTTATGCTTTCCAGTATTACCTTGGGTGTTTCCTGGTGGGGAATGGATATCGGCGGATTCAACGGGACCCCCAGCAGTGAAAACTATTTCCGCTGGGTGCAATTCGGCGCATTTGTTCCGGTCTTCCGTGTGCATGGAACCAACAATCAGGAACGTGAACCGTGGAATTACGGAGCGGAAGCGGAAGGTATTGCGGCGAAGTACATTCGACTGCGTCACCGGCTGATGCCGTATGTTTATTCCGCCGCCCGCGAAAATCATCGGACAGGAATTTCCATCGCCCGCCCGCTTCTCTTCGACTATCCAAAAGATCCGGCAGTAGAAAATCTTTCGTCCGAATGGATGTTCGGAAACAGCCTGCTTGTCTCTCCCGTTGTGGTTGAAGGGGCAACACAGCAATCCGTCTATCTTCCCGAAGGAAATTGGTATGATTTTCATTCCGGAAAATATTTCGCCGGATCAACATCCCATACTGTTCCGGTCACCAGGACCGATATTCCGATATTTGTGAAAGCAGGCTCACTCATTCCCATGTCGCCGGATGCGCAGTTTGTTGATGCACCGGAAGCCAAAAAAACGTTGGTGCTCAGCAGTTTCCCCGGCGGGAGCGGAGGATGCGTTGTGTATGACGACGACGGCACGACCTACGAGTACGAGCAGGGCATATTCAGTACCGACACGATCGCCCATGACCGTAACGCTGCAAGAGCGTTGATTTCCATTGGTACCCGTTTCGGATCGTATGTTGTGCCGCAGCGCGACTGGCGTGCCGAATTCAAATGGGTGAGCGGAGCACCAGACAGTGTTTTGTTGGACGGAAAAGCTGTCACCGAAATATCGCTTGATTCCCTTTATGCAGCCGGAGGGGCAGGTTGGGTGTTTGATGCTGCTGCAAAAAATTGTTTAGTGAAGTTCCCTGATAACGGTGAAGCCCATTCGCTTGCAGTATATTTTAATCAGGACGCAGCTTCCGCAGAAACAGGAAATTTGCTTCCGTTCCAATTTCATTTGCATCAGAATTTTCCCAATCCGTTCAATCCGGCAACCACCATCGGGTTCACCGTGCCGTTCACCGGACAGACGCTGTTAAAGGTTTTTAACGTTTTAGGCCAGGAAGTGAGGACACTGTTCGACGGTATTGCAGAAGCGGGGATAGATTATCACGCGCAGTTCAACGCAGGAATTTTATCGAGCGGTGTATACATTGCCCGGCTCTCCAGCGGTGATAAAGTGCAATTGAAAAAAATGTTGTTAATGAAATAAGGACATTTGCCCTCCTACTTTTCTCTTTTCCGTTGCCTTCCCGCCAGCGGAGAAAAGAATAGCGGTGAGCAATCCGCAATAAAATATGACTCTCCGCTCATCTCCTTCTCCATCCAATTTCTATCCCTATGTAAAATGTAAAATTATCTGGCCGCCGTACCGATGTGGTACGCTCTACTGTTGTACGGCTGCCGCATTCTCCAAATGACGAAGGATTTGCTCAGGGCGACCAACTTTTCTGCGCCGCGCCGTAGTAAAGTCATAAGTTTTTCCATTTTGCGTAACATCATTTATTAACTCAATGTCTTCTGCATCTTTTTAGTGACATAAGCCACACCGATGTCGGAGATACTTGACATTTTCATCTATTAGTCGGAAATTTAAATCGAATATTTCGCCGGGGAACTCTGAAGCTGTATTCATGGGGAATTGTTACTCACCTTTACAAAGGTGACGTACATTCGACAAGATAATTACCATAATACATTTACTTTTTCGGAGGCCCCCATGAACCGCCTTGTCAAACTGTTTTTTCTTTCCGCTTTCTTTCTCTGCAGTACCCGGTTAGATGCCCAGATTCCTCGCACCATAGCCTATGAAGGTGTTATCGAAAAAGAAGGGACTCCCTTTACCGGGGAAGCTTCCTTTACTTTCACTTTGTATCGCGGCGATATCATTGCGTGGCAAAGTCCTGCGCAATTGATCATCGTCAATAAAGGATTTTTCCGTGCAATCATCGGACCGATAGCCGATTCCGTGCAGTTCCGTGGAATCGACTCCCTCGGAATATCGTACGAGGGGAATGAGCTTTCTCCGCGTGTTTCGTTCGCTTCAGTCGCCTACAGTTTCAGCGCTTCCTATGCTCTGTTTGCGGATTCGGCGCGAAATCCCGGTCCTCCCGGCGCCAAAGGCGAACAAGGACCTGCTGGAATACCCGGCGATAAAGGTGACAAGGGAGACAAAGGAGACAAGGGTGATACAGGAATAGAAGGTGCACCCGGATTGAAAGGTGATAAAGGCGATAAAGGAGATCCGGGCGAAGGGGGATTGCAGGGTATAAAAGGAGATAAGGGTGATAGCGGTGATCCAGGTGTTCAGGGATTGAAGGGAGACAAAGGTGATCCAGGTGATGCCGGTGTTCAGGGCCTCAAAGGAGATAAGGGGGATAAAGGCGATCCGGGGACGCAGGGATTAAAAGGAGATAAGGGAGACAAAGGAGATCCGGGAGCGCAGGGATTAAAAGGAGATCAAGGTGTTCAAGGGTTGAAGGGTGACAAAGGAGATAAAGGTGCCATTGGACTGCAGGGAATTCAAGGCCTTAAAGGAGATAAAGGAGATAAGGGTGATCCAGGAACCACAGGTTCAAAAGGAGACAAAGGAGATCCGGCATATATTGAAGTTTCAACGACAGACCAAACAGAAGGAACCGTTGTCTTTTCTCTGGCACAGTCTAACGGTTCGCCGAATGAAAATGTGCAAATCGTCCGCACCGGCACTCCCGGTATTTTCAGAGTAGAAATACCAACGAGTCCGACTCTGACTGCAACGTATTCAGCATGGTGGCATACGACAAGCGAAGGAGGAGGAACGGTGAATGTTGGCAACGGCAGTGTCAGTTTGAATGCATCTCAACAGATCGATGTTGGAAGTGCGATGCAGCTTTCGATTATGATGAAGATCGGCACCACTTGGTCAAAACTGGAACTCTTCCGGGAATCGTCAGATAATATGCAGTGGTACGGATTTGCCCATACCAGCGTTCATTAATCCGGATCAGGGAGGTGACTGTGAAAATAAAATTGAAGAATATATTTTTATCCAACTATATCAATAGAATCCTATTCCGCTTCATTTTCGCTGTCGGTTGTATTGCGGTGATGGCAGAAATGACAGCGATGGCGCAAACAAGGCTCGTACTGTTTTCCCCAATGTCCGGAGCAGCGGTCAGTCACGGTGATAATATCAGTATCACATCACTCCTCTCGCAGCCTGCTGCCGGCGCTTCATATGGAAATGGTATTTCCGTGCAAAGCGGATTTTCACTCTACGCGAATGCAGCTAATATTCTTGCCGGTGTTCGTGTACTGGACCAGACGGCACCGTTTACATTTGCACTGTCGCAAAATTATCCGAATCCGTTTAATCCGTCCACCGCTCTCGCGTTCACGCTGGAAAAAACCGGCATGACCACGCTGATCGTATATGATGTGATCGGCAGGGAAGTGGAGACACTGGTGAGTGAAGTGCTCGATGCCGGCGTGTATCATCAGCGGACATTTAATGCATCGCGATTGGCCAGCGGTATCTATTTTGCGCGGCTTCACAGCGGCGGCAATGTGCAGTTGAAAAAAATGCTGTTGATAAAATGATGGAAGCGGATCGGCCACGTCACCGGTCTGTTGCTTTCGGTATCAGGATGGAAACGGTGGTTCCTTCATTCTCCTTGCTTTCGATGGAGAGCGCTCCGCGGTGAAGTTCGGCCAGCGTCCGGGCGATGGTTAATCCCAGGCCGAGTTCCTCCTTCCGATAATGCGATACGCCCGCCTTCATCAGCGAGTCGATCGTGTTGATCTCCTGTTCTGTCATTCCCCTCCCTTCGTCGCGGATGGAGATCAGGATGGAATGCTCCATCTCTGCAGCAGTAATGACGACCGCACTTCCTGGTTCGGAGAATTTGCAGGCGTTATCAATCACTTCGTCGATAATCTTTCCGAAATCCGCCGGTGCAATCTGCAGTGCCGCATCATTTCCTTCAATAGTGATCGATCCCTTCCGATCGTGCGCCCGCATATTTTCATTGATAACAGCATGCATCACAGTGCGGTACGATGCCGTCCGTTCCTGCCGGAGCGATCGGATCTTTTCCTCGTCGTTCACCCACAGTTGAAGCATGGCATAGAGCAGAATGTTTTCATGAAGCCGGCTCAGCCGTTTTCCGGAAAGTGTGATCTGTTTGGCTGCGGTTCTCACCGTTTCGGGAGAAAGATCCATGCCGGCACGGAGTGCCTGCGCATGTTCCAGGATGTCCATTACCAGGATATGAAGCTCGTTGGAAAGCAGGACAATGAATCCGGTCTGCGCCTTTTCGATGTTCATATCGAAGAATTTCTGCCATAACTGTTTTTTCTGCAGTCGTGTCTGTACGGCGGAAATAAGTTCATCGGTGGAGAACGGCTTCGTCAGGTAATCATCGGCCCCAAGGTCCATCCCTTTGCGCAGGTCATATGGACCCACATTCACGCCGGTCATAAAGACGAATGGGATCTTCCCCATATCCGGATCGATCTTCACCGCGTTTAGTAAGTCGTACCCGTTCATTGACGGCATTTGAATGTCGCAAAGGATCAGGTCCGGAAGCACCGATTTCGCGAGTCCCAGACCATGGATCCCATTTTCCGCCAGGAAGACTTCGTAACCGGCATCGGTTAGAATATCCTTAATGACTTCCCGTAGATCCCGCTCATCATCGACGACTAATATCCTTTCTTTTCGTGCAGTCATTGTATGCCTCGCAGTGTTCTGTCGTTTTCCCGGATTGTTTTTTTCGGAAAGGATTCGTTATGATTTTCCCGGAACTGCCATTGCTCCCAGCGTTTTACCGATTTGTTCCGTTTCGTATTCTTGGGTTTCGCTGAAATCTTTCAATGCTTGATTGATCCGCTGGGATTCCATTTCGATGGTGTTGATGCTTGTCGAATCATCCAGGGTGAGCGGCGACCGTTTCATCCGGTGGACCATCAGCAGAATGATGGCAAGAGGATTATTGATCTGGTGCTGCAATCCCCGGACCACTTCGCGCATGGTGCCGATCTGAGTCTCTTTAATCTGCAGTTCCTGTTCCTTCATGATCCGTTGCGTTTCGCTCTCATGGAGCTGTGTGCGGACATTGATGACTTTTACCAGCATCATTGCAAGCAGCCACATAAACGGGAGCGCATCGAACATTTCGATAACGTCATAGTAGTCAATGGTGGAGGTGCGCGCCACGACAAAAAATCTAATCATAACAATGAACAGATATAGATAGATGATATAGCCGGAAAGAACTGCGGGATACTTTGCCGGCAATTCCCGCAGCGATTGCATCAACGATGGTGAGGTGTTCATTGCTGACCTTCTTTCTATGCGAATGGTGAAGAGGCAAGTTCCATGCCCTATCTAGCTGAAAAAGTGTGCAGCTGATTATTGTATTTTCGGCAGAACAACAGAGACTGCCGTGCCGGTGTTCTCTTCACTGGTGATGGAGATACTCCCGCCGTACAGTTCTGCCAGCATTTGTGTGATGGTCAGTCCGAGTCCGGCTCCCTGCTGTTCGTAATAGTTCCGTTGGAATTGCTGGAATCCGGAAATTCTGCTAATCTGTTCCTGCGACATTCCGCGCCCCATATCCCGCACAACAATCGTGATTTCGCCGGGGGTTTCGTCGCTGGTAATGTGGACCGAACTGCCGGGTTTGGAGAACTTCAGCGCGTTATCGATCAGTTCTTCAAGGATCTTGGTCAGGTGAAGTGAAGAAATCCGCAGTACCGCATCATTGACGGGATAGCGCACGGCATCGGGACGGTTATGGTGGAGCATCTGATGTTCCGCTATGCTGCGGACAACCTCCAGCAGTGTTGTGGAATTGTCCCGGCGAAATTCGACGATCTTGTTCTGGTCATGCAGCCAAACCTGCAGTTGGCCGAACAGTACCATATTTTCCAGCAGACGATGAAGCCGTTTTCCGGAGCGGTGGATCATCGTGCCAATCTCTTTCACTTCATCCGCCGTGATATCTCTCTCTTCCGTGAGGATCTGCGAGAATCCCAGAATGCCGTTTAGCGGAGTACGGAATTCATGGGGGAGGGAAAGAACGAAGCTCGATTTGATGTCGTCGAACTGAGATTCGAAATATTTTTGTATCCGCTTATTTTTCGTCAATCGAGTTTCAACAGCATTCACCAGCTCTACCATTGAAAATGGTTTGGTCAGGTAGTCATCCGCACCGAGCTGCATCCCCTTCCGAAGGTCTCCCTGTCCGGCATTCCCGGTAAGGAAGATGAATGGAATGCCCACGAATTCAGAATCCTCTTTTAACGCCGTCAACAGCGCATGCCCGTCCATTTTCGGCATATTGATGTCGCACAGAATCAGGTCGGGTTTGTGCATCTTCGCTGCCGCCAGTCCGTCCAGGCCGTTTGTTGCTTCGATAATTTCGTATCCATTAACGCTGAGGGCCATGGAAATAATATTTCTGTAGTTGTCTTCATCATCTATGACAAGGATTTTTTGTGCCGCAGGTTTCTGTTCCATAACGATGATATCCCCTTAATGGCCTTCCAATGTCGGCAGTGTATGAATCTTGCGCTTTGGTAAAGCTCCAACTATTCCGTCCGGTGCATGGTCTGTGAAAGAAGAGAAAGAAAAATTAATAATTGATTTTTCTTTTCCGGCTTGAGTCCGCTTATGCGATGAAAGGCAAAGAGACCCGTTGCTAAATAGTAACAAATAATTCTTTGGAATTACAGCGGTAAAATTTCGAACGACCATCGGTGGATGATGCATGCGCGTGTAATTCCCGCTACTATTGATTATCAAGAAATATGCCACTACCCTGCGTGAAGATGAATTATGAATAGAATGTAGCGATTTTTGGATAAACAATAATCGAATCCTATGAAAGAAGAAAGTGCATTGAAACAGCGGTTGGTTTGCAGTAAAAAATGGCATTTAACGGACTGTATTGTCTAATTATTTAGCTTATCTCTTCATCCCAAACCATCGATCCTTTTTTCACCGCCGGTGAGTCTTTCTAAATGGATTCCAGCGTCCGCTGGAATGACAAAACTCCGGGCTTTGAATATAAAATCATCATTCTACCTAACATGAATTATTTTCAAACAACGTGTAACGATTTGCAAAGAGACCTTGTGTGATGGTGCCTCTGACGTATAGCGAAGTAGAATGCTAATTATTTTTGCAGTTCAAATTTCAAAGTCGTGGAGAGGAGAATCATACGGCAATTATCAAAAGATAAATCTCTCTTGTTTGAAGAAAAGCGGATCACTAAAATATTTGAATCCGGTTTTTTACTCTTGCTGCAAAAATAAAATTAGATGATATTAAAAAAGCTATTAAGTTAGAGTGTTGCAAACCCACATAGCAGAATGTGGATAATCTAAAAACCTTCGGTGCAACCTAAACAAAGCGATGCCAATGTACGGTATCGCGTGATTAGAAAAATAAACGGGGCGTTCCAATTAACGGAACGCCTTTTCTATTTTAAATAATACCAAAGTGTCTTTAATTCGTTACACCAAAACAAACACCAAGGAGAAAAAATGAGAAAGATATTTTTGCAGATTACTTCAATGCTGTTGTTGCTGGTTGGATTCCAGGGAATTGTTTCTGCGCAGATAACAGTTGTTGGAGCAGGTTCAGATGTTAACGGTACCTACGATAATACATTTACGTATAATGGAAAACCAGCGTATGAACGTACATCAGGAATTACGAAAGATATTTTATGGCGGTCTGATGTATCAGAATGGAGATTTACGGAAGGGAACGGTTCTGGCAGATACTATTATAACACCGCCAACACAGCAACACCTCCTAATGTGGGATGGCTGATCGGCGAAAGCGGAACAGTGCCGGCTCCTGTTGCAGGAGGAAGCATCACATCACTCCTTGTCGGTGATGGGACAAGCGGTAATCCGTACCAGATATCAACATTGAACAGTTTGTACTGGATTGCATTTAGTGATACAGCGTGGGGAAAATCTTTTGTGCAGACAGTCGATATTGATGCGTCGGAAACATCTTCATGGTCCGGCGGTGGGTGGACGGTGATTGGGAATTTCACCACATATTTTACTGGATCGTACGACGGCGGTCATTTTGCTATTGATGGGTTGACCATTAATCGCGCTGGCACGAACGATCAAGGATTGTTCGGAGTCATCTATCAAGGAAGCGTTACGAATCTGGGAATGACGAATGTGAATATCACCGGGAATTCGGGCGTAGCTCCAATAACGAGTTACCTTTATATTGACGGTTCAATATCCAACTGCTATACAACCGGTACTGTTTCGGGAACTGCTTTCGCCGCCGGTCTCGCTGCACATGTTCATACAAATTCAATTGTTTCCACTTCACTCAGCAGTTGCACAGTAACGGCAACGGAGCAGGCAGCGGGTGGACTTGTCAGTCGATTTGACCAATCATCAATTGAAAATTCTTTGTTCTTGGGAAGTGTATGGGGAGATGAATATGTAGGAGGAGTGACAGGTTTCCTTTACCAATCCACCGTAACGAACTGTTACAGCGCGGGTGCGGTTGCAGGAAATTTTAGTTTGGGTGGTTTGGTTGGCGCAAACAATTCATCTACTGTGAGCAATTCTTTTTGGGATATTGAAGTGTCGGGAAGAAGCACCAGCGCAGGAGGGACAGGAAAAACTACTGCAGAGATGAAAACACAAGCAACATTCACCGACGCTGGATGGGACTTTGAAGGTGAAACAACCAATGGCACAAACGATTACTGGGATTTGAATGTTCCTGTGGTCTATAATAATGGTTATCCTTTCCTGGCATGGCAGACGGGGACAGAGATAGGAATGCCGGTGGAATTAATTTCGCTTTCGGTGTCTCTTACAAGCAGCGGTGTGAAACTTGAATGGAAAACGGCAACAGAAGTGAACAACCATGGATTTGAGGTGGAAAGAAAAACAATTGACAATGGACAATTGACAATGCACAATTGGAAGAACGTAGGATTTGTTGAAGGGAACGGAACTTCCAATTCGCCAAAATCTTATTCGTTCTCCGAAAATGTTGTCATCTCCGGCACATATGCATATCGTTTGAAGCAAATAGATCGGGACGGATCGTTGGCATATTCTCCGGAAGTGGAAGTAACGGTCGGAACTGCGCCGAAAGAGTTTGCACTCGATCAGAACTTCCCGAATCCGTTCAATCCCGCAACTACCATGCTGTTTAGCGTTCAGGTCACCGGCAAGGCGACATTGAAAGTGTATAACGCAATTGGGCAGGAAGTAGCAACGTTATTCGATGGCATTGCCGAGGCGGGACAATATCACCAGGCAACATTCAATGCATCGAATCTTGCCAGCGGCATCTATTTTTCAAGACTGACTGCAGAAGGGAAGTCTCTGGTGCGCAAACTAATGTTGATGAAATAGTAAAATCCTTCACTGGCATCTCATTGGTGCCTTCTATATTTACAAGCCGCGAATGTCAACTCGCGGCTTTTGTATTTTAAAAATACCGGAATTACGTAATTG
>JBAYIS010000058.1:0-12108 GCA_041665525.1 Bacteroidota bacterium | reverse complement strand
TAATAGAGGCTCTAAAAGTGCCCATTGTTCGTCGGATAATTCTTCTCGTTTGGCCATGTACGAAAAGTACATGACATTTTTACAAAGTACAAGTCAAAAATTCATTTTTGAGACCACTTCTAAATATATTCTTTTCTGTAGAGACATTCAATGCAACATAACTATGGTATAAACATACTGAAGCAATATTGAATAATTGCTATTGATTATCAGTATTTCTATTGTATTTGGTCAATTGCACAGTCAATTATGAAAAATCTTCATCTGTTTTCCGCATTACTTCTCGCATTCATATTGCGATTTGCTTTTGTCGCATTCTATGGTGATCTCACTAAAGATTATTACTGGGAGCATGGAGAGCTTTCTAAAAATCTTACGGCAGGAAAAGGGTATTCTCTATTTTATTTCCAAGAAGATTCCCTGTTGCAGCGGTTTTCTCCTGATGCACACCCCTTCCCATCCGCATATATGCCCCCTGGGTATACATTCGTTTTAACTCCATTTATTATTATTGAAAACGTGAAGGTGCGGAATATTCTATTGATCACTTTTCAAACTCTCTGTTCGCTACTGCTCATTTACCTGTTGTACACCTTCACCAGCGAACACTTCGGTGTTGTTCCAGCAATTATCGCTGCTTACGCCGGTGCTATGTTACCAGATTTCATTTATTCGGTCGTCTCGTTTACTCCAACGATACTGTACCAATGCGGTATTATTTTTATACTTATTCTGTTATATAAGGAAGACCCCTCTTCACAAAAGATATCGTGGAAGATCTTTGCGATATCTTTTTTATTGTTATACCTGAGATCCGAATTTTTTCTCTTCGCGATTCTCCTTATCATTTTTTGGATGCTGACAACAAAAGTAAGGAAAGCGTTGATCTTTGCCGCACTTCTAGGGGTAATGCTAACACCGTGGATTATTCGAAATTATCTGATTTTTGAAGAGTTCATTCCGTTCACGACAAGTTCTGGATTGAATTTTTACCGTGGAAATAATCCCGGCGAGATCGGGGATTGGGGCGATGATTTGACCAACAGCGAATTACGGATGGTGCCACGGAACAATCGATTTGAGATCGCATTCAATGCCATTTATACTCATCATGCAATACAATATGTCCTCGAGCATCCGTTCACAACTATTGGCCGCGCTGTAAATAAAGCCGTTGCTTTGTGGACTTTTGATTTTTATGATACCAGAAACAATGCGTTGATATTGGCATTCTATTCGTTGGTGATTTCTGTATTCTTTTTTGTTGGATTGTTATTATCGTTTGATTGGAAGAATCATTATTACACATATCTCTTTTTTCTTTCTGCAACAATGGTCTCTGCTGTGTTCTTTGTGTTGCTTCGTTATCAAACAACTTTGCGGGCAATGGTCATTCCTTTTGCTTCGTACGGAGTTGTGCGAATGTGGGAGCTTTTCCGGAGGAAGTTCCGCTCGCTGTCACCGGGTAACGATCAATGAGGAAGTTTATCCTTTACCGAATGAAATAGAAATGCACCGACCAGGGCACCGGACAATGTGAAGAGTGCCGGATATTCTCCCGCGCCGATCTGTGCAAAAATCGGGCCCGGGCACGCACCGGTTATTGCCCAGCCGAAACCAAATATCACCCCGCCGATGATGAATCCTTTGTGAAATTGTTTTCCTTTATACTCAAGAAGTTCGCCGGAAATTGATTTGAGTTTAGCCCGTTTCACAATCTGCATTGAAAGTGCACCGACAACAACTGCCGATCCGATGATCAAATACATGTGCGGTTCAACAAATTGAAACATATTTTGAATCCTGAACCAGCTGATCACTTCTGATTTTGTTAATACAATTCCGAATAGGATACCGAAAATAATAAATGTAAAATTTTTCATGTTTTTCCTTTTAATAATTTTGCATAGGAACAAAGCCTTTTACCAGGATTTCCGTTAAAATACAACATGGGCAAAGAAGGTATAGATCAATCCGCCGATAAAGAATGATAGTGTTGCTTTTAAACTGGATGACTGCAGAATTGATAATCCAAAAATTGAATGGCCGGACGTACAGCCGTTCGCGTAGCGCGTTCCAAAACCGACAAGAATTCCGCCGGCAAATAACGTGAGAGACCCCGTCCACGAATAATAATGTTCAGGTAAGAAATGAACGACTGTTGATGAGAGATATTTTGTCGTGATATACGCCCCAAGCATAATGCCGACGGAAAAATAGATCTTCCATCCGCTGTCTTTCCAATTAAAATTGAAGATGGAATGCTTCTCGTTCGGAAGAACCATCATGCACATATGCTCGAACGCTGAAGAAATACCAAGCATTTTATTAGTAACGATCAGTAATGCGGGGACGAAGAGTCCGATCAACGGTCCTGCGATATACCAATTCCAAGGTGCAAAAAGCCAGTCCATATATTCCTCTCTATGAGTATGGTGTGTAAGAAAATAAAAAAGGTCTTTCGTTTACGAAAGACCTTTGAAAATAAAATGAAACTCAATGATCAGTCTTTCAATTCAAGAACAATCCCGGTAGACAACACAAAGCGTTATAGATAGTTGACGATTTCATTTCATGCAATATACGAAAATGCTTTAAAGGTGCAATATGTCCGATATTATTTTCCTTTCTGTTTCTTTTCCTGCAGTACTGTTTTTGCCTTCGCTTTCTCCGATGCAGTAAATGCCGAATATTCCAGCATCTGTTTTCCGAGATCGAGCGGATAGGTTATGTTCACATCGGTGATATTTCCCTTTGCATCCATCACCGGTTCGAGTTTCGGCATAACGAAACCGACATAGACTGCCCGGTCCAGCTTTTCCATGCGCGCCAGCACTTCATCCCGCAGCGTCGTGTCGATTTTGAATCCGTACGTATCAATGAGTTTCTTCGCCGCCGCAAGGTCTCCTTCGGATTTTATCCGCTGGATCTCGGACAGCAACGTTCCGACCCCTTCCCGCATTTTTTCATAATTAGTCACCCGGAAGAAAGTCTTACCCTCTTTCTGTCCTCGTTCAATACAGCCGGCATTTTTCCAAAGCCAGTGTACGATCAATTGACGGTTTTTCATATGATCTTCTTCCAGCTGATCATGTCCTTTCGGTACGCGTTGCAACTGAATCAATCCTGCGTTTCGCACCTCTTTATTATACATAGCTTTCACAACATCCATCGTGTTCGGGATGATGCCGATCTCCACGAGTTTCGGATCCCAAATATGATAGAGCGCCACGAGATCCGCCCGTGCTTCTTCCAGCGTGGAGTAATATCCCGGCAGCGCCGCCTGCGGATCGACTTTCAGATTCGGAGAGACTTTACCCGATGCGTGACCCAGCACTTCGTGCAGAGCGGTGTGCATATTGTCCGCCAAGGAACCATATTTTTCTGCGCCATTAATCTCCTGTTGATCGAATGCGAACTCTTTCAAAATATCCTTGCCGCCGGTTTTTTCGTACGCGTCAACAATGTTGAACAGCGTAACGGATTTGCTGCCGAATTGTTCGCGAACATCCTGTTCGTTGGGAAGATTGATACCAATCGCGCTGACCGGTCCGGCATCACCGGTTTCCACCACAACGTTGATCACCGTATATTTCAGCGGCTTCACATCCGCCTTTTTGTATTTTGCTTCCCACGGCATCCGGTCTTCAAAATATTGTGCGTTCGTGCCGACTTTCTGGAAGAGTTCCGTCAATTCGGGATTGGCAAAATTCACCACTGATTCAAATTGTCCTTTAGCGCCACGGGCATCCAGATACACTTCGATAAAGCCATGAATCATGTCCACCTGCGATTCGGTCTCTTTTACCCATCCGATATTATAATCGCGCCAATCTTTCAAATCACCGGTCCGATAAAATTTTATGAGTTTATCCAAATTCTCCGCCTGCCGTGTGTTGGAGGCATACGCTTTCGCTTTTTCGAGATACGAGATAGCAACCTGCAGATCTTCGGCATACATTCCTGCCGGGATGATTCCACCAAGATGCGTATTGCCTGTGCGGTACACTTTCTCCACAAGTTTCCCGTTCTCCTTCACCACTTTGGAATTAAGCGGATTCTTCTCGTTTCCTGCTTTTGCCCAAGCTTCTACTTCAGAGAATGTGGTACCGTCATAATTATTATTTGCACTGCCGGCAATCATATCCTCCCCCGGTGTCTTGTTTGTCTGTACCGGTTCGTAGGTAATGTCGAAGATGGAACGGCGGAGACGATCAAGTTTTTGATCAAGTGACTCATTGTTCTTCAGCGTCACGACTGCTCCTTGAGCAACGGCGGTTTTCACCGCCGATGAAAACTGCTCCGCGTTAAAGAGCGGAACGAACTTTCTGGACGTGATATTGTCATACTGCGAATTGTTCACCCAGAAGAGTTTCGTATACAGTGTGATCTGTTCCGTCAATGAAGGATCAATCCCCTGCGGATGCGAATAAATCCCTTCCAGCAGTTCGCGGATCTCGAGCGCATTGCGGTGGCGCTGATCGATGGCAATATCGCGGGCTGCGATAGCGGATTGGCAGAGAAAATAGGTGAAGATCTTTTCTTTCTGCGAAAGTTTTTCAAATCCGTCGGCATAGAGTTGAACGATCCGCACCGGACCGACATCTCCCATCTGCAGTTTTTCGATAGTGTATTTCCGGTCCATTAAGTTCGGCTGTGTAGGTTTATCTGAGTGTTGAGCTGTCATATGCATAATTATGCAGAGTGTGAATAAAACAATTCTCATGTGTCTTCTCCATTTTTTTTGCATCACAACATAGGGAGAGAATGATGGAAATGCAATTGAAGATTGTCACGCTTCTTCTTTCCCACTTTCGCAATTCTTCTGCAGTTTTTTCCCAAGTGTAAAAATTTCACCTACAAATTCCTCCGATTTTTCCACGCAGAACTCGGCACATAAATAGCTACAGCGATAGTAGAAAACTCTCAACGAACAGCATGATCCAATCAACCATAAAGATCCGTACCGGAAATCAGATGATAGCCGAAGGAGCGTTATACGCCGGATGTCGATTCTTCGCCGGCTATCCTATCACTCCCGCGTCCGGTGTTTACAAAACCATGATCGAACAGCTGCCGCAATTGAACGGCGTGGCAATCTCCGCACCGGATGAGATCTCGGCGCTTGCATATTGCGTCGGTGCGTCCGGCCGCGGTGCGAAGACAATGACGGCAACATCAGGACCCGGTTGGTCGTTGATGATCGAAACGGTACAATATGCGTTGATGACTGAACTTCCGGTGGTGATCGCATTAGTACAGCGGCTGGGCCCAAGTACGGGGGGGGCGACCCAGAACGGCCAGGCAGATGTTTTGTTCGCAGAATTCTGCACATCCGGCGGATATACCATACCAATGTTTGCACCGAGTACTCCGCAGGAATGTTTTGAAGTGACGACGATCGCGTTCAAATGGGCGGAGCTGCTTCGGACTCCGGTGATTATCCTCTCCGACAAAGAAGTGGGGATGATGTCCGAAGATGTCGATTTTGCACAGCTGAAAAGTATGCCGCCGTGGTATCGAAAGGAATATTCCCCGCTCGATGAGAGCGAACATATCACTTATGGATTTATACATCCCGAGGAAATACCATTATTCTCCCCGGTCGGAGGCGACCATAAAGTGACCATGACCGGTTCCGCACATGACAAGCGCGGAACACTCCAGAAGAATTCTCCCGAAACGATCGATGTATTGATACATCTTCAGAAAAAGATCGATGCACACAAAGAAGAAATGTCCCTTGTCCGCACTGAAGGTCCGGACGATGCCGATATTCTTGTGCTGAGTTTCGGCATCACTGCACGAACGGCAAAAGAAGCGGTCCGCCGGGCAAACGCTGCTGGAAAGAAGGTTCGATGCGCAAATGTCATCTCCCTTTTCCCCGTACCGGAAACGATGTTGAAAGAAGCGGCGCGCGGTGTAAAACGAATAATAATTGCCGAAGAGAATATGACAGGACAGTACCGGAGCGTCATCCGCTTTCTGTTTGATGGCAAAGAGATCGTCGGTGTCAACACGATAGGAAAAATGATCACTCCAGGGATGATCCTGGACGCGATCGCATGAGCAACGCAATGGAAGAAACACTTCAACAACATACGTATTTAAAAGTGAACGCTCAGTTCCCTTTCTGCAAAGGTTGCGGCCATCACCACTATGTCCATCGATTGGATGAAGCACTGCAACAGTTGAATCTCGATCCGCGCAAGGTCTGCATTGTCAGCGACATCGGCTGCATCGGTATTCTGGATTCCCTGTTCGCCGCGCCGCATACGTTCCATACAACGCACGGTCGCTCGACTGCTTTTGCTACCGGCATTGAACTGGCGGACGGCATTCTGAATGAAGGATCGCTCAAGACGATCGTTGTCATCGGGGACGGCGGCGCAACCATCGGTCTGCTCCATCTTGTCAATGCGGCGCTGATGAATGTAAACATCACCGTTTTGCTGGCAAATAATTTCCTGTACGGCATGACCGGCGGACAGAACTCACAGTTCTCGCCAATTGATTTCATCACGCCAACGACGCCGGCCGGTAACATTGTTCCCCCCATGGATATTTGTTCCATCATGAAAAACTGTGGTGCAACATATGTGAAACAGGCAGCTGCAACGGATAAGCAGCTCGGATCCATCATTGCCGGCGCAGTCGAACATAAAGGTTTTGCACTTGTGGAGATCCTGGAACTGTGCACGGAATGGGCAACCCCGTTCAATACGCTGGATGGAAAATCGATCAACAGCAAAATCCGGCATACCAACAATTCAGACGTTGGTTCACGAACCGATTTTTCATCGCTCTATAAGGAAAAGGTGCTCGGCACAACAAAGAAGTCTGCCGATGATTCCATCACGCCGAAATTCTCTTCCCGGCTCACCGGAACCCGCCGCATTGTGCTGTCCGGGACTGCCGGAGAGAAAGTACAGTTGGCATCGTACCTCTTTATGAAATCGGCGATCGCCAGCGGACTGCACGCAACGCAAAAGAACGACAATCCTGTTACACAGGGATCGGGATTTTCCCTGTCGGAACTGTGCGTGAGCAGCAATGATATTCTCTACACAGGCATTGATATACCGGATGCAGTCATTATCGCATCGGTAGAAGGATTGAAAGAGGCGCGCGCAAACGGAACACTTCTGCGATGCGCAACCGAAACGATAGTGATCGTAGAACAGACGTTGCCGGAGTTTGCCTGTTCTGGAAAGGTTTCCCGGCTTCCTCTTCGCGCGATATGCACCGGCAGCCGCGCCGCACTGAGCGCTTTGACTGCGCTGAACATGCTCAAAGGCTGGGTTTCACAGGAAGCACTGTGGGAGATGATCGACGGAAAATTCAAAGAGAAATCGTTCACTTTCCACCGGGATGTGGAAGCCCTGCTGCCATTCATTAAAATTTAAGGAAGATGTTGAGCAATAATGAGGTAGATATGAAAACACTCGATGAATTCTCTTCCGTCACATCCGTGATCGAAAAGTTCATAGAACGGGAGAATGAAACCATAACACTCTATGAACGGTCCCTGCATTCACTCGGAGATACAACCGTTACACCGGTGATACACCGTCTGATCGAAGAGAAAGAACGGCACCGCCAGCAGCTGGAACAAACGCTGGAAGAATTGAATGAACAATTCTCGCTGGATGAGGCGATTATCTGACGGGCCGCATGCCCGTTGTCACGAACGCCTTATTCTCCGAGCGATACTATTACAGGAGTCACTATGACCACTCAACAACAACAACTTGTCCGAACTACCTTTGCGCAAATTGAAGCACATGAAGATCGTGTTGCTGATTTGCTCTATCAGGAACTCTTTCGCCTGGAACCAAAGGCAAAATTGCTTTTCCGCGGGAACATGCAGGAACAGCAGAAGAAACTGATGCGTATGCTGCGCGTTGCCATCGAGAATATCAACGACCAGAGCCAATTGCAACCGATGCTCTATAATTTGGGGATGATCCATCAATCCTATGGGATCGAGCCGCATCATTTCGTCTCGTTCGGCGAAGCGCTGCTGTTCGCTCTACGAAACGTTCTGAAGGAGCATTTCACAACGGAGGTGGAAGAGAGCTGGAAAGCCGCATATCACTATTTCGTATTGACCATGAAGAATTTCCCCCATTCGGAGGATCCTGTTCAACTTCCACATAATTGATGGGAACGTACACAGCATAGCCTGCTGTTTAATAGAGCGATGATCAAGCTTCGTATCATATTGTTTTTGCCGTTGTATGTGATCCTCTCTGTGGGTCCGAACATCCTCGTTCATACCTGCGGCGGAGAATCCGAAGCAATGGTAGCCACAACTACCACGGAAGATCCATGCGGATGCACGGACGAAATGTCTGCCGACCGTTGCTGTACGACTGAAATTACGACTATCAAGATCGACGATGCCCAGCAAGCAAGTATCGCCGCTGGCGCACAACCGCTTACCGTGCTGGAGATCGTGCCGGTCGATCAAACAATGCGATTGCTGTTACCACATTCGGATTTTACCCAGCTCTTTCTCACATCGTTCTCTCCTCCACCTCTGACCGATCGTACGGTCCGCAACTCGGTGTTCCTTATTTAGATGTGTGTTGATTCCGCATTCTGCGGCGTACTGTTTCCAGTTCATTCATCACACACATTCTCTTTAAAAGGAACTCTCATGAAAACACTATTCATTCTCCCGCTTATCATATTCACCTTCGCAGTATCATACCTTTTCGCCGGCGACACGGTGAAGGAAGAACAGGTGAAAGTCTTCGGCAACTGCAAACAGTGTAAGGACCGGATTGAATCTACTTTAAAGATCAAAGAAGTGAAATTTGCAAAGTGGGACAAGAAGTCTAAAATGCTCCGTGTTGCCTACCAATCAGATAAGATCTCTCTTGATTCGCTGCAACAACTAGTCGCATCCGTCGGTCACGACACTGAAAAATTCAAAGCGCCCGATTCTGTGTATAGCGAACTTCCCGGCTGCTGCCTGTACCGGGATGGAGAACATACACACTAAGTGAAATAGCGTATGACGTTTCCGCCGTTTTGCCGATTGAGTGAAACGGCCTCATCATACAACATTTCTACAAGAGCGACCATGAAAAACATACTAATATTTTTATTGACAACATTCTCCCTGATATATGCACAGCAGTTGACCGGCGTTGTGATGGAAAAATCTGATGATGGAATGTTCCATCCAATCATCGGGGCAAATGTCTATTGGCTTAAAACCACTTCGGGAACGGTCACCGATACCAGCGGTGTGTTCCGGTTGCCGGTCAACACGGAAAGTAATCGGCTGGTCGTGAGTTATGTCGGATATGTGCCGGACACGCTCATCATTATCGATCAGACCAAGATCAACATCATTCTCAAAACAGATGCACGCGCCGTTGCCCAGGTGGAAATCGTCGGAGATCAAATCAGTACCATCGACAACTATCTGTCTCCGCAAAAAACACTGATCATGACTGAAAAAGAACTGTTCAAGGCGGCATGCTGCAATCTGTCCGAGAGTTTTGAAACCAATCCTTCCATCGACGTTTCGTTTGCCGATGCCGTTACCGGCACCAAGCAGATCGAAATGCTGGGATTATCCGGAACCTACACACAGATCACGCTGGAAAATCTTCCGGCTATTCGCGGACTGACTTCCAATGTCGGCCTGACATTCATTCCCGGAACTTGGATCGAGAACATCCAGGTATCCAAAGGGGTCGGTTCCGTCGCCAATGGGTATGAGTCGATCACCGGGCAGATCAATGTGGAATTGCGCAAACCGCAGAATGAGGAGGAAAAGCAGTTCTTCTTCAACGCTTTTGGTAATCAGGAACAGCGAATGGAGGCAAACTTGAATGTTCGGACGCCGCTGACGGCGAACCTTTCCTCTATGACCATGCTGCATGCAAGTACGCAACAACGCTCTGTTGACGGGAACGGCGATAATTTTCTCGACATGCCGTTGTACAAAACCGTCAACGCAATACAACGGTTCCATTATTCGAATCTGCTTGGACTGGAGGGCCAGTTCGGAATTCAATATGTGGATGATGAAAAACACGGCGGTACAACACGTGGGTATAATTTGGACAAAGCGGCGTTAGCGCTTCGCCCTTCTGAATATGCCTTTACGATGAACGGCGATCAACTGCGCGTCTGGGGAAAGACCGGATATGTCTTCCCGCAGAAACAATATCAAAGCATTGGTCTGCAGTGGTCTCTCACACGAAACCGGCAACATTCTGTTTTCAGTTCTCATGAGTACAATGCCGGGGAAGAAACCGGTTACATGAACCTGATCTATCAATCGATCATCGACAATACCATGCACAAATTCCGAACCGGTGTCAGTTTCCTGTATGATGATTACGATGAAACATTTACACATATGCGGTACGAACGGACGGAACGCGTGCCCGGCGCATTTTTCGAATACACCTATTCACCGGATGAGGAATTTTCCATGATCGCCGGACTCCGTGCGGATCATCATAACCTGTTCGGTACGTTCTTTACACCGAGGTTGCATCTTCGGTACTCGCCGCAGGAAGATTGGGTTTTCCGCGCCGTTGCGGGACGAGGACAGCGGACGACAAATATCTTCGCAGAGAATATGGCGTATTTTGCCAGTTCGCGTCATGTTGCCGTGGTGCCGTCCAATACCAATCCGTTTTACGGACTTAATCCGGAAGTGGCGACCAATTACGGCTTCAATGTGACACATTATTTCCTGTGGGATTACCGTGAGGCGACGATTGCCGTCGATTTCTACCGGACGGTGTTCGAACAGCAGGTGGTGGTAGACCTGGATGCGAACGCACAGCAGGTTCATTTCTATAATCTTGCGGGCACATCGTATTCCAACAGCGTGCAGGCGGAATTGAATATTCAACCGATTGAAGGACTGGAAACGCGCGTCGCATACCGGTTGTACGATGTCCGGCAAACAATCAACGGAACACTTCGAGAGCGCCCGTTCGTTGCGCAACATCGGGCATTCATCAATTTCGGTTATGCAACCGGACGTGATGAGGATGATGAAGTACAGATGCTCTACGATGTGACTCTGCAATGGTTCGGGAAGAAACGTATGCCGGATACGAAAACAAATCCAGCGGGGCTGCAATCACGAAGTACCTCGCCGGATTATATTCTGATGAACGGTCAAGTGACGCGCTCATTCTTTGCCGGATTCGATCTCTATCTTGGCATAGAGAATTTGTTAAACTTCCGTCAATCGAATCCGATTCTGGACGCAGCGAATCCGAACGGCAGTTACTTTGACAGTGCGCTGATTTGGGGACCGATCTATGGACGGACGGCGTATGCGGGATTGCGGTGGAGGATATAACCGTCTTTCAACTTCCGGAGCCGTCGCGGCTTCGGAAGTTGTTGCGGCGGAAAGCGGCTTGCACTATACCAAATGCCGCGGACGCTTTGGCACCTCGTGGGTCCGGTAGTAGTCCAATGCATGCTCTGCAATAAAGGCGGCTTTGGAAGGCAGTTCGCTCATTTTCAACGCCTCCAATACTTGATCCGTTATCTCATCCGCCAGCTGTTGTTCTTTCAACGAATGCAACACGTGGTGCGCCGCTTCCCGGACTATCGCAGATTCAAAATGTTCTTCGATGATTTCCAGTACCGGTACAACAGCGTGCTGCTCCAATTCGATTAATGCATCGGCCGCAACCCACCGAACATCCATATTTTCGTCCAGCAGCATCTGCGCCAACGAGCGTGCAGTTTCCGGATCGCGAAGATGTTCCAGGGTTTTGCACGCTTCCCACCGGACGAATTCATTCTGATGAGCTAACAACTGTATGATCGCGGGGGATGCTTGTTTACCGATGTGGATGAGGGTGTCCCTTGCTTTTATCCGCACAGAACCATCAAGCGATTGAAGCTGTGCAACGAGCACTTCAATGCACAGCGGTGTGGATTGTTCACCGGAGTTTATCAAATGTACTTGCTGTGACATTCCGACCTCCTTTCGGTAGATCATCGGATGACAGGCGCCGTTTCTGTTACAGTCAACAACTTCTACCGGAAATCTATTTTTTTTCACGGCGGATGTCAAGAGATAAAAGCATCGGATTTGCTGAAGCGATATTC
>JBAYIS010000057.1:0-12144 GCA_041665525.1 Bacteroidota bacterium | reverse complement strand
TTCCAGAATTTATTTCTCCTTTACCAGAAATAGAAAGTGTTTTAGCAACAACACCGATTGCAGGACCAATAGAAGGACTTCTCCCAGTTAATTGTGGATCGTGGCGATACATGGGCCAGGGAGTCTGTTTTAAACTTGGCCAAACGATATCGGATTGAAATGAACTATTTATCGTCGGTTCTGCCGGTAATGGTTCATCATGTTTGCATCCGGCCAAGAACATTATCGTGGAAAAAATGATATAAAAATACTTCTTCAAGTGGAGTCTCATTAATTTGATATTTATCGATTTTCCAAACACTGGATTTGTTACATGAGACCTCTGAAAACTCTCGAACGATGTCATTGCCCTAAAGGTCCGAAGGACTCCTTCGGAGGGTCACTTTGTGACGGGACGTTTTTCCCAAGTCCCGCTTGTTCGGGACTCCGAACAGCGGAGCAATCTCGTTTATTGCTTTTTAATGGAGATTGCTTCGTCGTGGCGAAACAGGCGCCACTCCTCGCAATGACTTTTTCAGAGGTCTCTCAATAAATATATATATATCAGGGGAATGCTGCTAATTGATTGTCATAATCGATCATGTGAAAGTATCTTTTGATATTTTTCTGCAAATTTCAACAATTTCCTATTGTTAGTGGCTTTTGATAGTACTCGAAAAATCGTATATTTTATACCGGATATAGTACACAAGCCTCCTGATAATCCTTACATCATTATTATTCCGACGAGTCCCAAGCAATGGGATGACGAGGAATCTTGTTTTTAGGCGACTCTATTAATAGTTATTGTAGAAAGACGGTATGTCAGCAAACAGCATCTCGGAAAAATTTGAACAAGTGTTAGAATCATTCGGTCCCAACACAAGTTATGTGTGGGACGTTCTGCAGCAGTATATTGATGATCCCAATTCGGTGAACGAAACATGGCAGCAGCTGTTCGCCGAAGTGGTTGCCTCCGGATCGGTCGATCTTCCGAAAAAATCAGAAACAAAGAAAACAACTCCCGCTAATGGCGCCCACGAACCAGCGAAAGTTGCGGCGAAGCCGATAGTGACTGCACATCCCGCGCCGTTGCCTTCGTTGGCCGCTGTTCAAAAACAACTCTCCGCCATCAGCGGCGTTGCCGGGAAGATCGTGGAAAATATGGAAGCGTCTCTGTCGCTTCCGACGGCTACATCGCTCCGCGTTGTTCCGGTAAAAGTGCTGGATGAGAACCGTTCATTATTGAACAAATATCTTGGCTCCCGTTCGCGTGGTAAAGTATCTTACACACATATCGTTGCATGGGCAATTGTAAAAGCGCTGAAGAAATATCCGAACCTGAATGCATCATTCACACGGGTGGAAGGTCAAGCGTATCGCGACGAAAAGACACAGATTAATATCGGCATTGCCGTTGATATGACCCGCAAGGATGGGACCCGGACGCTGCTCGTTCCAAATATTAAAGATGCTGAGAAGATGGATTTTGCGGAATTCCTTTCCGCGTATGATTCCATTATCGACAAAGCACGCAAGTCTGCGCTCGATCCATCCGATTTTCAATCGACTTCCATCACTCTCACCAATCCCGGTACTGTCGGTACTGTTTCGTCCGTACCGCGGCTGATGCCGGGACAAGGTTCCATCATTGCCACCGGCGCCATCGGTTACGATGCAGCACATCAGGGAATGTCCCCGCAAACACTTTCAGCGCTTGGCGTCAGCAAAGTGATGAACATTACCTGCACCTACGATCACCGCGTTATTCAGGGAGCGGAGTCGGGACAGTTTCTACAGTACATCCACACATTGCTGAACGGCGAAGAGAAGTTTTATGACGATCTCTATGCAGACTTGCGCATCCCGTTTACATCGGTAAAATGGGAGAGTGATGTCACTTCCATTGGAATCGGCGGCGGATCGAATCAAGAAATCATCGAAAAACAGGCGCGCGTTCAGCAGCTGGTAAATGCCTATCGCGTACGTGGTCATCTCATCGCGCATCTCGATCCGCTCGTGGATGAACCGAAAAACCATCCGGAACTCGATCCGAGTTATTATGGATTAACAGTGTGGGATCTTGACCGTGAATTCCTCTTCTCCAACAAAGAAGGATATTCAAAGGCGACACTGCGTGATATTCTTGATATCCTTTATGCGACATATTGCGGTTCCATCGGTGTTGAGTTCATGAACATTCAGGATCCCGAGCAGAAGAAATGGCTCATACAGAAGATGGAGCCTTCCCGCAATCGTCCGCCGCTGCCCCGCGAACGGAAGATCCAGCTGTTGAAGAAACTGATCCATGCCGAAGGATTCGAAAATTATATTCACACGAAGTTCATTGGCCACAAGCGTTTCTCACTGGAAGGGGCCGAATCGTTTATGACGATTCTGGATGTAGTGCTGGATGAACTGGCAGATCATGGCGGAGAGCGTGCGGTGATCGGTATGGCGCACCGCGGACGTCTGAATGTTCTTGCGAATACGATCGGCAAATCGCTGGCGAAGATCTTTTCGGAATTCGAAGGGAATGTCGATCCGAAAACAATTCAAGGTTCCGGTGATGTGAAATATCACCTTGGCGCACATGGCATCCATAAAACGCTGAATGGCAAAGAGATTGTTGTCGAAGTCGCTCCCAATCCGAGTCACCTGGAAGCGGTGAATCCTGTTGTCGAAGGAATGGTCCGTGCAATGCAAGATCGCATTGGCGATACGAGTCGTGCCAAGGCGATCCCAATATTGGTGCACGGCGATGCGGCGTTTGCGGGACAGGGAATTGTAGCGGAAACACTCAATCTTTCCCAATTAAAAGGATACCGCACCGGCGGGACGATTCATGTGATCATCAATAATCAGATCGGCTTCACCACATCGCCGGATGATGCGCGTTCCACACCATACTGCACGGACGTTGCGAAAATGGTGCAGGCGCCGATTTTCCACGTGAATGGAGACAATCCAGAAGCGTGTGCCCGTGTTGCAGCGCTTGCAGTGGCATACCGGAATGCATTCAAGAAAGATGTCGTCATCGACATGTTCTGTTTCCGGAAGTATGGACATAATGAGGGAGACGAGCCGAGCTACACCCAACCGCTGCTCTATAAAAAGATCAAATCACACCCAACTGTGCATCATATCTACGGTGAACGGCTGATTTTGGACAAAGAGTTGACGCGCGACGAATACGAACAGATCCAGCGCGAATCGAAAGAACGATATGAACGAGCTCATGAAGCGTCGCACAAGCGCGAAATGCACATGAAAGCGGAAGTCGCTCTTGCGGTCACTCAAGAGCAGATTGAAGCAATGCAGCCGTTTAAAGAAACAAAAGTGTCGTTTGATATACTTCGTTTCGTTGCCGAACGGCTTGGTTCCGTCCCGGAAGGATTTACCATCAATGCAAAATTGATGAAGATGATGGAGTTGCGCCGGAATTTTAACGGCGATACAAAGATAGATTGGGGATTTGCCGAAGCACTGGCGTTCGGCACGCTGGTTCACGAAGGAAATGATGTCCGTCTGAGCGGCGAAGATGTCGGCCGAGGTACGTTCAGCCATCGGCATGCTATTTTGTATGATGCAAATTCCGCCGATGAATTCGTACCGCTGCAGCATATCCGCGACGGACAAGGGAAAGTGTATGTGTTCGACAGTCTGCTTTCCGAATATGCCATTCTCGGATATGAATTCGGCTATAGCGTTTCCGATCCGCTTTCGCTGGTAATATGGGAAGCCCAGTTCGGTGATTTTGCCAACGGTGCGCAAGTGATTATCGATCAGTTCATTGCTGCGTCGGAAGCGAAATGGCAGCAACCGTGTGATTTGGTGCTGTTATTGCCGCACGGATACGAAGGGCAGGGACCGGAACATTCCAGCGCACGACTTGAGCGGTATTTGCAGCTCTGCGCGGAGGACAATATGCAGGTCTGCAATCTTTCAACGCCGGCACAATACTTCCATGTGCTTCGCCGGCAGATGCGCGATGCAAAACGGAAGCCGTTGATCATGATGACACCGAAAAGTTTGCTGCGTCATCCGTCGGTCGTTTCGTCGCCTGCCGAATTTACCGAAGGAAAATTTCAATTGGTGATCGACGACGCTTCAGCGAATCCGGCAAAGGTTAATCGCGTGGTGTTGTGTTCCGCAAAAGTGTATTACGATGCGTTGCAAATGATGCACGACAATAAGATCGATTCAGTCGCTCTAGTGCGCGTTGAACAGTTTTATCCGTACCCGGAAAAGGACCTGAAAGCGATCTTTGAAAAGTATCACACTGCGCAGGATATTGTCTGGCTGCAGGAAGAATCAAAGAATATGGGGGCGTGGAATTTCCTGGCGGACCGGCTCCGCGAAACGGTTCTGTCATCGCAGAAAGTCCGATATGCTGGACGCACTGCATCGGCAAGCACCGCCACCGGTTCTCTCAAGAGGCACCAGATGGAACAGGAAGCGTTATTGAAGGATGCACTCTTATAACAGAGAGCGTTTTTTGCCAAAGCCCGTCACACAATGACGGGCTTTGATATTTTAGAGTTTTCATCTCGATCCCAAACTCTCAGATTGTGTAAAAACTGTCATTCCGAACTTGTTTCGGAATCTGTTTTGGTGAATGTATATCAAAATTAAAGATGCTAAAACAAGTTCAGCATGACGAACCTACTTTTCAAACAGTCTGTTTGGGAACAAACTCCTGTCGAAGATCTGCTTCATTCTTACAATATCCTTCCCTGCGAAACAGAGTTTCAAATTACAATCTCCTCTCAAAACACACATCATACTGGTAAGTGTAATAACTACTTTGAACGGACTGGCGTCCGTTCCGACAATAATTCATCTTGTTTCCAAACTCTGTATGGGAACACAACAGAAACATTCTAAATTCAATATGGGATGGGAAATGAGAAATATTTGACTTTATTCCAAAAATCTGTATCTTTGAAAAGAACAAAGGAGAAAAGCACAGAATACTTGTTAGAGATTTTTTGATAATAGTTGCTAAGTCATGAATTTTCTCTAACAATATCAACCGAATTTCACTCGTGGATTGAAGAGGAGAGAAATTCGGTTTTTTCGTTTTATCTGTTCTGTGAGGATGTATGAAAACTCGATTTGCTTTAATATTAACAGCGTTGTTGCCCGTCCTTTCTTTCGGACAAACCTTCGGAAAATACGCCGGTGAGTTTATGACCATCGGCATCGGCGGCCGGGCGCTGGGCGTTGGCAGCGCGTATGTCGCCCTGGCAAACGACGTCACCGCCAGCTACTGGAATCCCGCCGGTCTTGCCCGCATCGAATATCCTCAGATTGCGCTTTCACATGACGAACGGTACGGCAATCTGATCAATTATGATTATGCTGCGTTTGCATTTCCTTCCGGAATGAACAGTGTCGATCCCGAAACGCAGGAGACTATGTTTAATGCTGAGTCGTACGGCATCAGCATTATGCGTTTGGGTGTGGACGGCATCCCCGATACACGCAAAGCATGGGCGGACAGCAACGGCAACGGCTTGTTTGATGACGGTGCAAATCTTCGTCCCGATTACAGTGCAATCACTTTTTTTAATTGGGCAGACTGGGTCATTTACGGAACGTATGCCAAGCAATATTCAGAGAATCTCTTTTATGGCGCGAATGTGAAACTGATCCGCCGCAATGCCGGAGAATTTCACGGTACAGGAATCGGATTTGACATTGGTGTGCAGTATCTTGCAACCGAACAACTGGTGCTTGCTGCAAATCTACAAGATGCAACGACCACGCTCGTTTCCTGGAATACGGGAACCAACGAATTAATCTCACCGACGCTGAAAATCGGCGCAGCATATTATCTTGAAATCTTCAACGGCAAGTTAACTCCTGCTCTCGGCACGGATGTACGGTTTGAGAACAGACGATTCTCCGCTGTCGCCAATGTAGGCCCAATCAGCTTCGATCCGCAAGCGGGTATTGAGTTCGATTATAAGAACATTGTAGCAGTCCGCGCCGGTTACAACGATATCGGAAACCTCACGCTCGGGGCAGGCATTCACTTGCGGAAACTGGACATCGACTATTCGTTTGCAAAATTTGACGCTGCTGATCAGCTCGGCAATACGCACCGGATCTCGCTCCGCTTAACGCTGGAAGAAGAAAAATACCGACGTGGCGCTGAATAGAGTTTTTATCATCGCCGGAGGGAAACGTAGCGGCCGTACAACGGGAATTTCGATACTCTTTTTCTCCGTTGTCATACTCTCTTCGGCAATTCTGTTATCTTCCTGTTCTTCATTATTCACCGGTTCCAACGGTAAAGTTCCCGTCGTGAAAAAGAACGGAAACTCTGCTCCCGTCTACCGTCCGATCCTTCCTGAAGGCTGGGCTGATATTACTTCCAAATCCAAACAACCGCAGATCAAAATGTGGATCATCAATCGGGAATATTCCGCTACGATGGTGCTGCGCGAATTGCAGATGGATGCGGAAACGCAACAATCGTTATTCCATGAAGACATGAACATCATTGCTGGCATTTCTCTCAGGACAAAAATTCCCGAGAACAATGCTGATTATCGGGTGACTCGCACCCCCGCGGTGATCGACATGAAAAGGAATCTCTCTTCATATGCGTACACGGAAAAAGGATTGCTGCGCCGCGTGGTGGTATTTAAAAAGAAAGAGGTATTGTTGGAACTGGAGCTGATGCAGGAGCAGGCGGATGCGGAATTTGATGTTTTGACGAACGATCTGGTGACATTTGCCACCACCCTCTACGAACGGTAGCATTAAGATGTTTTAGATGTAGGACACCTTCAAGGTGTCCTACATCTAAATATATTCCTATTTCGTTTTCAATTCAAAAACGCCATTCCATTCTTTGGGCGGCGGTTCTTTCAAATAAGCTTGTGAACGGAGCAGATAGAGTTGGGAGGGACCGTCATCCGGATTGAGCTTCAGCGCAGCGAAGAATGTTTTTTCCGCTTTCGCAAAATCCCGATTACGGTAGAGAGCAAGTCCGCTGTTGTAAATACCCACCACTTCCTTGGTCAGGTCGCTTACATCTTTTCCGGACTCGCCGATCAGTTCGAACACGCGGATCGGTTTCGTTTTTCCTTTCACGATCAGATAGTCAAGTTCCCTGCAGAACATCACATCTTTCACCAGTTCCTGCGTTCGTTCACTGATCATAATTCGCGTACCGTACGTTTTATTCGCACCTTCCATACGTGAGCCGAGGTTCACCGCATCGCCGATCACGGTATAATCGAAACGGCTCGAACCACCGACGTTTCCCACCACCATAAAGTCGGTGTTCAATCCCATACGGACGACCAGTTTTGGTTTCCCTTCCTTGTCCCACCGTTCGGCAATTTCCCGGCATTTCGCCTGCATTTGCAGTGCAGCGTGGCATGCACTCATTGCAGTGTTTGGCAGTTCCATCGGTGCACCCCACACGGCCATCACTGCATCACCCACGTACTTATCAAGTGTTCCGTTATTCTTCAGGATAATATCAGTCATCGCACTCAGGTACTCGTTCAGAATTCCGACAAGATCGACTGCGTCCAGTTTTTCAGAAAAATTTGTGAAGGATGCAATATCGGAGAAGAATACCGTCAGTTCTTTTTTCTCGCCTCCGAGCCGCAGTTTTTCCGGATGGGCGATCAGTTCATTCACCACGGAAGGATTCAGATACTGGCTGAACATCCCCTTGATCATCGTCTTTTGTTTCCGTTCGGTCAGATATTGATAGACCGCACTTCCGAGATAGTTGAGAATAACCGCCGCGATCGGCGAGACAACCGGAAGGACCACATTGTAATTGGCAAACGCATAATAGGAAAGAGTAAGAATGATATCGATCAATCCTGCCGTGATTATCACTGCAACGAATTCAATGATGAATGCATAGCGTGTTTTAATCAACTTCAGCCACGTGACAGCAATAAAGGTTACAATGGAAAGGATGAGAATCAACGCGGCTTCCATCCATGCAGAAAGTTTATAAAGATAATTCTGGTGGATCAGTGTCTGCAGTGCATTGGCGTGCAATTCAACACCGTACATCTGGTTGCGATCAATGGAGCCGGGCTCCGATACAGACACATTGAACAGGTCTTTCGATTCAGCGAAATACGGTCCGATCAGTACAACTTTTCCTTTAAAAGTGCCGTCGTTCATCAATCCAATGTCGGGATCGTCAAACATGTTGATGGAAGTATTTAATTCCCGTTCTTCGATTGTCTCAAATTCTGCGTCATCCAGCACATCCACGATGTCGAATTCCCTGAATGTTTTTCCTGAATGTCCCTGGTAATTAATGAGAATGGAAATGTCGTCGAATTTCGGGATATGGCGCTCGCCAAGGATGAAGGAGTGGTTAGTATTTTCCGCATAGGTGGTGGAAGGAAGGCCGAGCACTTTATTCAAGACGGCGAATGCAAACGAGGGGATGTACCGTTCCTGTCCAGGCATTTTTGCAAAAGGCATATAACGTCTGTAGACTCCGTCCACATCGTTGGGGACGAACACACTGCCGACAGAACTATCCGCGGAATAAAAGATCGAATGGAAATTCTCATCCGCTCGGGCGACAGTTGCTTCTTCATCCCGTACATCCGTTTTTCCGGCCACTACCACATTCCGATACTGCTGGATCGCCTTATACAGTTCATCGTCATGGTGAGGACCGCGGGTATCCGGCTGTTCGAACGTCAAGTCGATGCCGATGGCGGCAGCACCGGCGCGGTTCAAATTGCGGATGGCGCGCGCATAATAGCTGCGCGGAAACGGGAACCGGTCCGGCACGGTCGTTTCGGACTTGTCCGAAATGGAGACAATGATGACATCCAGGGATTCTTTTGGTACGGGGAGAGCGCCGCGTTTGGCGAAGGACCGGTCGATGAAAGAAAGGGAGGTTCGTTCGAAAAATCCGAATCCAAAGATCGCATCCTGTACAAACAGAATCACGATGATGGCGATCCCGGTGCTGACGGCAATGCGGATAAGCCAGTTGCGCAACTGCCGTTCGGATGAGGAGGGCGCCGGTGTCATATTAAAAATCTATTCGATAAAGCAGGCTGATATATGAATCGTTCTTGGTGGTTGCAGTTGCCGAAAGCGTCGATGATGAATTTGCGATGAACTGGAATTGCAGCACGGCGATCTGACCTTGTGTAATGCTGTATTGAAGGCTTGTTTCGAATACGGTCCGCGCAAGATCTCCGAATGTCGGCGCAAATGTGGCGCTCCAGCGAAGTACCTCTTCATAGAGTTTGTACCGGCCGCTCAAGGAAAGAGTTTGATAGGCAAGCGAAGCTTTGGAACGGACGCCGAGTGAATCGATCTGAGGATATTCCAGCGTGCTGAAAGATAATCCTACAGTACTTTCGAGCTTAGGGTCGTGGACAGTGCTGACCAGCGTAAGGATGTTGAAGGTGGAAACATCCTGCTCCTTCGGAGTCAAATCGTTCTTGTCGGACACATCAAGATTCAAAGACGCAGTATGCCGTCCCCACATCTGAAAATCGTACGAACTTTGGAGGAAATATCTTGTCGTCCTGTCGTCGATTGCCCTCAGCGCAATTTGTGTCGAAATACTGGTGGAATCCGCCGGAATCGGATTGATCGGATTGTGGTTGGTATTTAAACCGTACCCCAGGGTGATATTCGGGTAGTCTTTGGACGGATAATAGGAAACTGCAGTGTTGATGGTTTTATAGGTCGTTGTTGCAATTTCCGTGTTCGCCGTGTTGTTTGTTAATTGCTCGTAACTGCCGGTGAGAAACAGCCTATTGTCCAGAATGCGCAGGCGATCTATCACGTTGAATCCTTTGATGTCCTTCCGCAGCGAAGTGGCGCTGGCAGAGGTATAATCTTTCCCGTGCAGAATGAACGTGCCCTTTAAATAGTTTCCAAAGTAATTGAAGGAGAGTCCCGTTTCATAGACGAGGGAAGTGCCGCCGGCGGGATTGATTGGAACAAGATTTTCATTCGGAGTGATAAACTGTTTCAGAATCGGCAGGAACGATTTTAATTGATCGCCGTCGCTGGCGGAAAATGTTCCGCGGGCAATGGCAGCATCAATACTATCCTTATTAAATTCCGGACTGGAAATGTCGACATTGTTCAGGCTGACAGCAGTTTGCGTGGTAAACTCGATTCTCCGATCGTCAAGCGCAATGAGCAGATCGGTGCCGAAGACCACATTTTCCTGCGGACGGACAACCACCGGCTGCAGCGGATCGAAAGAATCTTTTGCCTTCATATACGTAAAGCCCCACTGAAACTTATCGCCCTTACCAAAACTGGGACGGATAATCGTCATATCCCGTTTGAGTGTTGTCGGTGACCCTGCGAATTCAACTCTTCGCAGTAATTCGCCATTGGCAACATTAACATTAAATGCACCCAAGAGCAGATCAAACGTGTAACCTCGCACACGTCTTCCATCCATGATGGTATAAGGGAATTTTGGATATGCATCCCCGAGACCGATTTTTGCATACCGCGCATCGACACTCAGGTAGTATCTGTTTTGCGGTTGGTTTTCGGGTTTTTCTTCGGAAGTGACGGTGATCAGTGCATTGGCACGCAGGAATTTTGCATAGGTTCCGTACGCGCGTGCATCAAGTCTGTTGTATGTTTTTTTTGTCCCTTTAATGTTTTCGTTTCGCGATTCCGCCTGTGCATTGCCGTATCCCTGAAAGGCACTTTCGATCTCTTCTGCTTGCATCGTGGTCAGTACTTCGAATCTGCGGCGCATGGATGTCATCTCGTTACCGTTCGCATCATACGTTTGAACGGAAAGATTGGCTCCGCCGCTGAGCGCGCCCGGAGGGATCGCGTCCGGCGGAACAATCAGCAGGTCATCGTAGATGACAATGCTGCCGGAGAGATCGATGCCATTCAACATGATCTTTGTCTTGGACTTGTCGGTGGTGGTATCGGCATAGACGAATGAAATGGAGATGTATGTTTCGCCTTCTCTGATCTGTTCCCCCTCTTCGGGACTTAAAATAATCACTTCGGATTTGAATGTTTCTGCGGGATCAACGGTGATGCGGGCCGGGTTCACTTCCGGATTTTCAAACGGGTATGTCTCAACAATTCCATCTTGCGTCGTTGCAGAAATGTACACTTCGATGAATGGAGGCATCACATCACCGGAGGGGATCTCAGCAACAGCCGAATCCCGCATGATCTGCATCTCCTGAGTGCGGTATTCGGATTGTCCAAATTGGCGGTAATACAATACTATCCGGGATAGCTCGGATGACTGCTGTAATTCTACGGAAACGGAGACTGGCTGCAATTCCGTGGTACTCAACGGCCGAATACCCTTCAGATAGATATTGATCTGCGCAGCAATCGGCAGCGAGGACAAGAGGAACAATAAAAGAACGCGCGACAGAGAATTCATGCGGGAACGATAGGTTATAAAAGAAATCGCCTGCAATCTATCAAAACTGCTATAGAGTTGCAAGCGATTCAGTCTGGAAATTAGGGGTGTTTTTGCTGCTGCCTGCGCTTCCAGAGTAAGAACGCAGGCAGCGGCGGTACGATCACTTATATTCGATGATCATGGTTTTCTTTTTTCCCGTCGGATCGGTGAAAGGAATGCGCAGTTCGTTCTTTTTCCCCGCCTGAATGGGGAGAAGAATCGGATTCGATTCCGGTGATGCTGCCGGTACGCTGAATTCCGAACCATCCTGCAGTCTCAATGTTGCATACACTGCGATATTTGGCGAGAAGATATCGGATCCCGGAATCGTGAATTTCGTCGATCGCTCGGTGAGTTGTCCTTTGATCATTTTGAATGCCTGATCAGTTTTCGGACGGTAATAGAATGTCATGTCCGTTGCTGATTTTTTCAACGAATCCATTGTAATGGAGGACTGCGTCACTTCCACGGTGATGGCGAGATCCTGATTTTCCTTTCCCACAGGAGCATTAATCGTTAATCCGATCGTGATTCCCGATCCCGATGTGGATGAATCGGGAGGTGTGCCTCCTTGTTGATTATTTCCTTCAGATCCGCCGCCGCCGGTTTGCGTGCTGTCGCCGGAACTCTTATTGAGAAGACGCTTCTCTTCCTGTGATGATTCTCCAACATTGATATTGCCGTTGGACATGGAGTACGCGGTCTGTCCTGCTTTCACTTTCATTACCGTGTTC
>JBAYIS010000056.1:0-15377 GCA_041665525.1 Bacteroidota bacterium | reverse complement strand
CTGATCCCTTTTTTCTTTCCCTTCTGATCCTTATAGGCACCGTATGCAGGTAGTGCACGTTCCGTCACGTCTTCGCTGAGCAATACTCCCTCGCCAATCGCAACACGGATTTTCGTCAGCAGTGAACGTTGATACCGGCTCATTTTTTCCTGCGTCGATAGGAACAGGAAATTTGCTGTAATGAAAGCAACGATGAGCACTCCGGTAGTGATCTTCAATCGTGTTCTGCCATTTGTTGTAACAACATAGTATAAAAACGCCAGAAGGTAGACCGATCCGCCGTACGATGCTGCATAGACAGAAGGCCAGAGGTCAAATGGATCCTGATAGAGGTAAAACGGCAGGACAACAGCGAAACAACCGGCAATAAACCATACTACTTTCATCATGCTGCCTCCATTATTGATAGGAAAAGTAACGGTTGGGTGGAGGAATGTGCACATCGGCAACATCAGATGCAAGAAATAATGCTCAAGAGCATGCCGGGCGTTCTGTCATCACAACGGTGTGGATGAAAAAAAATTATCGTCAGCGATTGGCGCGGGGATTTTTCGTCGTATATTGGTACAATTGATATAATTATCATTGACCCGTAAATCCGACATGACTGACCAGCAGACAAAAAAAATATTTACCCGATATCAAATGTTTATCATTGCCGTGCTGGCATTCATCCAGTTCACGGTGATTCTGGACTTCATCATCATTGCTCCGCTCGGCGCACTGCTAATGAAAGTTCTGGATATCACTCCGGGGCAGTTCGGGTCGATTGTGTCAGCTTATGCTTTCAGCGCCGGTATTGCTGGATTTCTTGCGGCGGGATTCGCGGACAAATACGACCGGAAAAAATTCCTTCTATTCTTTTATGCCGGATTTATTTTCGGAACTTTCCTCTGCGGCATTGCGACAAGTTTTTATTTTCTGCTCATTGCGCGCATTATCACAGGAATTTTCGGAGGGGTGATTGCTTCCGTTTCGTTGGCGATTGTGGCGGACCTGTTTCCGCTGAATGTCCGGAGCCGGGTGATGGGATTTGTGCAGATGTCTTTTGCTGTTGCACAGGTGGCGGGAATTCCGCTCGGAATTTATTTGGCTAATATTATCGGGTGGCACGCGCCGTTCATGATGATTGTCGGCATCGGCATTCCTGCCGGGATTGCGATGATGAAACTGGTTCGTCCGATCGACGAGCATCTTTCCATGCAGAGTGCCGTATCCTCCGGTGCATTTGTCCACCTCCGCAACACCTTGTCGCAAAAGCATTACGTGACAGCATTCATCACCACGGCGCTCCTGACGATCGGCGGATTTTTGATGATGCCGTTTTCCAGCGCCTTTTTGGTTTTCAATGTTGCCATATCGCAAGATCAACTTCCGCTAGTCTTTATGTTCACGGGATTATCTACGATCATCATCCTTCCCATAGTCGGCAGAATCAGCGATTCAATCGGGAAAATATCGGTATTTACTGCCGGAACTGTTCTTGCGGCAATCATGATTGCGATTTATGTGAATTTGGGAGTAACGCCGTTGTGGGAAGTTATTTTGATTAATGTGATACTCTTTGCGGGAATGATGTCGCGAATGATTCCGGCAACAACATTAATGACCGCCGTTCCGGAATTGGTAGACCGCGGTGCTTTTATGAGCGTCAGTTCATCTCTGCAACAGGTCTCGGGAGGTATTGCATCCGTCATTGCGGGTATGATTATCGTTCAGTCCGGCACAGGACCGCTGGAACATTACGATATTTTAGGATATGCATGTATAACGTTAATGTTTGTCGGCGCCGGAATGATGTATTTCATCAACAAGCATGTAGAGGAAAAAACAAAATTATCTTCATCGGCTCCGGCGTCTCTTCCGCAGACAGAACTCCCCCATTGACGCTGTATGGCCTTTCACTCTTTCCTTTTGAGTATCCGTTTTCTGTGATTGATGCCCCAATCCCGCAGCGCATCGATCACTTTCTCCAGCGTGCATCCATAATCGGTCAGTTCATATTCCACGGTGACGGGGATTGTGTTTTTCACTGTTCGCAGCACCAGTTCGTTTATTTCCAATTCACGCAATTCCTTTGAAAGCATTTTTGCTGTAATCCCGTCGACTTCCCGCTGCAGTTCGCTGAACCGCCGTTTACCGAACGTGAGCGCGCCAATAATCTGGATCTTCCATTTTCCGCGAAGAATATCCAGCGCGTCGTTGATCGCTAAAAGCTGTTTTGTACATGCGCCGATCGATTTCGGTTGTTCTTTTGATGCGGATGTTCTCATTGAATGCCTTCCTGGTCGGTATCCCGAAGTATACTGCTATACTATTGGTAACTTGTATCTTTTGTATACTAATATAGGTATCTTCTTGTATCGAAACAAGATTCCTCATCATAATATTTTTTAAGGACACACCCATGATTCTCATTACCGGCGCAACGGGGAAACTCGGCAGAACCACCGTTGATCATTTATTAAAAGTACTCCCCGCATCCTCCCTTGCAGTGCTGGCGCGGGATCCTGAAAAAGCTGCGGATCTGAAGGCGCTCGGAGTCGATGTCCGCCGCGGAGATTATAAGAATCCTGCGTCGCTGACGGCAGCATTCGCAGGCATCGAAAAGCTTTTTCTCGTTTCCTCCAGCGATCTTGCCGACCGCAGTACGCAGCACATTAACGTGGTGGATGCTGCAAAAGCGGCGGGTGTTAAACACATTGTGTTCACCAGTTTTCAGCGAAAACGAGACACCGGTTCACCGATCCAAATGCTGGCGCAAAGCTATATCGATACCGAAAAACATATCAAGTCATCGGGAATGACTTATACTCTGCTTCGGAACGGACTGTATGCTGATGTCCTTCCTATGTTCTTCGGTCCGCGTGTTCTGGAAACAGGTATCTTCTTCCCTGCGGGCTCAACCAAATCCGCATACACCGTGCGAAACGATATGGCGGAAGCGGCAGCGGCAGTTCTTTCCGGCAGCGGACACGAAAACAAGGAATATGTTTTTGCAACCGAAGAGAATGTGTCTCTTGATGATATTGCGGTAATGCTGAGCGAACTGACCGGAAAACAGATCGGCAACATCAATCCCACTAAAGAGCTCTTTATCGATACTCTTACCGATGCCGGCGTGCCCGCAGAAATGGTCGCCATGTCCGCCGGATTTGCCGAAGCAATCACACTTGGAGAGTTTGCCTCAGAAAAAACCGACCTTGAGCATCTTCTGGGAAGAAAGCCGACACCGTTGAAAGATTTTTTTAAACAGACCTATTTATTATAAGGAATCACCCCATGCCTCAGCAATCATCATCAAAGAAACTCAACATCCTCCTCTGGGTGTTTCAGGTGCTCTTAGCCGTTATGTATTTGGGTGCAGGATTCCAGAAAGCATTCGGCAACCTGTCTGAAGTTGTGCAAACTATTTTCTGGATCAGTTATACCCCGGCGCCGCTTGTCCGTTTTATCGGTGTCAGTGAATTACTCGGCGGTGCAGGACTCATCCTTCCTGCCGCATTGAAGATTCGTCCGCAACTTACCACGCTGGCGGCAGCAGGACTTTCTGTTGTCATGCTTCTGGCCTCTCTGCTCCATCTCTATCGCGGTGAATATTTTGTTCTTCCATTCACGCTGGCGATGTTCGCAGCGGTCACTTTTGTTGCCTATGGCAGATGGAAACTTTCACCGTTTTCTGTACAACAATAATACGAGGGAGACACTATTCTATGAAAGTGGAGATCTGGTCGGATGTGATGTGTCCGTTCTGTTACATCGGCAAACGCCGATTCGAAGAGGCACTGCAACAGTTTCCCGGGAAGGATTCCGTCACAGTGGAATGGAAAAGTTTTCAACTTAACCCGGATATGGTAACGGATCCGTCGAAGAATATCAATCAGTATTTGGCGGAACATAAAGGGATCAGCATTGAGCAGGCGAAACAGATGAACGACCGTGTCACGACTATGGCGCTTGAAGCAGGTCTGAAATATGATTTTGATAAAGCGATCGTCGCCAATTCATTTGATGCGCATCGTCTGTCTCATTGGTCAAAACAATACGGAAAACAGGACGCGATGGAAGAACGATTGTTCAGAGCCTACTTTACCGAAGGAAAAAATACCGCTGACCATGAGACACTGGCGCTGCTTGCTGCAGAGATCGGATTGGATGAACAGGAGGCGCGGACTTTTCTTGCGGGAAAAGTCTTTTCAGAAGCAGTTGAACAAGATATCTATGAAGCGCAGCAGGTTGGTGCGCGCGGAGTTCCATTCTTCGTTTTTGACAACAAGTATGCTGTCTCCGGGGCGCAGCCGAGCAGTCTGTTTCTGCAAGTGCTGAATAAGATTGCCGAAGCATAGAAATACGCCGTAAATTCCTGTTCCTTCGACCCTCGAAAACTGATTTCGAATCGTTAATTCCGATTAGGCTTTCGACACTGTCTCACTTTGAGCCATGGATCCTTCTGCCGATCCGAAGGATCACTTTGTGAAGGGATCTCTTAGACGAAGCAATACTTCGCGACGGGAGATGCGTCCCGAAAAAAGTCTTCGAAACTTAATCAGAGGTCTTTCAGAATGGGTATCTGCGTTACCGTATAATAGCCAACGTGAGACCTTGCCAGGTGTTTGCATGGTTTCTCTTTCTGTTAGAAAAAGAGTATCTTTGCTGGAACATTTTTCAGGGCAACCCAATGCGAAGATCCGCCAACATTCAGTACATCCTCTTGTTACTTCTTGCGACGACAGTGATGCTCTCCGCACAGCCGGCAATTCAATTAAACAAGACCGTGTTCGATCTCGGCACAATCTATCAAGGTGAGGTGCGAACCGTACCGCTCGTCGTAAAGAACAATGGCACCCAACCGTTGAGAATCCTCGGTGTGGAAACGTCCTGCGGCTGCACATCGGCAAAACGTTCCGAGGAACCGATTCTGCCCGGCACAGTGGATACGATTATTGTTTCGTTCAATTCACTCGGATTTTCCGGCAGCATCACTAAGATTGTAACGGTGGCATCGGATGACCCAGCAGTGCCGATGATGGAGGCGCGCCTCACCGGATCGGTTACATCCGTTCTGGAAATCGTCCCTCCGATGTCCATCATCAATTTCGGCAGCACGACGATGCGAGCGGGCACGGTGAAATCCTATGTCTTCAAAAATACTTCTGCTGAACGAATCACCATCCGCGGTATTACGTGCGCCGATTCGGCAGTCAGTGCTCAGGTGCGGTCAATCATGCTGAACCCGTCCGATTCTGTCTCGATCCAATTTACCATCACTCCGAGGACACCGTCGTTCATGGAAAACTATTTTTACATTGAAACGACCCATCCACACCAACCGCGCATACCATTCCGGTTTATGTATATCGGACGATGAAACGGATCCTGACACCCGTTCTCTTCACTGCCTTGTTTGCCGGCACACTGGATATAGCTGCGGCGATGGTAAACTATTCGGTCTCAACAGGAAATGTCTCGACAGCGGTACTTCGGTTTATCGCCAGCGGGGTCTTTGGTTCCGAAGCGTTTTCCGGCGGGATGATGATGGCGGCGTGCGGATTGATATTCCATTATTGCATTGCCTTTTTCTGGACGATGGTATATTTCCTGTTGTATCCGCACATTCAGTCCGTTGGAAGCAATGCGTATCTTGCCGGCGCTTTTTACGGTGTTATCATTTGGTGCGGGATGAATCTGATCGTCCTTCCCTGCTCGAACGTACCGCATCATCCCATCGATGCTGCAAACGCAGCGGAAGCGATCGCCATTCTGATTATCTGCATCGGAATTCCAGTTGCGGTGATCGCTCACCGGTTCTACTCCATGCAGAAAAAACAATGATCGATAATGCAACATTCCGCCGCATGGCGCTCGCATTCCCCGATGCTGTTGAGATGCCGCATTTCGAAAAAAGATCGTTCCGCGTTAAAAAAAAGATTTTCGCAACGCTCAATGAACGGGAACGGAGTGCCGTAGTCAAACTGTCGAAGGTTGATCAATCCGCGTTTTGCAGTTTCGATGCTTTGGTTATCTCTCCTGCCCCGGGACTGTGGGGAGGGCATGGATGGACGACCATTAACCTGAAGCTCGTTCGATCATCAACGCTGAAGGATGCTCTCACAACGGCGTACAACACCGTCGTCAAGAATAAATGAGCTGTCGGAATTCCGTTTTTGTGAAAGAGATAAATCTAATATTGTTATCAGTTGAAATATTCAGTACACTTTCAAATCAACAACCATGAGCACCTATGCCGTACCTTCCCTCATCACAACGATATCAATCCATGCAGTACCGCCGCTGCGGCAAGAGCGGAATTAAACTCCCTGCTGTTTCTCTCGGATTGTGGCACAACTTTGGCCATGTGGATGATTTTGAAAATTCCCGAAAGATTATCCATCTCGCGTTTGACAATGGGATCACTCATTTCGATCTGGCAAATAATTACGGACCTCCTCCCGGTTCCGCAGAGGAGAATTTCGGAAAGATTCTGAAACAGGACATGCTGGGGCACCGCGATGAAATGATCATCTCTTCTAAAGCCGGCTATTTTATGTGGGATGGTCCTTACGGTGAGTGGGGATCGAAAAAATATCTCGTCTCCAGTCTGGATCAAAGCCTGAAGCGGATGGGGTTGGACTATGTGGATATTTTCTATCATCATCGTCCCGATCCCGATACGCCGCTGGAAGAAACAATGACGGCGCTGGACTTGATCGTGCGTCAGGGAAAGGCATTGTATGTGGGAATATCGAACTATAAGGCTCCGGAAGCGGCAAAAGCGATCTCCATTTTGAAACAACTCGGCACTCCCTGTCTCATTCATCAGCCGAAGTATTCCATGTTCGAACGGTGGGTGGAAGGTGGGTTGCTGGATGTGCTGGAACAAAACGGCGTCGGTTGCATTCCGTTTTCCCCGCTTGCTCAAGGTCTGCTGACCGATCGGTATTTGAAAGGTGTTCCGGAAGATTCGCGAGCCGGAAAACCGCACGGCTTTCTGAAAGCAGCGCAGATCACGGAAGAGAAACTCCAGAAGATCCGTTCGTTAAACGATCTGGCAAAGAAGCGGGAACAATCGCTTGCACAAATGGCGCTGTCGTGGATTCTGAAAGACAAGCGCATTACTTCCGTCTTGATTGGTGCGAGCAAACCGGAACAACTCACCGACTCGCTGCAATGTCTGAATAATATTGAATTTTCTAAACAGGAACTTGACGCAATCGAAGAGGTGCTGCGGTAGCGCAACAGTGTGAATTGTACAGCAGAGTAATTTATTTTTCTTGAACACATGAATTCACCACACTCCGATCTGCAGGAATTGTACGAGAAGCTTCGCGAAAGCGAAGAGAAGTACCGCCGTTTAGTTGAGAATGCCGCCGACATCATCTACCGGACAGATGGCGAAGGGCGGTTCATTTACGTCAACCCTGTCAGTCTGCGGATTTTCGGATATACCGAGGCTGAGTTCACAGGAAAACACTATCTGGAACTCTTCCATCCCGATTTTCGGAACAAAGCCCGCCAGTATTATGCGACGCAGTTCTTCAATGGACAGTTCACCTCGTATCTCGAATTCCCCGCCGTCAACAAAGAAGGAAAACAGTTCTGGTTGGGACAAAACGTGCAGCCGCTGATGGAGAACGGACAGATCATCGGATTCCAGGCGGTAGCGCGCGATATTACGGAGCGTGTGATTGCCGAAGAAGCGCTCCGCCGTTCCGACGAAGAGGTACGGAAACTGAATGCGGAACTGGAGCAGCGTGTGGCGGAACGGACGGCGCAGCTGGAGAACGCCAATAAGGAACTGGAAGCATTCAGTTATTCCGTTTCGCACGACCTACGCGCCCCGTTATTGACAATCAACGGTTTCACTCAGTTCCTGGCGATGCATCTGGAGGATAAGCTGGACGAGGAGGGAAAACGGCTTCTCTCCATCATTCGGACCAATACCCAGACAATGCAGAATCTCATCTCCGCCCTGTTGATGCTCTCCAAAACCAATAAAAAAGAGCTCGAAATGACGCGGATCGATATGCAGCAGCTGGCACAGGAAACCTACGGTGATATTGCTTCCGCTGAAGCACAGAACAAAATCAATATTATCATCCCGACCATGCCGGAAGCACGCGGCGATAAGCTGCTGTTACGGCAGGTCTGGAGCAACTTGCTTTCCAACGCGATTAAATTTACTTTAGCGAAAGATGAACGGACTATTTCTGTGGGGGGGCGGAGTGAAGAGCACCGGGTCGTCTATTTTGTGAAGGACAGCGGCGCAGGATTCGACATGAAGGATGCAGGAAAACTGTTCGGGGTCTTCTCGCGCCTGCATTCGGACACTGAATTTGAAGGAACGGGGATCGGCCTCTCCATCGTCCGCAGAGTGATCCATCGACATCAGGGGGAAGTCTGGGCTGAGGGAGAGGTGGGAAAAGGGGCAACATTTTACTTTGCTCTGCCCCGAGCATGACCATGCGCCGGATTTGTTGTTCATTATTCTGAAAGGAAAACGCTATGATCGATCAACCTGTAAACATACTGCTGGTGGAGGATAATCCACACCATGCGGAACTTGCCATGAGAGCGTTAAAGATGCACAACCTTGCCGAACATTTCGTATGGGTAAAGACCGGCGAAGATGCAATAGATTTCGTCTTTTGCAGAGGTGAATTTGCAAGCCGTAAAATCGAGAATGCACCGAAGGTTATTTTTCTTGATCTGAAGCTTCCAAAGAAAAGCGGATTGGATGTACTGAAAGAGATTCGTGCGGACGAACGCACAAAGAACATACCGGTGGTGATGTTGACAACTTCCCGCGAACAGAAAGATATCATTGAAGGACAGAACGTTGGACTGAACGGTTACGTGGTGAAGCCGGACGATTTCGAAAAGTTTGCAGAAGCGATCCGAAACATCGGCTATTACTGGTTGGTGCTCAATCAACTGCCAAAAAAACAATAACCATTTCTATTTGCATCACAGTTTTTTCAACGGCCTGCGCATTTGTGCAGGCTGTTTTTTGTCCGGGGTTGCATTGCATACTCCGCTCTCTTATTTTTCATTTCGAAGGAGACAATTCGTGAAAACCATCTTCATAATCCTTTCATTGCTTCTCTGTATTGATACCGTATCCCTTGCACAGAACTACCGTGTATCACCCGGCGATACGCTGAACTCCATATCCATAGCGGCGGACGGGATGATCATGTTTCGCATCTATTCGCCGCAGGCGGACACCGTGCGCATCGGCGGACCGGACATTCCCGAAAATCTTCGCAGCACGCCAATGGTGAAGCAGCAGAACGGTGTCTGGGATGCAACGATCGGCCCTCTTCCCCCCGGAGCATATCGGTACTCGTTTATTGTGGATGGTGCCCTGGTGATGGACCCGCGGAATCCTTCCATCAGCGAAGCCAATGCGAATCCATGGAGCATAATGTATGTTCCCGGGGCTGATTTCATGGACACGAAGAATATTCCTCACGGTGCCGTTGCTGAGGTGAATTACTACTCCTCATCACTGCAAAAGTTCCGACGAATGCATGTTTATACTCCTCCGGGATATAACGCAAACACCAAAAAATATCCTGTCTTTTACCTTCTTCACGGCGCGTTTGATACGGACGATGCATGGACAACCGTGGGGCGAGCAGGATACATCCTTGATAATCTGATCGCCGGAAAGAAGGCGGTACCTATGATCGTGGTAATGCCGGCGGGACATACCGGGCCGTTCACCTTCGGCGCACCGAGCCGCGAAACAGCGAGGGATGAATTCACCGAAGACTTTTTGAACGATCTTAAACCATACATCGAAAAAAACTATCGCGTGTTGAATAGCCGAAAACACCGTGCAATAGCAGGACTCTCTATGGGTGGCATGCAGACACTGAACATTGCTATTCCGCATCTGAATGAGTATGCACATATCGGTGTTTTTAGTTCGGGAATCTTTGAACTCGGCGGCATGAATTTCATGGCGGTGCCCGGCTCGTCTTGGGAAGAACGGAATGCAGCATTCCTGAAAAACACTTTATGGAAAAAGGGTTTGCGTACGTTCTGGTTTGCAACGGGAAAGGAAGATTTTCTTCTGACTGTTTCTTCTAAAACGATCGAACTCTTCCAAAAATATAATTTCCCCGTCGTCTTCAGAGAGTCTGGCGGCGGCCACACCTGGGCGAATTGGCGCGAATATCTGAATGAATTTGCTCCGTTGCTGTTCCGCTAAATGTCGAACATAGAAACATGATCAATTCATCGCAGGAATGATCCGATGGATGTTGAAACTGTACGGTTCGCTGCTTTTCTGCTGGGAAGTTTGTTGCTGGTGTTCATTTCCCGTAAGACGCTTCTTTCCTTTGCGTCACATGGCTTTTACCGTTTTTTTGCATGGGAATGCATCCTGGCGCTTCTGTTCATCAACCTTCCATTTTGGTTCTGCAATCCTTTATCTCCGGCACAGATTGGCTCGTGGATATTGTTGTTCCTTTCGTTGTTTGCTTTGGTGTTGGCAGTACGCCAACTGCACAATGCCCGCAAACCGGATTCGGAGCGGCTGGACGACACATTATATAAATTCGAAAGGACGACGCAGCTCGTAACCTCCGGTATCTATCATTATATCAGACATCCGATGTATGCGTCCCTGTTGTATCTTTCTGCGGGAGCGTTTTTGAAAAATATTTCTCCTCAATCGATTCTCTTGTTCGTTGTTTCGGGCGTTTTTCTCACCGCAACAGCCAAGGCAGATGAAAAGGAATGCCTGCAGTATTTTGGACCGGCATATACTGATTATAAAAAGAGGACAACGATGTTCATCCCATACATATTTTAGTTTTCTCTTGAGCGCAATCAATTCCCGGCAGATTTTGTTCTCCTTGCGTTTTTCCTCCCCTTTTTGCAGTTTCTCCCATGCGAAAAACAATTATCCTGTATGGTATTTCCATGGCAGCGCTGTTAATCGTTTTGAGGTTTGCCGAATACCATTTCCTTGTTCTGAACCTTGCCGAAGACCTCTACATCGGCTTCATTGCAGTGCTCTTTACGCTGTTCGGGACCTGGGTTGGGTGGAAACTGACACACCGTCCATTGCTGAAACATTCTCCGGAATTTCATCCAGATGTTTCCGCATTGGACACACTTGGTATTAGTAAACGGGAACACGAGGTGCTCGAACTGATAGCCCAAGGACTCACCAACGATGAGATCGCAGAAAAGCTGTTTCTCTCTCCGCATACTGTTAAGTCGCATTCTTCCAGCCTTTTTCAGAAGTTGAACGCCCGCCGACGCACGGAAGCGGTCAAACGGGCGAAAGAATTACGGATTTTGGGATAGGAAAAAAGGGTGATTTCCTTTTTTCATACTTTCGGGTGATGCGAGAACTGGATTCGGGTTCGTATCTTTCAATCACAAATTCTGTATTGTTCTCACACTATTTGAGAGGTTTATATGCGCAAGATTGTACTCATCAACGGCACCATTTCTGGATTGCTGATGGTTCTTTCATTTATCGTCAGTTTTTACATGATGGAACACGGCATCATCACGTTCGACAACAGCGAATTGTTCGGCTACAGCAGTATGATTGTCGTGTTGTCGCTAATCTTTTTCGGCATCAAATCCTACCGGGATAAACATCAGAATGGTGTCATCACCTTCGGCGGCGGATTTAAAGTCGGAATTTTAATTGCCAGTATCGCAGCTCTCTTTTATGCGGGTGGTTGGGAAATCTATTACAATACGGTTCCGGGAATAAAAGAATCGTTTATGGATCGATACATGGAATTGAGTATAAAGAAGATGAACCACGACGGTAAATCGCAGGAACAGATCAATGCAAAAAAGGAGGAGATGAAACAGCTCGCAGAGATGTACAAGAATCCTTTTATCCGCATCAGCATGACATTGATGGAGATTTTCCCGATCGGACTGGCCATATCTCTTATCAGCGCCGGCATTTTGCGGAAAAAACCAATCTCACCATAATCACTATTCAACCTTCAATGTATAGCTTATCCATAAACCATCCCGCGTTCTAAGTGCGTGGGATAATTTATGTATTTCGTCTAGGACAATTCATTTCGCCGGTGCAATATTATAGTTTCTATTGAATACATTCTCCGGATCGTACTTTTTCTTAATCATCGCTAATCGATGCATCACCGGAGTCGGATACGATGCTGATGTTTCTTTGCCGGTCGCATCAGTGAAAAAGTTCACATATGCGCCGGAGGTGAACGGAGCAACGGTGTTCCACGGTACGAGTGCTTGTTTCTGTTCCTGCCCGGATGCACCCAGCGGTACAAATGTCGCTGCGATCAACAATACTTCGCTGTTACGGTGAGCAAACGCGGTGGCGTCGGAGGGAACACGATTCATTGCGCCGCCGATGCTGCGGATTTGCATTGCGGGACTTCCTGTTTTCCCGCTGACAGATGCGATCGCTTCGATCAATGCATCACTCAAGGAGGGCGCGAAACCGTTATGGACGAGAATCTTCACTCCCTCCGGCGGATGTGCTTGTTCTAATACATCCTTATACTGTTTTTTCGTTACCGTATTTTGCACTACGGTGCCGATATGCAGCAGCGGTTCGAACACTGTTGCCGCAGACTGATCATCGCTTCCGGCATAACAACAAAAGGCTATCGCCATTGCCGGATTCCCCATCATGGGCGGGAGGATGACCAGCGTTGTTGTGAGATCCTCGGTCGCTTTTCGCATAACATCACGCCAGCCGGTGATCAAACCTTGTAGCTTCTCCGCAGTATATACGATCATTCCTGCGAAGACCTGATTCACCGGCTGCGCTGTAAATTCAAAATGTGTGACGATGCCGAAGTTTCCGCCGCCGCCGCGGATGCCCCAGAAAAGATCCGAATGTTCTGTTGCACTGGTACGGAGAATTTTTCCTTCCGCCGTTACAATATCCGCTGCTTTCAGATGATCTATCGCCAAACCGTATTTACGCACCATCCAACCGATTCCCCCTCCAAGCACCAAACCTCCCACTCCGACCGATATTGTATCCCCGGAAGAAACAGCCAGTGAGTGTTCGTGAAGTGCAGCGGCTACGTTTCCCCACACCGCTCCGGCTCCGATGCGGACGAGACGTTTCTCTTTGTCCAGTACTTCAACTGTATTTATGAGCGATACATCGATAACGATTCCATCGGTATTCGTTGCGAGCGCCGCTCCGTTATGGCCGCCGCTTTTTATCGAGATAACGGAAAAATGCTTTCGTGCAAAACGGATTGCCGCTGCGGTATCGGCGGTGCTGCGCGGCTGCAGGACAACTGCAGGTGACCCTTTAATGATAAACGCCATTCGCGCATGTTCGTATCTCGCATCTTTCGGCAATATGATCTCGCCGGAAAAGTCTTTCTTCAATGATTCGTACATAGATTTGTCGCTCACTTTATTTGTTTGTTGTTGTATCGCTGAATAAACAGTTGAGACCTCTGAAATATTATGTATTCATCGTCATTTCGAACGAAGCCCCTTCCGAAGGTCCGAAGGACTCCTTTGGAGGATTCCTTTGGTGCAATGACACTGCACGAGAGTTTTTTAGCAATCTCTAATAACAATTATTGACGAATTGGAATCAATGTTTTCAACCGTTGTTCCCGCAGATACAACGATCCCCACAAAAGAATTGCGATATACACGGGGAACAGAATATGCGAGAAGAGCGGATTTTCAAGTCGGATGTGTGTTGCAACTGCTCCTCCCAGGTATCCGGTAAAGAGTATTGCACCGATCACCGCCGTGCGGGGAATAACATAGAGTGCAAGACAAACCGCCTCGATGACTCCAAGTATCACCACTGAGCTATCGGGATATCCGAGCTGTGTGGTTCCTTCCACGGCGTGGCTTTCGCGGATGAGTTTAATAACTGTGTCAAAGATCAAAAACAATACTGCAATGCCGCTCATTGTACGGGCAATCCACAGTTTCGTTGCTGAGATCTGCGTTACAGATGGCATATATTTCTCCTTGCTGTGGTGATAACGAAATCACGAATTAAAAAATTGAATAAGCTCCGGCACGAGGACTTCTGCTTTTACATTATGGGTTTGTCCGTCTAGGATGCGGCGTGTTCCATTCGGAAGAGCTTTTGAAACCGCGTGAACTGCATTTTGCAATGTTGCTGGACTCTTCCCGCCCCCTGCAATCAGCGTTGGAATCTTAATTGTGGAAATCCGATCTGCGGGAACAGTAAAATTTCCCATGATAGCGGCATCATACGGCAGCGTGTGAGCTACTGCTTTGAGTTTTTTAAACACCGGCATTAATTGCATAATGAAACCAAAGATCGCCGGAGCGCCGACCATTTTTACCATGAAGTATTTCACCGCCTCGCCGCGGCGGCCTGCAGCAAGAAGTGCGAGTAATTGTGCGCCGTGGTCGATAGTTGATTGCGGACTGTTTTTTTCATACACATACGGCGGTTCATATAATGCCAGTTTGAGAATATTCAAACCGCTTTCCGCTGCTTTCATTGCCAATGCAGCGCCGGAGGAAATTCCAAACACAAATGCTGAACCTCCCGCTTCCCGAATCAGTCCGGAAATATCCTCCACTTCACGTTCTGGAGTATAGTCCTTACCATTCGTGCTGTCACCGCGCCCCCTGCGGTCATAATAGTACACGGTGAAATGCTTTGCGAGCAATCGGGCAAAGTTCGGCATAGGACCGAAAGTTCGATAACAAAGTGCTCCGTCAACAAGGATCAACGGTTTTCCACTGCCGATTTTATCGTATGCGATGACGGTGCCGTCTTGAGAAATGACAGTATTCATATATTCCTAACAGTGAAGGTTTTTTAAGAGATTACGAATGTGTTTCAACATGATTCTTAAAATTATCAAGAATTGTCTGCCAACCGGCTTTTTGCAGTTCGGGTGTGTTTTCTGTTTCTGCTTCGAACATTTCCACAATCTTTACCGACTTCCCGTCGCTCGTAAACGTAATCGTCGCTGTTCTGCCATCTTCCATTGTGTATGCGATGGTTTTATGCATTTGCACATCATCGTACGTACCAATGAAATCGAAACTGGCGCTGCCGTCTTTCGCGGACATTCGCGAAAGAAATTTTCCACCGACGCGCAGATCATTTTCAGCATAGGGAGTGTGCCAATCCGGTGATCCGGTCGCCCATTTCGTTATGTGTTCGGGTTCGTTCCACATCTTCCACACCTTGTCAATCGGTGCGTTAACCGTCGTTTCAATGGTGATTGTCTTAGCCTTATTGGTTGTTGTCATAGTATGATCTTGCCCCGGTAATTCGGACACTGTGTTAAGATGTATGTTGAGTTAATTCGTATTGCACCGGCGACATATTATTGATAGTAGAATGCTTTCTTTGCCGGTTGTAAAATACTTCGATG
>JBAYIS010000055.1:0-15424 GCA_041665525.1 Bacteroidota bacterium | reverse complement strand
CGGGAGATGAAACCGTAACCCTTCGCGTTGTTGAACCACTTCACGGTACCTGTTTCCATAGGGTGCTCCTCTATGTTGTTTCAAAAAAACCTCACTGAACTTTTTTCGGTGAGGGTACCACCGGCATTGGTGCCACTTTATTGCATTCCGACTGTAATCGGAATTTTGTGTTTGCCGATCCTCTGTTGTTCAGGAAGATTCTTCTGAGCATCAGGAGCGCATAACAACCCCGTGATTGGAAGACGGGGGCATTTCAAGTGCATCAACGGTGTTACTGTTCTTTGCAAGTCAAAAATAGATTGTTTAGAAATTAGACGCAAGTACATTTTTTGCTTCTGTGATCTCAAAATACCCGAAATCTCAATGATTTCGGGTATTTTTTTGACTGCTTACACCGCTGCCTCACCCGTTTCTTCGGTCCGAACACGGATGACCTCTTCGATAGTGGAGACAAAGATCTTGCCGTCGCCTACTTCGCCGGTTTTAGCATGCTTCAGGATGATATCAATCGCTTTATCCAGATTACCGTCGGCGCAAATGATATCGATCTTTGTTTTTGGCAAAAAGTTGATCGTGTATTCGGAACCGCGGTAAATCTCGCTGTGTCCCATTTGTCTTCCATAGCCCTTCACTTCCGTCACAGTCAGTCCCCGGAAACCCGCTTCCTGTAGCGCTTCGCGCACTTCGTCGAGTTTGTGAGGACGGATGATTGCTTCAATTTTTTTCATAGAAACTTCCTTGGAGATTGTGATAAAAATTTTTCCTCAGTTCAATGGGTGCTGCTATCATTCTACTGAACGAATGAATAAAAATCAATTGCTGAATTGACCATTTACTTTTTAAAGTCGGGATATGCTTCCATCCCATGTTCGCCGATATCCAAACCTTCGTATTCTTCTTTTTCAGATACACGGACACCCAAGGTGATTTTGATAAGATACCATGAGATATACGAGAGAATGAATGTAAAAGCACCGACTGCCGCAATTCCGGTAAGTTGTGCAACCAGCAGATTTGTTCCGCCGCCGAAGAATAAACCATTGCCGGTGGTATTCGGGATAAATTTGTCTTGTGCAAACAGGCCGACACAGATCGTTCCGAAAATACCGTTGGCAAGATGGACGGCAAGCGCACCGACCGGATCGTCGAGTTTAAGTTTATCGAAAGCGATGACAGCAAACACAACAATTACACCAGCAACAGTTCCGATTATGAGAGAACTCTCAACGCTGATATACGCGCACGGTGCGGTGACGGCAACAAGGCCTGCAAGCAGTCCATTGATAGTCATGCTGAGATCCGGTTTGCCGAGAACGATCCACGCAACGGCGGTAGAAGCGAGCAGTCCGGCAATACCGGCGCTGTTCGTCGTCATGATGATGCGGGAAATTGCTTCTGGATCGGCGGCCATGGTGCTACCAGGATTAAAACCGAACCATCCAAGCCAGAGAACAAGAGCGCCGGTGACAGCAGAGGTCATATTGTGTCCGGGAATAGGATTGATCTTACCATCCTTAAATTTTCCAAGCCGCGGTCCCAGAACCAGAACGCCCGCTAATGCCGCCCAGCCGCCAACCGAATGAACAACCGTTGAACCGGCAAAATCCCAGAAACCCATTTGCGCCAGCCAACCGCCTCCCCAGATCCAGTGTCCTGTTACCGGATACATGATGGCGACGAGAATGAACGAAAACAGAATAAACGAGAAGTACTTGATGCGTTCTGCAACCGCACCGGAGACGATGGTTGCAGCGGTTCCAGCAAACACCAGCTGAAAGAAGAACTTTGCCATCAATGGTACTGTGGCCCAGCTTAACGCCGAATAGACGCCGCTGTACGCATCGCCGGTAGCCGGACTGTTATCCGCTCCGCCGATGGCAAAGAGACCTTCCAGTCCGACAAAACCGGTGCCGTTGCCGTACATCAGTCCCCAGCCGAACGCCCAGAAGGCAAGCGATGAAACGGCGAAGACGATAAAGTTTTTAGAAAGGATGTTCACAGTATTCTTGGACTGTGCAAATCCGGATTCGACCAGGGCAAATCCAAGGTTCATAAAGAACACGAGCATTGCCGTGATCAATACCCAGAGCGTATCGACAATTACTTTTGTTTCCATGTGGTAAAACTCCTTTTGATATGAATAGACTCAAATAACAGTTGAACAAAAACAGTGTTATAAACTGATACCAAAAATCAAATATGCGCTTTCGACATACGGATTCATGATATATTGAACATTGAACGGAATGGAAAGGCTTTCGGACACCTTAATGGTTTTGGATGATGTGAATCCTACGTTGATGAGTCCTGCCTTTGCTGTTCCATAGAACGCACTTTTGGCCGGCGTACCCCCGACAGTCAAAGAAAGATCGGAGAGTATCGGATACGAAGCCTGCACATAAACGGAATTGTCAACGGTTGCACCGTCGAGAGCGATATAATAGGCGGCCAAAGAGATCGGCAGAGCTTCCGGACCGGTATAACCGACACCGACTTCCACCGCATGAGCACCGGCGTTGTCGCTGTAATTAAAAAATGTTAATGCGGGCGGAGCGGCCGGAATATAGTAATCCGTGAGGTACAACGTTACGGGACCAACCGCATACGATGCCCAGATATCTGCCTCGGAATAACCACCGGCGAGAGCATAGGAACCCCAGACACCGACAGAAAGATCGCCCGCGACATAGGTGAGTGCCGGCTGCAGACTGGTCGAATTTCCATAATCAACACCGCGCCAAACATACCGGCTATAGATGTCGGTGCCGACTTTTGCCTGCGACAGTGACACAGATGAAAAGAACATAGTGAAGAGAAACAATGCCAGGATACTGCGTTTCATACAACCTCCGTAAAAATGGTTAATAGTGAAAAAATGATGATGTGGTTGATCAGACCGTTGTATTCCAACTATCGATGGAATAGCCGTGTGGCCAGGAATCATCGTCCATTGCAATGGTGCCGGCAATGGTTATGATGTAGCAGCGGAGGTGGTGCTGCAGAATAATTTTACAGAATGTGTTTCTGTATGTTTAGCTTAATATATAAGGTTATTACGCTGTCAACCTTATATATTAAGTTATTCTGATATTAAAGATAATAATTTAAGCTTCTCTGTCAAGTACTTTTTACGGAAAAATATTGTGCGTTGCTTTTTGACGCTGGATGCACTACATTTTTCAAAATATCAACCTATCCTGGGGAGCGTCACTATGTTACTTCACCATCGATTTATCGAAACGGCAAAACGGCTGGGCGACAAGGAATACATCGTTGACCGAACAACAAACAGGCGGGTCACATACTCAAGGGCTTTGATCGCATCTCTGATCCTGTCGGAAAAATTTCAGAAGTATGATAAGGGATTTATCGGAATCATGATCCCGACATCGGCAGGATGTATTCTTGCATCGCTTGCTGCGTTGATGAGCGGAAGAGTCCCCGTTATGATCAACTACTCCACGATGGCGGCAAAGAATTGCGAATACGCGCAGCGCAAGTGTGCATTCCGGACGATCATCACCTCCAAAGCGCTGCTTGAAAAGATTCAGTGTCCAGTCGTTCCCGGAATGATTTTTCTGGAAGATATAATGGAAAGTATTTCCATTATGGATAAACTCCATGCGGCGGTCCGGTCGAAACTGCCGACGGCAATGGTAAAGAAAACTGTGGCGCAAGGAGAGGAAAACGATAATTTGGTGATCCTCTTTACCAGTGGCAGCGAAAAAGAACCAAAGGCGGTGCAATTGACCCACAAGAACATCGCCGCAAATTTGATGAGTTTGGAACAGGTTCTTGAAGTCGGAGAAAAGGATGTTATGCTCGGCAATCTTCCGATGTTCCATTCCTTCGGACAGACCGCTCACTTATGGCTGCCCGTCTGGTGCGGTATGACAGTTGTGACCTACGCAAATCCTTTGGATTTTAAAGGAGTGAATGATGCTGTGAGGGAAGAAAAAGTAACCATCTTTGCCGGAACACCGAGTTTCTTCTGGGGATATGTCGGGAAATCTAATCCGGGTGATTATGATTCTTGTAGAATCATCCTCGCCGGAGCGGACAAATGTCCCGATGCGCTGCGAAAAGCATTCATGGAAAAACATAACAAGGTAATCCTTGAAGCATATGGCTGTACCGAAACGGCACCGGGACTCGCCCTGAATTCTCCAACCCACAATCGTCCCGGAAGTGTGGGAAGAATGCTGCCAGGAGTTTCGTTGCGGATAGAAAACCATGAAACCGGAGAAGAGTGCGGTGTGCGTGAGACCGGTAAGATCCTCGTTAAAGGGGATAATGTTATGAAGGGATACTTCGACGATTTCGAAAACACGTCGCTGGCATTCCGCCACGGTTACTATGATACGGGCGACATGGGCTGGCAGGATGAGGAAGGTTACCTATGGCATGTCGGCCGATTGAAACGGTTTGTGAAGATCGGCGGAGAGATGATCTCTTTGATCAAAGTGGAAGACGTGCTGGAAAAACTCCTTCCACCCGAAACCAAGGTTTGTGTTGTAGAAATTCCCGATCAAACAAAAGGGGCGAAGATCGTTGCTGCAGTGACGCATCAACTGGATGAAAAAGAAGTGCTGAAAAAAATGGCCGAACAGCTTCCGAACATCGCACTGCCGAAACAGTTTGTCGTTATTCCGGATCTTCCGCAAATGGGGACCGGGAAGATCGACTTCCGGTCTGTGACGAATATGGTCAGGGATATTGTTGCGAAGGGGTAATCACACCGAACGAACTCACCGGCGCAATACGTTCATCGGCAAGATTGTAGCCGATGAACGTTTCGAGAAACAATTTCATCTCATCCCAATAATACACCGTATATCCACGCTGCCGCAGCAGAGTAAGCTGCGGTTTTTTTAATGCGTAGATGTAGTAAACCTCTTTTCCGCGAAGAGATCGGGCACAATCCTGCCGGAATTTTCTCTCCATCTTCTGATCCCAAGTGACGTAAGGATTGTCATACCAGAAAATTGGTCCCATACCAATCATAACAATAGATGAGTCCGGTATGGAATATTGTGCCAAATGAATTCTCCGTTGTTCATTCCTGCTTCGATCTCCATACTCTTTGACAACGAATCCTTTCTGTTTTTTCAGCCCGGTAGACGGTGACAGCGGATCATGGTCCGTTACATCCAATGAGATAAAAGCGTAGGAGATGAGTACTACCGTGACAACAGCAAAATGATTCCTGCTACCTGTCAGCGCCAGCAGAATCAGCAGAAAAGGCATTGCAGGGATGAGGTATTCCCGTTCATCAGGAATCAAAGAGAACACTACCACGATCGTTAGAATGATTGCAAGTGACACCCGTGATGTACGAGATTGCATGTGTGAACGCACCTTCTCTCTGCTGATGAAGAGCACTATCCCGATAGCCAGCGAACCGAGCAAACCAAGGGAAAAGATGATCCGATAGAAGAATGCACCGGTTTTCTTGAGAAGGGAAATATTGTTCGTCCTTGCAAGATATTCCTGAATAACCCCAAAAAAATCGTCGGAAAGGAAAACAGGAAAATAGCAAAGGATAGTTATCATCACGCTCCAAATCGTAAAATGAAGCATCTGTTTTCTTTCAGTGCCGTTAAAAAGTAAAAGCAAAGGAAAAAATAGCGCAAGATGAGACAACCGTGTTCCTGCGGCAAATCCAAGAACGATTCCTGCTGAAATGAATCGCTTATTGAGCAAGAGAGTTACCGCTCCAAGAATACCAGTCAATCCCCAAATATAATCCATTGTGACAGCCGAGTTTTTCCAGAGGATCGGAAGAAATGAATAACTGATGAGCAGCAGATCGGCATTGGGGATATTCCAACGAAGGATAATGCTTCTGAATAGAATAATGGAAAAAAGAAAAACGATCAACGTGGAAAGATTGGATGCGAAAGAGCCGCCGAGTATGATAACAGGTGTCTGTAGAATTTCGAATACCGGGAATCCGGGAAAACGCGAAACCTGGTATACGCCTTCGGTCCATAGCCGATGCGCTGTGTGTGCAATCCTCCAGGCATCGCCATCCGCGCCGAAGCCGCCGAAGAGCAGCGGTATCCGTGAAGCGACAACAGTCAGTAACAGGATAACAAATGAACGTTGCGATTTCATAGATGAAAGTAATCAATATTCGATTCTTAAAAAAGACATCTTCATATTACCGACGGACACAATCTAGTGCTCTTTCTCAAAAGAAATATTGCCTTTGAACATCCTTCGGCGCGGCAATCAAGTAATTGATTGCCTTGCTCAGGATGAACAAATCGGCGACATCGCGCCGAAGTATGGTCAGGAAATACAAGATTACTTAGAAGTGGTCTCAAAAATGAATTTTATTTGTCATTCCGAACGAAGGTCCGAAGGACCGAGTGAGGAATCTCGTTTTAATACTTGAATTCAAAAAACCGAGATTTCTCTCCCGACAAATATCGTCGGGATCGCCACGAAGTGGCCACCTGGCCCTTAGGGCCTTCGGGGAAATGACAATGACTAGGTATTTTTGGGACCGCTTCTAATAGAAACGGCACTGGATATTGAATACTTGAAGCAAGATATCATGAACTGCGTCAATGAAAAGGAGGTAAATATCGTTTGGCTTCCTTTTCCAAGTATTGCTATCTTCCTTCATAGTACATAAGGAGCCGTTCATGAAAAAAATATTGGTCATCCTCTTCATCGTTTCGTTCCTGTCTGCCGAAGAGGGAATGTACCCGCTTTCCGAAATCCATAAACTGAACCTGAAAGCAAAAGGATTCAAGATTACCGCAAAGGATATTTACAATCCAAATGGAAAGAGTTTGGTGGATGCCAGCGTGAATGTGGGGGGATGCAGCGCATCGTTTATTTCGGATGAAGGATTGATTATTACGAACCACCATTGCGTTTTCGGCGCTGTGCAGCAGGTCAGCAGCGTACAGAATGATTATGTGACGAACGGATTTATCGCCCGATCCCGCGAAGAAGAGATCCCGGCGAAAGGTTTGACGGTTCGGATCATTGATTCGTACCGCGATGTCTCTGCGGAGGTGCTTGCCGGTATTTCTGATACGACTGATCCGATCCAGCGTACGAAGATTATCGAAAAGAATTCCAAAGCGCTGGTCGCGGAAGCGGAAAAGAAACAGACCAGGATTACCGCTTCCATTGCGGAGATGTTTGCCGGAAAAACCTATGTGTTGTTTATTCATCGGACGATTAAGGATATCCGTCTTGTGTATGTGCCGCCGCGATCTGTCGGAGAGTTTGGCGGAGAGAATGATAACTGGGTCTGGCCGCGGCATACGGGGGATTTTTCCTTTATCCGCGCATATGTCGGTGCGGATGGAAATCCTGCTGAATATGCAGCATCAAACAAACCCTTTAAACCGAAAAATCACTTTGTCGTAAATCCTAACGGCGTTAATGAGAATGACCTCGTATTTATTCTGGGATATCCGGGAAGAACATTCCGCCATCAAACTTCCTACTACCTGGAATATGAACGAGATATCCGTCTTCCGTTTGTGCAGCAGAGGAATGCATGGATGATCTCGCAAATGATGGCGGCAGGAAAGAACGATCCCGAAGCCGCATTAGCGCTTTCGGCGCGGATGAAGTCGTTGGCGAATGTGGAGAAGAACTACCGCGGGAAACTGAAAGGTTTCAGCAACCTGCCGATTGTCGCAAATAAGAAAAAAGAAGAGGAAGAACTGACGGCCTTCATCAATGCGCAGGATGGACGAAAACAGAAATACGGCGATGTTCTTTCAGGTATCTCCGCCGTCTATGCAGAGATGCGGAACGATGCCCGCCGGGCCAATATCCTTTCGAGCATCATCGGCAGTTCGACGCTGCTGACCATCGGCAATAGACTTAATTCGCTCGCCGACGAGCTGCAAAAACCGGACAGCACGCGTCAATCGGCGTATATGGATAAGAATCTTGCTGCCACGAAGCATAGTATCGTATCATCCTTGCACAGCTATCATCAGGGGATCGACAAACTGTTTTTGACGGAGATCCTGAATGATGCATCATTGCTGCCGGCGGATCAATCCATAAAAGTCGTAGTTGCACTGAAGAACATCACACAATTTGTGGATTCATGTTTTGCTTCAACACGGTTTGCAGATCCCGGATTTATCGAGAGAGCATTCACTATGACGCCGGAACAACTTCGCCAACTGAATGATCCGCTGATCGAGTTTGCGCGGTCACTGGCTCCGGAGATTGAACAACAGACCACCATCAACCGCAAACGGACCGGCGAATTGAATCGTCTTTCGGGTAAACTGGTTGCGGTGAAAGAGGAGTGGAAGAAAAAAGATTTTATTCCGGATGCCAACTCAACATTGCGTATGACGTACGGCACCATCCGCGGATACAGTCCGTCCGATGCGACCTATTTTTCTCCCATTTCGACGTTGACCGGAGTAATGCAGAAGACATCGGATGATCCCGACTATAACACTCCCAAAAAGATCCGAGATTTGTATGTGAAGAAAGATTACGGACGATATAAACACAAAAAACTAAACGATCTTCCGGTGGACCTGCTGTATGACATGGACACTACCGGCGGAAATTCCGGCAGTCCGGTACTGAATGCAAAAGGGGAACTGGTCGGCGTGAACTTCGACCGCGCATTCGAGGCCACCATTAACGATTTTGCCTGGAATGAAAGTTACAGCCGATCCATCGCAGTGGATATCCGCTACGTGCTCTGGAATGTGGAGAAGGTAGGGGAAGCAGGTTTTCTTTTGAAGGAAATGGGAATACAATAATCTATCAATGCGCCGTTGTTCAATAAAAACGCCCCGCGAAGTTGCGGGGCGTTTTGTTTCTTTCCTTTCCCAAACTCCGCTTAAGATCGTGTACAATTTTTCCGGACCATTTGATTTCTGTGTGTGAAGCGGGGTTTCACTTTCAAAGTGAATCTCAATTGAGTATAGGAATAAAAACAAAAAAAACCTGCCGGGTTAGGGCAGGCTTTTAGTGAATGCTAATTCAATCTATTTGACTAACGACATCCTCTTTGTCATTGTTTTATCACCTGCTTGCAGTCGATAAATATATATCCCGCTTGAAAGCCTGGATGCATTGAAATCCACTGAATATCTGCCGGCATCTTTATATTCGTTCACCAATACAGCAACCTCCCTGCCAATAGCATCAAACACTTTCAAAGTTACATTTCCGTTTTGCGGCAATGCAAATGCGATTTTTGTTGAAGGATTGAATGGATTGGGATAGTTTTGGTCTAATCCATACTCAGTTACTATCGTTGCTCCATCGAACCCTAAATGAATAGTTTCAGATGTTGTTTTATTCAGCACATCGGAAGCATCGACCACCTTTTCGTTTAACGATATTTCTGCATTTGCGGTGCTGTTATAGGAAATCCGAAGTTGAACATTTTTATTACCGATTCCATTGCAATCAACCGTGTAACCGGTAACTTGAGAATTATTGTCAACGTCTTTGCGATGCAAAATACTATTTAAATTCCCAATAACCTGATGAGTCTCAGATGACACCAATTCCACCTTGAAATTAATATACTTGTCATTATCCAATGCAGAAATAACGCCGTTAGGATGTGTCACAAGTTTGGTCACATCAAACGTCAACGTAGAGGTATTGTTCAACGCAAACGGTTGTGTAAGTAAATATTTATGCATTGTTGATGGATCCGATAGATCCGTTCCTTCCGGTATTTCTGAAAACTTTATCGGAGTGCCATCTGCTACAATATCATTGACTAAATAAGTAAATCGATAAAAATGATATTTCGGATGTGACAAGTTTGTTGTGTCTTCATCTGCTGTAATTTCAATATCTTTTTTAATCGAAGCGGTGATTCCGCGTCCTAAAAGTGATTGTTCATTTGTCGCGCTGCTCTTTTGCAACATCGATCCGATTGGAACCGATAGATTGAATACATATGGCGCACTGCCAACATTAAATCCCATAGCACGCATGTTGGCCCTAAGATCGCTGTTCCCAATTTGTACGTAAGCGCCAAGGGATGAAATAGTTCCGAGAGTTGTAAGCGAACTGTTATTGGCGTATTGTTGAGTATTTCCGTTTGACCAGCCAATAACATATCCATCCGAAGCCTGATTAATGCTGGTGCTGGTAACATTATTTCCAAAAAACCAGTGTGTAGAAAACCCTGGATCCTTAAATACTGATACAGTACTGCCGCTTCCATTATTACTCATCCAATTAAACCGAGTCGCTTCATTGGCTAATGCGATAATAGAGGGATTTGTGTTGTTGAGATATCCAGATGAACCCGATAAACAGTTTGTATATGGGGAATAGACATATCGGGACAGGTAAGTGCTGCTTCGAGAAAGAGGGCCATAGTATATATCTCTTCCGCCATTTCCATCCGTGTCGTCGAATGTGAAATGAAACAATCCTTCACCCGCATTGTTTCGAACTTCCAGGGCAACATTTCTTGCGGTTGAATTCGCTAAAACGTATGCCGATTGGTACGATCGGTAGTTTCCCCATGTAACGCTGCCGTTGGCAGCGACAGAACCAGACAATCCAAAATAACCTGAAATTGTGATTTCTTCATCGCCGGCATTATAATACGTTACAGCTATTTTTCCTGCGGTTGTTATTGCAATTGCAAGATCACTTGGTAAATCAATCGATCTGCCGAGTGGTGTTGTGGTAGATAATATACCGGGAACTGACACATCATAACAAACAGCTTTAATTTTGGTTGTATTGTAAGGATACACAAAAATCACCCGGTTTGAACTCACAGCGGCAATTGCCGGTTGTCCTCCGGCGTCCGAAAATCTCAATGTCCACGTTTCGCCATTATCTGAACTTGTTTCGTACCAAACTTTCCCGGCACTATTATACACCATATGCAGAGTGCCGTTTGTTGTTCTGATGAATTTGTGCGTTCCATTTGAGTTGAATGAGGTGCCATTATTTGATTTTAACTGCGCTTTATAGATCGCAAATATTGTTTTGTTGGCATTTGCGGTAACATATTTGGGATTATCCGTTGTTCCATCGTTCCATTGATAAAAATAATATCCTTGTGGAACTTGCGGTACTATTTCTATCACCTTGTCAACACGATAAAACCTATCAGCATTTCCATTTTTAATGATATCAATATTATCTATTTGGTAGTTAAAATAATCTACCAGTGGTGTTCCATCAACAAATTGCGCCGGGCTAAAACTGAATTTATAGGCTGTTCCATATGTTGCAAAAATACCATTGTCATCACCCAGGGTAACAAATTGGTATTGGCTTGACAAATGAGGTCCGAAATTATCATCCCATTGCACTACAGTCCTAAATGCACTTCCTTGCTCAAGCACAGAACCAATTAGCAGATTTTCATCCCAATAGGATCGTTGTTTGATATCACCGTGGTTCATGTGATCTAATACTCCAGGTGGTGGAACAGTATATGGTGCGTCTATTTCTTGAGCAGGAGTTGAATAAATTATTCGAGGATCTGTATAATAAACAAAGTCAGTAACCTGTTCACCAAAGAATTGAAATTTGCGCCAATGATATACCTGAAACGCAATATTCTTATCATATTCAGGTAAATTTTCAATAAGATCCAGCGCATTAAAATTTGTCCACATCACTGACTGTGGATTACTTGAATGATGCCATGAAGCATAAGCTCCCAATATTGCATGACCAATTTCATGAATTAAAGTGTTTTGAAGATATCGTTTTTGTTCCGGTTTATAGCTGTTTGCGTGCCAATCTATCTGGCTATTTTTGCTTATTTCAATATTTGATTTTGAGCCAATCACATCAGGACCTATACAAGTTGTACTTCCAAGTTTTGTAGCCGAAAGAAGGTCCATAAAAGATATCTTAATAGTGTAATCTCCAGAAGTACCCTCAACAAAAGTGATGTTGTCTGGATATGTCATAGACGAAATATGACTGTCCCATACATTGAATGCAGCAATAATTTCATTTTTGATTTCAGTCTTTGCAGCAGCTAACGATGTCCCCAGATGCGTGGTGTTAAGACCAGACAAAGAATTTTCATCAAAATACCATTTTATCACTCCGTTTCCGTTGAGATCTTCATATTACGCTCTGATACCAGGGAATGTAGGATCAACATATTGACCGTACCCAAAACAACTAACGCATAAAACTATAAACAATACTTTTTTCATACATCTCAACCTTTCATTTTATTTAAAAATACCACGGTAAATTATATTTGTATCGGTTGTGTAAAAACAAGAAACAAAAATATTTTTATCCTTTACCCACATACCGGCAATTGACATATTTTGTGTTAATTCTGTCGGCATATTAATCGGTTGCCAATCTACGCCGTTCCAATGGATGATTGAATTCCATGGAGAAAGGGCAAAAATATTTTGTGAGGATGTCCCTCGAAACAAGAGATAGGGGGGAGATCCTTTGGAATAGGATGATTCCCAGGTGGTATCCTGAAGTGAAAAAACATTTTCACCGCCGACAAAATATTTCCCGCCTCCGGCGGGATAAAAGTCGTAATAACCAAAACTCTTAGATTTATAATAGTCTACTTCATTTGCTGTTTTCACAAGCGTCCATTGTCCATTTGGTGTTTTTGAATAGACGCTCATGTAAACAATCGGAAACAATGTGAACGTCCTTCCTCCGACAAACATGCGATTTTGATCTCCGCCAATTCTCATTGCAAGATTTGTATCTACAATAGTTTTAGAAAACTCATTACCATCAAAATGATAGATTTCACCATACGAGCCGGTCATATAGACATCATTGGGACTCAATACTTTTAAACCTTGCATGATATCCTTACATCGCTCCATTTGAACTTCCTTCCAGGAAATTCCATCATAATGAATCACAAGGCTTGAATCGACAGAAGTTCCATAATAACCCCCGCGACTTCCAACTGCCCAAACATCATTTTTTCCTGAACCATCAATCTTGATAAAAGAAACATAACTTCCGATAAATCCACCTTCTCCTTTGGTTAGAATCACTCTTTCCCATTGAATCCCATTAAAGTGAAACAATGAAGCTCTCCCTCCAAAAGCATTGTGGCCAATAGCATATACATCATTTGTATCTGAGCCCCAAAGAGATCTCAACAATAATTGGTTACCCGTATAAGGATTGCGAATAGTATCTGCTGTCCAGACAATTGTCGGATGTGTCGGTTCCGGATCCGGGGGAGGTACAACTGGAGGATCCTTTTTACAACCCGGTTGAAAAATAATTATCGCCAGTAGTGCTGCAAGTATCCATGTAATCTTCATAGAATTTCCTGTTTGTAGAGACATACGATATATTGAAAGTTATAGGAAAACACGTTTTTAGATTACTCCCTCGTCAAAAAAATGGAGAATTAAAGGTCTCAGAGAATAAAATTGGTTTTTGTCTCTGTACATACATATATCCGAAAAAATCTCATTTTGGAGCCTTAACCATGAAAATATTTTTATTATTTTCACTTTTTTATCCTTCTTTAAGACTTAATAGTCCGGTGAAAAATGCTGTCCTTGAAATGGTCTTAGCAATTTATTCGCCGGGAGTAAGCCAAACATCGAATGTTATTCTTAACACCAATTATTTTTATCAGCATACGGTTATTTGCGTGTAACAATCAATACCAAGAATTTGGTATTTTTAAACATACGCGAATGTCACAGAGTGTCAACTCTGATTATCCGTTTTTCTCGCACTCAAACTCTGCTTGGGTGCGCCATGCTGATGATGTATTTTTTTTTCGGAACGGACGCACACCCGATAAGCGTTTTGTCGGGCAAGTCCGTTCAAAGGAGTTTTTTACATTTTCCGGAATGACGAGTATATGAACATGCCACGAAGTGGTCCCGTTGGGATGGGTATGACATCCTTCGACTCTTCCGACAAACAGCGTCGGGATTGCCCAGGATGAAAAATTTTGTCCTGCGAACAGAACGAAATATTTATCAGGACTGGACAATAACAAAAAAAGCCCCGCAAAAATTGCGGGGCTTTCTATTATTTCTGCAGGTACGTTGTTTACTTGACCTTGTCCATATTAATTTTTACATCATCGGCAGATTTCTTTAAAGCAGCAGATTCTTCCGCGGTCAGTTTGATTTCGATGATCTTTTCCATTCCTTTCCGTCCCAGTTTTACCGGCACACCAACGACAGTATCTTTGATGCCGTATTCGCCGTTCAGCATCACGGCGCAGGGGAGAATGCGTTTCTTGTCCTTCACGATTGCTTCCACCATCTGCACGGCGGCGGAAGAAGGGGCGTAGAATGCACTGCCGGTCTTTAAGTAATTGACGATCTCGATGCCGCCGTTTTGCGCGCGTTTCACAATGGCATCGATCTTTTCCTGCGACATCAGTTCCGTCAGTGGAATGCCGGCAACGGAAGTGTAGCGGGGGAGCGGCACCATTGAATCGCCGTGTCCGCCGAGGATGAGCGCGGTAATGTCTTCTACGGAAACGCCAAGTTCCATTGCGATGAATGTGCGATATCGCGCCGTATCCAGCACACCGGCCATACCGATCACCCGTTCACGGGGGAAGCCGGAAGCTTTCTGTGCGACATATACCATCACATCCAATGGATTGGAAACGACGATCAGAATCGCATTGGGAGATTTTGCGCAGACTTGTTCAGTAACGGACTTGATGATTCCGGCGTTTGTGTTCAACAGATCATCGCGGCTCATTCCCGGTTTGCGGGGGATGCCGGCGGTGATCACGACAACATCCGAACCGGCGGTCGCATCGTATGTGTTCGTTCCGGTAATAACGGAATCGAATCCTTCAATGGGAGCGGATTCGTACATATCCAATCCTTTTCCCTGCGGCACGCCTTCAACGATATCAACCAACACCACTTCATTGGCAAGTTCTTTTTCCGCAATGCGCTGAGCGGCGGTTGCGCCGACGTTGCCTGCTCCGATAACTGTTATTTTCATAGAGTTCTCCTGATGTAAAAAGTACGTTGTAAGATTCCCGTCAAAACACATTCCACAAAGTGGTCCCGTTGGGACGGGAATGACGTGGTTTTTCAAATCCGGGTATAAATAAAAAAAGCGTCCACAATTGCGGACGCTTTTGAACAACAAAAACCGATCAACACGCAGAGCTTATGCAATGATGATAGAAACAGCCTGACGTGTTTTGCTGATCATATGAAATTTTACGCGTCCGGTTTTCAGTGCGAACAGGGTATCATCGCCGCCGCGACCGACATTATCGCCCGGATGGAACTTGGTGCCGCGTTGACGGACCAGAATCTCGCCGGCATTAACCAATTCCCCGCCGAAACGTTTCACTCCAAGACGCTGGGCATTACTGTCGCGTCCGTTCTTAGTACTACCGGCCCCTTTTTTATGTGCCATGGTTCAAACTCCTCTAAAACGTAAACTTAATTGATTGACGTGATTTCGATCT
>JBAYIS010000054.1:0-15685 GCA_041665525.1 Bacteroidota bacterium | reverse complement strand
CCGAAAGAATATACATTCACGGACAAGGTCCAGAAAGCAGGGAAGTATTCCTACCGGTTGAAACAGATCGACCGGGACGGTAAATTCTCCTATTCGCAGGCAGTGGAAGTGAATGTCGGAGCAGTTCCTCTCGTTTTCGAATTGGAACAGAACTATCCGAATCCGTTCAATCCGAGCACCACCATCGGCTTCACGCTTCAGGAATCTGGCAAGACGACGCTTAAGATCTATGATGCGATCGGACGCGAAGTCGTCACGCTGGTTGATGAAGTGCTGGAAGCGGGTGTCTACCATCAACAAATGTTCAACGCTTCGCGCTTCGCAAGCGGCGTTTACTTTGCTCGGTTGATCAGCGGCAATAAAGTGCAGGTGAAGAAGTTAATGCTGATGAAATAATGCATGCTTCACTGGATCGTGGGGGATCCAGTTCTTAAACAACATCAAAGGCATCCGTAAGGATGCCTTTGATGTTTTGGCAGATAGGAACGATTATCATTGTAATACGAAAATACTTTTGTCGATCGTGATGAAAGGCAGGTGAAAATAGTAATCGTAGGTGTATCGTTTCGTTCATGGACAGTAAAAAACCTGGCGTCAATCGAATATTTAAGCATACGAATAAATCTCACCATCTTGAAATAGTAATGCATTGGTGTAACTATTTTACACATCGTTTTCCACCCATAGGTACAACTACCTACACGAATAAGTAACTCTCTCCATTGTAAATGTCTATTATTTCAGACTATTTTCTCTAGTAATAAGGGGAAATCCTTCCATTACTTTTTTCTTGATTTGGGGCGCTGTACATGAAAATAATGATCGTGGATGACCACGCAGATATGCGGCGGATGCTCCGCAATATTGTCTCGCTGGGATCGAATGACATGATCGAGATCGTTGAATGTTCGGATGGTGAAGAAGCGTTAACTCAATACGCAGCGCATCAACCCGAAATAGTGTTGATGGATATCCAATTAAAAGCCATGAACGGTTTCGAAGTAACGGAAAAAATTCACGCAATGGATCCATTAGCGAAAATCATTTTCGTCACGAGTCATGATACGCCGATGTATAGAACAAAAGCACGTGAATTGCGTGCGAAAGCTTTTATCTCTAAAGACAATCTTACTGAACTTCATCAATTCATATAATAACACACACCATGGGGGACTTTATGTTCGCTTCATTGTTACGATCTATTCTTGTTATGCTTCTTCTAGCGTTACCATCAACGCTGGCATTTGGGCAGGCTTTTACAGTCACATCAACATCTCCGGCGATGAACGCATTGGATGTTGCAACAAACGCCAATATAACGATAAACTTTAGCGATCCTGTTAATGCGGCGAATATTAATAGCAATGCAAGTTACCCGAATGTTATTGTGACTGGCTCATTGTCTGGAAGACATTCAATTGTTAAAAACACTTCTCTACCTGCAATGTCGGTAATCTTTGATCCAGATCAGGATTTTTTACCTGGTGAAATTGTTACACTCAAGATACTGTATGATGTTTCCAGAGAATCGGATGGTTATCCTCTTGGTGTATCAAAACAATATTCATTTACAGTTGCATCCGGTGGAACGGGAGTAGGGTACTTCACAACTTCAGCATCTTTTACCGGTAGTACTACTGGACAAGCCACAAAAATATATCCTGTCGACTATAATAAAGATGGCGATGTTGATATTGTGTCCATGAAAACAAACAGTTACATATATTATGCAAGCAAAAACAATGCTGTCGATTCCTATACAGCGGCTACATATCCGATTAATATGACCGGCGTAGGTAATTTAGTTTCACTGGCATTTAGTGATATGAATCGCGATGGATATATTGATATTGTCGGACTTCTTTCACCTGGGGGCGCAGGCATTACCACCGCTCGGGTTGGATATAACTATTTTGGTAGTTTCAATGATGTTAACGAAACCACTGCACAATATCCGAGTGGATCATTTAATACAACCAACAATGCGGGTCTCTTAATTGCCGATGTGAATATGGATAGTTACGATGACTTTATTGTAAGAAATACCGGACTTACCGGCGTAGTACCATTTTATAGCAATAGTGGAACTTCTTTTTCTCAAGGCAATAGCACACTTCTTGCGAATACAACAACCGGAGATTGGGTTGCAGCGGATTTAAACAACGATGGGTATCCAGATTTTGTTGGAGTTTCCGGACCAGAAGATCAACTGGATAAAGATACTGTCGGAGTTATTTTGTCTACTGGTTCTAATGCGTATGCAGCAAAAACAGTGTACAGAACCAATACCACACAGGCAATTCTCGGCATTGCCCTTGGTGATGTTGATGGTGATGGAGATATTGATATTGTTGCCGGGGATAATGCGTATTCGAACAATATTACTGTCTTTAAAAATAATGGGAGTGGATCATTTACAACTCAATCCACAACTTCATTAGCCGATAGACCCAAGGGAATGAAATTGGGTGATATGGATGGCGATGGTGATCTTGATGTAGTGTACTATAGTTCCACATATGTGTATGTTTCATATAATAATGGAAGTGGAGTATTTAATAGTCATGGATCATATTCACTTGCTAGCGGAATGACGACATTCACCGATCTTGCTGTGTGCGATGCAGATGGAGATGGTGATCTTGATGCAGTATTAAATGATCCAAATAATTCTCTCTTTAGAGTGTATAAAAATTCTGTTGTCACAACCCCAACTTCTACCGGAGTTTATTCAATTTCCGTGCAGCAAGATTATGGCAATGAATTAGGAATGTTTTATTCACAAGGCGACGGTTCGAAACGCATTGTGGTGGTTAAACAGGGCAGTGCGGTTGACGTGACACCCTCAGATAATACAACATATACCGCTAACAGTACGTTTGGAAGTGGGAGTGATCTCGGTGGTGGTAATTATGTTGTGTATAATGGTAATGATTATGTATACAGTATCAAAACGCTGTCCAACCTTTCGTATGGTGGAACCTATTATTTCGCAGTATTTGAATATAATGGTCCTTCTGGATTGGAAAAATATTTAACCTCCTCTTATAAAACTGCTTCTTCTACCACTTCAACAACTCCAAACAGTGCAACAGTAAATACCTTTACGAAAAACTATGGCAGTTCAGCTCAAGTAAACTGGTCAAATGGAGGCGGAAAAGGCAGAATAGTTGTCATGAAACAAGGGAGTGCTGTTGATGTAACACCAACGAATAGCACAACATATACTGCCAATGCAGCATTTGGCAGTGGCACAGATTTGGGCGGCGGAAACTATGTTGTCTTTAACGGCAATAACACCGGGGATAATTTTGTCAACGTAACCGGACTGAGTACCAGCACGACGTATCACGTTGCCGTGTTTGAATATTTTGGCGGAACAGGAACAGAAATTTACGGCAGTCCGGATGGAGAAGGTTCGCCGGGACGGGGAAATGTAACAACAAGCGCAACAGCCGGTTACCCATTTGATACAACAGCTGGGTATGCATTTCGATATAACAATAATGGATATTCATCAGCAAACAACTCTTTCGCGATCCCGGATGGATTCACGTATGAATTATGGACTTCGCCCGCATCGGTTGGTACACAAATGGTGATTCTTGATCATGGGGATGAGTACGTATGGATAGCCATTGACGCGACAGGGAAGTTCTTCGGCCGCGTTTATGATGACAATGCTTCGAATAATGTGGAGATCACGGGCACAACGACCGCTGTCGCAGGTCAATGGTATCATCTGGCACTGACCGGAGCGAGTGGAAGTCCGTTGAAACTTTATGTGAACGGTGTGCTGGAAGCTACTTCTGGAGGCAATATTGGTGCGCTCATGACTGGAGGTCAATGGCTGTATCCTGGCACGGACAATATGGAGAACTACTATTTATCTGGAGATCTTGATGAGCTTCGTATCTGGAACTCGGTGCGTACGGTTGAACAGATACGTGAGAACATGCATAAGACACTATCCGGGACACCTTCACAGCTGGTCGGATATTGGCAGTTTAATGAAGGGACGGGAAGTTCGGTTGCCGAACTTGTGAACGACAATTCCATGAATCAGGGGGGTGCTTCATGGATTGCTTCCGGTGCACCGGTCGGGGGTGCAACAATAAGCAATGGGTCAGTTGCGGCATCGAACAACGGACCGCACACGGTAGGTAATGCCACACTCTCCATGACCGATGGATTCGACAATCCTGTCGATGTGTATGTTTCCGAACTTACGGCTGATCCGAGCAACTATCCGACCGGTTACGGTTCATCCGTCGGCGGCAAATATTTTGTGATTAATTTGTTCGGTGATCCGGGAACGTTCTCTACAAGTATCACGCTAAATTTCGGTTCCGGTGTGATTACCGCGGGACAAGAAGCGGATCCCAGTTCCATTCAATTGTTCAAGCGCGAATCGAATTCCAGCGGAACGTGGACACAGGTTGGCGGTGCAATATCGGCGAGTGCATCAACGGGTGAAGTAACATGGTCTGGCATTACATCGTTCAGCCAATTTTTGGCTCTGACTTCGGACAATGAACTTCCTCCTTCCTATACATTAACCAAAGCAGATAATGCCGACTGGACAGTTGCAGAAAACCAGGATCGCATTACTGATAGTGTGTGGTTGACACGAGCGGATAATAGAGGAATGTTCAACATACAATCAGAAGCAATCTACGACGATAATAGTTATTCTTCGCCAACAGGTACAGAATGGGCAGTTGGAACAACAAATAATATCGAATCATTGACATTCACGACATGGAGAGAAGCTGCGGTTGACTATAATAATAATAATGGTGTTGTTCTGAATCAGGATTTGGTTGTTCACCTTATTGCAGACGATATTTATCTTGACATCAAGTTTACTGCATGGACACAAAACAACAACGGCGGCGGATTTTCATATACCCGTTCGTTGAAGCCGTTAGAACTTATTCAGAGCGGCTATGCTGATCTTGCCCCGACATCCGTCACCGTCTCAGGACAAATTTATTCAAAGACAACAACTGCCACGGCATATGTGTTATACGGGACTACAAGCGGCACATATACAGACAGCGCTCTCATAACACCAAACACAATTCCTGCTGATACGGTCTATTCGATATCTCAATCATTGACTGGCTTAACAGACGGTACAACGTACTACTACCGCTTTTCAGCGTCGAACGGGTCGATTTATGCCCGCAGCAGTGAACGCAGTGTCCGTCCGCATACCATTCAAGTGTGGGACAAAGATAACGGCACCATTACATTCACAAAGTCTAACAACGCCGATTATACACAGTCCGCAAACCAAGACCGCATTAACGGCGATGTATGGCTGACCCGGTCAACCGATGGTATTTTTAATATCAAAACTGAAAGTTCGTATAACAGCAGCAGTTCGCCAGACGGTACAGAGTGGGCGATTGGTACGATTGAAAACTATGAATCCCTAACATTTTCTACGTGGTATTCTACTCATAACGGGAATCCAGCATCATTGATCGGTCAAGACATGGTCGTACATATTATCGCTGAAGATATTTACCTCGATATTAAATTACTCTCTTGGGGAGATGGGGAAAGTGATAATGGCTTCTCGTACATCCGCGCCTCTGCTCCACTCGCAGGAACAGTAACACAATCATCGGATGTCTTTTCTACTACCGCAACGGTGTATGGTACAGTATATTCAACAGGTTATAATGCAACTGCGCAATTCTTATATGGCACGTCCAGCGGAACATACACGGACAGTGTAGCAACCACTCCGGCATCAATCAATGCCAACAGTTCCACTGTTGTGTCTGCTGATTTAACATCATTAACACCCGGAACATTATACTATGTGGCAATCGCAGCACAAAACGATACATTATACCGCCGCGGCAGTGAAGCAACGGTGATGACAATGTCGAGTGCCCCGGGCAATTCTCTGCTCTTTGATGGTTCGGATGATTATGTTAGCATTGCCGACGCGAATGCACTCGATATGACAACTACCTATACGTTGGAAGCGTGGATCAAACCGAACGGTTTCAGTAGCATGGCAGGTATCATATCAAAGTACCATTCGAACGGTGCTAACGGATACTTTATACGTTTGTCCAATGATCCTCCTTTCACTGGAATTCGTTTCGACGAATTCGAATCGGCCTCCGGCATTCTTTCTGCTGGAAACTGGTACCATATTGCTGCAGTCAACAATAATGGCACGAGAACGTTATATGTTAACGGAAATTCCGTGAGTATCAGCGGAGGGCCGTTTACCACCAATTCGAATTCCGACCATGTTGCCATTGGTTCTGACTTTGGTGGGCGATACTTCAACGGTGTCATCGATGAAGTCCGCATCTGGAATGTTGCCCGCACACAACAGGAGATTCAAGACAATATGAACCTTCCGTTCACGTCGGCACAATCCGGACTCGTCGGATATTGGCAGCTGAATGCCGGCACCGGAACGATAGCACATGGACATGGTTCAAGTGCCGGAGATGGAACGTTGACGAACTTCAATTTCAACGGAAGCAGCGGTTGGTTGGAAAGTGCTGCTCCGCTTCCGGTGGAACTGGTGTCATTCACGGCGTCATCCCAACGTTTGAATGCGGAATTAAAATGGAAAACAGCGACGGAATTGAACAACCACGGTTATGAAATTGAACGGACCATAGTGAGTGTTCAGAAATCTCAAGGGAAGGATGCGGCACCGACAAAGAGCTGGTCGAAAGTTGGTTTCCTTGAAGGAAGTGGAACATCCAATGCACCGAAAGAATATACATTCACGGACAAGGTCCAGAAAGCAGGGAAGTATTCATACCGGTTGAAACAGATCGACCGGGACGGAAAATTCTCATACTCACAGGCAGTGGAAGTGAATGTAGGAGCAGTTCCTCTCGTTTTCGCGCTAGAACAGAACTACCCAAATCCGTTCAATCCGAGCACAACGATCGGCTTTACTCTTCAGGAATCAGGTAAGACAACACTGAAGATCTACGATGCGATCGGTCGTGAGGTAGTGACGCTGGTGGATGAAGTACTGGAAGCTGGAGCCTATCATCAACAAATCTTCGATGCATCGCGCTTCGCCAGCGGCGTCTACTTTGCGCGGTTGGTCAGCGGCAGCAAAGTTCAGGTAAAGAAGTTAATGTTGATGAAATAGCAGAATTGATAACGTTGTTGAGTAGTTGATTAGAGGAGAAAAATAAATACAATATCCCGGTCAGTTGTGGCCGGGATATATTTCTTGTTCAACCTTCGAACGGTTGTTTTGAAAGAAATCGTTACAACCATCCGAAGGGGGTATAATATTTTGAAGGAAAGGTGCACATTGAAAAAGAAATCGTTACTATTTTGCATTCTTGTTGTCATTTCACAAGTCGTAACTGCGCAGAGCGTATGGAAAAGTTCCCAAGGCACGGTGACATTCACCAAACAGGCATTCTCAGATTGGAAGCAAGCGGCGAATCAAGACCGTATCTCCGATTCGGTTTGGATCACGCGGGCAAATACGCAAAGTATTTTTAACATCCGGAAGGATACTGCGTATGCGACAAATGCTCCTTCGGGAACACTGTGGGCTATCGGCACAACCGATTCGTTCGCAACGGTAACCTACAAGACGTTTGTTGCACTTTCTGGCGGTAATCCGCAGTCGTTGATTGGGAAAGACTTGGTGCTGAATTTGGTTGCAGAGAATATTTTTCTCGACCTGAAGATCCTTTCCTATGGCGGGGGAAATACCGGTGGCGGCTTTTCGTACACCCGTGCCGCTTCTATACTAGGAATCGCTCCGGAAAATATCTCTTCGCCGACTCTCTTTGAACTGAAGCAGAATTATCCTAATCCGTTTAATCCAAGCACCACAATCAGCTTCACGCTTCAACATTCTGGTTTGACTACACTTAAAGTGTATGACATGATCGGAAGCGAGGTCGCGACGCTGGTCAACGAAGTATTAGAAGCCGGCACGTATCACCAAAAACAGTTCGATGCCGGTCATCTTGCCAGCGGAATGTATTTTATGAAACTGCAAAGCGGACAACAGACGCAGATTAAGAAAATACTTTTGCTGAAGTAAAAAAATACATTACTGGATCGTGGGGGATCCAGTTGTTAAAAACATCAAAGGCATCCGAAGGGATGCCTTTTCTGCTTTAGATATCTCTTGGAGAGCAGCGATGGCTTTTGCACTGAATGATATCAAAGGGATAAGGAATAATGCACAGAAACGAACATATTCGGTGTTGAAAATGAACGAAGTGTCGTAGAGATTCCATTCTCTTATGGGGAACGGTACTTCCGCATGGACAACAATTGGTTTTGTTATCCGGCGGAAACGAGTATACCTCAAAAAGGATTAACTACTTTTCCATCCTTTAGATCTATTACATGTTGTCACCTTCATTAATATATTATTCATAGTCAGTTGAACTACAAATAGCTGCAATGGGAAATCGTGAGCTGAAACGAGATTGTTTTTTTCATTGACATCACGTGAATAACACTTGTAACACAATCACTCGTTTGTCTCAGAGGTTCCCCATGAAAAAGTTATTACAACTTTCCTCTCTTTTGTTCATTCTTCTACTCCCTTTAACGCTGCATTCACAAATACCCAGAACATTGTCATATGAAGGTGTTTTACAGAAAGATGGAAAATTCTTTCAGGGAAATGCCACGTTCATTTTTACACTGTACAAAGGAACTACTATTGTCTGGAAAAGTATACCGGAAGAACTTCAAGTTACTAATGGATCGTTTGGTACAATTCTGGGCCCGTTTCATGATTCTATCAGATTCAACGGGATCGATTCGTTGGGAATAACCTATGACGGAAATGAACTATCGCCAAAGGCAGCATTTACTGCCGTTGCTTTTAGTATAAGTTCTTTACACGCGCTTATTGCTGATTCCACAATAAAACCAGGACCGAAAGGCGACAAAGGAGATCTCGGTGTAGCTGGTGTTAAAGGCGATAAAGGAGATATTGGAGTTCAAGGCGAATCCGGTCCGCAAGGTTTGATTGGACTAAATGGAGAAATTGGGAAAGCGGGATTGAAAGGAGAAATTGGTCCGGATGGCGCACCCGGTATCAACGGACTTGATGGTGCACTCGGAGCACAAGGACTTAAAGGAGACAATGGATCACAAGGAATTCAAGGACTGAAAGGTAATGATGGTCTTGTCGGATCCCCTGGAGTTCAAGGAGTGAAGGGCGACAATGGAATAAATGGAGTTCAAGGAATAAAAGGCGATAACGGAGTTGATGGGGCTCTCGGTCTTCAAGGAGTAAAAGGAGACAATGGATCGCAAGGTGTTCAAGGATTGAAGGGTGATAACGGTGTCGCTGGAGCACTTGGTCTACAAGGTGTTCAAGGAATGAAAGGAAATGATGGTCTTGTCGGATCCGCTGGTATTCAAGGAGTGAAGGGCGACAATGGAATAAATGGAGCTCAAGGAATAAAAGGCGATAATGGACTTGATGGAGCACTCGGAGTACAAGGAGTCAAAGGAGACAATGGATCACAAGGAATTCAAGGACTGAAAGGTAATGATGGTCTTGTCGGATCCGCTGGAGTTCAAGGACTGAAAGGCGATAATGGAGTTGATGGAGCTCTCGGTCTTCAAGGAGTTAAAGGAGACAATGGATCACAAGGTGTTCAAGGATTGAAGGGCAATGACGGTCTTGCCGGAACAACAGGAATTCAAGGATTGAAGGGCAATAATGGAGTTGATGGAGCACTCGGTCTTCAAGGAATTAAAGGAAATGATGGCCTTGTCGGATCTGCTGGAGTTCAAGGAGTGAAGGGCGACAATGGACTAAATGGAGCTCAAGGAATAAAAGGTGATAATGGAGTTGATGGAGCACTTGGAGTGCAAGGAGTTAAAGGCGACAATGGTTCGCAAGGACTTCAAGGATTGAAGGGTGATAGTGGAATTGATGGAGCACTCGGTATTCAGGGAATTAAAGGAAATGATGGCCTTGTCGGATCCGCTGGAGTTCAAGGATTGAAGGGCGATAACGGAGTTGATGGAGCACTCGGTCTTCAAGGTGTTCAAGGATTGAAGGGTGACAATGGTCTTGTCGGATCAACAGGACTTCAAGGATTAATTGGAGCAAATGGTACTGACGGAACGAACGGCATAAATGGTGCTAAAGGCGATACAGGAATAACTGGACCGCAAGGTTTGACCGGCGTTAATGGGGCGAAGGGGGACAAAGGAGATATAGGATTAACAGGATTACAAGGAGCAGTTGGTGCAAACGGTGCTAACGGAACGAATGGAGTGAATGGTGCCAAAGGCGATTCAGGAATGACAGGGCTTCAAGGTTCAATCGGTGTCGATGGTGCTCAAGGTGTGGCAGGAGCGAAAGGCGATCGAGGCGACAGTGGTTCGTCGGGTGCTCAAGGTGTAAAAGGAGATAAAGGAGTCAATCCGATTTCATTGACATCAACAACAGTAAGCGCAAATATTTTCTCGATCAATGATGTTGCCCTGGTCAGAAGTGGTGATGCCTTGACACTCAGACTGGAGAACAGTACGAGTCCATCATTGGACGCAACCTATTCCGCATTCTGGCATACAACGAGCGCAGTTGGAACCGGCAATGGTATGCTCGCGGGTGGAACGCAGGTAATTTTTGACGTTCATCTTGCATATCAATTTACCATAATGGTGAAGGTCGGTGATCAATGGGGAAAGATTGATCTCTTCCGCGTGGATCTGACTGCTACTGATTGGTACGGCTCATGGACATCAAACTAAAGTATTGGATTTTTTGCGATCGACGATTCGTTTCAGTAAAACATTGCGAATCGAAATAACGAAATCGTCGATCCTCCGATCAAAGGAGCGAATTATGAACAGGAAGAAGTATTTTAGTACTAGAAAAATTGGATGGAGTTGTGCTGCTGCTCTGTTACTAAGCTTGGCAACATCAACGCTTTTTGCACAACCTCACATCATGTATCATTCATTTAATTCCGGTGTATCCAGGAACGCAGTTGACAATGCAACAATAACATCACTGCTGGGTCAATCGATATTTGGAATATCTAGATTGAATGGGACAACGGTCTTTTCGGGATATACGGCACACGGCAAAGGGATACTTTCGAGTGTCAAAAATACAAGTGAAATTGCTCCGGGCAAATTTGCGTTATATCAAAATTATCCGAATCCTTTCAATCCCTCAACAACCATACGCTATGGATTGCCTTCGCCGAGCAGAGTATCGCTCAAGATCTATAACATTCTCGGCCAACAAATTGCAGAAATCATCAATAAAGAACAATCCGAAGGTTCATATGAAGTTCTTTGGAATGCAGATGGTGCATCTGGATTGTATTTCTATCGACTCGATGCAGTGAGCATGTCAGATCCAAATCAAAAATATTCTCAGTTAAACAAAATGGTGCTCCTTCGGTAGTGCCGCGGAGGAGTAATGATTCTTACGAAACAGTTTTTACCTGAATTCCGGCATAAATATCAATTCTTCAATTTGTTGAGTTATCGAAATTGTGGAATTATCTTATTCACACAACGTACGCCATTCGCCATAATTGCCGCTGTCAGCCGAATAGGACGAACAAACCTATTTAAAAAACTATCGCCCCAATTCTTTCGAAAAGGGGCGATCCGGTACCCGGGAATTATCATTGATCGATACCGCTAATTGGGGAAAAGAAAAATCGGTAAACCTATGAATACTGTTTTTGCGTTTTGCCGATTATTTTGCCTCCGTTGCTTTTTCCAGCTCACGCACCTTGTTGTAGAATTCCGTTAAGGACATATCCTTGAAAAAGATCATACCCCGTGTTGCTCGCAGCCGGGGATGGGCACTCTTCAGAAAATACTCCTTGCCGAGGCAATTCTTTACCATACCGTATTGCTCCACCTGTATCTGCTGCGCAAGTTCGGAGAATGGACCGTCATGCTCATAACTGGGGAATGATGCTGCACGCTGCGATCCAAAACAATTATTGAAGGAGGTGTGCAGCAGAGATAATGTGTTCAAAGATACCGGCACCATCACATCAGCTTCGGACGGTTTGAACCGGTACCAGATATTCCGGTATCCCCAAATCCTAATAGAGGAATTCCCGCTTTCCTGGGCATAGAGTTTTACCGCTTCTGCCACCGCCTGCATTGCCTTGTAATGTGTATCCGGACCGCTTCCTTCCGGATCGAAAGTTACGGATATAATATCCGGCTTGATGTTCTTCATCAACTGCAAAATCGGCTGCACGTCACGGTTGATCTGTGGTTCTTCGGAAAAGATGTCTCCGCGGTAAAATCCTAATCGCAACGGGAAGATTGCAGACGGTTCGATGCCGAAATGTGACCAGAGCAGTTCCACTTCCCATTCGCGGACCATTCCTTTCAATGTTTGAATATCCGGAGAATCTTTTGCACCGGGATATTGCGAAAGAACGTACTCTTCCAGCGATTGAGCTTTTGATTTTATATCGTCAAGATTCGTAATCTTGTAGACATCGATAAGATTACGCAGCATCCGTCTTGCTTCGGCTTCATCCTTTTGATCCTGCCGTCCACCCGCCGTGCCGTCCAAAAACAGATACATATCCTCCGTCCGTTTTACGACATCCGAAGGATCGAAATACCCTGCATGATAGAGCACCGAGAGATCTCCGCGTTTCAGATGTACAATGAGCTTTTTAATAAGGGAAAGGAAATACACATTCGATACGGCTGTAAATCCGGATGTCAGGTTTGCAAAATAATGATGGTTGCTGGCGTCCCGTACGAGATGATGCAGATACGGCATGTAGGCAAGCATAATATCATCATGATGCGGTTCGGTGTGCAAAAATGTCTTATGACTCAATTGCTCAAGGCCTTTATCAATTTTTCCTTTCATCCGTTGTTTTGCAATGCGCGCAAACTCTTTTTCCGTCCCTGTAACTTTTGTCATCATGGAGTGGGCAAATCGGTTCTTCTGAAAATCTTCCGGCTTCAATTCATCGAACGATTTATTTTGAGAAAGTGCCAGTGTTGTGACAACATCATCAATCTGCTGATCATCAAGTGCGGGCAGGTTCTGAAAATCCACGAACTGCCGCTGTGTTAACCGGCTCGCCGCGCCTTTGGTCAGATAGAACCTTCCGTTTTCCAGCTCTTGAAGGACCGAAGCGGGATATAAAGGATTTTTCACCTCTTCAACCGCCTGTCGAACGATTTCCGCTTTGGCTTCTCCAGCCGCGATGATAATTGCTGTGCATGATGGATTACAAGTGATGGTGGAAAGCCCGATTGTAATGACAAGTCGATTGCGTGAAATTTCAATGCCGCCGAGGTCCGTAGCGGCGCTCGCTTGTGTTTCATAGTTTGTTCCCGTCAACCGGGTAACGGAATAGAAACTCGATCCGCGCACATTGAAGGCAATATGTCCATCCGGTCCTATTCCGCCGAGGAAGAAACCGATTCCTCCTTTTTCGCGGATTTTTCGTTCATATTCCATACAAAACCAATCGACCCTGTTGATAGCCTCCTTCTGAGCGCGTTCCTGTTCTGTCCGGGTTTGGCGGACGCGCAGCGTTAAATCAACAACATTATCCGGAAAAATATCGGTCATTTTTTTTCCCGGAGGCAAACCCAGGTGGGTGGAATCGATGAGCAACGCTTTTTCTTCGGACAAACCGAATCCATTAATGTAAAGATTCTTGACATAGTGATTGAAACTGTTGTGCTGGCTCGAATCCATCGGGTAAAACTCGTCGATCTGAACGAACGCCAGGCTTTTCATGTCGGGGAAAACACTTCTTTCGATTTTGTATGCATCAAATTGTGCCTGGATTTCCTTCGTATTCCAATTGTCCAGAATCCGTTTTACCCATTTGATAAAATGTTCCGGAGTTTTGCCGGTCGGTAATGAGATGACCCCTCCCGGATTTTTTTGAACCCATTCGATGAATCGGAATGCCGTCAGTTTTCCGAGCAGCGGAAAATTATCCACTTCTACAATGCGAATCTTTTCTGTGGGGGCATATTGCGGAAGCCTTCCGCTTCGGGTAAGTTCCAATGATTCAACTGTTGATGTTCCATCATACCGTAACATTACATATCTCCTAAGGTTATTTTATATACTTCAAATGGTTTTGCTTAATTCTATCCTCTCACACTTACGGCATTGTGTCCGTTGTATTTTTTTAGTTCTGCTGAAGTATCTTTGTAGCATTATCCTGCGCGGCCGTATTTTCTTTCAATTCAACAACTGGTCCGCTTCTGTACCTCATAATGTACCGGAGCCGCCAGGAGTTTTTACGGCCGCTTCCTGTGTGCCGCTGTCAAATCCGCTAAATAAATCCAGGTTTACCCGAGCTTCAAGCGTAAGAAAAGAACTATGATTTTAACCGTTTACACGAATCACCGACAACTAATGTCGGTTTTATTGACATTCTTGTACGCTCTGTTGAGTCAGGATCTTTAATTGTGTTCAGCAGAGCCAGCGTAACACTTTTCCCCAAAGTGCTGATATCCTGGATAACATGTGTAATATTCGGACGGAAAATATCCTGTCCTGGAATATCATCGAAACCTAAGAGTGAAATATCATCGGGAATCGAAAGATGTAAATCTTCGATGGCTTTAATCGCGCCTTTGGTCATTAATCCGGCAAACGTAAAAATAACAGTCGGTCTTTCTTTTCTTAATAAAAGTTCCCTGGTTGCATTAAATGCTATTTCTTCATTGAATTCACAATTGATTACGAATTCCTTATAGATATTTGTCCGATGTTTTTTCATTGTTTCCGTAAAGGCGGCATATCGCTCGGTATCAGAATAGATGATTCCCGGGCCTTTTAAAACGGCGATTTTGCGATGGCCTAGGCTCAGCAAATACTCCACTGCTTCCACGGCACCGCGATAATGATCGGTAGTGACAAAATCGCCCTTAAATCCTTTAAACAACCTGTCAAAAAGAATAAAATGCATGTTGATGGACGTGAGATACTCGATTGATTTTTTTGAATAGGGTGCGATAATTACGCCGTCAACACGCTGCGCGTGCAATAACTTTACATATTTCAATTCTTTTGCTGCATCGTCATCAGTATTACATAAAAGGAGATTAATGTTTTGCTCGTTGGCATACTCTTCAATAAATCGATACCAGCTGTTAAAAAAAGTATTCTTAATATCGGGCATTATCACGCCGATCGTGTTCGTTTTCTTTCCGACAAGCGAACGAGCAATATGATTCGGTTGATAATGTAATGACTCCATAACCCTGAATATTTTCTCAGCGGTTCGGGAACTGACAACTTTCGGGTTGTTCATTAAGCGGGAGACGGTGACGATAGAAACGCCGGCTTTTTTTGCGACATCGAAGATGGTAGACATAATATGGTCTGAACGGATATAAGATGTATTGTCAAATAGCGATTACAATTCTTTAGTCTGTATGTTATTCCTGGTAATCGCTGCGCTTTGATTTTTTGAAACTGTTTATTGATTGCCGCTGGTTGCGTCTGTCAACGGAACGGGTTCATGCATTGAGACAACGTTCACTTGCTGATCTACTTCTTCTGTTGAATCAACAAAATTATTAGTCTCTTCGGTATTTTTGTGCATCCGGACTGGTAAACGGAAGAAATCCTCAAGGATTAATGATGCCGCGCCAAATGCAACGGAATATTGATGCCGTTTGTCCACGATAATCTCAAGCGCAT
>JBAYIS010000053.1:0-16732 GCA_041665525.1 Bacteroidota bacterium | reverse complement strand
TTTCTGATTGTAGGTCCGCACAATGAACAAGTCCTATCTTGATTATTTTCTCAAGATTCGCCTTCCGATAATTGTTTTCGTGGCGCTTGCTTCGCTCACATTCACCTATTATATCTCCCGCGCTGAACGGGACGGTGTTGGCTATGAGCCGGTACAACCGATTCCATACTCGCATAAGCTGCACGCAGGAACAATGGGTATGGACTGCCAATACTGCCACACTGGCGCATCCACATCGCGTCACGCAATGGTGCCGCCGCTGAACACCTGCATGAACTGCCACACTATCTCGCGGAAGAATATGCCGAACATCATCCGCTTGACCCAATACTATAATGAAGGTAAACTGATGCCGTGGAAACGGATCCATAAGCTTCCGGATTACGCTTACTTCAATCACAGCGTGCATGTGAATAAGAATATTCCCTGCCAGCAATGCCACGGCAATATCCAGGAGATGGATGTGGTAAAGCAGGCAAGTTCATGGACGATGAATAATTGCATCAGTTGCCACCGGAATGCACCGGTCATACTTGCCAATATTCCCGGGATCAAAAAAGGTCCCGAAAACTGTTTCGCCTGTCACCGATAAAAATATTTTATGAAGACGAACTCTGAGCGTAGAAACTTTTTTAAAAAAGCGGGTCTCAGCGCCATCGGCGCAGCCCTCGCCGGCGCCGTACCGTTTACACTGTTCTCCAAGACACAGCAGGGAACAACGCCGGAACAGAAAAATTCTATCTCCATCACAATCAATCCGATGGCAGTGAAACGGGAGAAGAGAAAGTAAGCATGGAACCTTCCAACACGAACAACGAATCGAAATATTGGAGAAGCCTCCGCGCATACCATAATGATCCTTCTGTTAATGAGGACAAGGCGCGCGAGTTTGCAAAGGAAGTCACCGGCGACTTCGATTTGGACTCTATGTCCCCGATCAGCCGGAAACAATTTCTTGCTTTGGTCACCGCCTCGGCCGCATTCGCCGCTGCGGGATGCAGCAGCTACCGCGATAAGGGTCAGATCGTTCCCTACACAAAGAAACCGGAAGAGATCACCCTGGGCAAAGCAAACTTCTACGCTTCCACATTTATCGATCAGGGACAGGAATACGGAATCCTGATCAAAACCCGCGAGGGTCGACCGATCAAGATTGACGGCAATCCGGATCATCCTATTAACAAAGGAAAAATTTCCGCACGCGGTCAGGCAAGCATTCTCAATCTGTATGATCCGGAACGCTTAAAAGATCCGATGTTCGTCGATTCCGGAATTCTCTCGAAAAGTACATGGAAAGAAGTGGATGGACGCATCGTTGCCTCTCTCACCTCCGCAGTAAAAGAGGGGAAAGAGATCGCTATTGTTGCACACACAATTACTTCTCCCTCCGCGAAGAAAGTATTGAATGACTTCACCGCGAAATACCCGACGGCAAAAATCTATTCGTACGAACTGTTCAACGATCTGAATCGCCGTTCTGCGTGGACGAAGTCCACCGGCGGCTCGCTCTTCCCGTTGATCAAATGGAATGAAGCGAAAGTAATTCTCGCGCTGGAATCTGATTTCCTCGGCAGCGAAGGAAATATTGCCGAACAGACACGGATGTATGTTGAGAACCGGAATGTCGACAACGCAAAGAATATCAGCAGAGTGTATTCTGCGGACGGCACCATGAACTCCACCGCGATGAACGCGGATTACCGCCTGCGCGTCCGTCCGGACCAGCAACTGGAATTTATTCTTGCGCTAATCAATGAGTTCAAACCGGTCGGCAAGGGTTCGATTAAAGAGTTTGCAGTGAAGAATGGTATCGATGCTTCTGCAGTGAAACAGTTAGTGAAGGACTTGGGCGAAAATAAAGGTAAGTCAATCGTTCATGCAGGGAACGGACTGCCGGAATCTGTTCACATCGCCGTGAACGTCCTGAATGAGATCCTTGGAAATTCAGCACTCTATAACAGGGCGCAATCAGGTGTGGATCATGTCGATCCGACAAAAAAAGAAGAGTGGGAAGCGCTCGTTACACGGATGAATAACGGCAGCGTCGGAGTTGTTCTCCATTGGGATTCCAATCCTGTTTATCATTTTGCATCGGATCTTGGCTATGCAGAAGCATTAAAGAAAGTCGGCGCAGTTGTCACCTTTGCAGAACAGCAGAATGAAACTACTGCGGTCAGCAATTACGTTCTGCCGGTCAACCATGAGTTTGAATCATGGGGCGATCACAAAACCCGCACGGGAATTGCAAGTTTACAGCAACCCGTTATTGATCCTCTCTATAATACACGTCAAAAGGAAGCGATCCTGCTTGCCTGGACAACCGGATCCTATGCTGTAACAGATTATCATGATTTCATGATGAACCGTTGGGAAAAAGAAGTCTTCCCGGCAACCCGTTCCAGTGTGGAGTTTAAAACCTTCTGGTTCTCCGCACTGCATGACGGTATGGTGACAGTAAACGAACCGGCAGCAGCGGTCCCATCGGTCAAATCCGATGCATTAAACAGTGTTTCGACAGTATCTGTATCTAATGACTTTGTCTTGTTCCTGCATGACAATTATTTTGTCGGGGATGGACGCTATGCAAATAACGGATGGCTGCAGGAAATGCCGCATCCCGCATCGAAGATCGCGTGGGATAACTACGCTGCTCTTTCCGTCGCTACATCGCGCGAGTTGGGAATTGATGAAGGTGCGATGATCGAAGTGGCAGTCGGCGGACGAAAACTGGATCTGCCTGTGCACGTGCAGCCTGGCCTTGCGGATAAGTTCATTGCAGTGATGCTCGGCTACGGCCGAACTGTAGCAGGAACAGTCGGCACCGGTGTTGGATTCAACGCAAATATTTTCATTTCCAAAAATGCTTCACTCTCACCGTATCTCTATTCCGGTGTTACAGTGACGAAGACGGGTGAGAAATACAATCTGGCCTCCACGCAGGAGCATCATCAGCTGGATGACACATTCCTGAAAGACCTTCACAAGAAGCGCGAGATCATTCAAGAGGGGACTGTTGTTCAGTATCTTGAAGATCCGAAATTCCTCGAAAAAGAACATCACGCCACCACCATCATTCCCAAAATAAAGTATGACGGTGTGAAATGGGCGATGGCAATCGACCTGAATAAATGCACCGGATGCGGCGTCTGTACGCTTTCCTGTAACGTGGAAAATAACATTCCTGTAGTCGGAAAAGAACAGTTAGGCAAGGGACGCGAAATGGCGTGGATACGGATCGACCGGTATTTCTCTGGAACATCCGAAGCTCCGAGCGTCAGCAATCAGCCGATGCTCTGCCAGCACTGCGACAACGCACCGTGCGAAAACGTCTGCCCGGTCATCGCCACCACGCACAGTCCCGATGGACTGAATCAGATGGCGTACAATCGCTGCGTCGGTACGAAGTATTGTTCCAACAACTGCCCATATAAAGTCCGCCGCTTCAACTTCTATGATTTCCGTAACGAGTTTAATGACGGATATCAGTACCAGCAGCCGCTGAACATGTTGCACAATCCCGAAGTGACTGTTCGCTCGCGCGGTGTGATGGAAAAATGCACTTTCTGCGTCCAGCGCATTATGGAAGGACGTCAGCACGCGATTGAGGAGGGGAAAGTATTCGACGGCAGCGGTGTGACCGTGGCATGCCAGGATGCGTGCCCGGCTGATGCGATCGTGTTCGGCAATATGAACGACAAGAACTCCGATATCTATAAATATCGCCATCATGAAATTGGGTACCACGTGCTGGAAGAGATCAACGTTGCACCGAACGTTACGTATGTTGCCAAACTTCGAAATGTAGAAACTCAAACGGAGAAAGCATAGTGTCATCCACAGCATTAGATTATTCAAAAGAAATTTCCGTCATCGAAGGGGTTCCCACCGCCGCTTCGCTTGACGAGGCAATCGTTAAACCGATCAACGAATTTCCGCAGCGGAACTGGTTTATTGGTCTCGCCATCACCGGCACTATGCTGGGCATCGGCGGCATCAGTCTTGCATGGCTGCTGTGGAAAGGGGTCGGCATCTGGGGTATCAACCAACCCGTTGCATGGGGATTCGACGTTGTGAACTTCGTGTTCTGGGTCGGTATCGGTCACGCCGGCACATTGATTTCCGCAATCCTCTTCCTGCTCCGCCAGAAATGGCGTACCGGTATCGCGCGTTTCGCGGAAGCGATGACACTCTTTGCCGTTCTCTGCGCAGTGCAATTCGTTATTTTCCACACCGGCCGTCCGTGGCTCGCCATGGCGTGGCTCTTCCCGTATCCGAACCAGCATGGCGTCTGGGTAAACTTCACTTCTCCGCTGGAATGGGACGTGTTCGCGGTGAATACATATTTTACCGTGTCGGCAGTCTTCTGGTACATCGGTTTGATTCCGGATTTTGCAACACTGCGGGATCGTGCGACGACAACCATTAAAAAAACTGTCTATGCTGTTTTAAGTTTAGGGTGGAGATTCTCCAATCGTCACTGGCAGCATTACGAACGTGCATATTTGATCATGGCGGGATTCGCAACACCGCTCGTGCTCTCTGTTCACACCATCGTCAGCTTTGACTTTGCCGTCTCTGTGCTTCCCGGATGGCATACGACGATCTTCCCGCCGTATTTCGTAGCGGGCGCTATCTTCTCCGGCTTCGCAATGGTGCAAAATGTGTTGATCATTACCCGAAAGGCATTCAAGTTCGAACATCTGATCACGATGGACACCATCGAGAAGATGAATAAGATCATGCTCGTCACTGGAACGATGGTCGGTTATGCGTATATCATGGAATTCTTCATTGCATGGTACAGCGGCAATGCAACGGAACTGTTCGTCTTCATCAACCGCGCTTTCGGTCCGTACTGGTGGGCATATTGGACGATGATGACCTGTAACCTGATCGCTCCGCAATTGTTCTGGTCCAAGAAAATTCGCACATCGCTGCTGGCGTCGTTCATCCTGGCAATTTTCGTGAACATCGGCATGTGGTTCGAACGCTTCGTCATTATCGTAACGTCGTTGCATCGTGATTTTCTACCGTCCAGTTGGGGAATGTTCATCCCCACGATGTGGGATTTCGGTCTGTTGATCGGTTCGTTCGGTCTCTTCTTTACGCTGGTGTTGTTGTTTGTAAAATTCCTGCCGGCAATTGCTATGGCGGAAATTAAAGCGGTCGTTCCCGGCGCGCAACCGTCACACCATGGAAACGGAGCTGCACATTGAGGAATAAAGTTGATTATGTCATCGCGAGGAGCGCAGCGACGAAGCGATCTAAAAACTGATTTCATAAAAAAACAGATTGCTTCGTCCCGACGAAGTCGGGACTCGCAATGACAAGAACAAAATAAAGTATGGAAAAGAAACTCTATTCAATAAGCGCAATTTACCACAGCCCGAACGACATCGTCCGCGCTGCCGCAGCAGTGCGGGATGCGGGATATACGAAGTTCGATGTTCACACGCCGTATCCGATCCATGGATTGGACGGAGCAATGGGCTTGAAGGAAACGAAACTCGGTTTCGTTACCCTCGCTGCCGGTATCCTCGGAGCGGTCGGCATGATCTCGTTCGCTTCATGGGTCGCCGTTGTGGATTATCCGCAGGTGATCGGCGGAAAACCGTACTGGTCCTGGCCGGCGTTCGTTCCTGTCACCTACGAAATTGCCGTTCTGCTTGCAGTGCTCGGAACCGTCGGCGGTATGATCGCCTTCTTCTTCAAATTTCCGAACACCAGCCATCCGCTGCACGATACGCCGTACATGAAGAAAGTTTCTGCGGATAAATTTGGCGTGACAATCCAGTCGGAAGATCCTTCGTTCGATGAAAAGAAGGTCCGCGACCTGTTGAAATCAACCGGCGGGGAAGTGGAAGCGATTTATTACACCGAAGAATTCCTGAACTTCAAACCAAACACGTTCGATCCAAAATTCATCCTTCTGCTTGTTGGGATTTCACTGGCAACATCAGCGGGAGGGTATCTCTACTGGAATAAACTGCTCTATATGCCGCCGTTTGATTGGATGATGGAGCAGCCGAGATTCGATGTGCAGTCGCAGACAGAGTATTATGTCGATGGACACTCCATGAGACTTTCGGTTGCCGGTACTGTTGCGCGCGGTTTCCTGCCGTATCCTTACAAACTGGGAGACAAAGCAGATTCCGTCGGGAAGTATTTGGTGAATCCGCTCCTTCCGACCAAAACAACACTTGATCTTGGAAAGAAAAAATATCTCACATTTTGCAGTCCGTGCCACGGCAATTTCGGCAATGGCGACAGCCGCCTGCGCGGTCAATTCCCCAATCCCCCCACGCTGCATTCGGACAAAGTCCGTACCTGGCCGGACGGAGCGATTTTCCATACGATGACGGTGGGTCAAAACGTGATGCCGTCGTACCAATACCAAATCACCCGAGAGGATCGATGGGCTATTGTGAATTACATCCGCACATTACAGCGCGCATATAATGCGAAGGAGTCAGATCTACAATGAGCGCTCACGAAACAGTCATTATCCCGAAAAAAGAACTTCCCGCGAACATCGTCCGGCTCGGCTGGGCGTTGACACTCATCGGACTTGCACTGGTCACCGTGTCGTATCTGACCGATGCACAGCGTGCCGGATTCAATAATATTATCGGATTCACGTTTCTCGCCAGTATTGCTGTTGGCGCGGTCTTCTTCATCGCATTGGAATATATTGCCGGCGCAGTGTGGACCACGCCGTTCCGCCGAGTGCTGGAATTTCTCGGCATGCTGCTGATACCGGTTGCCCTGTTGGCGATCCCGCTCTTTTTAAATTTACATGATCTTTATCATTGGACACACGCAGATGTCGTTGCGAATGACAAAGTATTGCTGAGCAAGTCGCCATATTTGAACGAACAATTCTTTACGATCCGCTTTGGTATTTACCTGTTGATCTGGGGAGCATTCTACTTCATCTTCCGAAGAAATTCAATGAAGCAGGATTTGAACAGCGATCAGAAATTTACAAAGAAGAATATTGCGCTGGCCGCGGCATTCATCCCGCTTCTTGCAATCTCCATTTCGCTTTTCTCTATCGACTGGCTGATGAGTTTGGAACCGCACTGGTTCTCCACTATGTTCGGCGTCTATTATTTTACCGGAACGATTTTGACTGCGCTTGCTGTGACGACCTATTTCGTCGTAGTATTAAGTGAGAAAGGATTCTTTTTCAAAGGGATCAACGAGAATCACTATTATAGCTTTGGCGCTTTGATGTTCGGTCTGCTCTCATTCTGGGCATATATCGCGTTCAGCCAGTTTATGCTCATCTGGTACGCGAACCTGCCGGAAGAGAATTTCTGGTTCATCTCCCGCTGGCAGAACGGCTGGGAATATGTCTCCATCGCCATTGTCTTGCTCCATTTCTGGATTCCGTATTTCATGCTCGTCTCGCGGCCGTCCAAAATGAAACCTACGGTCCTGAAAAACTCCGCACTGTTGCTGATCTTCTCGCATTTTCTTGACCTATACTGGTTGGTGATGCCGACATACAGTGATACTCCGGTTTTCAGCTATTATGAACTGGCGTTTCCGATCCTGACTGTTGGACTGATTATCGTTCTCTTTGCGATACAAGCGAAAAAATATAACATGGTTCCCGTTGGCGATCCGAAACTGCAGCGCGGCATTGATTTCCATCTGTAAGTGGTGTCATTTCGAGCGAAGTCCCAAAGGGACAAGCGAGAAATCTCAGAGAGTATCGAGTGCTAAGATTTCTCGTCCCGACAAAAAGCGTCGGAACTCGAAATGACAATAAAAACGAAAATAGTTGTACGAGTGTCATTTCAAGCGATGTTCCGTCCCGAAGGGATGGCTTTGCCAAAGGAACATGCGAGAAATCTTAAAGATTGTCGAAGTGTTGAGATGCGATCTTCATACGATATGAGTGTTTTGTTGAATACGAGGAATGAACAACATGCTGCAAAAAGATGAAATTGATTTCAAAGATTTATTGAAGAATCCGGTCCGGCTCTTCGGATTGACCTATGGATATTTTCTTGTGGTCGCAGGATTCATCGGCACGTACTACATCTGGAACATGAACGACGTTTCCAAGAATGGCATCGCGCCGGTCATCCTGACGGATTCATCGCAATTCGTCCAGGATATTCCAATGCAACGCGGAGCACTGATCGCACCGGTGAACGTGACGGAAGTCGGCCGTACCTCCAAAGCGCTGGTGGATAAAGGAGCGAATCTTTACAAGGCGAATTGCTCATCCTGCCACGGTGAGAACGGATTGGGAGACGGACTGAGTGCCGCATCATTGAAAGTGAAACCGAGAAATTTTCATTCCGCTGAAGGATGGAAGAACGGCCGTAAAGTTTCGAATATGTACAAGACTCTGCAGGAAGGGATCGTTGTGAACGGCATGCAGTCGTTCAGCTATCTGCCGGCAGAAGATCGCTTCGCGATTATTCACTACATTCGTACGTTTGCAATTGATTTCCCGATGGACAGCCTTTCCGAATTGCAGGATCTGGAAAAGGTTTTCAACTTATCCAAAGGAACGCAGCTTCCTCCGCAGATTCCGGTGAAACTGGCAATGCAGAAGTTGGAAAAGGAATCGGATAAAGCATCAAAGTATGTTGAGAATGTCTGTGAATCCATCGCGACAAAAAAACAGGAAGAGCAGGGGGCTGCGATTGCAAAGCGTGTGAGTGTGAACAATAATAGGATGATCACCGCTGCATTGTCCGCTGGACAGATCGGACTTGATGATTTCATCCGTACTGTGTCGGCGGATCCGGGTACGATCGGTTTCAAAGCATCCGTGCTACGGCTAAACAGGGAAGAATGGAGCGCGCTCCATTCGTATTTGTCAAAAGTGAGCAGAGAAAAAAAGAGTTAAATTTTTCTCGTGTCATTTCGAGCGATGTCCCGTCCCGAAGGGATGGCTTTGCCAAAGGGACGAGCGAGAAATCTGAGCGAGTTACGCATTGCTGAGATTCCTCACCCCGCTAAAGCGGGGATTCGGAATGACAACAACTATAAAAATTGTTTTTGCCGTGTCATTTCGGCAATGTTCCGCAGGGACGAGTCAAAGGGTGTACCTGTAAGTATGTATTCCATAAAGAATCGCGGAAAAGATTCCAAGGATGAAGCGTATGAAAAATGTTGTGCTGTTGATTGTGCTGTTCGTCTGTGTGGTACAGGCAGATGATTCAACACAAAAGGTCGAAATCGGTATTGTAGAAAAAATCGGCGAAACAATTCCGATGAATACCGAGTTTTTTGATGAGAAGGGGAATTACATATCGTTGAAGGATATCATCAAGAAGCCGACCATCTTGAATTTCGTCTATTACCGCTGTCCGGGAATCTGCAGTCCGATCCTGACCGAACTGACCTCCATCGTGAATTTTATGGATATGGAGATCGGCAAGGATTATCAGATCGTAACGATCAGTTTTGACGAGCGGGAAAAATTCGAGTTGGCTTCGGCAAAACGGGATAACTATTTTTCGCTGCTGAAGAAACAGATCCCGGATGAATCCTGGAAGTTCCTTTCCGGAGACAGCGCGGCGATTCAGGCAGTGACCCAGGCAGCAGGATTTAATTTTAAGCGCGAAGGGAATGACTTCATCCATGCCGGCGCGCTGATTGTGATCGGACATGATGGTAAGATCGCCCGATACCTGAACGGGATAAAATATCTTCCGTTCGATGTGAAAATGGCGCTGACGGAAGCAAGCACTGGCAGAACGGGACCGACCATCGCAAAATTGGTCGCCTATTGCTACAGTTACAATCCCGAAGGGCGTACGTATGTATTCAATGTAACACGTGTGACCGGCGGTGTGATTTTGCTGTTTGCCGCGGTGTTCGTGGTTTATTTAACAGTAAAACCTAAAAAAGTACAATCGTAAGAGAGTGAAATTATGGCAAATGCGGCTATGCCGGCGGAGAAATTAGAACTCAGCTACTTAGATGTCTCAACGAACAAACACAAAAGCGGAATCCTTTCCTGGATTCTGAGCGTCGATCACAAGAGGATCGGTCTTTTGTATTTCTTCTCGATGATGGCGTTCTTCATCGTTGCGGTGACGTTCGGATTTCTGATCCGTCTCGAATTGATTGCTCCCGGAAAGACTATTGTCGATGCGCAGACTTACAATCAGCTCTTTACGCTGCACGGCATTATCATGATTTTCCTTTTTATCATCCCCGGACTTCCGGCAGTGTTTGGTAATTTTTTCATGCCGATTATGATCGGTGCAAAAGATGTTATTTTCCCCCGTATCAATCTGCTCTCGTGGTATATGTTCGTCATCGGCGGATTGTTCGCAGTGATCTCCATGCTGCTGCCCGGCGGTTCTGCCGATACCGGATGGATGTTCTACGTACCGTATTCGGTTCGGACCAATACCAACGTTCTTCCGGCGCTTATCGCAGCTTTCATTCTCGGTTTCTCGTCGATACTGACAGGGTTGAATTTCATTACGACCATTCACCGGATGCGCCATCCGGATATGTCGTGGTTCAAGATGCCGTTGTTTGTCTGGTCGCTGTATGCCACGGCATGGATTCAGGTACTTGCAACGCCGATCATCGGTATCACACTGGTGCTTGTCGGCGTGGAACGCATTCTCGGCGTCGGAATCTTTGATCCCGCACTCGGCGGAGATCCCGTTCTCTATCAGCATCTGTTTTGGATCTATTCGCATCCTGCAGTATATATTATGATCCTCCCGGCGATGGGACTCGTATCGGAGATCATTCCGGTTTTCTCACGCCGATCGATCTTCGGGTATAAGTTCATCGCATTTTCCAGTCTCGCCATCGCCTTTTTCGGTTCGCTTGTCTGGGCGCACCATATGTTCACGGCAGGGATGAGCGACACGGCGCAATTCGTCTTTTCGTTTATCACGTTCGTCCTGTCCATCCCGAGTGCAATTAAGGTGTTCAATTGGATTTCCACGATGTATAAAGGTTCCATCCAACCCGATCCGCCATTTCTCTATGCAATGTCGTTCATCGTTCAATTCGCGATCGGCGGTTTTACAGGCTTGATGCTCGGCGCACTTTCCGTGAACATCCATCTGCAGGACACGTCGTTCGTTGTGGCACATTTCCATTATGTGATGTTCGGCGGAACGGGATTCGGAATCTTTGCGGCAATGCACTACTGGCTGCCGAAGATGTTCGGAAGAATGTACAATTTAAAAGTAGCAACATGGGCCTGGGCGATCGTCACTATCGGATACAATGTGCTGTATTTCCCCATGTTCATCATGGGCTACCTGGGCATGCCGCGCAGGTATTACGATTATCTTCCGGAATTCCAACCGTATCATGTCGCATCGACAATTGGTTCTTGGATTCTGATTATCGGATTGATCATCATGTTCACCAACTTGTGGGTCGGTATGCGCAGAGGTCAGAAAGCGGGAATGAACCCGTGGGGCGGAGAAACACTCGAGTGGAAGGTTCAAACCCCGCCGATCCTGGAAAATTTCCATGATGTTCCGGATGTCCATGCCGGACCGTACGATTATTCTAAGTATGAAGCAAAAAAGGAGGCAACGAAGTGAGTTCTACAGATCACGCTGCCGTTCATCACGTGCATAGGGACGACTACGGTTCACGAATGGGGATGTGGCTTTTCCTCTTCACTGAATTGATTCTCTTCGGCGGGCTTTTCATCATCTACGCCGTGTACCGCTTTACACACCAGACGGAATTCCATCTTGCGGCACAGGAATTGAACACGACCATCGGTCTTATTAACACCATCGCGCTGCTTACCAGCAGTATGACCGCGGCTATGTCAATCACCGCCATGCAGAAAGGGAACATCCGGTTCTCCAAAACACTCATCTGGGTGACCATCGGTTTTGCGTTTGTCTTTATGGTAAACAAATATTTTGAATGGGGTGCCAAGATCCATCACGGCATTTATCCCGGTTCGAAAGACCTGCTGGCAAAACCGGAAGGGGAGATTCTCTATTTCGGATTGTATTATGTTATGACGGGACTGCACACGTTTCACGTTATTGTGGGAGTTATCTTTTTTCTGTTCATCCTGCGGCAGATCAATCAAAAGAAGATTGAACCGACGCGGTATGTCCGTCTGGAAAATTCGGCATTGTACTGGCACTTGGTCGATCTCATCTGGATCTTCCTGTTCCCATTATTCTATTTGATACACTAAGGGTTCCGACATGAGCGAACATCAACACGAAGAAGCACACGTTATTGAGTACGGCAATTACATTTTCATCTGGCTGGGATTGCTGGCATTCACCGGCATCACCGTCACCGTTTCCGGGATCGACCTCGGCAACTGGACTATCGTGATCGCCCTGCTGATCGCCTGCGTCAAATCCTGGTACGTTTTGAATTATTTTATGCATATGAAGTATGAAGATGTGGTCTTCAAGATCTTCATCCTTACAGCATTGTTTACATTTTTTATTTTCCTGGGATTCACCTTCTGGGACTATTCTTTTGTGAGGTAAGTGAATGTTCACGTCAGCGTCAAATTTTGCAAATAATGTTGATGCAGTCTTCCTGTATATTACGGGATTGTCGCTCATCGTTCTGATTGGGATCATCATCGCGATGGTATATTTCGTCATCCGGTACAGCCGGAAACGGAATCCCGTCCCGACCCATGTGGAAGAGAACCTGGCGCTGGAAATCCTGTGGACGGTAATACCCCTGATCCTTTTTCTGAGCATGTTCTATTTCGGGTGGGTGGGATATAAGGAAATGCGTGCGATCCCGGCGGATGCGATGCAGATTAAAGTGACTGCACGGATGTGGCAATGGAGTTTTGAATATCCGAACGGATTGAAAACTGATACGTTGTATGTTCCTGTAAGCAAGGCGGTCCGCGCAGAACTTCGTTCGACGGACGTGAATCACGCATTTTTCGTTCCGGCGTTTCGCATTAAGAAGGACGTGTATGCGAACAAAATGAATGATCTCTGGTTCCAGTCGGAGAAAGTGGGACGCTACGATATCGCTTGCGCTGAATATTGCGGATTGCAACATTCCGGTATGTATTCGGCTGTCTATATTATGGAGCAAAAGGATTTTGACTTGTGGTACTCGGGTGCATCGAAAAAAGCAGGGCTGAAGCCGCTGCTCGTTGCTGAGATAAAGAAGTAGAAAATAGTCATCCTTCCCCCGAAGGGGTCCCTTTGGGAGACGCATCGTTCGAATAACGAAGGATTTGCTCTGGATGACTACCGAATTTGCTGAGTGGATAAAGGAAAGAGAATTAAGTCACCCTGAGCGATCCCGATGTTGTTTCTCGGGAGAGTCGAAGGGTGACAAGGCAGCAACATTGGAACAAGAGTATATATTACAATTATTATCATCTTTGGTTAAACGACAATGGATTTTCTGAAACAGATCGCATTTCCACAATCGGATGCACATATCGGCGTTCTTCATTTCGTCATGAACGTCATCTATATCCTGCTGCTTCCGTTTCTTAGTTATTTGTTCGGTGCGCTCCTGCTCTCCCTGTATCACAATCGCAAAGGGAGAAAAGGAAATAACGAACATTCCATCCGGTTCTCTAAGGATGTCATCCGGCATATCCTGCCAAACAAGAGTATCTTGATGCTGTTCGGTATTGTGCCATTCATGGCACTCACGTTTGCCTATGCGCAGCTGCTACAGGGGACATCGTCCATCAGTGTCAGCATTCTAACGTGGGGATTATTCATTTTCGCTGCTGGCTCTGCCTTCGCATCATCCTACAGTTCAGCATTATCTCTGGGCGGATTGCTGGAATCAGTAGGACAAAAGAATGAAGAGCTCGAATCTGTGAAGTCGCAAATGAGCGAAACCCGGCGCACTTCCGGAAAATACGCGCTTATCTTTGTTTCCATCGCCGTCTATTGCTTGATTGCCGGAACGACACTTGCGGCAATGCCGAATAAATGGCCAACGGTATCAAACGCAGTCGAATTGATTTTTTCGCTGGATGTTCTCGTCCGGCTTGTGCAATTCATTCTTCTTTCTTTGACGATCACATCATTGGGGACTGTCTACTTTATTTTTTCCTGGCAGGGGGGAGACAAGCATCTTACAACAGAATATGCCGAGTATGTGAAATCATCCACTCTTCCGATCGGACTGTTGTCGCTCTTGACTCTGCCGATCCTGGTTGTGCTGAATGTCGTGTTGCTGCCGCTTCCTGCGTTGAATGGATTGGTGTTTCTCTCCGCATTCCTGGTGATTTTCTTTGTGTTCCTGGCAAGCCATTCTGTGTATGGAATGTTGAAAGAGTTCACAGCACGCCATGCCGGAAATGCATTCTATCTATTTATCCTGTCGATGGTGTTTGTCGTCGTCCAGTTGACGTCATCGCTTTCTACTTCCACGCAACAGCAATCCGCAGTACTGGCATACCGATATACGATCTATCATGAAGAGATCCTGGCAAAAATGGGGATCAATCTTTCCGTGGTGACCGGTGCGGATATCTTTAATGCGAAATGTTCCGCCTGCCACGAATTTGGCATGAAAAAAGTCGGTCCGGCATATAAGGATGTACTGCCGAAGTATGAAAATGACAAAGCTAAATTATTATCGTTTGTTTTGAATCCGCAAAAAATAGATCCGGCATTCCCGCCAATGCCGAATCAGGGTTTGAAACCAGCAGAGGCTGATTCCATTGCCGCTTTCATCATGATGATGTATAAGCAGCCGAAGTGATGCTGCACGCTCTTCGCAAAATGTTATTCCTTGCCTCTGGACAATCCAGAGGCATTTTTATTTTAAGACAAAAAGGTGCGCTATGAAAAAAACATTGTTCATCACTCTCTTCACCATGATGATTACTCTCATCGCGGTCTCTGGAGGGAAAAAGAATTACGGAAAGGACGTGACGCTGAAAGAGACAACGAAGATCTCGGCGATCATTGCCGAACCGGAAAAATTCAACGGCCAACGGGTGAAAGTGGAAGGTCCTATCGTCGATGTCTGCAAAACACGTGGCTGCTGGATCAAGATCGGCGGCGATAAGGAATTTGAATCGGTCCGCTTTAAGGTGGAAGACGGCGTGATTGTCTTCCCGCTGGAGATTAAAGGGAAGAGTGTCGTTGCAGAAGGAATCGTCTCGGTGAAGAAATATTCCGTGGAAGAACAAATTAAGAGCGGCAAAGAACATGCTGAAAAAGAAGGTACGGAATTTGATCCAGCCTCCATTAAAGAACCGAAAATCGTCCTTCAGATCAACGGTGAAGGCGCACAGGTCGGGGATAAATGAGGCGTTTCTTTTGGCGGCGCTGGAATGTCGTCCTGCATCGCGACATCGGGTATTTCAGCGTTGCATTGGTCATCATTTACGGGATCTCCGGTCTGGCAGTGAATCATGTTGCGGACTGGAATCCCAACTATGTACGGACAAAAGAGATCGTATCAATCCATCCGATCGCATCCATCGAAAAGGATACGATCATTGCGACTATGATGGACCAACTGCATCTGACGGAATTGCCGGAAAATTACTTCCGTCCCGATCCCGAGACAGCGCAACTCTTCTATCCCGGAACAACCTATTCTGTTGACCTGCCTACAGGAAATGTATTGATTGAACAAACACGCCGGAGAATGGTTCTGTTCGAAATGAATCAGCTCCATGTGAATGCTCCCAAAGGCTTGTGGACCTATATCGCAGATCTGTTCGCGGTGAGCCTGATCTTTATGGGCATCTCTGGATTGTTCATCCTGAAAGGGAAAAACGGACTCAAAGGTCGCGGGAAATGGTTCGTATCAGTTGGAACTGCACTGCCGTTGTTATATTGGATTTGGTATCAATATCTGCAATAACATCCCCAATAGTTCGTCAATTGTAATGAATGGAACTTTTTGATTTTCCAGTAGTGTTATGAGTGATGAGTAGTATGTAACAACTGCACACTGTACACTACCTACATCCACAATTCCATAGTAATCATTTTTTGGAGAGTAAATTTATGAACACGATGAAAACATTCTTCCTTATGGGTGTTCTCACCGTAATGTTTGTTACGATTGGAGGAACACTCGGAGGGCAAAGCGGTATGACGCTGGCGTTGATTGTCGCCGGTGTGATGAACTTCGTCTCGTACTGGTGGAGCGACAAAATCGTCCTGAAAATGTATGGTGCCCGGGAATTATCCCGTAGTGATTCGCCAGAACTCTATAGTATGACGGAAGAACTTACACTACGCGCCAACCTTCCGATGCCGAAGTTATATATGATCGAAGGAGATCAGCCGAATGCATTTGCGACAGGTCGCGATCCGCAGCACGCGGCAGTGGCGGTAACGCAAGGGATCACCAAGTTGCTTAGCCGCGACGAATTGCGCGGAGTGATTTCACATGAACTGGCACATGTAAAGAATCGCGATATTCTAATTGGCACTATCGCGGCAACATTTGCCGGGGCAATTAGTTACCTGGCCAATATGGCGCAATGGGCAATGATTTTCGGAGGCCGCAGTTCGGATGATGAAGAAGGAGGAAATCCGCTTAGCAGTATCCTGATGATGATTCTTGCGCCGATCGCTGCGATGCTTGTGCAAATGGCTGTCTCCCGTTCACGGGAATTTCTCGCGGATGAAACCGGAGCACAAATGTCTGGAAATCCGCTCTCGCTGGCAAATGCTTTGCGCAAACTGCATGCGGGAGCAGAACGGATACCAATGCATGCAACGCCGGCAACAGCACACATGTTTATTGTTAGTCCGCTAACCGGTGGAGCATT
>JBAYIS010000052.1:0-16991 GCA_041665525.1 Bacteroidota bacterium | reverse complement strand
TTGAAACATGTGGAGCGGAGACACGGATTGACCTTTGATGAAAAACAGCGGCTCGCCGTGATTAGTGCAGTTTTACATCCTGTGACGATACTGACCGGCGGTCCCGGCACCGGCAAGACGCTGTGCGTGAATGGAATGATAGAACTTGCGGATGAATTAGGGATGCGCTATGTCCTTTGTGCTCCGACGGGGCGGGCGGCAAAACGGTTGTCCGAAGTGAGTGCGCGGGAAGCAAAGACCATCCATCGCATTCTGGAATTTGATCCGAACAGCGGTGCATTCCGCAGGAATAATGAGGATCCAATTCAGGCAGATATTGTGATCGTGGACGAAGTGTCCATGGTAGATATCCAACTCTTTGCCAATTTATTGGATGCGATTACGCCGGAGACGCAATTGGTTCTTGTTGGCGATGTGGATCAGCTTCCATCCGTCGGACCGGGACAGGTGTTGCATGATCTTATCGAATCAGGTGCTCTTTCGATCATCCGATTGGAAATGATTTTCCGTCAATCAGAGAGAAGTTCGATTATATCCAATTCCCATACGATCAATCATGGCGGAGAGCCGGAATTCGCAGAGGATTTTCAATTCATTGATGCACAGGCTCCCGAAGAGATCCAGTCCCATATTGTTGGATTGTGTTCCACAGTCCTGCCGCAAAACTTTCAATATAATCCATTGACCGACATTCAGGTGCTCTCTCCCATGAACAATACGCTCTGCGGAGTGAAGGAACTCAATAAAAAGCTTCAACATGTTCTGAACGGTAAATCATCGATCTGTTGGCAGGGAAGTGAGAGGAAATTTCTATTGAATGATAAAGTGATGCAGCTTCGGAACAACTATGAAAAAGAGGTGTACAACGGCGACATGGGAAAGATCATCGGGTATGATAAGGAGGATGGGAAATTGTTCGTGACGTTTTACGGCAAGCAAATAGATTATTCGTTCGATGATCTGGATCAGCTTGTTCTGGCGTATGCCACTACCATTCATAAAAGCCAGGGGAATGAATTCAATGCAGTTGTAATCCCGTTGACGATGTCTCATTTTATTATGTTGCAGCGGAATTTGCTGTATACCGCTGTGACGAGAGCAAAACAGCGGATATTTCTTGTCGGACAACGGAAAGCGCTAGCGATCGCCATCAATAACGCTGATACACGCCTGAGGAACACTCGACTGATGAAACGATTAAAGACTTTAGTTTGATTCCGGAACTGAATACCGTGCAGCAATATCTGGAAAAGGTTTTGTTTTTAATCCAAAAAAAGGAATTTTCACTTTGCCGCAATATTTTTGGTGCCTATATTTCACTGTAGTTTATTTGATTTGATCGAGGTGTCGTATGAAACAGCTCTTTTCGCCATGGCGTTCTCAGTATATTGCTGCGTTCAAAGATGAAAAACCGAGGAAGGGGGAATCGTTGTTCTCGAGAATGCTCCGGGAAAACAATGACAAAAAAAATCTCATTATTGTCCGAAAACGCTATTGTTTCGTCATGATGAATTTGTATCCCTACAATAGCGGTCACGTTATGATTGTTCCGTATACACAAACTTCATCCATGAGTGATCTCACTGCAGAAGAAAATCTTGAAATTATGCAAACCACTGCCGAAATGATTCACGCACTGACAAAATTATTGAAGCCGCATGGCTTCAATTTTGGGGCGAATCTGGGAAGGGCTGCCGGTGCCGGAATCGACGATCACATCCATTTCCATGTTGTGCCGCGGTGGAACGGTGATACGAATTTCATGCCGACGCTGGGAGATGTTAAGGTCGTATCGGAAGATATTAAAGCGACATATAGAAAACTCAGAGAAATTCTCATTCCAAAAAAATCAAAGAAAAAATAATGCGTATACTCATATGGTTCTTACTTATTTCCAGTTGTATTTCATCGTCCGCACAGTCACTCCATACTGAGACTGCCATTCAATTAAAGGATAAAGGACTTGAAAATCTCGCTGCCTATGAGATGCTGAAGGATCTTACAATGAATGTTGGACACCGTCTGAGCGGATCAGTTGGATACGAGAAAGCGGTTATCTGGGGGAGAGAAGCATTGTGGAAAGCAGGGGCAGATTCAGTTTGGCTTGAACCAGTGATGGTTCCTCGATGGGTTCGAGGAAATGTGGAGCGCGCTCATGTACAGACAAAAAAAGGCAAATTAGAGTTAACGATTTGTGCATTGGGTGGGACGATCGGCACTGGAGGAAAATCGATTACTGGCGGTGTGATTGAAGTGCGCTCATTGGAAGAACTGCAAGATCTGGGCAAAAGGGCGAATGGGAAGATCATTTTCTTCAACAGGCCGTTTGACAAAACCAAGTTAAATACAGGTGAAGCGTACGGCGGGGCAGTATTTCAACGCTCGAGCGGAGCGATTGAAGCTGCAAAAGTCGGTGCCATTGGAGTTTTGGTTCGTTCCATGACGAACGCAATTGATGATGTACCGCATACCGGCGCAATGGGGTATGCGGACTCTGTCCCAAAAATACCAGCGGCAGCAATCAGTACACTTGATGCAAACCTGTTGAGCGCCATCATTAAGGAAGAGGGTTCGGTGACAGTATCCGTAGAGTTGAGCGCAAGAAAATATGATGATGTACAGTCATTCAATGTCATTGGAGAAATCCGCGGAACAGAACATCCGGAGGAAGTAATCGTCGTCAGTGGACATCTTGATTCATGGGATAAAGGAACTGGTGCTCATGACGACGGAAGCGGGATTGTCCAAAGCATCGAAGTATTAAATCTGATTTCAACATTACCCGCCAAGCCCAAAAGGACCATTCGGGCTGTATTGTTTGCGAACGAAGAGAACGGATTGAAAGGTGGGAAAGCATACTCGGTACGAGCAGCAAATTCCAAGGAAAAACATATTGCGGCGATCGAAAGCGATGCCGGCGGATTCCAACCGCGATCATTCGGTGTTTCAGCAGATTCTTCGGTGTTTGAAAAAATCTTGAACTATTTGCAGCCTCTCACTATTGCCGGCATCGAGAAGATCGAAAAAGGTGGCGGGGGTGCCGATATTAGTCAGTTAAAGAAATTTGGAACTGCACTTATTGGATTGGATCCAAAGTCGCAACGGTATTTTGATTATCATCACTCAAACCATGATACGATCGACAAAGTGCATCCACGGGAGCTGGAATTGGGTGCTATTGCTATGTCAATTCTTGCCTGGGCTATTGCTGAAGACGGCCTGTAAAAAAACCAATTATCAATGAAATATGGCTCGGTGATGCCGAGCCATATTAATTTAAATATAAGACAATTTTGTCTTGACATAATATAACTAATTAGTTATATTATAATTAGTTATTAATTAATTAAAACAATATGAAAACAACTCAAAAATACGGTAAAAACGCTGATTTGGCTATGTCCATGTGGGTTAAATTAGCGAGAGCGAGCGACACGCTAGCAATTCTCACCCAAAAGGACATTGTTGAAAATGATCTAACAGCAACTCAATTTGGTGTCATTGAAATGCTGGGTCATTTAGGTCCAATGAAGATCGGGGAAATGTGTTCCAAAAAGCTTACTACCGGCGGGAACATGACAGTCGTAATAGACAATCTGGAAAAACTGGGATTAGTGGAAAGAATCAAGGATTTAACAGATCGTCGTGCTTACAACGTCCGTTTAACAGAAAAAGGAAGCATCAAATTTGCTGAGATGTTTCCAAAACATGCCCTCTATGTAGAAAATCTTGTCTGGTCTGTTTTGAATGAACAGGAAATCGTCACACTTTCTGATTTATTAAAAAAGCTTGGAACTTCACTTAAAACTAAACTCTGAACTATTCCTCTCAATAATTAATTCCATTCACAACAATCTATAACATATCTATAGGACCCACACCATGAAACAGATATATGCACTTACACTCGCGGTAATACTTTTGTTCTCGACAGTTTTTACTCAGACTAAATGGAACGTCGATAAATCTCACACAATGATCAATTTTTCTGTTGAACATATGGTCATCTCGGAAGTGACGGGACAATTCAAGGAGTTTGATGCAACAATGGAAACTTCGAAAGAGGACTTTACCGACGCCAAAATTAATGTTTCTATCAAGGCAAAAAGCATTGACACGGGCACACCGGGACGAGACAATCATCTTCGCAGCGCTGATTTTTTCAATGCGGAAATCGATAGCACCATTACTTTTGTCAGTTCAAAGGTTGAAAAGACCGGGAATGAAACATTCAAGATCACTGGCGCGTTGACGATGCGCGGCGTGACGAAAGAAGTTGTGCTCAATACCAAATATAAAGGGAAGGTTAAAGGCATGCGAGGAGCTGTGAGTGCATTCAAAGCGACAACCAGTATCAATCGCAAAGAATGGGGATTATCCTGGAACCGAACAATTGAAACAGGCGGCTTTGTCGTCGGTGAAAATGTAGAATTGTCCATCGTAATAGAATTTATTGAAGCAAAAGCATAATTCATTTATCAAAAAAAGAAAGTAGTACTATCATGTCAAACCCCACAATGAATGCAGAAACAACCAGTCTTCAAAAACATTGGAACATTGATGTTGCACATACAAATATCAACTTTGCAGTTTCGCATATGGTCATTTCCGAAGTAACAGGCACCTTCAAAGAGTTCGAAGGTACTGTGCTTTCATCTACGGAAGACTTTAGCGATGCGGTGATCGATATAACGATCGAAACAAAAAGCATCAATACTGAAAACGGCGATCGGGATAATCACCTTCGCAGCGCTGATTTTTTCGATGCGGAGAACAATCCGAAATTGACATTCAAGAGTACACAGGTCGAATCAAAAGGGAAGAATCTACTGATGATCACCGGAGATCTTACGATGCGGGGCATTACCAAACAGGTCGTTTTGGAAACGATTTTCAAAGGTCAGGCGATTAATCCCTGGGGTCAGATCGTTGCTGCGTTTAAAGCAACATCCACGATAAAACGAAAGGAGTGGGGCTTATCCTGGAATGCAGCACTGGAAGCAGGTGGATTTCTTGTTGGTGAAGAGATTGGATTAACGCTAAATATCGAACTGAATCCGAAAAAATAAATAATACCTCACACCCCGTATGATAAAGTGTACGGGGTGTATGACAATAATATCGAGCACGAATCATGGAAAGCAAAATTTTAGGGATACATCATATTACAGCAATGGCGGGAGATGCCCAGCGTAATGTTGATTTTTATATTAAAATCCTTGGATTGCGATTTGTCAAGAAATCAATCAATCAGGATGCTCCGGACGTTTACCACTTATACTATGGAGATGAGACGGGTAGTCCTGGCACAGCGATTACATTTTTCCCGTTTGGAAGAGCCGCTCGTGGTGTCCGTGGTTCAGGGGAGATTTCCCGGGTTGCATTTGCCGTACCGTCGGTGTCGCAGGATTTTTGGATATCTCATCTTTCAAAAAACGGGATCCATTTTGACGGCCCTATAGAGATATTTAATAACGAGGTCATTTCATTTCAAGATCCCGACGGCATGACAATCGAACTCGTTTTTAGCGATAAACAAGAATTAAGGTTCCCGTGGAAAAAAAGTAATGTACCAACGGAATATGCGATAAAACGGTTCTTTGGAGTGTCAATGTGCTTGAACAAATCCGATGCATCGGTAAGTGTGTTGCAGGGATTATTGGGTGCACGTCCTTTGGCGCAGGAGGGAAACCGTCAACGCTATTTGATCGGTATTGGCAGCGATGAAGCGGCTGTTGATATCATTGTCGATCCAACGATGCCGCGGGCACGTCAATCTGCAGGATCTGTCCACCATATTGCATGGAGAGTGAACGATTTTCAGGAGCACGAACAGTGGCGGCACGTTGTTGAGGAAAGCGGATTGCAAACTACTGAAATCATTGATCGGTTCTATTTTCATTCCATTTACTTCCGTGAGCCGGGCGGAATCTTATACGAGATCGCAACAGATAATCCTGGATTTACCGTTGACGAATCGCTGGATACACTGGGAACTCAATTGAAACTTCCGCCGTGGTACGAATTGCAGCGAAGTAAGATCGAACAAACATTGCCGCCGATCAAAATGCCCGAATATTCTGGTGAACGATGAGACAAGTATCGATGTTAACAAAGGGGACTCCGCCGCACATTTCACCGAAATTGGTGATGACGGGCGACGATCTGCAGAATTCTACCTCTGCTATGGTCATGGTGCATGGCCGCGGCGCGTCGGCTGAAGGTATTTTGGATTTATCACAATATTTTTTATTTGAGGGCGTCTCGTATATTGCACCGCAGGCAAACGGAGGCACCTGGTATCCGCACAGTTTTTTAATGCCGATAAAACAGAACGAACCTGATCTTTCATCTGCGCTGCAGAAATTGACGGATGTTGTGGACCATATAGTGAAATCCGGGATCCCCGAAAATAGAATCATGCTTCTCGGTTTCTCGCAGGGTGCATCACTGTCACTGGAATGGGCAGCACGAAATGCCAGACAGTTGGCCGCGGTATTCGCTCTCAGCGGCGGTATTATCGGACCGCCGGGAATTAAACGGGAATATCAGAAGTCATTGAAAAGAACGACCGTATTCCTTGGTTGCAGCGATGTGGATTTTCATATCCCGAAGGAACGGGTCATTGAAAGTGCCGAAGTGTTTAAAACAATGGGTGCCGATGTGACAATGAGGTTGTACCCCAATCTTGCACATACAGTGAATGATGATGAGATCTATTTCGTCAACGCGTTTATTAAAAGTTTAGCGGGAAAATGATGGTAACGCTGTATCGATCCGAAGAGCGGATGAACATTACAGGCGGCTGGGGGAGTTGTGCGGATACTTTTTTCGGTTCAGAAGATGAAAAATATCTCGGCTTCGGTAATCTTGTCCAATTGACACATGCAACACTCAATCCCGAAGGAGGAAATTCCGGAATGAAACTCCACAGGAATATGGAACTCGTGGATATCATGATATCGGGCGCCGTTGGATTTCAGGACAGTTTTGGCGGTACGTCCGCATTTCCCGAAAATACAATACAGGCAGTTTCTGCCGGGAAAGGAATGTATCAACTGGAATTCAATGCTGGGTCTCGTACAGCAGAAAAAATACAGATTGGATTCTTACCCAGTTCTTTGAATAGGAATCCGCAGAAATCGAAGGCAATATACGATCTGACACAGCACCGGAATTCGTTGATCGAACTCGTTTCGCCGAACAACCACTCGTCGCTATCCGTTCTGCAGCAAGCTGCAATATTCATGGGAACGTTTGATGCGGGGAAACATGTTGGATACTCGGTAAATGATCGGCTGGTCGGTGTGTTGATATATGTGCTCAATGGCACGGTGACCGTACACAATCAAATTCTGAACCGCGGAGATTCTATCGGCATTCGAGATGAAGAGCAGATAATGTTCCATACGGTAGACGAGTCAACGATACTCCTTATTGAAGTTTTAATGAATGATTAAAGGATGGAAATGATGAAGACATTTATGGTCGAAGTGCGATTACCTTTTGAACCGCCGAAAGAATTCTTTGCGTTAATTCCATCGCAACGGGCGATGGTGATTGATCTGTTAATGAAACGGAAATTCTTAAGTTATACTCTTGCTGCCGACCGCTCAAAAGTGTGGATCGTTATGGTCGCAGAGACGGAAACAGACGCAAGAACATTACTGGCCGCACAACCGATGGATACCTACTTTAGCTACATATTCACTGAACTGATGTTCCATGACATGGCGGGGGCGTTATTTCCTTCGGTTTCATTGAATTGAGCGTATGCAGAGAAGCGAATTTATAAAAATGATGACGATCGTTCCCTTATTGGGAGGAAGTATGAAATTAAATGAGTTAAAAAAAATAACGGACGATCTTTCCTCCAGTGAGCGGATGCCGCTGCTGTTTGTCGGTCATGGCAATCCGATGAATGCGATCGAAGTGAACAGATACAGCACTGCATGGAAAGAGGTCGGCCAACGTTTGCCGAGACCGCAAGCGATCCTTTCTATTTCTGCACATTGGCTTACACGCGGAACGCGGGTATTGGCAATGGAGCAACCGAGAACGATTCATGATTTCGGCGGATTTCCGGAAGAATTATTTGCACAACAGTACCCTGCTCCGGGTGCCCCGGAATTCGCAAAAGAAACACAGCGATTATCTGTTCAACAGCATATCATGCTGGATGATAATTGGGGTTTCGATCACGGCACATGGAGCGTATTAAAACAGATGTTTCCAAAAGCGGATATTCCAGTGTTCCAATTGAGCATTGATTACAGCAAACCGATGGAATATCATATTGCCCTTGCAAAGGAAATACGGGTGTTAAGAAACAAGGGAGTTTTGGTTATCGGCAGCGGGAACATTGTTCATAATCTCCGGGCAGTCAATTTTCAACAGAATGCAAAACCATATGACTGGGCGATAGAATTCGATGCCAGGATCAAGCAATGGCTTGAGAGCGGAGACCATCGTTCCATCCTGGAATTCCAGAAACTCGGTTCAATTTCCCAATTAGCACATCCTACCGTCGACCATTTTCTGCCGCTGCTGTACGTGCTTGGATTCCAGCATACAGAGGAAACGCCAAGATTCTTTAATGACGATTTTGATATGAGTTCAGTTTCCATGCGGTCCATGATCTTTCAATAATCGATCGGAAATGAATCATGTGAGAGTCCGCCCAGCGGGCTTTTTTGTTGATTGAAATCCGAGGGAAATTGTTGTAGTTTCAATCGTACCTAAATCCTATCCTATGAAACTTACACACGATATTTATAAGACCATCTTCACTGAATGGAATGATTATGCCTTCATCGTTGACGGATCAACCACCATCATCGACATGAATGCCAAGGCAAAGCAAAGGAAAATATCCGGCTCTGCATTGATCGAACTGTTTTCGTTCGAAGGGAGGGAGCATTTCTCGGCAGCACTCAATGGAACATTGCAGGTATTCCGTTCCGATCTTTTCTTCACTGCAGGGGACCATTGTTATGCAGAAGTGACTGTACTCCCGGTCCCGGCATCCGAAATACAGTTGTACCTTGTAGTGATAAAAGATATCACCGTTCAGCACAATAAGGAAATTGAACTGATCCGTTTTTCGGAAGTAATTCATCGTACTGTCAATCCCATTCAAATAACCAACACCGAAGGGAAGATGATCTATGTAAATCCCGCGTTTGAACACATCACTGGATATTCTCGAGAAGAACTGATTGGTCAGAATCCGAGCATCCTGAACAGCGGACGGCACGGCAAAGACTTCTGGAAAAAAGTCTGGATTAAAATAAATTCCGGCGAACAGTGGGTTGGACAACTGCAAAACAAAAGGAAGAATGGTGAACTGTTTCACTCGGAACTAGTGATTTCTCCAATTATCGATGAGGATAAAAAAGTGATAGGCTTTCTTGGAGCACATCGGGACATCACTGATCAAAAGATCCTGGAACGGCAGGTAGTTCGTTCACAAAAGATGGAAACATTCGGCACACTGGCCGCTGGAATCGCCCATGAGGTCGGAAACCCTCTCACGTCCATATCATCGTTGGTGCAAGTAGTGCAGCGCCAATCCAATGATGATTTCGTCCAGGAAAAACTTGAACTGGTAAAGAATCAAATTAATAGAATTGCTAAGATTATCAGGGAATTGGTCGACTTCTCCCGTCCATCGACGCACGAGGTAAAAGATGTCAGTGTTAATCTAGTGCTTCGCGAGGCAATTAATATCGTTCAATATGGGAAAAAAGCACGGTCCATCAAGCTTAACGTCGCTCTCGAAGAGAATCTCGGTTTTGTTCATGCCGTGCACGATCAGTTACTTCAGGTATTTTTGAATATTTTAATGAATGCCGTTGACGCGAGTATGGGAATTTCAGACTCTTCAATCTCAATTATGACAAAACAATCGGACGAAAAGGTCGAAATTAGCATAACGGATAATGGCACGGGAATTGCCGAGAAGAACATAGGAAAGATATTCGATCCGTTTTTCACGACGAAAGAGGTAGGAAAAGGGACCGGTCTGGGTTTGTGGGTGAGTCTGGGGATTATCCGGAATTTCGGCGGTGATATCCATGTAGAAAGTGAAGAAGGAAAAAGTACGACATTTGTTGTCCGATTACCGATCAAAGGAATGTAAATGAAAAAGAAAATTCTTGTCGTTGATGATGAAGAGATCATTCGTGATTCCATCACCTATGTGTTGGAAAAAGAAGGGTACTATGTACGCAAAGCTGAGAATGGCGCAGTCGCTTTGAAAATGTTGAATGAGAATATGTTCGATCTTGTTATTACCGACATCGAAATGCCGGAATTACGGGGTCCGGATCTGATGGAGAAGATCTCGGAACGATTCCCGCATACGTTTGTCATCATGATCACCGCGTATGCCTCCATCGAAACGGCGATTGCCGCTATCCGAAAAGGCGCTTATGATTATCTTCTGAAGCCGATCGAATTTGACGATCTGTTGTTCCGCATCAAGAAATTGTTCGAGTATAAAGAATTGGTCCTGGAAAACACAATGCTCCGCCAGGAAGTGAACCGGAAGTTTGACTTCTCTTCCATCATCGGTCAAAGCGATGCGATGAAAAAAATCTTTTCCGATATCCAGAAAGTGGCTCCGACAGACGGTACAGTGCTGATCACCGGCAAGAGCGGAACGGGGAAAGAACTGGTCGCTCGTGCGATCCATTCCCACAGCAAAAGGAACAATAAACGGTTTCACGCCATTAACTGTGGCGCGATCGTCGAAACACTGTTCGAAAGCGAACTCTTCGGCCATAAGAAAGGGTCGTTCACCGGAGCGACGAGTGATAAAGACGGCGGTTTTAAGGCTGCCGAAGGCGGGACACTTCTGCTTGATGAGATCAGCGAAATGCCCTTACATCTTCAGCCGAAACTTCTCCGTGCACTGGAGCAACGGGAAATAACCCCGGTGGGAAGCAACGAGACTATTCCGATCAATGTGCGGATCGTTGCAGCGACCAATCGCAATCTGAAGGAAGAAATTGCGAAAGGCAAATTCCGTGAGGATCTTTTCTATCGGTTGAATGTTGTTGAGATCCATTTGCCGGAGCTTAATGAGCGGTCCGAAGATATTCCGCTTTTGGTCAATTCTTTCATTTCAAAATTTCGCCTGGAAATGGGGAAATCCATTAAAGGAATCACGAATCAGGCGATGAGCGCTCTCGTGAACCATCAATGGAAAGGTCAAATCCGTGAACTGCAGAATATCGTAGAACGCGCCATGATCTTCTGCGATGCGGAAATGATCGATGTACATCATCTACCGGAAGAACTGCAGGCAAGCGCGCAGATCTCTGTGATTGATTATTCATCCCAATCCCTGAAGGATGCAGTACATATGTTCGAACGGCGGTACATCGAACAGAAACTGAAGAATCATAACGGGGATAAAGAAAAAGTTGCTAAGGATCTGGGACTGAGTTTGTCAACGCTCTACCGCAAGTTTGAAGAGCTTGGAATTCCACTTAAAGAGAAATAATCTTAGTAAATCCATCCAATTTTGTCCGTTGAATTCGCGGGGAAATAGTAGTATTTTTCTGTCACAGTCTTTTCTCCTTCATTCAAATCTCAAGGAATTTTTGGCATGGAAATACCCTCCTATGTAAAGCATGACCGACTGAAACAATGGGTCAAGGAAATTGTTGCCCTTACCAAACCGGACAATATTTATTGGTGCGACGGTTCAGAAAAAGAGTACAATGAACTGTGCGATCTGATGGTGAAATCCGGGACATTCAAGAAACTCAATCCGGAAAAACGCCCCAATAGTTATCTGGCATTGTCAGATCCCTCCGACGTTGCCCGTGTGGAAGACCGTACATTTATCTGCAGCAGACGACGTCAAGATGCAGGGCCGACCAATAATTGGGTTGATCCCAAAGAGATGAAGGTGACTCTGAACAAATTATTCGACGGTTGCATGATCGGAAGAACAATGTATATTATTCCGTTCAGCATGGGACCGTTGGGTTCGAAGATCGCACATATCGGCGTGGAGATCTCCGATTCACCGTACGTCGTAACGAATATGCGGATCATGACGCGGATGGGGAAAGCAATTTTCGATGTGTTGGGCGAACACGGAGAATTTGTCCCGTGTATCCATTCCGTCGGCATGCCGTTAACGGGAGGGAAGAAAGATATTCCCTGGCCTTGTAATAAAGAGCATAAATATATCGTCCACTTCCCTGAAGAGAGAAGCATTTGGTCTTTTGGCAGCGGTTACGGCGGTAATGCATTGCTGGGTAAAAAGTGTTTTGCATTGCGTATCGCTTCTTCTATGGCACGCGACGAAGGTTGGCTTGCCGAGCATATGCTGATTCTCGGTGTTGAATCCCCGGATGGTCAAAAGACATATGTTGGTGCGGCATTTCCCAGTGCCTGCGGGAAAACAAATTTTGCGATGTTGATCCCTCCAAAATCATTTGCCGGCTGGAAAGTAACAACGGTGGGAGACGATATTGCATGGATAAAACCCGGTAGCGACGGGCGTCTATATGCCATCAATCCTGAAGCAGGCTATTTCGGTGTTGCTCCCGGAACCTCGGAAAAGACAAATCCGAATGCGATGGCTGCCATTACAAAAAATGCGATCTTCACCAATGTTGCTTTGACGGAAGATGGCGATGTGTGGTGGGAAGGGATGACCAAAACACCGCCGGAAAAAATAACGGATTGGCAAGGACAACCCTGGACTCCAAGCAGCGGGAAAAAAGCCGCACATCCGAATTCACGTTTTACTGCTCCAGCCTATCAATGTCCGTCCATAGACAAAGACTGGGAAAATCCGGAAGGCGTTCCGATCAGCGCATTTATTTTCGGAGGCCGGCGAAGCACAACCATTCCGCTGATCACTCAAGCGATCAATTGGAGTTTCGGAGTTTATATGGCTGCAACGATGGGTTCTGAAACAACCGCCGCTGCCGTTGGAGCAACCGGGGAGGTTCGCCGAGATCCGTTTGCCATGCTTCCGTTTTGCGGCTATCACATGGCGGATTATTTCAACCATTGGCTGAAGATTGGACGGGAAATCTATAATCCCCCGCGGATATTCAATGTGAACTGGTTCAGGAAAGATTCCCAGGGGAATTTCCTCTGGCCGGGATTCAGTGACAATATGCGCGTGTTAAAGTGGATCGTTGAGCGGGTCCATGGACAGGCGTTTGCCATTGAAAGCCCCATCGGTTGGATGCCGCGATACGAAGACATGGATTTTACCGGATGGCACGATATTTCCCAGGAACAATTCTATGAACTGATGGCGATCGACAAGGAACTTTGGAAAAAAGAGATCCTGTCTCATGAAGAACTTTTTATCAAATTGTATGACCGTCTTCCCAAGGAGTTCATGCTAATGCGTGATATGTTGTTATCCCAACTCTGGCGTTCACCGGAGAAATGGGAGATGGCACCGGAATTCTGACGATAACAAAAACTATCGGATTGCTCATGCAATCCGATAGTTTTGTCAGAAATACCCCTCCCATGATTAAGAATCACTTGCTCATTTTCCCACCTTTGAAATATAAACACCTGAAATCTGCTTAATTTGCCGGAAAATAACCATTTTCTGCGGTACGCTCTTTGCTTTTTAAAAATGTAACGGGAGAAAGGAGGATGGTATGAATCTCTTATTTCATCATCCACTGCCGATAAAGTTACATTCCAAAAGCAAGATTGTCCCAGTTTTTTTCCCCGCAGCATATTCTGTTGCTCAAGCACGAAGGGAATTAAAACGGCTTCTCGGAGTAAATCTTGAACGAGGATTATTGATCTCCGCGTTGTTTCACGTTGCTGTGATCGGATCGTATTACGGTGTGGAATATTACCAGAGCTGGGAAGAGGATGCACCGATCATGAAAATCCGGATCATGAAGTACAGCGAACTTGGTCCACCTCCGTCGATTACCAACTCTATGACGGCTCCGGTTGTAGGAGTAGCAAAAATTGGTAAACCGAATATCGGCACTCCGGTACCAGTACCGGATGCAGAGATCAATCCTGAGCAGACGATTGCAACACAATCGGAAATGAGTGCAGTAACCAACAATGTCATAGGTGATGGCGAAGGGTCCGGAGGGGAGATCCGCATAGAAGAGGATGTGAGAATTGAGGACGATGAACCGGGATTGAATGAATTCGTGGCGGTGGAGAAAATACCGCAAATTATACACGCAGAAAAACCGACCTATCCCGAAATTGCACGCCGGTCGAATATGGAAGGGGTTGTTTGGGTAAAAATCCTGGTCGACAAAACCGGCAAACCGAAAAAAGCAGTTGTGATCAAGGAAGAAGGGGGAGCGATCTTCAATGACGAAGCGGTGAAAGCGGCAATGAAGTATCAATTTACTCCTGCGATTATGAATAGCGGTCCGATCCAGGTATGGGTAGCCATCAAGTTTAATTTTCGGCTGACCGGAAGAGAGTGAAGGGATGTGGTTTCCGTTACCAAAGAGTGTTCGAGGCACGTAGAGGACGATCCTACGCGGTTCAATTACCAATGTAATACTATACTGAAAAATTGGATGAAGTTATGATATCAACGGCAGAGCACATCGAAGAAAGTATTCAGCAAAGACCGATCTGGAAAAACATGTACCGGTCAAAGTGTATTTCCATAGAGGACGCGGCAGCGTTGATCTATTCCGGGGATAATGTTTTTGTCAGCGGCAACGCGGCGTCACCCAAAACGTTTTTGGAAGTACTTGCGAAACGCAAAAGCGAACTAAAGAACGTTTCGGTCTATCATCTTCTGTTAATGGGGAGCGATCCATTCTATGACGAAGAGATGCGCGATCATATCCGACACGTATCCTTTTTTGTGGGCGGCGCCGACCGGAAAGCTATCCAACGCCACACAGCGGATTATCTGCCGGTGTTTCTAAGCGAAATACCTTCACTGTTCTACAAGAATATTATTCCTTTGGATGTAGTGTACGTGATGGTATCGCCTCCGAACGATGACGGCTTCATCAGTCTTGGCGTTGAATGTGCTGCATCGCGCGCGGCAATCGAATCCGGGAAGGTAGTGATCGCCCAGATAAATGAGCAAGTCCCGTTTACGTACGGTGAATCGCTCGTGCCGGTATCGAAAATCCACTACATAGTAGAACGGACGGAACAGTTATTTGAACTTCCCAAACCGGAGATCGGCGAGATCGAATTGAAAATCGCGGATTACATTTCCCCCTTGATTGAAGACGGATCAACACTACAGCTGGGGATCGGCGGTATCCCGAATGCTGTGATGAGTGCGCTGGAAGGTAAGAAAGATTTGGGTGTGCATACGGAGATGTTTTCGGACGGGATGATGGAAATGATGGAAAAAGGGGTGATTACAAATCGAAAAAAATCGTTGCATCCGGGGTATTCAATCGCCACGTTCATTCTCGGTTCCCGGCGGTTGTATGATTTTGCACACCGGAATCGGGAGATCAAACTGCTCCCAACAGAACTGACGAACAATCCGTTCATCATTGCGCAAAATGAAAAGATGGTCTCTATTAATTCCGCCATCGAAGTGGATCTTACAGGACAGGTGTGCGCCGATTCTATCGGTACGAAAATCTACAGCGGATTTGGCGGACAGTTGGACTTTGTTCGCGGTGCCTGTGCAGCGAAAAATGGCAAGGCGATCATTGCGCTGCCTTCCATGTCTAAGGGGAATGCGTTTTCACGGATCACCTCCACGTTGAAACAAGGTGCCGGTGTAGTGACAACCAGAGGAGATGTTGAATATGTTGTAACGGAGTACGGGATCGCGTTATTGAAAGGTAAAACTTTGCGACAGCGGGCGGAGGCGTTGATCTCTATCGCCCATCCTTCTGTCCGTGAAGAACTGGAACGGTGGGTCAGTATTTCAAACAGTACAAAGGGCGGATCATAATGGCTTTAATGGCTAAAATCATCACACCGATTATTGAAGAACAAAAGGCGATCGAAGAACTCTCGTACGAGGTGGAGAAGGTCCTTCAATATTACGAGGAACATCCTCAATATCCTTTGGACTATAATAAAATCCGTAAACGGATACAGGAAGTGAACGCGCGGTTGTCAAAACTGCGCGAGGAAATGCAGCAACTGACCTCAAAGAGTCAGTAGTGGATGCCGGAAGGAATTGACGATGATCGCGATAAAAAACATCATGGTGACGACCGATCTGTCGACCGCATCATATTCGGCTATGGAATATGCCGCTTGGCTGGCGAAAAAGGAAAAAGCAAAAGTCACACTGTTCTATAGTGTGGACAATCTTCCCACGGTCGCGTATCATACGGTTGATCTAACATTCGATAAATTCCGTGAGGAAATCCTGTTGTATGAGCGGAAGCAATTGAAGGAATTCTCCAACACCTTTCAACCTTTCTTTTCCACAAAACTTCAGATGGTGATAACGGAAGGGAATGCAGCACAATCGATCGTTCAATACGCCAAGGAGCATACTATCGATATGATCATTATGAGCACCCACGGCCGGACGGGGATACAACATGTATTACTGGGCAGCGTAGCAGAACGAGTCGTCAGGACTTCACCTTGTCCTGTTCTTACTGTTAAATCAAAGAATGTTGTCGAACCGACGAGGAAAAAAGAAAAGAAAAAGAGAATCCGCTGAATTTTATACAAAAAACCATTTAATAATCCTCTGACAGGAGGATTATTTTATTTTAAATCGTCAATAAGGATATGTTCAAAAAACCAAGTAAATATCGTATGGCGTGCTATTTCAAGGCAAATTTTAAATAAAATTGCAATTTCAGGGTATTATCAATCATCCGCATTGAATATTTGCATTTGAATGAAGTTTATTGAATTTAGGGTGATAATAAATTATATTTCTAGAAGCGGTCTCAAAAACACCTCCGCATAAGAATTTGGATACATGCGAGATGTACAAAGCCAAGAAAATTATCAAGATGGTAATCATGACGGACGAGCACTCGGCGATAATTTTGCAACCA
>JBAYIS010000051.1:0-17510 GCA_041665525.1 Bacteroidota bacterium | reverse complement strand
TTGGAAAACAAATACAATGATGATTGAGCATTTTTTCATACAGCCTCCAAAATATTTTTAATTATAGTGATGCCATGACTTCAAGTCATGGCATCACTTAATTTATTTCATCAATAAAATTTTTTTTGTCCCAGTAAAATTATCTGAAATCATTTTTACGAAATATACTCCGCTAGCAAAACCTAAGGCATTCCACTGCACTTCTTTCCATCCCGCAGATTGTTCTTCGTTCACGAGCGTTGTAATTTCTCGTCCCAGTAAATCGTAAATTTTCAAACTGACGTTACTGTTCACTGGTAACTGATACCTGATCACTGTTGTTGGGTTAAATGGATTGGGAAAGTTTTGCGAAAGAGAAAAATCTGATGGAAAAATTTTGTCAAAATCTTGAATAGACGTTACACTGGACATGGTGTATAGTTTAAAAAAGTTCCAGATTTCGCGAGAGGCATTGATATCTCTATTAATAGGGACACTTCCTAAAGGGGGTGCATCAGGCCACACATGGCGACCACCAATCACTTTGTAAAGAATGACGTTCGAAGAATTTGTCGACGACCGATAAGTATACTTCTCAACAGTCGATTGATCTGTAAGATTTACATTGGGAACAAAGAGAGTTTCAGCAGGTAGTAAACAAAAATTTTTATCCCTGATAAATTCTACTGTTTCACCAACTGAGTACCAACCCGTTTTTCCACCGTTGAAAGGGACCTCACCGTCACTTGTGCCGTGAATAAATAGTGCAGGTACAGGTTTTGTTGTTTTGTACGCTGAGGCTGTACTGTTTGAAAGAATACCCGATACACTTGCAATAGCGGCAATTCTATTACCTAGCAGTCCGGCAAGTTTCAAACTCATAAACCCGCCATTAGAATAGCCGCACGAATAAATACGAGCGGTATCGATTGAGTATCGCACAATCAGAGAATCGATGACTTTCGATATGAATCCAACATCATTAGAATTTGGTGTAACCCAGGAAGGATTGTCAGAAATACCGCTGTTCCAATGAGTGAGATCGCTGGCGCTGGGGTAGATTGTAATGAATCCTACACTGTCTCCCAGCAGATGCATCTTTAGATAGTCACGCGTTTGGATAGCAGTCCAATCATAAGGATGCAGATTGAATACAACAGGTAGTCCTATTTGTCCGGTTCGAGAGGATGGAAAATCTACCATGCAAGTACGATTCATTGTTTCCCACTGAAACACCCATGTCTCTTGGGATAATGATGGTGTACCTACTGTGCAGCAAAAAACAAAAATAAAAAAAATCTTTTTCATATATCCTCAAAATTGATTTTACAACAAAATGGTGTAGCACACTTTCCGTCACTGGCGGACAAGTAGTAGTGGCATGAACCTTGTCAAGGTTTCGTGAGCTTTTGAATAACCTTGACAAGGTTGAACTTCATTTCATCAGCAAAATTTTCTTTGTCTCCACAAAATTTCCCGATTTCATTCTCACCAAATACACCCCGCTTGCAAAATTTGATGCATTTCCGCCAGTGGCGGATCCGCCTTTGGCGGACCACTGCACTTCCTTCCATCCCGCAGTCTGTTCTTCGTTTAAAAGTGTCGCAATTTCTCGTCCGAGAATGTCATGAATGGTCAGCATCACGTGTGCGGAGGAGGGGAGAGCGTAACGAATTGATGTGGATGGATTAAAGGGATTGGGGTAATTTTGTGAGAGGGTAAAATATTTAGGCGGTTCGATTGTATACTGATTCACAGATGTTAAGATCATTTCTGATAACGGCCGTCTCCACACGCCGCCGCCCTGAGTCCCTGCAAAAAGATTCGTGCCATTAACAGCGAGTGCTCGCACGTCAGTGCTTGTCAGTCCACTATTGACGGCAAGCCAGATTCCGCCGTTGTTGGCGGAATAGTAGACACCACTACCCCTATCTCCGGCAAAGACACTCGTTTCGCTGACAGCGAGTGCCCAAATATCGCGGTCCTCCGACAGTCCAGTGTTGATTGTATTCCAACTTGTTCCGTTGTCAGTGGAGAGCGCAACTCCTCCTCTTGGGAATCCGTCTCTCGACATTCCAGCGTAGACGTTCGAGCCAGTGGCTGCAAGAGCTCTGACTGAACAATACACATCCTCCATGACCAAGTTCCAATGTGTACCATTGTTCGTGGAACGAAATACTATACCCCAGCCGAAACTTGTTGTCCACAGTTCTTCACTGCCGGCGAAAAGATTTGTATCGGAAATGGCCAAACAATTGATATTTCCATCTGTTAATCCATTGTAAGAAGGGGTCCACATTGCACCATTATCAGTCGAAAGAAAAATTCCACCTCCGGTTGTTCCTGCGAAAATCCTTGTTCCACTTACCAAAAGAGAAAGAACATCATGATATGGCAGACCGTTATTTACAACACTCCAGTGTGTACCATTGTTTGTCGAAAGAAACACCCCGCCGCCGTATGTTCCTGCAAAGATATTGGTGCCACTGACTGCAATGGCATGGACAGATTCGTTTGTCAGACCGGTATTGATACGAGTCCAGCTTGCTCCGTCATTTGTAGAATGAAAGACTCCGTCCCACGTTCCTGCGAATAGATTCGAACCTGAAACGACTAGGGCATTCACATTTCCTGAAACGAGGCCTGTATTCATCTGATTCCAGGTGGCGCCACTATCCGCAGATACAGCGACACCCTCAGTAGTTCCTGCAAAGAGGTTTGGACCAGTGATTGCAAGAGCAAAGATTGAAGTATCCTTTAAGCTTTTTTCAGTCCAACTTGTGCCATAGTCGGTTGATAGAAAGACTCCCGTGGGGGTACCCGCAAGGATATTCGGGCCAAATTGTACCATTTGAGAGAAACTCGGAAATGGCGTATTTGCTGGTGTCCAACTTGCGCCGTTGTTGGTAGAAAGAAAAACGCCGCCGCCATCCGAAGTTCCGGCAAAGAGATTTGTACCGGTGAAAGCAAGAGAACGGACATGAGAGCTCGTCAAACCATTATTGACAGCATTCCAGTTTGCGCCGTTGTTGGTTGAAAGAAAAACTCCACCATTTGTCCCGGCGAAGAGATTCGTGCCTCTGACGGTGAGGGCATTAACTAACGTATTCGTCAATCCGGAATTTGCTTGAGTCCAGCTTGCCCCGTCGTTCGTGGAAAGGAAGACACCATCATAACCTCCTACAAAGAGATTGACACCTCCAAACCCGTCGGGCGATATAGCAAAGGCTCGAACATCATAGATTGGAGAACCAGAATTAGCACTACTCCAGCTTGTTCCATTATTTGAGGAAATGAAAACACCTCCACCATAAGTTCCTGCAAACACGTTCGTGCCCGAGATGACAATTGATTGGATGGTAGTACTCGTTAGGCCACCATTCGCGCCTTTCCAACTTGTTCCGTTATTCGTGGAAATAAAAACACCACCGCCCGAAGTTCCAGCAAAGATCGTTGTGCCGGCGATGGCGAAACATTTGACTGGACCTCCATAGGGACCGGTCTGGATCCATTGGGAGTGAAGAGGTGCCAATAATAATATTGACATCAAAAAAAATGAGCAAAGTTTCATAAATTCTCCGAAAATTATTTTCTAAGTAAAGCGATAAAAAGCTTACACTTGTCCGCCTTTGACGGAAACCATTCCAGGAATCGGTGCTCAATGTTTATTTCATAAATAACATCTTCTTCGTATCAACAAAACTTCCTGCCTGCATTCTTACCAAATATATTCCGTTCGCAAAGTGCGTTGCATTCCACCGCACCTCTTTCCATCCGGCAGATTGCTCTTCGTTTACGAGTGTGGCAACTTCTCTTCCGAGCAGATCATAAATTTTTATGCTCACTTGACTGATTTCTGGTATCTGATAACTTATGACTGTTGTTGGATTAAACGGGTTAGGATAATTCTGTAGAAGCTTCCAATTTAATGGCGTTTCCGAATCTAAATCTTTGACACCTGTAGGGGTAAATGCTGTTACTTCATATCTGAAATGTGGATAAGTAACCAGAGGTAAAAAATTAATTACATCCATTGTCGAATATGTGTAGAAGTCGTCTTCTTTCATCCAACCAACCCCTGAAGCAAAGCACATTTTTGACATAACTTGGCCGGAGTTACGGAAAGTAACCACTACGCATGTATCGGTAAAAGCCGGTACCGTGATGATTGAATCAACAGCATCTACTGTTGCTTCTACATCAAACCCATAATACTTCGTGTTGTACGTATCTCCTTTCTTGCAGGGCCATTTTAGGAAAAGATTTCGGCTGGAATCAAATGTAGGTGTAAATGGAAGAAACTTTAGCCAAAGTCCTCCAGGTCCATACCATAGCCAAGCATTAAATAAAGGATCAAAATACCAATGCTGAGTACCAACCATTGAGTCTTTGGTAATGACATAAGGTCCATATTGCCTGGTACGAACTTGTGTTCCAGCTGCCGATAATGTAATCTCACGGAATGAAATACTTCTCCCAAGTCCGAGTCCGAATACGGCAAGTCCGGATTTTTCATCCATTGATAGATCATTCTCTACCGCGCCCATATCCGGTGGTGTTTCTGCAGCCCGTGGTCGAGGCGTATTGAAGTAATCGAACAATGGGGCGTTTACTGTTACACCGCCCACTGAGGCTGAGGCAATACCCGCACCGATACACGGGCTTGAATTGGAAAGATGATATAATAAATCATTTGCAACAAACAATGGATCGGTGTTGATGTTTCCGGTGCCAATCATGCCGCCGCGAATATTGTTGTAAATCCCTACAGCTTTCTCGATCGCAGTGAACTCACCATAACCAGGATTCCACAGAATATTGTTCAGAAGTTTGAATGTTAAAGTTCCACGCTGATCAAAGAGTCTGATCGCTTCACTTCCAGTGTTATGAGCAATTGTATTATTTATAAGTATGAAGTCCCCACTGTTCACAGTCATTGCGGATCCGCTTGCTCCTGTATTACCGATGATCAGGTTATTCATTAATGTCACAATTGGCCTTGGCGTTAACGTGGAGTGAGCTCCCATCCAAAAACTTCCACCGACCGATGCTTGATTGCCTTGGAATATGTTTCCAGCGATGAGAATAGTAGATGTTCCATGTTCTGGCATTGGCAATAGAAAAATACCACCACCTGCCGAATACGATGTTGTACTTGATGCAATATTACTTGAGACCTCATTATGTGCGAACCTGCCATCGTCGGTCATCCATACTCCCGCACCTTCAGCCGCGTTACCTGTTGATGAGATACTATTGTTGAAAATCCGATTATGTTCAATCACCCAATATCCGATTGGTCCCAAAACAGGATCAATGGCGATACCGCCACCATAGACGCCAAGAGCGGAATTCAACGTATTGTTTGTGATAATGTTATGGGTAATCTTTGCGCTACCGGCAAATATTCTAATGCCTCCGCCGGATAGCCAATCGTAGGTTCCAGGTAAGTCTAATTTTGTGCCGAGTCCATTTTTAATTGTAAATCCTGAAATGATGGTTGTACTGTCGGTTCCTGCAACAATGCGCACGACCGATGCCGAATCTGGGTGTGTTGGTGTGCTACCGTCCAATATAGTCATAGATATATGTGCCGTATCCTCGTCCTTGATATAGAGACTACCCACGACAATTTTTTTTGATATGAGAATATTTTCTGTGTACGTCCCCTCAGCCACCAGCACGGTATCTCCGTCAGCTGCGGCATTAATCGCCGATTGGATCTTTGCAAAATCCTGCGGGACTTTAATTGTTTTTGCAACAGCGATCGAAAGAACCAAAAATATGGATGCAATGGCAGCATGGCGAAAAAACATATGACCTCCTTTGGGTGGTGGCGAATCAGTTAAAATGATTCGCCAATAGTAAAGAAAATCTCCGAAAGAGGGTTAACACCAATGATGCAGACTATACCACAGGTGATGCATTTTTCAACGTTGAATGTTTCACCCGAACAGGACAAAAAAGTATTATTTTTGATGGTTGCGGACTTGATTAGGGAGGATGCCAAATTGTTCCTGGAAACATTTGGCAAAGTAGGAGTGATTGGTGAAACCGACGCTGTCGGCAATTTCTGAAATGCTCCCGGTATGGACTTCCAACAGTTCCTTCGCTCGTTGCAGTCGGAGGTGACGGATGAAATCGCTTGGGGGGAGGTTGGTGATTGCTTTAATCTTCCGCTGCAATTGCGTTCGGCTGAGGAATATCTCCCGTGCGAATGTCTCTACGCCGAATCCTTCGTCCGCCATATGTGCGGTGACGATTGAGATTGCTTTGCCAAGAAACACATCATCAAGAGAGGGCATGGAGATCTCACCTGGTTTCAAGGGAACTGTTTTGCCGAACGCTTCACGGAGTTTTTTTCTGTTCTCCAGCAGATTGCGGACGCGTATTTGCAACTCCACGGCGTCGAATGGTTTCACCAGATAGTCGTCCGCACCAGTGTTGAGTCCCTTGATCCTGTCCTCCTTCTCAGAAAGTGCCGTCAGGAGGATCACGGGAATATGGCAGGTCCGTTCATCTTGTTTCAACGCTGTGCAAAGTTCCCGTCCGTCCAGCTTCGGCATCATCACATCGCTGATAACAAGATCGGGGATCTGGAATTTCGTTTTGTGCAGCGCCTGTTCACCGTCCGTTGCTTCAATGATCTGATGGTGGCGGGAGAGCTGAGATCGGATGAATATCCGCGCATCTTCATTATCTTCGGCGACAAGAATGATCGGACGTTCGTCCGCTTCGCGTGAAATGTCCGCTGCACCACGCAGAGATTCAACCTGTAGTTGGTCCTGGACCGGCGGTAAAATTTCTCTCATTGTATCGGTTTCCTTCGCACTGTAACCGGAAAGCGGGATGCGTATCGTTGCGACAGTTCCTTTTCCCAACTTGCTCGCCAGTTGGATTGAACCATGATGGATCTCGGCTAATTCTTTAGAAAGGGACAATCCAATCCCGGTCCCCTCGGTCTTATGTGTTGTATCGACGCGGTAGAATCGGTCGAATACATGCGGCAAATGTTCCGGGGCGATTCCTTCACCGGTATCGGTGACAGTGAGGACCAGATGATCGCGTTCCATTCCTGCACAGACTTCGATCGTTCCCCCTTCGGAGGTAAATTTGATGGCATTAGAAATACAGTTCTGCAGAATGTGTTCCACTTTTTCCGTATCAATCCATCCCGTCAAACGTTCCTGTCCCGTGGTGAACCGCAGATCGATGTGTTTTTTGGAGGCAGGGCTGGAAAAATATCCTGTGATCCTGCGGAGAATCGGTAAGATATCTTCGTGTGCTACGCGCAGTTTGATAGTTCCTGATTCCAGCCGGGAATATTGCAACAGCAGTTCTATCAACCGCATCAATCGCTGGGCATTCCGGTGAATCAATCCCAGCTGTTCCTTCTCTTGTTCATTCGATTCGTTTTCCAAAAGCCGTTCCACCGGACCTGTAATCAGAGATAGGGGAGTCCGCAGTTCATGCGAAACGTTGGCGAGGAAACGGGATTTTAACTGACTCAATTCGTTCAGTTTTTCGGATTGGAGATGTTCGTTTGTCAACCGTTGCTCCAACAATACTCTCTTCAATCGCATCCGGTACAGTCCGGAGGAGATGCCAAGCACAGTAATGGCGAAGAGCACATATGCCCACCACCGCTGATACCAATATGGCAGTATGGCGATGTTGATGGAAAACCTATTAGTGTATCCAATGATCATACTTTCATCCTGGGGTTGTATGATCAATTGATAGTTACCCGGTTTCAGATCGGAATAGGAGTAGTACAGATAGGAACTTTTCCTCCTTAGGATCCTCACTTGCGGATCGGCCCCTTTAAGATGGTAATAGACGTTGAGTCCTTCGGACGAATCTCTCGCACGTGCGACGATCTCCACTTCCAGAAGGTTTTGTCCCGGGGGAAGGGTAAAGGAAAGAGGAGGGACTTCCGTGTGAATGGAGGTCATCGCAGTATCGTTCACAACGATCGTTGTGGCGATCTTCCCGGCGCTGATAATCTCCCGGCTCACACTTGTTCGCTCGGTCGGAGTGATCTGCCGGAGGAACATCGTCAGTTTCACGTGGGACTGTACCGAGGCAGACTGATCTTCCAGAATCCTGTCAGACGATGCGGTGTGACTCCACGGAGATTCCAAGGCGCCGATGTCCGGCATCGATCCCTGTGGAAGTGAGCGGAGCGAATCGAGGAAATCTTTCTGCGGCATGGAAAACTCTTTCGCTAATATGCGAAGTGTCGGTGCTCCTGTTCCAATGCAGGGACTCTCCGGTGAAAGCCGGAATAAAGAATCGCCGGGAAGAAAACGGGGATCTACTGAAATGTTGCCCTTTCCGGGAAGACCTCCTTCGGAAAGATTATTGTATGCCTGGAGATTTCCCCAGATGGAGACCTGATCGGCCGCATTGTTCCATAGAATATTGTTTACCAAAGTAGCATGAGCTCCGTACGTAACATTGATTCCTCCACCACTGGCCAATCCTTTATTATGGACGATAGTATTATTTACGAAAATAGCATATGCCTCTTCGGCAATATTTGCAGCGCCGCCCACTTCCAGCGCTTCGTTCTCTGCGATGATATTATTAGTGAAGATCGCCCTGCCGCGGCGGATGAATGCAGAGGTCACTAGTATTCCTCCGCCGATACCGGCACGATTGTGAGTGACGTAATTAGCTTCCACACGAATGTCATACTCGTCCATCATAGCGACATAGATACCGCCGCCGGGATTCCGCCGTTCCGACCGCAGGTAGTTGAACATGACGACATTATGCCGGACAATACCTGGTTGTCCAACCCACATTCCGGCCGCCTCGGCGTAGACACCACGGCATTTGTTATTGTGAACAATGTTCTGTTCTATGATGACAGAAGGAGGGAGCCGCTTTTTTATACTCGTGTACTCCGCAGCAATACCTCCACCGAACGAAAAATATCCTGAGTCGGGGGGGTCGATTACATTCTCGCAGATGATATTATACGCGATTCGCCCGCCCGCATCTTTCAGGATGACACCACCGCCGCCGATCCAATGTTCGCCGATCACATCGTCCTGCGCGAAAATATACGTGCCGGATCCGCCTGTGATAGTGAAACCGAGCACTGCACAGGTGGAGTCGGTGCCTTCCCGAATGGTGACAGTGCTTCCGAGCGAGAGATCCTTTGCCTTGCTGCCGTTGATGACCGTCCGTTCGATATGTGAACGATCCCCGTCCGCGATGAACCAGCTAGCGACGACAATGTTTTTATTGATTCGGATATTCTCGTAATACAGGCCTTCATCCACCAATACTGTGTCACCCATTTTCGCCGCATTGATAGCCGATTGGATAGTAGGAAATTGAAGAGGTACGCGGTGACTCTCAGAGGAGGCAATAGAAGGGAGGTACAGAAACAATAATGAAATCAACGCCAGTGTATGTTTGTCTTGCCTCATCAACAATCCTTTTATTCAGGACCCGATTGGCAGGAACATACATATTTACCGTGCAGAGTTCAACAATTAAAATTAGTGAGGTGCAGGACTTTGAAAAGTGAACAGCGCCAGTACATCATTTCATCCATCCCGCAGATTGTCCTTCGTTACTGTCGGCACGGACGCTAGTCCGTGCCATAGGGAAGGTCTTCCTCTAATAAGAGAGGTTGATGATTCCCAAAGGGATCTTCGATCGACTCGTTGAGAGGACAGGTGCGACTGTTCCGACATTTATTTCATCAACAATAATTTCTTTGTCGCTACAAAACTGTCCGTTATGATTTTGTAAAAATACACTCCGCTAGAAACATCTTTAGCATTCCATTGTACTTTCTTCCATCCAGGTAATTGTTCTTCGTTAACGAGAGTTGCAATTTCTCTTCCGAGCAAATCATAAATTCTCAATGTGACTTTACTGGTAACTGGTATCTGATAACTGATCACTGTTGAAGGATTGAACGGATTGGGATAGTTTTGCGACAGTTCAGAAGTCAGGGGGACAGATGTGTAAACGATCTCCACAGAGGGTGAATATTTATATCTCCCGTCCTGGTCGAACTGTTTTAAGCGATAAGAATATCTTCCCGGCGACAAATCCCTGTCTGTGAACGAATATTCCTTCGGTGCGTTATTTGTTCCGCTTCCCTCAATAAATGAAATCTGTGTCCATTGACTAATGATTTTATCAGTAAATAAATCCTTTGATCCGATGATCTGATGATCTAACTCTTTTCGCTCAACCATAAATCCATGGTTGTTCACTTCGGTCGCCGTCTTCCAGTGCAACAGAATCCCTTCTGGAACCAGTTTCGCCATGAACGAAACGAGTTCTACGGGGACAGTTTCCGGTACCTCGGATGTTAAAGATATGTTGTCAAGAGCCGCTGGAGGTTGCGTCCCGAACGCATTGTCATTTCTCCAGCTGAATACAAGCCGCTTTGTTGTTCCGGCATTCGACTGATCAATAATGACGGTATCAGTAGTGTAGGCGTTTTGTGAATCATAGCTTGATCTTCCGATTTGCCCCGACGAAAGTTGAGTCCCGGCAACGGGAATTGTGGAGGTGCTGACAAGGTATATTTTCATAAAATCGTAGCCGTTCTCACCTTCACCCTTCCAATCAAACGTTAGCAAGAAATTGTAATCGTTTTCCGGAAATACGATGTCGCGGTAAAAATGGACTGTGGATGGGTCAATGGTATAATATTGATTTGACGTTCCGCCGTTATTCGAAACATAGGCTGCCCTGGAGCCACCGTTGTAGGTGGCAGTTCCAGCTTTCCATTTGCTCGTTTGCGTGCCATTGACCTCTGTCCATCCGTTGTTTGCGAGTGTTTCTCCATTCTCAAATCCACCGTCGCCATTCGGGTCGATACCTAAATAGGAATACCCTTCTGGTACAATGGTGAATCCCCATACCGCAGACCATGCCGTATCGGTAGAATTTTGAGACCGGACGTGCCAATAGTACGTCACACCTGAATCGAGCGGTCCGATCTGCTGCCAAGTAGTGATGAGCGTGGAATCATCGAATACCGTAGTGGAAAAATTCGAATCTGTTGAAACCTGAAGCCGATATGACAGTGCATTGATCGCATTGTACCATCGCAATGTTACGGTGAGAGGGAGATAGGTCGAATCATCCGTTGGTGTATGTAAGACGGGAGTTAAAAGATCATTGGAATAAAATGCATACAACCGTGCCGGTGTTGTTCCGCCGGCATAGCCGTAATCTCCGGAAGAAACCACATAGAGCGTTCCGTTCGCACCCAACGCTGCGGATTGCGGCCCCCAGTACATGGGACCAGTATTGAGTTCGTATTGCCACAGAAGCAAACCATCATAAGCAGAAATTGCAAATATCTCGTCGTAGTCACTGACCATATAGAGTATACCGTTGCCGCTCAGCAAGGGTGAACCGCCAAACGCATCGAACGTGCCCGGGATGGAGACGCTCCACTGTACTGCTCCAGTTGATGAAGCTACGGCGGAAACGGTGTGACCATTGCGGACATATACCGTCGAATCATCGCTGGAAATGGTCGTACCTGCTAAATAGCCGGGACCCGGTGAAATGGTTTGGTCTAACTGCCACTTCTTTGTGCTGTCCGGATTAAATGCTTTTGCTCCGTACATATTGTAACTAGGTTCTCCGGGGAAATAGATTGTACCGTTGCTGTCGATCGTCAACGCAGGCCACGAAGCCATTGCTCCCATGTCACCGCGCGACCATCGTTTGTTCCCAACAGAATCGACAGAAAGAAGTCCTGAAAAGTTGCTCATCACAAACATAAAGCCGGACGGTCCAATGGAGAGAGGGGCTTCAATGCCGTAGGACGACGAACCAGGTTCAACGTAGGACCATTTTAACGTACTGTCCGGATTGATTGCATAGATCGCTGAAGGATGTCTTGTTCCGAGGTAGATTGTGCCGCCGGCATCCACGACAAGCGAGGAATATGTCACATCTCCCGTGATGAGATAATCCCACTGAACGCTTCCGTCGTCTGTATCGAGCGCCTTGACAGTATTGAAGGCATCCACAGTGTAGACGACAGAGCCATCCGAAGAGAGCGCTGGAGCAAGTCGCATATTGCTGATATCTGCCATCCATTTGAGCGTTCCGTTCGGATTGATGGCAAAGAAACCGTCTTCTGTCGGTTGATACACTGTGCTGTCCGGACCTACGATAGGACAGGCATTATCCTGCAGTCTTGTTGCGGTGAAGTCATAACTCCATTTAAGTGTTGCTTTCGTCGGACCAGATACCGGACTTCTATTTGTCCTCTGTGCATCATGCCCGTGCATCGGCCAATGATCCACTTGTCCTATAGCTATATTCAGAAAGATGAACAACAAGAGCATGTGCTTCAGCAGCATCAATGGTTGTGGAAAACGCATTATAACAGTCGTTCTTCTCATTGTGATAACCTTCCCTTCTTGAAGTGTGAATGGAGATCATATCCACGCATCATCCTTGTCCGATAGCAATACCGATTGCAAACAGCTTTTCGGAAATATGAATTTTTCAAGTGGATATCGACTCACAGTTGCAGTACATCCTGATAAAAGGATAAATCCCTCTTGTATTAATCGGAGGATTGAACCGGCAGTGCCGGTGGATGGAAGGAGGGAAGATGTGTGACGGGATTCTTCAGGAAGATCCCAGGGTCCAATTCGCGGCATGCGCCGACGAATTCTATCAATTTCTACCCTGCAACGTACTTGGAAATAATTCTGTAGTCAAGCAGAAAAAAACTGTTTCAATCTGTAAGTGCAACTACAGGCTCGAAAATAGTCCGTTCCTCTTCATGGTATCTCGCTAATCAATGGTCTACTTGGTCAGTATCTGTTCTTCGTTTCAAAATAACTCTCCGGGGAAATTGTATAGAAATATTTTCCGGATATCATCCGATAACATCACGTTACAATTCATTTCATCGGCAGATTGGTTTTTTTAATAACCGGCACGGAAGTACACCCGACGCGTATTTTGTCAGACAAGTCCGTGCAATAGGGATGGTCTTTCATCAAAATGTGCATTGGACAAGTACGACCGTTCCGATAAGTTATTATGCTACTAATGTTTTTTTACATCAACGAAACTCCCTGTCCGGAACAAAAACATTTACCCTGCCGCAGTGCTCCGTTTTCAATATTTAAATAATTGTGTCCGAATATTACAGCATTGTGGTCACATTCTTTCGGTGACCGAGATTACATTTCGGTTGACAATGAATGGTCGGCGCAGTAGATTGCTTCCAATATCATTGAACCATCAAATACCGAAGGAAAAAAGGAGTAAACCCGATTTCTATTTGGTCGCCTATACGAGTTACACTCCTGATGTTATTGCATTCTTTAATTATTGTCGCCGAATCTAGTGTACAGCAAATCTTATGAATGAAATATCTGCTTGTCACTCATAGTCTGTGGTATTTGATGTTTCATATTGTGAAGTTGAAAGCGTATGGTTAAAGAACCTCCCCCAATAATTCTTCACTTCGGTCAAGTTATTCGTGAACTTCGCCGGGCGCGGCGCATGTCCCAAGAAGAACTTGCAAATCTGAGCGGATTGCATCGCACGTATATTACGGACATCGAACGCGGCTCGCGGAATGTTTCGTTGAAAAATATCTCACGGCTCGCGCAATCATTCGGAATTCCAATCACCGAAGTGTTCACCCGTCTTGAACAACTGAACCGGAATGGAGAAAAAGTTTTCGACTTTCCGTTGAATAGTGATACTGCGATTACGGATGAGATTTTGTTGGTGGTAAATGACAATACTGTCATTGAACGGACGCAACAAGCTTTGCAGCAATGGAACATCTCGTATCCTATTCATGTCGTCCGCAATGGAGATGAAGCAGAGCAGTTCCTGTTCTACCACACCTCCTCGACGGGAAAAGAAGTACGTTTGCCGAAAGTGATTTTGTTTGATATGAATATTCTGCCTGTCAACGGATTCACCCTGCTTGAACGAATCCGATCGGAGATACAGACTAAGGACATTCCGGTTGTTGTAATTTCTGCCTCGGTCGACGAGGTAGTTCGGAAGCGCATGAAGAGTTTGGGTATTATCCATTATATTGACATACCGATCATAGCGGAACAATTAACTTCGATGCTGCGCAAATTCGGTTTCCAATTCGAATCAATTGAAACCAGCGGTTCTTTGCGCAAGTAAATCGGATAAAACAGTCTGCATGTTAATTTCATTGAAATACCGTCACCCTTCCTAAAAAAACACCTTCGATTCAGAAATCATCCTCCAGCATAGTGTAATACAATTCGAAATAATTTTAGAAACTCTTTAGTTTTGATTTTATCATTCCAAGAAGGGAATTGAATCTCGATCAATATCAAGATGGATCATGTTTGATTGAAATATTCGATTCAATCCTGTTTCGGTGAAGAGAATCTTTATCAAGATCAATTCCAGAAATGTGTATTGAACAAAACTATTTTCCATCGCGAGAGATAATAAAATATCCCTCGTTGTATTGCTGTAAAACCATCGAAAAACAGCGAACACCGGAATCCTCGTGATGGTATGTGCCTATGTGGGTCGGGTCTTAATTTGAAATTTAAGAACTTCATCATGTCACGAAGTGATGACTTCGCCACTGACGAATGTCAGCATCTTTCCTATATAAAAGGATGCTGAAATGCCACTGTACGGTTCCGCATATTTGAATTCCGCTAAGGCGGAATTACAAACTGCGGGACATCCCGTACAGCGGGACGAGTTCGGCATAATATTGTGTGTTAAATTAATACACTACCCCTTTGTGCTTGTATGATTACCGACATCTTCCTACATTTGCTCAATGGTTCATTTATATTATCAATTTTTTGGGGGCCTTATGCGCCATTCGCTCGTAACATTCGTTGTGCTTGCCTTAATGGCGGGCGCATCCTCCTGCTCAAAACCCGACGAAGAAGTAAAAAAAGAAAAAGTCATTGTCGTCGCAATACCGCAGCATCCGCATACGTTCAATCCGGTCATGGCAAAAAACCAGACCGCCAAAGAGATTTCCACGCTGGTGTATCCCGGACTTTATTTTCAGGAATTCAACATGAAGAAGAATGCGGCGGAATTCGTGCCGCAGGTTGCATCGTGGAGCGAAGCATTTGGTTCGTATGTAATGGTCCGGATCAAGCCGGATGCAAAGTGGAGCGATGATATTCCTGTGAGCGCAAAGGACATCATCTATTCTTATCAATTGTATGCCAACGAACAACTGGGAACTGTCTGGCGCCCGATGCTGAAAGGTCTGAAAACGGATGCAGCAGGCAATATTGATATTGCCGAGGCAATTCAAATGGATGATGACAGTACTGTCACATTCAATTTTGTGAACGACTCATCAGTCAACTATGCTGTTTTTACCGTACCGATTCTTCCGAAGCATCAGATGGATGCACTGCCGTTGACGCAACTAAAAGCGAGCATTCCGGTGAAGGCACCGACATTGGCCGGGCCGTTCCTTGTTGCGGGATTGAACGATAAGGAGATCGTACTCAAATCAAATGAACTTTCTATTATCCCGGGGCCGGCGCGAGTGGACAAGATCGTTTTCCGTGTACTGCCGAACAAAAAAGCGACGGTCGATGCGTTCACAGCGGGTCAGATCGATGTTGTATCCGGTTTAACCTCAGCCGAAATCGCTCAGATATCGGAGGTGCGCGAGGATGTGGATGTGGTGGTCTTTCCGCCGATGCGCTATCATGTAATCGGCTGGAATAATATCGATCCCGAGATTTATCGGTCCAGCAATGGGGAGAAATTGAAGGCGAACCGGATGTTTGGACCGCAAAAGCTCCGGCGCGCAATGACACTGGCACTCAATCGCGATGAGATTCTGACAAAGGTCGTCGGCAATGATGTGTTGCGTGCGTTCGGACCGGTCTCTCCGATGTTCAAAGCAGAATATCATGACACGCTTCATCAATTATATTGCGATCCGCTGGAGTCAAAACAGATTCTAGCGCGCGATACATGGCAGGATCTGGTGAAATCCGGCACGGTAGAAAAATTCAATAAACCGTTTGCGTTTGACCTGAAAGTATCCGCAGCGGATGAACGGGGGAAACAAATCGCGGAAATGGTGAAGACACAATTAAAGGAGATCAGTGTGGATGTGACCGTGGTGCCGGTCGACTCGAAACTCTTTCCACAAATGCTGAAGGAAAAGGATTTTGACGCCTTCATCGGCAGCGTGGATATTCCGCAGGATCTTTCCTTGCAGCGATATTGGGGAATGGACCTGCAGCAAAATGATATGAACTTTGTTTCGTTCCGGAATAGAAGGGTAGATGAGATACTGGACTCCGCATCCTTTGCGAATGCTTCGGAGCGAATCCGGCTGTGGAAAGAGTTTCAAGACATCCTTCAGGAACAACAACCGTACACATTCCTCTACTGGGAATCGAATTACGCCGTCAAATCCAAACGGGTGAGCGGTATGAATCTGACTCCGAACGGCTTCATGTCACGTCCCTGGGAATGGTCGGTGAAAGAATAATTACATCGAAGTACAATAAAAATCCCACTATAAGAAAGCCATAGTGGGATTTTATATTTCTGGAGAATTTTTTGAGTCGATTACTTCACAATCGACAGCAATTCCACTTCAAAGATTAATGTTGCACCCGGCGGGATCGGTCCCGATCCGGTATTGCCGTACCCGAGATTTGAAGGAATATATAACTCCCATTTCGAACCGGTCGGCATTAACAACAGCGCTTCAGTCAATCCCGGAAATACGCCGCTCACAGGAAGCGTGACGGATCCGCCGCGATTGACGGAGTTGTCAAATTCCGTTCCATCAAGTAATGTTCCCCGGTATCGAACCTTCACTTCGTTGGAGGCATTTGGTTTTCTTCCACTTCCCGTTGTGATCACTTTATACTGCAGTCCGCTTTTGGTCGCTATCACGCCCGGTTTTGTTTTATTCTCTGCAAGGAATCGTTCTCCCTCTGCGATTGAAGAGCCCGCCTGCTGCTGCATCTTTTCCTGTTGTTTGGTCATCATTTTTTGCTGGAACGCCATCATTGTTGTCTGTATCTGTTCATCAGTCATCAACCGTTTTCCGGAAGTGTCGGATGCATCCTTTAATCCTTGCAGGAATGCTTCCGGAGTGACTTCGATTCCCTGGCGTTGGAATGTATTGCCGACATCCAGCCCAATGCTGTAGCTGACACTGTCGATATCACTTTTAAGTTCTGCTTTTTTCCCGTCGCCGCACGATACCAGGAGTAGACATGTTGCAGCAATAATAAACTGTTTCATATGAATCTTTCTGATTAATGAGAGGAATAGTTTTACGTTGCTAAAAATAAAACTGCCTCCCTAATAACGGAGGCAGGAAGAGATTTGAACTTGCATATAAGAAAATGCCAAAAATACTTCATTAAGTTGTGGACGTTGTAGGACTTGAACTGCGAAATCGGCCCACGAACGTTTTTTGTGAGTGGCCGCCGATTTCAGCATCCCGCTGTTCTTAAGCGGGACCTTGCAAAACCACTAATCACACTTTCAGT
>JBAYIS010000050.1:0-18000 GCA_041665525.1 Bacteroidota bacterium | reverse complement strand
GATATCTATCCCGGCAACTGGGAGTTTACGATCGTCGGCATCTATTCCGGCAAGGATAAGACGGCGGACGAGACGCAAATGTTTTTCAATTGGGAGTATCTGAACGAAAAGAATCGTCAGTCGGCATCGTGGGCAACGGACCAGGTGGGATGGTATATTCTGCAGGTGGCAAATCCGAATGAAGCGGCTTCTATATCCGAAACGGTGGATGCGTTGTATGCTAACTCCCCCGCAAAAACAAAAACGGAGACGGAAAAAGCGTTTCAGCAAAGTTTCGTCTCACTCTCCGGCGCCATCATCACCTCCATGGAAGTCGTGTCGTATGTGATCATCGGCATTATCCTGATGGTTCTGGCGAACACCATCATCATGGCGGCGCGCGAACGGATCCGCGAGTACGCCGTACTGAAAACGCTCGGATTCACGTCGTTCCATGTGGTGGGATTGATCGCGGGTGAATCGATTTTCATCTCCATGCTTGGCGGCACGGTCGGACTTGCGCTCACCTTTCCGGTGTGCGATGGATTCGGCCAGGCATTTCCGACGATGTTTCCTGTGTTCGCCGTGCAGCCGATGACGATCGTTCTTGCGATCGGTTTCTCATTATTGGTGGGATTGATCGCTTCGGTGTTTCCGGCGTACCGTTCTTCGAAAATGAAAATTGTGGACGGCTTGCGGCAGATTGGGTAAACAGTTTTTATCATCGGGCATCCTTCCCCCAAAGGCCAAAGGGCCAGGTGGTCCCTTTGGGAGACTCGTCCCGGCAGAAAACGCCGAGACTCACTCAGGATGACTTAAATTTTTTTTCGTTATGAAAATACCTCTCTCATATAACATCCGAAATCTTTGGGCGCGCCGGTTAACAACGGCATTGACCGTTTCCGGCATTGCGCTCGTTGTCTTCGTCTTCGCTGCAGTGCTGATGCTGTCGCAGGGGATCGAAGATACTATGGTTGCCACCGGTTCGCGCGATAACGTCATCATCATCCGCAAAAGCTCGCAGAGCGAGATGATGAGTGCTGTCAGCCGGGACCAGGTCGGCATTATTTCCACGTTTTCCGAAATACAAAGCACGAATGAAGGAAAAGCGTTTGCCACGGCGGATGTCGTCACCCTGATTAACCTGCATAAAAAAGGGAGTAACGACATGGGAAATGTCTCCGTTCGCGGCATTTCCACCGGAGCATTTGCGCTCCGCCCGCAGGTGCAATTGAGCGAGGGAAGATGGTTCCAGCCAGGATCGTATGAGATTGTTGTGGGGAATAAGATCCACGATCAGTTCAACGCCATCGAGATCGGACAATCGGTGCAGATCGGTTCCAAGTTGTGGACTATTGTCGGCGTGATTGACGGCGGAAAGACCGGATTCGCATCCGAGATCTGGTCCGATGCGGACATTATCATGAACGAATTCAACCGCGGCACGACATTCTCCTCGTACACCTTCAAACTGAAGAACGAGCAGGATTTTGAAGCGCTGAAGACGAAAATGGAAACGGAACAGCGCCTGCAGGATCTGGAACCGAAGCGGGAACAGGAATTTTATCTGGAGCAGTCCAAGTTTATGGCAGGATTCATCAACGGCCTCGGCATTTTCATTACCATCATCTTCAGTTTTGGCGCAATGATCGGCGCGATGATTACCATGTATGCCTCCGTTGCGAACCGCACGGTGGAGATCGGCACGCTCCGCGCGCTCGGATTCCGCCGCAGGAGCATCCTGATGGCATTCCTGCTGGAGGCGCTGGCGCTTTCGTCCATCGGCGGCATAATCGGATTGATACTTGCGTCGTTCATGGAGTTTGTCTCATTCTCCACAACTAATTTCGGTACATTTTCCGAGCTGGCTTTCGGATTTTCGCTATCGGCGAGCGTTATTGGATGGACAGTGTTCTTCTTTCTTATCATGGGAATCTTCGGCGGATTTCTGCCAGCGGTGCGTGCTGCGCGGATGAACATTATCAATGCGCTGAGGGCATCATAACAAGAAAATTTGCCCGGACATCGTCAGAACATACGAATCATCTAAAATATTTTTTGAAAGGCCGTCTCAATGACGGCTTTTTTCGTTTTACACAAGACCTTTTTCCCACCGGACAATAACGTCTTATAGAAGGATAAAAGAGTGAAAAAATAAAAATATTTTCATGGTAAGGGCTCCAAAATGAGATTTTTTCGGATATATGTATGTACAGAGACGAAATCCAATGTTATTCTCTTTGGTTATTAATTCTGTGCAGTTTATCGCAGTGATAATTATAAAAACTCATTTTGAATCGAGATATAACGTATTTACGTGATAACATATTGAGCTATCACCTATTACATTGACAATCGAATTATTGGGTATTTCCCATCTAAGATTTCAATTTGCAGATAAAGGTTCAATTCCATAGGCGCAAATTTCTTCTATTGCTCTCTACCATAATTACTTATCCATTGATTCATCTCATCTTGAACTCAACCATAGGCAAGTTATTTTTTGCTGAGTCATTATTAATACAATTACTTCTACAATAAGGATTGCTTTAATGAACAAACTTACACTCACACTTTTTTCTCTGCTTGCTCCATTACTTTTTTTGCAAACTAATTGTAAGGAAGAGATAACACCTCCAATAATAGAGCAACCGCGCGATACCACCAGCCACAATTTTGTTGTGACACGGATTGATACACTGGGAGATTTATTCTCCTCGGCTCGCGCGGTAGATATTGTGGATGAAAATAATATTTGGGTAGCCGGTGAATTTTATGAAAAGGATACTGCAAACAACTATAATTTAAAATACAACCTTGCACATTGGAACGGCATACGATGGAATTTAATTGGCATTAAGATGCAAGGCTTTGGCGGTAGCGCAGATACTTCTATTCAACCACTCATTACAATAAGAGTGTTTGGTGATTCCAGTATTATTGTCACTTCTCAATACAGTTCTTTTGCAAAATATAATGGTAGTAAATGGATTTCCTTTGCGCCGCCCGAAGGAGTGTGGAAACATTTTTGGGCACGAACTTCGAATGATATTTACTTTGTTGGTGATTTTGGCAGTGCTACCCATTATAACGGACAAACATTTACAAAGATGACAACTGGTTTAACAGCGAATGCATTATTAACCGATGTGTGGGGAGACGATAACTATACTTATACACTTGGCAGTTCGAATGATATGAAAGAGAGCGCGATTTTGTACACTAATAAAACTGACATCTGGACAATAGCAAACAGATACAGTGTTGACAATCAAACACCTTCTCCAACCAGTATGTACATGGGAAGAATGTGGTCCATTTTCCGTGCAAAGACGAAAACGAAACTTTGGGTTATTGGTGGAGAAGATCATGGCTGGTTGTACGAAGTAACATCCCTATCACCTTTTTCTGCAAAAATATTTTTCGTTGTTCCGGATGTATTTTATCCACGGTTTATCCGCGGAAATGTAGACAACGATCTTTTTTTGTTTGGAGAATTGGATGCGAAGATTTGGCACTACAATGCTAAATCTTGGAAATTATTTGAACCTGCTATAAATAGTTTTCTTATGCAAGGCTGTTCGGTAAAAACAAATACAATTGCTATTGTTGGAGAATCAATAGCTGGAATTACGGGAAAAGGTATTGTGGTTACACTTAAACATTTTTAAGAGAGGAGGAAAATATCAAATTCACTATAAAATAAACCTTCTCCGGTGTTGGTAGCACCGGAGAAAGCTAAAACACAAACAAGAGGGTGGTTATCCTGCTTCGCAACATACGTTGCGTAGCAGCTCCCTTTTTATTTGCTACACCAAAGGTACTGAATTGCAACGAAAATTCATTAATAATTTATTGGAGAAAAAACAATGAGGTTGATTTTAAATTTTACAGCTATAAATATGGCATTGGCTGTTATTCTTTTTGCTCAAAACCCACCTTCCACGTTGTACAATGGTGGAATTTATTTATCATCTATTGGAAATGATTATCAAATAGTCAATGGAAATTTAGTTTACAATAATACATATACTAAAGACCCTAGCGAGGCAGCAAACAAGGTTGGGATAATTCCTACTCGTGTATATCGAATGTATTCTGGTTTTCAAAGTTCGTTAAATTCAATTTCTACAACAAACTCAGGAAATAAAGCAGAGGCGACTGAGTTTACAATTACATATTCAGGACCTGCGTCAAATCAAACCGTCAATCTCAAAATTGGTATTACTCCGTTTGCATCACCAGATGGTGGTGATGCATGGAACGGTGTCGAAAATTATCCTATTTCAAAATCGGTATCGGGTAGCTCACAGGTATCTCTGACTGCCGCCGAACTGAACACAGTTTCAGGCTGGCTTCAAAATGGTTCTACAATTTATTTTGGAGCTATTATGAATAATGAGCAGAGTGACGCTGCAATTTTTAATATAACCAACGTCTTAATTAAGTATAAAAGAGTGTACACAATTAACGTTACTATTGACAGAGATTACGATCAGCGAACCCCATCGGGAATTGTATCACTTAATGGTCAAACAATAATAGGAACTTCTGGATCAAAAAAATTTGATGAAGGAACAATTGTTACAGCCAACACATTGACACTTGTAACACAGAATACAACGGATAAATATGTATTTAATAATATGGTTTTAGTTGGAACGGGAACATATAATACGCCGACTCCTGCATTTCCTGCAATTTATTCTGATAAAGATTTATTTGTAAATTATACAGCCGCAGTAAAATCAACTCTTAAAACTCAGGTAACGTACAACAGTGTTACCGATGCAGATATACCAAATGCACCGATGGATGTATATAAAGATGGAGCTTTGTATTTGAGCGCAATTACTCCGGTTGACAAGTATGTTCCTAAAAACGCGTCTATGAGTTTTGAAACTAAATATGGAGCTTTTGGTGAAGATATGAATTACCAATCTTCCCAAGCAAAAGTAAAACATCAGACTTGGAATGGAGGAATGTCGGATTTTAAATTAAGAAGCAATGCATTGTCGGCTATAAACGATTTCAATGCTTTTGCGAAATACAATCAGTTGCATCCTGCTACACTACAAATTAGTTTAGATGGCATTTTGCAAACAACATCCGGTGTACAATTTCAAGATCCGTGGAAAGTAGTTTCAGGAAGTCAACCTCGTGCATGGGATTCGTATGCCATTCCATTTACCCCAGGAGCGGGAAGTTATGCAGGTTATGGCGGCGTATTTCAAAGCGTAAATTATAATCAAACATTTCCCAACAACGCCCACTATCGCGTAAAAACGGATATAACAAAAACAATTGATGGATCAATATCTAATTTTCACCTATGGCAAACATCAGGTGCATTTGCGAACAGTTCTTTAGCATTAGAAACTCCAGTACGCTTTGATGCTGCCAACGCAACAGTGACAGCCGCTTACAAAGGCATTCTCCGCACCGGAGTTCCGACCCTCAGTGACGCAAAGAACCAACGCCGATTAATAAAGACTTCGAACGGCTACTTCATAATGGTGTATGAATCTATGGGTGATATTTGGCTAACAACCTCGACAAATCCTAATGCAACCACCTGGGAGAGCGAGGTTAGATTAAACACGAATATCGGCCAAGGTTCGAATCCGACGTTCAGTAATGCAGTGGGTGATAAATACCTTATTGCATGGATTGAATGGAATGGAACGACATATGATTTACATTTGCAAAGCATGTTCATATCCGGAGCACATAACTTTGGTTGGACTGGGTTACAGGATCCCAACAGAATCGTCAGTCATCGAGTGTTGAATAATATCCCCTGGCAATCTAATGGTAGTGCATGTAATATCTATTCCAGAGCAAATGCTCGTCCGGTAGTTCAATTATCACAAGACGCAACCTCTATTAAAATACTTTATGCAATGGAAAGGGCAGGATCGGGAATTTGTGCCGGAAGAATAATTGTGCCGATTTTACAAGGGATTGTTCAAGATTTAAATAGCGCCACACTTGAAACGATGGTAGGACCAGAGGGAGATCGTAAATTATCAACAAATACTAGCGATAAGTGTCCAGTAATTGTCAATCTCCCTTCAGTATACGGCTATCCGGCAATCACCCGTATTTACTATTTAGCAAATAGCTCAGGTCGCCGTGTTGCTCAATACGATTATGATTCAAAGCAAACGGCGTTATTATCACCTACCGACGATAATGATTATTATTCTCTTCAGGGTTCAATAAGTCCTTCAAATCATTGTTTTGCATTGTCTGCGTCCGCTTTGCGAGGGGCTGTGAATGTTGTTAATGTTTATACTAAACCGACATATTATGGGACGTCGCAACCATCCTTGTCCACTGTATATAATGCATTTTTGCAACCTAGCATTATGATGGAAAATAGTTCGGGGTATGGTTCAAGTCCGATGAATATCAATATGAAAGCGACTTCCGGCGGTACATGGTACAAAGCGGATAACTATGGATCATTGACAAGTATTGGATCTGCAGCAACTATTGCGGGGATGTTTTTGCGTGAAAATGTTACAGCAGGGGAACGATATAGCATGATGGTAAAGCACAATGTGTCTCCGGCAAAACTGGAATTGTCCAACAGCAATGGACAAGCGTTGAGCAAGTCTTCCGGCGGCACGGTGATTACAAATTCACGTATTGTTTTTTTGAGTAAAAACAAAAAGAATCCGGTTGGAATAGTTAACATCTCGGATGCCGATGTGACAATACTTGATACCGTTCAAATCGGAAATCAGGTGTCATTATTTGTGAATAATCCTTCAACGATGGAATTATCACAAGATGATTCAATAAAACTACCAATTGGCATTGATGTAAAGAGGAATGGTAAAACTATTCGATCGATCACTCCTGCTGTATGGAACAAGATATCATCCAAAGAGTTGATAGGCTTACAAGCAGGTGATGTTGTTCAATGCACATTAAGTGAAAATAACAACAATGTTTGGTGGTATCGGGAAATTGCAATTAGTGAGGGAGCTTTGTCAAAAGATGGAGCAAAAGACGGGGAATTGCTAATTCCTTTAAATAACGATATTGCCGTGTATCCGAATCCCTTTAATCCTTCAACAACTTTCCAGATAAATTTACATCAATCTGCGAAAGTGCAACTGAGTGTTTATAACATGTTGGGTCAAGAGATATCGATTGTCGTTGATGGAATTCTTCCTGCCGGATCCAATGAATTCAGGTTTGACGGAACATCATTAACGAGCGGAATGTATCTTTATCGCTTAAAAATTGATAAAGAAATACGATCTGGAAGAATGATGCTTCTAAAATAAGGACATTATCTCAATTAACTCAAAAAACCTGCCCTATCCTGGCAGGTTTTTTTTCTTTTCCCAACGACACACTAGCAATGGAACAACACAATTTCTGGGAATGAAATAGAAAATTATGTATTTTCTGAAAACGCTTGAGGCAACCTATGAACAAAATCATCATTACCTTTTTATTAACATCATTCTTATTCTCCCAATCCCCAGTCCGCTCCATTGAAGTAAAAGGAACCGGCAGCTATAAAACAATGCCGGACCTTGGTGTCTTAACGGTGGAGGCGAGCGTCGTCCATGAACAATTTGCCGAAGCGGTGAAGGGACTGAATGCAAAAACGGAAAAACTTACTGCACAGCTGCAAATGATCGGATTTAAGAAAGATGACATTAAAACAACTGACTTCAGCGTTTCAAAAAACATCGTCTGGGAAAACAGTTCCAATGTGGAGAAAGGATACGTTGCTCGACAAAATATCTCCATAGAGTTCCCAAATACGAAAGAAAAGATCGGCGCGATCATCACATCGTTTATGGGGAGCGAAAACGACGTCCGTTTCTCCTTCAACTTTACATTGTCCGATGCAAAAGAGAAACTGGTGCAAGATGAACTGTTGAAACGGGCAGTGAACGACGCCCGTTCCCGCGCCGAAGTGATCGCGGCAGCCGCAAAGCAAACGATCGGCAGTGTACAACGCATTTCCTACGGCGCACCGTTTCAGAGGCCGGCATATCAAATGACAATGGTGCAAGCAAGCAAAGTAAATGAAGGTATCCAATCGGCCGGTTTTGATGTGAAGGAATTGTCATTCACGGACGAAGTGACGATGGAGTGGGAATTAAAGTAATACAATTGTCATAGCGCTGTTGATTGTCTTTCCCGCCGTAATTCCTTACTTTCTTCCCAGAAATGTTGCCAAAAAATGTGCTAGTCATTGCGAGGAGTCCCGTTTTATGGGACGACGAAGCAATCTTTTTCTAGTTTTTAGATTGCTTCGTCCCGATAAAGAGCATCGGGACTCGCAATGACGATGATTCTTTTTTTTTGAGATGGTTACCAATCAATATCATTTTCCCGAAAGCTCAAAGGGTCAGGCGGTCATTTCGTGGCGATCCCGACGAAGTAGGGGTAGAAATCTTTTTTTCAAGATTAAATTTGTGATTGCTTCAACAATTATTTCACCTTATAAAGGAGTTGTAATGAGATCAACAATACTGCTGTTGTTTACCTGTCTTACCGTCCTCACGGCACAAACAAAACAAATGCTTCCCATCGATCCGGCGAATATCGACACCACGATGAATCCCTGTGACGATTTCTACCGGTATGCGAACGGCAACTGGTTGAAGAATAACCCTATCCCGGCCGAATTCAGCATGTGGGGAAGCTTCAACGAACTGAATGAAAAGAACAATGTTGTGTTGAAAGAGATCCTCGAATCTGCCGCCGCCGATGCAAAGGCGGTACAAGGGAGCAATCGCCAAAAAATCGGCGATATTTATGCTACAGGGATGGATTCCGTTACGATTGAACAACTTGGTGCAAAGCCGATCGAGAAGGATCTGAAACGAATTTCATTGCTGAAAGATATGAAAGGTGTGCGCAAAGAGATTGCCTATTTGCATTCCATCGGTGTACGCGTGCTCTTCGGATTCTTTTCCGACCAGGATGAAAAGGAGAGCAAGTCGGTGATCGGTCAGCTGATGCAGGGAGGGCTCGGCCTTCCGGACCGGGACTATTATCTTGCCGATGACGATAAATCGAAGAAGATCCGCGAAGAATACTACCGCTATATGACGAACATGTTCGTGCTTGCGGGCGACGGTGACGGTTCAGCGATGTCCAATGCCGCAACGGTGATAGCATTCGAAACACGTCTGGCAAATGCTTCATTCACCCGCGTGGAGCGCCGCAATCCGGAAATGAACTATCACAAAATGACGGTGAAGGAGCTTGCCGCGTCGACTCCGGATTTTTCGTGGAAAGAATATTTCCAATGGACCAAAGCTTCGAACATCACAACGGTGAACATGGGGCAGCCGAAATTCTTTGCAGAAGTGAATGCAATGATGAAAGAGGTTACTCTTGCCGAATGGAAACAATATTTCCGCTGGAAAGTGATCAGTGCATCCGCCCCGGCTCTCAGTTCGGCTTTTGTCGCCGAGCATTTCCGCTTCACGGGATCGGTCATGACCGGCGCGAAGGAGATTCAGCCGCGCTGGAAACGCGTGCTTGGCGTGATCAACGGGACGATGGGAGAGGCGCTGGGAGAATTGTATGTAGCAAAGACGTTCACACCCGAAGCAAAACAAAAAGCGCGGACGATGGTGGACAATCTGATCGCTGCATTCCGCGATCATATCAACACCAAACTGGATTGGATTGATGATTCTACGCGCACCGCGGCGCTGCATAAACTTGCTTCATTCAATGTGAAGATCGGCTACACCGACAAATGGGAAGATTATTCAAAACTGAAGATCGACCGCACATCCTATCTGGAGAATCTCCGCAGGGCAAACGCACTCGCGTTTGAAAAAGATATTGCACGGATCGGCAAACCGGTGGACAGGACGAAATGGGGAATGAATCCGCAGACCGTGAATGCGTATTACAATTCCAATATGAATGAAATTGTGTTCCCGGCAGCTATTCTGCAGCCGCCGTTCTATGATCCGAACGCGGACGATGCCGTCAATTACGGCGGCATGGGCTCGGTGATCGGCCATGAACTGACGCATGGTTTTGACGATCAAGGAAGCAAGTATGATGCGGAAGGGAATCTGAAAGAATGGTGGAGTGCCGACACGCGAAAGAAATTCGAAGCACGTGTTGCAGTGCTTGAAGGTCAATATGATTCCTTTATTGCGATTGACTCCATGCATGTGAACGGCAAATTGACCAATGGTGAGAACATTGCCGATCTTGGCGGATTGTCCATTGCTTATACTGCGCTGCAAAAAGAACTGTCTAAAAACCCAAATCAGATGAAGATCGACGGATTAACGCCGGCACAGAGGTTCTTCTTATCCTGGGCGCAGGTGTGGAGACGAAACTATCGTGATGAAGCGCTCCGTTTGCAAGTTCGCACCGATCCGCATTCGCCCGGGATGTTCCGAACGAACGGACCAGTCTCTAACATGCAGGAATTTTTTGATGCATTTGGATGTCAGGATGGAAAACTTGTGCGTGCGGTGAACGAACGAGCGAAGATCTGGTAAAACAACGCTGGGTAAAGTTGTTGTATTGAATGCAGATCCACGGTTGAGCGCCGTGGATCTGTCATTTTATCGGGAAAGCGGTGGTGTTTGTTTCTTCCGTTTCAACGCGAATTCGACGATCTCTGAAAGAGTTTTAGAAAATGTTTTTCCCGCTTTTTCTGCACTATCCATAAACGAAACACCTTCCGTAAGGTCGGGATTGGGATTAACCTCCAGAACGAAGACCTGATTCTTTTTACTCAGCCGCAAATCCAACCGTGCATAATCGCGGCACTCCATAATATCATACGTCGCTAGTGAGATGGCTTCGATTTCTTTCAATTGTCGCTTAGTGAGCACGGCAGGGCATACGGCATGGATGCGGTGAAATGATTCTTCAAGGGGATTCCATTTTGCATTGTAGGTAATGATGTTGGGGTAATCATCGGGCAATTCGGAAAAATCGTACTCTACGGGAGGAAGCATGCGGGGCGGATCGTTGCCGAGGATGGAGACATGCAGTTCACGTCCTTCAATGTACTCTTCCACCAAAATCGGCGGTGCAAATTCCTTAAACAATTTTTGAATCAGCAGTATCAATGCGTCATAATTCTCCACCACGGAATTCTTGTCTACGCCGGAACTCGCGTCTTCGCGCCCCGGTTTCACAATCAGCGGATATCGCAATCCATGCCGCTTTGCAATCGTCGGTTCGAACAGAATCTTAAACTTCGGCGTTTGTACGCCGTTGGCAAGCAGCAACTGCTTGGTGAATCCTTTCCGCTGACACAACGCAAGCGAGATGGGAGTTGCGCCGGTATACGGAATTGAATACAGTTCGAACAATCCGGCGACAGACGCTTCCAGGAATGGAGAGTCGTGAAAAAATTCGATCAAATTAAAAATCACATCGGGCGGATTACGGCGCAGCATTGAGGTGAGTCTGTGGATGTTCTCTTGGATGTTAAAGACCCGAACATCATACCCTTCGCTTTCCAGCGCAGCGGCGATCGCCTGATATTCTTCCTTGATGGTCGAAACGGCATTAATGTCGTACTCGGGGGTGAACTCCAGCTGTTTCGGGTCTAGGGTCTTGAGCGCTTCATATTCGTCTACGCCAACATGGTTATACAGGATGAGAACCGATATTTTTTCGGACGTCTTTGTCATATTTCAACAAATATCTATAGAAAAGATAGGAAGTTTCATCTGAAACGCAAGGCATGCAGCTGTTGGAATGGAAATATCAGACGGACGGGACGGCCATGACTCTGTTATTGCACTTACAGGAAAGTCTGTGTAGTTTCACACAATGAAAAATCGATACGAAACCGAATGAGCATCTCTCCCCAACCGAATCTCTGGCAATGCGGACCGTTTGCATTGAAGCACGCAATGGTCACCCTCGGCATTTTCGCCGACGAGGAAGATATCACACGCATCACGCGCACGCGCGCCGATTATGGTACAGATGATGTTCAACTGCAGCGAGCAGCAAAAGTGTATGACTGTAATCTTGAAATGATCCGGCGTCATAATCCCGAAAAAGCCAAACAAGAATTATTGAAATATCTTCGGAAGGGGATACCGTCGCTGATATGTGTATATGAATGGAATCACTGGATAACAGTGGTAAAATCGGAACAGGGAAAGTTTATTATACTGGACAGCCACGATAAAGCTGTGCTGCAGATACTTTCCTGGAGTCAGTTGAAAAACATTTGGGTCTATAACGAAGCAGATGAGAATGATCCGGAACACAGCAACACCATCTACGATTTTCATCCCGTTGTTCCGCGGTTTCGAATTTCTACGACGGCGAAATTCTCAGCGGCACGGGCAAAATTTTTGCGCAGACCGGAAAATCGGCAATTGGCACGGCTGTGGGATGAATACGTGGAAGATCTGCTGAGCGTCTGCAGGCCGCGGACTGTGCTAAGCGTGAAAGTCTTTTCGTTGGGAGAATTTCTTCGCCGCCATCAAGAAATGATTATCGATCAGGTTGTCTTCTGGCACGGCACGGTCAGCCGCAGCGAAGCAAATAAAATTCTGCGAAACATGCATTTTGTTGCAGATACATACGGGTTAGTGATTCACGAAGAGGATGAAAAACGCGCGATCGCAGGGATCACATCGCTCTTAACACTGTGGGCGGCAGGGGAGCACGGTGTGGACCGGGTTTACATGTAAGCAGAAAGTTATTTTTTAAAATTCTTCCACATCATCGACTCCACCGGCCTTTTCGTCCGCTGATTGTATTTCGCATTCTTCTTCTTGTTATAGAGTACTTCTACATCACCGTCCACAACAAAATAGATCAGCTGGCCGATTGGCATACCTGCGTACACCTTCACCGGCTGACGTACGGAAATCTCCAGCGTCCACGTATTGCAAAAGCCGACATCTCCTTTTCCCGCTGTTGCATGGATATCAATTCCCAATCGACCAATAGAACTCTTTCCTTCCAGGAACGGAACGTGCGCGTGCGATTCGGTGTATTCTTCCGTGACGCCGAGATATAATTTGCTCGGGACAAGGATCAATCCCTCTTTGGGAATCTGAAAATGGCGAACTTTGTTGTGGATTCTCGCATCGAGTATTTCATGTTCGTACATCGCCAGGTCTTTTCCCAGATGGACATCGTAACTGTTGGATCCGAGATACTTCCGATCGAACGGGGTGATAACAATGGTTCCTTTTTTCATTTCCTCAAGGATCTTTTTGTCTGAAAGTATCATAAACTTTTCCGATTGTGGTCTGAATGTTGTTTTGAGAATATACAAAAAAGGATTTTAGTAAACGGATATTTTCACCGACACTCCTGTCCGGAATAAAACAAGACAACAGTATCTTATATGTGACACACCGCCTTGACTACACATCAAAATTCATCTAACTTAATTTAACAATTAGAGCAGCATTCGCTCTCTCTAACATCCCTCTCGAGATTCTTCCCGGGTCTTGTTAGCTCTCAGGAAAGTGTTTGTTATTGTGACACGTCTGACGAGTGAGAAGCACATCAGCGGTACCCATAACAAACCTTGACGCAACTCTTATCAATAAATGCGGGGGAATTATGAATAAATTTCTACTTTTATTTTTCAATGTATTGATCCCTTCTCTTTTGCTGGCGCAATTGACCGTCGTCTCCACAGAGCCGGTCAATCTGGCAAAGAATGTTCCATTGGTTACAACAATCAGTATTACTTTCAGCGAAGCGCTGGATACCATGGCGATGAAAGAAAAGGAAGGCGATTCCTGGTTTTCGAATATCGACAGCGTAGTTTCGTATGGATTTAGCAGCGATGCGACAACGTCGTTTGCTGTTGTCGCGCTAGAGCCGAATACGGATTACTTTTTTGCGCTGATGTATGCGAAAGCAAAATCCGGCGCAGTGATGAACACACCGCATGTGTATTACTTCACAACCGGTGCGGATTTCAGTCCGTATTCCGTCAGCGGTACGCTTTCACCCGGCGCAATGAATGTTCCGGTGGCAGGTGCGATTGTTGCGCTTTCGAAAATCAACTTTATGGAAGAGGATACCGATGGTCCGCCCCCGTTCGGTGGGTGGGCGATTGTCAATGCCAACGGAACGTTCACAATTCCGTACGTTGCAAATGGAAAATATTGGCCGCTGGCAGCAAAAGATGTTGACGGAAACGGCAGCGTTGATCCAGGACGCGGTGCGGATCTTCTTGTGATGGGAGATTCTATCATCGTGAACAATGCTTCGGTCACCGGCGTCGACCTTACGTTCTTTGATATTGTCTCCGTCACTCCGGCAAATCTTACAACGAATGTTCCGCTGAATACAACTATCAGTATAACGTTTAGCGAACCGATCGATACAATGGCGATGATGGAAAGGGAGGACAGCTGGTTCTCCAATATCGACAGCATGGTCTCGTACGGATACACCGATAATGGGAAAACATCTTATGCCAATGTCGTATTGAAACCAAACACAACCTATTTTATGGCATTCATGTACATGAAAGCGAGCTCCGGTTCGGCAATCACTACTCCACAGATCTTTTATTTCACGACCGCACCGGCATTTGAAACAACAACAGTCAGTGGAACGGTCTCTTCCGGTTCTACCGGCGTTTCCCCGGAAGGTGCAATCGTCGGATTAGCGAAAATCGATTTCATCAACCAAAAAACTGACGGGGCTCCGCCGTTTGGCGGTTGGGGAGGAGTGAATGCGAATGGCACCTATACCATTCCGTATGTCCCGAACGGCACCTATTGGCCGATGGCGGCGAAAGATGTAGATCACGACGGCCGGATTAATCCGGACAACGGTGTTGATGTGATGGCATTCGGCGATTCCATTGTTGTAAATAATGCGTCGGTAACGGGTGTGGAGTTGACATTCTTATCATTTACTCCAAACACTTTTCATCAGGTGGTAAATATTGTGGACAGCATTGCGGCCGCTGATCTTCCGGCGGACCGCTCTCTGCGCCGCATTTCAGGATGGGAAGTGGATACACTCGGCCGGTCGCGTTCATGGGAATTTGTCTACTCTATCAATGAAAATACTGCTGGGAAAGCAATTCGCATTGGTACCATGGACAGGCGCGTTGAGGATATTGATTTTAACTATTTTCAATGGATCAGGATGTTGAAACCGATTACCGGTTACGATGCGGCGGCAACGAGTACCGCAGTGATCGCCAGCGTGGAAGCAGCGGGAGGCAAAGAGATTCGGACGGCATGGATACCGGAGTGGCAGGAGTTTCGGATTGAATTGTCAATGTCCAGCCAGCAGTACGGATGGTTCGGGGGACATCCCGAAATAGATACGAACAAAATCTATTGGGCAGCTGCCTACGCCTATAATCATCAGTTCGATCAGGATCACAGCGAATGGGTCGGAGGAAGAATGTTTCTGTGCGATCTGAATTCTGCCGCCGTGCTGTTAACGCAGGATATCATTATGGATGTGAAAGATGACATGATACAGCCGGTATCGTACATGCTGTCACAAAATTTCCCGAATCCGTTCAATCCAGCAACGAAAATTACATTCGCCGTCCCGGTATCAAACAGCACAACGCTGAAGATCTTCGACATGCTCGGAAGGGAAGTTGCCGTACTGCTCAATGAAAAGAAAGATGCCGGAACATATACGGTAACCTTCACAGCAAGCAATTTACCGAGCGGCGTCTATTTCTATCAACTGCGGTCAGGTAATTTTGTTGAAACGAAAAAGATGATTCTGATGAAGTAAAGAACTCAATTGTCATCGCGAAAAGTGACGCCATTGGCGTCACGATGCGGCGATCTGATCTTGATAACTTGTTTTTGCAAAGCCGCCTAACTAGCGGCTTTGCTGTTTTTTAGAGTGAAAAAATAAACAGTTTCTGTCAGCAAAGCGACCCATTGCAGGAAATAGATGCTCAACGTGACGATAGAAACGTCACTCATATCCAACGTTGCAAGGAAGTAGGAAAAGATTGCAAACGTTGCGATCATCAACACCCGCATGAACGTGATCGGATTTTTCTGTGATAATCGTTCCGGTTCGAAGAATGTAAGATAGACTATCGCCATTGCAGAAAGAATCAACGGCAGTGCATACTTCTGCGCCAGTAAGAACGACGGCATGTACTTTTGTTCGAAATGATCGAACGATGTGGAGAGTACCACCAGCACGGTCACCGAAGTGATGACAACGTACGCAATTGTAAGAGGGATCGATTTTTTGTCCATTTATTCCGCTTTCTTTTTGTAAATTTCAACAATCATTCCACTAAAAGCAATGCACCAAAGAAAGACGTTCATGAATAAATTTATACTCTCGTTCCTTTTTATCGTACAATCGCTCTTCTCGCAGTATACATTCAAATCACAATACCTTCAAACACCGGAGATGATGTTCGGATACGTGGACAGTTGTGCCGCGCTCTGGAAGAAAGCGTATGATCCTGTTCAGGGTGGATTTTATCAAAATATCAATCAGATGGGGAATCTGAATTCTGCGTGGGGTACGAATAAAAATACTTTAAACCAATCCCGTGATGCATACGGTTTCACCCGCGCCTTTCAGCTGACCGGCGATACGTCATATCTTCGGTATGCACACTATGCCCTTAATTTTATGTACGCGCATTCGTGGGATAATTCCTTTGGCGGTTGGATCAACACTATCAATGCTTCCGGAACACCACCTTCGCCCAACGACAACAAAACCGCCTATCACCAGCATTACGCACTTCTGGGAATCACCGCTCATTATGAAGCAACGCGCGATACGAATGATTGGTCCTGGCTGATGAAAGGGTATGCCTATAATGAATCCAAATTGTGGGATTCCAGTCCGGCAAACTTTGGATACTACGATTATGTTTCCGCGAACGGTACGGGGCCAACCAATAAGAGTTTCAATGCAACGGTGGATGCATTGACAACGCATGTTCTGCATCTTTATTTATTGACCGGAGAAGAGCAATATAAAACACGGATGCTGGCATTGGCGGATAATATGATCAACCGTCTTGCTGCCAGTGCACCGCTGCAACAGATCGGCTTTGCAGAAAAGTATACGACCACCTGGCAAATCAACAACAGTGAAACCATGACCATCATGGGACACGTGCTGAAAACAGGATGGTGCCTTGCACGAATTTATCAGTTGAACAGCGACCCGTTAATGCTCTCAACAGCAGAACAGTTGGTGCAAAGCGTTCTGGATAAGGGATACGATCATGAATACGGCGGTCCTTACAAAGATTACAACCGTGTGACCGGACAAATGCTGATGTGGGGCCAAAAGGATACGGCAAAAGCGTGGTGGCAGATGGAGCAAGCGGTGACAGCAGGGCTGATGTTATATCAATTGACCGGGAAAGAAAAGTATTTGAAGATGGCGGATGAAACACTCAATTTCTTCATGATGTATTTTGTGGATCATGTGTATGGCGATGTTTTTTCAGACCGGACCAGGGATGGAAGACAGATTTGGGGATTAGAAAAGGGGAGCGACGGAAAAGCGGCGTATCATTCCATTGAACTCGGTTACTATACCTATGTCTATGGAAAACTGTTGGCCAAGAAAGAACCGATCACATTGTATTACCGCTTCAACGCGATGAATCAATCCCGTCAACTCCGCATGCGTCCCATCGGAGTGCCGGAGGGATATTTGACCCTCGCATCGGTAACGCGAAATGGAAGCGCGTACGAAAATTATGATTCAACCAATCTTACATTAACATTGCCGGCAGCCATGGATGGAATATTTGCCGTAACGTACGCTCCGTCAAAAACTGTGTCGGCTGTTGTTACACATACTGCGGTACCGAACGATTTTGTGCTCCATCAAAATTACCCGAATCCGTTCAATCCTGTTACCACCATCAGTTTTACGCTGCAAACTTCCGGAACAGCATCCTTAAAAGTCCATGACGCCCTCGGCAGGGAGATTGCCGTTCTTGCGGATGGAATACTGGAAGCGGGAAAATACTATCAAAAATCGTTCGATGGTTCAAGGCTCTCCAGCGGCATCTATTTTGCGGTG
>JBAYIS010000049.1:0-19113 GCA_041665525.1 Bacteroidota bacterium | reverse complement strand
TCGTAGTGCATCGAGCTTGAATTGGGTATCATGTTTTTTACGTCGTGTTGGGCCTGACATTGGGACACCTCCTGACACAATATAGTGTCTTTTCTTGGTGTCCGAAAATCTAGGGCAAGTTCACTATGCGCCCTATGTGTCTATGTGTTTCAATACATGAATAAATTTTTCCCGCTGATCATCCTTATTCTCTGCTCCTGCAATACACAGCCGAAGCCGGCAAATGCTTCTGCTGCAGCAGATACTCTCAGTAACGAAGAACGCTGGGTCAGCAGGACCAGAGCAATCGCATTGCAGTTCTACAACGTGTATACACCTGGATGGGAAGGAGCCAACGGAGCCATCGGCGACGCCTATCTTTTTAAAGCAACCAACGATTCTTCCCTTCTCCGCCGCTATCGTTATCAATTCGATCTGACACAAATGTTCAACGGCACCTGGGTGGATGACCGCGCTTGGATCTGTCTTGCAGAACTCTATTGGTGGGAATTTTCAGGAAAAACAAACACGGTGTGGGTGAATGACGCTGCACAACGGTATCTGGAAGCGCGGAATGAAGGGCGGATGTCCAATCATGAAGGATTCTGGAGCTGGTATAACTATTCACCGAATGCAAATGTAAATGAACGGATCATCACAAACAGCAATATGAATCAGCTCGTTTCGGTAGCGTGTAAACTGTTTGAAGCTACCGGAGACCTGCGATTTTTGGAAGATGCGCTGAAGGTATGGAACGGCGACGGCAGAACTCCCGGCATTGAAAAAACATTTTATCGCGGAAACGGCATCTGGCAGGGCGAAGGGGGACGCGCAGCGTTTGGAAAACAGCTTCCGTGGGAATCCGCAAGCTATTTATCGGTACTTGCATCATTATATAAAACGACAAAAGATCCAAAATATAAAGCAATCGCCGTTGCTTCCGCAAAACACATCCTCGATCCGAAAAACAAATGGATCGACTCCGTCGATTGCTATCAGATCCATATGGATGGCAACGGGGCGTTCGTCCATTTCCTGCTTGATGCGTACGAAATCGCTCCGAATGAACTTGCTATAATCCCTTCCATTGTTGAAAAAATGTTGGAACATGTCTGGACGAACAATCACGGAAATGCAACGGTGATGCTCCATCGTGAATTTGATCATGCGATCCGGAACGGATGGAATCCGCACGGCGGCGAGGATGGGTACGGTGTGGATGAGATTGGAACGGTGCACGCGCAGTCGCAAGCATTGCGGGCGTTCGGAGTGTTCACTTACGTTAAGAATAGTCAACACGTTCCAGATCACCATCAAAAATGAAAGTAAAAACCCCGGCCGGATTATGGTCGGGGTTTTCGTTGTACGTTCATCACATATTATTTTTTATCCGCAAAACCGATCTGCCATTCACCGTCACTGGTGATGCCGGTGTAGTACATTCGTATTTGTGAATCAATAATAGTTAGATACGGATAAAGCACGCCTCCTGATGCCCAATGTCCGGCGGTATTGTCTTTATTGAAGACGGGATTGTTAACATCTTTTGTCCAGGTCAGACCGTCGGTTGAAGTTGCCAAACCGAATGATGTATTCATTCCGCTGTCGGTCGAATTTGAATACAGCATCAAATATCCCTCTGCCGTCTTAATTATAGAGGGATACATCACTCCGCCTGTTTCCCATGCTTGCGATTGCTTCATGAGCGGCGTCTTGGTTCTCTCCCAATGTTTGCCATCAGCCGATACCGCAACGCCGATAAACGTACTTCCGGAAATTGTTCGCACTGAATAATACAAATAATAGATGCCTCCGATTATTTCGACATCACAGCCTACGATATATTGTTCTCCGCTATGCAGCGTGAGAATCGGTGTCGACTGTGGTACCCATGTGAGTTTATTGAACGATTTCGATATCCCCGTTTGAATATACATGCCATCATACCCCTGGAATAACATGTAATACGTTTCATCCACTTTGTAAACTGGTCCGGTGGCAATTCCCCGTATGTTCCATCCGCCGATATCCCCAGTCATTAATAGAATATTGCTGTCAGGTCGGCTCCACGACATACCATTGTCAGAAATCGCATAACCGATGGAACCGGGCGATCCATAATTCTGATAGTAGAGATAATACTTTCCTTCATCGTAAAAGATTTTCGGTTGACCGACGCCCCCGACATCAAGCGACGTGCCGACTTTTGCCAGAATGGGATTCCCGTGAAAATCATTCCAAACATCAGATATCGGTGGGGGAATTCCCCATGAAACGTTAATCTGCACACTCCCAACTCCGGATGTAACGGGCGTCAACACAAGATTCACCTGAGAAATGAAAGCTTCCATCACAACAACGTCCGAAGCTCCGGTGTATAACACTTTTCCCGTTTCGTTTTTTGCATCAACGGAAACTTTCCATGTCCCCACCGCAATATTCTCGAAAAATATCGTCGCCGAAGAGTCTCTGGTAATATTAATGCTCTTTTCTATCGCAGCATATCCTGATCGCGTTAATGTCGTTGTCAATGTCTGGACTGTAGCCGGTGCATTCACTTTATTAAAAGTGAAATATACTTTCCCGGTCGAGAAAGATTGTTCCGGAACTGATGTAGGCGCTCCAGCGTCCTGACAACCAACAGTCAACAAAATGACCGCAACAATAATCAGTAAATGTTTCATACTTTCCTCCAATGACGTATACACAAAAGTATGCAACCAGCATTGAGAGAGCAACAGTAATAATTAATTATTTATATTTCAGACAATGTTGTGTGATGATTTTAAAATCTCCCCTAGCGAAAAAAAGTCTCCGTATGTTCACGGGGATTTCTTACCGAAAATCATTATGTAAATCTGATTAATTCAGGTGACCCCCCGCCGCCTTCAATGTATTAACCATCAGCATTGCGATCGTCATTGGACCGACACCGCCGGGGACGGGGGTAATAGCGGATGCAACTTCCTTCACATTCTCATAATCAACATCGCCGACAAGACGCGATCCGTTCTTTGCCGATGGATCGTCAATGCGATTGATGCCGACATCGATCACCACCACACCCGGTTTCACCATCTCTTTGGTGATGGCAAACGGCCTGCCGATCGCAGCGATCAGGATATCCGCCTGTTTTGTATAATAAGAAATATCCTTTGCGGCAGTATGAGCGATCGTAACAACGGCATTTGCCCACTCTTTTTTCTGCACCAGCATGTTCGCAATCGGCTTGCCGACGATATTGCTCCGTCCTACGACGACCACATGTTTACCGGAAGGATTGATATTGCTCCGCTTCAGCAATTCTACAATTCCATAAGGAGTACACGGAAAATATGTATCGATGCCGATCATCATCTTCCCCACACTGGCAGGATGAAAACCGTCCACATCCTTTGCAGGAGAGATCGCTTCGATCACTTTCTGTTCGTTAAAGTGTTTGGGAAGCGGCAGCTGCACAAGAATCCCATGGATCATCGGGTCGTTGTTGAATCCGTCGATCATCTTCAACACTTCCTGTTCCGAGGCTGTTGCCGGGAGTCTTTCTGTGATGGAATGGAAGCCGATCTCTTCACACGCCTTCCCTTTGCTCTTCACATAGGATTGTGATGCCGGATTTTCTCCGATGAGAATAAACGCCAATCCAGGAACAAATCCGCGTTCCTGTTTGAACTTTGCCGTGGCAATTTTTACTTCTTCTTTGATCTCCTGGGAGATCTTTTTTCCGTCAATAATAATCATAGGAATCTTTCGCAATGCCGCTAAGAAATTTAATTGAATGAACTAATCTGATAATGTATTTACAGTCCGAGACTCCTGAAATATTACTTGCCCATGGTCATTTCGAGCGAAGCCCCTCCCGAAGGAATCCCTACTGAGATTTCTCTCCCGACAAAAAAACGTCGGGATCGAAATGACAATGATTCGATATTTTTGAGACCACTTCTAATTCCGGACCCAATGAAGAATGTAGCTTGAATGCTACATCAACAACAATTTCTGCTATTGAATTTTCATCCATTGATTTCTTTGCGCCTTTGCGTGAGAATCTTTTAAAACTTCGGGAAAATCAATTGTTCAAACTTTACACAATGCCCGGTTTCCACTTCCACTTCTGCAATCACGCCGCAGAGCCGGACGTCATTGGATGCTGTTTCGTATTTATGCGGTGTCTGCGTTAAAAACCGTTTGATTGCCAAATCCTTCTTCATTCCGAGTACTGAATCGTATGGTCCGGTCATACCCACATCCGTGATGAATCCCGTCATGCGCGGCAGGATCCGCGCATCCGCTGTCGGCGTATGCGTATGTGTCCCGACAATCACACTTGCGCGTCCGTCCAGATGCCAGGCGAGCGCCATTTTTTCCGCGGTCGCTTCGGCATGAAAGTCGATGAAAGAGATTTTCGTCTGCTCGTTAATCTTGCTCAACGCCCAGTCCGCCGTGCGGAATGGATCGTCGATCGGCTGCATGTAGGTCCGTCCCTGCAGATTGATCACTCCCACTTTCACGCCGCTTTTCAATTCGTAAATCGTATAGCCGACACCCGCCGTGCCGTGTGGAAAGTTCAGAGGCCGCAGCAGATGCTTGAACGAGGTGTACACTTTCCTCATATCCCACCGATCGAATGTGTGATTCCCGCCGGTGATGACATGCACGCCTAAATCAAACAACTGTTTCACCTGCGCTTCTTCAATCCCTTTCCCGTCCGCAGCATTTTCACCGTTCGCAATGCAAAAATCGATCTTGTGTTTTTCCAGCAAACCTTTCAACAGCGAAGCGACGAGATCAAGTCCCGGCTTGCCGATAATGTCACCGACGAATAGTATGTTGATGGTTGAAGCCATAATTCACTTTCTAAAAAATAGTACATAAAAAACCTGACGTCGCCCTGAGCGAGTCGAAGGATCTACCCTGGTTCAATATTTCACTCTGTAAAGAACCGACGGCGGAGACGTCGTATAGGTGATCGGTTCCAGCCATGCCGGAGCATTGCGCGGATCGAGCAACGGACGGAATTCCGGTCGCATGCTTGCTTCATAGATCCCATAGAAGAAATAGTCCGCCTTCATCTTCTTCGTTTCCTGTTCCAACGCTTCAATGGTGTTTACAAAGGGAAAATAACGCATCGTTTTATTGATATAAAATGCGATATGCGGTTTCCTGCAGACAATCACTTTGTTTTCATCGGCGTCTTTGATGTTGGCATTAAACCAATCGGCGATCACTTTGATCTCTTTCGGGCCAGAGTCGATATTGACCTTGTTATAGTCATACGACGTAACGGCGGTCCAGCCAACCAGCGCCAAAGCGACTATCGTTCCATTGTAGAATGGAATTCCCCTCCACCGGTCCCACGATAAGGTAACGACAGCAAAAGCGGAATAGACCGGTATCAGATACATCGAAAACCGTTCACCGTAAAATACCAGCAATAACACCAGGAACATCAACGTACCGAATGTAAAATATGCCCCCTGCCGCGGTGAAGGACGGGTCTTGATAAGACCAACAACACCGGCAAAGAAACAGATGCCGATACCCCATCCCATCAGTAATTCCATATCGCTGAGGAAATGTTCTACCAGATTTCTAAAAAGTGTTGAAGCGAACAATCCAGGATCCGCCAGAATCACCTGACCAAGAGAATGATACCGTGATGCTTCAACATTCCAGTATTGATCCCACCCAATCTTTCCTTTTGCGAACATTTCATACGCAATATTCAGATAGTTTTTATTATAGAAGAAACTCCCCTTTTCAATGAACGAATGGATCCCCCAGGGTGCGATCATCACAAAGAATAACAGGACGAACAGTGCCGAATCACTTAACCGCTGTTTCACGTCGGTCGAATAGATGTTGAAGACGATAATGACGAACGGTATTGCAACGATGACAAAGACACCGTTATATCTGGTGAGATACGCTAATGCTGCCGATAATGCAGTCAACGCAATATTCAGCCACGAACGACGCTCATCTGTGAAAAGGAAATAAGCCGTTGCAGCCGCAAAACAGTTGAACGTCATATCGGTGCCGGCTGTATACGCGTACTGCACAAAAGTCTTATTCACCGCAGTCAACAGTATTACGACAAAGGCAATATCGCTGCGAAACAGTTTTCTTAACAACTCATAAGTGAAAAACAATGTCAGTGCGGCGGTGATTGCGGAGACAATGATCCCGGCGATAAAAAAATCTTTGAACACCAGACCGAACAGAGCAAGTAATGCCGGATATGCCGGGCCGCGAAAATCTTCAATCGTCCAGATCCCTTTCAGGATATCCTTTGCCGTCGGAACATACGCCTGAAAGAAGTCCGTCTCAACATGATAATCACCGACAACGTGATAGGTTATGCCGATATAGAGCATCACGGCAAAATAGCTAAGCGCAATCACCGCACCGGCATATCGATGCTCAAGATATTCTTTGAAAAATGGGAAAACGGAAATGTCGCGGAGAGGGTTTTTCTCCGTTTTGGTCCTGGAAGGCTGTTTTTTAGACATTGAACGACACAATCACTTTCTAGTTTATAGGACAAAATACTAAAAAGTGTTTGGTCGTGCAAGGAGTGTGTGCCGAGGGTAATGGTGCACGATGAAAGATCAAGCGGGTTAAAAAGCAATAATCCTTTAACCAATGAGCAAAGATTGATGAGTCACATACTCCTGTGCCGGAAGAGGATACTGATATTCCCCGGATTCAATGCTTGATACGCGCGTGAAAATACTTTTTCCCAACGATCTCGTCCAAAATCATAAAAAGGAAAAATGCCGCCAATCCGAGCAGTAAAAACTTACCGGAAGAGGTCGTCGTCACCTGTTGCGCCGGTTGAATAAATTGATTTGCCCAGCCGGAAATATTCTCCATTATGGAATTATAGGCAGCAGAATACGAATCGATGCTTTTCGTGACTATGTTCGTATCATTCTTTGCCGTTCCCGGTCCGGAAACCATCACAATCCCAATCATGGAAAGAACCAGCACCATGGCGAACAAATTGGAGGAGTTTTTTGCCAGCCGCATCCAGAGTGATTCGTGTTCCAGCGGAAGAATCTCATTCATAACATGTTCGGTGAATCGTTTTGAGGGTGCAACAAGCGTCTCTCGGTGCACTGTTGTCCGCATCGCCCGGATCAATGCGATTTCATTTTGTAATTGTGTTGAATTGGAAATGTGAAATTCTATCTCTCGGAACCGCTGCGGGGGGAGCGTTCCGTCGACAAATTCCATCAGCTCTTGTTGAGTGGGCCGAAGGCCGCTTAGTGGGATTTTCATACATTCACCATCGGTTGTATATCGGAAAAATGCCTCAGCACGGCAGTGCGTAACTGCATCCGTGCGCGAAATAATCTGTTTTTTACTGTGCCTAACGGAAGGCCGGTAACCGAAACGATCTCATCATAGCTCAGGTCCTGCAGAAAGAAAAGAGTCAATATCGTTGAATAACTTCCTTCCATCACTTCGATCTCTTGCCGCACAATAGCGGCAAATTCTTTACTTTCAAACGCAATATCCGGCTCCTCATCATCCGAAGGCAATTCAATCTTCACATCATCATCCTGTCTTTCATCAATCGAAAAGAATTTCGTTTCCCCTCGTTTGCTCAACACGGTAGAACAGACATTGAAAACGATCCGGTAGAACCATGTCGGGAAACTCGACTTCCACTCGAATGCCGGCAGGGCGCGGAACGCACGGATAAATGCATCCTGGAGCGCCTCTTCTGCCTCATGGCGGTTTTTCAGCATACGCATCGCCAGCGTCATCGCTTTCTCTTTATGGCGGTCCACCAACTCGGCATATGCCTTCTGGTCCCCGTCCAGCACACGCCGGATGATGTCATTATCAGTGGTTTTCATTCATTGTTCTGCAGAACATGTATCGGGTTAGACCGGATTTTTGTTGCTTGGGTTTCAGCAGGAGCACTACCGCTGTTTGGGAGTTTGCTGCAGAATTTCTGAAACCCTGGAATGAATCTTCAAGTCAAAGTAAGAAAGCAGAGAACAAACATCAATAATCAATAATCTTCACAGGAGGCAGTATGGAACCCGAAATCATCATCCCAATTTTTCTCTTCGGCGGTACCGCGGCAGTGTTATGGAAATATTTCGATTCCCGTCACAAGGAACGGATGACTATTATCGAAAAAGGGCTGGTAGATGAGAATCTGCGGCATTTGTATGCGGGTTTCTCCGGTAAAACCAATCCATACTCGTCTCTGAAATACGGAATGCTGGCCGCATTCATCGGCGTCGGCATCTTGGTAAGCGCATTCCTCTCGCAGATCTTCTATATGCACGAAGAACAAATCACGACCGGCATCATTTTCCTGTTCGCAGGGATGGGTTTGATCACCTTCTATGTCATCGCAAAGAAACGCATGGCAGAAGAACAAAAGGAATAACATATCCTATTTAAAAATACATGACAAAAAAAGACCTTTCTCCGAAAGGTCTTTTTGTTTACACTGGAAAGAAAATCTTATGACAAATAAACAGAGATTCATCTACCCGCTTCTCTCATCGTTGTTATTGCTGTTCGTTGCGATGAGTCCGTTGATGCTCGATCAACAGCAGCATTCCCTTGCCGGAACATGGGAAGGGAAACTGATATTCGGAAATAATTCCCTCCGGATCGTTTTTAATATCACCGACACCAATGATACCCTCTCTATTACAATGGACAGTCCCGATCAGGGAGCGAAGGGATTCCCCTGCAGCCAGATTATCGTGAGCAATGATTCGCTTCTCTTCACTGTTCCTTCGATTGGCGGACGTTTTAAAGGAAAGATTCAGGACAGCAGTTCCATCGACGGGATGTGGATGCAGGGTCCCGCAGCCTTGCCGGTGGTGATGAAGCGGGTGGAAAAAGTCGCTGAACTTGTCCGCCCACAAATGCCGAAACGTCCCTTTCCGTACAACGAGACAGAAGTTTCATACAAAAATATGAAGGACAGCATCACACTTTCCGGAACACTGACCATTCCGACAGGATCCGGAAAGTTTCCCGTCGTGATTCTTATAACAGGTTCCGGCGCGCAGGACAGGGATGAATCGCTGTTGGGACATAAACCGTTTTTCGTTATTGCCGATTATTTGACACGACGCGGCATTGCTGTGCTTCGGGTGGACGACCGTGGAATCGGCGGATCGACGGGAAAGAATAACAAATCCACCACTGCCGATTTTGCAGGAGATGTTCTGGCGGGAGTGGAATTTTTGAAGACGCGAAAGGAGATCGATCGAAAAAAGATCGGTCTCATCGGTCACAGCGAAGGGGGCGTTGTTGCACCGCTTGCGGCGTCCCGGTCCAACGACATCACCTTCATTGTGATGTTGGCAGGGACGGGGGTGAACGGCGAAGAAATCATTCAACTGCAGTCCGATCTCATTTCCCGCGCATCCGGCGAGCCGGAGGAAGAGATCCGACGGGGATTACAATTGAATGCTGCCGCTATCGCAGTTGCAAAGAAGAATCTGGACAGCACAGAAGAAAAACTGCAATTGCGGAAAGCAGTGGAGAATTTCGTTACATCGCTTCCCGATTCGGACAAAGCGAAAATGAAAAATCCGGTGGAAGAGATCGAAGCACAGACGCGGATGTTCTTTTCGCCGTGGGCGAAGTTCTTCCTAACATATGATCCGAGGCTGGCATTACAAAAAGTGAAGTGTCCTGTACTCGCTGTCAACGGTGAAATGGATTTGCAGGTACCGCCGAAACAGAATCTTGCAGAGATCGAAAAAGCATTGAAGACAGGGAAAAATAAACACTACACAATCAAAATGCTGCCGGGATTAAATCATCTCTTCCAGCATTCCGAAACAGGATCACCGATGGAGTATGGAAAAATTGAGGAGACATTTGCGCCGGAAGCACTGCAGGTTGTCGGAGACTGGATCGAGCAGCAGGTAAAATAGCGCTACATTTTCCCGAGCAGTACCAGAACAATCTCGGAGAGAATAAGCACAATAATAATCCACTCCAGAAATTGCGCCCGTTGTGCTTCTAACCGTGAGATGACGAAGGTGCTGGAGCGGGAAATGATGGAGACTTTCTGTTGAATAGCGCGGATCCGATCGTCCAGATCGAATTCGCGCTTCAGTTTTTTATAGAGCTCGTCGATTTTCTTCCCATTCATCCACACAACCTCCGGTTCATCGAATGCTGCAAGATTGTATGCAAGTTCTTGTTCCACGGAGATCGCGAGCCCCACTTCCTTGGTGAGCGTCTTTTCATTCTTTTGGATCCTCCCTTCCCGGGCAAGGGTTGACACGGACTCTTCCAGCTGACCGAATGTATCCGACAGGAGCGATTCGTAATATTCCAGCGAAACGGATCGGCTTAAAATAATACTTACCACCAGCGCAATATCCCGTGTGAATTCTTTGATAAAAAGCTCTTCCGTCCCTTCCGGCATGGAGAGCTTAGAAGAAATGTTCAGCACAAAATCATCCTCGCTGATGCGCCGATTCGGCCGCTGAGCACACGTGCGCAGAGTATCCATCGCCTCCGTGATCTCCGCCGAAGTATGATTGAAGAAGACGATCGAGCCGAAATCGAACACCGTGATCATTTTATGGAATCCGATCTGGGCCAGCAGCGGATTCGGATTCAGAATCTTTCCGGCAAAGTTGTTCACCAGAATATCGCGTGCGGCTTTCAGATCGTACGATGATGCAACGTCGAACGCTTTGACCGATATTTTTTCCAGTTCCGGTTGTTTTTTCATAAAAAAAAGCCGGAGCGAAGTCCGGCTTTGTTTTTTGTTGTTAATTCTCTGGCAGAAATTTATTCACTTCTTCCACCACCACATCCACAATTTCACTTTCCTTAATCTTGCGGATCATCTCTCCTTTTCGGTAGAGGATACCGACCCCTTTACCGGCGGCAATGCCGATATCGGCATCGCTCGCTTCGCCGGGGCCGTTCACAACACATCCCAGCACAGCGATCTTTACCGGTTTCTTCACACCTTCAAGACGTTTTTCCAATTCCGCCATAATGCCGAACAGATCGATTTCCAATCTGCCGCAGGTGGGACACGCGATCAACTCCACATTGCGCGTTGCAAGACCGAGCGAGCGGAGAATCTCCTTTCCCACTTCCACTTCTTTCACCGGTTCGTCCGTCAGCGATACGCGGATCGTATCGCCGATCCCTTCGGCAAGTAATGTTCCGATGCCGACCGCAGATTTGATCGTACCAATGCGCGTCAGTCCTGCTTCCGTAACGCCAAGATGCAGCGGAATATCTGTCCGTTGGGCCACCAGTCGATACGCTTCTATCATCAGCCGCACGTCTGTGGATTTAACGGAAATGATCACATCACGAAAATTGAATTCGTCGCAAATACCGACATGACGCATCGCGGATTCATATAAAGCTTCGGCAGTCGGATAACCGTATTTCTCTAAAATGTCTTCTTCCAGCGATCCGGAGTTTACGCCGATGCGGATCGGAATTCCCTTCTCCTTCGCTGCAGTCAATACCTGACGGATGCGGTCCTTAGAACCGATATTGCCCGGGTTGATGCGGACCTTTGCAACTCCCGCTTCGACTGCTTTCAATGCAAAAATATGATTGAAGTGGATATCGGCAACGATGGGCAGGGGGGATTGTTTCACAATCTCCGCCATTGCATCCGCAGCTTCTTTATCGTTCACCGTCACACGCACAATGTCGCATCCCGCTTCATGTGCTTCAACAATCTGTTTTACTGTCCCTTTCACATCGTCCGTTTTCGTCTTCGTCATTGTCTGAACAGAGATCGGTGCTCCTCCTCCGACTTTTATCCCGCCGATATTCACCTGACGGGTATGACGGCGAATGCCGACTTTATAATTGGACGGAGCGGGGTTGCCGTTCTGTGCTGGTTGTATCACTGGTAAAATATTTTCCATAATTTATATTTATTGATTGATGAACGCTGAGACGCGGAGACACCGAGAGAGAATTATTCAATCAAACGATTAACTTTTCTACGAATTCCATCTTTGAGAACTGGAACATTAAAATTGAGCAGCAGTCCTAATCGTTTATCAGCAAGTTTCAGATAGGTGATCAGTTGAACCTCGTGTACAGGCAAAAGAATTTCTACCGCCTTTAATTCTACTACAATTTCTTTTTCAACTAAAACATCAATGAAAAATTCTTTTTGTAATTTTTCATTCTTATAGACCACTGGGACAAGGACTTGTTGTTCGACAGCCAATCCTCTCTTTTGTAGTTCCTTTACTAGGCAAACTTCATAGACAGATTCTAATAAGCCCGGACCCAATTCGCGGTGCACTTCAATTGCCGACGCAATAATCTGATCAGTTAATTTATCATACTCTGCCTTTTCCATTACTTTTTACATTTCCTCGGCGTCTCTGCGTCTCAGCGTTCATTACTCCGTTAATTCAATTTCTTACTCGCCTCGAAGAGAATCTTTTTCTCTTCATCGCTCAGACTCTGATATCCATTCTTGCTGATCTTATCCAGGATAGTATCGATCTGCACCTGTGCCTGTTCTTCTTCCTTCTTTTTATATTCAAAAATGTCGTACACTTTAGCTTCGGACACATTGGTATATGGATCATTCTGTTGCTGCTGTCGTCCGATTCCAGTCATACGGGTAAAGACGTTCTCTCCTTCACGCCGAGCTTGATAGGCGGACCCAAATTGATATCCGTCTGCAATAAGATAAAGGAATCCTACCAACGCACCGCCGAGATGGGCAAAGTGTGCAACGCCATCCATGGTGCCAACAGAGAATATCTCGAACGCCATGTACATCACCACAAAATACTTTGCTTTAATCGGCAGGAGAAAATAGATATATATGGGACGCTCCGGAAACATCATTCCGAAAGCTAACAGTATGCCGTAGACAGCGCCGGATGCTCCGACTGTCGGACCCACAGAAGTGAACATTGGAGCGATCAGCAGATTCGCCAATCCGCCGCCGAAACCACAGAGCAAATAATAGATGAAAAACTTCCGTGATCCCCATGCATGTTCCAATTCCATACCGAACATCCAGAGAGCCAGCATATTGAAGAGAATATGTGTGAAACTGGCATGCATGAACATGTACGAAAACAGCTGCCAGAATCCGAATCCTGCTCCCAGCGGCCAAAGTGCAAACGCCTGGAAGAAGAACTGCTCAAAAAAGAAATCGCCGATGCGGAAATTTCCGAGGAACATGATCCCCAGAAAGACCGCTGCGTTCGCGATGAGCAGTCCCTTGAGTACCGGAGGAAAGAATTGAAATCCTCCGAAAAAATTGGGACGGTAATAATTGCCGGGACGATTATAAGCCATAATACCTTACGTTTTTTAGATTGCTCCGTCCCAATACACAATATCGGGACTCGTCACGAAGTGACCCTCCGAAGGAGTCCTTCGGACCTTTGGGACAATGACGAATTTCTTTTTATTTATCGTTCAATGCTGCAACACCCGGAAGCACTTTCCCTTCCAGGAATTCCAGCGAGGCACCGCCGCCGGTGGAGACGTGCGAAACTTCTTTTTCGAGTCCTGCCTTAGCGATTGCCGCTGCGGAATCTCCGCCGCCGACAATAGTCGTCGCGCCGAGTTTCGTTGCATCCACCAGTGCTTGGGCTATGGCGTTCGTTCCTTTGGCGAAGTTGCTCATTTCAAATACGCCCATCGGACCGTTCCAGACTACTGTTTTCCCTTTTGTAATCTCGTCGCTGAACAACTTGATCGTTTCCGGACCGATATCCATGCCGACGCCGTCGGAAGGGATTGCGTTGATCTTCACAACCTTTGTCGGAGATTCATTGTCAAATTTCTCTGCAACAACGCAATCCACGGGGAGCAATAGTTTAATATTCTTCTCTTTTGCTTCATCGATCAGCTTTTTTGCCAGATCGATCTTGTCCTCTTCTAACAACGATTTCCCGATTTCCATTCCCTGCGCTTTGAAAAAGGTGAACATCATGCCACCGCCAATCAGCAACGCATCGACTTTTCCCATAAGATTCTGGATCACATCGATCTTGCCGGAAATTTTCGCACCGCCCATAATCGCCACGTACGGTTTTATCGGAGTCGCGGTCGCTTTCACAAGATACGCTAATTCTTTCTCCATTAAAAATCCTGCAACGGCCGGAAGATATTTTGCCACTGCCTCGGTGGAAGCATGTGCGCGATGGGCGGATCCAAATGCATCGTTCACAAACACATCGCCGTATTGCGCCAGTTCCTTCGCCATTGCGTCGCGATCCGCCGCCTCTTTTCCTGTCTCTTGCTTGTGAAAACGGGTGTTTTCCAGCATCAGAATCTCACCGTCACCGAGTCCATCCACCATTGATTTGGTTTCTGGACCGATCGCCGCAGGGGCGAGTTTCACCGGTTTCCCGAGTAATGAGGAAAGACGTTCCGCGATCGGTTTCATTTTATGTTTGCCGTCGCTGAATGCTTTTTCGTCGAACGGTTTCCCGTCCTTTTCCGCTTTCTCTTTCGCCTTTTGCGTATCCTTTTTCGGATCGCCGAGGTGCGACATCAGCACGAGCGATTTCGGATGCTGTTCAAGAATGTACTGTATGGTCGGCAGTGCTGCTTTAATACGGATGTCATCCTGTATGACGCCGTTTTTCAGCGGAACGTTGAAATCAACACGCACCAGGACGCGTTTGTGGGCGAGACTAATATCTTTAACAGTTTTTTTATTCATAATTAAAATTTAAAATAGAATAAGATAATGTATGGTTGAAAGTGAATTCCAAATCGTAAATTTTCATTGTGTGCATACACAAAACCAAAATCCAGATCAAAGGGATTATCATTCACTCGATCTTGCGTGAGCTCTTTGAACGACGGCTGGAACGCATCGTAATACACCTGCCCGATGATTTTAAATCTGCTTGTAATATCACTGTCGAATGCAAGCCAGATTCTCGGCATTGTTGCCACACGGTGAAGAATGACACTCGCCCCGGCATGATATGATATTCTTCCCTGTTTATCACTCTTCAGATTGGACGTCGTAACGGCGGCAAAGAGTTCTGTCCATAAAAAACTGTCCTCCCCGTTGCCGACACTCTCCCACTGTTTTGTCATTTCATAACTAATAATTGCGCCGCCATAGGGGTCATACCGTGGGATGTTCGCGTTGACAATTTTTTGCTTACCGGTATGTCCCGCTGTGTGCAAATGAAATCCGACCGCAAATGATTGTTCCGATTCGACATCACCCATTTTTGCAAGACGGAACTTCGGCCGGACATTCAGGTCCGCCATGAAGTATCGCCAGTAAGAGGATGAAACATCGACATTTTCGGAAAGCGCAACACCCCACGACAAGCCGCTGAAATAGATCGACCCTTTTTCCATCGTATAGCCGGTCGGATCAAAAAAAATGTCAATGAGCCGTTCATTGCCGTAATAAAACTCTTCTTGCTTCTGTGTGCCCGGCAGCGTCGCGCCGGCTTCGGACGTGCGATCAATATTGTTCTTATCAATCGTCACCCTGCCGAACGTCGTATTCAGCACAAAATTCCCTTCGATGTTTGATATGATATCGCCGGAAACAATATTGCCGTCTTTCAAATAGATCGTGATCGATTGAGGTTTTATGGAACTCTTTAAGACGAGCACTTCACCGAACGATGTCTGCAGCACGATGCTGGAATCGTTCTCCGACACAAGTGTCCCGCTCAATCGATCTCCGCTTTTTAATTGCAGGATTCGTTCCTGGGATTCCTGACCGAAAACAATTCCGGCAATCACGATGTACATCAATAATAGTCTCACAAGGATTCCTCTTGAATGTACCGGTGAAGAAAAGGGCTGAACTCGTACACCGAGAGTCAGCCCTTGTTCAAAATACCATATTGCCCACGATCAAAGGTAATCGCTTATTTCGTTGTACCCGCCATTTTTCTCAGCAGATCGACAACTCGGTTGGAATAACCCCATTCATTGTCGTACCACGAAACAACTTTGAAGAACCGTTTCTCGCCCTTCAGATTGTTTTGCAGTGTTGCCAGAGAATCGTAAATGGATGAGCGGTCGTCATGGATGAAGTCCGTGGAAACCACTTCCTCGTTCGAGTATCCGAGAATCCCTTTCAGGTATGTTTCGGACGCTTTTTTGAACAATGCATCGATCTCTTCAATGGAAGTGTCGCGTGTAGCGCGGAATGTCAGGTCCACAACGGAAACATCCGCTGTCGGAACGCGGAACGACATGCCGGTCAGTTTTCCTTTGGTCTGCGGCAATACTTCGCCGACTGCTTTTGCAGCACCGGTGGTTGAAGGAATAATATTGATTGCTGCCGCACGTCCGCCTCTCCAATCTTTCTTGGAAGGACCGTCAACTGTTTTTTGTGTTGCGGTGTACGAATGGATGGTGGTCATCAAACCTGTTTCGATGCCAATCCCTTCTTTCAACAACACATGCACGACCGGTGCAAGGCAGTTTGTGGTGCACGAAGCGTTGGAGACGATGGTGTGTTTTGCTGCGTCATATTCGTTATCGTTTACACCCATCACGATCGTCTTTACATCGCCTTTACCTGGTGCGGAGATCAACACTCTTTTTGCGCCGCCGGCAATGTGTCCTTTTGCTTTTTCGGAATCGGTGAAGAGACCGGTCGATTCGATCACGATATCAACGCCAAGGTCTTTCCAGGGAAGCTGGGAAGGATCTTTCTGTGCCTGCACGCATTTAATTTTGTGACCATTCACGACCAGAACATCGTCATGTTCTGCGGACGGGGAGCTCTTTTCACTGCTGAGTGTTCCTTTGAAATGTCCATGAACTGAATCATATTTCAACTGATATGCAAAATAATTGGCTTCGGTTGCAACATCAACAACTGCAACTATGTCGATCTCTTTACCCAAAACGTCCTTTTCGACCAGAGCACTGATCACCTGACGACCAATGCGGCCAAATCCGTTAATTCCTACTTTAATTGCCATAATGTGGATTCCTTGTTAAATGTGCTGAAATTTACCCGTTAGCTGGGGAAATTTACCAAGAATTGAGAAGAGAAGCAAACCGGGAAGATGAAATCCCAAAAATTTGAACTGTGAAAATGAAATCTATCGCAATACAACCATCTTCTTTTGAAACGATTGAGCACCGACATTCATCGTATAAAAATACACTCCGCTGGATAATCTCTCCGCATTGAAATCAACCGCATAGTGCCCCGCCGGTTTTCGCTCGTTCACAACTACAGCAACTTTTTGTCCGAGCATGTTATAGACAGATATTTCAATATTCGCTTCGGCGCCGACATCATAAGTGATGGTGGTGTTTGGATTGAAAGGATTCGGATAGTTTTGATAGAGTTCGTGTGTTTGAGGAATCAATTCGCCGCCATTCACAGACGCAACCCAATCAGACCCGCCGCCGCGGATTTCGCTCACGCTCATGGCTCGGAGTGCCGCCGTTTTCATCCGCAGCTGCTGGATACTCTCCTGCTTGTTTGCACCGAGTGATGGAATGAGCGCAATCATGATCCATTGCGAATCATTGGGGGCGATGGTCACCGGTCCGGAATAATACAGAAATCCTGCCTCCCCATCCGTGCTCTCAAAGGAATAATTCCACCCCTGCATCTTCACCGGATCTCCGGGAAATGTGTACCGGGTTGGATTGCCAGTGGAAGAATCGATGATTGTATTTCCATTCGGATATCGTCCATTGACAACATTCCAAATAGTGCCCCGTGACTGCGGCACCATGGTGCTCAAAGAATCATAACCGCTTTGATACACTCCTAAGAATGATGTAATCGGAAGGTTCTTACTGTTTGGAATAAAATGGAATCCATACACCGACGTGTCACCGGGTGATGCAGCTCTGGGTCCAAACAGCTGAGCAAATCCGACCGTTGTTTGTGAATGCCACGCATTCACCGTATCATCATATGTCCAGCAATATCCCAGTCCCAGGGCGGTATCAATAGCCGGGAAATTATCAAACGCATAATTGAAATCAATATCGGTCCACCATCCCACATAACACGATTCTATTGCTGCATTCCCCCTGTTAAAGATTTCAAACTCCAGAAAAACAACATCATCCAGAAAGTCCGGCGTTGCGGGCAATCCTGTTTGTCGTGTATAGACCGATTGACGCACTTCTACCGGCATTCTCATATTGGTAGAATCGGATTGTGGATAATACGCCCGGGTTACTTTATCATAACCGTTATACACCATCCAGATCATTTGATCGCCGTACAATGTCGGTTTGCCGGAAAGTCCCACCGGTGCGCCGAGATCAGCCGGCCAGTTTTTTACGTCAGGATTTCCGAACGTATCTCCACGCGAAATCTTATACGGACGATATCGAGCTGTGTCACCGCCGGGGGATCTCCAAGCAGGAACGCCATTTATGATGGGACCGGGAGAATATGGGGACCACCAATAGTCCATAACCGCTTTAATCGTATCCTGTATTTTCCCGACAATGTTGAGCCCTTGATCGAAGACAATCGATCGAGGGCTTGTCGGAATATCATTCCAGACGGCAGAATACGAATTATCCAGATTGCCGATATTATTCACAACAACTTTTATGCTTCCGGCATCCAACATCGCAGTTTTCAGTTTGTAATCGCGTCCCCATTGTGATGAAGCAAAGGAAAAAATTAGCAAAGTAGAAAATATTAGACAAAAGAGTTTGGAATGCATATGCTACCTCCAAATTGTTTTCAACATCGGCTACCATTGTAAAACCGAACACTGCCACAATTTACCAATGACGATATGGAAATGACAATACCAAAAATTAGGTATTTTAAAACGCTATCGCAGAACGACCATTTTTCTGTCAAAACTCAAATAATCGGCGTTCATCCGGCAGAGATAGACGCCGCTGGCCAATCCTGCCGCATCGAACTCCACGGAATATTTTCCAGCTGCTTTCCTCTCATTGACCAATGTCGCAATTTTTTGGCCAAGCAGATTGTAAATGGAGATCTCCACTTGTGTTTCAATAGCAACATCATATGGGATTGTGGTTGTGGGATTGAATGGATTGGGATAGTTTTGATGAAGTTCGTAGAAACTGGGAACAGGTTTTTTTGTTTCAACAGAATCCGACCAGTCAAAACCTCTCCCGCGAATCTCGTTGACACTCATTTCTCGTAAAAACTGT
>JBAYIS010000048.1:0-19277 GCA_041665525.1 Bacteroidota bacterium | reverse complement strand
CCCCATCATCGGAGTTCCGGCTTTCTGTTTATGCCGCTCCGGCGCCCCCTCGCGGTACGCCGAGACGATCCCTTTCTCTTTCAGCATCGTGATCACTTTGCCGCCGATGACGATGTAATTTTTCACCAATTTGAGACGGTTGCGTCACCAATTTGAGACGAACTTTTATAATGCTACTATGGGGTAGAATTCGGCAGAATATTCACTTTCACCGCCGATCCCAATTGTGGTAATTTTGTAATAATTTGATGCCCCACCGGAATCAGTAAAGCTCACACCGGCCGATTCGCCCATGTATGATAAAATCCCGCCACTCGAATTCGAGCGATAAACTCGGAATTTTAACAGCCGATTTGTATCAATTGATATTACCGTAGTTGCAGAAACCAGCCCGCTACCGGTTGGTGCAGTAGGCCGTTGGTATATATCTTTAGTCATGACCTGCAAGCCATTGGTGATTAGCTCAATAACATTGCAGCTTTGCTCTTTATTCAGCATTTGGACAGGGACGGCAACCGGTGAATCAATCGTACCAAGATTAAAATAATTACCGCTATCTGGAGTCAGAATCCATCGATATGCACTATTAATGAATGCGTATATAAAATCAAGATTATTTTGTATATCGGACGGCCTCAAAAATAACTTTGCATTGCGGTAAATTCCAAGAACAGATTTCTCCTTGCTCTGATTGAGCATAGGGTAATCTACCGACTGCTCTACAATTTCAAGGTCGTCGATGTGTGTCGCAGTAAATGACCTATTATGCAACGGATCGCCAGCGGTTGGTATCGAATTTGAGGTGTTAAAAGCAAGTATTAATGTGGCCATTATTCTTCAATCCATCCAATTGTTAGAGTATTTTTGAACACGTTCTTACGAACCTCATTCGCATACAGAGATCTATTCGCAATTCCGTCATGAATTTGAGTTCGGCATCCGGCAAAAATATTTGTATGTTTATACGTTGATCCTCCATCAGTCGATCCCTTCAATCCCTTATACGTTCGTTTGAATCCTTTTTTGGGACGATCGTTGACTAACCCATCATAAAACTTCCGCTGTGCTTCCAGCATCGTATACACGCTGAATGCCGCTGATGTCGTCTCAGTGTACGCACCAGAAGCAAAATCGTAATACCTCACTTTATCAATATCATACTCCGTCCCGGATACAATAACTCTCAGTTGTTCCCACCATTCCAGACCGATTGAATAATCAACATTAATATGACCGGCAAGAAAATCGACTCCGTATTCCAGATCGTAACTTTGCTTTTGTGTATCCGCAGCAGAAAAGTATGTTTCGTCGACGGGTCGAATTGTTTTTGTCGAGATCGGCTTTGATTCGATGGCGAGCTGGATCGATGCAGGAATCATTTCCATCGAATTAAACGTTACATACGATCCGTTTCGCCCGCGCTCATTAAGATTGATCACATGGACAGAGTTGGCAATGTCATAAGAGTATCTGGGTATCACTCCAAATTGTAACGAAAGATTCTTAATCAATTCCGAACACTTAGAAAATCGCTCGGTCCATATTTTGTAGGCAACGTTCGTATCGAAATAGTAATTATAATTGCCGTTAAAGTCGAAAGGGATGTAGGCGCTCGCAAGGGATGTCCACGCAGTATTAAGGAATTCACCATAAACATATCGATACCCAAAATTATTCGTGGCATTCACAATGCACGAATTGTCTTCATGGTAATTCCCGGTTCCCAACGCATTTTTAATAAAAGAAGAGAATAATCTATTTATGCTCAGGTAGTGGGTACTGTTTAAGTAATAATTTGGCGACGCCCCCTGCAATGTTGTGATAAATGATTCGACAGTTTGATCGAGCACTTTCTTCAACAACGACGACATTTTAACGCTCAAAACTCTAACGTACACTCCGCTTGAACCAGGATTTCTGATATACTTTTCTTCAACGTTCGTCGAAAAGCTGTTCATGTATCCCCAAAACAAAAAAGTATCTCCGTCCCCTTCATCAAGATAAAATCGGATTTGCGTCTCGGATCCATGAAGAATTTTGTACCACACACCGGCAACATAATTTGAGTAATCATCCTTGAGAGTCAACGTTACTTCTCCGTGTTGAAATACTAAGGCTGAATCTTCTAATCGCTCAATAAATTCGCCGGCAGAAATTAAGCAGGTCGAAAGGTCCGGAATGTGAAGAGAACTGATCACTGTTGTATCGTCATAATACAGCATCGCTTTCAGCAATCCGGCCGCTACCTGCATCGATCCTATGTCTTTAGTTGCAATTGCCATTAATATTTTATGCTCGAATTTATTCTTTGCTGTTTCTCAACTCTGGCCGTGATTTCTTCGGCATTGAGATCTACCTGGATGAACATATCTTCGATCGCCTTCACGATTCCGTCCATCTTTTTAAGTTGCGTAACTGCCTGATCCAGTTTATCGCCGATATTTTGTGAACTCGTTATCGATTGAATATTTGTCGTCTGCGGGGCGATCAGTTTGGTCAAATTCGGTACCATAAATTCCGGAGCCGATGTCGAACTAATATCCGAAAATGATCCCCCACTCGAATATTTATTCTTTAGGGTTATCGAAAAAATATCTTCGCCGAACCTTGAAAGAATGTAGTCGCGTACCATTTTCGTCTCGTAAATCGGGATTCTCTTTGCATTAGACTCTTCAAGCGCCGATAAATTAATCGATGTTGCTTCAGCATTCGTAACAAATTCGCCGTTCGACAATCGCGCGTTGACCTTATCATCTTTCGGTCCACCCGGACCAGAAACTTTCCCAGCACCATCAAATATACCTCCCTCAGCAAGCGCCGGCTTTGACTCGTTAATTAGCGCCAATTGTATGGCACCGGATGCAGCTGCAAGACCGGCTAAAATAAAATTAAAGGGAGGAATAGCACCGGTCAATGCTTTTGTCACTGATTCCGCGATATTGATAATAGCCGTAACTCGGGATATTTCTTTTTGACTGTTAAATGCATCGATCTTTATTTGCCGTTCACGAGCAGCTGCCTGTGCCTCGATTTGCGCTTTCTGCGCATCGGATTGTTTGTCAAGTTTCGCTTTGTCGTCGGCAAATTTCTTATTGATTGCTGTTTTTTCTGCCGATGTTTTCGCCGACGATAATGCTTCATCGCGATCCGATTCTAACTTTTTGATCGAAGCATCTCTCTGTGCGTTAAGCTGCTCTTCCTGCGAATCCTTCTGCTGCTGCGACTGCTGTATTTTTGCATCGGCCTCTTGTTGGACTCTCTGTCCCCACAATTGAGTCAGCTGTCCGACCACATCCTTCGCACCTGCATACACATCCTGGGCAAATTGTTTTTCGCTGTAAGACATTGCCCGCAACGCACTTGTATGATCATCAATCTGCTGCTGTAATTCTTTTCTCTTCGCCGCACTCGTTTCCTGGGCATACTGCTGAGAGAGACGATTGATTTCAGCTTCTTTTCCTGCGATCGATTCGATCGGTGTGAGCGAATCCGTACCGATCTTAAAATCAACAGCGACAGCAAGTTTCTTTTGATTGACATCGTTTTGTAGCTTTTGAAATGCATCGTCATTCGCGTCCAGCTGGACTTGTATTGCGGCAGACTCTTTCGATCCGGACGCTGTGTTCTTTTGCCGTTCGAGCAGTGCATTCCGCTCGATCTGAATAATCGCCGCCTGTGCCGATGCTTCGGCATCGATCCGCTTCAGTGCAAATTCCTGGGTAATCCGTAAACGTTCCGGCTCGGTTAAATTCTTTGCCGAAAGTGCAACCTTCTCGTCCAGATCGATCCGCGAAATAGCCGCGCTGCTCTCCATCTCGTTCATCCGCTTCAACGCATCGGCGCGGGTCGAGATCAAGAATTCATTTTTCTCCCGTTCGATTTTGTCGAACGATGCTTGTCTCTTTTTCCCCTCCGAGTCGACCAGCGAAGTATATTGTTCCTGGGTAATCTTCCCGGTTCGCAATTCCTCATCAAGACCGGATTTTTTATCGTTGAAGGCAGCAATGGCAAGCTGACGCTCTTTCTCATATCCTTCGGCCATTGCTTCGACTTGCGACCGTTGAATCCGGATCGTAATTTCCGCTTGCTCTGCTAAACGTTCATTCGTCGATTGTAAAAGATTTTTTCGTTCTCGTTCTTTCTGCTCAATTAGGTCGGCAATCGCTTTTGCATCGGACCCTTTTTTGTTCTGATCTTCGCGCAGATCCTTGATTTCGTCATCAAGTAGTTTTACCCGGCTTCTGTTCGCAATTTCTTCTAATCCCATCTTCCGGGTTTTTTCCAACAGTGCCGCATTTTCACCCTCTCCGCCGGTTACATCAAAATTCGTGTTGAAACGTTCGTTGAAGAATGCCTTCAGCGCTCCGGTAAACGATGTAACATTCGATTCGGTTCGCTTTCGCGAAAGCTCGATTTGCGCATCGATCTCAATGAATTTATCTTTTATTTCATCGACGGATAGATCCTTAAATTCCTTTTGAACATTTTCAATCGCCTGTGCATAGTCGGAAAGCGTTCTTGTTCCCTGAATAGTTTTCAGCGAAAATTCATCGACTTTTTTACTATTTTCACCGAACAATGCCGGCAATATTTGCAAGAGTGCCATTAATGCAGTGATTCCAACAAGCACGCCCCCGGGACCTTTCAGCGCGCCGAGAAGATGATCCTTCAGCGACGCACCGGAATCTTTCGCCGCGGCGCTTGCCATGCCGATCTGAGTCACGAACTGCTCAATGTTGTTTCGCACGGACATTAATCCCATCCGAAAATCTTGCTGAAACATCGTCGCATCCGAAAGCCCCTGACTGAATGATGTGAGCGCCATTCGCGCCGATCCTGTCGTCCCGGTCATTTTCTGCGTCATCATCTCGGCAGCGGCCAGCTCTTTGTTTGCAGCGCCGCTCATTTGGGCAAGCTCATCAAATTGAGCAGATCCCAGCGTGGCATTCTCCAGCAGTTGATTCAGCATCGCGGCTTTCTGCCGGAGAAGATCGATCGATGTCGATCCTTTCTGTCCGAGCAGATTCAGCTTCTCGGCGACTTCCTGAACCTTTTCGTCAGTCAACTGAAGTGTTGCAACGGCCTCTTTACCGTTGATAACAATTTTAATTTCTACTGTATTCATAAGTCATCCTGAGCAAGCGAGCGTTCTTTGCGAGCGCGTCGAATGATCCATCTAAATTCGTTGCAAAATTTTTGTCAAAAGCATCGCGATCATTTGTTCGGCGTATTCAATATCGGCGGAATTGATGTCGTTAAAATCATCGTTGAGTCGATTGATTTTCTGCATCGCATACTCCACGCAAACGCTGTATCTCCAGTTTGTCCATATCTCTTTCCATTCGATCGCTGAGCGACCCGCACAAATAAAAACGAGGTTCCGAAGATGATCTATAAAATCTTCGTCGACCTCGTTATTCGCACTGCTGGAATATTTATACCCTGAAACTATTTCACCCGCAATCTTTGTTTCAAGATTAATGTTAAAAAAAAATCCATGCTCACCTGCGCGATCACATCAACGCTTAAATTGCCCGCCGTCTCTTCGCTCACCGGACTGTCAAGACACGCCGTCAGTAATTTCGATGCCGACTGAGAGTCTCCGGTTATGTCAAGAGCATATTTACCAGCCGAACTTGCTGTTTCGTCGATATTTTTCGGCGTGAGTAAATCCGACAAATTCTTAACGTTATGTAGTTTCAAAAATTCGCTGATCCTCTTGGGAGTTGGTTCCGCAAGAGAAATTTCTTCTGTTCCGATTTTGTATTTTGGTTTTTCCATAAGATTTTATTGTAATGTAATGCAAGTTTTAATCGAGTGTATATTCGCTCGCCGGAGGCGTGAAATTCGCCGTCCATCGTGCTATTCCTTTTGATACTCTCAGCTCATCAATGTATCCGGGAAAATTATCTTCAATACCGCCGGCAACTCTTGAACTGCCGATGATCACCACGCTCGACTGGTTATCGAGTACGCCTGCGTTTGTAGCTGTCCCTGCGCTTGTGCCGTTTACAAATATTGTCCACGCCGAACCGTTCCGCACGATTGCTATATGAGTCCACGTATTTGCAGTCACTGCTCCGGCCGCTGTTATCAAAAATGTATCGTTCCAAACACCGTTGACTTTTGCTCTTAACCATACTGCACCGGTCGCTCTAATTTCCACAGCCCAGCCAAGTGAACCAACATTTTCCCGTTTTGAAATAATACCACCATCATTGCCGAGAGAAGATTTCACCCAGAAGTCGATCGTAAAGCTACCCGATCCGAAATCGAAATCAACGCTGTCGGGAACGCTTAAATAATCCGTGCCGCTCACTGAAAAGTTTCCGCAAGCCGTTCCGAACTTCGGTGCTGTCGTCGTTGTCGTTGCACCTGTCGGCGTAACTGTCTTTCCGGCCTCATCTGTAAATACTGTTCCGCCGTCCGCGCCGTTCGTATGCAACAATAAAACTGTCGAGTACGTGGTCGGTGCAGGCGGTGCAGCGCCGAGGTACGAGATTCCAAGTTTCCAGTTTGAGGATATGTAAGCGGCGTTGTCGCCCCCCTGGAAATACATATACCAATACCCGCCAAATTCGAACACGTCCTGCGTCGCAACGTGGTACTGATCAAACGAACTTACAACTCCGGATTTTTCGAAGACCGGGTTCGAAGCGTACCGACTGAATGTTCCGATCCGATTTGTTGAGCTCGCAATGGCAATGGACCAGCTTGTCCCGTCGTAACAATCGTAGATCAAATAATAAACACTGCTCTCTTTGTAAATTTCATGCCCCTCAATATATACTGAGTCGTATGTGCTGCCGATGTGTAAAACTTCGCCGATCTTTGTCCATGTTATACCGTTGAGCGATGTCGCCGCAAGAACCCCCGGAAGCACTGCGCCGGATGTGCGGTAACTGTAATACATAACCCACGTTCCGTCGGAATCCAGAATCACATCCGGATCCTCCACGCTGATATATGTCGCATCCGGTGAAAGAATTGGGCTGCCTGTCCGCGTCCATGTTGCACCGTCAGGCGACGTTGCTAATCCAATTGCTGGGCCATTAGTACCCAGGTACCCGCCGTAAAACATGTAATAAGTTCCACCGGAAAGGACAATACTTCCGAGACGGACAAAATCGCCGTCCCAATTCGTACCGCCGGGCGGAGCAAGCATTATCTCTTCCGCGCCGTACGATCCCGGAACTGTTATGTCGCCGCTGATCGCGCGCCGGCATATTGTCCCATTACTGGTCGTCTCAAATTTTGTATAATAAACGTAATTAATCGCTCCGATGGTGATAAATTTCGGATGGCCAATATTGTTGAACGGCGCGGTCGCGCTGAATAAATAATTGTTGGGAGTGAATCGTACTGCTGGGAATCTGGTCAGAAATGTAGAACCGGTGCTGTCAATTGTTGTCGCTACGGAACGAAATTCATAAATCAATTCGTCCGGGTTTCCGTTCTTTTTTCCTGAGATGGAAACAAAACTTTTTCCGCCCGCCTTTGTGTCGAGAGTTTCTTCCGTATTGATTAAAAAATTTTTGATCAATAATTCGCAGTTTTCATCGCCGACAATGCCGGTCGGTTTCACGAGGATCCATACATTTTTATTCGTAAAGGCGAGCAGCGTAACGAACGAAATGATTTGTAGAGCGTTCAATGAAAGTTCATATTGCCGAGCAGTTTGTATATCGGCGCCGCCCCCTTCGGTAACGACAATTTTTTTCGATTTTATTTGTATTGATGCTTCGTCAGTGTAGCCGATCTCATCGTTAATGCTCCAGCTCGGCTCGTTGCCGTCCGTGCTTTCGGCGATGTAGATATGATCGGTCGTTTGACGAAGTATCTTCGAAATATTTTTTAACATCGATTTTTCCTAGACGATAGCCGTAGCCGTGGTATTAAATACATACACGTTCGACCGATTGAATTCAGATTTCTTTCCGGTGATGCTGATAAAATTCTTCGCGCCCGCTTTTGCGTCGATCGTCTCTTCCGTGTTGATCAGGAAATTCTTCAGCAAAATTTCCTGGTTCGTTGCACTCACCGTGCCGGACGGAACGACAAGGATGAAAACATTCTTGTTCGTCAGAGCGAGCAGAGTTGTCGAATCGAGAATTTGTATCGCATTGATCGCGAGTTCATAACTGACGTTCGTTTGAATATCAGCGCCGCCACCTTCTCCGATTGAAACTTTTTTTGCTTTCACAGACAACATCGCATCGTCAACGTATCCGATCTCATCGGCCGCTGCAAACGAGGGAGCGTTTCCGTCGGTGCTTTCTTTGATGTAGATGTGATCAAAATTTTGTCGGAGAACTTTTAAAATATCTTTTGCCATGATAAAATTTCCTTTTTGTTAAGTGAGTAGTGATGACCGGCCCCGCAAAGGATCGATCATCAGAAAAACTACGACAGCGTGACCGGTCCTTTGGTAACGATCCGGAGAATCACGTTGATCACTCCGAGAATTGCCGCCATTGTTTCGGTGTCAAGGGTCGGAATTCCGATCATCGGTCCGATGAACATCCAGAGTAAACAGATCAGGTTTACCCATAAGGTTTTTGATGTGTACCATAATTTGCTCTGCATAACTCCTCCATTTCGGGATAATAAAATATCGTTGATTAAATTTTCTCTGATCCACAATCCGATGATGCTGAGTATTCCCACACTTGATTCAACCATTTTAACAGCGTCCGGAACGACAACCTTTTCAACTTTTGGGATCTCGACTTCTTTTCTCGGGATCTGTTTCGGTCCCTCCGGTTCGAGCGGTCTAATTTTTTCGATCATACTCTTTGATACACCGTCTTTCTGTTTTCCCGTACAGCTCTCAATTTATCTTTTCGAAGCGGCAATGCATACGAAATATGAACCCATTGCCCGAACTCGTGAATCACCTGATCGTAAGGAACAAACTTTGATGCAACATCGAAAAGCTCGGCGATCGTCAACCCTTGAACGTCAATATCTGCTGCACATCCGAGAATATGCTGGCTGTTCTTCGTGCCGCCGATTGCCTCATTTACTTCTGGCGATCGATAACCGCTCGAGATATGGATCGGTTTTTTAATGATCTCCCTCAACGGTTCCAACGTATTTCGGCAGAGTGCGATAAGATTCTGAATGTATTCCGGAGAGGGGTCGTTCTTCAGATCATGTCTAACCGCATAATCCGATCGTGTCATTTCATCCAGTGAAAAATGTTCGCTTAATTTCATTTCGATCTCCGCTGCGGCATCTTGTCAAGTTTAGTTTCGATCTTTGTCAGTCCGTCTTTTACATTCTTCATTTCTGTGGCGACCACTTCCTTAAATGATTCTACCGTCTTTGTAATTGCGGCATCCATTTCTTTTCTTGTTGGCCGCGAGCTGACAAATGATAAGAATGTGATCAAGACTGCAACGACTCCTATGATGCCGAAAATTATTCCAGCTGCATCAATTTGTACCATTCAGGATCCGGATTTGTATTTATTTCGCTCGTTAGTTTTTTTTGAACCGTGCAGCAGTTATTCACCGCATCACGGTTGAATTACGTTTCGATCTTCACCTCGATCACAGGTTGCCGCTTAGTTATCCTTCCGCGGCAGGAAGAGGTAGAGACTGAAATCAAAATCATTGCTCACAGTCAAGGCGCCGTTCACGGTCGGCGTAACGATCATTCGGTACGTTTTACATTTCCAGTTATTAAAATCTAAGGTTCCGCGTTGAACCGTCTCAATGCTGTCAACAGTTCCGAGAGTGTCGATCGATGTCCAATTTGTCGAGTCGATTAATCCCTGAAAAATAATTTCACAGTATGGTTTTCCGGAAGTGGCGTTGAGTTTTTTAACGTATTGAATCGGATTCACATACCAGCTCTCCCCCTGGTATCCCGCAAATGTGAACGTGTTCGATGTGTCAGCGGCTTGCACAGAATCGACCGGTCCGGCAAACGATACAATCATTCCGGCGTATTGATCGCTGTAACTGACGCTCGCATCACGATAAAAATTTGAGATCTGTGCATGTGCAGGACCGCATGTGCCTAACATCAACGCAATGGTCGCGGTGAGTAAAATCGTAATTCGTTTCATGATTGTTTCTCCAAATATTTGTTTTTAAATCTCTCCCCCTGTTAAGGGGGAGAATAAGAGGGGATCTACGCCAGCCGAATTCCTTCCATCCGCTGCGCACCGTATGCGCTCAGGATGTCCATGTCGACATCAAGCTCGACATTGGTCACATACTGCGTGCCGACAAGTCCGAGATCATCGACCACCAGACCGACGTTCGTCGCGAGCGTGGTATTTTCTCTCTCCCCGGCTTTAACCGCGTAGATCGAAGTGCAATCTGCGCTCACACCTTTTGTCTCTGTAAGACTGATGACCTGCGTTGAATCATCTTTCGCACGGCCGGCGTTGATCACCGGGATCGTTTTATATCGAGTCAGCGCCAGCTCTGTCACGCCGTCGATGTTGTCGGTCCGGACGAACTGTTTCTCGATCTGTTCGATGTAGGCGATCGCATCGCCGTTCATCACAAGGAATGTCGGGTTCACTCGCTGGATCATCGTCCCGAGCGCTTTGATGAATTTCTGCTGACTCTTTACTGAGGCGTCCGAATTTCCGAGCAGAACCTGGAATCCGTCCGCTCCGCCGTCGATGCTCGTCAATCGAGCGCCGGTGCAGCGTCGCAGCAATCCGTCGAACTGTTTCGGATCGACGGTGGTACCGTTGACAAAACGATTGACGAAATGCCGGGCGAGGCCTTTCGCGAACGATCGAAGCTCGGAAAGACGTTCGCTTCCGATGCTGACATAGCGCCGTTCGTACGCTTTGTCCACAACAACCTTGTCGCCGAGGATCTTCAGCGCGATCGAGCCCAGGGCCGGAGCTCCGGTCACACCGGCGAAATCAGAATTGATCGTTCGTTCATCGCCGCCTGTTTCGACCGAAGATTTCTTCGGGGTATCGGCGGATCCCGACATAGTGTAGAATTCAAGAAACTCGAATATCCGGGTTTCCAAACGCATCTGGTTTACGACTTCAGCGCGGAGCGCGGGGTTTCCTACGCTTTGTCCGTCTTGTCCGCCAAGTTCAAATAGTTTCATCGTGGTATTCCTTCAATAATTGTTTGTAAAATTTTTCGTCTTAATTTTTGCTCGGCGTCAACGCGGCAAGCGCATCGGCTGTAAATTCCTGTTTGTGTTCAACATAATTCTTCATCGACGTGCTCTTCGTGTCCGCCTGAGTCGACTGTTGCTTTCCATCTTTCGCAGGTTCGGCTTTGAAGCTTTTGTCCACCGGCGCGTCTTTCACCCATTCTTCAGCCAGGGCGATATTCGACGCGGCGAGATCGGTGAGCCATTTTTCTTTCGCCGCTACAATCTTCCCGTCCTTTTTCGCCTGGGCGACCAGATCGGATACTTTTTTATCAGCTGCTTTTTTCGCTTCGTCCTGCTGCACTTTAATTCCGTTTTCCCTTGCGGTCCGTTCAGCGGCGAGCGCATCGGTCAAGGTTTTCACCTGCTGACTCAGCGACATGTTCTGGTCGGCGATCTGTTTCAAGACCGGATCGCTGATCTTTGCAGGATCAACGGCCGGTTCAGGTTTCTTGTCGAGGTCGAGCTTATCGATCTCGGCAGTAATCTCATTCTCTTTATCGGCGGGAATCAGATTCAGTTTTTTCAACAGGGCGAGTAATTCTTTTTTCATAATCGGTCTTTCGTTTTTGTTCTTTTCGTTTCAATCACGGGAGCAAGTTACACTTGCTGATTCGGAAAGTTTGGTCGAGTGTACCCTCGACCATTTTTTTTTATTTGCAAAGAATACATTGGTTCAAATTTATAAGGAGAGCATCATGTCATTCACTTCGCAGGAACTATATAAGGCATTCGTCAGCAATAATAATTTTATGACCAAGGCAGCCGCTCCCGATGGATTTGCCGAGTCGTTGCTTCAGGTCGATTCGATCATCTATCAAAAGACCGGCATCACCGCTCCGTCGGATCCAATGAACGCTGTGCCGATGCTGCGCAACATCGCGAACGCACTACTGCAATGGTTCACGATCGGGATGCAGGGGAATATTGAAGAGTTCGAATACAAGCGAAGGAAAGATCTCTTCGAGTGGGCAATCACGACACTCAATGCAATTCAGAACGGCGATGAAAATATTTATGATGATGCGGGAAATATCGTTTCAGCGGCAAAAATTCCGACGCCATCTTTTGAATCAAACCAACGAATAACGATGACATTATGATACTACCCAATGAAGTTGTCGACGCCATTGTCTCGAAAATCCTTTTGAATAAATCCGATCTCGCTATAACGGATTGCATTTCCATCAGCGAGGACACAAAAACGAAAGAGATCGCTCCGCCGTATTGCGCTGTCTTCGCGGACTTCCAGAGCGACTCGGCGGATATTACCGGCGACAATGTTCTTCTCGATGTGCCGGTCGAGATAAAGATTCTCTGTTCCTCCGGAGATAATCGTTCCGCTGCGGAGTCGTTCATCGAAGCTTTTGCGATCGCAAATAAGATCATGACGCTCATCCGCGGAATTGTAACAACGAGCGGAGGAGCTGAGGCGGAAATCATCACCCGCCGAAAACCGTTCGAGATCCTGACGCACAAAGCAGATCAAACTATTGTGCAAGTAAATTTTTATTACGAATTAAAATCGGTGGGCGAATAAAATGAGAACCTCAATTCCCGAACGGAAAAAAATACTGAGGCTATTTAAGGAGGATCATAAATCCATCCAGGAGATAATGGAGATTTTGAACCTTTCTTATTTCAAGGTTTACAATGTCGTGCAGGGACGTGTGAAAACAAAATATTCCTACCGAAAAGATAAAGGGATGTCGCGGAAAGTCGGCGAGGATGAAAAACTTGCTGAGGTTGTCGATCTCGATTCGTTCGAGGATGTGAGCGATTTCCTCGAGCATCAGATTGTGCTTGTCGCACGGTCGATGAACAAAACGAAGCTCAGCGCGGAAGAGCGATTGAACATGATCAAAGACCTGACCGGCCAGCAAAAGAATCTCCAGGCAATGCGTCTCGATAAGCATCTTAAGAATATCGACGCTGTTCTCATCGCCAGGATCTGCCGCCGTTTCGACAAGGATCTTTCAGACGATGACATTATCCGGATCGTCCGGGAGGAACAGGAAAAACTTGTTGCGGAGAAAAAATCGTGAAGCAATTTTCAACCTCCGATATTTTAATCTCACAGCTTGAGCACTTGAAGCAGTCGAATCTTGAGCTCGCATCCGAAGAGCAGCAGCGGAAACTACGCGAAGAAATCGAATCGCAGATGAGGACCGTCCTGCCGTTTCCGGAAAAAGAACGTACCGCGGCAGCGGTAAAGGACCGGCTCAAAAAATCCGCTGAAGATTATTTTTTCTGGGATAAGACATATTTTCCCCCGGAAATGTATGACGAGTATTTTGAGCCTGGATGGTTTCACCGGGAGATTATCCGCATTATGGATCTCTCCGATAAAAAGGCCCATGTCTTTCACGGTCCACGCGACTCGGGCAAAACCGGAACGGCAAAAAAGAAATTCCTCTACAACTTTTTGCATGGCAAGCGGAGGTATCAGCTTATCGGATCTGAAACACTTGCACCGGCACAGACCGCAATCGTCGATATGCTGTATATCATGGAGACGAATGAACGGCTGAAGCACGATTATAAATTACAATGGAATGAAGCGTCGTCCGAGAACCTTTTTGCCCGATCAGTTTCGAATCCCGCAGGAACATATATCGGTGCGATCTCTGAAGATCGTTCTTCGCGTGGTAAACAGCGTGCATTTTTTCTTCGTGCTGATCTTATTTATCTGACCGATCTTGAAAACAATACTTCATCCGTCACAAAAGAGGCGGTCGAAAAAAGAATTACGCGCGTGAACGAAATGAGAACATCTCTTTCATCCAAAGGGACTCTGTTCTGGGAGGGGAATAATTATTCCGTCGACTGCGCGATGAATCATCTGTTCCTGGAGGAAGAACGGGGAATCCTGTCCGAAGAATTCATCATGCATAAACATCCTGCATGGGATCCGTCGCGCAAAGGAAACAAAAGATCGATCTGGCCCGAACGGTACCCGGCAAAGAACGAAGAGCAGATGAAGAAGATGTGCAAGCCGATGGACGATTACGACTGGTCCGGTAACTATCAGGGATCGCCAAAGGAAAAGTCGGGCGATATTTTCCCCGATACATATTATTCCGAGTACGGCGACCTGCCGAAAGACATCCGATCGGTCGGATATACTGATCCGAACTGCTCTCTGAAAGAAAAGGGAGATACAACTGCATCAGGGTTTTTGGGATTCTCGGCGACGACTCAAAAATATTACATCCTCTACCCGCGATGCAAAAGTTATTCGGATCCCAATGAATTGCTCTTAGATTTTTTCACATCGCACGCAAATCTTACAAGGCTGAATATTCCGATCATCGCCCGCGCGTTCGACGGACATGTATCGCAGGAATCTGTCTGGACGAACTTCCTTTTGAATTTTTCCCGGATGAATAATATTCCTTTGCCGTATGTCGAGTTCAAACGATATTTGGTCGACGATCTTGCCACCAATGCAGAGCGGGAGTGGAAATCCGGAAAGTTTTTATTCCCGTTCGGATTCCGAAAAACGGAAGAGGGGAAAAGATTCACCGATCAGGTATTCAAATTTCGGACAAAAAAAGCAAAGAAAAAAGATGATGCCGCCGACTGGCTCATCTGCGCTCTGCAAGTCATGTCCGAACTTTCGATCAATCTTGTCGGGAGTTCCGCTCCCGATTTTCACAGCATCAGTAAAAAACGAATTCAGAAAGCTCCATAAGAGGACAACATGGCATACAAAAACGGTGATCTCTACAATTCACTTTTACCGACACTTCCGCAATTACAGCGGTACATACAGCGGGCAAATAATGTCACAAAAGAATATCGCGACGTTCGGCCGCTCATGTCGACATTGCAGCAGATCCTCGAAACCGACCTGAACCTTCTCGGCCTTGTCGGGACCCGCATCGATGCAGTGCTCGGTTATGAATATCATATCACGATGCCGAAAGGTGTTGAACCGACCGATAAGGATAAAAAGCGGATTGCTGAAATGACGGCTCGTTTCAACGCGGCAAAAATGCAATCGCTTTTTCGGATGGTGCTCATCGGACGAATCTTCGGAGCGAGTGCGGTTCGGTTGATAAAAAAAAATACGTCTCTCGGAACGACCGTTGTCGCGAAACAATCGTACGATCTGACCGAACTTGATTTTGATCTTGATTCTGACGACGGATTAATTTTCGTCGACACGAAACAATCCGGACTTGTCAACAAGACCTCGATCGATCCAGACGTGCATATCTTTGTCCGGTATTCGCCCCTCGACGGGATCAAGAAAAATTATATCGGTTCGCTCATGCGAACGAACATGTTGTATAGCTGGATAAAATATTACGACTACTGGAACTGGGCGAAAGGAAACGAGAAATTTGCCGACCCGACGTTCTGGGCGTCGTACAGAAAAGGAGCGCAAAAACCCGAGATTGATGCAGTGATTGCGGGTCTTGAAGCTCTCGGCACGGATGGCCGCGCCGCGTTTTCCGACGATGTTAAATTGCAGCTCATCGAATCGATGCGCAGCGGATCGATCAGCGCGCATAAAGAGCTCGTTGAAACAATTAAAAGCGAACAGGCAATTTCAATTCTCGGGCAGACACTGACGACGGACCTGCAAGGTAAGGGGAGCAAAGCGGCAGCGCAGGTACACAACACTGTACGCGCCGATATTATGTGGAGCGATCTTATCGCTACGCAGGATGTTGTCTCGAATCAATACCTCATGCGGGATTACATCGACAATTATGGAGAGCCGGACAATGCGTTCCCGGTATTGAGATTCGACACCGAAGAATCAGAGGACGTTGAAACCAACGCTCGAGTATTCGGGGAATTAAAATCAGCAGACCCGGCAATGAAATTCAAAAGAGATGAACTTTATCGAAAAACCGGATTCACCGAACCGCAGGAAGGTGATGCGACAATCTAGTAAATGAACCCCGAACAATTTCATATTGACATCCAAAATATTAAGGGCGCGATTATCGATCGCGTCCTTGTTATGCGCACGGCAAATCTCGGACTTATAATCATTCGAGAGCGAACGACATCGGGGAAATTTCTTCCCGGTTCTTCATCCGGGGCGGAGATGTATTCAACAAAACCTTTTGCGATGCCGTACGGGGCCGTTAAAACGAACTCCCTGAAAAACGAACTTCGCCGCAACATCGATACAGGAGTTGTCTTTACCAAGGGGACCAATCAACTCTGGATCCTGATCAAAGGCGGTTATAAAAAATATCGCGAGCTCGCCGGAAAAGACACATCCAAAGTATCGCTCATCTGGTCCGGACGGATGATGCGAAATCTCGGAATCTTAAACGCTGGGGAGAATGAGGCAACGCTCGGCGAAAAAGATGCCGATACAAAACTGCTTGCCTCATACCATAATACGATGGGAGCAGGAAAGAGCAAACGGCTCCATAAGTTTTTAGGATTTACCGATAAAGAAATCCAGAAGATGACGGACTTTGTAGGCGACGAGGTGATGAAGAGACTGAGAGTGATGGATCAATAAAAAAGCCGGAAATTATCCGGCTTTTTTATTTTGTAGAAATTGAAGTTAAAGATCAGCCGTAACGCTCGTTACGTGCTCATTAGATAAATACTATTCTGTTCCATTTTGTTCACGTCTGTTCACAGATTGCGAGGCGGCTAATCTCCCGAACTCGAATAATTGAGCGCCCATAATCGATATTTCATTTCCGTCAAAAGACTCTTTCCGCAGCCTTTTAAAAATCTCCGCCGACCTTACGGTAAGGTCTTGCTTAAACGGATCAATCGCGCGTGCGAGCCTTCGCATTTGATCGCGGTTCAAATTTCTTTTTAATTCTACGTCAAAAAAATATTTCAGCGATGTCGGCGGTATCGATGCACGACGTGCAAGTTCTCTCATCGATATTTGTTCATCGTCAATAAATTTTTGTGCCTTGTTTCTTAGCAATTCATAATTCATAATTCATCCTTCTAAATTTATAATATCATTTTATTTTAGATCTCAATAATTGTTGATTAAGCCAATACTGGACATACTTTTTATATTCGGTGCGAGAAGAGAATGATTTGGTATAATAATCTTTGCCGGTCAACTTACTCAATTCTTCAGCTTTTATTTTTGCATCGTTCCCGCGCAGATAAAAATCGCCCAATTCAAAAACAATTGGATCGTTCCCGAATTGCGAAGCCTTAAGAATTTGAACTTGTATAAAATTCGTGGCAGCGACATCCTTTCCAGATTTTTTCAGAAACTCGGTGACACGCTGAAATTCTTCTTTTGCTTTCTGATCTATTATTGATTGTTCAGCATCGGTCAATTGTTGTATACTATCGATAGGTACGTCTCGATCCATTTTGTTTTTTGCGGCGGGATCAATAATTTTTCTATTAATATTTTTGCTTTTATCGGTGACACCAATAATCACCGGCGTCCAGAAATGAGTGCAATTGTAACCGCCGCAGCTTGTCTCAACAGGCAATCCCTGTCCGTTGTCCATCTTCTTAATTTCAGCAACTGTATATTTTACCCCGAGATGCTCGCGGCAGAACAGTCGGCTGTGCTCGTGCAGCACTCCATCGTAAAGAAATTTATTGATGCCGGCCTGCTGAGCAAACTCAAACATTGTTGCATTGTCGAACTGTGCCAGGGAGGTATTCGCCAGCGTCCGCGCTTCCCCGTCTCCGAGTCCCCGCTTCGTAAGCCGGGACCGCAGCACTTCATAACCTTTTCCCGCTTTGGCGGCGCGGCGTATTTCGTTCACAATTATTTCGCGCGTCGATTTTTTAATCTCGGCAAAATCGACTTGGTAGAGTGCAATCAATTTTTCGTAATCGTTTGGGCCAAGTTCCTGTAATGCGGAAGCAATGATCGCGTCGCCCTCCGAAGCCGATAATGCCGTATCGTGAAAATAATCCAGCCACAATTTCCCAATCTGGCGCTGCGACTTTTTCAATTCCTGCATAATTGTCTTCATCGCCGCGGCAGGAATGTTGAATTTCTTTTTTACAACGCTGGCAAGAATATCAATATTGTCCTGCCCGTATTTCTTGAAAAGGAAATCCATTTCTCGAATAATTGCCCGCTTATATTGCAGTGAGTTTTTCTCAATCGATTTGGCGAGATCCGATTTTATTTTTTCTATCTCTTCGCGTGGAGTCATTATGCTGCGCTCTTTCTCATCGTGTCGAGATGATTCGGTACGCGCGAAAGCATTGCCACCGTCAATCGTAAATATCTCTCGGTCGTTTGAATCTTATTGTGTCCGAGCAACTTCGACAAAATATAAATATCGCCACCTCCTTCAAGATAATGCACAGCAAAACAATGTCGTAGTTGATGAGGATGCATATCAATCAACTCCCTGCAATTCTTCTCAATCGTCGATGGCGAAATGTAATTATTGGTATTCTCTCCGTGAAATAACCATTGCGATTCTTTCCTTGTTATAAAATATGGTTTCAACAATTCACGAAGACCATCGCCATACGTAACGATGCGGTCTTTCCCGCCTTTGCCATCACGCACACGAATTTCTTTTCGTTCTCTGTTGAACGCACTGGTTTTTAACGACGCACATTCGCTAACTCTTAATCCCGTTTCATAGAGCAATCCAAAGATCGCCCTGTATCGCACATCCTTCACACTCCCGATCCGGCGGAGAAGATCTTCTCTGCCGATAATGTCCGGTAGTTTAGATTCCCATTTCGGGAATCTGATCGCGGAGAGTTTCCGCTTTTGTTTCACGACGGTCGTATAAAATAATTTTAACGCGGCGAGAGATTGCTTTTGCTGCGACAGAGAAGTTTTACCGAGTTCAACTAAATATTTTTTAATGTCGTCGACCGCAACATGCTGCGGGTCCACAACGTATCGAAATTGATAAAGAAATTTACTCGTGAATGATCTATAACAATCAATTGTTGACGGTCTCAAATTTATTAATCTCATTTCTATTTCAAACTTCTCGATCAAAGTCTGGAATTTCATTTCAGTTCGTCCTTTATTTGTCGATCAAATTCATTGTTCCTATTAAAAGGAAGTTGGGTTGACATTTAGACTTGGTCGCCTTTTGGCGTTAATCTTTATTGTATGGAACACCAAACGCATCTCTTTCTGTCATTGTTTCTAAATATCTAACACACATCGCAGCGGTATGAATTAT
>JBAYIS010000047.1:0-20326 GCA_041665525.1 Bacteroidota bacterium | reverse complement strand
GAAAAAAGAGTTGTTGTCCGGTTAGATCAAAATTGCGCCTTCGGCGCGCAGGAGAAATTCTTTTGTTTTAATTCCGGCGGCGTAACCGGTTAACGATCCATCCGATCCGATGACCCGGTGACAGGGAACGATGATCGGAACAGGATTGCAGCTGTTGGCAAGACCGACTGCCTGAAATCCCCGCGGTACGCCGGCACGGCGTGCAAGCTGCTTATAGGAGATTGTCGTGCCGTACGGGATGTTTCGCAGTTCTTTCCATACACGCAGTTGGAATGAGGTTCCGATGAGATCAATCGGGGCGGAAAATTTTGCAAGTTTGCCGTTGAAGTAGCGCGTCAGTTGATCGATGACATCCTTGTTGCGGCTTTTATTATCGACAACATCATCGTCATCAAAATTCGTCCGCAGCCAGGAAAAGAAATCTTTCTTGGACTCTTTCGGGATACAGATTTTGCACACACCCTTCTCCGTTGATGCGATATAGATTGTTCCGATCTTGGAATCGAATGATGTGCAGTAGACTTTAGACATTCAGTAGTATAGGAAGATGAAATAACGGCTGGAAAATATAGGTAAGATAAGAATAGAGCGCAAGAACGAAATTCTTATTTTTTTCTTCATGAAAATGAAAAGCGGGATGTTTCATCAACATCCCGCTTCGGAATTTGAAACTGCCGATCGCCTCCCACCTCCCCAGATGGAAACAATCAACAGCTCCAAAAATTCATGCAACAATTGTTTCGAATGCAATACTTTCCGCTACACAACAATGAATCTTCCGGCGCTGGTAGCGATAGCGAAAGTAACTTCGCAGATGTTCGCCGAAAGTCATTGCATGGCAACAGCACAATTATAATTTGTAATCAATACCGATATTCAGTATGCCCAAACCGAAACCAACACTTGCCGTAGCAAACCATTGTTCCGTCAGTGCATATCGGGCATTTGCGGAAAGTCCGACAACAAATCCGCCGACCGATACTGTCGGATTGGGTAAATTGAAAGGATTGTTGCTCCAAGTCCATGATGCAGAAGCAATGTTATACCCGACATGCAATGCACCCCATGTATCGAGTTTTTCATTCTTCAGAACATCAACATGATATGTTCCTGTTGCGAGAATCAGAAGATTCGAATAAGACCATTCGCCCGATCCGATTGTTTCGCTATATCCGGAGTAAGCAATAGCGCCGCCTACGCCGATATTTTCCTGAATACCCATTTCATAATTACCGATAAAACCTACAGAGGCACCGCCGATAGATCCCAAAGCAAGTTTCACGCCGGCATACTGATCTCCCGCATTGATCAGCGTCCGTTGGGCAAACATAAGGGTTGAGAGGGAGAGGGTCAGCAAAGCAGCAAAAAACAGTTTTTTCATTGTATTCCTTTTTTTAATTGATTGAATGTTGTGAGTTAATGGAGATTAGTGAATTAATGTCATTTTTTTTATGCTCTTACCTCAGGACTGTAAGGGAAATATATTGTTTTGTCATGGCTCCTCCTCCGCTGTCCTTATTTCACCAATAACATTTTTTTTGTTTCAAAACGGTTTCCCGCTTTGAGCCGGTAGAAATACAGACCACTCGATAATCGAGATCCATCGAAAGACTTTTCGTATGTTCCTGCCGTCAGCGATTCGTTCACTATCACCGCCACCTCGCGTCCTACAATATCGTACACCGTCAAGGTGGTCAGCCCGTCCGATGGAAGCGTAAACCGGACGGTTGTTGACGGATTAAACGGATTAGGATAATTTTGATTCAGGATAAACCGGCCGGGAGCTGAAGTGTGAGGAATACGGCGGACGGATTCAATAATACCGGGATCATTGATCCAGGCAGCAAAATTTTGTGAACTAAATCCGTTTACATAGCCGAAATATCCCGAGATATAAATGTTCCCTTTGCTGTCGGATTCCGCAAAAAACATATCCTGTTGAAAATTGCTTGTCAACGCTCCGAGGTTGTCCCATTTCGAACCATCCCATCGTGCAACGTATCTCAGAGTATTGTCGCCGTTGATGGAAGTAAATTTACCTACTACATATAACCGCCCCGCATTGTCCACCGCCATATCGGCGATTCCGGAGTAATCTCCTTTCAAACCGAGACTGACCGAATCCCATTGCGAGCCGTTCCATTTCGCGAGATGCCACATTGGCTTAGTACCGATGGAATCGAACTTACCGGCAATGTATAAGTCGTTGCCGACGACGGCCATGGCCGTTACGGTCGCCGCTGCGGCACTTTTGCTGTACCGTATGATGTCGCCATTGAGTGCGCTCCAGGAAGTTCCGTTCCATTTCGCAACGGAGCTGGCGCTGACATTTCCTGCGCTTGTAAAATTCCCTGCCACATAAAGGTCAGCGTTATTAACCGCCATTGCATTAATTTGTCCGTTCGATGTGCCGGCCTTAATACCGACATCGAGCGAATCGTACTTTGATCCATTCCATTTGACAATCGCGTTCACTGCCTTGCCATTCGGGAACGTACCGAAAAACGATTGAAAATTTCCCCCAATGATCAAATCGTTTCCGTACCGAGTTATCACTCGTACATCGAAACCGGGCTGTCCTGCGCCGTTCATCGATACGAAGTAGTGGCCATTCCATTTGATCACGCCAGTGGAAGAGACGCCATTGAAAGTTGAAAATTCGCCCCCGATGTATACTACAGAATCATCGCTGGAAATCGCCTTGACGACGGAATTGTTTTTGTAATTTCCCGTGCCGACCGTATCCCAGGAGTGTACATTCCAGCGGGCAAGCCTTCGAGCATTGACAGCACCCGCAAAGTTGAATTCCCCGCCGACAAAAATCTCGCCATTCTTGGTTTCATGATAAGCGTAGACTGCGGAGCTAAAACCGTTTGCATTCTTTCCACTCAACGGTTTCCATTGGTCGGCAGCTATGTCGTACGCCACAGCACCGGTGGCTCCGATTCCTCCCGGTTCTCTAAAATCGCCAGCGAGATAGAGCATGCTGCCAACAATTTTCATATCCCTGACCACGGGTGATTGGCCGTACTGTGATTTCGAGATGCCCATTCCGAGACGTTCCCACTTATTCCCATCCCATCGTGCTAATGCTTCGGTCCCATTGTTTACTGTAAATGGACTCCGTGCACCGCCGACATAAACGCGTCCAAGGGAATCAATTTCTACATTCGTCAATTCGGTGTTAGTTCCTTCGCCGAGCGAATCCCAGGCTGTGCCGTTCCATTTTGCAATGCAGTTGGCGATCTTCGTTCCGGCATTGCTGAACGCCCCAACAACATAGATCGTATCACCATGAACGGCGATATCATTCACGTGAGCTTTCGACATGGAACCGTTGATCCCTCCTGCTGATCCGGTCAATCCTTTTGCTACTGTATCCCACGCCGTGCCGTTCCATTTCACAATCGCCACATTTTCCTGATTCCAGGTATCGACGGCGTATGTAGCAGCATAGATCCGTCCATCGTCAGTTACTGTAAAGGCGGTGTTATTGACACTGTTGTTCGAATTTGTATACCGCAACGAACCCATTGAATCCCATTGCGTTCCGTTGAACCGTGCGACGCCGTGAATATTCGTCATGCTTCCCACTTTGGTAAATGTTCCGATTGCATAGAGCACGCCATTTGCAAAAACAATCCTCATCGTGTTTGCAAAGTCCTGCATGGCATATGTCCCGGGCACCGAATCCCATTGTGTTCCGGTCCATTTAACGATACCCCGTTTCGTCAAAGTCCCGACACCTGAAAAACTTCCGGCAACATAAATATCACTGCCGGCGCCGGCAGCAATAGAACTGATGGGAAACGATGAACCAGTAAATACTCCCGGAAGGGAATCCCACCCGGTTGACGGATTCCAGCGGGCGAAATAGTTCGTCTTTACCCCGTAGACATAATCGAATCCGCCGCCGATGAAGACATTCCCAGCATTATCTACATTCAACGCCTGCGGCACATTGTTATTGGTTCCGGATTGCCCGAACCGTTTCGACCAGTACCCCTGGCTGAAGAGTGAAGCTGACGAGAACGCCAGCACGACGAGTACCACTATGAGCTTTTGCATAGTTCTCCCTGAGTGTTATTTCACTTTTTTGGAACCGCAATCGAGTGTTTCCACTTCCCCAACGATATATTTTACCGACAACTGGGTGCAGAGCTGGCGGGCCGTTTCGATATCGGTTGCCGTCATCACTTGATAACCTTCCCGTGTAAACATTTCCCGTAATTTTCTTAACTCGGGTGTATTATTGTCGATGATGAGGATATGCTCTTGCATGAATATTCCGTTCGGTAAATCTTGTTTTTTGTCGAAGTAATACAAACACCGTTCCAAAAATCTTCGACGAAAAATGGCAGATTGAACTGATTATTCACGATTGTAGAAGGACCGACTCTCACTGTCTCTTTTTGGATACAAAAGAGGAACAAACGGTGTCGTCGATTTGCGACAGGAATGGAATGACGGAGCAGTCACGAAAGACTTTCGGCGAGGAAGCGCTTGGTATGAAGGACGATTGTTACACGTCTATCCCAAGTTGTGAAAGCAATTTATAAAAATGAGTGCGGTTGATTCCGAGTATCTGAGCTACTTCGGATTTGGATTTGGTCGCTCGAAGCGCCCGAAGAATATACAACCGACGAAATTCCGTTTCGGCTGTTTCCAGGGATTTGCCTCCGGCAACCACCGGTTCCGACTTTTCATCCTCGATAATTTCCGGAGGAAGATCGGCAACTTCGATGGTCTCTCCTTTCATCAGAACGACCGCCCGTTGAATGATATTTTCGAGTTCGCGGATATTGCCGGGATAGCTGTAGCTTTCGAGTATTGCCATTGCCTCGGCAGAGATTGGAATCGATTTCCCATTCGAATATTTTCCGATAAAAAACGGTGTCAGATCCGCAATATCTTCCCGCCGTTCCCGAAGCGGAGGTATTGTTAACTCAATCACTTTCAGGCGGTAATACAAATCCTCTCGAAATGTACCGGCAGCAACCATTTCGGGAATATTCCTGTTAGTGGCAACGACGATCCGAACATCGATCTTCTTCATCTGCACGCTGCCCAACCGTTCGATCTCTTTCGTTTGAATCACACGCAGAAGTTTTGCCTGCAGATTCAAACTCAATTCACCGATCTCATCCAGGAACAGCGTTCCGCCATGTGCAAGTTCAATCCTTCCCGGTTTTGATTTCATTGCACCGGTGAACGCCCCGCTGTCATATCCGAACAGTTCTGATTCCAGCAGGTCGGAAGGAATCGCCCCGCAATTGATCGTAACAAACGGTCCGTTCTCTCTTCTGCTATTCCGGTGAAGGACATGGGCCAGCAAATCTTTCCCTGTGCCGTTTTCCCCGTACACCATTACGCTCGCATCAGTCGGTGCAATCTTGGAAGTGATTTTCAGGATTTCGAACAGCTTCCTGCTGGAACCGATAATCTCATCGCATTGTAATTCACGCCGGAGATCGTCGAACTTCATAATTGTTTCTGTGACTAACTTCTTTTCCAGCGTGGTGATTTCGAGCGAGATCTCAAATCCCCGGACAATCTGCCGGGCGAACGAGAGTAAAAAGACTAGATCACTCTCCACAAAGGAATTCTCCTTATTCCGTCGATCCAGATAGACCGCACCGAAGACTTTTCCCGATGCGACTAACGGCACGCACATCGCCGCAGTGATTCCGAGCCGGATAACACTGTTCTGCATTGCATAGTCTTTATCGAATTGCGGAAACTGCGTCGGTTTGGATTTTGTGATGGTATTCCGAATGACCGTTGAGCTCATTTCCTTTGCTTCCGGATTTTGTTCCGGATCCATATTGCACGCCACTATCGATTCCGTTGATCCTAGTTCATCCGTTAGAACAATGAATCCCTGATCCGCTTTCAATTCCTTTACAACGGTCGTAATCGCCTTTTCCATCAACGAGTGCATTTCTGTTTCCGACGTAAAAAGGATGCCTGATGAATACAGGATTTCGAACTGCCGTTTTGCTTCAGAAATCTGAGCCACGGATTTTTCAAGACTCTCGAACCGTTCGAACAGCGCATTGGTTTCGCTGCTTTGTTTCCGGTTCGTCTCCATCACAATTCGGAACAACCTGTCCACTTTTTTCACGATGTCGGGAGCAGTGTGCAACGAAGTGAGCAATGAGTTCAATTCCATGAATTCTGAAGAGAGCTGGCTCATCGAATCACCGAGCAGCTTTTGATATTGTTGACGATAGTCGGACATGGGATCGGTTATAATGGAAGAAATAGTTATGAGTTTTAAATAGTAGAGACCTCTAAAAATCCAAAATGGCCAAGCGGTCACTTCGTATCGAGAAGCGGACGACAAAGAATCTCGTTTTTCTGCCGATAGTAAAAACTGAGATTTCTCGCTTGTCCCTTTGGAAAATCGATTGAAATGACCATGACGAAAAAATACTTATGAGATCACTATTGAGTATTGAGTTTCGTGTTCAGGAATCAGAGCTTGTGTCCAATTGTATCTTTTGAAATTCTTCTTTCAGTTCGGCAACAGAAGAATAGCGTTTATTGGCATCTTTTGCCAGGCACTTCATTATTATTGGTTCCCAACCGGCAGGAATATCGTTCCGGAAGGTTGAGGGAACCGGAGGTTCGGTGTTGAAAATGGAGTGGATGAGCGCAATCTCATTTTCTCCTTTGAACGGCAGTTCCATGGTAAGTAATTCATACAAAATCACTCCTAAGGAAAAAATATCCGTCCGTTGATCCACGTTCATACTGGTAATCTGTTCCGGCGCAACATATCCGAGGGTTCCAAGTACGGTTCCGAGCGACGTCATGGTTGTCACCAACGGTGACTTCGACAATCCGAAATCCATAATACGGATGTTTCCGTCACCGGTCAGCATCAAATTCCCGGTTTTTAAATCGCGATGAACAATCCCTTTTTGGTGTACTTCCTCAAGACCATCGCACACCTGAATGAAAAATTTGGCTATATCGACTTTGGACAGCGGATGTTCCTGTTCAAGTTTCTGCCGGAGTGTTCCTCCGCCGAGATATTCCATGGCAATATATCCGCGACCACTCGACTCGCCTATCTCAAAAACTTTTACGATATGCGGGTGGTTGAATGACGATAACAAATGTCCTTCGGCGGATAATCTTCGGCGATTCTCCGGATCCTTCAGCAGTTCGGGATTCAATACTTTAAGCGCAACAACGTTTTTCGTGACGGAATCGACAGCTTTATAAACACTTCCCATCCCTCCTGCGCCGAGCAATTCATAAATCCTGTAATGGGCGATAAACCTTGCTTCTCTTCGCTCAATGATAACTTTCCCAAAATAAAGAGCAATGACAGTACTGATCCCGGTTCCCCCAAAGGCTATTGCGGTTGACACAATCTCATGTTGGTAAATACTAAAATGGATGAGAGCAAGGAATAAGACTATAACGGCAGTCTGCATATACCATCGAAAAAGTAGTTTTTCCACGTTCCCCTTTTTTGCTGCGGCAGATAATAAGAACAATAAGACAATCAGCGATGTCACTTTTGGGAACACGTTAGATGCCGAAAAGAGTATTGCAGTCCGTTTCAGTGACCGCGAAACGGACAATACCATTTCCTGGAACGGATTCGTTTCAGAAATTTTAGCAATTGTTCCAGGATGAACACCATCCACCCTGCGGACAACACCCGAAGGGAATCGAACTTCAACGGAACATGTATCCACCATGTCAATACCAAAATGCAATTCATGAAGATTTTGTGCTATCAATTGACTTCCGCCTGACCCGACACTCCGTGATTGCACATTACCTCCCGATGAGAGGACAATCACTTTCGCGCCGACAGCGGAACGATTCGAGATACTCCCTTCTAAACGCACTTTGATGAAATTCTTCCGGTCCAGATTGTTCCTGAACAATGCTGCGCGGTCCCCTTTCCCCAGCGACGAACGCGAACTGCCGATGAAGATATCCAGATCCCCGTCGTTATCAATATCCGCCATTGCCGGCGTCCCGGTGAACTGCAGTCCCACCCGTTCGGAGACTTCCGTCATCGAAACACCGGAAGAGTTCAAAAAAAGCTTTGAACCGTCAAAGATATCGATCCATCCGTCATTATTCACATCCCCAGCAGCAACGATGCCGTTGATCGGTTCCGGATGCACATTCGGTCCCGCTGAGATTGACATTTCGGTAAAAGATCCGGTGCCGTCGTTCAGCCAGAGCATCGGTGCAATTTTCTGACTGTGGATGAACAGATCGCAGTTCCCGTCGTTGTTCATATCTGCAACAGTTACCGCGGTTGGGGAAAGATCGGAGCGGGAAAAGAACAATGCATTTTCTTTTTCTAGAAAACGAAAACCTCCGGTATTTAGAAAGAGGGAGAAAAATCTGTTTTCGCTGCTGACATAATATGGAATGAAAACATCTGTTTGACCATCATTATTAAAATCTCCGAAAACTGCGCCGTAGGATGCATGCTTCAAAATTTTTCTGATGCCTGTTTCCGCCGACAGACGGAAAAATGTCCCGGTCCCATCACCGGCAAAGATCTGATCAGGCAGATCGAAATTCGACAGATATAAATCCAGATTACCGTCATTATTCAGATCAAGAAACGCCGCTGCGTTTTGCGACATTGGATTGATTTCATCGAACATTAATTTTGAACGTTCCGTGAAGTCCCTGTAACCGCCGCCGGCGGTACCGAGAAAGAATTTGAAATTGCGTTGATCGATCACCTCCAGCACGTCTTGTTCGCCGTCGTTATTCACATCGCCGACAGCAATCACTGCGGCATCCTTTGGTGCAGTGAGCAACTCTGTTTCCGCTGTAATATCGGAAAACAGATTCCTACCTCTGTTCATAAAAAGCAGATTCGATCCGCCGTCGTTCGCAATAAGAAGTTGCGGCAGTTCATTTCTGTTTCGCTGAATGAAATGTCCAGCTTTGCCTGTACGGTGCAGTCCGGCTGGATTGGTGATATCCGTAAATGAAAATCCAAGCGATTGAGAAGCTGTGTAAATTCCCTGATTTCCGATAATCCATAGATGCACTCTTCCAGCAGAATCCTTCACTGCAGAGATATCGGAAAAGAAGTCGTCGAAGACCGCGATCGAAGTTTCACGGTTCCATTGGGACCCATTGTACTTCAGAAGAACTGCATTTGCGCCAACGATCCACGCCTCTCGTTCGTTCAATGCAATGACAGAATTGAGCTGATCGCGCACATCCAACGTCACGGTATTCCAACGATAATTCCTGCACTCTATAATTGTGCCGCCGTTTCCTACTCCCCATCCGGTAGAATCATTGATCATGGAAATCTTATTGAGAGTTTGATTGACCGGAGAATCAGCATAATTCCATTTTCTGTTTTGATACCGGAGAATTCTCCCGTCCCTTCCAACGGCCCAGCCTGTATGGGGGGATGTCATAACGATATCGTTGATGTCACCTTCATATCCTGAAGTCTTATTGGTTTTTCTATGAGGGAATTCTGCCTTATTCCACTTCGTTCCGTCATAATAGATGATGTGTCCTTGCTGCCCGGCCATCCATGCAGTGCCATCCTTGCACCGGAATAATCCTTTAAACATAACATAGTCGACATCATCCCACATAATCTTCGGAAGAGGAATATTCCTCTTTGTCCCGGAAGAAAATTCCGTTAAGTTCGGACGATAAGCGCCTTCATGTGTTGAATGGTGCACTGTCCAGAGATTTTTTTGATTTTCACCTGCAATCAACGGGTAGTCTGAATATGCATACTCATAGAACGGGGTCCATTTTCCTTTGGAGAAACGATACGCCTTCCCTTTCACATCCTTTCCCATTCCGCGGGAAATGGCAACACCGTCATCCGGCGAGAACATGTGTATTTGTGCGCCGAGGTCGACAATCGCCTGTCGATACCAATGGAGCGACTGGTCGGCGGTTCCGGTACTATTTTCACTTTTCCGGTCATCGCCGACGCAGGAAAAATTGAAAATAGCTGCAACTGGAACTACAATAGAGAGAAGTATGTTCACTTTAGCGGAAGACATAGATAGAATTTAAAGAAACTCGACCCATTTCCCAATTGAATTTTGACCTTCAGAGCGTTATTTTATACCAACCAATAATCAAGGAGCACCAATGAAACAGTTGATCTTTTTCGTTACAATAATTTTTTCCTTCTCATTGTTCGCTGCAGAAAAAACTAAGACCGTTACGCTGAATATTTCTGGCATGACGTGCGAATCCTGTGCAGGGACAGTGGAAAAGGCGCTGCAAAAAGTGAACGGCGTTAAAGAAGCAAAAGTAGATTTAAAGAATAAAAAAGCAGTGGTAACCTTTGCAAGTGCGAAGACTTCATCAGCGAACTTGATCAAGGCGGTGAGCGATGCAGGATTTGATGCTTCCGAAGGATCAGCACCAAAGGCGGGCATGAAAAAACAATCGTCCGGCGAAGAGAATTGCGAAGACGGATGCTGCGGCGAAGAAGATGCAGCACCAGCAAAGAGCAAAAAAAGCGAAACCAAGAAGCTTTAAAATAGTATTCGAGAGACTTGAAAAGTAAAAACGCCGCTCTACCTCCCCAGGAGAGCGGCGTTTTGTTGTCATTCCCTCATCTTCACAACAGAACGACAATACACCATCGATTATTTCAGCAAAAGCATCTTCTTCATTTCGGAACTGTTTCCAGCAGTCATCCGGCAATAATACACTCCGCTGGACAAGCTGCTGCCGTCGAACTTCGCCGTATAGACTCCCGCATTCAGGACTTCATTCACCAGCTGTGCAACTTCCCTTCCGAGTGCATCATAGATTTTCAGTGACACAAATCCATTCTGGGGAATATGAAATTCTATATTCGTTTCAGGATTGAATGGGTTTGGATAATTCTGAGAAAGCGAATATCGTTCGGGCAGAATGTGCGATTTATTTTCTTTGACCGCTGTTGGGCGTGTAGTTTTAAACACTCCCGAAAGTGTTCCCGCAAATATAGCGTTCGAAGACATCGTCAATACCTTCACTTGTTTCTCTGTCAATCCCGCACTGATATCCTCCCAATTTGTACCGCCATCAGTTGTTTTAAATACTCCCTTCACATTAGAGGAAGCATACACGAGTCCTGGTTCCGACACTGCAAATGATGAAATATCCCAATCGCTCAACCCGGAATTTGCTGCGGACCATGTATGTGCGCTGTCGGTAGATTTGTAAATGCCTTTTACATTGGACGTCTTCATGGAAGCATACAAAACGCCTGGCGACTCCAATGCAATATGTGAAGGATATCCAATCTCAACGCCAAGGGTTACATAAGATCTGTTCACCCAATTGTTTCCATCATCTTCAGTTTTCACAATGCCCAAAGGCGTTCTTCCATAAATGACGCCTGGTTTTTCTACCTGAAATTCCGTCGCCGCAGTATTTATTCCCGGAAGAATTTTATACCACGTTTCCCCTCCATCAGTTGAACGGAAGATTCCGGCGTATTCCACACCGGCAAAAAGTGTTCCAGGTTTTTCTATCATAAGGGATATCACTGTTCCTGTTGCTGTATCAATGCTAATATCTGTCCATGTTGATCCGTCATCCGTCGTTTTAAAGACATTAGCACTTGATGCTGTTACATACAGCGTTGAAGGAAGTTCCACCACAATCGAGGTAAGCGAACTGTTTGATAGATTTTTCCCAATATCGATCCATTCGATGCCATTATTAGTGGTTTTAAATATTCCTTTGTCTCTGCTTAAGATATAGAGTGTGCCGGTATTTTCATTCCACGCCATATTGTTCACTGTGTACCGGTTCGGGCTTGTATGCACCCACGTTGTACCTCCGTCTGTAGTTTTATACAGTCCACCATTGGCGTAATCTAAAAGTCCACCATACACTATACCGGGTGTGTCAACGACTAACAGTCCAACAATTGCGGTGATAGAAAAATTCATTTTTACCCAGTTTGCACCACCATCAATCGTTTTATACATATTAATAAACATCCCTGCAACATAGAGAACGCCAGGAGATTCCAACGCGATTGCTGTAATGGAAGGATGCACCGGCAGTCCGTTTATCATTTCCGTCCATTGCGTGCCGCCATTCGTTGTTTTCATTATCGTTCCGGTATTTCCGCCGTCGCTTGTCGCTGCATACAACACTCCCGGAGATTCCAGAACAAGGGCAACAATATTTGAATCCGTCATGCCTCCTTTTGCGGGTGACCATGCCGTTCCGCCATCTGTCGATTTGAAAACACCTTTTCCATTTACTCCGATGTAAACTATTCCTGCACTTTCCGACACCACGAAGGTTCTTGCTTGAAATCCGCTGCCGACAGCAGCCCAAGTTTCTCCACCATCGGTCGATTTATATGGTCCGCCGTCTGTTCCTGCATACAAAATCGAGGCACTTTCCACAGCGATGGAACGGATAAAACCATAGAGCGACGATTTTGTCGCGGTCCATTTCACTCCTCCATCGGTACTTCTATACAGATTATCGCCGCCGGCATACAACGTTCCTGTCGGACCAATCGCCATCACAGTTATCGTGGCGATGCGTGTTGTGTCTACCGGAACTTTTTTCCAGGTTTCACCACCGTCTGTACTCTTCTGCAAACCTTTATTGGTCACACCATCTGAAAAAAAAGATGTGTACAGAGTATGCGGAGTTGTTGTTTTGTCGACAAATAAAGTATTTATATATCCGCCGCCGCTCGGTCCACCGATGGATGTCCATTGAGCAAATGAAATAGCAGTGACGCTCACAAGAATGGAAATAATTGAAACAAAATACTTCATGGTGTTCCTCCCCCTAATTAGATTATAGACTGTGAAAAATACTGTATCGAAAGTATCCATCGGATGAAATGATTTCAATAACGCAAATGCGTCATTTATTAACGTTGAAAAACAACGGGTGGTTATTTCAGGAGACCCTGCTTGATTGCTTTGGAAACAGCTTCACTGCGGGTATGGACGTGAAGTTTTTCATAGATATTGCGGATGTGATTTCGAACTGTTTCGGGCGAGATAAAAATCTTTTCAGCGATTTGTTTATAATTATATCCTTGCACAAGAAGCCCAAGCACTTCCTGTTCGCGCACAGAAATATTTTCCGTAGTTTCATCCTTTACTTCCGCGCGAGTTTTGAACGCTTCTAATACACGCCGGGCTACAAACGGAGTCATGGATGTTCCCCCATCCATGGTCTCAACAATAGCATCGAGGAGTTTGTGTCCTGGAATCTGTTTTAACAAATATCCGTCCGCACCGGCAAAAATTGCCTGCATAATTTTTTCGTCATCCGTAAAGTTTGTTAACATGATGATACGGGGGGAATCAGTTCTTTTTTTCAGTTCCGCAACCCCTTCTATTCCTGAGCGCTGGGGCAATCCGATATCCATCAATATGACATCCGCTTCGGGCATCTGACGTAGTGCATCATCGACATTTTCAAATACCGCAGAGAGCGAAAATCCCTTAGCGGATTGAATCACTTCGCTCACAATTTCCCGATAGGATGGATGATCCTCAACAAGAACGACACGGATATTTTTTCGTTTCACAGTCATCGAATTATATTAATATGTTTTTCGGTTGCAGGAGAATCAATGACGCAATTGTGCTATTTTCACAATAACGGATATGCTCGTCCCTTTATTCTTTTCCGATGCAATATTGAGTTCCGCTCCTATGCTTTTAGCCCGCATTCCCATGTTCAACAATCCATTACCGCCAATTGTCTTTGTTTTGGAACTGACGGGCGATAATCCTTTCCCATTGTCCCGAATCGTCAGGTAAAAAAATTCGTTTTCAACCCAAGAAATTAATTCAACTGCATCTGCATTCGAATGTTTTAGAATATTATTCATTGCCTCCTTAAAAATCAGATACACATTCTTCCTGATCTCTTCCGAAATGATAATGTTGGAGGGGATAATACAAAATGCCAGATGGCACTGGAGAGAATGATCGGAACACCATTGAGCGGCGACATCCCCCATGCGGTCCACGAGGTTGTTTAATGTGTCATTCTTCGGCGAAAGAGACCATACCACCTCTTCCATCGCTTGTTTTGCATCAGAAGAGAGAGAAGAGATTTTTTTTACCGCTTCTTCAAGATCGATGCGACGCTTTTTCGTACGTTGATGCATCATCTCAGCGTAGAGTGAAATACTGCTGATGGTGGTAGCAACATCATCGTGCAAATCGCGTGCAATCTTGTCTCTTGTTCGTTGTCGTTCTTCCAGGATTGATTTTTGCCTTTCCAATTCGTCGATTCTTGCGTTAAGCTTTCTGCGTGAGATATACCATGCCCCAACAGCGATACTTCCCACGAAAACAAACAATGCAAATCCTCGAAACCACACTGTTGCCCACCACGGCGGAGTGATGATGATCCTCACCGAAGTGCCGACCATATTCCAGACACCATCATTGTTCGTGCCGCGGACCCGGAATGTGTATTCTCCCGGATCGATATCCGTATAATGCGCGGTTCTCCGGTCTCCGGAGTTTGTCCATTCCTTTTCCAGTCCCTCCAGGATGTATGAGTAGCGATTATTTTTCGGAGCAATCAAAGACAATGATGTAAATTCAAAGGAAAAATAGTTTTGATCGTAATTCAATGAGACCACACTGTCAAACAACAACGAAGAAAAATCCTTCTCAAAGATTCTGAACTCCGTAACGACGATATTTGGCAGAACCGTATTATCATAAACGCTGTCCGGATAGAACTCATTAAATCCGTTAATCCCGCCGAAATACATTTTCCCGTCCGCCGCCTTAAAAAATGCATTTTGATTGAATTCATCCCCTTGCAGTCCGTCGGCGGAAGTGAAAGTCCGGAATTTTCCTGTTTTTGGATTGAAACGGGATATGCCTTTGTTGGTACTGAGCCACAGATTTCCCCGTTCGTCTTCCAGCATACCGTACACGGCATCGGTCGGTAAGCCGTCGTCCTCTCTATAATGGGTAAATTCCAACGAGTCTCCGCCGACCTCTACGATTTTATTAATTCCACCTCCGAGCGTCGCTGCCCAAAGTGTCCTATCACTTGTCTCAAGAAGATCGATAACGACATTATCACTGAGAGAACGCGGATTTCCGGGTATCAACCGGTACATCCGGAACGTTGAATCTTCAAGATTAAGCCTTCCCAACCCGCCGCCATTTGTGCCGGTCCAGAAAGTGCCGTTTCTGCGTTGCACGGCATCCAGCAGGTAAACCGAATTGTCTATCAACGCTGTATCCGCTGCCGCCAAAAAGCGGACAAGTTTCTTTTCCGCGGGATGATATCGGACAAGACCGTATGACGTTGCTGACCACAACGCTCCGTCATGTGCAGTGAATAAACTGGAATAGAAGTTCTTGCTGGTTTTTCTAAACTGCGATGGATCCTGCACCCGGCTGATGATTCTGTCGTTCGACACCTGAACTAATTCACCGCGGGTGCCGAACCAAATACGTCCGCTGCTATCGCGTGCGGAACTGACCGGCTTAACGGCATATAATCTTCGGAAGGAATTCTCCCCTCTTTTCCTCACTGCATAACCGCCTTGAGTGCCGACAAACAATGAACCGTCAAGCGATTCGATAAATGTCCAGACATTCCCGTCCGGAATGCTGCGCAGATTCTTTTGCTCGTTCACTTGTGTGATGAATTTTTTCGTTCGCAGTGACACTTTGTTCAATCCATTCGATGTCCCGATCCATAATGTGTTCTCTTTGTCCAGATGCAAGGAGAGAACACTATTGTGGCTGAGACTCTTCGGGTCCGCAGGATCATTTCGGAAAATGTTCATTTCGGAAACCGACGGCAAACCGCCTGCGATGGTGATACGGACTTTTAGCAATCCGTTATCCGTTCCGATCCATAGATTTCCTTCATGATCAAATAGTGCAGTGTAGGTGAGAGAAAATGTGAATTGTCGTTTCAGATGCGGTAGAAACGGCAACACGCTGATAGCATCACGATCGACATCGAGAATATAGATACCGCTTCGGTCTCCTCCAATTAACAACAGTGAATCAGACGCTGCAGCCCATCGCAAAAACACTTCGCGCATATCCATCGGCCTGTTTTTCACTACCGGGATGAACGATACACGATCGGTCGTCATATCGATAATCACTATACGATTATACATCGATCCGATAATCTTTTTGTTTCGATAGCAAAACAGGTCAAATACGATGCTCTCATTTCTATTGTCAACGGGCAAAGCGAAATCACGACGAATAGAAAAATCGTTGGAGTATTTGATGATCCCGTCATCCGTTCCAATCCAGAAGTTCCCACTGCTATCCTGCACCATTGCACGCGGTACGGTTTGTTTTCCAAGCGGATCGCCTTCCGCCAACATATTCAATCGTTTGATATTCGGATTGATGGTGCTGACAATGTTGATCTGGGAATTCAGGGTCGACGCCGCGATGCTTCCGTCCTGGAGCGGGTACAATCGATAAAAGCTATTGGCGGCAATACTGTTCGTATCGCCGGGATGATGTTTATATATTTTAAAAGTATTTCCATCGAACCGGTTTAATCCATCCAATGTTCCTATCCACAAAAATCCGGCAGAGTCCTGCGTCACGGAAAAGACCGTACTCTGGGACAACCCCTGTTGGATACCAAGGCGTTCAAACTGCAATTGTTGAGCGGCCATGGATTGGAATAATATTAACAGTATTGTCAAGGATCGGATCATGAAAGAAGATACGAGGACAAATTGTAAATCAAAAACTCTCTTTTTGTCCTGGAAAAATTGTACATCGTACTGGGAGACAAAATCATGACTCCGATTTTTAGAAACTACCGTGAACTATACAATCAAATGAGCAAAAGACAGTTCAACACCCGTTTACCGGGGTGTTTTAATCATCCATCCCTTGCAATAATCCTTTCTCTTCTGTAATATTCAAAATCGTACCGCGTTAACCATTTTTATCCCATTTCACAGGAGTTTCACCTATGAAGGAAACAACGCCGTCAGCATCAACCACCGCACCAGACGAGATCTATTATCCTTCCGCTGAAGTTATTGCTCAGGCAAATGTTCCGGATCCCGAAGCGGTCAGAAAGGAAGCGGCAAAGGACATCCAGGCATACTGGGCAAAACGTGCTGAAGAACTGGAATGGTATCAGAAATGGGACAAGGTTCTGGACGATTCGAACAAACCGTTTTATAAATGGTTTATCGGTGGAAAAACTAACATCGTGCAAAATGCACTGGACCGGCATGTGAAAACATGGCGCAGGAACAAACTTGCCTTGATCTGGGAAAGTGAAAAAGGCGATCTCCGTACCCTTTCCTATCATGCACTCAACCGTGAAGTGTGCAAGTTTGCTAACGTGCTGAAAAGTATGGGTGTCGTGAAAGGAGACCGTGTAACGATCTACATGCCACGCATTCCAGAAACAGTTATCGCTATGTTGGCCACCGCAAAGGTCGGCGCAGTTCATTCAGTGGTCTATGGCGGATTTTCCGTCGAAGCATTGCATGGCAGAATCGAGGACAGCGAATCCAAAGTGATCATCACCGCGGACGGCGGTAACATGAATGGAAAGAAAGTTGAATTAAAAAAGATCGTCGACGAAGCATTGCAGCGCAGCGGACAGCCGGAACATGTTGTTGTCATTAAACATCTCGGAATTGATGTGATGATGGAACAGGGACGCGACTATTGGTATCACGAATTAATGGCCCTTCCCATCTCACGAAACACACAAAAATGTGAAACTGAAATAATGGATGCGGAAGATCCTCTCTTCATTTTGTACACTTCGGGAACAACGGGAAAGCCGAAAGCAATTCTGCATACTCACGGTGGATATTCTGTTGGAGTCCATGCAACTTTAAAAGATGTTTTTGATCTGAAAGAAGAAGACCGCTGGTGGTGCACTGCAGATCCGGGATGGATCACGGGACATTCATACATCGTCTATGCCCCGCTCATTGCCGGCGCAACATCGTTTATGTATGAAGGGGCACCCACGTATCCGTATCCTGACCGGTGGTGGTCAATGATCGAAAAGTACGGCATCACCATTTTCTATTCAACGCCGACCGCCATTCGCGGACTGATGCGCTTCGGCACATCTTGGGCCAACCGTCACGACCTCTCTTCCCTGCGACTGCTTGGCAGCGTTGGCGAGCCGATCAATCCCGAAGCATGGCGATGGTTCTATAAAAACATAGGGAAGGAAAAATGTCCGATCATGGATACCTGGTGGCAGACCGAAACCGGCGCGTTTATGATTGCACCGATGCCCGCAATGCCGTTGAAACCCGGCTCCGGCACTAAACCGCTCCCTGGTATCGATGCAGAAGTCGTTAATGAAGAGGGGAAACCAGTGAAGGACGGTGAAGAAGGATTTTTAGTATTGAAGAATCCTTGGCCGGCCATGATGCGGACAATCTTCAAAGATCCGGACAGGTTTGTTCAAACGTATTGGAGCAAGTTCAAGGACTTCTATTTCGTCGGAGATTCAGCTCGCCGTGACAAGGATGGATACTTCTGGATTATCGGCCGAGTGGATGATGTCATTAAGGTAAGCGGATATCGCCTCGGTACAGCCGAACTTGAATCCGCATTCATAACACATCATTCGGTTGCAGAAGCAGCAGTGATCGGTCTGCCCCACGAGATTAAAGGCGTGGCAATCCATGCTTATCTTATTCTTAAAGCAGGGTCGGAACCGAGCGACGAGCTGGCAGAAGATATCAAGAAACATATTGCTCACGAAATGGGTCCGATTGCAAAACCGGAGAAGATCGAATTCGTGAAATCCTTACCGAAAACGCGCAGCGGCAAGATCATGCGTCGTGTACTAAAAGCACGGGCAATGGGAATGAGCGAAGGTGATATTTCAACACTGGAAGAGTAATGTCCGAGAACCTTGCGAAGGTTGAGAAAGTTTTTGCAATACAACCTTCGCAAGGTTAACCTACCTACTATGGATGCTATCTCTTGCGAAGGTTGAGAGAGTTTTTGCAATACAACCTTCGCAAGGTTAACCTACATACTAGGGATGCTATCTCTTGCGAAGGTTGAGAGAGTTTTTGCAATAAGACCTTCGCAAGGGTTGCCAACTTAACATAATTTGAAAATCCTTGCTAAGGGTAAATCATAAAAAGATCGCAAACTTCGCAGGCATTCTTCATTCCTGAAAAAGAAACCGGGACAAATCCCCTTCATACTCTAACTCGCCAAACCATTCACGATAATGTGAAGCATCTGTGAAGTATCCATTCCGTAGACCGAGGTCAGTAAGCATACTCGCCTCCTCCCCAATCCACACCCGATAATCTGAGAATATCCACTCCGAAGCATCAGAAACCAACTTCGCTGTAATGGGATTTCGGTGAATGTAACGGCTCAGTCGAACCGCATACAGGTCGCTCTCCACATCCTTCCCCTTCGCCCGCCCCTGGAATAATGTCCCGCTATGCTGGTAGACTTTATTGAATGCCTGCGAGTAAGCATTGAACGTAGTTTGGATGAATGACCGGATGGATCCACCTTGATGCTGTTGCAGGAGCAAATGATAGTGATTCGGCATGAGACAGAACGTGTGGATAGAAACGAGAAAATGGCTGGAATACTTCTTGAGAAGAGAAATACAAAAACGGAAATTCTCGTCTGAGACAAAGATCTCTTGTCCGTGTGCGCCACGATTATAAACGTGATAGTATTTCCCCGTTTCGTAAACCATGCGGCATAATACCCTTGTAACCTTGCGAAGGTTTTATTGTCTTTAGTGTTCAACCTTCGCAAGGTTTTTTAAAGAAAAACATAAAAACAGTCAGAAAAATCCAATGAATTCGATTGCTCGATTAGGATTTTGATAACGAAGACAAGATAAACAGAATTCCGCCACGCAAAAAAAAGCGACCTCATTGTTCGCCTTGATAAGAACCTTGCGAAGGTTTTATTGTCTTTAGTGTTCAACCTTCGCAAGGTTTTTTAAAGAAAAACATAAAAACAGTCAGAAAAATCCAATGAATTCGATTGCTCGATTAGGATTTTGAAAACGAGACAAGATAAACAGAATTCCGCCACGCAAAAAAAGCGACCTCATTGTTCGCCTTGATAAGAACCTTGCGAAGGTTTTATAGTCCTTAACGTTCAACCTTCGCAAGGTTTTTTAAAGAAAAACATAAAAACAGTTAGAAAAATCCAATGAATTCGATTGCTCGATTAGGATTTTGAAAACGAGACAAGATAATCAGAAGTTCGCCACACAAAAAAAGCGACCTCATTGTTCGCCTTGATAAGAACCTTGCGAAGGTTTTATTGTCTTTAGTGTTCAACCTTCGCAAGGTTTTTTAAAG
>JBAYIS010000046.1:0-20492 GCA_041665525.1 Bacteroidota bacterium | reverse complement strand
TATTTCGATTTTTCCAACCTTCCGGAAGGTACGGATATCTATCTGGACAATGTTGAAACCGGCAGAACGGTGGTGGAGACCGTCCCCGCAGAGCATACTATCCGAATCACAACACAAGAGTACGGTGTGATCTCAAAACGATTTCTTGTCAACCCGGAAGAGACCAAAGTAATTGACGAAGAGGATTTTCTTGATCCCGGTTCGCTGATGGTAACCAGCGATGTGGAGGCAAAACTGTTTATTAATGATGTATTGGACACACTCTCCACTGTGAAAAGTAATCTCACTTCCGGGATCTATGCCGTGCGTCTTGAGCACCCGGATTTCGGCACTGAAGATCGCAACATAAAACTTATGCCGAGAGAGAAGAAGTCGGTATTCATACCGATGCGCCCCTCTCGATCGACGGCAATGATGCTGGCAATTATTCCCGGAGCAAGCCAGATCTATAACGGTATGACGCTGAAGGGATTGGTGTACTTCTCCGGCTTTGCACTTTCCATGGCCGGATCATATTACTTTAAAACCGAATATGACAGGAAGTACCGATCGTATTCGAATTACATTGATGAATACACGAAGACCAACGATGCGCTCAGGGCAAAGGAATTGAACGGTCTCATTACCGCTGCATATCCGAATTTGACGACACAGCAGGACCGTCAGTATCTGGCCTATGGAATCACCGGAACAGTTTTTCTCTGGAATTTGATCGATCTGTTCATCTTTGAACCGTCGTCCGGTTATCGGCAAAAGGACGAAATCACTTCCACTATGAGTGTGTCTGCGGAAAACAGGAACCTTGCGCTTCGTTTTCAAGTTATTTTCTGAGATGAAAAAAATACGGGGAGATATAGTTTCTGATGTAATCATCCGAGCGGGATTTGTGCTTTGCTGCGTGTTCCTCTTTCAATGTTCCCCCAATCCTCCTAAACCGATCGATGTTCTCGTCAATCCAGTTGATCCATTAAGTCCAACATTCGTAAAACCGGTGACGACAATAGTTTCTGCGCCGGACTCCACAATAGTTCTCACAGTCTCCGAAGTAACGATTCTCGTTCAGGGGAATTCCTCGGTGTCGGCATTTTCATACCGACTGGATGATCATGAATGGTCACCATGGACGGTATCCTCTTCCATTACCATCACGGATATTGATGAGGGTCCGCACCGCTGTGCAATCCGTTCGCTGCACCGCGACAACATCACTATCGAAGAACATCCTCCGGTGATTCGGTTTGCCGTTAACGCAGTGACGGGACCGGCTTTGATGTTTGCCTCCCGCAGGAAAGAGGTTGTGTTGGGTAGTACATTCAATTATTACGTTGTTGCAGAAGAGGTTATTGATATTTATGGATCGAAACTGGTGTTTACTTATGACTCTGATGCCGTACGGATCGATGCGATTCAGCCGGGGAGTATCCCGAACATTAACGTACAATTGCTGGAACAACGTTACGGCAATACGGTCCGCGCTGAAATGTTCTTTACCGGTGGAACGCCGATGCGAGGAATATCCGGATCCGATTCGATTATTGTAATCAGTTGTACGGCATTGAGAGCAGGTGAAACTGCGTTTACATTTGTTTCAGACAGTATGCAATTACGGGATCCTAATAACAACGTCGTTATCATCAACCAATTCGTAAACGGGAAGGTGGTGGTGCGATGACGAGAATATTGCTCACCATACTGTGTGCGGCAGGAATGCTTTATTCTCAATGGAGCCAAACGAACGGCCCGAGTGGTGGTCGCATCAATTCCGTACTGGTTGATGATGATACTCTTTATGCCGGGACTCAAAACGGCGGTGTCTATCGCAGTTCAAACTCCGGGGTATTCTGGACCAAAATCAGTAATGACCTGGCAGTTTCTACAGTGTATGCTTTTGCTAGCGATGATCTCAATCTTTATGCAGGAACTGCACTCGGAGTATTCATCTCTTCACATGGCAGCAACAATTGGGTCCAGGCGAATTTGGGAATATCCGTTTCGGTGCGGGCATTGGTAATAACCGGCACATCGATTATTGCAGGAACATCGTCCGGAGATGTTTTCCGATCAACCGATAAGGGAAATTCCTGGTCTTCCGTCAGTACGGATATCAAGAGTTTCATCATATTTTCTTTCACGTCCAACGGTACCGATCTCTTTGCTGCTACGTCCGGCGGAGTTTTTCTTTCTACTGATAATGGATCAACCTGGAAATCACGGAATTGGGGTCTTTCCAGTCTTATCGTACGCTCGCTTGCAATCAACAATACAATGCTCTATGCTGCCACAACCGGAGGCGGGATATTTCGTTGTGCAATAAATGATACGATTTGGGCACAAGTGAATTCAGGATTAGTTAATCTAAATGTCCTCTCTCTGGCATTGAAAGATACATGTATTTTTGCGGGGACAGCCGGCGGCATTTTCCGATCAACAAATGGCGGAACGGATTGGACTGAAGTTACTACCGGCCTATGGAATGTAACTGTAAATGCTCTTGCGGTTCATGGCTCCACGATTGTAGCCGGAACATCGGGCGGAGTATTTCAATCTTCAAATAACGGTGCGGGCTGGCATGACACAAATGAAGGACTAATTAATTCGTTCGTAATGTCCCTGGTGAATAACGGAGGGGATATTTTTGCGGGAACAAATGGCGGGGGGATCTACCATACAACAAATGATGGTACAGAGTGGGTGCAAAAAAATAACGGATTAACGAATGTGAATGTAAGAGTATTAGCGTTGAAAGGATTGGATATTTTTGCGGGGACATTCGGAAGCGGGATCTTTCGATCGACAAATAATGGCGCTAGTTGGATACAGAAAAGTGTGGGAATAACGAATCTCAATATTTTGTCGATGACTGTAATCGGTTCGAATCTCTATGCCGGTACGACCGGTGGGGTATTCCGTTCTGAGAACAATGGAACGAATTGGACAGAAGTCAATACTGGATTGTTAAATCTCACTGTAAATGCGCTTACGTCTATCGGACCCAAACTGTTTGCCGGAACGGGCGGCGGAGTATTTTTGTCCATCGATAATGGCGCAACATGGAGCGCGGTGAATTCGGGATTAAGCAATATGACGGTACTCTCTTTTTGTGTTAATGGATCGGACTTATATGCCGGTACCAATGGAGGAATTTTCTTTTCATCGGATTATGGGAATAGCTGGGCAGAAAGAAATTCCGGATTGTCTAGTTTAAGTGTGCGATCCATTGTTACTGATGGTCCCGATATGTACGCAGCGCTGCTTGGCGGTGGAATATTTCGTTCTACCGATAATGGTGTTCAATGGACCGATTTTAATAATGGCTTGACGACGTTAAGTGTATACACCCTTGTTATGAACGGAGCAAAGATATTTGTCGGCACGAATGGATTGGGAGTGTTTACGAATACTTCCCGTACAGCGGCTCATATTACATTCACTGTGAATCTGGCGACATTGCCTGATACCATCTCTGCCTCTTCGTTCGTACAAATCCGGGGGAATACCGATGCGCTTGGCCAATGGTCAAGTGCATCGCCGGCGATTATGAAAAATACTGGAGGTGACTATTGGGAAACGACAGTGCCGTGTAAATACGGGGATACGGTTTTCTATAAATTCTTTGCTAATGTCCAAGGTGATTTTGCAACCAATGGATGGGAATGCGGTGTCAGGTCTGCTTTGAGGGATAATGATAGAACATTAATTGTCGGTGTACAAGATTCTATTTTACCAGTGCAATATTTCCAGGTGATTACCGGGATGCCGCAGAATTGGGCGCCGTTTACAGAAACAGATTCGATAGAAGTGTTTTTCCGGATTAATATTGCCGCAGTGCCGGAATTTAATAAAAATATTCACAGGGTCGGTATCCGTTGCAGTTTTTCAGATGTCCCGTGGAGTACAACGTACTTTCTTACACAGGAAAAGGATGCGGCCAACGCCATCACCACATACGATTGGACGAATTTTTATTCGGGCGTTGTCAGGCTTCCACAATCTGCCGCAAATTCTGCGTTCAGCTACAATTTTGTTATCCATGACACGGATAATCCTTACAGCACGCCTATTTTGTCGGAGCCATCTTTTCGGAATATTCCCGCCAACATGCAGTTGCGAGATACAACATTGTATTGGGATTGGTTCCAAACATCTGCGAATTTAGATAATGCTCAACGATTTTATGGAACCGGTTTATATGAAGGAGCGCCTGTTGTCTCACCCGATGGAAAATATATAGCATTTTATTCTGATACATTAATCACCACACATAGAGATATTTACCTTGCCCGGGTGACAGCAGATTTTCTAGCAGATTCAGTGACAAATATTATTAATAATTCATTCGGAACTTTAGGAGACTGGCAGCCGATATTCCGTCCGCCGGACGGCAGGGAAATTTATTTTCTGAGCGACCGTGATACGTACAGGGATCTGATGAAATACGATCGAAGTACGCGGACACAATCTGTGGTGCTGAGAACTTCACCCGGCGGTGGAATATTGAGTTATAATTTTTCACCGGATGGATCGAAATTCGTTTGTCAAATATTGGAAGCAGGTTCGCACGCATTGAGCATCTATAATGCTGATGGGACTAATCCGAAGGTAGTGTACAATAGCGGTACTGAAAACACGCGACCGTCTTGGTCTCCAGACGGCACGAAAATATTGTTTGCGTCAGGAAATACCATCTATACGATTAAAATCGATGGGACTAATCTTACAGCAATTTATTCCCCGACTCATTCTTTATATGCTGCGCGATATTCACCCGATGGCAAAAAGATTGCATTCAACGCAAATATAGACGGAAACTATGATATCTGGATGATCAATGAGGACGGTACGGAATTGACACAGATTACTAATCATACCTCCAATGATTTTCATCCGGAATGGGATGGTGTCAATGCCAGAATTTACTTTGATGCAAATAGGACAGGTCAATTTGACATTTGGTCAATTGATGTATCACAGTATTGGCGCATGTCCACTGGGCCGGCTCCTCCGACACATTTATCGGCACAATCGTTGATTTCAACGCAGGTCAACATTTCGTGGAATGCAAGTTCGTCCGGCTCGCCGGAATGGTACCGCATTTATCGATCCGGTACAGCAGAAAGTGGATTCACAAAAGTTGATTCGGTACCGTCAACCCGGACATCGTATGTGAATACAGGTTTGATGCCGAATACTTCCTACTGGTATAGAGTGACCGCAGTGAAGGACGGTTATGAATCCACTCCTTCTAACGAAGTCTCTGTGACGACACCTCTTACGAACAACACTGCATTGATCCATACCGGGTTTTCATTACCGCATCATCTTGTCCTACCGCAAGGGGACACAGCATGGGTTACACCGAATAGTTCCCGAGGAGTGTGGCTTGCACCCGATCTGGATCACAATGGAAAACCAGAATTGCTGGTGACAGATTACAGTTACACGGGACGGGTGCATGCATTTGAATCGGCAGGGAATGATTCTGTGAGATGGATTTGGTCATCTCCTCGGCTGGATCAGTCAAGCACATTTGGTGCGGGAGGTAGTTCTACACCGAGAGTCGTGCGGTCCGGAGATCTTGACGGGGATGGGAGAGGGGAGATTATTTTTCCGCGCAATGGATTCGGAATTCTGGTTTTCGAATGGGAAGGTGCAATCGGCAGCCATAATTTCGGATCGGTTCCGTCTGCAATTATCACATCGTCTCTCAATCCAAATGGTGGGCTGGGATTGAAGATGGAACAAATGGAGGTAAGGGATATCGATGATGACGGAAAACAAGAAATCATCTTTCCGAGCAATGTAAGTCCGAATGAGTATGACGATTTCATTATTCTCTCAGCTTCCGGCAGCTGGAACTATGAAGCACAGGAAGAAGCTGTATTTTCCATTGAGGGAAACACTTCAGCTTCGAATAATGCCTTGATGGTGAAAGCAGGGAATCCATATAACATCAATGCAGCGGACCTGGACGGCGATGGAACGAATGAGCTCGTTGCACAGACCTGGAATTTTGGGAATTATTTTGTGATGAAAGTCGCCGGGCCTGATTCCTACCGTTCTCCGGATACAGTCCGAACAGACTGGATGTATCAGCAAACATATCCGGAGGATGCAGTCAGTTTGTTTGGCGGCATCGTTGCAGATCTGGACAAGGATGGAAATGATGAAGTCTACAATAACTGGTTCGGTGTCAACGAGGGATTGGAGTGGGATGGGGATATTTCGATTCTAGACTATTCCACCGGCGATGATGTCCAGCGTGCGGATGCAACTCATGCAAAACGTCTGACAAATAATTTTCTTGTCAGGCAAAATGGACTTTCCATCTTTGCGGTCATGCAGCCGTTGAAAGCGGATGCGGACGGCAATGGTAAAGATGAGATCATTACAGGAAATTATTTCCCAAGTGCATTAGTCGGTTTGGAATATCTTGGGGGTCCCGTCAGTGAACCATCCAGTTATGTCCGGAAAGTAATTTCTCAAGGATCAAAATATGATGCAGCCGAATGGGAGATACGGGATTCGCTGGGGATAAAAATAGACACAATTGTAGTGTGGGGTACGTCAAAATATGCTAAGTCGACACAATTGACGGATTTTGATGGAGACGGTATTCTCGAATCGATAGTTACCTCACAGAACGCTTCTGATGCTATTGAAGTTCGATATACGCACTATTCCGGTGGATCGATTATCGAGGACTCTCTACGATCCATCGACGGACCAAACAGATCAGTAGTGCAATCAATAGAATTTCCGTATATGAATGTCTCGCTTCCATCGGTTCCGAGGAATTTCAAGGCTCGATCGGCCACAACGTCACAAATTAAACTTTTTTGGCAACAAAGTCTTTCCGGATACCCCAGGGCATATCGTATTTATCGATCAATGCAGCAAACCGGAACATACAATCTGATCAGGGAAGTGGATGTTTCACAAACCATGGTTCTCGATACTGCCCTTGTTTCGAACACTGTCTATTGGTATAAGATCACGGCGGTCAATATCTCCGGCGAATCATCTCCGTCGGTCGAACAATCCGCGAAGACTCTCAACTATAGCGGATTGACTTCAATTTCCCTTGCGTCGAATGATTCTATTTTTTCATCTGTCGTACCGGTCCGTTATGATTTGTATCTCGTTCCCGGCGACCGGATCGATTTGGAGTGTTACTATTCTACGACGTCCGGCGCAGATTGGAAACATGTGGAGAACATTACGGGAAATGTGACGGGACTTACTGCAGACAAAATTGATACACTGTATTGGAATTGCGCAGCTGATCTTGCCGGGACTGAAACGAAAGTGCGAATTCAAATCGTGCCTGTCGGGAATTTTGGCAGAGGCGATTCACTTGTTACCGGGTCATTTACGGTAGATACGAGAAGTCCGAGATTTTCCGGTATTCAACAAGCATCTTTCTCCGGTGCCACTCTCGGCGGCGCCGTACTCCGTTGGGAAAGAGCGGAGGATTTTCTTCAACTGATTGTCTATTCAGTCTTCATCGGCGAGGCGGGTACAGGGATCAACTTCAATGTACCTTATGATACGACGCGGGATACGGTATTTACCGTAAAACATTTGGAGCAGAACAAACAATATCTTTTCGGCGTACGTGCAACCGATGCAGCGGGAAATTCAGATACCAATTCGGTTTCCATCACTGCAAAAATGCCGATGTTATCGGATCTAAACGGAGATGCAACAGTTGGTGCACCAGATCTGATCCTTTTTAGAAATGCCTGGCTGTCGAACGACACACTCATGGGGGATATCGGCCCGGCGATCGGCTCTCCTCCGGATTGGCAATCATCCCGGGATCATATAGTCGATTTTCAGGACGTGATGGTGCTCGCACTCGGTTGGAAATGGTCGGTGGAGCATGGTGCGATCCCATTCCTGAAAAACAGTGTTATGGACCGGGATACAGTTGATCCTTTATTCCAACTGCAGGAAACATTCATCATCAATCACAATGAAAAAAGATCGCTCGGGATGAACTTCTCAAATCGAAAAGAGGCGGCTGGTGTGGATATCGTGTTCACGTTTGATACCGCGAAGATCGCTGTCGATTCAATCACTTTCCTGTATAGAAAACATGTTCTTGTCTTTTCACAAATCGATCCAGTTGCGGGAAATTGCTCTGTCTCGCTGGCGGGCGTGACGGATTCACTTTACAAATATCTGGAAACTCCGGAAAGTATGCGGCTCTGGGTAACGGCAAAACAAAAGCTGATGGACGAAAAGATCACTGTAGTGTCCAAAATATTCGGTCATCGTGCGGAAGAGTTAGCAGTGTCACGCCAGCAGATGATCCTCAGCTGGAGGCCCTCAATACCCGGCGAATTCAAACTCTCACAAAACTATCCGAATCCATTCAATCCGACAACGACGATAGACTATCAATTACCGGTCAATGCAAACGTTACGATTAAGGTGTACAATATCGTCGGACAGGAAGTGGAAACCGTGGTGAATTTGTTCCAAAAGGCGGGATATTACTCTGCACGATGGAATGCTTCCCGGTATGCGTCCGGAGTATATATCGTACGGTTGGTTTCCAGTGATTTCATTGAATCTCGTAAAATGATATTACTTAAGTGATTGTCTCATCTTATTACGGTGATGACTTTCGCTACTTCACCATCGAAAGCAGTTATATTTCAATAACGCCGCTTTTGTAAATACTGCTGCAAGTTCTTCTCCAGAGACCAATAATCCTCCATGACATTCAATAGTATTGAAAATCACGTCCTGGTTGGGCTGGGGCTTTCCTTCTTGACTCCCTCATTTCGTTGTCTTAAATTACAAACGGTTTAGTGCGTCAATTAAAACCGTTACTTTAAGCAAACACCATTTGTAATTGAGGATATTGTGAAGCGATGTATTGTACTCTTCTTTGTCCTGTTTCTCGCCAGCGTTGCTGAAGCGCAGCCAACTTCTGGTGAGTTGCAGGAAGAACAAGATTATGCTTTTTCTTACGGATTATTCGACGATAAACTTTACCAACTCTCATTTGAGCAATTTAAAAAGTTCATCGATCAGTACCCGAACAGTGTAAAGCGTCCGGATGCGATCTTTCTCTCCGCTGAATCCCAGTTTCGATTACATCAATATCAGTCTGCAATTTCAATTTTCAAGAATTTTGTACAGGAATATCCCAAACACAAGCTTCGGATCGACGCGCTGTTCCGTCTTGGCGAAATGAATTATGCGCTTACATCGTACAAAGATGCGATTTCGTATTATCGTGAAGTGTATGAAAAATTTCCGTTGCAGGATCAAGCGGGTGAGGCAGCCTATTGGGTTGGTGAATGCTATCTAAAATTAAATGATATCAGCAATGCACAGATCTATTTTAAGGTCAGTTACGAACGGTATCCGGCGCATCGACTGGCGGATTATTCGCTCTATTCAATCGGTTGGACGAATGAGCGTAAGAAGGAATATGCTAAAGCGATCGAGATCTATCAGACTCTGTTGAGAGAAAAGAAAGAGAGCGACCTATATTCAGCTACCATGGTGCGGATCGGAGAATGTTACTTTCAGTCTAAGGATTATAAAAAATGTATCGAATACCTTGCCGGTGTGAAAGCGCAACTGACCGATACCACCGAAGTGCAGCGGAGTGAGTATCTCATCGGTGAATCCTACTACAGTTTAACAGAATTTCAAAAAGCACAATCGCATTACAACGAGTTCCTCCAAAAATATCCAAACAGCGTTATATACCGGGATGTGAAGTATTCGTACGCGTGGACATTCCTGAATCTGAAGGAATACGCAGAAGCGGCCGGGATATTCGACGATCTTTCCGACGGCGACGATGAAATCGCGCACAAATCGATGTTCCGGAAAGGAAGAGCGCTGCAGTTGGACGGCGCAGTGGACAGTGCGTTGGCAACGTACTTATCTGTTATTAATTCCAGACCGACCGGGACATATTCTGATAATGCTTTGTACGAATCCGGAATGATCTATTTTGAAAAAAAAGAGTATGACAATGCACTGGCATCCTTCCAGAAGGTTACAACCTTCAAACAAAGCGATGTGTCTGCCGATGCACATCGGATGATCGGCGAGACATATCTGGCGCAGAAAAAGTATGATAATGCTCTGACGGCTTTCCGTGCCGCGGGGAAATCTGCAACAGGGGCAGTTGGATTGAAGAGCGACGCGCAATTCCAGGAAGCATGGGCTCTCTATAAATTGAAGAAATTCGGCGATGCAGCCAAATTGTTCGATCAGTATGCCCGGCGGAACAGTCAACAGCCACAAAATGCCGAAGCTCAGTTTTGGGCGGCGGAATCCTATTTCCAGACAGCAAAATTCCTCGATGCCGAACGGTCGTACGCGGAGGCATTGAACAACCTTCCGGCGGTAAAACAGGTCGATGCACAATACGGACTGGCATGGTCCTATCTAAAACAGGGAAAATTCCAATCTGCAGCCATCGCATTTGAAAAAGTCGTTTCACTGGATTCGGCGAAGAAATATTCGCAGGATGCACAGCTGAGAATTGCGGACAGTTATTATTCCGCGAAAATGTATCCGGAAGCAAGCGCAGCCTATAGAAATTATATCAAAGCAAATCCAACAGCTGCCAATAATGACTATGCGCTATATCAAGTCGCTAATGCCGAGTACCGCTCAAATGATGATAAAGAAGGGATCGCACGGTTTACAGAATTGATCAATCGATACACACGATCGTCGTATGTGGACGATGCCCAATATGGTATTGGATTGATCCATTTTCAGAATAAGCGCTATGACCAGGCCATTGCAGAATTTGGACGATTGATCAAGAGTTTCCCGAAAAGCGATATGGCAGCCAGAGCTCAATACAGTATCGCAGATGCATATTATAATCTGGAGAATTATCCTGAAGCGATCGCCGCCTACAGCGAAGTTGTGAAGAACTATGAGAATTCACCGCTGTCCAGTGATGCTGTGAACGGCATGCAGTACTGTTTCGTCCTGCTGGGTAAACCATTGGATGCGATCTCGGTGATTGACGATTTCGTTAAGACGAATCCGAATGTCCGCCTGGCAGATGAGCTCTATTTCAAAAAGGGAGATCTCTTTTACGGACAGAAAGAATACGACAGTGCCATTGTTGCTTACCGGGATTTCCTGGAGCGATTTCCGAAGAGTAAACTGCTTGGTGATGCATATTTCTGGCTGGGAAAATCTTATCTGGGACTCGGCAACGGCCAGTCCGCACTGGAATCATTCAGGATTTCGGCGGAGAACTATCCTGCCAGCCGAGTTGCCAGCGCTGCACTATTCGAGGTCGGCGGCATCTCCTCGCAGCGGGGGAAACCGGACGTTGCTTTGAGCGCTTATGCGAAGATCGAAGAACAATATCCGAAATCTAACGAAGCATCTGAAGCTTCATACCAACAAGCATTGGTTTTGAAGGGAACCGGGCAGCTCACTGCAGCAGTGAAGAAATTTGAAGAAACATTTGGGAACTATCCGAAAACAGTTGCTGCGGATCGCAGCAGGCTGGCGCTCGGCTGGATGAACATGGAATCCGAATCATACATAAAAGCAGTGGAATATTTCAAATCCGTTGCCGTGAACCGAACGGACGAGATCGCGGCAGAAGCACAGTTTGGAGTTGGATTGGTGTTCCAAACACAAAAGAATTTTTCTGAAGCGATTGTGAACTATTTGCGTGTTCGTTATGTCTTCCCCGCAGCGGCATTGTGGATCGGCCGTGCATACTATAATCTCGGTGAATGTTACGAGAAGACAAATCAGATTCAAAAGGCGAAGGATGCATTCACCTACGTGGTGAAACAAAACAAAGTGGCGGATCTTGTGCCGGCGGCGGAGAAGAAATTGAAATCCCTGGAGCAATTGTGAACACTGTGAACAACACAGCATTGTTCCTTACGGTAAATGTTCGGTGCGGCGGACAATGGTTTCTCCTGCTCGCCGCATTGATGCTGTTCTGCAGTCCGTTGCTGTTGTCGCAGGAGCCGGAGAAAAAAGAGGCGGCAAAGAAAGATGTGGATCTGCAGAATGTGCAATCGCCGAAATCTGCCGAACCACTTCCGAAGATCGACCTTCCGGAATTTATCATTACTGGTAACGAGAAGATCGATCTGAACATTGAATCAAAAACCGAAGACGATCAGGAAAGAATATTTTCCCCCTCTCGCCCGACACCGGGTGAACGTCCGTTGAATGTCGGAGAAGCATTGACGCCGAAACAGATTAAGTCCTTTACGAAAGTGCCAGGAGCGTTGAACGGCCGGGTCTTTGCAGGGTTCGGATTTTATGGCACTCCGCAATTCGACGGTTGGTTCGGTCAATATGATCCGTCCAACTCGTTTGTGGTGAACGGCTATTATTCCGAAAGCAACGGACATGTGACCGATGCTGGATATTGGCGCGGTGGATTCGGTGTGCGTGGATCCTATACGCTGCCGGATTCTTCCGTAATGGTCCCGCTTGGTCTATTGAGCGGTGAAATGAAATACGGGCGTGAATCGTACCGCGCATATGCGTCTCGGACATCGTTCCGGGTGCACGACCTCAGCGGACTGGAAGTGAGTGCTGCGCTCGGATCGCGATATGCTCTTCCGTACAAATCCCTAACAGGTGTCGACTATTCAGCAAAGACAGGATGGAGCATTTTCTCGGCAAATGATTCCGGCAAAGCTCAAGAAAAAGAGTTCTTCCTGAACGGAAGCGCTGCAACTCAATTCCTGGCGACATCATTCCGGGCGACCGTCGATTATCGAATCTCGTCCTACACAATGAATCTGCCCGGACTAAAGACCGGTCACTGGTTCGCCTTTCGGACGGACGGGCGTCAATTGTTTACACCTTCCCTGCAGTTTTCCTTTGCGGTGCAGCAATTCCTCTATCGTGGAAATTCAGGTGTGACCAACGGCCGATTCTATCCCAACGCAGATATCCGGTACACGTTCTCGGACCAGGCGTCGATGTACGCCGGATTTGCCCCCGTGGTCGAACGGAATACACTCTCTTCCGTAATAAAACAGAACCGGTACATCAATGTCGATGCAGCTTTGTTGCCTACTGACACACGGCTTCATCTGTACATGGGAATGGAATTTACTCCTGTGGAAGAGATCACTGTCACGGCAAAAGTCTCCTATAAGCACATCGATAATTATCCTACTTTCTATGACAAGGATAGTGCAAAAGTGTGGGAAGTTCTTTATCTTTCAGGCATTCGCTCAACGAAATTCGATGTGTCGGCATTATACCGTTTGAGTCAGCAACAGAACGTAACGGCATATTTTTCCACACAATCGACGAAACAGAAGGATTCGGCAGGCGTGATTCCATATCTGCCAGCGTTCACCATCGGTGCAGTGTATCATCATTTCTTTGAGATGGGATTGCACGTGGAAACCTACGCAGAGTTCAATGCGTCCCGCTATTCGAATTTCGTCAATACACATTCCAACGCCGGCTATATCGCTTCCGGTGTGAAAGCAGAACTGGAGATGTTTGGGCAGTTCCGGGGATTCGTAGAAATAAATAATCTCTTGAATCAACGATATTATGTGTGGAACGGGTATCAGGAACGGTCAGTCTTTGTAATGTTCGGTATCAGTTATAATTGGTAAAAATTTTTTCTATTACAGTACAGCCACAGTACAGAAGGAGAACCAACAATGCCAAACTTAAATGTAAAAGGTGATGCACCCAAAGGAGGAGGATCATCAGCGGCGGGAGGCGGCGGAGGAATTCCAAAAATCGCGATCATCATCGTTGGTGCTATTATTGCGATTGGTGCACTTGCTTTTATCCTGAATACGACGGGAATCGTGAAACTGTGGGGCAAGAAGAAACCGACTCCTCAAGTTGTGGCGCTCCCGTCGGATAATTTTGAACCGGTCACGCAGGATACAACACAGATGGCGCAGGAACAGCCGGCGGTCACCGAACAAGCACCTCCATCACCGGAAGAGAATTTAACAAAAGTGGAAACCTCGACTCGGCCTGGGTCGCGAAAGCCCGCACCGACAAAGAATATCATTCGGGGAACCGGAATGTACACTGTGCAGATTTCTTCATGGCCTTCAAGGGATAAAGCCGACATTATTGCGAAAATCTTTACCGATGCGGGATTTGATGCCTTTGTGGAACCGATGGGAAGCTATTACCGCGTTTGCGTCGGGCATTACGAAACGAAAGCAGACGCTAAATCCCAAATGGAGAAGATGGAACATATGCTCGAATCGAGACCCGTCATCGCCAAAGTTGGGAAGTGACGGCTCAATCCTCTTTCTCAGAACAATTAACGGGATAGATGTATGAATTTGCTCGAACTGTTTTTGAAGGGTGGATTGGTGATGTGGCCGATCCTCATTTGTTCGCTGATCACAGTTGCAGTGATCATTGAAAAATATATAATGCTATCTCGGTCGAACGTTGATCCGAAACAACTGCTGGTAAAAATACGCAGCGCATTGTCGCGGAATGATGTGCCGAGCGCGGTCGAAGCGTGTACAAAAGTAAAAGCTCCGGTCTCCAATATCTTGAAAAATGGCATTTTGAACTACAAGTACGGCCATCAGGCGGTGAAGGAATCGATCGAACTTGCCGGCAAAGAAGAGATATTCCATTTGGAAAAACGCTTGTCCGTTCTGGCGAACATGGCCGGCACCGCACCGATGCTCGGGTTTCTTGGGACCGTTACGGGCATGATTGCGGTATTTCATACTATTGAACAATTGAGCGGGAATGTGAATCCCAGTGTTCTTGCGGCCGGTATTTGGGAGGCCATGCTCACCACAGCGTTCGGATTGATCGTTGGAATACCTGCACTTTATTTCTACAATTACTTTGTCGCAAAAGTGAACCGGTTCGTATTCGAGATCGAAAATAGTGCTGAGGAATTCCTCTCGCTGATGAAGTCCGGACAGATGGAAGATGACAGTACCATCTCTCCGGAAAAGAAATCCGAACATAAATCCAAGCCGACCAGGACGGTTTTTGCGGATGATGAATATTTTGAGCCGAAGGACGAGTAATTGCCTCCATGAAGTTTGAACGAAAACATAGGATCGAACCGCATTTTAATTACGCGTCGCTGACCGATATCGTGCTGCAACTGCTGATTTTCTTCCTTATTACTTCGTCATTCGTTTCGTCGCCCGGTATCCAGGTACAGCTGCCGAAAGCACAGACAAGTGAAACGCAGACAGATCGGCAAACCATCCTCACGATCACCACATCCGGACGGCTGTATATCAATTCCGAAGAAGTGACTACCGAGACGCTCGGACAAAAATTGATTCCCATATTGGATCAAAATCGTTCGCAGGTAATCATTGTGCGGGCAGATAAGGATGTCAGCCTTCAGAAAGCTGTGGAAGTGATCGACCTTGCCAAAGGGGTCGGCGCTCAGCGTTTTTTGATAGCTACCGAGCCGGTTGAAAGCAACTGATCATGACCCGATCGAATCGTGAAATACAAACGGGATGGATCGCCTCGATCCTCTTCCATATTGCCGTCGCCGTTATGTTGTATTTTTCCACCTATCGACAGTACATTCCCGAACCGCAATTTGTCGAAATGACATGGGGTGATATCACATCGCTGAATGCGCCGATTCCGGATATTCCAACACAGCAAACTGCCGCCAAAGAAGAGATTCAACAGGCGGACCAATCGGATAATACCGTCCAGCTACCGTCCAGAAACTATCTGGAACTTCCCGATGAAGTGATTTCAATGAAGCAAAATAAGAAATCGATCAGTGCGGATGCACCGACCAATGCCGGACGAAGCGGTAAAATCACAGCGGAGGAACATCGGATTTCTGTCGCATCCAGCGGCGTCGGTACCAGAGAGAATGTTACGGGAAAATCATCCAGCACATCAAACATCCAGGCTGCAACGCCGTTTGGTGCCGGATCGGACGCCGGCGGACTGGGAAATAATGTTGCGTATGCCGTTCAATGGGCAGGGGGAGGCAACAGAAAACTGCTCAACGGCGATGTCCCGGTGTATCCTGCAGGTGTGAATATCTCAGCACAAATAAAACTGAAAGTACGTGTACAACCGGACGGTATCGTGCGTTCCGTTGCGCCGGCACAAAAAGGGGATACACGCCTCGAAAATGCAGCGATCAGCAAAGTAAAATTATGGAAATTTGAACCGCTCCTCAGCTCTCAAGCACAGATGGAACAGGAATGTTCCATCACCTTCAACTTCACGCTGAAATAATTCAGCGCACCTCACGGCTCTTTGGAGTTTCGCGGAAGTATAAAAGATAGAAGATTGCTTCAGCTACCGTCAGGATGATGAGCGACAGCGCATCCCGGTTCAGCCATATCCCGAATCCCGGTTCATCAATAAGATATTTTAAGAAGAAAGAACTGATGGACCATCCCACAGAGAAGATCAGCACGATGAAGGCTGCTGCCAACACGCCGGCACTGATCCCTTCCTTTTGATACTCAAAAGTGAATACAGCGGTGAGTCCGATGATGTGTAGAGTGAAAATGAGTAACGGGATCATAGTCTATAATACATTGACGGTTGTTAATAGGCATCATCGCCAAAGATGACTGCGCGGATTGTTTTCAAGATGATCTTGATGTCGAATACCAGGGACCAGTTCTCCACATAGAAGATATCGTATTTCGTACGATCTTCGATTGGCACATTGCCGCGCAGGCCGTTAACTTGCGCCCAGCCGGTCATGCCGGTCTTCACTCGGTGCCGCTCCAGATATTTTGGAATCTGGCCCTTGAATTGTTCCACAAAGAAAGGCCGTTCCGGACGGGGACCGACGACACTCATATGTCCGGCCAACACGTTGAACAATTGCGGCAATTCGTCCAGACTGGTGCGTCGGAGGATCTTTCCGATCGTCGTCGTTCGGTTATCACTTCTTTTATTCCATACCGGACCGGAATTCTTTTCTGCATCGGTGCGCATGGATCGGAACTTGATTAATGGAAACGAGACGCCATCCAGGCCGACACGTTCCTGAATGTAAAAGACCGGACCGTTTGATGTCAATTTGATGAAAATGGCGACGACCGCCATAATCGGCAATGCAATAATAACTGCACATAGAGAAAAGATCAAATCGAATCCCCGTTTCAGGATCTTGTTCCACGGTGACATAGGAATATCTTTGAGTTTGATGAACGGAATCCCTTCGATCTCCTGAATCCTAATCCGGCTCGTCATAAGTTCCAGCAAATCCGGAACCATCATGAATTCGATATTCTTTCCTTCTGTGTTGCGAAGCAGATCGATGAGCAGTTCCTGTTCGTTATGGGAGAGCGCCACTAGTGCGCTTTGAATCCGCAACGGAAGAATATCTGAAGGTAATTTTGCGATTGTTCCCAGGTAACGACATTGTGTCAACGGCGACCCGGCATCGGCTGGTGATTCGGCATAATATCCCATCACTTCGTATCCCAGGCCGTGATGATGCATAAAAAGTTGGACGATCTGTTCCGCAGTCTTGTTCTTTCCGACGATTACAACCGATTTCAACTCTCGCCGGTGCTTATAAAGCCATTGTTCAAATTTGAGAACGAAGTATCGTCCGGTAGTTACGGTGACGATGGAGGTGCACCACAAAAGAATGAATACGCCGCGTGAGAAAGAAAAATCTCTGTAAAAGAATGACGCACTCATCATAATCATCATCCCGATGGTGATGAGCCGGACAAGAACGAAGAATTCGTCGCTCAGATGGATGTTCCGACGCGTTCCGTACAGATTGCGAGTCCGGAAGACCAACAAAAAGACCGGGATGAATACTAGTGATGCTGTACCATAGCTCTGAATTGGAGGAACGCCGAGCGTGATCTCCAGATATTGTGTCAGTGGAGAATAAAAACGGAGCCAGTAAGAGAGGAGGAAACTCGCTTCAAGCGCTGCGATATCGGAAAGGAGGGTGAGCAGCGGGATTAACAGGTCATTGCGTCGTTGTTTGCTCATGACTGTATTGGTGTGTGCCGTTTGCTGATCAGTAATTTATCCACTCTGTTCCCGTCCATATCCATCACTTCAATCCTCAGGTCACGCCAGAAAAAGAATTGTCCGGCGGAGGGAATCTTTCCCATTTGATTGATCGTGAATCCGGCCAACGTTTGATAATTTCCCGTTTCATCTTCGCTCAAGGATTCGATTTTGAAGAGATCCCTAAATTCGTCAATCAGGAATGCACCGTCGATCAAGTAAGAACCGTCTGCACGCTGCACCACGTAAGGATTCGTCTTGTCGGAGGAATCGATCTCTTCGCCGACCACTGCTTTCAGAATATCGTTCAGAGTCAGTAGTCCTTGAATACCGCCGTACTCATCCACCAAAAAAGCAAAGTGGGTGCCGGATTCCTTGAACTGCTCGATCAATTGGATCACCAGAACATTCTCGACGATATACAACGGTTTCCGAAGATGATTCTCCAGTGCCGTGATGGTGCCGTCCATCGAAGCGGAAAAAAGATCTTTCACGTGCACCACACCAAGTACATTGTCAATGCCGCCGCGGCAGACAGGGAAGAAGGAATGAGAACTTTCCTTGATTTTTTTGAAATTATCTGCAAGTGGATCTTCTGCGTCCAGCCAGATGATTTCTGTCCGGGGTGTCATCAATGCATTCACGCTTTTATCGGCAAGGCGGAAAACGCGTTCCACCATTTCTTGTTCGACCTCGTTGAACGTTCCGGCTTTGGTGCCTTCCTCCAGCATCACTTTAATCTCTTCCTCAGTTACGGAAGGATTGGCGGTGTCCTTAATGCCGAATGTGCGGATGATGATGTTTGTGGAGAAGGTTAAAAAACGGACGATCGGATACATGATTATGGAGAGCGTCCGCATTGGTACGGCAATGGCGCAGGCAACCCGCTCCGGATCTTTCAATGCAAGCTGTTTCGGGATCAATTCGCCGATGATGATGGAAAGATAGGTGATCGAAACAACAACAAGTGCCAGGCTAATCGGCCCGGCATATTCGGCCAATGAAGGGATCTGCAATACGTAGATTTCGACTGATTCGGAAATGGTAGCGCCTCCGAATGCGCCGGCGAGAATGCCGACAAGCGTAATGCCTGCCTGGACGGTGGAAAGAAAATGGTCCGGAGCATTGGCGAGTGCCAGCGCGACTTTCGCACGTGAATTTCCCTTATTTGCGAGATGTTGCAGGCGCGGTTTCCGCGAAGAAACGATTGCAATTTCAGACAAAGCGAAAATACCGTTGACAAGTATCAACAGGATGATGAAGAATATTTCTATGCCAAGGCTCATTGTAGGATTAAAATACAAACTAGAGGGGAAAAATGAAAATTGCGGTGTGAATCCCGCATTCCGCCGGGTGTAATTGCTGCAAACGTGCCGCCGTCACATCCATTGATGTTCCAGATACCAAGCGATCGTTTCCTGAACACCTTCCGTGAGTGTCACTTCCTGGGTATAGCCGAGTTCATTTTTTGCTTTGGAAATGTCACAGCACCAATTGTCCTGGATCAGATCGTATGCTTTTTCAAAATTCAGGACGGACGGTTTTGCTTTGAAAGTAGAGAAGAATCCCGAAATTCCGGCAATCACGAAGACCAGCGGTTTCGGCACTCGGATGCGAAGCAGTTTTTTGTTCAGCACACTTTTGGTCACATATCCGATCTCATTCCATGTATAATAGTGCTCACTGCCGAGAAAATAGATCTGCCCATTTGCCTCTTCCTTTTCGCCTGCGAGCATGATCCCTTTAATCAGATCCGTGGAATGGACAAGGCTGACATACGAATCGTGGAAACCGACAAGCAACTCCAATCCCATATACGCCGATTTGAAGTAATCAAACGTGGCGGTATCGCGCGGACCGTATACCGCCGAGACACGCAGGATCGTCACAGGAATTGCATCCTTGAATTTTAATACCTCATGTTCAGAGGCAAGTTTGCTCTTTCCGTAGGTCGTCAACGGATGCGGTGGCGTGGATTCGTTGACCGGAGTCATTCCCGTTCCCGGCCCCACTGCGGTTTGACTGCTGATATGGATGAACTTCTTCACTCGGGGATTCACCCTGGCAGTGATTTCGATAATGTTCCGGGTGGCGTCACGATTGCCGCGGAAAAATTCTTCCTTCGAATTTGCAGCAACTAATCCTGCTACATGGTAGACATAATCAGCCTCTGCGATCCCTTTTTCCAGCGCTGCGTTCGAGAAAAGATCTCCTTCAATAATATCGATGGGTAGACCGGAAAGAAATCCGAGTTTTTTCGGATTACGGACAAGCGCACGGACATGATATCCTTTCGATAATAGCCGGTCGATCAGGTGGCTTCCGATGAATCCGGTGCCTCCGGTAACGAAGGCGATAGGTTTTCCATTCATACTATTTTATACCCGTATTCTGAAATTGCATTTCGTTTGATGTTAAAGTATATTCAACAACCCTAATATACCAATATAAGAGTCAAAAAAGGAGTTTTTCCCTTGGATCTATTTCAGAAATGTGCTGACTTTACCCGT
>JBAYIS010000045.1:0-21609 GCA_041665525.1 Bacteroidota bacterium | reverse complement strand
GTTGCAAAATTATCGCCGAGTGCTCGTCCGTCATGATTACCATCTTGATAATTTTCTTGGCTTTGTACATCTCGCATGTATCCAAATTCTTATGCGGAGGTGTTTTTGAGACCGCTTCTAATTATTCCGCTCAAACAATGTTGCAAAAGACTATTTCTGTAATATACCCACATAGGAGATACTATGAAAACTATTAGATCTGTTCTCCGTTTAATTCCTCTGTTCACGATCATTCTTTTTTTTATCGGCTGCAATCAAACTCCCACAACGGATGACACGAAAAAAGATTCCACGTCGTCAACGGGTAATTCCGCCGCCGGAATGACGGAAATGGAAAATCAAATGTATCTGATGTCCACAATAAACGTGAACTCGACCGCTGATCTGGACAGGGTCGATTTTTCCAAAGCGAATGCCTATTTCAAACAGGCACTGGCGGACGACCCGACGAATCTTGATGCCAATATCGGCGCCGGTTTAACGGAAGTGTTTATGGTGTATGCCGATGCTCAGGTCAACGATGCCATCAAGCGCTGGGAAGAGTTCGATCCGGGAGCCGGTGCCTCCAGCTCCGCTTTGCTGCACTTCGGACTACCTACCGGAACAAAGGATATGACTGTTCCGCTTGCCGGCGTGGGACGCGATCTCGTAAAGATTATTCAGCAGGCAAAAACAGATCCGCCCTCCATTGCAGAGATGCAGACCCTGCTGAAGACAAAATTTTTGCCGCGCATCGACTATGCACTGGCGCGCCTGGCTGTAATCGAACAGCATTCGGACTATCAATTGAGGATATCAGGAAAAATGCAGGGAAATCTGAATGCATCGCCGGTGTATATGGACCTGACGGAGATTTACCTGCTGGACGCCGTGCTGAACGGTTTGAAGGCAAGCGTTTCGCAATTTCTCGTATTCCAATTTACGCTGCCGTCCTATACTAACAAGGATGTGATGCAGGCGATCAATCAGAACAACACGACATTCTTCGTGCTCGCTGCAGATGGAAATGCACAGGCGGCAAATGTGAAGAACGGTCTGCTGGGTGTCATCTCTAAGATTCGAAGCGGCATCAATTTTCTGAAGAATGAAACGGATGCCCAAAGCGATGACATTATCAAACTGAAGACCACAGGCGGCGAGGGTGTGAGCAATGCCGATCTTGATTCTGTGCTGGTCTACTTGCAGCAGGCAGAGTCCGCCATCAATACCGGATACACTATCAACATCAAAAATGCCGGCAGCCAGGGAAAAGACTACACATTGCAGGTCCATCTCAGCAACTTCTTCGACAATCCTCCGGCGAATCCGAAAAAAGATTGGCTGCCGCCGTACACCGTTGATACATCCGCACATGGCGATATTCTGGTTCGATGGACACAGCAAACATATGCGACGTTCTTGTTCCCCGATCCGACACTCGGCGGAATCTTTCCGAACATGACAAACGATATGTTGAAAGAGCTTCTGGAGATCGACAAGGAGTTTGCATGGAGAGTGTACCTGAACGTGACGAATTTTGATCAATCAACGCTTCCAACGATGACCGCTCGATTGCAGGTTGGTGCAAAATCATACAATCCCGTGCAGGACGACGGTGACTACTATTACTGGAACAATAAAAATTTCCGGTTCTATATCACCGATCAGCTCAGCGGAACGGCGACAGTGTTTGTAACATTCGACGGCACAGAAAGGGAACTGACACTGAGCGATCCTGCTGAAGTGATGCCGAAAGAAGAGACGTATATCAATGCCAATACAACACTTGCGCCTCAGAATCTGATTGCGACATTTGATTCTGGATACGTCGGGTATCCGGTCAACGCAGAGGCAAAGTTCATCAGGATATCCTATGCTGTGACATCGAATTCATATTACGACAACTATTTTTCCATAGATCGCGACAGCACCGGGACGGGATTCCTTCCGTACGGGAAAGCGTATTTTCAAAATGGGTATATAGATGGTAATAATGTCAGTTTCTACCAGGACCTGAAATTCACCGGGAAGAAAACGTATAAATACCGTATCTCGCCGGCGTTCTCGGATTTTCACTGGGGCATTCAGGGATATTTACTGAATAACTATTCCAATATCGTCACAATCACAACCCCATAATGTCCATTGCTGAATTGAAAAAGCGGAAGATTGCTATCATGATCTTCCGCTTTTTTATTTTTTATAGTGTTGTTGCTGCTCAGGAAAAAGACTCTGCCGGAACAATTCATTTGCAGGGAGGGACCGGGTACTTAACTCTTATCTCTCAAAAGACCGCTTCCACGGCGATGGATGTGTTCTCGAAGGATTCCTATCTCCGCGCATCGTATGCGATTCGAAACGATACGCTGGCCATCGGCATTGGATCCCATCGAACGTACGGCCGGTACAGCAATTCGTCATCGATTTGGTCCATCGCTATGCAATACGACGTAAACGATCTTTGGTGCCGGTGGAGCAGTTCCGCCGGGATCGTGAATTATTCAATATCTGCAAATGTGGTACAGGGAAAATCTCTTCATCCGGGATTTTCTCTGCAAATGCGGTTGAATCCTTTCGACGGGAAAATTTCCGGGGAGATCGGCTATTCATTGGAACACGAGCGGGCGGCGTCGACAGTTGTATTTCAGGACTTTCTCATTCCACTCGGGGTGGATAACTTAATGCAGAGAAGCTATTTTCGTTTTACTTTGCAGCCGGCAGATCAATTCAGGATGACATTCGGTTCCTACGAACAACAAGGCGAATCATTCCAAGAGAAACGGCACTATGATGCCCGATTATCCAGTAATGCCTTCGGAAGGGATGTCGGTTTTCTCTATGCATTCTTTCCGCGCTGGCAAATATCTGGTGCGTTCTCCATTCAGGAACTTCGTCCTGCCATGCAGATGAATACGAACGGCATATTGTTCACAGAATTTCCGTTGGGAACATATTCCCGGTATCACGCCCGCGTAGCGGTAACGACGAAATATCAGGATGCTCCATGGACATTTGCCGTTGACCGGGACGAGTTCACATTGAATGAATCGGGTATCGTTCAATCCTGGCCGTTCACATCCCTGGCAGCATCCGTCATCACAAATCGGTTTCTCTTTACTCTGGACGGTTCTCTGCTGCATCATCAAGCGGAGATTGGGTCGGAATTCCGGTTCGGCGATTTGGCAATTATTCCTCTGCTCTCCTATCACTACATCATTCCCGAATATCAGTTGAAACACTGGCAGCCGCAATTTCTCGTCTTCGGCGCATCGAATGTCTCGGTCGAACGATCGACGATTGTGGAAGCACAACTAACAAGATTGGATTTGTCACTGGGGTATTCTGTAGGAAAAGGGAGAATGACCTTACGAATTGTTCAGTTCATACCGGTGCAGATCCGTTATACTGCAACACCTTCACAGTCGGGGACCGGAGCGCAACCGGTCGTTTCACGGGATCAGGATCGGCTGGACGGAGGAAGATTCATCGGGATTTCTTTTTCCTATTAAAGGAGCATTTGTCATTTCTGCAATTTCTCCCTATCTTGATACTCAGAAATATTGCAGAGCGTCCCGACTTGTCGTGACGCTTTTTTCTTCTCTATGACAACGACTTCAATATTATCATGACAAAAATCAACCCAATTGTATTGGATAACGAAACTCCCGTTTTGGACAGTATCCCTAAAACACTTCCGGTGCTTCCCCTTCGGGATGTGGTCATTTTTCCCTATATGATTTTTCCGGTGTTGGTAGGACGGGAATCGTCGCTGCGGGCAGCAAACCATGCGCTGGAAAATAACAAGTATATCTTCCTCGTTTCCCAAAAGGATCCTACGGTAGAAGAACCGGGGAAAGAGGATATCTATCTTGAAGGAACTGTTGCCAAGATTGTGCAGATTCTGAAATTGCCGAATAACCTGATGAAGATTCTTGTGGACGGTGCGGTGCAAGGAGTGATCTCGGAATTCCTGCCGAACGACAAGTTTATGATGGCAGACATTTCCACAACAACGCACTCCGAAGACCGATCGACGGAAATGGATGCGATCGTCCGCCATGCGGCGTCCCTGTTCTCTGAATATGTCCGTGCCAACCGGAATATCCCCCCGGAAGCGTTGGCAGCATTCGACAACATTAAGGATGTACAACGGAAGCTCTATTATATTTCCGCGAACATTCTGCAGACCGTGGAGATTAAGCAAAAGATCCTGAAACTCAGTGTACTGAAGGATCAATATCTGGAAGTGATCAGGATCCTCAATTCTGAGATTTCTATCTTGAAGATCGAACGAGAGATCGACACGAAGGTCCATGAGAATATCCAGAAGACACAGCGGAAATATTTCATCCAGGAACAGATCAAAATCCTGCAGGATGAACTGGGGGATGAAGAAGGAACGCCTGAGCTGGCAAAACTGAAAGAGGACATCGAAAAGTCCGGTATGACGAAAGATGCCTATGACAAAGCGATAGAAGAGTTCAACAAACTGAAGAAAACTCCCTCCATGTCTCCCGAGTTCGGCGTGATTCGCAATTATCTGGATTGGCTCATCGGCCTTCCCTGGAAAAAGAAGACAAAAGACGATCTGGAAATCGATCATGTGAAAAAGATTCTGGATGAGGATCATTACGGTTTGGAGAAACCGAAAGAGCGGATCCTGGAACACATTGCCGTACTCAACCTGGTAAAAGAAATGAAGGGTCAGATTCTCTGTCTCGTCGGGCCTCCGGGCGTCGGAAAGACATCGCTTGCGAAGTCGATCGCTCGAGCACTTGGCAGGAAATTTGTTCGCATGTCGCTCGGCGGCGTGCGGGATGAAGCGGAGATCCGGGGACACCGGCGGACCTACATCGGTTCGATGCCCGGTAAGATCATCCAGTCAATGAAACGTGCAGCGGTCATCAATCCCGTTATCTTGATGGACGAAGTGGATAAGATGAGCATGGATTTCCGCGGCGACCCGTCCAGCGCGCTGCTGGAAGTGCTCGATCCTCAGCAGAATAACACCTTCAACGATCATTATCTGGAAGTGGATTACGATCTCTCCAAAGTCATGTTCATCACCACGGCAAATGTGCGGTATCAAATCCCGTTGCCATTGCTGGACCGGATGGAAGTGATCGAACTTTCCAGTTATCTGGATTTTGAGAAAAAAGAGATTGCGAAGAAGCATATCGTTCCTCGGCTGATTACGGAACATGGAATGACTGATACCGGAATCGAGTTTCGTGACGAAGCGATCCAGAAGATCATCACGGAATACACACGGGAAAGCGGCGTTCGAAATCTTGAACGCGAAATCGCTTCAGTCTGCAGGAAAGCGGCAAAGGAAACCGTGCTGGCGAAACAGAAGGACAGCAAAAAGAAGCAAGCCAAACTGGTGATCAACGAAAAGAAGATTGAAGAGTACCTCGGTGTTCCCAAGTTTCGAAATAAAGAAGCGGATAAAAAAGCGCAGATCGGTTCTGTAACAGGACTGGCGTGGACGAGTGTTGGCGGCGACATTTTGCATGTGGATGTGACGTTAATGAACGGCAGCGGAAAACTGACGCTAACCGGACAGCTGGGTGATGTGATGAAAGAATCCGCTCAGGCGGCGTTGAGTTTCATCCGAGCCAATGCCAAAAAATTGAAACTGAAGCCCGATTTCTTTAAAAAGCATGAGATCCATATCCATCTGCCGGAAGGGGCTATTCCAAAGGACGGACCGTCGGCTGGTATTACCATGACCATGGCGATGATCTCGGCAATCAGCGGCAAGCCGGCTCGAGCAGATGTTGCCATGACGGGAGAGATCACGCTGCGCGGCGAGGTACTGCCGATCGGCGGTTTGAACGAGAAACTCCTTGCAGCTAAGCGGGCAGGGATCAAAACGGTCCTTATTCCAAAGGAAAATTTGAAGGACCTGACCGAAATCCAGGACAGCGTGAAAGAGGGATTGAAGATTATTCCGGTGGAAAAAATTGAAGAGGCGCTGCCGATAGTTTTCGGCAAGAAATAATTTGCATCAGTTGTCCGAAAACTCACATATTGTTTCAGCAATTTCCATGAACCACAATTGTACAGAATGATGAATTATCAGGTAACAGCACGAAAATGGCGGCCGATGGTGTTCGATGATGTCATCGGTCAGTCGCATGTTTCCGACACACTGCGGAACGCACTGACACAAAACCGGCTGGCCCATGCATTTATTTTCAGCGGAACACGCGGCTGCGGAAAGACCACCACAGCGCGCATTCTTGCACGTGCGGTAAACTGTTTGACTCCAAAGAATTTTGAACCATGCAACGAATGTGAGGTTTGCAAAGAGATTATCGACGGCCGCTCGCTGGATGTGATAGAGATCGACGGTGCATCCAACCGCGGTGTGGAAGAGATTCGGAACCTGCGAGAATCTGTGCGGTACGCTCCGTCGCGCGGGAAAAAGAAAGTATACATTATCGATGAAGTGCACATGCTCACGAAGGAAGCGTTCAATGCGCTCCTGAAGACACTCGAAGAACCTCCTCCGCATGTGCTGTTCATTTTTGCTACGACGGAATTGCATAAAGTGCCGGCTACGATCCTTTCCCGCTGCCAGCGGTACGATTTCCGCAGGATTGGACTGGAAGAGATCGTGGGACGGCTGAAATTCATCGCCGGCGAGGAAAAGATTTCGATCGATGACGATTCCCTTCTGATTATCGCAAAAAAAGGGGATGGCTCCATGCGTGATGCGCAAAGCATCTTCGATCAGGTCGTGTCGTTCTGCGGAACGACCATCACCGCGCAGCAGGTTGGTTCAGCCCTGAACATTGTCGATCAGGAATTGTTCTTCCGCGTATCGGGCATTTTCCGTACGAAGGATACCAAAGCAGCGCTCGGCCTTGTGAAAGAAGTGATCGACAGTGGTTTCGACATTAAGGAATTCATTTCTGGACTTGCGGAACATTTTCGCAACATGCTCATCGCAAAGGCAACGCAATCGACTGCACTTATTGAGGAGTCCGAACTCTACCGAAAACGATATGCTGCAGATGCTGCGGCCTTCGCGCTGCAAGATATTCTTCGTATTTTAAAAGTCACCGGGGATACGGAAAGTGCAATCCGCTACAGCCCTCAACCCCGATTCCGCCTTGAAGTGATGATGGTGCAACTGACATCGATGGAACAAGCAGTAAAGATCGATGAGCTATTGACGCAGTTCGACGACCTGAAAAAAAAACTTCATTCTGAACGATCGCATGCTGTTGTAGCGGCTCCGGAGGAAAAACCCGTGCCGAGGACAATCGAACAACCGCGAGTCATAGAAAGTCCGCGCGAGCACGACATCCCGTCAACCCCGCGATACTCGGTACAGGATGCGCAACCCCGGTATACATTTGTAACACCTGTCAAAAAGAGTGCAGAGGAACAACAACAGAAGGAAACACCGGTAGCGCAGAACGTGCAAAATGTTACCATAGCGGATGTTCAGCAGCAATGGAACACGATCGTGGATGCAATGCGGAAAAAGAAAATCTCCGTCGGAACGATTCTTGGTGAAACAACCCCGGTGGAGATCATCAACGGTACACTGCAGATCGCGTGTGGCGATGATTTCCACCGCGGCACACTCGTCCGGAACAAAGAAGTACTGGCGGAGACAATCAATTCCATTCTGCAATCCCGTTTGCGGATTGAACCAATCATGCAGGAACCGGGTTCTCATCAACAAAACGGTAATCATCCGACAACTGAAAAAAAATCCCAATCCAACATATCTGCACCTACGCCACAACAGATTGAAGACCATCCGTTGGTGAAAAAACTCGTGTCTGATTTTGGAGCGGAAAGAGTTTAACCTCATTTTAAAATAAACGGGCAAACCGTGCAATGACTCTACAAAAGTGCTTAAAATTCAATATTTTAAGCACTTTTGTATTTACTGGAACTCTGTTTCGTTGAGATAGGTAGAATAATCACTATCCTTCTCACCCATAACAGAAAGAACCAGTATGAATGCACCGAATCGCTCCGCACTCGACACTCTGTATCACAAAGAGATGATTCCCCATATGAATCTTCTCTACAACTATGCCCTCCGTTTGACGAACAATGAGGATGACGCAAAGGATATCATTCAGGATACCTATCTGAAAGCGTACCGTTTCATCGATAAATACCAGCATGATACTAATGCAAAGGCATGGCTCTTCAGAATATTGAAAAATTCATTTATCAATAACTATCGCAAATCCAGCCGGACTCCGGAACAGGTTGAATATAACGAAGTGGAAGAATTCGTCGATTTGATGAAGGATGAAACCGCACCGGCAACCGATATGCGAAAAGATATCTATGATAATATGTTGGGAGATGATGTTGTGCGTGTATTGGAATCTCTTAACGAAGAATTCCGCACTATTATTATCCTGTCGGACCTGGAAGAACTCACCTACGAAGAGATTGCCGAGATCCTGGAGATCCCGCTTGGTACCGTACGATCGCGTCTTCACCGTGCGCGAAAGGTGATGCAGGAAAAACTCTATCATTTTGCGTTAAACCACGGTTATATTTCCAAGAACACCGCAGCAGCGTTCAAACCGCAGATGGTCAACAGGGGTGTGATTCTGGCCGCAGCATAACTTCACCGTGCTTTAGGGTTGAGGATGAAATGCAAAGTTCGTAAGTTGAAGACAGTATGAAAAAACTCTTATTCATCGTATTGCTGCCGTTCTTTGCTTTTACACAACAGAAAATCCTCATCCCGATGGATTTGAAACAGACGAACCACTTGAAGGCATACGGCATTGCCTTTTGGACGCTCGAAAAAGGAATCGAGATCGATTGGCTGCTGAACTATCGCGGCGGTTCGTTTATGATCGACAATGTGACAATCGTTGCGAACGAGTGCCGAATCCGTGGAGTGGCATTTGAACAGATCAGCGGTGCCGGTGCGGCACAGATTCTGGGAGAAATATCCGGCGAGAACACGAATATGGATGTTGTCCGACTGGAAAAAGCGCCGAAGGTGGCCGTGTATGTTCCTCCGGGATTCAAGCCGTGGGACGATGCGGTCACACTCGCACTGGAATATGCGGAGATACCGTATACGAAACTATGGGACACCGAAGTGCTGAAAGGAAAACTGTCGGAGTACGACTGGCTTCATCTTCACCATGAGGATTTTACCGGGCAATACGGAAAGTTTTATGCATCGCACCGTAATTCTCCCTGGTACATCGAACAGCAGCTCAGCTACGAAAAAACTTCCCGAGAATTAGGCTATCGGAAAGTTTCCGATGAAAAGAAAGCCGTAGCCCGGGCAATACGCGACTATGTTGCCAGCGGCGGATTCATGTTTGCGATGTGTGCAGCAACGGACAGTTATGACATTGCCATGGCAGCCGAGAATGCGGATATTGCCGAGACAATGTTCGACGGCGATCCTGCGGACAGAAATGCACAGCAGAAACTTGATTTCACCAGATCGTTCGCATTTCAGAATTTTACACTGGAGATGAATCCATTCCGCTATGAATTCTCCGACATCGATAATCCACCCAGCGATCCTGTCCCGCTGCGCGATCCAAACTCGGACTATTTCACCTTGTTTGAATTTTCTGCCAAGTATGATCCCGTTCCCACCATGCTGACGCAGAACCATGTGAACATCCTGAAAGGATTCATGGGACAGACGACGATGTTCAAAAAACAGTTGATCAAACCGAGCGTAATCATTCTTGGTGAACGGGAGGGGACGGACGAAGTGCGGTACATCCATGGTAATTTTGGCCGCGGTACTTTCACTTTTTACGGCGGACACGATCCGGAGGACTATCAACACGCCGTGGGAGACCCTCCGACCGACCTGAACCTACATAAAAACTCCCCTGGATATAGAATCATTTTGAATAATATCCTTTTCCCGGCGGCAAAGAAGAAAATGCAAAAAACGTAAATGCATACGCCCCTGCTTACTTTGGTTATCGCAGTGTATAACAACCGCTTTGCATTAGAGTGCATCTTTGCAGCGTTGAACCGTCAATCGTTCACACAATTTGATGTGATCATTGCCGACGATGGATCGGGAAAAGAGATTGCCGCTGCGGTGAATGCCGCGAAACGTTTCTCCTCATATCGTATTAAACATCTGTGGCATGCGGATAAAGGATGGCGGAAGAATACGATGCTGAACTACGCCATTCAGGAGGCAACAACGGACTATATCGTGTTCATTGATGGGGATTGTATTCCTGCCGAGCATTTTCTTGAAGATCATTTTGTCAATCGGGAAAAAGGGAAAGTGCTTCTCGGCAGAAGGGTAGAGCATGGAAAACGGTGGGCTGATTCCTTATCTGTCGGAAAAATTCAATCTGGTGAATTTGAAAAATATACTCTACCCGATCTTATCGATGCCCTCAAGGGAACATCGGTCCGGCTGGAACACGGCATTCGCGTCACCAACTCATTTCTTCGTTCCTTTGCAGAAAAATCAACAGGAATTCTCGGCTGCAACTTTTCCACATACAAAGAGCATCTCATTGCCGTGAACGGATTTGATGAATCGTACCACGGTCCCGGTTTCGGAGAAGATACAGATATCTTTTACCGGTTGAATCTGATCGGAATCGCCGGGAAATCGCTCCGCAATCTGGCAGTTCAATATCACCTCTGGCATCCGCTGACCGCTGTTTCTGCGGAAAACAAAACACGTTTTGAGAAAACGATACTGCGCAACAAACCGATTTGCCGGGACGGATTGAAAAAACTCCCGTAAAAAAGAGATTGATAAATGTCCATTGTTTCTCTCCTCAGTTCCTAGTATACTCCCGCTATTGTTTATGAAAGGAAACCCGTAATGAAAACACTCCAATCAATTGTTCTGGCGTTATTGATGATCTCAATGGGAACGTCGGCAAATGAAATATCAACCATTCAGCCAGCGCAACCGAAGATCGGCGATGTTATTACGCTAACCTACGATCCGACAGCAGCCGGCGCTCTCCATTCCACAGCGACAGATCTCTACGCAGTGGTACTCTTTACCCATATCAACGAACTCCCCTCAATGCTGGAACAGAAAATGGAACGGTCCGGAGCAGTTTGGACAACGTCCTTTACCCTGACCGATACACAAGCTGTCGGTTTCTCCATCCGCTACGATGCGGATGAAAAGATCGATGATAACGGCGCGAATGCATGGAATATCCTTATCCATACTGCGAAAGGAAAACCGGTACGTGGTGCGCAGTACACCGATGCAATGTTTTCTCTAACAAAAAACTATTATGGCTTTAAGCATCAAGTGGATACGGTAAAAGCGCTCGATGCATTACGCCGCGAGCGGAAACTCTATCCGGCAAACTGGAGAGCACAATTGCTGCAGTGGTCCATAGAAAACAAACAACAGAATAACGGGAAAACAAAAAAACGGATTGCGAAAGAGCTCTCCCAGCTTTATTCCAAAGAAAAGAATAACGAAGAAGCAGTCCGCGACCTTCTGCAATGGTTTACCCTGACCGATCAAGGCAAAAAAGGGGAAGAGATCGAAGCAGCGTGGATAAAAAAGAATCCTTCCGGATTGATCGCTCAAGCGAAAGCGCAGACGGAGTTTATGAAGGAACAGGATCCGGCAAAACGTGCCGAACTTGCGGTCCGTTTTTATGAGACGTTTCCGGTAAAACGCGGAATGGAACCGATGTTCCTGTCCGCACTGCTGAAAGTGAAGGATTTTACTCACGCGACCGCTTTCATCGAACAGTATCCGCAAGTTCCCGTCAATTACTATAACAGTATCGGTTACGGCATGATCCAAAAAGGAGAGCAAATATCGCAAGGTACAGCCATTGCGAAAAAAGGATTGGACATGCTCGTCTCTTCCGATGTCCGCACCAATCTGGATTATATCGGAGCTTCAAGAAAAAGCTGGAAAGAGAATGCATCCTACACGCGCGGGATGATTGCCGATACATACGGCGAAGGATTGATGAAACTGAAAAACTATACCGAAGCGGAAAAAGTCCTAGAAGAGGCGAACGCATTGATGGAAAGCGATGACGAAGAGAATAACGCTCGTCTCGCCGAATGTTACGTGCAGAACGGAAAGAACGACAAAGCCGCTGCATTTTCCTACTCCTCTGTTGTGAAAGGACGGGCGAATGCCCTCTTACTGGAACTGTACAAAACTGCATTTACCGCCATCCGCGGATCGGCAGCCGGATTCGACTCTGTTCTGAATCTTGCCAAAAGTGAAATGAAAAAACAGATGCAGGAAAAACTGCTGAAAGAAAAACTGGACAAGCCGTCGATCGATTTTACGTTGAAATCCATCGATGGTTCGAATGTGACTCTTTCCAGCCTGAAGGGAAAAGTCGTTGTGCTCGATTTCTGGGCGACCTGGTGCGGTCCCTGCTTATCGTCTTTCCCGACGCTGCAAAAGATATACGACCGGTACAAAAATAATCCGAACGTGATGATTTTAGCAATGAACACCTGGGAACGGGTAAAACCGGAGGATCGCGAACAGCATGTGAAGGATTTTATGGCGAAGAACAACTATACATTCCCGGTATTGTTCGATACAGATGTCGTTTCTCAGTATGGAGTAAGCGGCATTCCGACGAAGTTTATCATTGATAAGGAGGGTACGATCCGGTTCCAGGATGTCGGATTCGGCGGAGCGCAGGAAATGGAACAAAAAATGGAAATGCAGTTTGAGATGCTTCTTAAATAGGACGGAGCATCGTTCTCGCACAGTACTATGGAGCCCCGCACATGCGGGGCTTTTTATTTCACTGTCTCATCCTGAGAAAAGATCATCACGCTCTCACACTCCCCGACCTTGCGAAACAGAGTTTCGCAATACAATCTCCACTCTAATCACGTGTCATACCGGAAAGTGTAAAAAAACTCTTTTGAACGGACTTGCGTCCGTTCCGACAAAAAAATATCTCATCAATAAGGGCCACCCAAGCAGAGCTTGGGTGAGAGAATACGCGTCCTTTTAATGGTTTATTCACCGATACCCCGCCGCCATTCACCGATTTCAGGCCAACTTTCTGATGAATTTCGAGTATGTTGTATCAGTTCAATAGAAAGAAAGGATACACATCATGAGTACAACGTCTCGTCGAAAATTCAGTGCACAGGATGCAGTTGTTGGAAGCCTGCTGATCCTAATCGGTGCCGTTCTGCTGCTGCATCAGCTGGATATCTTTTATCTGTACGATTTGGGGATTGATTCAGTCTGGCAATTATGGCCGTTCATTCTTGTCGTTATCGGTATCGGAAAACTAGCCGATGCCCCTACGCTGTATCATATCGGTCATGGTATCTGGTGGATCTTTCTCGGATTGTGGCTGTATGTATCAATCTATCATGTGTACGGTTTGAGCTTTCACGAAACGTGGCCCGCCATACTCATTGCATGGGGCGTGAGCATGATGTGGGAATCGCTGACAAAGGATGCAAAGAAATCATATAAGGAAGTGACCTATGGAAAACAATAAACCTTCGCTCTTTGCGCCGCAATTCATTCTGGGTGTGATGATCATCGCCGTTGGCGTTGTGTTCATGCTGGATAATCTGGAAATCATCTACGCCGGAAGCATCTTGCGGTACTGGCCGGCTATCCTGGTGGTGTATGGTATCACGAAAGGCGTGCAATCCCGGAATTCTTCAGGACAATTATTCGGGTGGATAATCGCAGCGGTGGGTGTATTGATGCTGCTCGATCGGCTGGAATTCATTTACTTCCGTGTGTGGGACTGGTGGCCGGTGGTATTGATCATCATCGGATTGAATTTTCTGCGCGGTTCATGGAAAAGAAAAAGACAGTATGATGATAATCCATTTCAGGATGTGGCGACCGATTCCGATTCGTACATCAAGAACATGGCGTTCATGAGCGGCGTGAAACGCATCATCACCTCCAAGGAATTCCGCGGCGGCGAACTGTCTGCCGTCATGGGAGGATGCGAAATCGATCTTCGCGATGCGGAAATGAAAGGGAATGAAGCGCATCTGGATGTGAACATCATCATGGGCGGCATTGAACTTCGCGTGCCGATGGGCTGGTCCGTTTCCATCGAAGCAACGCCGATTCTTGGCGGTGTGGAAGACAGGGCGTATCCCGCAAAAGAGGGCGTGATAAAAAAACTGGTTCTAACCGGCAGTATCATTATGGGAGGTGTGGAGATTAAGAACTAGTGCCAATTTTAAAAAAAAATATTCTTATATATATCTCCATTGTTTCGACTTGTTCCGACTCAATACGTTGGAACTCGCTCAGCATGACTCTTTGACTTCACAATACAAATTATTGGAACCGCATTAGCATCCGCATGGTGATGATACTCGCCCGGGTGAAACAAACAATGACGACAACGGGAGGGATATTCTGAATAGCTTTCATGAAAAAAGTCATTCGGACTGATATCAATATCGACCGACTGCTGCAGAATACGTCAAACGAAGAAACAGCGTATCGGAAATAATTCAATGGAACATGGACCATGCGGTCACCATCGAATTGAAGTTCCAAAAATAATATACCATGCATCCAATCCTCTCCGATAAAAAAACATTGTTCATCTATCTGACCGTCTGGTGCGGCATCGGAGTGTTGCTTGGTTTCATCATCTCGTTTTTCAACTCGCTTCATCCGCTCTATTCGATCGCATTTACTGTTCCGATGCTGCTTCTCTATGGTGAAGTAAATCTTTCCGCCTGGTATCTCAGCCGTGCATTTCCGTTGGAGCGGAACTCCCTCTGGAAAATCCTCTCCGTTGCCGCAGCGGCGGTCATTATCATCAGCGGAGCGTGGACACTGCTGGGATGGGGAGCGAAGACTTTAATTGAACAAATGTTTGTGATCGTGTTGTCTCCGCTGCCGGTCACACAATCCCTGCTGATTGTCTTTATCAGCGGAATCCCGTTATACCTCATCTCACTTGCTGTTGCGTATCTGATTATTGCGTTCGAACAGTCGAAAGATTCAGAACGCTCGGCGTACGAAGCCCGGTTGCTGGCACAGCAATCGGAATTGAAAGCACTCCGGATGCAGATCGATCCGCATTTCCTCTTCAACAGCCTTAACTCCATCAGCGCGTTAACTACCACCAATGCAGAACTTGCGCGAACAATGACGACCACGCTTGCAGATTTTTTTCGTAAAAGCCTTTCCTACGGTGCAAAAGAGACGATAGCACTAAAAGAAGAAGTTTCTCTTCTCAATCATTATCTGGATATTGAAAAGATCAGGTTCGGTAAGCGGCTGCAGGTGGAACAACGGTTCGATCCGGACACGCTTTCGGACCAGGTGCCTCCCTTGTTGCTGCAGCCTCTGGTGGAAAATGCGATTAAGCACGGCATTGCGGACAGTGTGGAAGGGGGAACGATTGTTCTGGCGGCACAAAAAAAGAATAGCCGTTTGTTTATTACCGTCGAAAATCCTATCGAAGCAGATGTTCCGGAGAAAAAAGGGGCCGGGATGGGTATCGATATTGTTCGAAAGCGTTTGCAGGCTGTGTACGGCAGTGATGGCGATGTAAAAACATCCGTGTCGAATGCTGTTTTTCAAGTGATCATCTTCTTACCTTCTTCTATACGAAAATGAAACCATCATCAGTTAAAACCATCATCGTCGACGACGAAGAACTGGCAAGGAGCCTTCTTCGTGAATACTGTTCAGCGCATCCCCATATCGAGATTGTCGCAGAATGCGCCAATGGTTTTGATGCGGTAAAAGCGGTGACAGAACTGAAGCCCGATCTGATGTTTCTGGATATTCAGATGCCGAAACTGAGCGGCTTTGAAGTGATAGAACTGCTGGACCAGCCGCCGGCGGTGATCTTTGTGACCGCATTCGATCAATATGCGTTAAAAGCATTCGAAGTGCATGCAGCGGATTATCTTCTGAAACCGTTCGGGAAGGAACGCTTTGCCGAAGCGTTGGAACATGCAGTAGAACGGGTCCGGAGGAATCAACCGGGAAAAAGCAGGGAGATCGCATCCGACGCAAAACCTTCGGGACAGCAACTGGCGAGGATCCTGATCAAGGAAGGGAGCAAAGTGCTGGTGATACCTGTCGAGAAGATCGATTATATCGAAGCGCAGGATGATTATGTTTCCTTTCACTCCGAAGGAAAACAGCATTTGAAAATGCAGCGTCTCGCCGACCTTGAAACATCGCTGGATAGCAGACGCTTTGTCCGCATACACCGTTCGTTCATCCTGAATATCGAACGACTTTCAAAGCTGGAGTTGTACGCGAAAGATTCCCGCACTGCCGTGTTGAAGGATGGAACGCAGTTGCCCGTCAGCCGCACCGGATACGACAAACTGAAAGAACTCCTTTAAAGATCGTACCATCTTCTGCACGCGGATACTGTGCGGCGGAATTTGGAACTTGCCGATTCTTTTTTTACTATCATTATCGGCTGTTAACGATAATGAATTTCCGTCTTCCATACCCTCACATTTTCTCTTCCATTCCCGATCTCGTTTTGGGACTCGCATTCCTTGCCACATGGATCAATCCGAAAGCGCTCGGCGATGATATGGTGTCGTCCCTTTTCCAGGTGATGCTGCTGGAATTCATCATCATCCATTCGGCAGGCTTCGCCGGAGGAGTGAAGTTCGGAAACTCTCCAATCCGGCGAAGAATATCATTACTTTTCGGTTTGGGGTTGTTCTATTCGCTGTTCGTCATCGGTTTTGCCGTAGGATTTCAATCGTGGTGGCCGATTATTACATTCTGGGGATTGATGCTGAACAGGATGTTGAGCGTTCTCACCGGACAAGCGGAACAGGGAATGGAACAGGAGTTCGTCAAAAACATGTGGGGGGTGAATATCGGATACAAGCTCTTTTAGTGCTGGGATGCGAGGTTAGCATTGTTGCTGGTGTTGTTCAGTCATACAGAAAACGCAAACAACAAGACTATTTTCAAAAATTAAATAAGGGAAAAATTTATGCAAAAACTATTTCTGTTGATGTTTTCTATCAGTATTGCGCATACTTGTTTTGCACAATCGGCAAAAGACAGTGCAGATATTCGAGCGGCGGCATTGAATTACGTAGAGGGATGGTATGAAGGAAATGCAGAAAGAATGGCCAGAGCTGTTCATCCGAAACTGGCAAAGCGGATTGTTGACTGGAACGACGATGTGACAAAAAATGAAAATGTCCTCAGCGAAATGAACGGCGAACGGCTTGTTGAAAACACTAAAAAAGCCTACGGGAAAAGTACACCAAAAGAACGGCAGATTAAAAATATTACTATACTCAGTATCAATAACAATACGGCAAGCGTAAAGGCGGAAATGTCTGACTGGTACGATTTTATGCACATTGGACGATGGAATGGTGAATGGAAAATTATCAATGTGTTATGGGAAATGAAACCTCAACAATAACGCCCTAGAAATATTCACATTTCTTATCGACGTCCAAGCGAGATACTATGAACACCATCATTAAAGGCACATTTCTTTTCATCGTTATTTGCTTCATTAACCTATTTGCACAGGCGCAGCCAACAATTCGTGTGATGTCCTACAACATTAGACTGGATGTTGCCAGCGACAGTGTGAACGCCTGGCCGAACAGAAAAGAGAAGTTCACCAGCATGATCCGGTATCATGCGCCGGACATTGTCGGACTGCAGGAAGCGCAGCGGCACCAGATCGACTATCTTGCGAAGTCACTGCCGGAGTACTCCTGGTTTGGTATCGGCAGGGATGACGGGAAGGATGCAGGCGAATTCATGGCGATCTTTTACCGAAAAGAGAGGTTCGATACTATCCGCACGTCAACATTCTGGTGTTCCCCCGCGCCGGAGCAACCGGGATTGGGATGGGATGCTATGTGCAATAGGATTGTGACATGGGGAAAATTCCGAGACAAACGGAGCAATCAAGTCTTTTACCACTTCAATACACATTTGGACCATAAAGGAAAAACCGCGCGAAAAGAGAGTGCCCTGCTGTTGAAAGAATCCATTGATGCAATCACCGGTGAGGACCCGGTGATGATTACCGGGGATTTTAATTCCCATCCGTCCGACGATCCGTATCAAACCATTATCTCAAAAAAATCGCGCCGCCGGTTTAATGATTCAAATGCAATATCGCGGCAACCGCACCATGGACCAGACGGCACATTTAACGCTTTCAAAGTAGTCGGTTATGCTTCGGAACCGATCGATTATATCTTTGTCAGCGACGGCATCACCGTGTTGAATCACGCGACGCTGACAGACTCATTCAACGGCCTGGTTCCTTCCGACCATTTTCCGGTTGTTTCGGAAATCATTATGGACGTGAAACATTGATCATATAATTTTCTGAGAGGATATTGTGAAAGTAAAATTCTATACCTGTGATGTCTTTACCCGTTCACCCTTCGGCGGTAATCAGCTTGCAGTTTTTCCTGATGCGTCGTCTATTCCCGAAGCACAGCTGCAATCCATCGCAAAAGAATTTAATTTTTCCGAAACGACATTTGTCTACCCGCCGAAGAATCCGGCGCATACCAGGCAGGTCCGGATTTTCACGCCGGGAGGCGAACTACCGTTTGCAGGACATCCAACGGTGGGAACAGCGATAACGCTTTGCATCATTGGAGATGTCAATGTAACGGAAAATGAAACGAAGATCATTCTTGAAGAGGGAGTCGGGCCGGTGCCGGTAACGGTCCGTTCGGAGAACGGGATTCCAGCCTTTGCACAATTGACCGCAGCGCAGCTTCCGACGATTACGGAAACAGTTCCCGATGTGGAAACGGTGGCAGCAATGCTGACGCTTTCCGGTGAAGAGCTGGCTGTTTCCAAATATCCTCTCCAGTTCGTATCGGTCGGATTTCCCTTTTTATTTGTTGCAGTGAAGGATAGGGCTTCGATTGCATGCATCCGTGTCAATGTGCCGGTGATGGAGCAGTTGAAACTAAAGGAAGTGTTTGTTTTTACGGACGATGCAGAACAGAAGGACTTTCATTTCCGTGCACGAATGTTTGCCCCGCTTATCGGCATTCCGGAAGATCCCGCTACCGGCAGCGCCGCAGCAGCATTTGCGGGATATCTTGCAGCGAAGGATCCGATTCAAAACGGAACAGTACGATGGAATATCGAACAAGGATTTGAAATGGGGCGTCCGAGTTTACTATTTATTGAAGCTGATAAACAGGCAGGAACGGTCACCGGAGTCCGGGTGGGAGGCAATGCGGTGATGATGACGTAAGGATTGTTTGAGGTAAAAAATAATTAAATACTGGATTCTCAAGATTACAAGATGAGAAGATATTCAAACGAGAGCGCCCTCAATCGTGCAATCTTGCAATCATTTATTTACACCGTACTTAAAAAATACGGCAGCATACTCCTCCATGTCGGCCAATCGTGCGGCATGTCGTATCCCCACACGTCCAGCCAGTGCGGGATGGATTTCGATTGCAGGATCTCGGAAAGGCGGCGTGATGCGTCTGGAGCTTCGTACTCGCCTTGTCCGGTTGCGATGATGATCTTACCTCTCCGCATCTGCTCAAGATATTCATGATCAGAAATACCGGGCAGATAGTGTTCCGGTGAGTTGAAGAAGACGTTGTCGTCAAAATATCCGCGCGTATATGACTGAAGATTGTAATCTCCGCTCATGGCGATCGTTCCGGAAAAAATGTCGGGGCGCCGAAAGAAGATGTTCAATGCATGCAGCGCGCCGAGCGAAGCGCCGGTGGTGATAATGGGAGTTATGCCCTTATTGTGATCGTGGATGAACGGAACGACTTCGTTGACAACATACTCATTGTACTGCTGATGTCGTATTCCTTTATGATGCAGTGCCATGGAATTGTTCAGCCAACTTTCGTTATTGATGCTGTTGATGGAAAACGCCTTCAGTTTTCCTTCGTTAATGAACGAAGCGATCGCATCGATTAGTTGAAAGCGTTCATATTCCAGGAAATCGGCGGCAGCGGTGGGGAACATCAGTAATGCCGGACCGTAATGCCCATACACCGCAATTTCCATGTTTTTGTTCAAAACCGGACTGTGCCACTGATGAATTTCCCGATGCATTGTTACTCCATGAAAAATATTTTATTAATATAATCATGAAAACCTGCATCGCAAAACACTATTCACCATAAACAGCAGGAATTGTTTCAACTGAGAGGATGATATGAAAAAATCGACAAAATTCTTCATTCTTGCTATTGCCGTTAATTTCTTTCTTTCGGCAATAGCAACCTTTTCCACTATGCTTCAGGAAGTGCGAGTTGTTGACCTGGTAACGTTTTATGCAACTGCGTTCGGTGCAGGGGCTTCGTTTGCAGCAGCAATTATCAGTTTGCGGCGAGAAAAGAATATGGGGGAACAGGCGCCGAAAGCGTTATAATTTCACCCCGTTGGGCGCAGTAAGCGACTCGTGTGTGACATTTCCGGTATTCTTCGTTGAGGCAGGCTCAAAGATCAACACTTCCGCTTCTTCATCGGCAAGCGTGCGGTGCTCCGTGGCTTTGGGTACGATCACGAATTCCCCAGCATGCAAATCTACCCGGTAATTTTTGAATTCGACAGACATTCTTCCTTTGATGCAGAGGAATAGTTCATCTTCCTTCTCGTGGTGATGCCAGACGAATTCCCCTTTAAACTTCACCAGTTTTACTTCCTGGCCGTTCAGTTCTCCCACCACCTTGGGGCGCCAGTGTTCGTGAATGCGGGAAAATTTCTCCGCAAGATTTATTTTTTTGGTATTCATTTCTTCCGCATATAATTGATGCTCCAATTCGTGATCCATGTCTTTCCGCTGTCTAATGAGTTCATCCAATCCCACGTGAAACTGTTTTTCGTGATACTGCGGAAAACCATTTTCTGTTTGACCAAAAATCCTTTTTTCCCGATGAATTCCTGAGCAAAAAACCGTTCGCCGCTTTTCTCATCGCCGCCGGTAAATGGAAGGTAGGAATACTGGTTATCCACCCAGGTTTGCTTCCACTCTCCCGTACGCTGGTCCAGCAGAGAAACACTCTCTCCCTTGAATCCTTTCGACTGGCCGGTCAATGCTTCGAAGTGTTCGCGGATCACCGTGCCGTCGAGTATTTTCGTGATACTGTTTTTTCCAGATGCTGTCGTACCGTCGGGGTCTTTCCACGAGAGTTCCCATTCTCCAATCCAGAAATCAAAGAGGGAAGAATCACTTTTTACCGGTTGCTGTGCTGGCAATGTGAATGTACATATCAGCGTGGTGAGTAGTAAACGGATCATGTTGGGTTCCCAATTGTTGTTTCGTTAAACTACAATAGAACCGGTGAACGAAACAATCCACAATTGTAACAAAACTATTATGTCGTCACTCCTGAAACAGCACGTTGATAAATTCCCGCCATATCGTCGGTAGAATCCATAGTGATCTTCAGGTCTCTGATCAATCCATCCTTCAATCCGTATATCCAGCCATGCACCTGCAACGGCTGTTTGCGCTCCCAGGCGTCTTGAATAATGGTGGTCTCGCAGACGTTCAGTGTCTGCTCAATCACATTCAATTCGCAGAGCTTGTCCACCCGCTGTTCCTCGGTGCCGGCAGTTTCTACAATAGATCGGTATTTCTGGTTGACATCTTGAATATGCCGGAGCCAGTTGTCGATTAATCCCAATCTATTGTTTTG
>JBAYIS010000044.1:0-22748 GCA_041665525.1 Bacteroidota bacterium | reverse complement strand
TGTTGCCTGACCTGCCTCCAAAGGAGGAGAAATACTTTTGTGCCGAGGAAGGGACTCGAACCCTTAATGCCGTAAGGCGCTAGCTCCTAAGGCTAGTGTGTCTGCCAATTCCACCACCTCGGCGGAGGTATTACTTCTTTATGACTAAACCTATTTTATATTATCGTGAGTCATCCTTCGATGCGGCCTTCAAGAAAAAATGGCGGCCTTACTCAGGATGACCAACGCCTCTTTGTATTGCATTCTATTGACTAAGGTGAAAAAATCATTTCGCCAATTCTGGAGTCCCGACCTTGCGATGGAATTCTATGTCGGGACGACATCCCGCCTCGTTACATGCCCTTTGGCGGGGCACCACCTCGGCGGAGGTATTACTTCTTTATGACTAAACCTATTTTATATTTTCGCGAGTCATTCTTCGGTGCGACATTCAAGAAAATTTCAGCCTTACCCAGGATGACCAGCGTTCGTTTTTAATCCATGCCATTAGTTACAGCGAACAAATACTGCTGCCAATTCTGGAGTCCCGACCTTGCGATGGAATTCTATGTCGGGACGACATCCCGCCTCGCTACATGCCCTTTGGCGGGGCACCACCTCGGCGGAGGTATTGCTACTTTATTACATTACTAATGCTATTTTTTTGGCCATCCTTCGATGCGGCCTTCAAGAAAAAATGCCGGCCTTACTCAGGATGACTGGTGATCGCTTTTTAATTCATTTCAATGACCTAAGCGAACAAATTGTGATTATCCTTCGACTCGCACAGGTTGACTATCACCGTTCTTTATCGAATATACGAAAGGTTCATTTCTTCTCCAAAAACGAAATATTCACTTCTGCGGCTTGCGAAAAAGTTCCCTTTCTTCTTACATTAAAGCCCATGAATCTCCTTCGCATTGCCATTTTTTTCCCTCTCCTCCTCTTTGCTCAACATACTCCGTTGAGGCGGATTACGATCAACGATGGTCTCTCCCAGAATTATATCTACGCCATTCATCAGGACAGGAAAGGATTCCTCTGGTTCGGCACGAAGGATGGACTGAATCGATATGATGGATACTCGTTTCGCATCTTCCGTCATGATAACATCGATTCGACATCAATCTCCGATAATACCATAACATCTATTCATCAGGGAGAAGGGGATATCCTATGGATCGGGACAGCCGGCGGCGGTCTCCAAAAGTTCGATCCGAAACAGAGCAACTTCGCCCACTATGAGAACGATCCTCAGAATGTGAATTCGATCAGTCATAATCATTGCACGGTTATTCGGGTGATGAAGGATGGTAGAGTTCTGGCAGGGACTTCGGGGGGAGGATTGAACATGTTCGATCCGCGCAACGGTTTGTGGAAACAGTACAGAGCGGATTCGACGAACAACCGATCATTACACAGCGACAACATCGCCGATGTAACGGAAGATCTCAACGGAAACATTTGGGTCGCTGCCGAAGGAATCAGCATTATCGATCACCAGGGGAGGGTGACGCGAGTCGACCGTTCTTCCGCCGAAGGGAATGTCCTGAACAAAATCTCATCGCTTTTTTGTGATTCGCTCGGCCGTGTGTGGGTGAGTCACCGGACGGGAATAGATGTTTATACCGGTACGACAGTCCGGCGGGTGATCACTGCTACTCCTCAGAATAATTTTTATTGGTTTGGCCAGATCCGTTACGATGCACACGGGCAACTCTGGACAACCACTGCACATCATGTCATTCGGATTAATCCGGCAGCGATGAATGCGGAAATGATTGCTGAATTCACGGATGAACGAGTCTCCAATGGCTTTGCGGTAGACCGCTCGAATAATATCTGGGTCGGAACGGCCGGTTGGGGGATTATCATGTATAATCCCCGCACGGACAAGTTTGGGAAGCGGGAGGGGAATTTCCTTTTGGAAGCATTTGCCAAGGAATACTCTTTAATTAAGGTATTCACAAGAAAGAAGCAGAGAGAAAATGCATTTGATATGGTGATGCGGGGGAATGAATTCAAGATACCATTCCGCGATCGCCAATCAGGAGCCTTTATTCCTACAACGGACTCGTATGTGCTGCGCATTGACAGCAACAGATCAATTGATGAGTATGCACTTGTTCCGAAGAACACCATAGACAGGAAGTATCATGCACCGCAGTTCATTCTTCGGGACAGCAATCACACGATCTGGATTGTCAGGAACAGCGGATTAGTGAAATTCACCGGTCGGAATGAACTGTTCGAATATGAACAGTTATATCCCGACTCGATTGCCGGACGCAACACGTCCGGATATACGGATATCACCACAGCCTATGTAACACAAGACGGTGTGATGTGGTTTGGAACGCCGACGAACGGTTTGCTGGAGTATCACTCCGATACTCAGAAAAAACGATGGTACCGGCATGTTCCGTACGATACGACAGCGATCAGTCACAATCACGTCTTGTCTATATTAGAAGATCCAAACGAACCGAAACGGTATCTTTGGATAGGGACGGATGGCGGTGGATTGAACCGATTCGACCGAATGACGCAGACATTCGCCTCCATCACTGAACGGGAGAGATTTCCGAACAATACCGTGTATGGCATTCTTGCCGATAATGAACATCAGTTGTGGATCAGTACGAACAAAGGATTGGTGAAGTTCAATCCCCGCACCCGGTCGATGCGGACCTTTGATGTGCACGATGGACTGCAGAGTAATGAATTCAACAGAAAAGAATATTACAAAGCACCGGACGGGAAGATGTATTTCGGCGGGGTCAATGGTTATAATGCATTTTATCCTAACGACATTACGGTGAATTGGTCCACTCCCCATGTTGTGTTTACCGATTTCCGCCTTTTCAACAAATCAGTTTCATTTAAAACAGATTCTACCCGCCTGAGCTTGCCGATTGAATACGCGGAGAAGATCGTGCTGGATCATATGGACAATGTGATCACGTTCGAATTTGCTGCACTGGAGTATACCGCACCGTTGAAAAACCGGTTCAAATATTTCCTGGAAGGATTCGACAAAGGGTGGATCAACAACGGAACGTCGCGGACAGCGACATTCACGAACATCGATCCCGGTGAATATGTGTTCAAAGTGAAAGCTTCCAACAGCGACGGGATATGGAACGAACAAGAATCTTCCATCGTCTTAGTGATTCTTCCGCCGTTCTGGAAGACCTGGTGGTTCATTTCGATCATAGTGATTCTCTTCGTTTCGACCGGACCGATCATCTACTATCTGCGTGTGACAGAACTGAAAAAGGAACAGCTCCGGCAGCAGGAAATTTCGCAGCTGCTTATTGAAAGCCAGGAATCCGAACGGAAACGCATTGCGCAAGAAATGCACGACTCGTTGGGGCAGGAGTTGCTGGTGATAAAGAACAGAGCGATTATGGGATTAAAAACGGTCGGTGACGAAACAAAGGAAAAACGTCAGCTGGAACAGATTTCCGATGGAGCGACGAACATTCTAAAACTGGTCCGTACACTTTCTCATAATCTGCGACCTCCGGAACTGGACCGGTTGGGATTGACGGAAACGATTCGTTCCATGCTGGGGAATATCCGTGAGGTGTCCGGAAAAACGCTCCATGCAGAAGTGGATGAGATCGACGGATTGATCAACAAAGAGAACGAGATCAATCTGATCCGCATCCTGCAGGAAGCGTTGAGCAATATTGAGAAACATTCCGAAGCTTCGGAAATTTCTATTCTGCTCACGGTGGATCAGCAAATGATCATCTTGAAGATCCGAGATAACGGGAAGGGATATGTTCCGGGAAATGTGCGCCACGGCATAGGGCTTGCAGGAATGACCGAGCGAGTTCGTATATTGCAGGGTTCCCTTTCCATCGAATCCACCGAAGGTTCGGGAACAGTAGTTACTATTACCATTCCGATTCACAAACACGCATGAGTGAAAAGACCATACATACTCCGATTCTTCTTGCCGATGATCATCCGCTCATGCGAAGAGGATTGAAGGAAATGATTGAAGAAGAGGGAAGTTTCCGTATCGTTGCCGAAACGAACAATGGTGAAAGTGCGCTGCAATTGATCGAACAACATAAGCCGGAAATCGCGCTGCTGGATATCGACATGCCGAAATTAAATGGGTTGGAGGTAGCCGAAGCAGTACGAAAGAGAAAACTACCAGTCCGCATCATTATCTTAACGATGTATGATACGGAGAATATGTTTTCCCGTGCGATGGAGATCGGAGTGATGGGATATGTGCTGAAGGAGAGTGCGGCGACCGAAATTGTTGAAGCGTTGAAAAATGTCCGTGAAGGGAAGCACTATATCACTCCAACGCTATCAGGACATCTTGTCCGTCGGAATGTCCAGCCGGAATTTCGATCTGAAGAACAATTCGGTTTATCCCAATTAACCGCAGGAGAACGAAAAATCCTAAAACTGATTTCCCTTGAACAGTCCAGCAAAGAGATCGCCGAGGCAATGTTCATTTCTCCCCGTACTGTTGATACACACCGTAACAATATCTGCCAGAAGTTAAATCTCCACGGACCAAACGCCCTCTATAAATTCTCGTTGGATGTAAAACACCTGCTGTAATTCGAATACTTTAAAAAATCATTGAATCATTGCAACATTGCAACATTGAATCATTGAGTCATTGCAACATTGAATCATTGAGTCATTGCATCATTGAATCATTGTATCAATGCAACATTGTATCGATGAACCAATGAACCGATGAACCAATGAACCAATGAACCAATGAACCGATGAACCAATGAACCGATGAACCAATGAACCAATGAACCGATGAACCGATGAACCGAAGAATCGATGATCCAATGAACCGATGATTTAATTTCTCCAACCGATTTATCCTTTCATACGTACTGGTACGTAGAGATTTACGTACTACTGCGTATTCTTTCCCCGACCATTTTCTCCGTTATTACTTCAAATGTAATCTAAACAAACTGCCTGAAAGCATTGTACAGATGAAATTCATGATTGTTGATGATAATGCCGGCATGCGGGAAATGATTCGTGCTGTGGCATGCAAAGAGACTGATACCGTATTAGAATGTTCGGACGGCTTAGATGCCGTGTCTGCATTTTTGCAATTCTATCCTGATGTTGTGTTGATGGATATTGAAATGAAGGGGATGGACGGATTTACTGCATCCGAAGAGATTTTGAAAATGGATTCATCAACAAAGATCATCTTTATCACCAGTCATAATACCTCTGCGTTTCGATTAAAAGCAAAATCGTTAAGAGCGGGATTTGTAACGAAAGATAATTTATCTGAACTCAATCAATTACTCTAATATTAACCAATCGGGAGATCATCATGCGCATTCCATTACAATTTTTGGCACTGCAAAGAAGCGGTATGCTGTTGATAACAGCGGTTGTCTCAATTCTCCTCATCACGACAACGCTTACTGCACAAGACGGAACGATCGATAGCGTTTTTGGAGCAACGGGAACTCGGACAACGGCAATTGGATCAGCATGGGAACAAGCAAACAGTGTCGCACTTCAATCCGACGGCAAGATCGTTGTTGCAGGATATTCCGAGAATGGAGTTGATAAGGATTTTGCTGTCGTACGGTACAACAGTAATGGAACACTGGATGCTACTTTCAACGACAGCGGAAAAGTAACAACATCAATCAATACCGGAGACGATGAAGTAAGAGGTGTTGCTCTTCAATCCGACGGAAAAATTGTTGTGGCGGGTTATACCTATAATGGGGCCAATGAAGATTTTGCTGTTGTTCGGTATAACAGTGACGGCACGCTTGATACTTCATTTGACAGTGACGGTATTGTAACGACTGATTTCGGTTATAATTCCGAAGAGCCTTATAATATTGGAATTCAATCCGACGGCAAGATCGTTGTTGTTGGGTACATCTATGATGGTTTGAGCGGTGAATTTGCTATTGCTCGATATAATAATGACGGATCATTGGATACATCATTTAATGGCACTGGAAAGGTCATCAACGTCATTGCAGTGACCGGAGAAGAAGCAAAAGGAATTGCTTTTCAATCTGACGGAAAAATTGTTGTTGCCGGACATTCGGACGGAGATGTCGTTATCCTCCGGTACAATACCAACGGAACTCTTGATACATCGTTCAATTCGACAGGTAAGGTTGTCATCGATGTTGCTGCGGATTATGAGGAGGCTTATAATGTCGCACTCCAAACCGACGGCAAGATCGTTGTCGGAGGATATACCAATGTCGGCTCATATTATGATGTACTCCTCATTCGCGTGGATAGTACCGGAGCGATCGATCCGACGTTTGACGGCGACGGAATAGTATCCACGGACATCGGAACGCGAAATGAAGAAGCAAAAAGCATTGCTATCCAATCCGATGGAAAGATTGTTGTCGCAGGCTATTATGACAATGGAATAAACAGTATTGCTCTTGTTCTTCGGTACAACAGCAACGGAACGTTGGATAATACATTCGCGACGAACGGAATTGATACAACAAAGATTGGTAATGATTACAATTTATTTAATGATATCGATCTACTAATGGACGATAAGATTGTCGTCGTGGGATCGAGTTATAACGGAACAGATCACGATTTCGCTATCCGCCGATATAACAGCGATGGTACAGAAGATGGCACCTTCAATCAGGGAACCGGGAAAGTCATAACACCGGTGCTGAATGATTCATATGCAAATGCAATTGCTCTTCAAACCGACGGAAAGATTATTGCCGGCGGTGCAGCCTGGGACGGTGCACAAACATACTTTGCGGTAGCGCGTTACTCGAGCGGCGGAATATTAGATAAAACTTTTGGTACAGATGGGAAAGTAACAACGGCTGTTGGCTCCAGCAGCGACCAAGTGTACAGTATCGCACTTCAATCGGATGGAAAGATTATTGCTGCGGGAACTTCCAACAACGGATCGCAGAATGTATTTGCCGTTGTCCGTTATGACACCACGGGAGTACCTGACAATACGTTTGGATCAAATGGAATTGTGACAACGTCCATTGGTTCCTTCTATGCCACAGCGTATGGAGTAGCTGTTCAATCCGATGGAAAGATACTTCTTGCGGGAGACGCAAACAGCGAAATTGTTGTTGTTCGCTACAACAGTGATGGAACTTTAGATACGTCATTTGATTCAGACGGAATCGTTTCTACTCCGGTTGCCGGAACGTATGCAGAAGGAAAAGCTATTATACTTCAAACCGACGGGAAGATTGTTGTCGTAGGAAATACGGATGATGGAGCAAACTCCGATTTTGCAGTTGTTCGGTATAACAGCAATGGATCTTTGGACGCCACATTTAATTCGACCGGAAAAGCAAGCACTGCTTTCGGTTCAAATTTCGATCAGGCTTTTGCTGTTGCTGTTCAAACCGACGGGAAGATAGTCGTTGGCGGAAATTATTCCAATGGTACCAACAGTGATTTTGCCGTTGCACGGTACAACAGCAACGGAACATTGGATACTACATTTAGTTCAGACGGTAAGGCAACCACCGCCATTGGTTCAGGCGATGATGACGGGAAAAGTATCGTTCTTCAATCTGACGGAAAGATTGTCATTGTGGGGGATACAGACAATGGAGCAGATACGGATTTCGGTATCGTCCGTTTCAACAGCGATGGAACACTTGATAGTGATTTTGACGGTGATGGAATTGTCACAACGGCGATCGGTTCAAGTTACGACAGGGCATACGGTGTCGTTCTCCAAACTGACGATGACATTGTCGTTGCGGGATCGGCAAACAACGAGTCGACAAGCGACTTTGCTCTTGTCCGATATTTTAGTACGTCGATTCCTGTTATAACTCTTTCATACAGTTCAACTGAATTTTCAGAAGCGGTAGCAAATGACGGTTCCATTGATAATGCATCTCCAATTACCATTACGTTGTCCGGCGATACATTCACCGGAAGTACGAATGACAATTTTGTAACCGGCAGTAAAGTAACGGTAAGTAATCTTCCTGCAGGATTGACTGCAGTTGTAACACGAACGTCATCAACGATGCTGGAAATAACACTGACCGGCAATGCAGCAGCGCACGCGCTGGCAGATAGTGTTTCCAATCTTACGTTCACTTTCCAAAACACAGCATTTACCGGCGGCAATGCATCAAGCGTTATTAATTATGCGAAGAACGATCTTCACATTTCCTTTACAAGTCCTCAACCGGGAAATGCCCTGCAGTTTGACGGGATTAATGATGTTGTTCAAGTTCCATATTCTGCGAATTTCAATCCCGCAGTATTTACGTACGAAATATGGGCGCGTGTTGTTGGAGGTGAAGATACATACCGCACCCCTATGTCATCACGTGATTATGACGGCGGTGTTACCGTATACGGCGTACATTTTTACGCCGCAGGGAACAATAATAAATGGGAAGGTTGGATTGGAAAAGGGGTAACCGGTTGGAGTGTTATTACCGGAACGGATATCGTTGAAGGAGAATGGACACATTTAGCGCAAACGTACGATGGAACGACCCAACGGTTTTATGTGAATGGTGTTTTGCAGGGATCGGCAGTAGTGCCTTTCTTACAGAATACGAATAAAGATCTTACATTTGGTGTTACCTCTGACGGATTAACCTTTCATTTATATGGAAGCATTGATGAAGCGCGGATATGGAATGTTGTCCGTACCGAGCAAGAAATTCGGGAGAATATGCACCGCACAATCAATCCCGGCACGAGCAATCTTGTCGGCTATTGGCAATTCTCGGAAGGATCGGGAACGACGCTGAAAGAAACGAACGGTTATAACGGAACACTGTCTAATTTTGATTTTGACACAACCAGCGGCTGGGTAGCATCAACGATTCCAGCAGCCACAGGAACAAGTGCATCGGCAGCATCATTTACATCCGGAACAGCAAACCTTGGTGCAGTAACAGTCATTACCACCGAAGCATTCGACAGCACGGTCAATCTCACCGCAACAGAGCTCTTTGCAATTCCCAATACGCTTCCGACCGGATATGCATCAGTGATCAGCAATAAATACTACGTCGTGAATGTATTCAGCGATACGGGAACATTCACTGCAAATTTAAGAATCAACTTTGGAGAAAATTTCCTTGATTCGAGAGTTGATGCCAATCCTGCCGGAGTAAAATTGTTCAAACGCAATTCGAACAGCGCAGGCGCGTGGACCGAAGTGGGAGGAGCAATTAGCGCGAATGCAGCGACCGGCGATGTTACTTGGAGCGGTATTACTTCTTTCAGTCAGTTTGCCGCAGTGTATGAAGAAACTGCTTTGCCAGTTGAATTATTTTCACTCACAGCATCCGCAACATCGAATGGAGTGGAGCTGAATTGGAGTACAGCAACAGAGCAGAATAATTATGGGTTTGAGATTGAGAAGAGCAGAAGTCAGAAGTCAGAATTCAAAAGTCAGAACACAACAGAAACGTGGAGCAAGGCAGGATTTGTAGAAGGAAGTGGAACAACGAATTCACCGAAGCAATATTCATTTACCGACAAAAATCTTAATGCGGGGAAATATTCCTACCGCTTAAAACAAATTGATCGCGATGGAAAATATCAATACTCACAGGCAGTGGAAATTACGATCAGCGGCGCGCCGAAAGAGTTTGCATTGGAACAGAATTACCCGAATCCGTTTAATCCTTCGACAGTGATCAGTTATCAGTTGCCAGTAAACAGTCACATCGCACTGAAAGTGTATGATGTGATTGGGAGAGAAGTGGCAACATTAGTGAACGAAGTGAAAGAGGCGGGAAGCTATTCGGCAACGTTTGATGCATCACAGCTTTCCAGCGGAATATACTTCGCACGATTGCAAAGCGGAGATAAGGTGCAGTTGAAGAAAATGGTGCTGATGAAATAAATATGGCGTTCAAGAATGTTTTTTATGAACAGTCGAATGCGCCAGTCGTTCACTTGAGTGAAAAACATTTCTTTTGCCGGATATAGTACCAAAAATCATTTACCGCAATATTATTTATTTAGGAGAGTACCATGGATTTTGCAAAATATCTGTTGTTGCCATCGATCCGATGGATGATGCTATTATTGTGTTTATTCACCGGAAGCGCATCAGCCGATGCAACCGTTCCAACAATTACGTCGGTCACTCCGGCTAAGAATGCTTTGAATGTCGCTGATTCATCTTCAATTGCAATAACATTCAGTGAAGCAATGAACTCTACAACATTCATTGCCAACAGTACCATCATCGTAAGCGGATCGCAGACGGGACCACATACAGGCGTAATCGCATATAATAATGGAACATTCACTGCAACCTATAATCCAACAACTGATTTTACGCCGGGAGAAATTGTTACAGTAATAGCAACCATAGGATTACAAAGCAGTAATGCTGTTGCTCTTGCTAGTTCATATAGCTGGAACTTTACGGTGGATGTAAGTTCTGCCGGTACCTTTGCAGCAAAAATAGATTATCCAACGGGAGTAAATCCCTCTTATGTTATTCCTGCTGATTTGGATGGCGACGGAGATGTGGATTTGGCTTCCGCAAATTATGCGGGAAATACTATTTCTGTAGTAAAAAATAATGGCGATGGAACCTTTTCAACCAATGTTGATTATACGACAGGAAGCAGCAGTAATCCTATCTCAATTACTTCTTCCGATTTGGACGGCGATGGAGATATTGACCTGGCAGCAGCAAATAATACGAATAGCAAAGTTTCCGTTTTTATCAATAACGGGTCCGGGGTATATGCTGCAAAAGTTGACTATACCACAGGCACAAATCCCGGTTCGGTAACCACTGCAGATGCTGACGGTGATGGCGATATGGATTTGGTTGTAGCAAATTACTCCTCAGCGAATATTTCTGTTTTAATGAATAATGGTGATGGAACATTTGCCGCAAAAGTTGATTATTCCGCAGGAGCAGGCTCGTATTCGGTAATAACTGCTGATATGGATGGCGATGGCGATATGGATGCCGCAACAGCGAATGCCGATGCATCAACAATATCGATATTAATGAATAATGGAGATGGAACGTTTGCCGCGAAAGTTGACTATTCAACAGGAAGTAATCCTATAAATGTTACATCAACTGATGTCGATGGGGATGGAGATATCGATGTTGCAGTAGCAAATAATGGTCCTAGCACAATTTCTGTTTTCAAAAACAATGGAGATGGAACGTTTGCAGCCAAAGTTGATTATGCGGTAGGTTCCAATATTAATTTTATTTCCCCCGCCGATATTGACGGTGATAACGATATGGATGTTGCGGTGTTAAGTAATGCCAATCCGGGATATATATCGGTGTTGAAGAATAACAACGACGGAACCTTTACTGATAAAAGTGATTACAGAACAGGAGCAAGTCCTCAAGCAGCAGCATTTTCCGATTTGGATGGAGATGGAGATATAGATGTGGCGGTGGTAAATGGAAACGAGGCAAGTATTTCTGTATTGCTCAACGATACATCGTCAACGTCTCCGAACGGCAATTCGCTGGAACTCGGGGGAACAGGGTATGTATTGTCATCAACATCGTTAGGAAATTTTGGAACGGGCAATTTTACGCTCGAAGCGTGGGTTAAAACAACCAGTGTTATCAGCAAAGTTCTTTTTGGGAAAAGATTCTCCGCTAGCCATGGAAGCTTTTTTGTTTTTTCCTTGACGGCTGACGGCAGAATGGGTATGGAATTAGATGAAGATGAATTTGGAACGAATTATTCTGCAACGACAGGTGTTGGATCTGTTAATGACGGCAATTGGCATCACATTGCATTTACAAGGGATGGGACAACAATCACGTACTATATTGATGGAGTGCAGGACAGTCAGTATACCACAGATGGAATTGCAAATATCAACAATGGTACAGAGTTTAGTATTGGCACGCGATATGCCGATGGTTTTGGCTATGGTGGTTTTTTTATTGGATCGATAGAAGATGTACGGGTGTGGTCTGTTGCGCGGAGTTCAAGTGAAATTGCCAATAATAGAAACGTTCAGCTTTCGTCCGGATTATTTCGACTGGAAGCAAATTATTTATTTAATGAACAAACGGGATCAACAACAGTAGACACTGTCACTAGTGCCAACAACGGGACACTGTATGGAGATGCGCAATTTTCAATCGTAGTACTTCCGGTTGAACTCTCATCATTCAGTGTATCTCCAAAAAACAATTCGGTAGAATTGAAATGGAATACTGCTACAGAAGTAAATAATTATGGATTTGAAGTGGAAAGAACTGTTGTCAGTCATCAGTCATCAGTCATCAGTTGGAACAAGGTTGGTTTTGTCGAAGGTAACGGAACAACAAACGCACCGAAAGAATATTCTTTCTTGGATAAAAATCTTTCAACAGGGAATTATCTGTATCGCTTAAAACAGGTTGATCGTGACGGAAAATTCTCCTATTCACAAGAAGTTGAAGCAACAATTGCAAACGCGCCGAAAGAATTTACGCTCGAACAGAATTATCCCAATCCGTTCAATCCTTCTACAGTGATCAGCTATCAGTTACCAGTGAACGGTCATGTCACGTTGAAAGTGTATGACGTGATTGGAAGAGAAGTAGCAACATTAGTGAATGAAGTGAAAGAAGCGGGAAGGTATTCTGCGACATTCGATGCGTCGGTGCTTTCGTCTGGAATATATTTCGCAAAAATTCAGAGCAGCGATAACGTGCGGTTGAAAAAGATGATGTTGTTGAAATAAATACGTAAGAACGGAAAAAAATAAAATCCCGTCCGCGAGACGGGATTTTATTTTTTGGACTACAATATCCCTCGCAAACGATTTTATATTTATCATTGTTGCCCTGTGCAGCGCATCACATTTTGAATTTAGTGGACAGTTGTGACATTGTTTTCCAATTCTCCTTGAGTATATTATCCCTCCAAAAAAATATTTGCCTAACAATGTTTTAATGAAGGGATAGAATGAAAATAACCTCCACGTATATTTTGCTATTTGTATTTTCTTTTCTCCGGGCGCAGCAGGTGCAAACGCCAAATCCAATTATGTTTGTTACCCAAACACCTGTTTCCGGATTCAGTGCTGTTACCCAAACATTTAATAATCATAACACCGATGTACCGTCCGTGCCTCGCGGCGGGGATCTGATGATTCGGTACACAGATGGAACGCTGCGTAATTTAACGCGTGAAGCAGGATTTGGTGATTCCACCGTTATGCAAGGGAGCAAATCGATTGCTGTACGTCAGCCGAGCGTACATTGGAATGGAACGAAGGCATTGTTTAGCATGCTAGTGGGGGCGCCTGCAAAGGAGTTTGATTACACAGTATACTTCTGGCAAATGTATGAAGTGACCGGATTAGGCAAAGGCGAAAAAGCAATAATCACAAAAGTTGCAAATCAGCCTGTAAATTATAATAATATTTCACCTATTTATGGCAGTGACGGCAAAGTTATTTTTACCTCTGATATGCCGTTTAATAAAGCCGCACATCTGTATCCGCAGTTGGATGAGTATGAATCTGCAAAAGTAGTATCGGGATTGTGGAGTTTAGATCCTGCTTCCGGAAACGTGACGTTGTTGGAGCATTCACCCAGCGGTTCATTCTATCCGGTTATTGATTCGTACGGAAGAATTCTATTTACGAGATGGGATCATCTCCAGCGTGATCAACAAGCAGATGCTGATAGATATGCACCTGAATACCCTTTTGGCATGTTCAATTATTCCAGTGAAGCAGTTGATGCTGTCGCACTGAATACAACGGACGAAGTATTTCCTGAGCCCCGCGACACATCGAGTCATGATTACACGCCCGAATTTGCCTTACATCGCTTCAATCATTTCTTCCCATGGCAGCTTAATCAGGATGGTACGGAAGAAGAAACACTTAACCATGTTGGACGACATGAGTATGGAGGATCGTATACCGAGGGATCATACGTCAATGATCCAAATCTTTCCTACCTTATTCGTAAAAATTTTGTAAAGAATAAAGTCGTCATTATCGGCGACGGCGGACTTTTTCACATTAAAGAAGATCCCCTGAATCCCGGTGTATATTATGGCGTTAATGCACACGAATTTGGCAGAGAAACTGCAGGGCAAATATTAAAGTTTACCGGTGCGCCTGACATTAAACCCGAAGAGATGGATGTTCTTGAAATTACGCATGAAGCAACATCTTCTTCGGCACAAGAAGGGCAAACTCCCGATCCGAATCACAGCGGACATTATCGAAATCCGGTACCGCTCTCGGACGGGAATTTAATTGTCAGTCATTCCACATCTCCGTTTATCGACAAAACAACCTGGACGGGATCGACACCAAAAGTATTATATGATTTCAGATTGAAATCGATGAAATCTGTTATGATTGATGGAAAAAATTATTTTGCAGCCGATGTACCGCTTACGGACGGAATTGTCCGGTCGCTGAAATATTACACCGGTGAAAGCGACATTATTACACGAACCGATACATTATGGGAGCTGGATGCCGTAGAAGTGCGTTCACAAACTGTTCCGCCGTTAAAAACCGAGACACCGTTGGAATTGCCGGAACAGCAGGTATTTACCGAAGAGAACGTCGATGTTCAAAAATTGCGAGACTGGCTTAAAACAAATAATCTTGCACTGATGGTGAGCCGAAATGTTTCAACGCGCGATAGAAATGATGTGCAGCAGCCGTACAATCTACAAGTTCCCGGCGGTGTCCAAACAATCGGAACATCCGGCATTGTGTATGACGTACAACATATGCAGTTCTTTCAGGGTGATATGATTCGGGGGAGAGGCGGAGTGGAACATCCCGGCACAGGGCGTCGGGTTCTAGCACAAGTGATGCATGACCCCGCAGTAAAAAATCCTGCAAATCCAACTGGACCAAGCGGAAGTGTTAAAATAGGTCTCGATGGTTCAGTAGCATCATTTATTCCTGCGCATCGAGCAATGAGCTGGCAGATGACCGATCCGAATGGAAAAGGGGTCGTGCGCGAACGGTATTGGATAACGTTCCAGCCGGGAGAAATTCGCACATGCGCTTCATGCCATGGAATCAATGCTCAAGATCAGACCGGTGCAGGCGTTCCGCAAAATAAACCGGAGGCGTTGCGCGAACTTTTGAAATTCTGGAAGACTTCGTTAACGAGTGTTGAAGACAAAGGGCAAATTGCTGCATCGTTTGAGCTGCAACAGAATTTCCCGAATCCATTCAATCCTGCAACAACAATCAGCTTCACAATTCCTGTCTCAGGAATTACAACGTTGAAAGTGTATGACGCGATTGGAAGAGAAGTGGCAATATTGGTGAACGAAGTGAGAGATGCAGGATATCATTCTGCAGTGTTTAATGGAGAAAAACTTTCAAGCGGAATTTACTTTACGAAATTGCAGAGCAATGGTAAACAGGTTATGAAAAAAATGATGCTGTTGAAATAATTACTAAACAATAATTATAAGGGGAGCGTGATCAATATTTTGCCTTTCGCTGGTATGCACATTACAAATCAAATCACCCGCACATACGTTGGATCAAATACCTGTACCTGTATAAGAGAATCACTATTGTCATAATATCTCGTTAATCCCCCCTTGGCCCAATTGTAAGTTCATCAGAGTAATCAACAAGCCTTTACAGAAAGATAGCGCTATGGAAATAGTAAATATTCCGTTCGGTACTACGGATTGGACTAACATTGAACCAACAGAACATAAAGGGGAGACGGGAACAGCATACTGGCGGACTTGTAATTTTGGAAGCATTCGAATGCGCATTGTTGAGTACTCTGCGAACTTTCTAATGGATCACTGGTGTTTAAAAGGTCACATCTTCTACTGTCTAGAAGGGGAGTTTTGCGTAGAATTAAAAGACGGACGCATCTTCAATCTTACTCCGGGTGTCGGATATCAAGTTGCGGATAATGCAGAGGCTCATCGTCATTATACAACCGCTGTTGGAGCTAAAGTCTTTGTAGTAGACTAGCGGTGATGTTTAATTTTTTATTAAACCATAATTAAAAGGAAAGAATGTGATAGCATTAATAAAAACAATTTCTGAAGATCAGGCACAGGGTTTGGTTAATGATCAATACAATGCAAATAAATCCAAAACAGGATATGTGGCAAATTACGTTAAAGCTTTTAGTCTTCGACCTGAAGTCTATGATGCTTGGGAAAAACTTATTGGAACAATACGTCCCACAATGAGACTTCGTCTTTACGAATTGGCTACTTTTTCGTCGGCAATGGCGCTTCACTGTAATTATTGCATGCTTGCTCACGGAACCATGTTACGAAAAAATTTCTTCAGTTTGGATCAAATGGTGGCGATTGTAACAGATTTTCGTACTGCAGGTCTTCCCCCGGAAGAAGTTGCAATAATGTCTTTTGCACAGAAGGTAACTATGGAATCACATGAAATTAACGAGAATGATATTGAAGAATTGCATGGCTATGGATTTTCTGATCAAGAAATTCTTGATGTGATTCTTGCATGTGCAGCCCGCAATTTTTTTGCCAAGGTACTCAGCGCCACAGGCGCAAAACCCGATGATGTTTATTTAGAACTTGAACAGGAGCTTCGTCAACTGCTTATTGCCAGACTGTGATTCTTTAAAAAGGCATTCAACAAGTAATGTCTCTGATGGTGGTATTCTCGCTACGGGGCAGTACTGCTAAATTATTTTTTCACTTCTAACAATAATATGTAATACTGTTGCCTAGTTAAAGGATGTTTTATGAAATTTTATTTTTCTGCAATTATTTCACTATTGCTTTTATCCACAGCAGCTTCGTTTTCGCAAACTGTTATTAACAACATGTATGCAACAAATGGAACTGATGACACTACGGTTGTAGGTAAAAATACAATGTACATCGGTAGCTCATACACTTCTGTCCGGCGGCACACAGGGCCATGTGCCATTGCAAATATTTCAATAGGGTTTATAGATCCGAATGTTTCAAAAATCGCTAGGTCTGCGCGTGTCTTATCCGATGAGTATATGAAGCATCGAGGGAAAGAATCGTTTCAGCGTGAAGCGGTATTTCCTCATCTGTTCGAAAGAGAACGTTATCTGCTAATAAATGGTACTACAAAACAATCTCCATTTCATAATTCCATTAAACTTATTTACTCTATAGATACTGCGGTTGTATACAGTTTTAGCGACACGACACGATATACGCATACATTTACTACAGGCGGGAAACTTCTTATCCAAGTAATTGACAAAAGGGAAAATGGAAACTGGGTCAAAAATTACCGCGGCACCTATGCCTATGATGAAAACGGACGGGAGATATCTGAAGTAGCTGAGCAATGGAAGAACGGACAGTGGGAGTACTTTACCCGTTATACCAGAACATACCATGCAAATGGAAATAGACTTTCCTTTTTATCCGAACATTGGATTAATGGGCAATGGGAAAATTTAACTCGCTACACATACACATACAATGCCGAAGGCAAAATTCTATCGGATTTAGATGAGCATTGGACAAACGAACAATGGAATAAATTTGATCGTCTCAGCTACTCATATGATGACACCGCTGATGTTTTTTTATATGAACAGTGGGCAGATGGCCAACTTGAGTTTTCTTTCCGTTCTATTTATACTCACGATGAACGCGGGAAAATAATTTCTGTAGTTGATCAGGAATGGTTAATTGGTCAATGGATACATTCCGACCGCACCACATACGCTTATGATAACAACGGAAACGATATTTCATCGTTGCTGGAAGTATGGAAAAACGAGCAATGGGAAAATCTGGAACGTCGCATAATAACGTATGATGAACACGGAAATATAACATCGGATCTTCTTGAGCAGTGGGCGGCGCGGCAGCAGTGGGAAAGGTATACCCTTTTTACCTTTACGTACGATACCAATGGAAAACAAATTTCATTCCTCTATGAACGGTGGAAATCAGGAAAGTGGGAGAATAATTTTCGAAATTTTTCGATCTATGACGGGAAAGGGAACAAGCTTTCGCTTCTAACAGAACAATGGAAAAACGGACAATGGGAAAACCTACTCCGCTACACCGCTTTGTACGATGAGCATAACAATATCACATTTCAATCCGGCGAAGTTTGGTTGAACGGGTCGTGGGGACCCTCGTTTTATCCTTTGAATATTGCCGACAGCGCGGGAAACTATTTTACGTTCATCGGTTCTGCAATATTTCTTCACTATAAGCAAATTGTAGCGACAATAGTATCGAAAGACGATGAAGCACCGTTATCGTATCAATTGGACCAAAACTATCCTAATCCATTTAATCCTTCTACAGTGATCAGTTATCAGTTGCCAATAAACAATCACGTTACTTTAAAAGTGTATGATGCAATTGGCAGAGAAGTAGCAACGCTGGTGAATGAAGTGAAGGAAGCGGGAAATTATTCGGCAACATTTAATGCATCAAAACTGTCGAGCGGAATGTACTTTGCGCGGCTACAAAGCGGCCACAAAGTTCAATTGAAAAAAATGCTTCTGGTAAAATAATTGAGAATTCTGAAATAGTAATTATTCACGGTTATTTCGAGCGAATACACTCCCGAAGGGATGCCTTCACAAAGTGATCCTTTGGATCGGCAGAAGGGGCAAACGAGAAATCTTAGACTTTAATTTCGGCAAAAAACCGAGATTCCCCCAATGGGATCCTCCGAAGGAGTCCGTTGGACCTTTGGGCCGTTGGGGGGAATGACATCAATTTGGGATTTTTCAGAAACCTCTTATTCCTATTGCACAGAAATCCCGCAGCTCGACGGCGGGAATACTGAAGAAGTAATTCAGTCGATGCACTATCATTCCTGGGCGGATTCTCTTCCGCCCTTTTTGTTTTTGTATTCGTGATTATGTATTTTCCACCCATGAAAAAACAGACACAATTGTCATTTTTTTCTTTATGCTGCTTCATTTGTACTTCATTGGTATTTCCACAGGAAATCGGGTTTCCTTTAATTCGCAATTACTCTCCTCAGGAATACGACAATTCAGCTCAGGTCTGGGGAGCATTTCAGGACGAAAAAGGAGTGATGTATTTTGGAATGTCTGAAGGTGGCGGAATTGCTGAATATGATGGTGAACGGTGGAGGGTAATCGACGTTTCAACAACTGTCTTTCCTTTCGCGCAGGATACGAAAAAGAGGTTGTATGTCGGCGCAATAAACGATTTTGGTTTTCTCTCTGCCGACGAACGGGGTAAAAAAAGATTTGTTTCGCTCCGGCGTCTTATTCCCGCTCAAGATTTAAAATTCAAAGCTATCTGGTTCACGCTGGCGAACAACGATGATATCTATTTTATGTCGGTTGATGCTATTTTCAAATACACCTCCAATCCACAAGAACAGATAAAAACATATCTCCGGGGTGAAGGAGGAATATTTACCACAATATTCCGGCATGAGAAAAATATTTACGTAATGCAAAATGGACGTGGAATTTTACGGATTGGCAATGATTCCCTCGAACTCGTAACCGATTTTTATAAACATAAACCGCTGAGAAGTGTGCAATCGCTCTCTGCTGATTCACTCTTAATCGTGACGCGGAAACACGGTCTGTTCGTCCATCACATCCGCAACAACAATGTTAGTGCTTTCACGCTTCACGACACGGCATTTCTTAATAACAACACAATGTATGCTTCCTTGCTATTACCGGGGAAGAATTTCATTATGGGGAGCAGCGGGAAAGGTATACAGATGATTTCCCCGGATGGTACCGTACTTCAACAATGGAACATCTCCAATAATCTTCCGGTCAATTCCGTGTATCAGATATATAAATCGCCCGACGACCACCTGTGGTTTTCCACTGAAAATGGAATCACCCGCACCGAGACGTCAACAGCGTGGAGTTATTGGAACAAGGGTTCCGGTCTTGAAGGATCAGTGATGGATGTTCTCAGGTTTGACGGTAAATTATATATTGCAACATTTCGGGGAATCTATTTCATCAACAAGAATAATATTCCTGAACGGATCGCAGGAATTCCCGTAGCCCAATGCTGGAAGTTGTTTGTTTACACGACACCGGAAAAGAAAAAAATGTTACTGGCAGGGATTGCAGACGGCGTCTATCATATCGACGGTACAACAGCAACGCAGATTCGCTCTGCATCGCACGTGACTGCCTTTCTTGTCCCGTCAACAGATCCACGGCGGATTTTGATCAGTTCCAATCCTTCATTAATTTCGATGAAGTATCAGAAAGGGAAATGGGTTGATGAAGGTGTTGTTGAAGGAGTAAACGATAATCTTCAAGAGAGCGTGGAAGATAAGAACGGCGACCTTTGGATTTCCACGTACGTGCAGGGAATTATTCGTTTAACGCCGGACAGGAATAAACCTCTTACGCCGCAAAGTGTTCGTTATTATACTGAAAATGATGGATTACCCTCATTGCGTCAGGCAAACCCATGTTTTCTCGGCGATGATATTGTGTTTGGAACGGAAAAAGGATTGTATGTTCACAACACTATAACAAATCGTTTCGAATCGTACAAAAATGTCAATGATGTACTTTCTGAAGAGTACCAGGATATTTTTGTTATCAGAAAATTGAATGACGGAAAGATCGTTCTTCTCCCCTCATCGAATAAAGCTTATCGCGCAGGGTTTCTGAATCAAGACAACAATAGAAAATATTCATGGATCAATACACCATTCCGAAAACTTCCTCAAATGGAATTGGCTTGTACTTATCAAGATTCCAATGGAGTTGTTTGGTTCGGCGGATCGGAAGGACTGTACCGTTACAATCCAAACGTTGATACTAAAAACTATGACAGGGATTTTTTTACACTGATTCGCAAAGTATCTATCAAAGGGGATAGCGTTATCAATTTCGGCGAAAAGGGAAATACGGATACGATTGAATATACGTACAACGATGTTGCATTCGATTTTGCCGCTCCCTTTTTTGATGATGAATCGAAAACGGTTTTCAGCCGCCAACTGGTTGGCTACGATGAAACGTGGTCGGAGTGGTCTTTAAACTCTTCTGCGGTCTACACAAATCTGGACGAAGGTAACTATACATTCAAAGTGAAAGGAAAAAATCTTTACGGTAAAGAAAGCGTCGTTGCCGAGTATTCTTTGCGAATTCTTCCGCCGTGGCATCGTACACCGTGGGCGTATGTTTCCTATGTTGTGGTGCTTGGAATTGCTATTGGTTCTTTTGACCGGTGGAACAAGCGGCGGCTGAGAAGAAATTACGACAAAGAGCATGAAGCGGAGCAACTGCGGCAAAAACAGTTTTCCGGAATGCTCATCGACCGGCAGGAAAAAGAACGGCAGAGAATTTCCCGTGAAATGCACGATGGCATCGGGCAGGAGCTGCTGATCCTGAAGCACAATCTTCAATTGAAGTTGCGCGAGATGGGATTGGATGAAGACTTGAAACGGATGCTTGACGAGCAATCCGCCGCCGCGTCGAATATCATCACCGAGGTCCGCAATATCTCCCACGATCTTCGCCCGCCGGAACTCGACCGGCTCGGTTTGACCGAAACGATCAAATCGATCCTGAAGCGGATTCGCAATACGAAAAAAATTGAGATCCTCGGCGAGATCGATATGATTGACGGCTTTTTCCCGAAGAATTCGGAAATCAACATTGTGCGAATCATTCAGGAGGTGCTGAACAATATCCTGAAACATGCGGATGCAACGACAGCAACCATTCGATTGGTTCAAGAAAACAGTGCGGTCAACCTGACAATTTCTGATAACGGAAAAGGAATGGATGAGGATTCTGTGAACAGGGAGGGGTTGGGGATGAACGATATCAAAGAGCGTGTGCAGCTGCTGGAAGGGACAATGAATATCATCTCTTCTAAAGGAACGGGGACGACATTCAGTTTTCATTTCCGGGGGAAGGGAACAAATGTCTGAGAAGAAAACAACAAGGGTGTTTATCGCCGATGATCATGCAATAATGCGCAAAGGGCTCCGCGATTTAATCGCGGCGGAAAAAGAGTTCGAGGTTTGCGGCGAAGCGGGGAACGGGCTTGATGCTCTTCAGAAAATTGAAGAACTTCGTCCGGATGTAGTGCTGACCGATATCGATATGCCGCAAATGTCCGGCATTGAGATTGCGAAAGTGATACGCTCTAAAAAATTGAACTGCAAAGTGATCATTTTATCGATGCATAGTGACGAAAGTTTTTTCAGTGCGGCGATGGATGCGGGGGTGGTTGGATATGTTCTTAAAGATGGCGCTGTTTCAGATATTGTTAACGCCATAATTGCTGTTACAGAAGGCAAATATTACATAAGTCCTGCGCTTTCAACATTTACCATCGATCGAGCGCACAATATTACATCTACTAATGATGGTACTTCAGTACTATCATTGTTAACTCAGACTGAACGCAAAGTGCTACAACTTGTTAGTCAAAATAAATCTACAAAAGAGATTGCCGAGGAACTCTTCGTCAGCCACCGCACAATCGATTCACACCGCAGCAATATCTCCTCAAAATTAAATCTTCAGGGTCAAAACGCTCTTCTTCGATTTGCGCTTGAAAATAAGCATAAACTGTAATATTCAAACCTTTTGCCTTCCTGCTGAGCGTGTTTCAGCATCTTATAGACCCCGAGACTAGAACAGGTCTCAAAAATCCAAAATTGTCATTGCGAGGCGTTTTTTGCCGACGCAATCTGTGTAGGGAGTAAAAAAAAATCACGCACCTACCGCACCGATCGCTTCGTCACCCTATCAATGAATATGCGGGGGTTCCTCGCGATGACGCTTAAAAGTATTTTTGAGATAC
>JBAYIS010000043.1:0-23474 GCA_041665525.1 Bacteroidota bacterium | reverse complement strand
TTCGCAGAGCTTGTCCACCCGCTGTTCCTCGGTGCCGGCAGTTTCTACAATAGATCGGTATTTCTGGTTGACATCTTGAATATGCCGGAGCCAGTTGTCGATTAATCCCAATCTATTGTTTTGCATTGCTGACCGCACACCTCCGCAGCCGTAATGACCCACGACCATGATATGTTGAACCTTCAACACTTCCACAGCATACTGAATTACTGAAAGACAATTCAAATCCGTGTGGACGACAACATTGGCAACATTGCGGTGCACAAAAAGTTCGCCCGGATCGAGTGCGACGATTTCATTTGCCGGCACACGGCTGTCCGAACACCCTATCCACAAATACTGCGGCGCCTGAATATTAGCGAGTCGACGGAAGAAATCATTCTGGTGAGCGATTTTGTCGGCAGCCCACTGGCGATTGTTTTGCAAAAGATTCGAAAGACTGCTCATGGTCATACCTGTCCGTTCCAGCTTGCACCGTAATGTTGAAATGCGCTTCGGATCTTTTGCACAGTCTCATCCGGCAGCGGTCCTTTGTTAACGATGGAAATGTTCTTTTTCATATGGTCGAGATTCGTCGTTCCGACGATGGAACAGGAGATTCCGGGCATGAATGCGGTAAACCGCAGTGCAACATCCAGCCAGGCATGTCCATAGTCAATCTGCATCTCTTTCATCCGTTTCCAGTACTCTTCGCAGTAATTGCCAACCGGCTGCGTTTCATGCAACCACGGCGCATTGCCGATGGGACGTTTGGCAATGTAACCGATTCCCTGGCGGAAGGCTGGTGCAACAGCAAGATCAACGGAGCGCTGGTCAAAGACATTTACCGAACTCATCAATCCGCCAAACCGGCCGGCAGCAAGCGCAAAATCCAGCGCTTCGTTTTCGCCGGAATATGCGGCAATTCGCACATGTCCTTCCTGTACCATTTTCTGCAATGCGTCAATCACCTCTCCGCGTTCCAGCGTTTCAATCGGGCAGGAATGCAAATGAACGATATCGATATAATCCGTTTTCATCTGCTTCAGTGCGTGATGCACACCGGCAACAATGCAGTCATACGTCCAGTCCTGATATCCGGGAATGCTGTATCCCACTTTGGTGGAAAGGATGAAGTCCTTCCTTCTCCAGGATAAATGCCTGCCGATCCGTTCTTCCGACAGGCCGTACCCGCGGGCGGTATCGATGAAGGTGATCCCCAGATCGATGATCAGATTGATAAAATAGCCGACATAATTTTCATCCATCGCTGAATCGCCGATCAGGCCGGCGCCGAAACCGAGGATCGGCAGTTGTATTCCTGTGGAACCGTATTGTCGTTGAATCATACTCGTTTGTAAGTTGATGGGTGACAGCTATTTTCTTTTTGATGCGGCAAGCTCGTACAAGTGCAGATACTTCTTTGCCGAACTATCCCAGGAAAAATCCTTTGTCATACCGTTGTGCCGGATCTTTTTCCATTCCTCCGGGATGTGGAAGGAGTCAATCGCACGCTTCACTGTTGCCTGCAATGCGAAACCGGTGGCATCGATAAAGGAAAATCCGTTGCCGGTATTCTGTCCCACTGCCTGATATTCATGCCAGTCCTGAACGGTATCCGCAAGACCGCCGGTCTTCCGGACGATGGGGACGGTACCGTACCGCAAAGAATACATTTGATTGAGTCCGCACGGCTCATAATGGGACGGCATCAGGAACATATCGGCACCCGCTTCAATCTGGTGGGCAAGCTCGTTGTTGAATCCAAAGTGAGTCCAACATTTTTGCGGCATGGACCCGCTGATGGATCTGATAATGCGTTCAAATATTTCATCGCCGCTGCCGAGAATAACCCACTGTGCATCGAGTGCCATCAATCCCTGAATGGCATCGGCGATCAGGTCGAATCCCTTTTGCGCCACCAGCCGGGAAATAATTCCGATCACCGGAACATTTTCATCAAACGGCAGCGTCGTTTGCCTCAATAACTCTTGTTTGTTTTTGGTCTTGTTTCCCGGATCCGCAGCAGAATAATGGAAAGGGATGTGCATATCGGTTTCGGGATTCCATTCTTCAATATCGATGCCGTTCAACACTCCATAAAAATCTTCTTCGCGGCTCAGCAACACTCGGTCCATTCCAAGACCGAATTCCGGAGTTAATACTTCGCGGGCGTAGGTCTCGCTGACAGTGCTGATCACTTCGGAAAAAACAATTCCTCCCTGCATCATGCAAAAAGAGTTGTCATAATCCAGCACACCGCCCCGGCCGTATTCCGGCCGAAGTTCGGCCTTTGCCAGAGTGTCAAAAGAAAATCGTCCCTGGTATCCTATGTTGTGGAGCGAATAGAGTGTTGCGGAATGATCGAACATCCTGTCCCAGCTGTAATTGTCCTTCACAAACAGGGGCAGCAGACCTGTTTGCCAGTCATTGCAGTGAAACACATCCGGCGCCCATTGCAGCCGTTGACAAAGCTCGATCACCGCTTTGTTCAACAGGATGAACCGTTCATCTTCGTCCCAGTGCTCGGTATAGATTTTGCCGCGATGAAAATATTCACGGCAGTCGATGAAATAGATCTGAACAGAAGAATTCGGAATAGTTGCGGAATGGATATGAACGGCACGGGGAAGTCCGGAGACACGCACCGGTATTTCGCCGATGGTATCCAAATACGTCAGCCCGAATTTCTTTTCATCGATGGAATCGTACTTGGGAATGAAGACTTTCACCTCTACACCGTGTGCGGCAAGATATTTGGGAAGAGCACCGACAACATCGGCAAGCCCGCCGGTCTTTGCGAACGGAGCACATTCGGACGCAACAATAGCAACTTTCATTGGAAATTCCGGTGAAGTGATACCACAATATTAAAAACTGACGGCAAAAATCAAAGCGGGCAGGTGCAGCGTGTTGAAACGGTTTTGTCTCTATTCATGCCAATCAGCAGTGACCTCCATCAGACAGACAAGTCCGCGCCATTTTCCGTATTGATCATAATGTTTTTCGATTGCGGCATCCGAGACCCTGCGTCCATTCTTGTGGATTTGCGAAAATCGCTTCCGCACCCACGAATCGATGCCGAGATAATCGTACCGGCCGAGAAGTTTCAGAATATTCCCGGCGGCATAATGTCCGATTCCTTTGAAGGAGCGTAGTTTCCAGTATAATTCCTCTGTCGGGAGATCCGAGTGGCGCATCGATTCGATCTCGACCTTTTTATTCGTCAAATTTCTGCACAATTCCAGCAGGTACGGTGCGCGGTAACCGCAGGAGATTTCCCGGCGGAGCCACTGTTCGGATTTTCGGGCGACCACGTCCGGCGCGGGAAACGAGAAAACATTTTCTGTGATTTTTGTCCCCAGCTTTTTCGTCAGTTTTTCAGTTTGAATTTTCGTCAGCGCCCAGCTGCAATTGGTAGTGAACATCATTTTCACGACATCTTCAAATACCGTGGGGGAACGGAGGATCCTGCCTGCTTTTCGTTTCGGAACCCATCGGAGATGGGATTCTTTCCGGCACAAAGCATAGAACTCATCCATCGAGTCGCCGATCCGGAGCATGGTGCGGACAATATTTTTAATCTTCTCTTTTTCGGTTCTCGTCAATCGTACTAAATTTTCAACGGAGATTTTTAGGAGTGAACCCTGCTCCCGGACGAGGACGAAAACCTGTTTCCGTTTGCTGAGCGAAATAACGGTCCGTAATTCCGTCATCGATTCATTTGCTCCGAATGGAGGTAGGTCGTACCAACCATGAGAATTGACCGTCATGCGGAAATCGAAATCGGCCGGTATCTGCACCGTCAATTGTGTTTTCAATGGACCTCGAACCACATGTCGTTTTGCGGAGCAAAAAGTTCGCGAAGGTATCGCTCTGCACGGATCATTGCCCGTTCGTACAGCAACGGATTGTTTTTCCCCTGAGCGATCACACGCTGATATACAGCAACAGCATCCTCCCGTTTACCTTCCATCTCAAGAATGTTTGCGTACCGAACAAGACCGAGCAGGGTATAGCGTTCTATTTCCGCCGTTGCCGCAGAGGATGCTGCCTTCAGGAAGTATTCTTTTGCTTTTTCCGCATCCGCGCGTGCACCGGCAACGCTTCCGAGTACGTAGAATGCCAGCGGCGCGCTTCCGGTGGAGTTGTTCGGATCGAGCCGCAGGACATAATTCGCCTCCTGCTCGGCATCGGCAAGATCTCTGCTGATGGAGAGGAATTGCATGGAGGTTCTGGCGTGTGCGGAGATACGAATCTCCAGCAGCCAGCGAAGGATCGCGAAGTTCGGATCGAGTTCTACGCCGGAAGGGGATGAAGGGAAGACGAATGTGAATTCCTGTTTTGCCTGTTCTACCAAAATACGTTTTGTGATAGACCTTGAGCCAAACGAGATTACCAGCGGAACCGGCATGGTAAAGGGTACGCCTCGCTGTTCGATAGTTGCTTTCACCACGGTCATTCCCCGCACTGTCTTTTCCTCTTTCCATTGCATCACATACTCCGGAGCTGATGTGCGGTGAAGCCATTCATCAAAGAACCAGGCCAGCGATGAACCATATTCTTCTTCACACAGCAGCTGGAAACCTTCAAACGATATCGGTGTTTCCGCATACCGTCCGGACATCCGGACGATCACTGAATCAAACGATTCCCTGCCGAGCAGGTATTCCAGCATAAAAAAGAGATACCGACCTTTGAACGAGACAATATCGTTGGTGTTAACGGCGGCGGTATGGCCTGCGGAAATGGTGCCGGCAGGAAAAAACGTGAGGGCATTGGATATCGACCGGATTCTTTCCTGCTTTTCCAGCTGCGGGAATGACGAAGCAAGGAACCGAAGTGAAAGATATGCGGCAAGTCCGTCATCAAAAACAGCGGTGGAATCTTCGGTGGCCGGACAAAAACGCTGTGCCAAATCGATCAACCAGTAGTTGTATGCCAGATGCTTGAGTGCCGCAGAATCCATCACTGTATAGGCGGGAGAATTTCTTTGAATTGTATAATCACCAGCACTGAATCTGTCCCGTTCAAATGATGCATCCCCGACCACGGCATAGGACAACACGGGTGCCCGCTGCTGTCCGGTAAGCCGGGCAAAAAATTGTCCTGCCTCCGTCAATTGTCGTGTAATGGCTGCAGCATAAAACTGATTGAATCGCACAGGGGATGAAAATATCGAAACCGAACGTGAAGAGTCCGCACTGACTGATCGCTGACGGACGGCATCAGCAACTCCGCAAACGGTAAATGCCGCAGAGAGCTGTGTCGGAAACAAGGAAGACCGTTTCCATATTCGTACGCCTTCAGTGGAAAGTGTGTCGAATATATCATCGGAGATCGGAACATAGTTCGACGGCAACGCGATAGCCAGTGAAAATCGGTCCGCTCTTTCTGAACCAAATAACGGCAGCCAAGCGGCGGACTCTCCTGCTGGGAGCAAAAATTCCCGGTGATTGATGAAGATCTTTGAGAGGGAAGAAGAATCGAACCGTGCGGAAAATTCGACGGCGATGAACATTGTATCGGTTATGTTTTCTACCTCCGTCCGTTCCAGAGTGAATACCGTCCCTTTCAAACTGTCGACATTCGATTGTTCGCTGTCGTACGAATCGTTATTCCTGTCCCGCAGCGAATTGACGGTCCATTCCTTCGGCACGAGAAAGGAAAATGACGGCGCGGTAGCGTCCGGAACACGAAACAGAATAAATGCATTTCCGGTGATCTCGTTCGTACGGTCATTGATCGTCGCTGAAACATCATACGCGAGAATGTGTGTTCCCGTCTGGGGAAAAAGGAAATGCGGAAGTACGAATAAAAATACGGTGAACCGTTTCATAGTTCGAACGGGCGGTCAATATCCATTTCAAAAATCTGTGAAGTATCGGCGTAAATAAGTGTAGTGCAGTTGGATGGCAGTTGGATGAGCCAGTCCCCCTTGGCGTTACGGACTACAGTACCGAACAATTTCCGCAAACGCAACTGGGAGAATTTTTCCCAAAAGACCCAGCCGAAATATGCTGTTTCTCCTTCGAGATAAAAAGCCGGAACTCGCTCCCCGGGCTCCACTGGAACATTGTTGACGGTAACGGGAAGATAACCATGCAGCCGCAACGATTCTATAAAAGTATCCGCAACGGATGTTCCGTCATACACCAGTTCATGTTTGGCGCGTTTGACGGTCTTACCTTCGATAATGTCCGCAAAAACAGAAAGCAGCTTGCTGTGCGTAAACATGGGGGTGTTTGTGCTTATTCAGTAAGGAATGATGTGACTGAGTCAAAAAATACTTCCGGTTCATCCAGCCAGGGAAAATGCCCCGATTGCTGCATCATCATCAGCCGAGCATGCGGGATCTTCGCCGCCATCTCCTCGCTCCACGACGGTGCGACATGCACATCGTATGTTCCTCCGATGATCAACGAAGGGACAGAAATCTCTTGCAGTCGTTCGGTGACATTGTATCGGTTTAATTCTTTCATCACAAAAAATTGATTACGCTGCGCATTGAACTCCGCCGTCGTAAAAATCTCGTCGATAATATTTTTTGCATATTCCGATTGAACGTCAAACAAATAAATAGCTCTATTAAAAGCTTTCACACGCTCCGCTGCAGGAAGAGAACGGACCTCTTTGGATATTCTCTCGAATTCCGAATAGAGCGGATGGGAGGGATCACGAAACGTTTCTTTGTGGAATTTTCCGGTCGGCGCGGAACAGACAATAACCAGTTTTTTGACCTGCTTTGGGTGCGCAAGAACATATTCCAGCGCCGTCCATCCTCCGGCGGATTGACCGAGAATATGCCATCGGTCGATGCCAAGGTGTGTACGCACGGCATCAATGTCGCCGACAAGTGTCGGTATTCCGTATTCGATTTTTTCCTGAACTGCTCCGGACATTCCCGTTCCCCGCGGATCGATGCGGATCAGCGTAAACTGTTTTGCCAGTTCATCCAGCATGGTCCATCGGTGTCCGTCCACTCCCCACGACACGGGACAAATGCACAACGGCTCACCGTGTCCGACAACGGAGTATCCGATATGCGTTGATTGGATCTCCAATGTGAAATTCCCGTTTTGCATGTGGGAATATAGTGAAGAATGATGAATTTTGAATGAGAAATGATGAAGAGAATGGAAGAATAAGAGAAAATAGTTTTAAAATAAAAACACTCTTCCGAAAGCACAGAAATTCGAGAAGAGTGTAAAAGAATTAAAACTTCGCCGAAATTCCAGCGATCGGCGTGATGCCAAAATCGGGTTTCACATTCGTGGTAATAGTGCCATCCGCGTTTGCTTTATAGGAATAAGACATGACATTGTCCCGGTTGTATACATTCCACAAATCGAGATAGGCAGTGAGCGCCCAACCGTACAGCACAAACTGTTTATCCACCCGGATATCCAGTTTGTGGTAATCCGGATACCGCGCGGAATTTACCGGGCCATCCACGAGATAGAAGATTCCACCCTTTTTGGCGACTCCAATGACGGGAGTGTAAGGATTGCCGGACGCAAATTGGAATTTTGCGCCAATCTGCCAGCCGTCCCCCAACTCATATCCCGCAAGCAGGTTTACGATATGCGGACGATCATACTCAAAATCATATTCCGGCTGAATCGCATCATCTTTCCGTCGCGAGATCGAATACGTATATGATGCGCTGCCGACAAATCCATCGGTGAATTTTTTTTGCACGGAAACTTCAATACCGCGGGCATATCCGCTGCCGGAATTCAACAACAAATTCGAACTATCCGGATCGACGATGATATCGTGGATGTCTTTATGGTAGACCTCAACTGTCGCACGGGTATCATCCGCAAGCCGATGATCGATCCCCGCCACATAGTGGATTGCCTTGCTGCTCTTCAACGAGAGATTTCTCGGATCGGGGGAGATTTGATAACTTGCCGGCGTCTGGACGAACCGGCCCCAGGCAAAATTTAGGGATGTTGATTCGATAAATCTATAGGAAACGGCCGCACGCGGACTCACATCATTTTCATTGGTCAATGCAAAACGCTCAAACCGCAAACCCGCAGAGATAGTCAACGGTTTGAAGATGGTATAGGATGATTGGAGATAGACAGCGGATTTTGTTGTTGCGTTCGGTTGAAAAGCGATAGTCGTTGCCGGAATAATTGTTCCCGTTCGTGTAGTATCTTCCGGAGTCCATGTAATATTCTTGGAATCGATCGATTTACCCATGACGCCGAACTTCACATCAAATAAGGGGGAGAATTGATAGGTCACTTCCGATTTTACCATGAATTCATTTTCAAGGATATCTTCGCCGCGCAGGGAATGGTTCGTTTGCGTTCCCTGGTTGGTGGTCCATCCGTTTCCTGTGAACGAGACGGTGGTCATCAGGAAAGCTTTGTGCGAAAGCAAGGAGCGCCAGTTTATGCCATACGCAGAACCGTAATCATCGCGTGCGAGATAATCATATTTACTCATTGCGGAAGATTCCTTCGTCGATCCGACACGGTCGATCTGGTCGATATAATAGAATCCGACCAGGCTGAGGCGATTGTTTTGATCAAGATCGACAGTTACTTTGCCGACTGCATCATAGTACCTCGGTGCTGCCGGTTTATCCATGATTGCGGTAAGGATGTCAAAGAATCCACGGCGAAGAGAAAAGATTACGGAACTATTATCGGTAATTGGACCGTCGACCATTACGCCGAATCCTGCAATGTTGGCATTCACATCGGTATTGAATAATTCTTTATTTCCATCCTGTAACTTCATATCGAAGACAGAAGACATCTTGTCTCCGTATTGAGCGGGAAATCCGCCGGTAAGAAAATCGACTTTTTCGAGCAGCGCTGGATTAACGATGCTGATGATTCCCATCGATTCACCCGTACGTGCAAAGTGGATGGGATTGTAAATTTCAATATTATCCAGAAGGGTAAGATTTTCATTCGGACTCCCGCCGCGGACAATTAACTGCGCGCTTTTTCCTCCGGCGGTGGCAACACCCGGCATGGACTGCATTACACGGAAGATATCTTCGGCAGAGCCGGGAGAGCGACGGATCTCTTCGGACGATAACGTTCGTATACTGACGACACTTTCGGTCGGCCGCGCAAAATAATCGCTTTGCACTTCAACGGCGGTCATTTCAATCGTTGAAGTCTTTAATTCAAAGGAAATCTTCTTATTGCGTTGGGGTATGACAACAACATCGGAGTTTACTGATCCCTCATATCCGATCATCGTGGCTTTCAACTGATACTTTCCGGGCTGGATGTTCTTAATGACATAATATCCGTTCTCGTTGCTTGTGGTACCAATGGATGTTCCGGTGAGGATGATATTTGCACCCGGCAGCGGTTGTTTTGTGACGGCGTCTCGAATCTCTCCGGAGATCGAACCGTCATTATTTTCCGCACGCAGAGGATGAATTGTGAGAAAGAGAAGTAAGAAAAGAGTGAAATATTTCATAAAAAGAGTCCAATCGGTCAAATAGGAAGAAGATAACTAAAGATAAGATGCCTTGGACAGTGAAAAGATTCCGGTTTTCCGGGACTATTTTTTACAAAATTCATTATATTCGTTCACACTGAAATCGTAAATTGCTGCCGTGTTACCAAGGCAATTCTGTTTTTCATTCCGGTTCTTGAACAAACAGATAACCGGACCGCAAAAGATCAACAACCTGGGATAGTTTCCGTCATGCGCACACTAATCACTTCATCGTACCGAACTGCGGCGGATTTCATCCTGCATCGGAATGTAGTCGCATTTCCCACGGAGACGGTGTACGGACTCGGCGCCGATGCGTTTGAATCGGAAGCAGTCAGGAAAATTTTTATCGCTAAGGGAAGGCCGTCGGACAATCCATTGATTGTGCATGTTGGTTCGAAGGAACAGATCCTTTCCGTCGTCTCTTCCATACCGCGCTATGCTGAAAAACTGTTGGAGGAATTCTTCCCCGGTCCTATCACGCTGGTGCTTCCGAAAAATAAAAGGATCTCTTCGCTGGCAACAGCCGGCCTTTCCACGGTGGGAGTGAGGATTCCACGACATACGGTAGCTCAAAAATTTTTAATGGAATGCGGCGTTCCCGTTGCGGCGCCGTCGGCAAATCTTTCCGGTTCGCCAAGCCCTACCACATGGCATGCAGTGAAAAAAGATTTGAACGGAAGGATACCGTGCATTCTCAAAGGAGATCCGTCCAGAATCGGAGTTGAATCGACTGTGGTGGATTGCACGGGCACCAATCCGGTAATTCTGCGTGCGGGAGGCGTAACCTTGGAACAACTGCGAAAGATTATTCCCGCCACCAGACTGCAAAAACAGCAGACGAAGATTCCGAAGAGCCCGGGATTAAAATACCGACACTATTCTCCTCTTGCATATGTTTTTATTGTCAGCGGAGTGGAAGAGACGGTTCCGATGAGATCGTCCGCATATATCGGCCTCCGATCCGTCGGACGAAGCGCGTTTGGATTAAAAAAAATCTGTCGGAACAAAGAGGAATATGCCCGTTCGCTGTTCCACTTCTTTCGCGAGTGCGACCGGATGAAGATCGAAACGATTTATTGTGAACAGTTAAGCGAGGATGGGATCGGTCTGGCGGTGATGGATAGGATAAGGAAATCAGCAGTACAATGATTATGACAATTGTTTTTTACCGTTACAATCAAGCAGGAAATCTTATGAGACAAGTTGTGTTTGCACTGTTCTTCCTCGCCGTTTTGGTGAACGCGCAGGATAATAAATCATTGAAAGAAGATGCTAAGGTCTCCGGACCGGTTCTCCTGTTGAAGGACAAACCAAAAAAAGAGGTAAAGGACGGCGAGATGAAACAATATTTTCTCGTGTTGTTGAAACGGGGACCGATCCGAAATCATGATTCGACAACGGCGGCGGAATTACAGAAAGGACATATTGCCAATATCGAACGTCTGTATGCCGATGGAAAGATCGATCTTGCAGGGCCTATGGGGCATGACGGCGACCTTCGTGGGATTTTCGTCTTCAATTGCGATACATATGAAGAGGTACTGATGCACTGTTCCACCGACCCCGCTATTAAAGCCGGCCGGCTGATATTTGAGATATATCCATGGTGGTCGGAAAAAGGAGCGAAACTACGGTAATGCTGACCATTCAAGAACATATTGCCTTGAAAGAAATGACGACGATCGGTCTTGGTGGAACGGCGAAATATTTTTGTTCGTGTACTTCGACTGACGATGTAATTGCTGCATTGGCGATTGCCCGGTCGAAATCACTTCGCGTGCATATTCTCGGAGGAGGCAGTAATACGATCTTTTCCGATGCCGGGTTTGCCGGACTTGTTCTGCGGATCGAACTGAAAGGGATTTCATTCGTTGACGATGGAGACTTTGTCCGTGTGATTGTCGGCGGCGGTGAGATATGGGAACCGTTCGTGCGCACTGCCGTGGCAAAAGGATTTGCCGGCATCGAGTGCCTTTCCGGCATACCGGGTAGTGTCGGTGCTACGCCGATACAAAATGTGGGTGCGTATGGACAGGAAGTGAAAGATTCAATCGTATCGGTGAAAGTGCTGGAGAAAGAGACTTCAACAGAAAGAAACTTCACGAATAGTGAGTGCGGATTTTCGTACAGAACCAGTCGTTTCAAATCGTACGATGCGGACAAGTATATCGTGACGGAAGTCGTTTTCCGATTGAAGAAGAATGGCCGTCCGACGATTCATTATCCGGAAGTGAAAAAACAGATCGAGTCGGCGATCAATCTCGCATCGCTTGCCAATGGACAGGAATCGCTCGAAGCGGTCCGAAATATTGTATTGTCGCTTCGCAGGAAGAAATCAATGGTGATCGATCCCGACGATGCGAATTCCCGCTCAGTAGGATCTTTCTTCTTGAATCCAATTGTTGATGAAGCGGTGCACGCAATGGTAATTAAAAAATGGAGATCGATCGGCGATGGAACGGCGGTTCCGACTTTTCCATTTGATGGTAAGAAAAAGATCCCGGCCGCGTGGTTGATCGAAAAATCCGGTTTCGCGAAAGGATATAAAAAAAACGGTGTCGGTATCTCCGAGAATCATACGCTCGCATTGGTGAATTATCACGGATCGACACAAGCATTGTTGGAACTCGCTTCGGAGATTCAGCGAGGAGTGGCCGACACATTTGGAATTTCACTAGAAATGGAAGCGAATATTGTTTCATGAACATTGTTACTTTTTTGGAGGTACAATGCGATACGTCATACTACTGTTGATTCTGTCGAACGTACTCTTAGCACAGAAGAACAATCCGTGCTGTGCTCCGACGGCAACGGAGGAATTTGCCGCTTTTGGGAAAGATATGGCATTTGTTACCCTGCATGATGCGCCGGAGCCGTTTGTGTTTCAGGCTGCCGGAGGATCAATGAGAACCATCAAAACATCCGACGGAACCGACACACAGATCTTCGAAGTGAAATCCTCATCCACGACGAACAAATACGTGTTTGTCTTTCATGAATGGTGGGGATTAAATGATTACATCAAACAGGAAGCGGAACAGTTGCAGCGCGATCTGGGTGAAGTGAATGTTATTGCGTTGGACCTGTATGACGGGAAAGTGGCGATGTCGCAGGATTCAGCGCGAAAATATGTCGGCGCGGTGGACGACGATCGTGCGCGGATAATCATCCGTGCAGTAATGGACTATGCAGGGGAAACGGCGTCCGTTGCAACGCTGGGATGGTGCTTTGGCGGCGGATGGTCCATGCAGGCCGCATTAATGCTTGGCAAACAGGCGGCTGGCTGCGTCATTTATTACGGAATGCCGGAGAAAGAAGTTGTAAAATTGAAGACACTGAACTGTTCCGTGCTCGGCATCTTCGGCACACAGGATGGATACATCAATCCCCAGGTCGTGTCCGAATTCGAAAAGGCGATGAAAGCAGCGGGGAAGAAATTGACGGTGAAGAATTATGATGCTGTCCATGCCTTCGCGAATCCGAGTAATCCGAAATATGACAAGGAAAAGTCCGCACTGGCAAATGCCGAGGCTAGGTTGTTCCTGAAAACAGTATTGAAATAAACTAACCCCAATCCGGTTGAAGCGAATGTGTTCCCGGTTCAATCATTCAATAAGAAAGGATCAGTAATGAAGCAATTGTGTATCTGGATTATCGCTGTGGTGCTTTTCACTTCCGCCGTTGGCGCGCAGAAATCGAAAACGCAGCAGACGAAACAACAGCCCAAATCTAAAACCTCGGTACTGAAAACCGATGAAGAAAAAATGAACTATTTAAGCGGATATGATCTCGGCACGAAATTGAGCGCCAGCGTTAAAGCGTCGAATTTCCCTCTTCGTGTGCCGTCGTTCGTCACCGGATTACAGGAAGCACTGGAAGGTTTAGAAAACAAGCTTGCGCAGGATGAGATCCAGCGCATCATTGCTCTGATACAACAGCTCAATCCGCAGTCGCAGTCCCAGCAGAACTCGGCGGAGACGGTTGCACAATGCAAAAAGGAAGGGAGCGAATTCCTCGCCGCAAACAAGTCCAAAGACAGCATCATCACCACTTCGAGTGGATTGCAGTATAAGATTCTGCGGCCCGGTACCGGTAAATCTCCGGCGGAGACAAGTATGGTTACCGTGCATTACCGGGGACGGCTGCTCAACGGTACAGTGTTCGACGAATCCTACCGACGCGGCGAACCGACATCGTTCATGTTAAACCAGGTGATCAAAGGATGGACTGAAGGGCTGCAGCTGATGAAGGAGGGGGGGAAATGCGAATTTTACATTCCCAACAATCTTGCATATGGAGACCGTCCCGTCGGTCAATTGATTCCCGGCGGCTCAACGCTGATATTTGAAGTGGAGTTACTGGAAGTGAAATAGTTTATATAGTGTTATGCAAAACAGATAATATGGTCAGGGTGAATCCGCCTGCCGGACGGGCAGGAAAGGTGCAAGTGTATTTCGATAAGTCATCCATCTACCGATCCAAAGGATCAATTTGTGAAGGCATTCTTTAGGCAAAGCCATCACTTCGTGACGGGAGGCTCGCTTGCATACAACGGTCGCTTGTTCAGGATGATCATTGATTCACAAAAAACGTTTTCAGCGTAACATCGGATTTTCGGTAAAATAGTTGAGCCATTAAAATACCTCCGTACCCTGGAGGTTTTTTAATGAAAAAAATAACTTAATCCATTCATCAAAGCATTTCAGTTTCTCACAAGCCTATCAAGACAATAAAAATATATTTTTTTAATCCGAAGAGAGTCGATAAAAACCGCTGATGTAAACCTTAAATTGAGATTGATCAATAAGATTGACTTTTAAGGCCTAATAATTTCATAAAGCAATTTACAAAGTAAATGAAGTTTATTACTTTAGCTGAGTAATTATTAACCTAGATAATAGACAAAAACATTCTCCTTAAATGAAGTTCAAGCACAATACATTGTTCATAAACCTTATTCTGATCGGTGTATTAGCATTGTTGAATAATAGTTTTGGACAGACCGAACAATTTTATGAAAATTGGAGGTGGACACATTTTACGACAAAGACGGGATTGCCGTCCGACATTGTCGAGGATGTATTGGAAGCGGATGATGGCACCGTGTGGGTCTCAACAGCAAAGGGAATTGCCTGGTACGATGGGTTTCGATGGAATCCGATAATCGTAGATAGTTTATATCCTGATGAGAGGGTGAAGAAAATAGTTAAAAAAAATAATGAAAATATTTTTGTCATTCAAAACGGGAAACTCTTTGTAGGCAATAAGAATGGATTTAATAAAGTGGATTTTCCAAACATTCTTAAATCAGGAACAATTGTTAATGTAGGTGTTATTGATTCATTATCGTTTATGTGTTCATTTAATTTCTTAGATTCATCGGCAAATATAATAATTAACCCTTCTGGGATTCTATATGTTTGTATGCCAGCACCGGGAAAATTAATAAAGTCTAAAAATAATATTTGGAATGTTGCTGCAGAAAATATGGGTCTTTATAGATTAAACAAATTTGAATGGAATAAAGTAAATATATCAAACAATACCAATGATAATTCTATTGCAGTTCGAGACATAGTCGAAAATAGTGACGGAGAAATAGTTATTGCCATAGATGCGCCTAAGCAACACATTGGAATTTGGGAATATCTAGGTAAAGGATTTTCATTATCTAGTTCTGAACGCAGTCAACCCATTAGAGCTCTAGATATTTCAAATGATGGTACCGTTATCGTGGTATTTGAATGTGGAGAGATTCACATAAGAAAAAAAAGAGTTTGGAAAAAACTTGATCCGGTTCCTAGTCGAATGACCAACATTGTTTCCATTAAATACCGTAAAAACAATGATATTTGGTTTGCTACCGAAGAAGGCTTATTTCTGTTTAGCAGACGTGATGTTAAATGGAAACAAAATAATGTTAAGTTTTCTGACTTTAGAAATATTGTCATGGAAATATTTAAATCGAATAATGGTGACATTTGGATCGGAAATATTGATGGAATTGAAGTGCGACAAAAAAATGGCAATACGTTTTATATTAGAGAAATTGGGGGCGTCAAGCTAGGATTGGTGACCGGAATAAATCAAGATGAAAATGGAAATATTTGGATTTCTTCAGGCGCAGAATTTAAAGGAGTTTTTGAATGGAATGGATCGAAATGGACACACCATCTTTTTAAGAATAAATTAATAAACTATCACAAAATCCGTAAAGATAAAATTGGACGTCTGTGGTTTTTAGGTCTAGGATTAAAATCTGACGATCCTGCTGGATATATATTGCAAGATAGAAAAATAGTCCAAATAGACTCTCTATATAAAATATCGACTAACCGACTATACTCATTTTCTCAAAGTATCAATGGAACAATTTGGCTAGGTACGGTGAATGGATTAGTAAGAATAACAAATAATAAAATAAAAATGTGGATAGGGAAAGAACTATTAGGTGACAATACAAAAGTATACACTTTGACTACAAATAATTCAAATATGTTATTGTTTTCTACATTTTCAGGACTTCTTGGAACAATAGATGGGAAGGATTCAATAAATTGGATATGGAAGAGCGAGGAAATTTTCGAATACAATCAAAAAGTCTGGGATCTCGTTTGTGATGAATCCGGTCTCCTTTGGGCTGCCACGACAAAAGGATTGTATTGTTACAATAATTCAACGTGGACAAACTATAGCGATGAATCAGGTGTGTATCTTAGAGAATTGCGAGTTGTTCTTCCAACGGAAGATAAGATATATGTTGGAGGGCATGGCATCGGCGTTCGGGTGATGGATCGGCGAAATATCAGAACGCCACTGAAAGTATTCCTTTCAAAAACAATAGTTGAATCGAATATTGCTCATTGTTCGTGGACACCGCTGTCGTATTGGGGAGTGACTCCGACCGAACAAATTAAAACTCGCTATCGTTTGGATAATCAAGCTTGGACGAACTGGTCCACGCAACATTATGTTATTCTCGATAACTTGCCGAGCGGTGACCATTCACTGATTGTTGAAGCAATTGATGCATATGGTTTTATTGGAGAATCAAAAGCCGAAACCACGTTTTATATAGAACCGCCGGTGTTGTATCGGCCGATGTATGCCATTCCATTCCTCACGCTCGCTTCACTCGTGGGGATAACGACGTATCGAATATTCCAAAATAAAAAGGAATATCGGAAGAGTCTCAACGATCAACGCCTAAGGATCGCAAGCGATCTGCATGATGAGGTAGGAAGCAATCTTGGAAGTATTACACTCCTAAGTCAGCGTTTGGTCCGCAACTCATCTGAGGATAATACAAATAAAGAGAGATTATCCTTGATCGCGGATTCAGCAATGCAAACTGCTGACTATATACGCGATTTTGTATGGTGTCTTAATCCGCGGTATGATCGATTCGTGAATCTTGAAACCAGGTTGCGGGAAATAGCCGGCCGGATGCTGATGGAAATGCCCTATGAATTCCAAGTGCATGACGAACTAAATAAGGATGAGGGTATTGCGGAAACCCGGAGAAATATCCTTTTAATGTTTAAGGAGATTCTACACAATATCATAAAACATTCTAATGCAAAATCAGTGGCAATATCTTTAGTGCGAAAACCGAGCGTTTTTCTGCTGTCGGTTAGGGATGACGGCATTGGTTTTGATCTACAAAAATCTGTCGAGGGGAACGGACTTCAAAGCTTAAAACGAAGAGCGGAAATTCTAAAAGCAGAATTATTTATTGAAGCAAAGAATGGAATTGGCACAGAGGTGGTTATGATATTTAAAAATGACGTAATCACGTAGTGGCGCCAAAGAAACTGTTTCACCATATTCATTTAAAATCCTTATGGAAAATTCTATAGAGAAAAAAATATCGGTTTGGATCGTCGAGGACAACATTTTGTATAAGGATAATATCGTTTCGTTGATAAACGATCAATCCGACATGAAGTGCGAAAAATACTTCCTTTCTTGTGAAGAGGCGGTAACTGCATTGGACACGCTGCCGGCTCCGGATGTCGTACTGCACGACATTGGGTTTGAAGGAATGGGCGGAATCACCAGCGTAGGTATTATCAAAAAGAAAAGTCCTTCCAGTCAAATTATTATGGTAACAGTATTTGATGATGATGATAATATCTTCGATGCAGTATGTGCGGGAGCAACGGGATATCTCCTAAAATCCTCTCCAGAATCAAAAATAATTGAAGCGATCCGTGACGTATACAATGGTGGATCTCCAATGAATTCATTGATCGCACGGAAAACAATCGATATGTTTTCAAAGATGCATTCTGTTTCCAAAGAATATGGACTTACCCCGCGCGAAAAAGAAATTCTTGAACAAATTGTCCAGGGTTACGGCAATAAATATCTGGCTGAGCGTTTTAATGTGAGTCCGCATACCATCGATGCCCATCTCAGGAAAGTCTACGAAAAACTCCATGTCCACACACGTACGGAAGCAGCAACTAAAGCGATCAAAGAAAGATTGGTGTAGATATATTTTTTACTTGACTTCCAGCCAGTTTAATTATACATTGGTTTATAAACTAAACGCTGTTTATTATTTAAAAAATAATGGGTTCTGCAGAACGAAAAGAACGTGAAAAACACGAAATGCGTGAGATGATTCTCAACGCAGCAAAGAAGCTCTTTATCAAAGAGGGCTTCGAGCATGTGACGATTCGCCGCATTGCTGAGGAGATTGAATACAGTCCCGCCACGGTCTATTTATACTTTGCTGATAAGGATGCAATCCTCTGTGCGTTGCAAGAGGTCGGTTTCCGGGATCTGTTCAAACGGCAGCAGGTATTAAGTGCTATCAAACATCCTGCAGAGAAACTCCGAGCGTGCGGTAAGATATATCTCGATTTTGCAATGGAAAATCAAGAGTTATACGATCTTATGTTCATTATGCGGGCCCCAATGAAAGCATTTAATTCGCCGGCGGATTGGACGGTTGGTAAAGATACGTACGAAGTGCTGCAAGAAATCGTCACCGATTGTATTAATCAGGGATATCTCAAAGCACCGAGTTCGCAGATTGCATGTTTTTCCCTGTGGGCATTATTGCATGGCGTGGTATCGATCTTCATCCGCGAACGTGCACCGATGATCTCAAAAGATCAGCAAAGCCAAGTGATAAACGGGATACTAGATTTCACGATGGCTGAGTTGCTGGACAAATAGAAAACATTTTTTTTGCCCGTATGCTAAACACTGTTTATTTATAATACGTAGTTAATAGTCAGCAGTATACATCATCAATTAAAATATAGGGAGTAGTTATGAACCATCGAATTACGGTTTTGTTTCGGAATCTTACGCTGGCGATTCTAGTTGCAGCCGTTTTTTCCACAGCATTTGCGAATGAACCGTCCGATCTCGAAAAGAATATCGCGAAAGGAAATATCTCGGGCATCGTCGTAGATATGGATAGTAAGCAACCCATTCCTAATGTGAATGTTCAAATTCTCGGAACATCGATCGGCGCAACGACGGATGCCGACGGAAAGTACTTGTTGAAAAACATCGGTGAAGATATCTACAAACTGAAATTCTCTTCCGTAGGTTATACACAACATATTGAAACAGATATTCGAGTTGTCCGGAGCAAAACCACTTCTGTTCGCGAAGTGATCCTGCATGAAAGCTCGATTACGGGTGAAACAGTCGAAGTGACCGCCGGTGTATTTTCCGGTGACGACATATCTCCTGTTACCAATTTTCACTATTCTTTGGAAGAGATCCGTCGTTCCCCCGGTTCAGCAGGGGATATCTTCCGTGCGATCGAAACACTTCCGGGTGTCTCGAGCAGCGGAGGAGAATTCTCGGCCTTCTCCGTCCGCGGCGGCAGTCCCAGGGACAATATTGTTATTGTGGATAATATCCCGTTTGACAAGGTTTCTCATTTTGACGGCGGTACTGAAGAACAGGAGGCACAGGGTGGACGATTCAGTATCTTTACCCCGGGCGTAATCGACGAAGCGAATTTTCAGGCAGGCGGATTTTCTGCGCGTTATGGAGGGAAAAATGCATCTTTTGTTGACCTGAAGATCAAAGAAGGTAACAAAGAATCTCCCACCATGAACGGTACGTATGATGTGCTTGGATGGGAAGTGAATTATGATGGTCCAAGCAAAGTCCACGATAGAACCTCATTACTATTTTCTGCACGGCATCAGAATTTCAAAACAATTCTGGATATGACCGGTCAAAGTGATTTAGGATATCCGAGTTTCACCGATGTGTTGTTGAAATCCACTACGGTGATCGATCCGAAAAACAAGATCTCCGTGATTGGTATCTATTCCCCTGAATTTTTTGAACGGACCATTGATAATGTTTATGAAATAGACGGTTCGAATTATGATAATCAATTGGCCAAATCCAGCGACACAAAATATCTTCTTGGTATGAACTGGCGGTCATTAACCGGTTCCACAAGTGTTTTGGAGAAGGCTCTATATTTCCGCGGAAACACAGCGGAGTTCCGTCGGAGCAATTCTTATGTCTATCCGACAAACGGTGTGATACCGAAAAAAAATGAGGCGTTTGTCCGGGAAAACTATTACCGTTATGATAGTGAAGAGCAAGAATTCGGTCTTCGTTCACAATTTTCGATTACCCCTTCTTCCGTTTCTACGGTAACCGCAGGAGTGCAAATCAATTCCACAGCATATGATTATTCGGCAATACAGGTGGATGCTGAAACGTTGTTCGTTTACGATGCTGATGATTATCGTCCAAATCCATCCAATCAATTTATCATCCTCGATCCATCGTTGATCAACAATTCTGCCCATTCTTCGAAATCAACCGGCGCAGCGTTTTTGGAATACTCATATGTACCGGTTGAGAAGTTGACTATCGTTCCGAGCGTTCGATATGAATACAGCGAATTCAACAAACGAAGCTATCTTTCTCCCCGCTTCAGTATCGGCTATTTCATCAGTGAAAAGACCAAACTCAGCGCAGCGACAGGTATTTATTACCAACCGGTAGAATTGCGCACAATCTCTTTGGATGTTCGGAATGCACAACTGAACAATGAACGGGCAATTCATATTATCGCAGGTGTTACAACATATCTTTCGGACGATGTGAAATTCACGGCAGAAGCGTACTACAAAGACTTGAAAGATCTTATCGTGAAAACGGATCGGACTTCCGATCTCCGAAAGAATGTCGGGAGCGGATATGCGCGGGGAATCGATCTCGGCGTTGTAAAGAAATTTGTGGGCAAATGGTACGGTCAATTGAATTATTCATATTCCGTCAGCAAGCGGGATAATCATAACGGTGCCGGTGAGTATCGTTCGGATTTCGATCAGCCTCATGTCTTCAATATTCTATTCGGTTATGAACTGGATCACGAATGGTCCTTTTCTACAAAATGGAAATTCGCAACCGGCAGGCCAAAAGATTCATATATCATCCACGCCAATGTGTTCACCAATCCCTTAATGATGCGATATTCAAAAGAGATTACTGCGAACAACACCGAACGGCTACCGGATTTTCATACATGGAACGTCCGGGTCGATTATCGGAAACAACTCGGCACTGTTGCAATCGTTGCATTCCTCGATGTTTTGAATCTCTATAACCGGTTGAATGTCAACGAAGAACGCTTTATCGAAACAACCGGGACAATTGATCCGAAAGGATTTGAAATTCTTCCTTCATTTGGTATGAAATTGGAATTCTAAAAAGTTCCAACCTGATAATGAGAAGAAAAAGACCCTGCGGTTCGCCGCGGGGTTTTTCATTGTAGTGAAGCTGCGATATTGGGAAGAATGCAATATTTATTTACATTGTTGAGAATATATTCTTCTGAAATGGATTCACCGATTGCTCAGATTGGATTGCCAGTGAACCGTACGATTTTTACTAAAGCCCATCTTCTCTTGTTCCTGTTGTGCTGTATTGTATACAGCGCACAAGCGCAATTTGAACATCTTCACGAACCATGGCGATGGACGAGTTTCACCACGAAAACGGGGTTACCGTCGGATATTATCGAGAATATTACTGAGTCTGATGATGGTACACCGTGGGTCGTGACGCCGAAAGGTATTGCATGGTATGACGGTTTCCGCTGGCATGCTATTGACAGTGCGCACGGTTTACCCGAAATACAAGCAAATAAAATATTTAAAGGCAGGAACGGAGAAATATTCGTTCTTACTAACCGTACGTTGTATTCCGGCGGTAAAGAAGGATTCGATCATGTTTTTGCACCTGTCGATACGCTCGAGGGGAAAATTACAACTGCAGCATTGTTCGACAGTACTACATTGATCATCGCAACCTCTAACGGTGTATTCTATCTTCTTAAAGGAAAAGAACTAACACCGTATTCAATGAATGTATCCCCAACAATCTATAATATTTGGCGCCTTCGGTCCGGCGCACTTTGGTCATTGGGTAATGCTGGGATAGCTCGATATAAGAATAATCAGTGGGATATCATCTTCAAAAACCAATCAGCTCGTTCGATTGTAGATAACCAATCAGGCGATGGCCTCCTGTCACTTGAAAGCCCGAGGACGCTAATGGGTATTTGGGAATGGAGTGCAAACGGTGAACCGCACTACAGTAAAACGGAGCGGGGTTTGCCGATCCGATCCTTGGATATCTCACCGTCGGGAGTTGCAATCGCCGTCTATCAATCTGGAGAGATCCGGATCAGAAGAAACGGCATCTGGCGTTTTCTCAAATATACTCCTCCCCAAATATCAAACGCCCAGGTAGTGAAGTTTCGTGACAACGAAGATCTGTGGATTGGTACAGACAATGGATTGTTTCTCTATCGGAACACCTTCCCCCAATGGACTCACTGGCGCTATCCTTTCACCGATAAAAGAAATATCGTGATGGAGGTTTTTAAAACGAGCAGCGAAGAAGTGTGGATCGGAACCATGGATGGACTGGTTATTCATCAACAAAATGGAAACGAACGCCGGATAACACATATTGACGGAAAACCGCTTGGTCTGATCACCGGTATAAACGAGGACAACGAAGGAGCAATTTGGATAGGCAGCGGTGCCACTTTTTCCGGCGCATACCGATGGGATGGTGTTTCGTGGAAACACTTTGGTGCACGGGAAGGCTTAACAGCGCCAAAGGTGCATAAGATCCGAAAAGACCGACAGGGAAATCTCTGGTTTCTGGGATTGGGGAAACATTTTGAATCTCCTGAGACTGATCCCGGCGCTTTTCAGTTAAAGAACGGTCAGTTCCGTTCTGTTACGACGAAGGACGGTTTGAGCAGTAATAGAGTGTATTCGTTTGTGGAATCCAAATCCGGCGCGCTTTGGTTCGGCACCAAAAACGGATTATGCCGATTTCGCGATGGAGAGTGGAAACGCTGGCAATTCCCCTATCACCTATCTAATTTTATCTATTCAATAGCGGTAGATGACGATGAGCAGCTATGGTTTTCAAATTTCAGTTCGCAATTAGGTATGATCGATACGAATGATTCGATCCGTTGGATCTTAAAAAACAATCTTTTTGGAAGCAGAAGAATTTGGGATCTGCAGGTAGACGGTGACAACAGGATTTGGGTTGCGGGAGAACGGGGATTATTCAGTTATAAAGACGGAGAGTGGTCAACATATAATGTTGAAACCGGAACGGAGTTGCGTGAACTTCGCGTCGTGCTTCCATTAAAAGATAAAGTGTATGTTGCCGGCCATGGTGTGGGGGTTGGAATACTTAATAGGAAAGCAATAAACTACCCGATCAAAATTCAGATCGTTCAACCTGTGGTTGAATCACCATCCGTGCTTCTTCGTTGGACAGCCGATGCCAGATGGGGTGTGATTTCTTCGGATCAAATAGAAGTTCGGCATAGGATTGATGGCGGCGCATGGTCCGGTTGGATAAAGCAAAGTGAAATACGTATCGCCGAACTGTCCGACGGCGAACATCTTGTAGAACTTCAGCCGAGGGATATTTACGGCAACCTTAGGGATGACATATTTCGCACCGCCGTAACGATC
>JBAYIS010000042.1:0-26107 GCA_041665525.1 Bacteroidota bacterium | reverse complement strand
GTGGTGATCGCACCAATTTTCAATCCCGCGCTTTCGAGCAGCGCACGGATACCGGGACGGGTGTTGGTATTGATACGTTCCAATCCCAGCCGGACAAATATTCTGTTCTCATCCACCAGCGGTACGATATCCGCCGTTGTGGCCAGAGCAACGAAGTCCACATATTTTTCGATCTTTTCTTCATGTCCCAGTGTGCGTGCAATCGCTTGAATAAATTTGTAGCCGACGCCGGTGCCGCAAAGGCTCTTGAACGGATAGCGGCAGTTCGGTTTCAGCGCATCGAGAATGGCAACGGCGTTCGGTAATTCATCGGCAGGCTCGTGATGGTCGCAAATGATCACATCGATGCCCAGTTGACGCGCGTACTCGACTTGAGCGAGTGCGGTGATGCCGCAGTCGATAGCGATAAGAAGAGTAACCCCTTCCTTCTTTGCGAATTCGACTCCCGGTTGTGAGATGCCGTACCCTTCGGTCAGCCGGTCCGGAATATAATAGGTGACGTCGCAGCCGATCTCTTTGAAATAGAGGTACAGCATACCGGCACCATTGGTGCCGTCCACATCGTAATCACCGTAGACAAGGATTTTTTCGTTGCTGCTCTTGGCGCGGAGCAACCGGTCGACGGCAATATACATTCCGTCCATCAGGAACGGATCATGAAGCTGATCGATGGAAGGCCGGAAGTATTTTTTGGCTTTCTCGAACGAGTCGATTCCGCGGTTGATGAGGATCGAAACAAGTGAAGTAGAGATCGTAAGTTCGTCAGACAGTTGTTTGACGAGTTCGGCCGGAGGAGCGGGAGCGACCGTCCAACGGTATTCTTTTTTTGTAGTCAATGCAATTCTCCGATGCGATACCGAAGTTAATCGGAATCTTGTGAGAGAATGCATCTTTCAATCTCAAAGTGTTGCACAAAGCCAACGAAGCGCTGGGCGAGCTGATAAGCCGAATTCTGTCTTTCCTGCAAGCAGGAGAGGCAATCATTTCTCTTGATCGCACATTACTGTGTGATTCCAGCGACCTACCCGTTTCGTCTCCATAAAGAATTGAGCGGACATCTCTTTTCCCCTTGCGGGGAAACGAAACTTACGCGGTCTTGCTCTCAGTGGGGTTTGTCGTACCGTCGTCATTACTGACGGCGTGGTGCGCTCTTACATTAAGTACGCTTGATTGCATACCGCACCGTTTCACCCTTATCCCGGCGCACTGCACCGGGACGGTTTATTTTCTGTGACACTTTCCGTATCCCGAATGAACGGGACCCCGGATGTTATCCGGCACTGTGTCCATCCCTGCACGCTGCGAAGCGTACGGGGAAAGAGTTCGGACTTTCCTCCATAATTCGTGAATGAATTACAGCGATTGCCTGGCGCACCACGGCAGCTTGTTGGCTTTGTACAACATCTCGCTGATGAGAATGAATAGATGATGAATTAAAAACTTGGGCGTCCCGGTCGTACGAGCGACTGGACAGGATCATCGTGATTGCTATGATGATAATAATTTCGTTCATGTGAATCTTCTTATTTTGTGTCTATCGCCTCATTCGCCAATGCATCCGCCTCTTTATTCAATGATCGGGGTATGTGGCGGATGGAAAATGTGAAGGGAGATGTCGTCAGCACTTCCTTCACTTTCAAAAACAGCACCTTTAATCCTGCATCCTTTACTTTATATTGGCCGTTCAACTGACGGGCCATCAATTCGCTGTCTGTATGTACAACAAGTTCGGAGCAATGAAAAGTTTCTGTCTTGTTGACCAGCTCAAGACACGCCAACAGGGCGGAATATTCCGCCACATTGTTGGTTGTTGTGCCTAAATATTTCTTGTGCGTCAGAATGGTCCGTCCCTGCTCATCCTTCAGGACTATTCCAATCGCCGCATCGCCAGGATTGCCGCGCGAAGCACCGTCAGTAAACGCCGTCAGCTTCATTTTGCAGCATTCACGGTGTGCGCCAGTTCGTCCGATACGATGATGCGGCCGCAGTGCTGACAGAGATAGATTCTATCATTACGCCGGATCTCCATGATGTGCTGCGGCGGAACTCTGTTGCCGCATCCGCTGCATGACTGTTTCCGGATGGTCGAAACGGCTTTGCCGCGACCCGTACGGATCTTCGCATAACGGGAGAGGATCTCTTTGTCTAACCGTGCGACAATTTTTTCCCGTTCGTGATTGTACTTCAGTTCTTCGTCTTCCGTTTCCTTTGAGACAACCGATAGTTCGTCCGATTTCTCTTTCAACGTCTCGTTTAGCTCGTTCAAGCTGGTTTGATATTCTTCCAGTTCCAGTTTCGCAACAGACATTTGATTCTCAAAATCCTCGAACTGCTTATTGAGCGTCTTCACGGACTCTTCAGCGAAGTCGATCTCTTTCGTGATGGCATCATATTCCTTGTTATTGCGCACCTGGTATTGCTGCTCTTTGTATTTCTTGAGCTTCTCTTCAAAATCTTTGATATCGTTGTCTGCAGCGTTCCTGGAGGAAACGAAATCATCGATAAATTTCTGTTTGGCATCTGCCTTTTCCTTCAAGGCGGTGATTTCTTCGTTGAGTGCTTTGACTGTTTCCGGCAGATCGCCTTTTAATTCTTCTACGTCATCCAGATTGCTGTCGACTAGTTGTAACTGGTAGAGTAACCGCAGTGTTTCTTCCAATTGATTCTCCTTGCTTAGAATATATGTACGGGATTTGTTCGATGTTGTGTAATGAAAATTTTTCCAGTCAGTTTTCCATGAATTGCTATCTCTCTGCATTTCTTTGCCAGGGTCGGAAGCACAACATGTTCCGTTTCGTAATGCCCGGCATCCACTAGAAGGATCCGTTCTTCGAACTCCTGGAAGGTATGATACTTCAAGTCCGCCGTAACCATGGCATCGGCACCCTGGCTAACGGCATCATTGATATAGTCGGATCCTGAACCTCCGCACACGGCTACGCGGCGGATGGCTTTCGCCGTTCCGGAAAAACGGAGCGCCGACGCGCCGAGTTTTTTCTTCACCAGTGACAGGAACGACGACTGGGACATCTGTTTCGACAAATTGCCGATCGCTCCAAGTCCATATTCAGTATTCCGGTTCCGAAGGGGATACACATCGTAGGCAACTTCTTCGTATGGGTGGACGTTCAGCATTGCCGCAATAATGGCGTCGACTTTCCAGTTCTCCGCCATCATCTCTATCCTCTCTTCTGCAGCACGTTCCAGAATTCCCACTGTTCCTATAAATGGCTGCGCGTTCCCTTTTCCGCGGAATGTTCCGGTACCTGAGGAACGAAAACTACATTTGTCATATTTCGCAAACATTCCTGCGCCGGCATTGTGCATAGCATTGGCAACGGCTTCGGTATGTGTCTGCGGTACGAAAACAACTATCTTGGAGACACTGTCGATGAGCGGGGAGAGGATTCGAACATCAGTAAGTCCCAGAGTATTTGCTAGACAAAAATTTACTCCCCACTGTACACTGTCCAGATTTGTGTGTGCAGCATACAGGTTCACTCGGTGTTCAGTCAGCGTCAATACAAGATCACCGACGCGGGACTGCGGGGTGATCTTTTTAAGCGGGTGAAACAACAGCGGATGATGCGTGACGATTAAATTCGCATTTTTCCGAATTGCTTCCGCGGCAACTTCCGGCGTGCAATCGAGTGCGATCAGAATATTTTGTATGACCGCATCGGCTCTGCCGATCTGATGTCCAATATTATCCCCTTTCCATGCAATTGCCGGCGGGGCGGACTGTTCAAACTGTTTTTGGAATTCTGCTATTCTCACTCGTTAACGATTTGGGGACAGCAAAAAAAAAGTCCCGATGGATTTTCGGGACGTTTCACTTTATAGTAAAAATCGGGATTTCGCTTTGATCTTCAGTGTTATAAATTTCTTTGGAATAAGGGTCATAGGTTGAATAAGATTCTGACATAAAGTAGCAAAACTATCGAAAATATGCAAGATTGACTTTGCCTCATTTTTTCGGTAATTTTGTTGCGAAATTTATCTGTTCCATGCATCGTGTTCACCACTTTCTGAAAATTCGGAGCGTATCATCTTGATTACAGAGTACGGTTATGATGTGTTTTTTGCGGTCACTGCATTTTGTCTTGTTCTCGCTTTTGGTTCTTATTTCTTGATCGGTCAGGTCATAGTAAAAACGATCCTTATCTCGTTTGCCATTCTCTTGTTTATCTTCACGCTGAACTTCTTCCGCGATCCGGAACGGATCGCACCGCAAGGGGAGAACCTTGTGATCTCGCCGGCGGACGGGACGGTTATCAAGATCGAATCGGTTATGGAAGAAAAGTACATAAAAGGCGAAGCGACCATGGTTTGCATTTTCATGTCTCCCGTGAATGTTCATGTAAATCGCAACCCTATCAGCGGTACGGTCGGATATTTCGAATACATCAAGGGTGAATTTTTTGCTGCATTTGAAGACAAGGCGTCATTAAAGAATGAACAAACGCATATCGGAATGGAAAATTCCCGTGGACGGGTCTTTTTCAAACAGATCGCCGGTTTTGTCGCCAGAAGAATCGTTGCACACATTGCCGTTGGCGACACAGTCCAAGCTGGTAAGCGCTTTGGGATGATCAAGTTCGGTTCCCGTGTCGACATTTATGTCCCGAAAGGATCGACGGTAAAAGTAGCGATGAATCAAAAGACAGTCGCGGGTGAAACCATTATCGCGGAGTTGAAGTGAGAATCACGCGAGCAGTCGTACCGACTCTCTTCACCGTGCTGAACATGTTTTGCGGATTCCTTTCCATCGTTCAGACGAGTGAAGGGCACTTCACAGAAGCGTCGTACTTCATACTGATGGCAGGGCTCTTTGATGCGTTGGACGGAATGATGGCGCGGTTGACCAAATCCAGCAGCCAGTTCGGTGTGGAGATTGATTCGCTTTCCGATGTCGTGTCGTTCGGAGCAGCGCCGGCTTTTCTTGTATACAAACTTCACCTGTATCAATATCAGGAGTGGGGACTCATCATCAGTTCGTTACTGTTGATTATGGGTGGGATACGGCTTGCACGATTTAATGTGCAACTGGTGGGATTTGATAAGGACTATTTTGTCGGACTTCCGATACCGTCCAGTGCGTTCGCAATCGTTTCGTTCGTTCTCACGTTTATGGATGAAACAAACCACCTGGAACCATTTGCGGCGTCAATGCTCGCCCCGCTTAGTGTGGTCGTTTCACTCATCATGGTCAGTAAAGTGAAATACGATACGCTGCCGAAGTTGTCGGCAAAAGGGCTTCAGAAACATCCGGTGAAAGGTATTTCATTATTTTTCTGCCTGTTACTGATCATTTTTACAAAGGGAAGTGCTCTGTTTTATCTCTTTGCTGCATTCATCTTGTTCGGTCTGCTGCGGTACATTGTCCAGGCAGTGATCCGGCCGGCACAGAAGGATGAGAAAGAGGTCGAACAAGAAGAAGCACCAAGTTATGATGTATAACTCAATTCTAGAAAGAGGAATTTATGGCTGATAAGCAATTTGATGTTGTTGTGATTGGCGGAGGTCCGGGCGGATATGTCGCCGGCATTCGCGCAGGACAATTAGGACTGAAAGTTCTGGTCGTGGAGAAAGACAAACTCGGCGGCATTTGCCTGAACTGGGGATGTATCCCGACGAAAGCACTCATCAAGAATGCCGAAGTACTCACCACATTCAAGCATGCAGAAGATTTTGGATTTACCTTCGATAACCTGAAGTCGGATTTTTCGAAAGCGGTGAAACGAAGTCGCGATATTTCGGCAAAGAGTTCTAAGGGAATTGAATTCCTCTTCAAAAAGAACAAAGTGGACCATATCTATGGAACGGCGAAAATCATCGCCAAAGGTGTTGTGGAAGTAGATACGGCTGGGAAAAAGGAAAAGATCAACGCAAAGAATATTATCGTTTCTACCGGAGCACGGCCTCGCATTCTGCCGAACATTCCTGTGGATTACAAACAAGTCATTACCAGTTCCGAAGCGATGGTGTTACCCGAAGTACCAAAGCGGATGGTGGTCATCGGTTCAGGAGCGATCGGTTCAGAGTTTGCATATATTTATAATGCATACGGCACGAAAGTAACTATCATCGAAATGCTCGACAGTTTGCTGCCGATTGAAGACCGCGAGATTACCAAAATTCTTCGCCGTAACTTTGAAAAATCCGGCATTGAAGTGCTTGTCGACACGAAAGTGGAAAGTGTTACTCCGGGCAAAGAAGCCACCGTCAAATATTCCAATAAGGACGGTGCGAAAGAGATCAAGGCGGATATCGTGCTGAGTGCGATAGGTGTGCAGGGCAACATAGAAAATCTTGGACTTGAAGCGCTTGGAGTGAAAACAGAAAAGTCCTTCATCAAAGTTGATAAACATTTGAAGACCAATGTTGACGGCATCTATGCCATCGGCGACGTAGCCGGACCTCCATGCCTTGCGCATAAAGCTTCGCACGAAGGAATCGTCTGTGTTGAATCCATCGCGGGTAAACATCCGCACGCCGTGGATTATGAGAATATCCCGGGCTGCACATATTGCCAACCGCAGGTTGCCAGCGTTGGAATGACGGAAGAAAAAGCTCGCGCTGCGGGAAAAGAGATTAAAGTGGGACGGTACCCTTTCCGTTCACACGGAAAAGCACTCGCTCTCAACGAAACAGAAGGTATGGTTAAATTGATCTTCGATGCAAAATACGGAGAGCTGCTTGGCGCACATATCATCGGACCGGAAGCAACGGAGATGATCGCCGAACTCGCTACTGCGCGTACGCTCGAAACAACTGCCGAACAATTATATAACACTATCCACGCACACCCGACATTGACGGAAGGGGTGATGGAAGCGGCACTGGATGCATACGGCCGCGCATTACATATTTAAGGATGAATGAGAACTTCCGGAGTCCTTTGTACTTCGGAAGTTTGTTTTTTTATGAATCACTTGCTCGTTGTTGATCTCGGACGAACCAAATATGCCGAAACGTGGGACCTGCAAAAGCAGGTCTTTACTGCACGTCTCGAAAAGCGTGTCGGTGACGTACTATTGTTGACAGAACACGAGCCGGTGTTTACTCTCGGTAAAGGTGCGGACGAGAATCATCTGTTAGCAAAAGAAACGGAACTGAACGACCGAAAGATCGATATGTTCTGGATCGATCGGGGCGGCGATGTGACGTTTCATGGTCCAGGCCAGATCGTCGGTTATCCAATCCTCGATCTGAATGAACATTATCAGGATATTCACCGCTACCTGCGCGATATCGAAGAGATGATTATCCGTACGCTGAATGAATACGGTATTCAGTCCGGAAGGGAAAAGGAATTCACCGGTGTTTGGGTGAAGAATGACAAGATCGCAGCACTCGGTGTGAAAGTGAGCAAATGGATTACGATGCATGGATTCGCATTGAATGTGCACACAGATCTGTCATTTTTTGATCGGATCATCCCGTGCGGAATATTTCATAAAGGCGTGACCTCGCTGAAAAATGTCCTTGGCAGGGAAGTAAGTATCACTGAAGTCCAGAATCACCTTATGACACATTTTGCTCAAATCTTTTCATTAGAGATCAAACAGATCTCCAGAAAAGAACTTTTATCACTGCTTCGCCACAATGAAGTTGCTATAGAGGAGAACTAACGTAATGGCGTCAAAAAAATCCGCCGTGCTGGAGAAAAAACATCCGGCACACTCCAATGGAGTTATGACATCATCTCAATTACATAACGGCGTATTGAAGAAAGAACAGCTGATGTTCGCATACCGGACAATGGTGCTCGCCCGTTATATCGATGAGAAGGAAATGAATCTGTTGAAGCAGGGGAAAATTCTTTTTCACATCAGCGGGCCGGGACACGAGGCAGCTCAGGTCGCGATTGCAATGGCGATGAAGTCAGGATATGATTGGGCATATCCGTACTATCGGGATCTGGCATTTTCCCTTGCCTATGGTACTACGGCAAAAGACATTCTCTGTGAAAACATGCACCGCATTGAAGGCCCGTCGTCGCACGGCCGTCAGATGCCGTCGCATTACGGCGATAAACGCTATAGAATAGTGGGACAGTCTTCTCCGACCGGGACACAATATCTTCAGGCAGTCGGTACTGCAATGGGTTCACGTAAAGAAGGAAACGATGAAGTCACCTATGTTTCGTCCGGCGAGGGAGCGACGAGCGAAGGAGAGTTTGCCGAAGCGGTGGCATGGGCAAGTCGTGAAAAATTTCCTGTGATTTTCTGTGTACAGAATAACAAATTCGCAATCTCCGTTCCGGTAAAAGACCAAATCGTCGGCGGATCGGTTGCGCGGTTATACAGTGCTTATCCGAACTTGAAAACATTCGAGATTGATGGAACAGATTTCTTAGAATCGTTCCGCGCCGCATCCGAAGCGGTGGCGTACGCGCGGAGCGGCAACGGTCCCGCTATGATCGAAGCGCATTGCGTGCGATTGTTCCCGCACTCTTCGTCAGACGATCCGAAGAAATACATGACAGCGAAACAGATTGAAGAAGACAAAGCGAAGGATCCCATTCCGAAATTCGAAAAGTATCTCATCGCGAACGGATATGCCTCCCAGAAGGACCTTGATGCGGTACGCGTTGAAGTGAAGAAGGAAGTGGAGGCTGCATCAGATTACGCCGAAGCCGCTGCAAGTCCAACAGCCGATACTGCATTGCGGAATGTTTTCTCGCCGAACGTGATCGTTCCCAAAGAGAATTTTGTGGAACCAATGCACAACGGTACGAGCATCGTTATGGTGGATGCGATCAATCATGCGCTGCATGAAGAGATGAAACGCAATCCCAAAATGGTGGTATACGGGGAAGATGTTGCCGATGGAAAGGGAGGCGTGTTCACAGCGACAAAAAATCTGACGAACAAATTCGGTGCAGATCGTTGTTTCAATTCGCCCCTTGCGGAAGCGAGTATTATGGGAACTGCGATCGGTCTCGCAGTACGAGGATTCAAACCTGTCGTTGAAATTCAGTTCGGTGATTATATCTGGCCTGCGTTCATGCAAATTAAGGACGAGCTTGTTCACATGCGCTACCGTACAGATGGTGATTGGACTTGTCCGGTCGTTATCCGTGTGGCAACAGGCGGTTACATCCGTGGCGGATTGTATCACAGCCAAAGTATCGAAGGTATTTTCACGCATGTTCCGGGACTCTGGATCGCCATGCCCTCCAATGCAGCGGATGCAAAAGGATTATTGAAGACGGCGATCCGCGAAGAGAATCCGGTTCTCTTTTGTGAACATAAGGGTTTGTATCGGCAGCAATTTGCAGCGACAAATGAGCCGGATGAGAATTATTGTCTGCCGTTCGGTGTAGCAAAAGTGAAACGGGAAGGCACAGACATTACTGTAGTAACGTGGGGATTCATGGTGCAGCGTTCCATTGAAGCAGCCCGCAAGCTGGAAGAAAAAGGTATCAGCGTTGAAGTGATCGATCTGCGAACACTCATTCCGTGGGATAAAGAAACTGTGTACAACTCAATTCGGAAGACGGGGAAAGTTCTCGTCGTGCACGAAGATACAAAGACCGGCGGTTTCGGTGCGGAAATCGGAATGCAGATTGCCGAAGAGTGTTTTGAACATCTCGACGCGCCGCTTGCCCGCGTTGCTGCATTGGATGCTCCGATTCCGTTCGCACCTGCATTGGAGAATACAGTGCTTCCGCAGGAACATCATATTACCAGTGCACTCGAAAAATTAGCGGCCTTTTAATAACGCATTCTGAATGGGTGGCAATGGCAGTTACGAAAAAGAGAACCGCTAATTCCGGAACCATAATGCAGCAAAATGTAAAAGTGAATTTGACGAAGGAACAGTACCTTCACCTGTATTACTTTATGTTGCTGACCCGTGCATTTGAGGAAGCAATTCTCAAGCTCTATCGCCAGGGGAAAATCGTCGGAGGTGCATATACGGGTAATGGAAACGAGGCGACAGCAGTAGGATCTGCATTCGCTCTGGAGACGAAGGATTATCTCTTCCCGATGCATCGGGATATGGGCGCACATCTTGTGAAAGGTCAATCGCTGCGGCATTTAATGCTGCAGCATTTAGGACGAGGGAATTCGCTATCGAAGGGACGAGATGGTACAGGGCATTATGCAGATCCTTCTTTAAAGATCTATGGGAACATCAGCCATCTTGGTGCAATGATCCCGATGGCTGCAGGTGTTGCACTGGCAAGCAAACTTCGAAAAGAAAAAGCAGTTGTAATGACATATATCGGCGACGGCGGAAGCAATGTGGGAGATGTACACGAATCGCTTGCAATGGCTTCGGTAATGAAACTGCCGCTGATCCTGATTATCGAGAATAATCAATTTGCGTATTCAACACCGGTTGCAAAGCAGAAGGCGATGGAGAAATATTCGGACAGGGCAGCAGGATATGGAATTCCCGGTGTCACGATTGATGGCACCGATATAGAATTAGTCTACAAGACGTGTAAGACCGCGGTTGAACGGGCGCGTGCCAGTGAAGGTCCGACATTGATAGAATCCGTCACAATGAGAATGCATGGTCATTCGGCCCATGATGGAGCAGAATATGTTCCGAAGACTTTATTGGTGGAATGGAAAAAAAAGGATCCGGTGCAGCGCATAGAAAAATTGTTGCAGGACAAGAAGATTCTGACTTCCACAATAAAGGAAGAGTACGAGAAAAAAGTGTTTCTTGAGTTGGAGGATGCGGTTCAGTTTGCAATTGATTCTCCATACCCGCCGGCAGAAGATGCGGCGATTGGCGTGTATGCAGTATGAACCGATTTTTTCACTGAACGATAATCCGACAACCGCGTGGCGCACATAACCTATATCGAAGCAATTTCACAGGGGCTCTGGGAAGAGATGGAGCGGGATTCATCTGTGTTTCTTCTTGGAGAGGATATTGGACTATTCGGTGGCGCGTTTAAAGTGACAAAAGGATTTCTCCAACATTTCGGGGAAGACCGGGTGATCGATACAGTCCTTGCAGAGACAGCAATTCTTGGGGCAGCAACAGGAGCAGCTGTCGTCGGCATGCGTCCGGTTGCGGAGATGCAGTTTGCAGATTTTGTGACGACAGGATTTAGTCAACTGGTGAATAATTCCGCATCGATACATTATCGCTGGCATTTACCGTGTCCCATGGTGGTCCGTCTTCCGAGCGGCGCAGGTATTCATGGGGGTCCGTTTCATTCAAGAAATCCAGAAGCATGGTTTTTTCATCAGCCGGGATTAAAAATTGTGGCACCGGCAACACCGTATGATGCGAAAGGTTTGATTAAAGCTGCGATTCGCGATAGCAATCCAGTAGTGTATCTTGAGCATAAACGGTTGTATCGGCATATTAAAGGTGAAGTTCCCGATACAGAATATATAGTGGAGATTGGGAAAGGTGATATCAAGCGATCGGGAAACGATGTCTCTATTATCACCTATGGATCAATGGTCCATATGGCGCTTGAAGCGGCGGATGTTGTGCAGAATGAATATGGTATAAGCGTTGAAGTGATCGACTTGCGCAGTTTAATGCCTCTTGATACAGAACTGATATTTCAATCAGTCCGGAAGACAGGAAAAGTGTTGATAGCGCATGAAGACAATATCACCGGCGGAATCGGCGGAGAGATTGCAGCATTGATCTCCGATCAATGCTTTCAGTATCTCGATGCTCCGGTAAAACGGATCGGCGCAATCGACACGCCAACACCGTACTGTCCGACATTAGAAGAGTTCTTTTTACCGAACACAAAAAAAGTCATTGCCGCTTTACAGGAGCTGGCAGCATTCTAACAAAATATAACAATAGGAAATTATGGCTTTAGTTGATGTGATCATGCCTCAAATGGGCGAAAGCATTGCCGAAGGAACGATCTCCAAATGGCATAAAAAAGTCGGCGACAAAATCGCTAAGGACGAAACACTGCTTGAGATCAGCACGGACAAAGTTGATTCAGAAATTCCTGCTCCCGCTGCAGGCGTTGTTGCCGAGCTCTTGTTTCAGGAAACAACAACGGTCGGAGTCAATACTGTTATCGCGCGAATCAATACCGATGTGAATGCAACCGTCAGCGCTGTTGCTCCGTTACCTTTACCTGTAGCATCGAAAGCAGCACCCGTTACGGAATCAACACCAGCGGTTGCAGTTTCTGCGCCGCAACCATCTGTTTCCAGCGGAACATTGGTGGACGTGATCATGCCGCAAATGGGCGAGAGTATTGCAGAAGGGACGATTACAAAATGGCACAAGAAAATCGGCGACAAGATTGCTAAGGATGAAACGTTGCTGGAAATCAGTACGGATAAAGTTGATTCCGAAATACCGGCACCGGCCGCGGGAGTATTGGCAGAAATTTTATTCCCGGAGCAGACAACGGTCGGAGTCAATACCGTCATTGCAAAGATCGCAACCGGAGCTGGCGTTATTGTTTCTGCTCCGGAAACTGCGCCGAATCCAGCACCGACTGTTGAAACAGTTTCTGCACAGCAATCCATAACTGTTACACAACAAGTCATACACGAACCGGTGCCTGGCGGCAGATTTTATTCTCCGCTTGTTTTGAACATTGCGCGTACGGAAGGTGTTTCTATGAGCGAACTGGAATCGATTCCTGGCACGGGATCGAATGGAAGAGTATCGAAAAACGATATTCTCACCTATGTGCGGGAGAAGAAAAGCGGCACACTTGCATCTCCGTCTCAGAAAATTGCTCCGCCGTCGTATTCTTCACCAAAACCGGCAGCACCAATCACCTATACTGCAGGTCGTGTGGATCTTATCAAAATGGACACCATGCGGAAGGCGATTGCGGAACATATGGTGCGCAGCAAACACACATCGGCGCATGTCGGTTCACTCTCAGAGGCGGATCTGACAACTATTGTGAAGTTCCGTGAGAAGAACAAAGCAGCATTCGAAAAACGAGAAGGATTCAACCTGACCTATACGCCATTCTTCCTGGATGCGGTGGTGAAAGCGATCAAGGATTTTCCGATGCTCAATTCTTCCGTTGACGGCGACACAATCATTGTGCGGAAAGATATTAATCTCGGCGTCGCAGTGGCACTGGAAAACGGCTTGATCGTTCCCGTAATCAAAAATGCCGAACAGAAGAACCTTGCCGGTATTGCCCGGTCGTTGAACGATCTAGCCAATCGTGCGCGAAGCAAAAAATTGATGCCGGATGAAGTGACCGGCGGAACATTCACCGTTACCAATCCCGGCGGATATGGAAATCTATATGGTTTCCCGATCATCAATCAACCTCAGGTCGCCATCCTCGGCGTTGGTGCGATCAAGAAGCGTCCGGTGGTGATTGACGATGCAATTGCGATCCGCTCAATGGTCTATATTTCGATGTCGTACGATCATCGCATTATTGACGGTGCACTCGGTGGAATGTTCATGCAGAAAGTAGTCTACTATTTGGAAAATTTTGATGTGATGCAGGCGGTGTGAACATGGAAATTGTAATTCAAGAAATTCCTGCAACAGAGGAACAAAAACAAACAGGTATCCGGAAACCCGAATGGCTGAAAGCGCGTGTTCCCGGCGGAGAGAATTATTCCCGTCTAAAGAGCATGATCGACGACAGGAAACTCCATACCGTCTGCGAAGAGGCACGCTGTCCGAACATGGGTGAATGTTGGAACTCCGGTACTGCGACGTTCATGATCCTCGGCGATACCTGCACACGCAGTTGCGGATTCTGCAATGTGAAGACCGGAAAGATGCATATTGTTGATGAGGATGAACCTCGGCGTGTCGGTGAAGCCGTGGCGTTGATGAAACTGAAACATGCAGTAATTACTTCGGTGAATCGCGACGAATTATTCGACGGCGGTTCGCACATTTTTGCAAATACCATTCACGAGATACGCAAGCATGTGCCTCTCTGTACAATTGAGGTACTCATTCCTGATTTCATGGGAAGTGAAGAGGCATTACAAGTTGTGTTGAATGCCCAGCCGGATATCCTTAATCATAATATCGAAACAGTTCCGCGGCTCTATCGGACTGTTCGTCCCCAGGCACAGTATCATCGTTCACTGGAATTGTTGGACAGAGCAAAACACCGCGGCTTTACAACGAAGACCGGAATCATGGTCGGTCTCGGTGAAACTGCGGATGAAGTTATGGATGTCATGGCCGATTTACGCGCGGTGAATTGTGATATTTTCACGATCGGTCAATACTTGCAGCCGACAAAGAACCATCTTCCGGTAGAGCGATATGTCCATCCTGACGAATTCGCGAAGTATCGCACGCGGGGACTGGAAATGGGTTTCAAGCATGTTCAATCAAGTCCGCTCACACGAAGTTCCTATCATGCGGAGCAACATGTATAAATGTTTCTCACTATCATCGAATACTATCATTAGGATATATCAAGAATGAAAGAAGAAAAAAAGAAGACGAAACAACCTCGCTGGACGGATCTTAATCTGTCGAACGAGAAATTGATCAAAATGTACCGCGAAATGTTGCTTATCCGTCGGTTCGAAGAACGCGCCGCACAGGAATACGGGAAAGGAAAGATCGGCGGTTTCTGTCATTTATATATCGGACAGGAAGCGACCGGCGTCGGTGCGATTGCCGCACTTCGCGAAGATGATTTTATCTATACGGCATACCGCGACCATGGTCTTGCACTCGCACGCGGAATGGAGGCGAACGGCTGTATGGCGGAACTGTTCGGGAAAGCAACTGGAGTTTCCAAAGGCATCGGCGGTTCAATGCATTTCTATGATCTCTCGAAAGGATTCATGGGGGGCTGGGGAATCGTCGGAGGTCATCCGCCGCTCGCTGCTGGTTCGGCATTTGCAACGAAATATCAGGGAAAGGATTCAGTCACGATCTGTTTCATGGGAGAAGCATCGACAAATCAGGGTGTATTCCATGAGACATTGAACATGGCTCAATTATGGAAATTGCCGGTGATCTTTATTTGCGAAAATAACGGGTATGGAATGGGCACGGCGATTTCCCGTGCAATGGCAGGTGAACACTTATTCGAAAAAGCAGCGGGATATGAAATGGCACGCGGTGCTGTAAACGGCATGGATGTTATCGAAATGTACCGCGAAATGAGCGTTGCCATTGAAAGAGCGAGAAAAGAAAATCTACCCACATTCCTGGAAGCACGTACGTACCGATATCGCGGACACTCCATGTCCGATCCGGGTCAATATCGAACGAAAGAAGAAATTGAAGAATATAAGAAACGCGATCCAATTGAGACGTTCGGAAGGGAATTGTTGGACGAAGGTATTCTAAAAGAATCGGACATCGAATCTATGGATGATCAAATCAAAATAGAAGTACAAAAGGCGGTGGAGTTTGCCGATGCCAGCCCGCAGCCTTCATTGGATGTATTGCATGAAAACATTTACGCTTAAATGAAATTCTCCGGTGCGCAACATTGCAGTTCCGGAGTCAAATATTGATAAAGGGAAATTGAACAATGGCTGTATTACAGATACGAGAAGCAATTAATCAGGCAATCGATGAGGAAATGGAACGCGATTCCGGTGTTTTCATCATGGGTGAAGAAGTCGCTCAATATAATGGTGCGTATAAAGTAACACAGGGTTTGTGGAAAAAATACGGCGATAAACGTGTCATTGATACACCGATCACGGAAGCAGGTTTTGCCGGTATCGGAATAGGAGCGGCAATGACCGGTATTGGTATTCGTCCGATCGTGGAAATGATGACATGGAATTTTGCGATCCTTGCCTTCGATCAGATAATGAATCATGCGGCAAAAGCACGATACATGTCCTCCGGTCAATTTAAAGTACCTATCGTGTTTCGCGGGCCGAACGGTCCCGCACACATGCTGGGAGCTCAGCATTCCCAGGCACTGGAATCGATGGTCGCCCATGTCCCTGGACTGATCGTGATGACCCCGTCCACTCCTTATGATGCGAAAGGCATGTTGAAAGCAGCGATTCGCGATGACAATCCAGTCATCTTCATGGAAAGTGAATTGATGTATGGTGTCAAAGGTGAAGTTCCGGAAGGGGAATATATAATTCCAATCGGGAAAGGGGATATCAAACGGGAAGGAACTGATGTCACCATAATCGCTTGGACAAAGATGGTTGCTGTGGCATTGAAGGCAGCAGAAGAACTTCAAAAAGAAGGGATCAGTGCGGAAGTGATAGATCCCCGAACGCTCCGTCCGCTGGATGAAGATCTTATCCTCGAGTCGGTGAGAAAGACGAACCGTTGCGTGATTGTCGAAGATTCCTGGCCGTTCGCCAGCGTCGGCACGGAGATCGCACACCGGATACATACCAAAGCATTCGACGATCTCGATGCTCCGGTAGAGAAAATCAACAGCGCGGATATTCCTATGCCGTATGCAGAAAACCTTGAGCATGCAGCACTGCCCACTCCGGAAAAAGTGATTGCAGCAGTTAAAAAAGTATTATACCGATAACAATGACCGGCAGCTTCGGTTGTTCTAAACCGGAGTGCCGATGTGAAAGTACAAAGGAAAATTATGGCAACGAAAATGTTAATGCCAAAACTGAGCGATACCATGGAAGAAGGTGTCATTCTTAAATGGCGAAAAAAAGAAGGCGAATCGATTAAGTCCGGCGACATTCTTGCTGATATCCAGTCCGACAAAGCGGATATGGAGCAGGAAGCATATGATTCGGGTGTGATCCTAAAATTATATGCAAGTGAAGGTGAAGGAGTGAAAGTTGGTGCTCCGCTTGCGATTATCGGCAAAGCGGGGGAAGATATCACTGCGCTCTTGACGGAATCGGTGCCTGCTCTCAAACAGGAACATGCACCGGCTGGTTCAGCATCTGCCGCGGCTCCTGCCGTATTACCGGCACCAGTAACTGCTCCGGCGATCAAGACGGATGAGCGTATTAAAGCGTCTCCGCTTGCGAAGAAAATTGCTCAGGAAAAGAATATTGATCTTCGCACCGTTGCGGGCAGCGGGCCATTCGGCAGAATTGTCAAAGCGGATGTGGAATCGCGCGGCGGATCTTCGGTGCCGCGTAAAATTATGGCACCGTTGCAGACAAAAGAAATTCCGCTGTCCATGATGCGAAAGACGATCGCAAAAAGATTGCTCGAAAGCAAGAACACCATTCCGCATTTCTATTTGACGGTGGAAATGAATATGAAACGTGCAATGGATTTCCGCTCCGCATTCACTGAGGCAACAGGAACGAAGATCAGTTACAACGATATCGTTATGAAAGCAGTTGCGCTGGCGCTTCGTGAAAATCCGAAAGCAAATAGTTCATTCACTCCGGACAAGATCATCCAGCACGGTCGCATCGATGTCAGTGTTGCCGTTGCAGTTGAGGAGGGACTCATCACGCCGGTCATTCGTAATGCTGATCAAAAAACCATCACTGAAATTTCTGCAGAGACAAAAGAACTTGCTAAGCGTGCACGCGAGAACAAACTGAAACCGGAAGAGTTTACCAATGGCACATTTACCGTCAGCAATCTGGGAATGTATGATATCGAGAATTTCGCTGCTATCATCAATCCACCGGAAGGGGCGATCCTGGCGGTCGGATCAATTGTTGAAAAGCCGGTGGTGGAGAACGGTCAAATCGTTGTTGGTCACACCATGAAAGTGACGATGTCCTGCGATCACCGCGTGGTAGATGGGGCAATCGGAGCGCAGTTCCTGCAATCCTTTAAGAAAATCATGGAAAATCCGTTATTGCTTGTTGTATGATAATTATGGTTGATAAATATTGCATATATTTCAAAAATACGCTATATTTATAAACTTCAATCGATAATTTTAACCAATAGTTTTTGAGGAGAACCAACGTGGCTTTTGTAGATAAGAGCACAACTTTTTTTAGAGAAGGCGATGTACCGCAGAAGTGGTTCGTCGTTGATGCCAACGGGAAGACGTTAGGCCGCATTGCTTCACAGGTTGCGCGCATTCTCCGTGGTAAACATAAACCGCAGTTTACACCGAATGCAGACATTGGCGATTTCGTTATCGTTGTGAATGCTGAGAAGGTGAAAGTGACGGGAAAGCGTACCGAGTTGAAAGAATACTTCCATTACACCGGATACCCGGGCGGCGCAGTGTTTCAGCAGTTCAAAGATGTGCTGAAAAATCATCCGGAACGCGTTATTGAACATGCCGTAAAAGGAATGATCCCGCATACGAAACTGGGACGCCAGATCATCAAGAAATTAAAAGTGTATGCAGGCACGGAACATCCGCATGCCGCACAAAAACCAGAAGTCATCGAATTCAATTAAGAAGGACGTACATGCAACAAATGATCAACGCAGTCGGACGCCGCAAAACTTCGGTCGCCCGTGTGTACTTAAAGAACGGCTCAGGAAAGATCACTGTCAATGAACGCGCGTTCGAAACATATTTCCCTTTGGAAACACATCGCAATTCTATTACGAAGGTCTTCAATGTAACCGATACCCTCGGAAAGTATGATGTGAATGTGAACGTCGAAGGCGGCGGACCTTCCGGTCAGGCCGGCGCTGTGATCCTCGGTGTTGCCCGTGCATTGGTTGAAATCAACGAAGAGAATCGCGTTGTGCTACGCAAGAACGGCATGATGACTCGCGATCCCCGCATGGTGGAACGGAAAAAATACGGACAGAAAAAAGCCCGTAAACGCTTCCAGTTCTCCAAGCGCTAAGAGAATGTTCTCTGGTGAGGACGCCAAGTCCTCGCCGGAGACAGTAACATTAAATCAAACATACTTTCGGATTGATGCAGCGGTGTTTCGCACTGCGAAACTCTGCATCAAGATGATGAAAGTAGACGAAAACAAACCAAACATAAAGGAACACTATGCCTCGTGTAGAACTCGCAGAATTACTTTCTGCCGGTGCCCACTTTGGTCACCTTACCCGCCGTTGGAATCCCAAAATGCGTCCGTATATCTTTATGGAGCGGAACGGCATCCACATTTTCGATCTGAAAAAAACACAAGTCCTTCTTGAGGACGCTGCGACAGCAATTTCCAACCTTGTCGCGGAAGGGAAGAAAATCCTTTTCGTCGGCACAAAGAAACAGGCTAAGGAAGTCATTCAGGCAGAAGCCGTCCGCGGTCATCAGTATTATGCAACGGATCGCTGGCTCGGCGGCATGCTGACCAATTTTACTACTATTCGTAAAAGCGTAAAACGTCTGACGAACATCGAAAAGATGGAAACTGACGGCACGTTTGAAAAGATTACGAAAAAGGAAACATTATTTCTTTCCCGTGAGAAGGAAAAACTCCAGAAGTCGCTTTCCGGTATCGTTGATATGACGCGCTTGCCGGGAGCATTATTCGTTATTGATGTAAAGAAAGAGGCGATCGCTGTTCAAGAAGCAAATCGTCTCGGTATTCCGGTATTCGCAATGGTCGACACAAATTGCGATACGGACGGGATTGATTACATAATCCCCGCCAATGACGATGCATTGAAATCCATACAACTGATCGCCCGCGTTATTACCGATGCGATCGTTGAAGGCAACGCACGCAAAGTGGAAACAGCGCCGGAAGCGGACGAAGCAGAGAAGCAGGAAAAGAACGATAAACACGACCGCAGAGAACGCAGACCACGCAGACCACAACAAGAAACGGACAAAGCATAATTATGGCAGTGACAAGTGAATTAGTAAAACAACTGCGCGACAAAACAGGCGCAGGAATGATGGATTGCAAGAAGGCGCTCGATGAAACCAATGGCAATATGGAGTTGGCAATCGAAGTGCTCCGAAAAAAGGGCGCAGCCACAGCAGCAAAGCGAGCCGATAAAACAGCCAACGAAGGGACAATCGTTGCCAAGATTTCCGATGATGGCAAACGAGGCGTAATGGTGGAAATCAATTGCGAAACGGATTTCGTCGCTCGCGGCGAAGATTTCACTTCCTTTGCACAATCGGTTGCTCAAATTGCATTTGATAAAACACCAGCTTCGGTTGAGGAATTGCTTGCACTTCCTCAGCCGAACGGAAAAACAGTGTCGGATGCTCTTTCTGAATTAATCGGTAAAGTCGGCGAGAAGACAGAGATACGTCGAATTTTGAGCCTCAGTTCCGAAGGTGGATTCCTTGAACAGTACGTTCATATGGGTGCAAAGATCGGCGTAATTGTCGAACTCGGCGCTGAACTCAATCCTACGAACAAAACCATCGCACGCGATATCGCGATGCAGGTGGCGGCGATGAGTCCGATCGTGGTGTCGCGGGACAAGGTCAACAAGGAATTAGTCGACAAGGAACTTGAGATCTACCGGACACAAGCGAAGAACGAAGGGAAACCAGAGCAGATTGCAGATAAGATCGCTAATGGCCGCTTGGAGAAGTATTACCAGGAAGTGGTTTTATTGGAACAAAGTTTCATTAAGGATGCAGGAAAGATGGTGAAAGATCTCCTCTCTCCGAATGTCTCGGTGAAACAGTTCAAGAGATTTCAACTTGGCGAATCGATGAATTAATATCCGAAAGGTCTCAATTGAGACCTTTCTTTTTATTGGGAGTACCAAATGGCTACAGCAAAGTATAAACGCATACTATTAAAACTAAGCGGTGAAGCACTCATGGGTGACCTGGACTTCGGTATCGATTCCAAGATACTCAGTCAATATGCCGAAGAGATCAAAAAGGTCTATGATCTCGGTGTACAGATCGGTATAGTTATCGGGGGAGGGAATATTTACCGTGGGATTGAGAATTCCTCCGACGGTATTGATAAAGTGACTGGAGATCATATGGGGATGCTCGCAACAGTAATTAATGCACTGGCATTACAGAATACTCTGGAGCACCATGGAATGTATACCCGCTGTCAAACCGCTATTGATATGGCCAGAATTGCTGAACCATATATCCGCCGCCGGGCCGTCCGTCACCTTGAAAAAAACCGCATTGTAATTTTTGCAGCAGGAACGGGAAATCCGTATTTTACAACAGATACTGCCGCCGTTCTGCGCGGTATTGAGATCGAAGCGGGAATTATCATCAAAGGAACAAGGGTGGACGGGATTTACGATTCCGATCCGGAAAAGAATCCCGGAGCGAAGCATTTCCCATTGATTAATTATGATGATGTTTTTAAGCGGAACCTGAAGGTGATGGATATGACGGCAATAACACTCTGCAAGGAGAATAAATTGCCGATCGGAGTATTCAATATGAATATAAAAAGCAATCTGTTGAACCTTATCCTCGGCGAGAAAGTTGGCACGACAGTTACTGAATCTGCCCCATCGTTGGCCTAAATTCTACTATAGGAGGTACCATATGCAATTAAAAGATATTCTTAAAAGTTGTGAAACGCGGATGCAAAAAGCTGTTGAAAGCGTCCGTCATGAACTGGTGAAAGTACGGACGGGTAAAGCAACGACGGCATTGCTTGATACTGTAAAAGTGGATGCGTATGGTTCGCCCATGCCGATCAATCAGGTCGGTTCCATCAGCGTTATTGATGCGCATATGCTTGCTGTTACTCCTTGGGACCAGGCTATGTTGCATCCCATCGAAAAAGGAATCATTGCAGCGAACTTGGGACTGAATCCAAGCATCGACGGTAAGATCGTCCGCGTTCCAATTCCGATGCTGAATGAAGAACGACGGAGAGAACTTGTTAAACTCGTAAAAAAATTCGGCGAAGAAGGGAAAGTCGCCATTCGTAATGTCCGCCGCGATGAGAACGAGTTGTTGAAAAAATCGGAAAAGGACGAACATTTTTCGGAGGACGAACGAAAGCGCGGTGAACAGGAAGTTCAAAAATTTACGGATAAGTACACTAAAGAGATCGATGTTCTTTTAACTATAAAAGAAAAAGAAATTATGGAAGTGTAACACGTGAACGGCATTCTTGCGTCCCGCTTCGGCGGGACTTTTTTTTTACACTCAACCATCTATAACAGTACGTTGTGAATAAACAAACCTTACGCGAACAACTGAAATTGCAGCGGGAATCCCTCTCAAAATCGGAAGTACGAGAACGTTCCAAACAGATTTTAGAACAGCTTCTTTCTCTTCCGGAGTTTTTTAGCGCCGATACCATCCACACGTACATCTCTTCAAAAAATAATGAAGTCGATACACACGAGCTCATACGTGTGCTGATTAAACAGAAAAAGCATGTTGTTGTTCCGATTGCTGAAAAAGCGACGAAGACTATGAAGCACTCCGAACTATTTTCTCTCGGCGAACTCGTTGGAGGTGCATACGGAATTCTTGAGCCAAAAATGTACAGACCGGTCTCGGTGAAGAATATTCAGGTGATCGTTGTTCCAGCGCTCGCCGTGGACTTGAATGGAAACCGATTAGGATTTGGTGCCGGTTTTTATGACCGGTTTCTTCAATCGATGCGTGTTCCGATGATTGCGTTGGCGTATGATTTTCAGATTGTCGATAAAGTCCCAATAGAGCCAACGGATATCCCGGTCTCTTTTGTCGTTACTGAACACGAAATAATACGTTGTCGCAACTAAATGCCCTTCATATCGTAACAAATTATGTCACTCAAAGGAGAAGATATGAACAGTCAGAGACTTTACCGCTCGCAGACTAATAAAGTATTTGCGGGTGTGTGTGGAGGATTAGCAGAATATTTCGATGTCGATCCCGTCGTCGTTAGGATTTTATTCGTGTTAATGATCTTGTTTGGCGGAACAGGTATTTTCCTTTATATCGCTGCAATATTTATCGTCCCGAAAAAACCTTATATGTTTCAAGAATATCCTCCATCACAAGAAACAACCGCGATGCCACGGACGAAAGAATCAACGCGTAATTGGTTCGGCATCGGTTTGGTGATTGTCGGTGTTCTGCTTTTGCTGGCGAATATGGAAGTATTTCATTTCTTTAATTTTATTGAGGATGCATTTGAGTATATTCTGCCGATACTATTGATAATTCTCGGCATGGCGATAATATACTATCGGCAATCGCAGCAGGGTCCGGGAGCATCGGCTACACAGTCCGGGGAATCGTCCGGCACAGCGGAATCGAATCCATTTCAAGCAGTTCCATTTCGTCAATTTCGCCGCTCGATGTCAGACAAAAAATTGTTCGGCGTATGCGGCGGTCTTGCCCAATATTTTGGAATAGATTCGAGTTTAATACGGATGCTGTACGTTGTCTTATGTCTCGCGTCGTTTGGTGCAGGTTTGGTGTTGTATGTATTGATAGCGCTTATCGTTCCATATGACAATATATATCAGACAAAGGTATCGTAATGGATAAACAACAATTCAACCGGATACCATTTTTTGGGATCATACTTGTTCTCATCGGTGTTGGTCTACTTCTCCGACAGCTGCATATTATCCATGTGGATGGTGTATCGCTGATATTGTTCGGTATGATTGGATACGGTGGAGCAATGATTATTCGGTCATTCCTCTCGAACATCCGGCAGGCTTTGTTCTTCGGTAGTTTGTGTTTCTTTTCTGGAGTGCTTCTTGTTCTTGGAAAATACGATCTTATCGAAAATTCGGCTTACGTGTATGTGCCGGGGTTTTTACTTTCCTTTGGATTATCCTTTTTTATGATGTATCTCTTTAATATCAAAGATTTCCCTCTTCTATTACCGGCAGTGATTTTCGTCGGTTTAGGGATCGCATTTATGATGACAGAAGTGGGTTATCTATACCCAAGCGATGTAAAAGATGCAATTCGTCAATACTGGCCGGTAGCTATTATTCTTTTTGGAGTATTGATGCTCTTCCGCAGAGACAAAAAACATACGCCTGTGTAAAGGCAGAACACCCAAATCTGCAATACAGATTTGGGTGTTTTTTTATACGTCCCAGAAAATATTAATGAGCTTCTAACCAATCTTTTCCGACACCGAGTTCAACCTGGATTGGCACTTCAAGCTGCATTGCATCACGCATTTCTTCCTCAACAATTTTGCGCATTTTTGTTTCTTCCTCTTTGACAATATCAAACACCAATTCATCGTGCACCTGCAAGATCATTTTACTTTGAAGTTTTTTCGCTCTCAGTTCACGATGAATATTGATCATTGCGATTTTTATCATATCCGCAGCAGTGCCCTGAATTGGCATATTAATCGCCTGTCGTTCAGCATTTGCACGAATGTTTTGATTTTTATTATTAATATCCGGAAGATATCTCCGTCTTCCTTTGATCGTCTCTACGTATCCATTTGAGTGAGCTGCAGCGATTGTGCTTGAGATGTACTGATTCACTTTAGGAAATCGTTCAAAATATCTTTGGATGATCTCTTTTGCTTCCGTTTGCGTTATGTCGAGCCGGGACGCCAATCCGAATGGGCCGATTCCATACATAATTCCGAAGTTTACTTCTTTCGCTTTCCGCCGCATTTCCCGCGTAACATCCTTCTGGTCGACACCAAACACTTTGGCTGCTGTTGAAGAATGAATGTCTTCATGGTTAAGAAATGCTTCCAACAGGCCTTGATCGCCGGAGATTTGCGCCATGATCCGTAGCTCAATCTGTGAATAGTCGGCCGAAAGGATCAGAGACTGTCTATCGGAAGGAATGAATGCTCGACGCATTTTTCTTCCCAATTCGGTACGGATAGGAATATTCTGCAACCCGGGATCGCTGCTGGACAGTCTTCCGGTTGCAGCAACTGTTTGGTTGAACGATGTGTGAACCTTTCCGGTGCGAGGATTGATGAGCTTCGGTAATGCATCGACGTAAGTAGACTTCAATTTTTGTAATTGTCGATATTCCAATAATTGTTCAATAATCGGATGTTCTCTCCTCAGTGATTCCAAAACAGCGACGTCCGTTGAGAATCCCGTTTTGGTCTTTTTAATAGAACGGAGTTTCAATTTATCAAAAAGAATCTTCGCCAATTGTTGAGTAGAATTGATATTAAATTGACCTCCGGCAAGTGCATAGATCTGTTTAGTGATCTCATCAAGGGTCGAACCTATTTCACCGGAAAATTGTGAAAGGAATGGAATATCGATTTTTACGCCATTGATCTCCATTGCCGTTAAAACTTCTACGAGAGGAAATTCGATCTCGCTGCACAACGGTTTCAATCCCCCCGCCGAAACTTTGTCATGCAGTATGTCGACAAGCTGTAAGGTGATATCGGCATCTTCGGCGGAGTAATTTCCAACCTCATCCAAGGGAATATTGCGGATATCTCTTTTCCCATCATTGGTCAGTTCGTCAAATGACACCATCCGGTAGTTCAGATGTTCGGCCGCCAGGGAATCCAACGAATGCTGACGGTCGGACCGGAGAACGTATGCAGCGATCATCGTGTCGAAGGCAACACCAGCAACCTGTAGGCCTTTTGTTGAAAGGACAAGAGAGTCATACTTCACATTTTGGCCGTATTTTTTTATTTTATCATTCTCAAAAATCGATCGCAAATCCTTTACGATGCGCTCTATGGGGAATCCAACGCGTCGATTATCAGATTTAACAGAGAACAGATCATTTTTGTGTTCATCTATTGTGTTGTCAATAACGGGCAGATAATATGCTGTATGCGGTGTGAAGGAAAAAGAGATGCCGACGAGTTCTGCGCGCAATGCATCGGTTGACGTTGTTTCTGTATCAAAAACAAATGCTTTTGTCTTTTTCAACTCGGCAAGCAGTTTCAAATACTCCGCATCCTTTTTGATGATGAAATATTCATGTTGCGATGTCGCGATGGTTTGTACTTCTTCCGGTGGTTCTGCCTGAACTTCAATTATGGGTTCGGTCAATGAACCGACTGCACTTTGTTCCTTCAGACGTTTTGCAAATGTTTTGAATTCAAGCTGTTCGTACAATTTGATGAGTGCAGGGATATCCTTCCCTTTAGCTTTCAGGTGGTGAAGATCTGCCTTGATGGGAACATTGATATCAATAGTGACAAGTCTTTTAGAGAGAAGTGCGAGTTCTCTGTTATTTCGAAGCTTATCCTGTAATCCTTTTTGAGGAATGGCATCGACATTGGCGAGAATCTTTTCAATCGTCTTATATTTCTGCACCAGCGGGAGAGCAGTTTTCGGCCCGACGCCGGGAACGCCGGGAACATTGTCTGATGAATCGCCGATAAGGCCGAGCATATCGATCACCTGTTCGGGGGGGACGCCGAATTTTTCCATCACACCTTCTTCACCGACGACCTCATCATCATTC
>JBAYIS010000041.1:0-26853 GCA_041665525.1 Bacteroidota bacterium | reverse complement strand
GATTATGAAATACGCAATCATTTCTGACATTCATTCAAACCTTGAAGCTTTCACCAAAGCGCTCGCGGTAATCGACGAGCGGCATGTTGACGAAATCATTTGCCTCGGCGACATCGTCGGTTATGGAGCTAATCCGAACGAATGCGTCGAACTTGTACGGTCACGATGCTCAGCTGTTGTCCTTGGCAATCACGATGCGGCAGCATTGGATACGAGTATGGCTGGCGATTTCAATGCCATTGCACGGAAAGCAGTGTATTGGACTGCAGATCAGTTGACGGAAGAAAGCAGGTCGTTTTTAACCGCTCTACCGATGGTTCACCGGATTGAAAAAATATTATTTGTCCATTCTTCTCCCAATGTTCCGGAAGCGTGGGACTATATCGTCGATGTCGACGATGCATCATCCGCACTCCGTCATTTTCAAGAAAAGATATGCTTTATTGGTCATACGCATGTACCCGGAATATTCTCTCATGTCGGACGGGCAAGGGCAGTCACACCGGAAGAGAAATATATTGTCAATGTTGGCAGTGTTGGTCAGCCGCGAGATGGCAATCCGAAACTAGCATTTGGAATATTTGATACAGCTCGGTGGAATTTTGAATTGATACGATCAGAATATAATATACATACTGCAGCAGAAAAGATCTACGCTGCTAAACTTCCTGAAGAATTAGGGAACCGATTGATGTACGGAATGTAAGCCTGTGTCCGCAACAATTATATTCCTAGGTTACTGATGGTGCATTCTCTATCTTAGATTAGCAACAATTCCCGCTGTTCATCAAATGAAGGAGACGCCATGAATACATTTGCAGGATTTTTAGAACATGTCATGAAGAATTTTGACGTATCATACCCTTATGGGTTGTCGAAGACTGAAGTGACTAGATTGACCTTTCTCGCCTGGTGTATGAAAGAAGCACAAACGGTTGAAGCGGTCAAAGAAGTTGCAAAAGCTGCTTAAAACAGCTCATTTTTCTCATAAAGAACACAAAACCTCAATAATATTGAGGTTTTTGCGTTTATAAGGGATATTACAAAAAATACACTTGACAAGAATATAAATTTTTCTTAAATAACAAACGTTTGCGGGAACGTTTGCAGTTTTTTTCCTCTTTTTCATATTTACAGGTGTAATTTATTGAAACACTCAACGATTATTGATATTGCACAAAAACTGAATGTATCGCCCTCAACCGTTTCACGGGCATTAAGCGATCATCCTGATGTCAAAAAAGAGACTAAGGATCTCATAAAAAAGATCGCGGAGGAGCTGCGGTATTCACCGAATCCCATCGCGCGCAGTTTGAAAAACAGCCGATCTACAACGATAGGAGTGATTGTTCCGGAGATCAAACACGATTTCTTTTCTTCTGCCATCAGCGGTATTGAAGATGTCGCATACCAATCCGGCTACACAATTCTCGTTTGTCAATCCAACGAGAGTTACGAACGGGAAGTCGTGAACACAAACGTTCTTATGCATCAGCGTGTTGCAGGTGTAATCGTTTCAATATCTCAGAATACAAAATCAGCGGATCACTTCTTGGACCTGCTCAGGCGAAAAATACCGGTGGTCTTTTTTGATCGGGTGATTGAAGGGATTAATGCCAGTTGTGTGGTAATTGATGATTACAAAAGTGCGTTCGATGCAACCTCGTTCCTGCTCTCCAAAGGGTATTCAAAGATTGCCCATTTTGCCGGGCCGAAAGAATTAGGTATTTGTCTCCATCGAAAGAACGGATATGTTGATGCCTTGAAACAAAATGGCATCATCCTGCATAATGATTATGTTCGATATGGTGGATTGCATGAACAGGATGGATATAATTCCATGGATGCCATGCTGAAAGAGAATGTGATTCCGGATGCAATCTTTGCAGTAAACGATCCTGTCGCTATTGGTGCATTTCAACGGATCAAGGAATCGAAATTGAAGATCCCCGATGATATAGCTATTGTCGGATTCTCGAACAATAAGATCACTTCGCTGGTTGATCCGCAGTTGACCACGATCGATCAACCATCCTTCGAAATGGGAAGGAAATCAGCCGAGATATTATTGAGTGCTATTGAAGATAATTCATCCGGTCCGAAGAACATTGTCTTAAACACGAATCTGATTGTTCGCGGTTCGACGTAAAATTTTTTATCAAACTCTGCAAACGTTTGCAGCCATTCATCCACAAAAGGAATATTTATGGAAGCAATAGGTCTTTCGTTCATCGACTGGTCGATTATCCTGATCTATTTTGGATTCGTCCTGGGTATCGGTATTTATCTTCGCAAATTTACTACCAGTCAAGAGGATTTTTTCCTTGCTGGAAGAAAGAATTCTTCCTGGGTTGCGGGGTTGGCATTCCTTTCCGCAAATCTCGGAGCGTTGGAATTACTGGGGATGACCGGGAATACATTCAAATACGGGATGTACGTCGCTCACTTCTACTGGATTGGCGCTATCCCGGCAATGATCTTTCTCGGTATCTATATGATGCCATTTTATTACAGCAGCAAGATAAACTCTATTCCCGGATACCTGAAACTCCGATTCGATGAGAAAACCCGTGTGATTAACGGTATTTCATTTGCGATCATGACGCTGCTGGTTTCCGGTATTAATCTGTACGCTATGGCGCTAGTTCTACACACCTTCCTAGGATGGAATTGGGATGTGAGCATGTGGATTTCTGCAATTACTGTTGCTGTGTATGTAGGATTGAGCGGACTCATGTCTGCAATCTTTACGGAGATCATTCAGTTTTTTCTGATCTGGTTCGGGCTGTTTCTTGTCTCGATCCTGGGGATTATTGAGATCGGTAGTTTGCAGGAAATCCTGGTGCGCATTAATGAATATAGTCCCAGCGTATCGTTTACAACATTGTGGTCTACGTCGTCCGATCCTACACAGAATGGAATGTTCATTCACTGGGCGGGCATTGTGCTGGGATTGGGATTTGTCCTTTCCTTTGGATATTGGACGACAGATTTTCTGGTAGTGCAGAGGGCATTCTCCGCAAAGGATCTACGCGCTGCTCGATTGACCCCTATTCTTGCTTCCTTCTTTAAAATGGCATTGCCGTTTATTGTCATCATTGCAGGTTTGATCGCCATCGCACTTTCCATTGATCCGAACAGCGGATTCAAATTGCTGCAGGATGGAGGGCAGATCAACTACGATTCTGCGCTGCCGCTACTTATCGCACGCTATTATCCGTCCGGCTTGATCGGTCTTGGTGTCACCGCGCTTCTCGCCGGATTTATGGCTGGTCAGGCCGGGAATATCAGTGCATTCAATACGGTGTGGACGTACGATATCTATCGATCAGTAATTAATAAAAATGCCACAGACTCGAATTTATTGTGGATGGGCAGGGTATCGACCATTGTTGGTGTGATCATCTCACTTGGTACGGCGTATTGGGCGAAGAGTTTTCCAAGCATTATGGATTATATGCAGGCGATCTTCTCCTGGGTGAATGCACCGCTGTTTGCGACAATGCTTCTCGGGATGTTCGTTTGGTGGATTACTCCGAACGGTGCATTCTGGGGATTGATTGCCGGGATGCTTTCATCCTTTGGGATGTGGCTCGGTGTGAAATTCCATTGGTTTAACGAAAGCCTGCTCACATTCTCCAGTGTGCAAAGCGATATGGCGGCGAATTTCTGGCGTGCCTGGTGGGCATGGCTTATCTGTTTTGGGGTGACGATTATCATCAGTCTCTTCACGAAGAAAAGACCCAAAGAGGAACTGGTGGGACTGGTAAAAGGTTTGACGGATGAAAAACACGACGCTCATTTGCCGTTCACTCAAAGGCCGGAATTTTACGGTCTCGTGTCATTGGCGGTATTTATTCTTCTCAATATTCTATTCTGGTAATAATTAGGAAGGAACAGCACATGTCTGAATATGGTATGAAACCAATCTGGTATTTTGTAGGACTCATTTTAATGGTCATGGGGAGCATTATTTTTCTCGCAGGAGTGAATGATTTCATGAATCCTCCTGACATCAAAACGATATTGGCCGAATTGCATCCTGGAATCTGGTGGGGAGCGGTTATGGTTTTGTTCGGCAGCGTGATGTTCCTGAAGACCCGGAAAGGATCGGTCTGATGAGCTATGACGATCAGCCGCAAAATAGAAAATAAATTCAGGGAAATGTTTCCCGGTGAACCTTTGCTGGTGCGCTCACCCGGAAGAGTAAATCTGATTGGCGAGCATACCGATTACAATATGGGTTTTGTCCTTCCGGCAGCGATCGAGAAGGCGATCTACTTCGCCATCGCTCCAAGAGATGACAATCGATGCCGCATCGTTTCCCTGGATAAAAATGATGAGTATGAATTCGATAACCATGCACTGTTAAAATCTCCAAAAGTGTGGCCAAACTATCTGATGGGAGTGGTCGATCAAATGTTGAAAGCGGGGTATACTATCAGAGGATTCAATTGCGTCTTTGGCGGGGATATACCGATCGGCGCGGGGTTGTCTTCGTCTGCTGCACTGGAAGCAGGGCTCGCATTTTCGCTGAGCCATCTCTTCGGTCTGAACATCGAAAACATAGAACTCGTCAAGATATCTCAGAAAGCTGAGAATGAATTCGTCGGGGTCAAGTGCGGCATCATGGATCAGTATATCAATATTTTTGGTGCGCAGGACCGTGTTCTGAAGATCGATTGCCGTTCGCTCGACTATGAATATATACCATTTGAATTCAAGGACATTGCGATCGTCTTGTTCGACACACGTGTCTCGCATTCGCTCGCATCTTCAGAATACAATCAACGGAGAAAGGAATGCGGTGAAGGGGTGCAGGCGATCCGGCAAGATTATTCAACCGTTCAGAGCTTGCGCGATGTTACCCTGGAAATGCTGAGAATGTCCAAGGGGAGGATGACCGATGTGATTTTCAAGCGATGCAAGTTCGTTGTTGAAGAAAATGAGCGATTGTTGAAGGGATGCAGAGCGCTGACCATGGGAGATCTAAAAACATTCGGTCAATTGATGTATCAAACGCATGATGGATTAAGCAGGGAGTATGAAGTCAGCTGCAAAGAATTGGACTTTCTCGTTTCTATTGCACGAAAACAATCTTCAATATTTGGCGCCCGGATGATGGGCGGTGGATTCGGAGGATGCACCATCAATCTCGTCGATTCCGGCGCAGTGGATGAATTGGCAAAGAATGCAGCGGAACAGTACCGTATAGCATTCGGTATTGAATTGCGTACGTATGTAACGACAATCAGTGCAGGAACTACAATTATTTCTGGGGACGAACTTGAACCCATCTAATCCTATATCTTATCCGCACAGAAGAAAAAATATCCTGACCGGGGATTGGATACTCGTTTCTCCTCATCGTACGCAACGGCCGTGGCAGGGAGAGGTTGCTCCGGTTCTACCCGCATACCGTCCACAGTACGATCCTCAATGCTATCTTTGTCCCGGCAACAAACGGGCAAACGGCGATGTGAATCCGCAGTATGATTCGACATTTGTGTTCACCAATGATTATTCGTCGCTTCTCATGGATATTCCAGCCGATCCGCCTGAAAAAAATCCCTTGCTGCAATCGAAAGGCGAACGGGGAATCTGCCGGGTAGTTAATTTTTCACCACGACATGATCTAACCCTGGCGGAAATGAGTGAAGAGGAGATCAGGAATGTCATTACAGTCTGGCAGAAGGAATATTCCGCTCTCAGTAAAAATCCGCATATCAAGTATGTTCAGATCTTTGAGAATAAAGGATCAATGATGGGAAACAGCAATCCCCATCCGCATTGCCAGATATGGGCGCAGGAAAGTATACCGATGGAACCGGCAAAGGAACTGCACCAATTCTCACGGTATTATGCAAAAACGAAACGCAGCCTGCTGTCTGATTATCTTAAAACGGAATTGAAGTCAAAAGAACGAATCGTGTATGAAAATAGTGCGTTTGTGGCTGTCGTTCCTTTTTGGGCGGTGTGGCCTTATGAAACGATGATCATCTCGCGCCGTAAAATCGGATCACTTCACCAATTCAAGGATGAAGAACGGTCGGCGTTTGCGAATATTATTGGCGCTATAACTGCGAAATATGATAATCTTTTTGAAACGTCATTTCCATATTCATCGGGATTGCATCAATCCCCCACCGACGGAAAGGATCATCCGGAATGGCATTTTCACATGCATTTTTATCCGCCGTTGCTCCGGTCGGCGCAGGTGAAAAAATTCATGGTCGGGTATGAAATGATGGCGGAACCGCAGCGCGATAGTACGCCGGAACAGAGTGCAAAGATTCTCAGAGAACTCTCTTCGAGCCATTATAAATACAATAATGCAAGCAACGAACGAAAATGAAATTATCTTCGTTGATATTATTTCTGCTGTTCTTTGTTTCACTCATCTGTGCGACGACGAAAGAGCATTCCGCCGTATCGGCTGATACACTTGCAGTAATCGACCGGGCACCAATCCTGGCGCATTCTTTCGTGGAATTCTACCAGAAGAAGATAGCTGCAGCAGGACTTTCGGACAATATTGAAACAAGAATCGGTGTTTTAAGAACGATCGTCGAAGATGAGATTCTAATCGCCTATGCCAGACAAAAGCAGTTTGATAAAACCCCATCAGCACAGAAAGAACTTTCTCGAATTCGGCTGCAAGCACTGTTGAATGCCTACACCGAGCAAACGATTTCACCATTGATACACGTCAGTGAATCCGACGTGAGAGAATATTTCGTCCGCATGAACACAAAAGTAAAGGTGCGTCACCTCTATGCACCAACCAAAGAAGAAGCGGACAGACTCTTTGCTGAACTATCGAAGGGGAAGACATTCGAAGAATTGGCAAAGCAAATCTTCACTGATCCTCAATTGCAAAAATCCGGCGGCCTATTGGGTTACATTACTGCGGACGAAATGGATCCGCTTTTTGAAGAAACGGCATTTTCAATCTCTGTCGGTTCCATTTCCAAGCCGTTACGGACAGTTCAGGGATACAGCATTCTCAAAGTAGAAGAGCGAAATGTTCATCCACTTTTAACAGAAACTGAATTTGCACGGGTAAAGGAAAAGCTGCGTCCGTTCGTCCATAAGCGAAAGTTCGAAGAAGCGGCGCGAAAATTCACCGCAACGCTTCGATCAACATTAGAGATTCAATGTGATGAGCGATTAATGGAAAAATTGCTCGTAGTTCTGCGCAATCGTTCCAGCGTTGCTATTGTAGAAGATCCGGCAAAGAATTTTACCAGAAAGGAATTACAACAACCGATTGTCCGATCCAATAATGGTTATTGGGATGTGGAGCGATTGGTCGCCGAAATGAAGCGCTCGACAGAGCGCCAATGGAATTGGATAAAGAATATCGAGGATCTGCAAGACTATGCTGCAGGTCTTATGCTCCGGACAGTGATGGAAACAGAGGCGAAAAACCGACATTTGGATTCAGACTTCCGTTATCAATCAGTAGTTGATGAACAGTTTGACAATTATCTGTTAATTGCGGCAGAATCCGAATTTAAAAAGAAAATCATTTTCACAACCGACTCTCTCCGATCCTACTATTTTCAGAACCGGAGCATCTATCGCACAGAACCGGAGTTTCGTCTCAGCGGAATTCTATTGGACCGGAAAACAGCCGTCGATTCGGTAAGAATGCTGCTGCAAAATGGTAATGCATTTGGGGAACTTGCCCGGCGATTTTCCATTCAATCAGCAACGGCGGCAAATTGGGGGGATATGGGGTTTTTCAAGGGACAGGAAATTGTGGAGATGGACGAATCTCTTCGTTCTATCCAACCCGGTATTTGGTACGGTCCAATAATCGAAGGGGACAAATATCTTTTCCTTCAATGTACTGAAATGAAACGTTCGTCATTTCGTCCGTTTGATGAAGTGAAAAATGAGATCAACGAGACACTCATCACAACAACATGGCTGAAGCAACGATCCAAATATGTGGAGACGTTAAAAAATAAAATTCAGTGGAACATATTCCCGGAGCGATTGGAATCACTCTTAATAGTGGAATGATGACGACTATGAAACAAACTGCATTTTACCTATTGCTCAGTATTTATTTCGGCTTGGTGATGCTGAATGCACAGAATACGGGCAAGATCACCGGAGCGGTGAGGGATGCGGCCACCGGAGAAGCATTGATCGGCGTTAATATCATGTTGGAAGGGACCAGATATGGCGCCGTCAGCGATTTTTCTGGCGAGTTTATGATCTTGAAAATTCCGTCAGGAACATACACTCTGACTGCAAGTATTTTAGGCTATTCGAAAGCAATTACGACTAATGTGCGTGTTTTAAACGACTTGACTACTGCAATCAATTTCACGCTGAACCAATCCGCCATTAGCCAGGACGAGGTAATTATTACTGCAGAAACACCGCTGATCAAAAAAGATCTGACCGCAACGGAGTCCCGTGTTACTGCTGAAGAAATCCAGAATTTGCCGGTGCAGAACCTGGACCAATTGATTACACTGCAGGCTGGAGTCAGCAAGGATGCCGGCGGCGGTATCCATATCCGGGGAGGTCGTTCGAGTGAAGTATCCTATTTGGTGAACGGCGTCAGTGTAACGGATGATTTTTCGCGGACGCAGGCATTTTCAGTAGAAACGGAATCCATCCAGGAATTGCAGGTAATCAGTGGAACGTTCAATGCAGAATACGGCAACGCGATGAGCGGCGTTATTAATGTCGTGACAAAAACCGGAGGATCTAAATTCCGCAGCAGTATCGAAGCGTGGTCTGGTGATTTTGTCAGCTCACGGAACGATATTTTCTGGGGGATCGATGAATTCTCTCCTGCGGCAAACTATAATTTTCAGGGGACCATCAGCGGTCCGTTGCTGAGCGAAGATGTCTCCTACTATCTCTCCATGCGCCGTTATTATACGGACGGGTATCTCTATGGAGTGAATGCATATAGTCCACAAGGGAGAACTATCGCAACGGATAGTGCCTTTGTTGCAATGAATTCCAACAGCAGGTGGAGTGGACAGGCTACATTCGATTGGCGCGCAAGCGATGCAGTGACGCTGAAAATTGATGTTCTTGGGAGCATGGAAGCGAACAGATTTTATTCGCACATCTACCGACTGAATCCGAACGGAGCGGGGAAAAATGAGACACGGGGGATCAGTATAATTCCCAAACTAACCTATCAATTTTCTCAGAACACATTCCAGGAACTCACTTTCGCCTATCGGTTTAATGACAATCGGTCACGGTTGTATGATTCACCGGACGATCCGCGCTATGTGCATTCGGATTCGCTCAGCGCAACGGGATATCATTTCAGAATGGCGGGAACCAATCTAAACCGATTCGAACGGAACACGAAGAGTCTTATTGCCAAGTGGGATCTCACCAGTCAATTGAATAAGGAGAATCTCTTTAAAATGGGAGTGGAATGGCAGTCCGACAAATTGTTCTATGAAAATATCAATTTGGTGCCGGCAAAAGATGCGACGGGAAGGGATATCGTTCCGTTCATTCCTTCGATTGAAGGCATAGAAAAACCGAATCATGATATGTTTGAACGGCAGCCGGTAAAATTCGCCGCCTACATCCAGAATAAAATCGAACTGCAGAGTATGATTATCAATGCGGGAATCCGTTTCGAAATGTTCGATCCCGCGGGGAGAATTCCTTCCGACCCGGAAGATCCAGATATCTATAATCCATTCAAACCGGAACACCGCTATCATGATCTGAATAATGACGGAACGATCGGACTCGCAGAACAGACACCGGCTAACGCTGTCTCTGTATCCGAGCGTGATGCATATTGGTACACAAAAGTAAAACAGAAAATTGCCGTGAGTCCTCGTTTGGGAATTGCATATCCCATTACGGACAGAGGGATCATTCGTTTTTCGTACGGCATTTTTCAGCAGGTGCCGGAATACGGCCAGCTCTATATCGGTGATCAATTCAAACTGCAATCTGCACAACAGGGAATACAGGGACCGTTCGGAAATAACGATTTGAAACCTCAGAGGACCACTATCTATGAATTCGGGTTGCAGCAACAAGTTTCGGATGAAATAGCCGTTGATGTGACCGCCTTCTACCGCGACATCCGGGATTGGATATCATCGGGACAGGCAATTCCGACATTTCTTGCAGGACTTTCCTATTCAAAACGGGTCAATCGTGATTTTGCGAATGTCAAAGGTATTACGCTTTCCGTTACCAAGCGACATGCAGATAAATTCTCTTTCGGTATCGACTATACTTATCAGGTAGCGGATGGAACGAATTCTTCGCCGGATGAGGAATTCTTTTCACAGCAGGATGGGTCCGAGCCGACAAAAACATTGACTCCGCTCGGTTGGGATCAAACGCACACGTTGAACGGAAATTTCATGATCGGCACACCGGAATTGGGTGCCAGCCTTATTGCTTCGATGAATACTGGTCAGCCTTATACACCGACGCGGATTGGCGGAGCATATACGGGCAGAAATGTTCTTTCAGGATTAGCAGAGAATAGCCGTCGAAAACCGATTATTGCCCGGTTCGATGTGGAAGCATTTAAAATTCTTCAATTTGAAGGTGTGAATGTTCAAATATTTGTCCGAGTGCTGAATGTGTTCGATAGTGCAAATCCTGTGAATGTTTGGGGCGATACCGGTGAGGCGGGATTTACGCTGCAGAAACAGGAGCTCAGCGATTATGATCCAGGTTGGTTCGATGATCCAACCTTTTACAGTGAACCGCGAAGTATCATAATCGGTACGAAATTTTCATTGTAGGATATTCATTTTTGGGATGATGATGAAGCCAACGAACGTATTTTTACTTCTCCTACTTTCAGCAATGCTGCCGCACTCCATCTTGAGCCAGGTGATAAGCCACACGCCGTCTGAATTCAGAGGAGATGTGAATTACCGCCGGAGCTCGAATATCGACGGGAACAATATTCGCACGTCCATCTTCAATTCCGGGTACGCCGGTAATCCGGGCAATCGGCCGGACTATGTGAACTTTGAATGGCCGAAGAACACCGGACGCATCTATATTGCGCTCGTGGATATCTTTCTCGGCGGCGAAGTGATCGGAAACGACGGTGAAACCACGTATCTCGTAGAAGTCCCGACAGGAAGAAGTGATCCGAGCGGCAATTCATGGAATCTGGAACCGGTTCCGGGATTCATCGATCCAGAGCAAACTGAGATTGCACGCAGCGACAAACCATCCACCTGGCCGAAAGCAGTGCAGGGAGGGTGGCGAGACAAAAAAACTGATTTCTGGGATCCGGGATGGAGCGGTTCATGGAACGGTTTTTTCGGCAAGAATATCTTCAACGCCGATCAGGAAGCATATTATGTTACTTCGGATGATCTATACAAACGTCAGCCATACACACCGGATACGACCGATTTCTCCCGCGGCGGACTGGGATTGATCATGGATGTCCGGACGCTTGCCTGGTCCCATGTGTTGGTGAACGATATCCTCTTTTCCATTCATGACATTAAAAACGACGGAACGAAAACAATCGAGAAGGCGTCGTTCCTGATGTTCGTTGCGGACTGGGTTGGCGGGGATAATCCCGACGATTTTCCGTTCGTCGACCTTCAAACTGCAACAGCATTTCTGACGGATGTCAGCCGGACGGGAAGCGAAGCGTTCGGCGGTTCTCCAGTCGGAGTAGCATCACTGAAGTATATTGAAACTCCCGGCAATCAGGTGAATGGAATAGACGATGACGGTGATGCAATTCAATTTCCAAATCTTTTAGCAGCTGTTGGAAACGATACGGCAAAGATTCCGCAATTCACAGAAAATGAATTTGCGGCGCGGGTGCTTCAACCCGGCGACAAGATTGTTTTGATCGAACCGGAAACGTACAATAGAATCGTGACTACATATCCCGCCGGTGGTGGGATCGTCCGAAGTTTAAACAAGGAGTATTCCCTTCCTGCAAATGGCGCCACGTTGAGGGAAGACACCATTGCGAATGGATATGATGAAGATCTCGACGGCATTATTGATGAGAAACGTTCGCTTCATCTATTGCACATCAACGAAGTTACACAGACAGTCATTCCTGTCCGGTACATTAATTATACTTCGTACGCAGCAGGAGACACCATCAAACGGGGATTTGTTGTTTCCGGAATGACAGCAGCATGGAACCATCGAAATATCGCACCGATGATCGATGAATCCCGCGATGATGGATTCGACAATGACAATGACTGGGATTCATTCCTGGATGACTATGGAATGGACGGCGTTCGGGCAACCGGCGATGCAGGAGAAGGGGATGGAAAACCGACAAGCGGTGCCGGTACGGAATTCCCGGGGGAAACCAATGTGGATAAAACTGACGTGAGTGAAACGGATCTGATCGGTATTACCAGTGCATTCCAAATTAATGACGGAATCGTCAACCGCAATTCATGGTCCGATAAGAGTTTGTGGGATTTGTTGATGATTCCAGGAAAAGTCAGTCTCGTCCGTCAGGAAGGGGAATTTCAAACGTATGTTGCTTCAGGATTTTTCCCGTTGCTGCCCGGACAACGGCAACGGATGGCGATCAGCGTTTCGATCGCAGCCGGCGGGACATCATCGAATGCGGATATTGAAAGCGTTGTACGGAAACAAGCGGAAGCGACAAAAGCGTACAATGCAGATTATCAGTTTGCTCAGGCACCGCTGCAGGTCACGATCACCGCCGTCCCCGGAGATGGACAAGTAACACTCTATTGGGATGATATTGCAGAGAATTCTTTCGACCGTTATATCAATAAGATCGGCGGTAATGGCAAAGACTTTGAAGGATATAAAATCTATCGTGCCACTGATGCAGCATTCCTTGATGCAAAGGTCATCACGGACGCATACGGTGTGAAAACGCTTCTGAATCCGATCGCGCAATTCGATCTGAAAGACGGCATCGACAGTCTTCATTCCATCGATATTAATGGTGTGAAATTTTATCTCGGTGCGGAGACTGGTATCCGTCATCAATACACCGACCGTGATGTAATCAATGGTCAGCGATATTTTTATGCCGTGACGGCATACGATTTCGGATTTGAAGCCGGAAGGTTTGCTCCTTCTGAAACACCCATTCAAGTGAATGTCACAACGGACGGCTCCATCACACACGGGAAAAATGTGGCGGTGGTCAGACCATCCGCTGCCGCAGCCGGATACAAACCGCCGCAAATAGAATCGTTTACGCATGTCACTGGCGGGGCAACCGGTACGATCGGGATTGAGATCATCGATCCGAAAAGATTGAAGAACGGACATCAGTATGATGTGACATTTCGGGATTCAGTTTTTGTTGTTTCCAGCAAGAATGTTGTCAAGACGATTTCATTTTCTCTGCGCGACAACACCGAAAATGTATTTCTGTTGAAGGATGATCCGCGGATCAACCCGGGAGATGAGATTAGCATTGTGGATGGTTTCCGGCTGCAGTTGACCAATGAACAGCAACTCTCGTTGAATGCGGAAAAATCCATCTGGAATTCTACCAGTGTTTATGCATTCGATTTCAATCCATTCAGCTCGGGATTTATCCAGGGTACCCAGCATCCGTATGACTATCGCATCATTGTAGGAAATACCAGCCTCGCGACTTCGAAGGATACGACGATCGGCGGAAGAAAATACACAGGAAAGCCCGTCAATTTCAAAGTGGTTAATACGACGCTGAACATCGAACTGGAGTTTCTCTTCAGTGAAAATCACGGTACTGATGGTTCGCTCAGCATTAATCCGAGTCTTATTACACCTGATGCTGACAGGATTTCGTTTCTGGAAATTGACCAAAGTGGAAAGAAGGTGTTGACGTGGCAGTTCGTCTTAAATCTGAAGAGCGGAACTAGAAATCCACAAGAGGGGGATACCGTTAACATTATTCTGAATAAACCGTTCCTGTCGTTTGATCAATACCAGTTCACAATAAAGCAATCATCGATCGCTGCGGAAAAAGGAAGAGCAGATCTCAGCCGCATCCGCGTAGTGCCGAATCCTTACGTCGCTGCTGAAATATGGGAACCGCGCAATACTTTTACAAGCGGGCGTGGTCCGCGAGAGATCCACTTCATCAATCTTCCTGCGCAATGCACAATCCGGATATTCAACGTTGCCGGAGCGCTTGTGAGGAAAATCGAACACGAATCCGCCCGCGAAGACGGCACCGCTATTTGGGATGTGTTGAGCGATGAAAAGTTTGAAATAGCGTACGGTATCTACGTCTATCACATTGATGCACCCGGCATCGGAGCGAAGACCGGGACATTTGCGATCATCAAATGAATGGTGAAAGTAACATGGACATATTGAATATTCGAAGGATACTCGCACATATTGGAATAGTTGGAATGTTACTCGCTACCGTGCAGACGGTCTCTCCCCAGGAAGTGAACAAGGTGGGAACATCTGCGGCAACGTTCCTTCGAATTCCGGTTGGAGCACGTGCACTCAGCATGGGGAACGCATTTGTCTCGATGAAAGATGATCCCGCAGGATTGTCCTGGAACCCATCAATCCTCTCCTCGGTTTCCTCGATGGTTCTTGTTGTGGATCATGCGCAGTGGATGCCTGGGATCGATTTCGATTTCGTCGGTTTCGTCCTGCCGCTCCGAGAAGGAGAAACACTTGGACTTTCTACGACTATTCTTCATACGGATGCGATGGAAGTTACTACGCCGCAAGAGCAAATGGGAACAGGTGAAACATTTATGGCATCCAGCATTGCGTTGGGGGTTTCCTACAGCAGGTCGCTCACCGACCGGTTTTCCATCGGCGGGACGTTCAAATACATCCGTGAAACCATTTTTAATACCGCTGCCTCCGGCATCGCATTCGATATAGGCACGATTTTCGAAACTCCGTTTGCCGGCATTCGTTTCGGTGCGAGCATCTCCAATTTCGGTTCGAAGATGCGCATGGACGGTGAGGATCTGAATTTCCGGGCAGATATAGCGCCGAATCAGGAAGGGAATAATCAGAGCGTCGTTGGGCGATTGAATACGGATGAATTCGATCTTCCACTGATTATGAGGATCGGAATATCCGGAGAAGTGCTGCAGAATGAGGATGTTCGTGTCACGGTGTCTGCGGACGGCATTAATCCCAATGACAATGCGCAGAGTGTGAATTGCGGCGGCGAAGTGGGATTACTGAATGAACTGCTTCGGTTCCGCGCCGGATACCGTGATCTGTTTCTTGATGAGAATGAATTCGGACCGACGTTCGGTATTAGTCTTCATGACATTGAAATCGTCGGCGGTGTGACGATTACAACCGAGTACGCCTTTCAGCAGTACAATCATCTGGGAGAATCCAGCCGGTTCACGCTGGGGATACGTTTTTAAGCTTTAGAAAACATATAATACGAATAAACAACTATCTCTTTTTTTGAAGGGATTCATTCATTAACTAAATAATAAAAGGAGTGGGCTATGAAACAAAGACACTCGTTGTTGTTTCGGTTGCTCCCGATTGCATTTATCGCCGGATTAATGGTGATGCAGGCGGATGCGCAAACCGTGAATGTCAAAATGAGAATCAATACTTCTACCTGTCTCGATACTCTTGGACCGTCCGGCCTAGTACTGGTTTGCGGCGAATCGGTGTCAGGAACGACGCCATCCATTACATGGGATAATGCCACAGGTATCATTGCTGTCAACAAAGGGGGCGATTATTGGGAAGCAACATTTCAGGCAACGCCCGGGGATGTTATAAAATATAAGTTCGTAACATATTTCTCAGCCGACAATCCGACATTCCATTGGACTGGATGGGAAGGCCCGATCAATGCGGGTGTGCCGTCTGGGAATAACCGGCTCATAACAGTGGGGAGCAGTGATACGACATTGGATCTGCAATATTATAATGGTTGGGAAAATACCGTCGATCAGTTCTGGCGTCCATTCGAAGTGAAGCCGGATACTGTTGCGATCTATTTTAGAGTGAATATGGGAGGAGCAGATTTTAATCCTGCTTCGAATGTTGTTGATGTTCGCGGAGGATTGCCGCTCGGCAACGATAATCCCTGGTCGGTGATTAAGGTGTTATCTCGCGAAGCCAACAGTGTCAACGGTGGTTCATTCTGGTCCGGTGTGGCATATCTGCCCAAGTCCAGCATTACGCCCGGCTCAACGCAGCAAGCATATAAATTTGTCATTCAGCCGGATACGTGGGAATCCAGCGCCAATCGCACCATCGTTTTTTCCGGCAAGAACGATACGACGATCCTTTGGAAGTATTTCAACAATTTTCCTCCGTCCGGACCCAAAGTGACTGCGGATGTGTTGTTCACGGTACGGACTGATGCGCTGGAAAAATCCAATCTGTTCAACAGAGCGCTCGGTGATAAGATAGCAGTGACCGGTGCAAAAGGATGGCCTCCAAACAATTTCAATCCATTGACAGATTTTGATACGACAGCATCCATGCTAAAAATGACTTATGATCCGGATGTGAAAGAATGGTCAAAGGTTGAATCGTTCACGAAATTCCCGAATGAAGTGATCACCTATAAATATTATATTGCATGGGATGGCTCTCGTGTAGACTCGACCAGTCCGAATTTTATTAAAGGATTGGCGTTGAGCGATGGTTGGGAAGAACCGGGAGTGACCGGCGGAGCTGACCGAAAATACACGTACACTGATCAGCTGCAGCAATCAATCCCCGGCGATTTCGGATCCCCGGCGCAATTCTTCAACAGCCTGCATTGGAAAGGGGCTATTACGTCACCCATTAAAGTGACGTTCAATATCAATATGGGACCGGCTGCGGATGTTACTCAAAATCCCGGCACATTGTTCAAGCCGGGAATTGATACGGCCTATATTCAATTTGACGGATCGCTGGCAGTTATTACTCAGGGAAAAACGATGTGGGGGACGGACAATCGGTTGATGTTGACAGATATTGACGGCGACGGAATATATTCCGCAACATGGGAAATGAACGCACCGACCCTGTATCAATTCTGTTATCGTGTTGTATATACATCAACAAGCGGCGAAATATGGAACGGAAGCGGCAGTGCGATTCTTGGCAGACGGTATTATCAGTATGTCCATCCGGTGAAAGTCACTGCGGATTCTGCTGTATGGCCGAGTACGTATTCGCTTGCGGAGATGCCATGGATGCTTGACAGTCTCACAATCGAAGATCCGCCAAATTTGGATCAGGTCTCAGCTGTAGGAGGTGATGGAAGCGCCATACCGGAAGCCTATGGATTGCAACAGAATTATCCAAATCCATTCAATCCTTCGACTGTTATCACCTACACAGTCCCGCACAATGTTCACGTTACGTTGGCGGTATATAATGTTCTGGGACAGAAAGTAGCGACACTTGCCGATTTGCAGCAAATACCCGGTACCCACTCTGTTGTGTGGAATGCGGCAGCATCTTATTTGAGTTCCGGTATGTATGTTGTTCAGATGCGTGCAGGATCGTTTACGCAGGTACGGAAGATGCTATTAACGAAGTAAGATGTTCTCGATGGAGTCCGTCGTGATGACGGACTTCATTACTATTGTGAGCGGTGTTTATATGAGAAATTCTCTTGTCCTTTTCGTTGCACTTAATTTCGTTGCCGGTACACTGCTGCATTCACAGACCGGCAGCGATACTTTTATCCGCGGCGGCGACCTTTCCTTTGTACCGCAGATAGAATCTCTCGGCGGGAAATATAGAGTCAACGGGATCGAAAAAGATGTTCTTGATATCATGCAGGAGAACGGAATGAACTATGTGCGTCTGCGTATCTGGCATACACCAACAGGGGGATGGTGCGGACTGGATCAGACAGCAGCGTATGCAGTAAGAGTGAAAGCGAAAGGATTAAAATTCCTGCTTGATTTCCACTATTCTGACTGGTGGGCCGATCCGGGACAACAAAACAAACCTGCGGCTTGGGCTAATGCTTCCTATGCGGCGCTCAAAGAGAGCGTGTATTCCTATACAAAATTCGTTATCTCGACTTTAAAACAGCACAATGCACTGCCGGATATGGTGCAAATTGGAAATGAGATAACCCCCGGTATGTTGTGGCCGGATGGGAGAAATAACACTTCGTTGGGTTGGTATCAACTGGGAGAGTTAGTGAAAGAAGGGATTCGCGGTGCGAAAGATGCGGCGCTTGATTCTACTATGAAAATCATGATCCATATCGACCGAGGAGGAAATAATAATGACTGCCGATGGTTTTTTGATAACCTACTCGCACAAGGTGTGCAGTTCGATATCATTGGACTCTCCTATTATCCATGGTGGCATGGAACTCCTTCGCAAATGCAAAACAATATCAACGATCTTGCTGTGCGGTACAATAAACAGATCGTGATAGCAGAAACTGCGTATCCCTGGACAACCCAGTCTTTGAACGACGGCCATGGAAATATCGGAGTTGATCCGGTAAAACTCCCCAAAGGATATTCGATCTCGCCGCAGGGTCAAAAGGCTTTTCTCGCAAACATCACGAACATCATCAAAGGAACAACAAACGGAAAAGGGATTGGGTATTTCTATTGGGAGCCTGCATATATTTCCGTCGCTCCGATCGGTTCCGCATGGGAACATCTGACGGTATTCGATTTTTCCGGATCGGCGCTCAGTTCTGTGAACGCATTCCTTGATTTGGACTCTCTGAAAAAGATTAATGTTACGATCCGTGTCAATACGGCAACACTGTGGGATACGATAACAACGACAGGCATTGTTCAAGTGCGGGGCGAAATCATCGGAAAAGGCTCATCGTTGCTTCCCAGCGGAGATCTCGTTACCTGGGATTCGTATTCGCAAGTGGCGCCGCAAAATATCGGAGGGGATTACTGGCAGTATTCGTTCAAAATGTACGAGTCGGATAAACTGGAGTATAAATTTTGGACGGGACATACGATTAGCATCCCGACAAAATTACGTCTCGGTTATGAAGGTCCAGTGTTGCCGTCGGACGGAGCAAATAGAAATATCCGATTGATCACTGCGGGGAAAAACGATACGCTCATCGATCTGCAATACTTCAATTCATCAGGATATTCACAGCCACAGTTCTGGTCTCCGTTGCAGAAGAAACAGGATACAATTGGAATCTATTTCAGAGTGAACTTGGCTGATCTGATGAAGAATGCGCAGTTCGATCCTGCCGTGAACGGTCCAGTCGTTCTCCGCGGAGATTCGGCTTCTACACAAGGAGTGCTTTCCTGGAATTCAAATACCGTTGTTTTGCAAAGAGAAACATTGAGTGTCGCAGGAGGCTCATTCTGGTCCGGGGCGGTATATTTTCCGAAAAACACTATTCCGGTCGGGACGGAGATCAAATATAAGTTTTTCATTGCAAACAGTTCTTTTGGCGGTTGGGAATCGGGAATCAATGAAAGAACCGTTCTGTTCCCAGCTTCCGATACGACACTGATGTGGAAGTTTTTCAATGAACGGAATCCGATAACTGCTGTTGTAACACGATCTGAACAAGCACCAAAACAGTTTCACCTATTCCAAAACTTCCCCAATCCGTTTAATCCTTCAACGCTTATCCGGTATACCATCGGTAATTCTGTGGATGTTCAGATCGATATCGTCAATCTGCTGGGACAACCAATCCGAAATCTGGTGCATCGCTTGCATACCGCCGGCGAATATTCCGTTGCGTGGAATGGCACGGATAATATCGGACGGAGAGTCAATTCCGGAATCTACTTCGTGAAACTCACTGCGGGAGATTTCCAGCAGATCCGCAAAATGATTATGCTCAAATGAAAAAAACAGTTTGTCTATTCATCTGCATCCTTGCAGGAGCACTGTGGTCTCAACCAAACGAGAAAAAAGCGGATGGTGTTTTTGTTGATTCATCCGGAGTGATGCGATGGAATGGTACACAGCAGGAAGTAAGCCTCTTCGGAGTGAATTACACAACTCCTTTTGCTTATGCACACAGGGCACATAAGCGTCTCGGACTTTCACTAAAGAAAGCAATTGACCTGGATGTGGCGCAGATGAAACGCTTAGGACTTGATGCTTTTCGTGTGCATGTATGGGAAAAAGAAATCACGGACAGTGTCGGGAATCTGTTGAAGAATGAGCATCTCGATCTGTTTGATTATCTCTTGGCAAAATTGTCCGAGAACGGAATAAAAAGTATTATCACTCCGATTGCCTGGTGGGGAACAGGTTGGCCGGAACCGGATATTCCTACAGCAAGCTACACACGCAACACAAGCAAGGGGGAACTCATTACTAATCCTGCCGTGAGACAAGCGCAGCGGAGATATCTTAAACAATTTGTCGAACACATCAATCCGTATAAAAAAATTTCCTATAAAAACGATCCGGATATACTTGCTTTCGAGATCGTGAATGAACCGCGTCATCCCGATTCTGCGCAGCAGGTAACGGACTATATCAACGAAATGGTGAAAGTGTTTCGGTCTTCCGGATTGAAAAAACCTGTCTTTTATAACATCAGCGAAACGTGGAGTGACATTCAAGCAGCTGCAATAACAGCGGCGGACATTGATGGAATAACATTCCAATGGTATCCGACAAATCTCGTGCATGGCTCGATGCTTCGTGGAAACTTTCTTCTGAATGTTAATCGGTATTCAATTCCTTCCGCCAGTTTAAAAGGATATGCGTCAAAAGCGAAAATGGTATATGAGTTTGATGCTGCGGATGTCGGCGGTTCCTATATGTATCCCGCAATGGCGCGCAGTTTTCGGGAAGCAGGGATGCAATTTGCTGCAATGTTCAGTTATGATCCAACACAGATTGCATGGAGCAATACTGAATACCCCACACATTTTCTGAACATATTATATTCTCCTTCCAAAGCGATCAGTTTAATGATCGCCGGGAAGGCGTTTCGTACTGTCCCGATGATGCACTCCTATGGTCAGTTTCCAGAGAACAATCGATTCGAAAATATTCGGGTGAGTTATGAAGAGGATCTCAGTGAGATGAATTCCGAAAACGAGTTCTATTACTCCAATAATACCTTTACTATCCCCAAAAACAGTTCTTCATTGCAGCATATTGCCGGGACCGGATCTTCTCCAATGGTGCAATACAATGGAACCGGTGCTTATTTTCTGGACAAGTTGGACAGCGGTATCTGGCGTCTGGAGGTGTATCCGGATGTGATGTGGATCCGTGATCCGTTTGAACAGGGGAGTATGAAAAAACAGGTGTCGCGGCTTTTTTGGAATGAACGTCCATTGCAACTGAATATGCCTGACCTTGGAGAAATATATATATTGCACTCATTGAGCAGTTCCGCAAAAGTAAAAGGGAATTTTATTACGCCGGGTATCTACCTGGCCGTCCGGAATTCCAATGTCAACAAGAAGAACGTGAAGAGTTACATGAAAAAAGAACGATTCCTTGATGGACTGTACGTTCCGGATGGATCGACTTCATCCGTCTATGTAGTAAATAATTCTCGAGAAAATTCGCTGTCGTCAGATCCGGCTAGTTTTGAATTCCAGATTGCGGGAGACAGGAAGATCTTCAATGTGCACCTTTATGTAAAGCGATTTGGATGGAGAGGATACGCAAAACACTGGCTGAAGAATATAGAAGGTTTCCGATATGTTTTGCCGGATACGCCGAAAGTTCTTCAGCAGGGCATAGTGGAATATTGCGTTGCAGTAGAATCCGGCGGAAAGGTGTTTACCTATCCAGAAGGGAGTCATAGCGATCCGAACGATTGGGATTTTTCAACAACTCAGCATTGGCAAATGTCTATTCAGGAAAATGAAGAGCCGATCCTTTTGTTCGATGTACAAAGGGATAGAAAGGATTTGCTCTTCCCGAATTTCAGCCGATCCTTACGCTATACGGTCGATTACAAAAACGGGCCGGCGGGAACTCGGAGTGCTCTTTCATTTTCTGCAATTGTTTCCGGTCCAGCTTCTTTGGGATTTACTTGCCAGATAGATATCTCAAAAACTGTTTTGCCATTCAGGAACGGACTTCGGAACTATAAGAACATTTCAATTCATGCCAGAGCAATCGGTGATACTTCAAGGCCGATGATCATTAAAATTCTAGCCAAAAGCGGCGAGGCATTCGGATCAACAATAATGTTGACGAATTCTTGGAATGAAATATCGGTTCCACTCTCAGCGTTTGAGAGAACGGTGTGGAGAATCCTGCCTGATTCTTATCCTTTGTTTCTGGAAAAGACATGGGAAAATTCAGAAGCAAACCCCGACGCGCTGGATATAGGGCAAGCTTTATCAATTCAAATTGCTGTGCCGTCAGGAAAGAACGAAAAGGAACTCCGCTTCGAATTGAGTTCTATAAGCCTGACGAAATAATCTACCAAACGGACCGTCTATGCGCTCCCCGGTGCAATTTTCAATCAGACAGGAAACCCTCTCCGGACTTGATGTCATAACAGTGAAGAATAATCTTACGCACGAGTATTTTTCCGTCCTTCCGAGTTCCGGAGCACGACTGCGGGAACTGAATCTCAGCAACGGCTCGATCGCCCTGCCGGTATTGCGAACTATAATGGATCCACGTTCAAAGAACAGGGAGGATATATTCACAAATGCCAAGCTGTCGCCGTTTGCCGGCCGCGTCAAAGAAGGCCGGTACTCCATCGGGAATACTTCATACCAACTTCCGCTGAATTATCCTGAAGAGGAGAATGCCTGTCATGGTTTTGTGTACGACAAACAATTTACTGTCGTTCGATCCGAAGTGCTGAACGATCGCGCTGTCTGCTTCCTCAATTATGACTACCAGGGAGAACTTGCCGGTTATCCGTTTCGGTATTCTCTTGAGATCATTTATATGCTCGGTATCTCCGGCGAATTTATCTGTGAGACGAGAATTGTGAACCGCTCCGGATCCCCGATTCCCGTGAGCGACGGATGGCATCCGTATTTCGATATCGACGAACCGGTGGATGATTTGCAGCTCTCTCTGGAAGTGGATTCGATGATGGAACTAAATGGAAAAAATATTCCAACCGGTAAAATGGATTCCTATTCGAAATTCAGCCGACCCGAAACGCTTTACAGTCAACATTTTGATTCCTGTTTCCATGTAAAAGGTTCCAATGGGATAGCGTCGACAAGGATCATTTCTTCCCGGAACGACACTGCTCTTACCATTTGGCAGGAGACAGGACCGAAGAAATACAACTATTTGGTTCTCTACACGCCATTAGATCGCCGGTCGATCGCCATTGAACCGATGACATCGAATGTCAACGCATTCAATAATGGGGAAGGATTAATCATGCTGGAACCGGGTGAAGATCTCCGTCTCCGTTTCGGGATCACCATGACGAGCAATTCCTCTCATCACCATTAACTAAAAACGCTATGAATCTAAGACCGATTCTGAACATCGTTTTCTTTATCATTTTGGTAATCCCAGCCGGTGAGGTGCTAACACAGGAGCGAAAAAAGATTCAAATAGACGAGAACTGGAAATTTCAGTTTGGACATGCGGCCGATGCGGCAAAGGACTTTAACTACAGTATCACGACACTATTGTCGAAAACGGGAAAGAGCGAACAAACAGCAATTCACCCAGGATTCAATGACAGTGGATGGAGAACTGTTCAGCTGCCGCATGACTGGGCGGTGGAACTTCCGTTCGTTCACTCTCCGAATCTTGACGTGATGGCTCACGGATATAAACCGGTCGGAGGACTGTTCCCGGAAACGAGCATCGGTTGGTACCGAAAAATGTTTTCTGTGGCGCGGTCCGATTCGGGAAAGCGTTTTGTGATTCACTTTGACGGAGTTTACCGAGATGCGGCTGTCTGGTGTAACGGGCATTACCTGGGAAATAACGCCAGTGGTTATATCGGAATATCCTATGACATCACTGATTTCCTTCGGTATGAAAATCAGAACATGCTTGTTGTGCGTGTAGACGCGACACAATATGAAGGATGGTTCTATGAAGGGGCGGGTATATACCGGCATGTTTGGTTGGAGCAATTCAATGAACTCCATACAGTTCAGAACGAAGTTTTTATTTATTCCTCTGTGAATCAAAGCATAGCAGACGTCACTGTAGAAATTCCCGTTGTGAATCAATCGTATAGAAATGTTCAGGGATCCGTTCAAACCATAATCACTGAACGGGATGGGAAGATCATTGCACGATCCAAAGAAGAACCGTTGTCGCTTTCCATGGAAGAACAAAAGAAGACAAAACACATTATCCGTGTACAGAAACCCCGTCTTTGGTCTCTGGACGATCCTTATCTCTACCGAGCGACAATAATTATTCGCTCGAATGGAAAAATTGTTGATGAGATCACTACGCGGTTTGGTATAAGGACGATTGTGATCGACGCAGCAAAGGGTGTAATGCTCAACAGCCTGCCGGTAAAAATTCAGGGAGTCAACTGTCATCAAGACCATGCCGGTGTCGGCAGTGCACTTCCTGATTATCTTCAATATTATCGAATTCAGTTGTTGAAAGAGCTAGGTGTTACAGCATACCGCACCAGCCACAATCCGCCAACGCCGGAGCTGCTTGAAGCATGTGACAGTCTTGGGATGTTGGTGATGGATGAGACCCGATTGTTGAACAGCGGTGCCGAATATCTCGGCCAACTGGAACGCATGATTCTCCGCGACCGAAATCATCCATCGGTTTTCATGTGGTCCATCGGCAATGAAGAAGGATATGTCCATACGACCGGTATCGGGAAACGGATTGCGATGACAATGTTGGCGAAACAAAAGAAACTCGATCCGACGCGCACAAGCACGTATGCTGCAGATGTCGGAAATGTTTTTCAGGGAGTGAACGAAGTGATTCCGGTTCGTGGATTTAATTATAGAGTGAACGGAATTGTTCCGTATCATATCGATCATCCGGATCAGCCGATAGTCGGGACGGAAATGGGAAGTACAGTCACAACACGTGGAATCTATCAAAAAGATACAGTGCAGTGCTATGTCCCGGATCAGGACATAACATTCCCCTGGTGGGCAAATCGCGCAGAGGATTGGTGGCCGCTGGCAGCAGAGAATGCGTGGATGATGGGGGGATTTGTCTGGACCGGATTCGATTATCGTGGCGAACCGACGCCGTTCCAATGGCCGAACATCAATTCCCATTTTGGCATCATGGACATGTGCGGTTTCCCGAAGAATATTTATTACTACTACCAATCATGGTGGAAGAAAGATGATGTTCTCCATATCTCGCCGCACTGGAACTGGAAGGGATCCGAAGGAAATCAGATCAGCGTTTGGATCAACTCCAACGCGGACAGCGTTGAACTGGTGCTGAATGGAAACAGTCTCGGAACAAAACGGATGAAACGGAACAGTCACCTTCAATGGGATGTGCCCTATGCACCTGGGGCGCTGAAGGCGGTTGCTTTTCGGCAAGGAAAACAATTTTCAAAAACAGTTCAAACGACTGAGCGTCCGTACAGGATTGTGTTGACGCCGTCGAAAGTTTCGATGATTGCCGATGGAGAGGATGCTGCAGTCATCAATGTGAGTGTTGTCGATTCACTGGGCCGTGAAGTTCCGAATGCAAACAACAACATTCAATTCTCGATAAAGGGAAGCGGATCGATTATCGGCGTCGGAAATGGCGATCCGAGCAGTCATGAACCGGACAAGTGTGAAGAGGGGAAGTGGCAGCGGAGGTTGTTCAATGGTAAATGTCAGCTGATTCTGCAATCAGGGAAAAGCAGGACACCCATAACGATTGAAGCGTCGTCGACAGGACTCCTGAAGGCCGTTATTGTGATAGCGCAATGAACTTCCATTCAATTAACGAACTCCCCGCATAGAAGTAATCTGTAAATAGCTTGAAAGAACAACAATACCCCGAAATAATACCTCGGGGTATTGTTGTTTTCTTCGATCCAGACCAAGGCATCCGCAGTCTTCATTAAATCTACAATTCTAAACTTTTTTTATAAATCACCGCCGATGTGGGAAATTGTATCGTCGAAAATATGCATGACGCGTGTGCATGCCTCACAGCGTTTGATGAGGGATACGGTGTGTTTATATCCGGTCCCTCAAAAACGGCGGATATTGAGCAGTCACTTGTAATTGGTGCACAAGCGGCTTTGAGCGTAACTCTATTTCTAATAGAGGAATAACCGGATAATTTGAATCGAAAGAAAATACTGTCTATGGACAGTCAATTCCGGAGGGAAATACAGAAAACGGGGAGTCAGGGATAATAATTTTTCATTGAATTGCCAATCTGGAGTATTTGCAATATTTCGACTCTCGTTCGGTTTATCGGTTTTTTACCGTGTCGATCAGACAAGAGAAGATATTAATCCCAGGATCCTCGATCGCGCGAGGAACCAGGTAAATTTATTAGAAACCATCTCAAAAACGGAAGATCATTGTCCCGAAGGGACTCCTTTGGAGCAATGACTATAATTTTTTGTTTTTGAGATGGATTTTAGTGGATTATGCTTATTAGAAGAATGGTATTCTGTTTGTCTTAATCATCTGTTGAAAAGCGTTAAAAAAAATGTTAAATTGTTTCAACAAGTAGAGAACGAAATCCTTTTTCCCAAAGTTATTTTTTTGCATCCGTAGCTCAATCCCAAAGGGATTTCGCTTTGAATAGTTTTGAAATATACTTGCATCCGTAGCTCAACTGGATAGAGCATCAGACTTCGACTCTGAGGGTTGGGGGTTCGAATCCCTCCGGGTGTACAAAATCTGGAAATTCTAGAAAATAGAATTTATTACTAAAGCACATTTTTTTGCACTCGTAGCTCAACTTCCATCCCGACCAGACTTACCAAGCGAAGCGCAGGTAAGTCAGAAGTCGGGATGAGAATCCCGCATCTAATGCGGGATCAAAATAGAAAAATTATTTTTT
>JBAYIS010000040.1:0-27127 GCA_041665525.1 Bacteroidota bacterium | reverse complement strand
CGGTATGAGCTGGAAATCGCACCGCTGGAAACACAAAATGGAAGAAAAACTTGCCGCTATGACTCCCGAAGAACGTGAGAAGTTTAAGGAAGAATGGCGCCGCCGCTGCGGACATTATCCCGGCGATGAAAAGAAAGAAGCATAGATTTCAAACAACGTCATGCTGAACTTGTCCCGCAGTACGGGATGCCCTGCAGTTTGTGATTCCGCCTTGGCGGGATTCAAATAAGCGGAACCGTAAAGCGGCATTTCAGCATCTTTACAACAAGACCCCGAAACGAGTTCGGGGTGACGTAATTAAATAACTATCCTCATATTGGAGAACTCATGAACATAGGAATTCTTGGAACCGGCGGGGTAGCCCGCGCCATCGCCGCAAAACTTGTCTCTCTTGGTCATTCGGTAAAACTCGGTACGCGGAATTCCGCTGAAACAGAGCAGCGGACAACCGGCGATTCAATGGGCAATCCTCCCTTTGCTGAGTGGCACAGGAATAACGCCGCTGTCTCTCTCGGAACATTTGCGGAAGCGGCAGCATTCGGCGAACTGTTGGTGAATGCCACCACCGGAGCCGGTTCCCTTCCTGCACTGGCGACCGCCGGAGAAAAAAATCTGAACGGCAAAATTTTGATCGACATCTCCAATCCATTGGATTTTTCCAAAGGGTTCCCGCCGTCTCTCAGCGTATCCAACACCGATTCGCTTGGCGAACAGATTCAACGCGCTTATCCGTCGGTGAAAGTGGTTAAAGCACTCAACATGTTGAGCAATCCGCTGATGGTTAATCCTTCGCTGGTAAACAACGGCGACCATTCGCTGCCGATTTGCGGAAACGACGCCGAAGCAAAGAAGAAGGTCATCGAACTATTGCACTCATTCGGTTGGAAAGACGAGAGCATCATCGATCTCGGAGACATCACCAATGCACGCGGTACGGAGGCATATCTGCTCCTGTGGGTTCGGATGTACGGCGCATTGCAGACTCCGCTGTTTCAAATGAAGTTCGTTAAGTAACACATCGGAATGAAAGAAAGATAGAACAACCGTGGCACGATCGACAACTAAACGACATGTGAGTATGAATGAACTGACAATGTTCCTGATCTGGATCGGCATTATGCTGTCGGTCCTTGGAATTGGATATTATTATATGGCGTGGCGGCTTATCATGCCGTTCCATCTTGAAGCGCCGTACAAACAGGTTGCGTGGACTGTGCTGACGCTGATGTATGTGATTCCGTTCAGTTCGTTCTTCATGGTCCGCTTCGCCGAAAAATACAGCGGGCTCTATTCGTGGATCGGTTATGTATCGCTTGGTTTTCTCTCATTCGTCTTCGTTGCTCTCTTCTTCCGCGACATGGCGTGGCTGCTCGGATTCGGCGGACAGAAACTGTTTTCATTCATTTCCTCTTCACCGCAGACTTTTGATGCGGCAAAGAGGGAATTTCTCCTTCAGACGACGAATCTCGGTGTTCTTGGTGTTGCGGGAACGTTAACCGCTTACGGCGTATACGAAGCGAGGAAAAAACCGGGGATCGTCAATGTTGATATTCCAATAGCAAAACTCCCGCAGGAATTCGATGGATTCAAAATCGTGCAGATCAGCGATATCCACGCGGGGTTGACGATCAAACGTGATTTTATCGAAACCATTGCGGAAGAAGTGAAAAAACTTACTCCTGATCTGATTGCATTTACCGGTGATATGGCGGACGGTTCCGTCCCTCACCTGAAAAACGACCTTGAACCGCTTGCTAACGTGTTCGCCCCGCACGGAAAGTTTTTCGTTACCGGCAATCATGAGTATTACTCCGGTGCAGACCAATGGGTGGCGCATGCACGAGATATGGGATACGATGTTCTGATGAATGAACATCGGAATATCACGAAGAATGGAGCAGCATTCGTACTCGCAGGCGTCACCGATTACAGCGGCGGCGGATTCTCTCCTGCACACAAGTCTGATCCAGCCAAAGCGCTGGAAGGCTCCCGAACTGACACGGCGCGTGTACTTCTCGCTCATCAGCCGCGGACATTGTTCCATGTGAACGATTTGGATCTGGATTTGGTGCTGATGGGACATACGCACGGAGGACAATTCTTCCCTTGGAATCTTGTCGCCACAATCGGTCAGCCGTTTATTAAAGGATTGAACAAATTCGGCGAAAAGACCTGGGCGTATGTGAGCAAAGGAACAGGATATTGGGGACCGCCGGTCCGTGTGGGTGCCCGATCAGAAATAACCGTTCTTACACTGCGGAAAGCATAACCACGGAGGAACAAGGATACAGAGAAAACATAGAGATGAATAACCTCGCGGCTCCGAAGGACTTGCGGCAGGTATTTACTCAATAGAAAATAAAAAACCGCGAACTATCGCGGTTTTTGTTTTTTGGAAAAGAGATTATTTTTTTTCATATCGCTGTTTCACGGCCGGGATAAGGTACTCCTCAAACGACCGCTTGAAATCAAACTCCGCTTTCCATCCCCATTCCTTTTGTGCGAGATGGTCATCCACATCGGCAGGCCAGCTGTCCACAATTTTCTGACGGAGCGAATCCGGTTTGAAGTTCACTTTGGCATCCGGGAACGCCAATTTGATCACGTCGTAAAACTCTTTTGCGGAAACAGAAAATGCTCCAATATTGTATACTACCTGCGTCAACTGTTTTGCCGGTGTCGACTCAAGCTTTAAAAGCGCATTGATTGCATCGGGCATAACCATGAAGGGGAGTGTGGCACTTTCGGGGACAAAACAATTATATACTTTTCCCTGTGCGGCAAAGTGCATCATTTCCGGACCGTAATCGCTCGTTCCCCCGGTCGGAAGCGTGACCGCACTGATGAGTCCCGGAAACCGGATCGCGCGAAAGTCCACGTGAGCCGCCGTCGGCTGTGGATCAATCTGACGGTAGTACCAGTTGTAATAACGACCCAGGTCCTCGCAATATTTTTTGTTGATACCGTACATTGTGCGTGCGTCCAGCCATTCCGATTCCTTCACTTTTCCCGCTTTCATTTTCGTTGGAACATCCGGCAGACCGTATGCAGCGATTGAGCTCGGAAAAAGAAATTTCACATTCTCTCCGGTTGCCCTCGCCTGTCGCGCCGCAAGTTCCAGCAATCCCAGCGTTCCGTCCACATTCACGCGATGGCCAAGAACCGGTTCTCTTTCCGCCTTGGTCGAGAGAATGGCGGCGAGGTGATAAATGGTATCAAAATCATAGAATGCCGCAAGCCGGTCCAGCAGAGAAACATCCATGATGTCCCCCACAATCACTTCGTGGCACAATGTTTTCAGTGTCTTGCTGAGCGGATGAACATCGATAGCAACGATCTTAATTTCAGGATTCTGTTCTGTGAGCCGGGTGACCAGGCCATGGCCGATCTCGCCGTTTGCTCCGGTGATGAGCACAGCTTTCGTAGACATAGTTTTCCTTTCTCGAATTATGCTGAAGAATATAGCAATAATTTGGGACGGGATGCAGGAGAAAATTGAAGTGAGAAGGTGAAAGTCATACAGAAGGGCCCGGTGAATAATGTCACCATCGCAGAAATCAGCGAATCCGCATTCTCTACACCGAATACTTGACAATAAGCAATTGGCGGAGTAAGTTATACGGAACAATACCTGAGAGTATGATTTCTTCCGCTTCAAAATCGGTTGATCGTCGGTCTTTCTCCCTCCTCATCATATTCATTGCTCTGTCCATTGTTTCCTTCACCATTGCTCATTCTCAAGAAAACGATTTGCGGTTCGATCGAATCTCATTGCAAAACGGACTTTCGCAAAGTACGGTCAACTGTATCCTTCAGGACAGAAAGGGATTCCTTTGGTTTGGAACACAGGACGGGTTGAACAAGTACGATGGATATTCCTTCACCGTCTTCAAGCACGATCCTGTAGACACCAATTCCCTTTCCGATAATTTCATCTGGTCCATTGCCGAGGACCGCAGCGGAATGATTTGGATCGGGACAAGCGGAGGCGGATTGAATTGCTTCGATCCGGTGACCGAACAATTCATACGTCATCCGCATCTTCCTTCTGTCCCGGACGGGATCAGCAGCAATGAGATTCTCGCTTTGCTGGAAGACCGAAACGGAGCACTATGGATCGGCACGCGCGGAGGAGGCGTGAATGTTTTCGACCGCCACCGGAAAACATTCACGGTTTTCAAACATACTGCCGACAACCGGTCAAGTCTCACCGAGAATACGGTATTCTGTATCAACGAAGATTCTTCCGGAACAATCTGGATCGGAACACGCGGGGGATTGAACCGGTGGAACGAAAGGGAAAAGAACTTTACCCGGTATATTCACGATCCTAAGAATCCGGTAAGCATTAGCGACAATGCAATCCGCGCACTGTTCGTAGATAAGTTCAACAATCTCTGGATCGGCACCGAAAGCGGAGGACTGAATCGTTTTCATGCAGGAAGCCAGACATTCACGCGATATAAGAATACTCCTGCCGACAGCCGTAGCATCGTCAATAATTCCATATTATCGATCTCGTGCAATGAGGATGGCGCGTTATGGATCGGAACGCTCGGCGGCGGACTGGAACGGTTCGACGGTGATCAGTTCACTCATCATGTTCATAATGCGCTGAACCAGAAAAGTCTCGGCGGCAATCGGGTGTATTCGCTGTACACGGACAGAACAAACATCCTCTGGGTCGGCACCGGCGGCAGCGGCATCAGCAAGTACAATCCCGCCACAAAAAAATTCTCGCAATATTCGAACACTCCGGGAAACAGGCAAAGCCTGACTCATAACAGCATTTGGAATTTTTGCGAAGAAAAAGGAAGCAACGGAAATTCAATCTGGATTGCAACGCTCGGCGGCGGAGTGAATATATTCGATCGAATCTCCGGAACATTCCGCAGCTACACCAAACAGCAACAATCACCGAACACTTTGAATGATAACGATGTGTGGTGCCTGCTTCAAAGCGAAGACGGTATCGTCTGGATCGGAACATTCGGGGGTGGACTGAATACGTTCGACCCGTCAACCAAACGATTCGATCATTTCCTGGCGAAGAACAATGATACGAACAGCATCTCCGGAAACGATATCATCACCATGGTGGAATATCCGCCGGGAACGATGTGGATCGGAACGAATAACGGCATTAGTGTTTTGCCGAAGGATCGTAAAAAATTCATCCAGATACAGAACCATCCCGAGAACTCTGCGAGTCTGAATCACAATGCTATTCGCGCTATGATGGTCGATCACGGAGGAGCGTTGTGGGTCGGTACTGACCGCGGCCTGAATGTCCTTTCTTCCGATCAAACAGCCTCACCGCACAGCAGTGTCAGATTCAAACACTATGAATCTTCGCAGGATAACCACAGCCTCAGCGATAACAGGATCCGGCACTTGTTCGAGGATTCCACCGGTACGGTGTGGATCGGCACCCGCGGAGGACTAAATGCCTTTGACCGCGTAACGGAACAGTTTTCTCGATATACCGAAAAGGACGGACTCCCGAATAATGTCATCTACGGTATCGTCAGCGATAATGCCGGATATCTCTGGATTAGTACGAATTACGGACTATCAAAATTCGACCGTTCGACACATACGTTCCGCAATTATGATGTCAGCGATGGATTGCAAAGCAATGAATTCAATCAAGGTGCATGCCTCCGCTCCTCCACCGGCGAACTCTATTTTGGCGGCACAAACGGATTCAACTGTTTTTATCCAGATCGCATTTCAGACAATCCCCATATTCCGGCCGTTGTATTGACCGATTTTAAGGTCTTCGACAAAAGGAAAAAACTGGACACCTCCATTTCCCGTATCAAAGATATTGTCCTGCACTATAATGACGAATTCTTTTCCTTCGAATTCTCCGCACTGGATTTCTCACATCCCGAAAAGAACCAATACGCCTATCAATTGGTCGGATTCGATAAGGAATGGATCTATTCCGGCACTCGCCGATACGCAAGCTATACGAATCTGGATGGCGGCAAATATACTTTTCGTGTGAAAGCTGCCAATAATGACGGGGTGTGGAATGAACAAGGTGCATCGGTTAATGTTACGATCATCTCCCCTGTGTGGAAATCCTGGTGGGCGTATCTTTTCTATTTCTTTTCCGGCACGGCATTGCTCTTTGCATTGATTCGCTGGAGAACTCAAAAACACATAACCCATCTGGAAGCCAGGGAAAAGGAACTGGAACATGACCGGCTGCTGCTGAAACATCTTCAGGCAGAACAGACTCTTCGTCAATCAGAGGCGAAGTACCAGGAGATCTTCGACGAATCTGAAGATGTTATTTTCATTACAACCCCGGACGGAAAATTTGTGGATATCAATCCCGCCGGAGTAAAACTGTTCGGGTATACAACAAAAGAAGAGATGATCGAAACCGTCTCTTCGCACGATCTGTTTCTGAACGACAGCGACCGCATTGCGTTCCGGAAGGAAATTGAAGCAAAAGGTTTCGTCAAAAACAAAGAGATCGTGCTCAAACGGAAAGACGGCCGGCAAATTATCGTCATGGAAACTTCCACTGTTGTCCGGGATGACCGCGGCACCGTGCAATATTACCGCGGAATCATTCGCGATATCACGGATCAAAAACTGCTCGAGCAGCAGCTCATTCAAGTTCAGAAACTGGACAGTTTGGGACGGCTGGCCGGCGGCGTTGCACACGATTTCAATAATGTGCTGACGATGATCACCGGCGCAGCGCAGATGATGCAGCCGCTTTCGGTAAATGACGAAAAACTGTCCCGCTATACGAAAATGATCGTCGAAGCGTCTATGCGGGGCGCATCAATATCGAAACAACTGCTGCTGTTCGCCCGCTCCGAAAAGCTGGAATTGAAACCCATTTCACTCTCGCACATTGTACAGGAAGTGAAACAATTATTGGAACATACCCTCCCGAAATCGATCTCGGTAAAGACGGAAGTAACCGCCGATGAAGCATTGATCATGGGTGAAAGCGCCCATCTGCACCAGGTATTGGTGAATCTTTCTATCAACGCAAAAGATGCCATGCCGAACGGCGGCGTTATTGTCATTCGAATAGATTCTGTCGGAAAAGAACGCATCGTCAACAAATATCCTTCCATTGTCGATGAACGATTCGTTGCGCTGAGCATCCGCGACACCGGCACCGGCATTAAACGGGAAATGCAGCAAAAGATTTTCGAACCGTTCTTCTCTACCAAGGAACGGGGTAAGGGTGCGGGATTGGGATTATCCATCGTGCACGGCATCGTCCAAAGTCACCGCGGCTTTATTGAAGTGGAAAGCGAAGAGGGGAAAGGAACAGTATTCACCATTTATTTCCCCGCCGTTTCGTCCAGAGCGCATTTTCAGGAATCGCTTCATAACGGTGCGGCACCCAAAGGAGAAGAGACGATACTCGTGGTCGATGATGAAACGATCATCCGGGAACTGCTCTCCGAAATACTGACGGAACACGGATACACCGTATACACTGCATCCAACGGTGCCGAGGCGCTCGCCGCGTATAAAGTGCATGGAGGAAATATTGCTCTGGTGATATCAGACCTGGGTATGCCGACCATGGGGGGCAATGAACTCTTTTTGCATCTCAAGAAACTTAATCAGGATATCAAGCTGATTCTTGCATCCGGCTATCTGGAACATTCGTCGAAGACGGAAATGGTGGAGAGCGGCATTAAACGGATCATTGCGAAACCATTCAATATCGACGAAGTGCTGAATACAATCCGCGAAGTGCTGGATGAACGGTAAAACGACATTCTTTCGTCCGTAGGAATCCCCTTCCTGGCGAGCACGGATACATCTCTTTCCATGCGTCTGCGAAAACAATTTCCTATTTTACCGCAACCAATTCACGGAGTCGTGCATGCGTTATTTCATTTTATTTCTTTCTACGTCAGGTTTCGTGTTTAGCCAGCTCAATCTTTCAACTCTGGTGAATCCGTTCGTGGGCACAGCCGGGCACGGTCATACGTTTCCCGGCACAACGGCGCCGTTCGGCATGGTGCAATTGAGTCCGGATACCCGCATTGAAGGCTGGGATGCCTGCAGCGGATATCATTATTCGGATTCCAGTATTCTTGGTTTTTCTCATACACATTTAAGCGGCACCGGTGTTCCGGATTACGGCGACATTCTCTTGATGCCGATGGTGCGGAAACCCCGTCTCGAACCCTCGCTCGATCGCTCCTCATTCTCTCACGAACAGGAATCCGCAACGGCCGGCTGGTATCACGTGCTGTTGACCGATGATTCAATTGCTGTCGATCTCACAGCCACAACGCGTGTGGGCATTCACCGGTATCGTTTCCCGAAAACGGATTCTGCGTTTGTCATTATCGATCTTCATCATGGTCTCGGACCTGATGTGGTCATTAAATCATGGATGCAGAAAAACGGAAATACCGAGATCTCTGGATTCCGCCGTTCTACCGGCTGGGCACGGGATCAGAATCTTTATTTTTCCGCACAGTTTTCCCTTCCTATTTTACAATGCTCCATCACGAATAATAATACTATTGCATGGAGCAGTGACACCGCACAGGGAACGAATGTTAAAGCTGTTATTGCTTTCGATACCCGGACCCGGCGGGAACTCGTCGTGAAAGTTGCACTCTCCTCCGTCAGTGCCGATGGCGCGCGCCAGAATCTTCTTGCAGAAGCACCGGGGTGGAATTTCGATGCGCTGGCAATGAAGACGCGAACAGCATGGGACAGTGCTTTGGGTGTCATTGAGGCGGTTGGCGGCTCCGAAACTGACCGCAGGACTTTCTATACCGCACTGTATCATTGCATGATTGCACCGAATACTTTTTCCGATGCCGATGGACGATACCGCGGCATGGACGGAATCGTTCATTCGACAAAGGACCGAACACACTATACCGTTTTCTCTTTGTGGGATACATTCCGCGCGCTGCATCCGCTGATGACGATCATCGATGAGCGTCGAACCGCCGAATTCATCAACACATTTCTTGCACAATATGATGAGAGCGGATTGCTTCCGGTGTGGGAGCTTTGTTCGAACGAAACCTATTGCATGATCGGATATCATTCCGTTTCAGTGATTGCAGATGCCGTTGGCAAAAATATTCCGGGATTTGACCGGAAGCATGCATTGCAAGCAATGGTTACCAGCGCCGAGAAAGATCATTTCGGACTATCCCAATACCGTTCGCGCGGGTATGTCCCCAGCGAAAAGGAATCCGAATCCGTTTCTAAAACGCTGGAATATGCGTACGATGACTGGTGTATTGCCAGCACGGCGGACAAACTTGGCGTAGAGGATCTGGCGAAGAAATTCTACCGCAGATCGATGAGTTACCGAAATGTGTTCGATCCGTCCGTCGGATTTATGCGGGGGAAGAAGAACAGCATGTGGAGCGAGCCGTTTTCTCCTTCCGCAGTATCGCTGGATTTTACGGAAGCGAATTCCTGGCAATACAGTTTTTTTGTTCCGCATGATATCGACGGCATGATGGAATTATACGGCGGACGGCTTTCGTTCATCCAAAAACTGGATGATCTTTTTTCAGTTTCCAGCACACTGGAAGGTCGTCAACAATCGGATATCACCGGACTGATCGGCCAGTATGCACACGGCAATGAACCGAGCCATCACATGGCCTACCTCTTCACGTATGCCGGCGCACCGTGGAAAACCCAGGAACGAACACGGCAGATTCTGCAACAATTGTATTCAGATAAACCGGACGGGCTCTCCGGCAACGAAGATTGCGGGCAAATGTCCGCATGGTATGTGATGAGTGCAATGGGTTTGTATCAAGTTGCGCCGGGAAAACCAGAGTATGTGCTGACCTCGCCGATCTTCGATTCTGTGATCGTCCGTCTGCAGAATGGTAAACGGTTTACCATTTCTACCCGAAGGAATACTCCGGAAGATATCTATATCCAGTCCGTCAGTAAGAACGGCAAAGCATTGGCCGACCTCTTCATCTCTCATGCTGATATTCTTGACGGCTCCTCCCTCGTCATTGAGCTTTCTTCATCAATTGCAAAACGTTTTACGATGCGGAAACAGAGTGCTGCACCGAAAACAATCCCCTTCACCGCTGTTCCGTACTTCACTTCCGCAGGAATTTCATTTCGGGAAACGAATAGTATTTCGATCCATGCGGCGGAGAAAGGGGCAAAACTGTATTATACAATCGACGGAACCACACCAACCCGCACATCAGAACTTTACCGCAGTCCGATCGTTATCGATAAAAGTACAACGCTTCGAGCTATTGCGGTTCGCAATGAGGTCAGCAGCGCCATTGCGGAAGCTTCCTTTACTAAAACAAAATACAGCGGTTCGATAAAACTGGGAACTCGATACAGCGATCAATATACGGCTGGAGGAGATGAAGCGCTGATTGACGGTCTTATTGGCGGTGAAGATTTCCGGATCGGTCACTGGCAGGGGTACGAGGGGAATGATCTTACGGCAACCGTTGACCTGGAACAGATAAAAATGGTAGAACGAATCAGCGCGAGATTTCTGCAAGATATCAACGCATGGATTTTCTTTCCGACGCAGATTACAATCGAAATCTCTTTTGATGGAACGGTGTATGACAAAATCTTTTCTGGGACAATCGGTATACCCCCCGATTACAACGGCGCAATTATTAAATCAATTGAGCAGCGTGTGAATAAACAGATCCGGTATGTACGGATTCATGCAAAGAATATTGGTGTTTGTCCTCCATGGCACAAAGGAAGCGGTGGAAAAGCATGGCTGTTTTCGGATGAGATTGAGATCTATTGAAACTTCATCTTTATCCGTCATTTCAAATAATACTTCAACGGATTGGGCGTGACGCTGCATTCTTCTGCCAACGATAACGAAACGATCTTTCCTTCATTGCGCAGTTGATACAACCGCGGCACGATCTTGTCACGGATATCCACCGGCGTCATCGGATTGATGTAGATACCTGTTCCGCCTTCGAATCCTGCCGGCACGTTCACCCGCAGCCGCAGAAGAATATGCCAAGGCATCTTGTACACTGCATCGAACGGCGTGTAGTACCATTCTTCATTGCAGGACAATTGCGTCGTCAACGCCGCATGGCAGGCGTGAACCAGATTACTGACTCCGCGAATCTCTTCTTCCGTCTGCTCATGCGGACGGGCAAAATATGATTTTGAATATATTTTGATTGTAGGGTACCGGTGGCCGATGCCCACACAGGCTACGGCTGTATCGTTTTCTGCAAAAACCAGATTATACTGAGCGGCAAGATTCACACCCAGCTCGTTAAAAACGTTTGGTTCCTGCTGCACCAGCTGCAACTGACTGCTGATGGACGCTCCCCATTCATCCAATCCGCAGATCTGTTTGTGCAAATGATCGAAAGAGGCGCCTGCAGGTTTCAGCCAGTTCTGGAAGATGGAGATGTAGCGGATGTACCGGTTATAGTCAACCATGTTTCTCATGGCATCGATGGTGAAACGGAAATACTGAAAATGTTCCTCCGCACTCAGCGAGCCGGAAGACCGAAGCTGCGTATCATTTTCTGCATTGTCGATGAAGTGCGATTTTGCAATAATTAATTCATGGCATCCGCCGAAGAATGCGTCGAGCATCCGCAGTTTGTCAAACACTTCTTTTTTGTGAATCTCGTCTTCAGTTTTCCCGGACTGCAACAGTTTGTAGTGAATAATGTCGTTGATGTGCTTGCTTCCAAGAGGATTGTTAATATACGAATCGCGCCAGGCGGTAAGATCGGAGTTCAGTTTATAGTTATAGTTCTTCTTCCAGTAATCGATCGTTACAATTTCGAACAGATTTCCTGTCCGGCGGAATTCTGCGACCGTGCTGCTGTATTGGTCGGGTGGAAGATGGCGGAGCGTTTCGTACCGGTCATTGATCTTTACCAGCCGAGCTTTTTCCGGCGGGACATCAAAATACCGGGCTTTGCAGAAACTGCAATAATCTTCCGGTTCTTTTTTTTGTATCGGATTCGGGGCGACGCTGACGGCGTTAATAAGAGGTTTGTTACCGCGTCCGGGTACTGCCCAGACCTCGGTGCCGGTGAACGGATTAATCTGCTTCACCGTGCCATCCGGCATCACATTGTAGTATGCATTGTAATTGCGGGGAAACATATATGTTTCCTTTCTTCCGGATGCGGCCGTGAATTCCGGAATGGGTCATCCATCATCAGCCGCTGAGCGTGCACGCTGTCCGGTGGAATGCCGGACAGCATGCATCGGCATCATATTTTCGTCGCAACCTTCAGCATTTGCTGGACTTTTTTCGGTGTGTTCGCTTCCGCATAGAACCGGATAATCGGTTCGGTGCCGGAGGCGCGCACGAGAATCCAGCCATCCTTGGTCACCAGCTTTACACCGTCGGTCATATCGCACCGTTTAATTTCGAACGGACCGACCTTCTTCGGTTTGCTGTTGTAGAACTTCATTACTTTTTCTTTTTGCACCGGCGTCAGGTGGGCATCAATGCGTCCAAAGTGATGTTCGCCGAACTCGTCGAAAAGCTCTTTAACCAGTTGGCTCAGTTTCATTCTCCGAACGGCCATCACTTCTGCAAGCAGGAAACCGATGAAGATACCGTCCCGCTCGGGAAGGTGTCCCTTCACGGCGATTCCGCCGCTCTCTTCACCAGCGATAATAATATCTTTCTCCGTCATTAAGCGGCAAAGGTATTTGAACCCCACCGGTGTTTCGTAGAGGCGAACATTATAGTGTTCACACATTTTGGTGATCAAATCCGTGACCGAAAGCGATTTCGCCACCGCGCCGCGGTAATGTTTCCGTTCCATCAGATACTTCAGCAGGATTGCAAAGATTTTGTGCGAGTCGATGAAATTTCCTTTTTCATCCATTGCACCGATGCGGTCGGCGTCGCCGTCCGTTGCGAAGCCCAGGTGATATTTCCCTGCGCGTACTTCCACGCTCAATTCTTCCGTATTCTGCGGCAGCGGTTCGGGATTCGTCGTACCGAAGGATGGATTGTAGTCGCTGCGAATGGTGCCTATCTTCGGCAGCAACAGTTCGGGAATTCCCATTCCGGCGCCGTGCATGGCATCATGGATGATTTTCAGTTTCACCGATTTAATCAGGTCGAACTCGATCTTCGTCTGCAGATCTGCCACATAGATCTTCGTCAGGTCGATGAATTGGATCAATTTGCTCTTTACCAGTTCGTCGAACGGTTTGATCTCTATCGGAAGTTCCGCGACATCCTGCAGCGGTGCAAGTTCTTTTTCCACTTCGGTAATCATCTCCGGATGTGCCGGTCCACCGAAATCCCCTTTGATTTTAAATCCATTATATCTCGCCGGATTATGGCTTGCCGTGATCACGACTCCGCCGGCTGCTTTTTTCTTTACCACTCCCAGCGACACCATCTGGGTCGCTGAAATCTTGTCCGCAAGCAGCACTTTCAAACCTGCCGATGCAATCACCTGGGCCGCGCAATGAGCAAATTCCTTTGACAGGAAGCGGGCATCATAACCGATGACAACGCCGTTTTTCGCAAGCTTATGCCGTAAAAAATACCGTCCAGTTGCAAGGGAAACTTTCTGAACTCCTGCAAAGGTGAAATCTTCCGCAATCACTCCGCGCCATCCGTCCGTACCGAACTTTATATGAGCCATAGATTTGTCGTTGATGTTATTTGATTTGTGGATGAATAATGAAATTCACCGGCCGTTATCGGTCAATGAAATGAAACAAGTTCTGTCCGTTCAAAGGATGTTCCAATAAACCCGGAATCCGGCGATTGTTCTGTGGTGATTAATCCTCTAAACGTTAGTGAGCGAAGAATCAATCCTTCCTTCGCAACATAGTCAATCCATTGAATCGCGGTATCCCTCTCCGCGCTAAAGTAGATGTCCGTTCTGATTTTTGTGCAGATGAACCGCCCGGCTTTCACGAAAACTTCTTCAACCCCCAAGACTTGCCGTTTCTGAAGAAACGGATCGCGGAACGAGATCCAGGCTTTGCCAGCCGACAGAGGGAAACAGTAGACGATCCGGTTGTCCTTTCTCTTCGTCGCTGAATCCACAAAGCTTCTGTGTCGCGCCGCTGCCGTCTGCACCAAGTACGGCACGTTGAATTGGGATTTCACTGTTGGTGCACTGCCGGATTTTGGCATGATAACCGGCATTTTCCCCGCTCCGGAATAAGCAACTTCCGTCAAGGTATCGTTCGCATTCTGGTGCCACACCCTCGATACTCCCGCAGGATTTTTCCGGGATTGTATTTCCATCAACGTTAGGTTTGAATATCCGAACAACTGTTCACCATTCGAGACGATGGAGATAGTCAAACTATCGTGAAAGCTATACAACTGCTTTCCCGAAGAGTCCGTTGTAAATGACCATTCATAGAGATTTTGCGAACTGGCGAGGAAAGGAATTCCTGTGAGCGACTGTGAGATCGTGCCGGTTGCTTGTTCCTGATTGCAGGAGGATATGAAGAGCATAAGGATAACGGCGGCAAATATTTTCATCGATGTTTTATTCCTACCAATCCATCCCAAAAATTCACAGTGCTGAGTGAAAATATACGAAAAAATGAAAAGGGAATAAAGAGCCAAAATCACACATCCCGGCAGTATATTTCAAACCCTTGGTACACATTGGTCAGGGAAAAAACAGCAGCGCCGCACGCCGGGTCGACCGGATGCGGCACTGCATACTTCAACTGAACACATGGATTACCGTTTTATGTTGAACGCGCTCAATCCTGCATAAATGGCGTTCGTATCCAGTTCCTCTTCGATCCGGAGTAATTGATTATATTTGGCAATCCGATCCGTTCTGCTGGCGCTGCCGGTCTTTATCTGGCCCGCATTTGTCGCGACGGCAATATCGGCGATGGTCGCATCTTCGGTTTCACCGGAGCGGTGGCTGATGATGGCGGTATAATGAGCGCGCTTTGCCATTTCAATCGCATCCAGTGTTTCTGTCAGCGTACCGATCTGGTTCACCTTCACCAGAATTGAATTTGCTACACCCTGTGCGATGCCTTTGGCGAGAAATTCGGTGTTCGTCACAAACAGATCATCTCCAACCAACTGCACTTTGCTGCCGATTGTATCGGTAAGGAGTTTCCATCCTTTCCAGTCGTTCTCCGCCATACCGTCTTCCAGAGAAATAATCGGATAATTTTCCACCCACTTTTTCCAGTAAGCCACCATTTGTTCTGCCGAGATTTTTTCCTGCGTCGATTTATAAAAGAGATACGATCCATCACTTTGGTACATTTCGCTGGCAGCCGGATCCAGGGCGATAAACACATCTTCGCCCGCTTTGTATCCTGCTTTGCCGATCGCCTCCATAATAACGTCGAGCGCCTCTTCGTTCGATTTCAAGCTGGGAGCGAATCCCCCTTCATCGCCGACAGCAGTATTGTATCCTTTTTTCTTCAGAACTCCCTTCAGGGAGTGGAACACTTCCGTTCCCATCCGAAGTGCTTCTGCAAAGGAGGGAGCGTTTGCGGGAACAACCATGAATTCCTGGAAATCAACATTGTTATCTGCATGCCGGCCGCCGTTGATGATATTCATCATCGGTGTCGGAAGAATTTTTGCGTTCGTGCCGCCGATATACCGGTAGAGCGGAACGTTGAAATAATTCGCTGTTGCTTTTGCCACTGCCAGGGAGACCGCAAGCATCGCATTTGCTCCGAGTTTGGATTTATTCTCCGTGCCGTCCATTTCGATCATCAGTTTATCAATGCCGACCTGATCCTGCGCATCGAATCCTGTCAGTTCTTCTGCGATAATGTTGTTGACATTCTCTACTGCTTTCAATACGCCTTTGCCAAGGTACCGGTTCTTGTCGTCGTCCCGCAGTTCCACCGCTTCATGCTCGCCGGTCGATGCGCCGCTGGGGACTGCCGCGCGGCCAACGGTGCCATCTTCCAGTTCGATCTCTGCTTCAACAGTCGGATTTCCCCGTGAATCGAGGATCTCGCGCGCCCAAACATCTGTGATTATTGACATATATGCTCCAATTCCGAAATATAATTGATGTGGTGAGTAATGATTGATGAATTTCGTCAAAAAACAGAAGAAAGGAAAGCGAATTATTCCTTGAAAGTAGTGTACAGAAAGTGTAGGTTTGCACAACAATTCGCATGGAGGCTGAATGAAATTTATTTTCACCATACAGTTTATTGCGTGGTGTTTACTTCCCGCCGCCGCACTGTCGCAACAACCGCCGAACGTCGTTCACTTTAAAGAGCTGCAGAAATTTCTTCCTGTCACTGCTCCGGATGGCTTCACCCGGACAAAACCGAAAGGTCAGACCATCTCCAATTCCGATATCACTTCATCGGTCACAAGCGTCGACTTCACAGCGCAAAAAGATGAGAAGCGTCTGCAAACTATGGAGGATGACACGCAAGATTCGGTTGAAGTGGAAGTGCATTACAGGGTGATTGTTGAGATTGCAGATTATGCCGGCATGGGAGAAGCGATGACCGCAACACTGCAAATGATTACCGGCACACAGTTCCAGAACGAGACAGAAGAAGGATATGAAAAGTTCGTTACATTCAACGGGTATAAGGGAATAGAAAAATCCCATGAAGATCCGTACTCCAAACACTGTTCGCTGCAATTAGTCATTGGCGACCGTTTCATCGTCACCGCTACCGGAAAAGGAATGACCGATATACCGATGCTGCAATCACTGTTGAATTCGATGGATCTGAAAAAACTGCAGGATATGAAATAGTTTTTCGCGAATGTTGACGATTGTGTGTTGCGGTTAGCATTCGGACTCAATAATTTCGACCCAGTTTCATACAACACTTTTCAATCACTTGTTCCGGAGGTTCGCATGGAATTTAAGATCAATGTTGTTGCCGTAGCAATAGCGGCGGCGGCAATGTGGGTGCTTGGTGCACTATGGTATGGAATCTTTTCCGTTCAGTGGATGATGTACACTGGCGTAACCGATGAATTTGCGAAGGCGATGACCGGAATGGATATGGCATACTTATACGGCGGTTCGTTGATCACATACTTTATCCTCTTCTACGTCCAGTCGCATATTCATATTGCCTTTCAGGTTAAAGATTTGAAAGGTTCGATGCAGGCTGCGGTATGGAGCTGGCTGGGTTTTGTCGCAACATCCATGCATGTGTCAAATTCATATCAGGGAAAATCCTTTGGCCTGACCATGATCGACGGCGGATACTGGCTAATAGGCATGGTAATCGGCGGAGTGATCCTGGTGAAGATGCAGAAGAACGAACCTGCTGCGAAATAACATGAACTCAAGGCTTCCGAGATCGAAGAGATTTCGGATGCCTTCCCTTTCTGCACACAATTTTTTCTCCGATAAACACTCATATTCCAAATTGTTTCGACTGTCCGGTCTCCGGATCGAAATCTGTTTTTTCATTCTCGCCGGCAGAACGAGACTGGCCACTCTTTTTAGTCCCCAAAATACTTATTACGAAATTCTCATTTGAATCCTTTTATTTTGTTCTGATATTGCACCATGAAATACCTTCTTGCACCCAATGCAATGAAAGGAGCGTTATCGTCCCGGAAGATCGCCGCCATCCTTTCTAAAACAATTCGCAGGAAAGATCCGTCTGCAGAGATCATTGCGGCGCCTATCGCCGACGGCGGCAACGGAACACTGGACTGTCTCATGGATTCACTCGGCGGAACGGTGTTTGAACATGAAGTGATGGGACCGATACCGACGATGAAGGTCACCGCTCGGTATGGAATCACTCGTCAAAATATTGCAATCATCGAATCTGCAGAAGTGATCGGCCTTCATCTTCTGACACCCACTCCGGAAACTATTGCCGTCTCCACGTCGCGCGGTGTTGGTGAATTACTTGCGGCGATTGTGAAACATTCCTGTTCGGAGATCATTTTGGGGCTCGGCGGAACAGCAACGAATGACGGCGGAGCGGGAATGGCGGCAGCGCTGGGGATTGAGTTGCTGAACCAGCATAATGAACCGCTGAGAGAAGGAACAATTCCTCTATTACAATTGAACCGCATAGTTCCGCATGAATTGAAAGTGTTGAACACTTCCATCACCATTCTGTCCGATGTACAAAATCCCCTGCTGGGTAACCACGGCGCCACCTATACCTTTGCGCGGCAAAAAGGAGCATCGGAAGAACAATTGCCATATTTAGAATCGGCATTGCATCATTTTGCGGAAACGGTCCGTTCCGATTTGCACAAAGAATATTCCGAAATACCCGGCAGCGGTGCCGCGGGAGGGCTTGCATACGGGTTGATGACGTTTTGCAATGCCAATCTCGTTTCCGGGATCGACCATATATTGGACGTGATGAATTTTGATTCGAAACTCGCCGAATGTGATCTGATCATCACCACCGAAGGAATGCTGGATGGTCAAACACTTTTCGGGAAAGGTATCGCCGGTATCGTCCGCCGTGCACAGAAATTCCACAAACCGGTCCACGCATTTGTCGGACGGATTGATGGCAACGCAGAAGAGTTACAGCAATCATTACAACTCTCTTCCCTCACTCAAATTTCACCGGAGGAACTCTCCACACCGGAAGCGATGCGCGATGCAAGCTGGCTGCTGGCGGATGCGGTGTTCCACCATCAGTTTTAAACCGGTGAACCGCGAAAACACTCAGCAGAGACAATATGAAGGAACAACGAATTATGATGAACCAAAGTAAAATCTTTTTGTGTCATTGCGAATCCCGGCATGAAGGGGATGAAGCAATCGCAGCCCTGAGAATTGATCGCTTCACCGCCGCAAACATCGCGACGCCTCGCAATTACAATGCGTTGCTCCGGCTGCTCATTCCCTTTCTCTTTTTTTCTTTTTCCTTATTGTCCGCGCAATCATCTGCTTTTGATGCTCTTGGGATCACTGTTTTCGGCGGCGGACGGCAATATGTGTTTACCAATAAAGAAGCGGGAACATATCATGGCGAAGTGAACGGACTGAACACCGGAGGATGGCAAGGTTGGTTCATCAACGCAGAAAAAATCTTTCATGATTACTCTTTGAGCGTGAAAACAACTTTGTTGGACCGAACGACGGCTCGCTCCATCGTATTCCCCCATCAACTGATCCGCACCTATCAGAACGGCACAAAGGAAACGTTCACGATGCTGGACAGTGTGGATATTCTCTTGATTGAAGTGAACAACCGCTCGGCACAAATTGCATTGGAACCGACGGAAAACTTCAGTCGTGATTCGAGCCGTGCATCCGACATTCCTCATTGGAAACGCACCAATCCTGCACTCGAGATCATCCCCACCGACATTATTGTTGTCCGGTATGTGCGAAAATCATCGGTCATATTTGCCATTGCCGCCGGCAGAAATTTTGAAACAATGATTTCCGCTGCAAATAACGCGGTACAGCAGCCGGATCGCTTCATCACCCGGAGAAAAAAAAGGATGGAGCTCCTGCTTTCACGCTCCTCCACATCCACCAATAATAAAGAAGTGACCATGGCGATTGCCTGGGCAAAGCTGCAAGTGGATGCACTAATTATGAATCAATCCACCGGCGGAGCGCGAACGAAAGGGATCTTTGCAGGACTGCCGTGGTTCAATAATTATTGGGGACGCGATTCATTCATTTCGCTTCCCGGTGCAACGTATGTTATCGGCAATACAATCGACGCGCGCGACGTTCTCCGCTCTTATGCTGCATTTCAGGAATTGGATACGGCAAATTCCAATTATGGGCGCATCCCAAATTTGGCTACGCCGCAATCGGTCATCTATAATACAGCCGACGGAGCGCCGTGGTTTGTAAAATCATTCTATGAATATGTGAAGTATTCCGGCGACCTCGAATTCGTCAACGAAATGTATCCCGTGGTCTCCCGTTCAATAGACGGAACAATCAAATACCATTGCGATACGCTCGGCTTTCTTACTCATGCGGATGCCGAAAGCTGGATGGATGCCGTCGGACCCGACGGTCCCTGGTCCCCCCGCGGCAGCCGCGCCTGTGATGTTCAGGCATTGTGGCATCAGCAGCTGATGGTGGGGGTGTTCTGCGCTGAATATTTCAATGATTTCCATAAGGCTGCACGGTGGAAAAACATCGCGGACAAACTTGAGAGGAACTTCACTCAGTACTTTGTCGACACAACTTCTCAATTAATCTATGATCATTTGAAACGCGACGGAACTCCTTCCGTAGAACTCCGGCCAAATCAATTATTCACGTTCGACATGGCAATTCCCGAACAGGTCCGTCAATCAATGGTGAGGGCTGTGCTGAACAAACTGGTGTATGAACACGGAACAACAACGCTTGCGCAGAATGATTCGAATTTTCATCCGTTTCATGAATATCCACCATACTATGTGAAGGATGCAGCATATCATAACGGTATTGTGTGGACCTGGCTCAACGGCGCCGCAATCTATGCTGCAACACGGTACGATTTGCAGGATATTGTTTATCCTGTCACAAAAAATTCTATCCATCAAATTCTTCGCCGGGGAACGGTCGGCGCATTGTCCGAGTTACTGGATGCACACCCGCGTTTGAACGCCGAACCGAAGCTCTCCGGCACCTATTCGCAGGCATGGAGCCTGGCGGAATTTATCCGCTCGATGTATCAAGATTACTTCGGCGTCAGCGTTGACATACCATCGAAAGCTATGCGCATCCAGCCAAAGCTCCCCGCAGAACTCACGGCTGTGGATTTTGTACAGCGGATCGGCACCGCTTCAGCTAAGATCTCTTACCGTCATTCGCAGGGAAAAGTGACGGTCACCGTCGTGCCCAAGGATCTGAAAGAACCATACAGGATCAACTATCTCTGGGTCTATCCTAATGGCGATGCAGTGGTATCGCCGGTTGACTTGATGCCCGGAAAGACTGTGACCATTGAACATACTCTCTCCACACTCACCGTTATGTACGGCAAGAAGAGAGTGATTGAAGAACGGAACAATTCGAAAATTTTTCTCCGAAATTTTTCCGATAAAAAATATTTCGCGGATCTCACTCTTGCCCTGCCGGAAACGGAACGGGATTTCCCGGTACTCCGCGGACCGTCTCATCCACTGCTTTCGCATGCCGTTGTAAGGACAAAAAATCCGTCAGCAGAACAGCTCGCAGACGCAACCGATCCGGAGGGGGATGATACCGGTGTAACAGGAGCATTTCATTATCCTCAAAGTCAATTCTTTAAGAAAGGGATTCTGGATATTACACGCGCCACATTCCGGTATGACGATAAGAATTTATACTGCATGCTCACCTTTGCGCACTTAAACGATCCTGGCTGGCATCCGGAATACGGATTTCAACTGACCATGGCTGCCATTGCGGTCAATACGGGCGGCGGGTACCAGACTGCAGTCGGTTCAAATTCGGATTATCTGCTCGATTCAACACGCGCATTTGACAGGCTGATCCTTGTCGGTGGAGGCGTAAGGATATCGGATGGAACCGGCAAAATCATTTGTGAATACATCCCCCGACAGGAAGATGCAGCCGATCCCATTGGTAATGTTCGCGGAAAGGTGATTGAGTTTGCCGTGCCGCTTGAGTATCTTGGAAAGCCGTCTCCATCATGGAAATTCTCCATTCTTGTCGGCGCACAGGATGATCACGGCGGTGCGGGAATCGGTGAGTTCCGTTTCGTGCAGCAATCGGTGAGTGAATGGCTTGGCGGCGGAAAAACAAGGATGAACGATTCAAACATCTATGATGTTCTTGTGATACACTAACAATTTTAAACAATGGAGGAAGCATGTTCTTTTTAATTTTTACACTTGTCGCTGTTGCAGCGTTCGTATCGTGGCGCTCAATGCGTATCAATCCGAACACAAAAAGTTCTTCAAATATTTCGTTGATGGTAGCATTGGGAGCAGGTGCGGCCGCACTCTCCAACTGCTTTACGGTAATCCCGGCAGGTAATGTTGGCGTTGTCGATTTCTTCGGCACTGTCTCGGATAACACTCTAAAAGCCGGCATCAATATGGTCAATCCGTTGGCGCGGATTGTAAAAATGTCTATCAAAACTCAGGAGATTAAAGAAGTGATGGATGTTCCTTCCAAGGAAGGCTTAACCGTACAGCTGGAAGTAAGTTTGCTCTATCATTTGAATCCCGAAAAAGCGGCGGATGTCTATAAAACTGTCGGAGAAGATTATGAAAGCATCATTATCGAACCGCAATTCCGGTCGGTAACGCGCGGCGTTACCGCCAGTTTTGAGGCTAAGGCATTATACACGTCGGAACGGGAACATCTTTCCATGTTGTTGATGACGGAGATCGTGAAAGCGGTGGCAGATCGGGGGATAACCGTAGAGTCTGCTCCACTACGCAAAGTTGCACTCCCTGCCGGCCTCTCCGCATCGATCGAACAGAAACTGCAGTCCGAACAAGAAAGCCAGCGGATGCAGTTCGTTCTGACGAAAGAAAAGCAGGAAGCAGACCGGAAGCGGATCGAAGCACAGGGCATTTCCGATTTCCAAAAGATTGTAAACCAGGGATTGAATTCGCAGCTCCTCACCTGGAAAGGAATCGAGGCGACGGAAAAACTCGCCAATTCGCCGAACACAAAAGTGATTATCGTCGGCGGAAAAGACGGACTTCCATTGATCCTCGACACGAAATAGTCCGAATCGCCGGCAGATTTTCCGGATGGAGTTTTTTTAAAAAAGCAGGGATCTTCCCTGCTTTTTTATTTTGATAAAAATTTCTATACTCTAACAGATGGAACACAACAAGACAACGTCCTCCGTATATACCGATGCAGTAACGATCGCCCTTGTGATCATCGCGGTGCTGGGACTTTCTATACAATTCCATCTTTTTGACAAACTCTACGACTTTGTCCATACCTACAAGCGATATTATCTTGAAGAGATCATATTCACTTTAACCACACTCTCCGTGCTGTTCGCGGTCTTCTCCTACCGCCGGTGGAATGAATTGAAAAAGGTCATAGATGAACGGAGCAAAGCAGAAGCTTCACGGTCCATCTCTGAACAGCGCAACGAAGCGCTGCTGACCTCCATTCCCAATGTATCATTTCGCCTTCGCAAGGACGGTGTGTATCTCGATTTCCGTGCCGGCAATCCGGATGATCTATACGGTTCCCCCGGAAACATCATCGGTCAGACAATTTTCGAACGGCTGCCAAAAGAACTGGCAGAAAAGACGCTGCACCATTTACAGCTCGCCTTATCCACCAATACCATCCAAACATATGAGTACGAACTTGATATCCGGCAAAAGAAGCGACGGTTCCAGGCGAGAATGATCACGTGCGGAATGGATGAAGTGTTCGTTCTCGTTCGCAGTCTGGAAGATTCCGATATCATTTCCGCCGCGCTTGCTCAGTCCGAAACACGTTTCCGCGAAGTGGTGGAAAGTCTGAGCGAAGGATTAGTGATTACCGACCTGCAGGATACGGTGATCTACATGAACCAGCGGATGACTGACTTGTGCGGGTGGACGTACGATGAAATGAAGAACAAGCCGGGATATTCCTTCTTGCTGCCGAAAGAGCGCTGGAACGAAATTCAAAGCCGGAATGAGAATCGCAAGCGCGGTATCGCTGAACGGTACGATCTTGAAATGGTCCGGAAAGACGGTATGCGTTTCTGGGCGGAAGTATACGGCGCACCTCTTCGCGATATTCAAAAAAACATTATCGGCACCATCGGCACCATTACCGATATTACGGAACGGAAATGGAATGAGCGGCTCCAATCTGCGCTCTACCGCATCACCGACGTCACCCGTTCGTCGAAGGACATTCAACAATTGTTCCGCAGCCTTCATGAGATTATCGGCGAACTGATGTATGCAAAGAATTTCTATATCGCACTTTATGATCCTGTGAGCGGCATGATTAGTTTTCCGTATTTCGTGGATGAGGTGGACACTCCCCCGGGCCCGAGAAAATTCTCCCACGGGTCGACGGAATATATTCTGGAAACCGGCAGCATTCTCCATGCACCGGCCCCGGTCTTCGACCATATGTTCGAACAGGGAGAACTGGACCTGATCGGCGCACCGGCTGTGGACTGGCTCGGCGTGCCGCTCACCTCCGGCGGCAAAACCTTCGGCGTTTTAACGATCCAAAGTTATGATCCGAAAATTGTTTTCTCTAACCGGGAAAAAGAGATTCTCATCTTCGTATCGCAGCATATTGCTTCGGCAATTCAGCAAAAATCGGAAGAAGAACGGTTTCGCGCCGTGTGGGAGCATTCCGCGGACGGAATGCGTGTAACCGACAAGGACGGGAATATCGTGATGGTGAACGATGCATATTGCACGCTGGTCGAAAAATCAAAGGAAGAACTGATCGGCATGCCGTTCAATGTCATCTATAACAATGAACAGGCGGCGACACTGCAGGGGATTGACGATTACCGTAAACGGTTCAAAGAAAATTCCATCCTTCCGCGTTCGGATGCGCAGATCTTCCTGTGGGACGGAAGGATACTGAATGTTGAAATGACCACCTCTTTTATCACTGTTGGTATTAACGAGAAGATGCTGCTAAGCATCTTCCGGGATATCACCGAACGGAAACAACTGGAGGACCAGCTGTTGCACGCGCAAAAGATGGACTCCATCGGCGTTCTTGCGGGAGGAATCGCACACGATTTCAATAATGTGCTGGCGATGATCATGGGGTCTGCAGAACTTGTGAAGCACAAGGCAAAGAACTATCCGGACATCCTGAAATTTGCTCAAATGATCGCCGGTGCAGCAGAACGCGGTTCCGGCATCGCAAAACAACTGTTGATGTTCGCTCGGACCGAAAAAGGAGTGATGAAACCCGTTTCTCTCTCCACCATCACGCTCGATGTCTGCCGGTTATTGGAACACTCCATTCCCAAGACCGTCTCCATCCAGACTGACTTCCTTACCGACAACGATGTGATTATGGGTGATGAAGATCAGCTGCACCAGGTAATCATCAATCTTGCCGTTAACGCACGGGATGCCATCGAACAGACAAAGATGAACGGTGTTCTCTCCTTCACCATCGGCAATAATGACGGGGCCGAGCTGCTGCGAAGATTTCCAACGGCGGAAGATAAGCTCTATGTCTCCCTGACCGTTTCCGATACCGGCTGCGGCATGGATCCCGCAACCGTGAAAAGAATGTACGAACCGTTTTTTTCAACAAAAGAACGGGGCAAAGGAACGGGACTGGGGCTTGCCATCGTGCACGGTATTGTGAAAACACATTTCGGGATGATCGACGTCTTCAGCGAAACAGGAAAAGGAACTTCGTTTACGCTGTATTTTCCCGCAACACATATCATTGAAGAATTCAAACCGTCCGTCCCTCCGATGAAGCCGGATGTTGCATCGTTCGGAAGCAGGACGACAAAGAAGGTATTGATTGTGGATGATGAAAAAGAGCTTGTTGCAATGCTGCAGGAGATTCTGGAGACCGAAGGATATTCGACGCTGACAGCGCTGGATGGACTTCAGGCGCTGGCATTGTACGAAAAAGAAAAGGAACAGATCGGTATTATTATTTCGGATTTGGGCATGCCGAATATGGACGGCCGTGAATTGTTAAAGGAACTGCTGAAACGAAAGACAGATGCAAAATTCATTTTCATCACCGGATATTTGGACAAAGATTCGAAGAAGGAATTATTCCAGCTGGGGGCCCGGGATGTGCTGCTGAAACCGTTCAGTTCGGAGGATGTGCTGGATACGGTCAACCGTCTTGCCGAAACGCTTCAGACTGCTTGATGCGTAAGGGATCTTTTCCATTCAAAATACCCAAAGATCGCCAATCCCAGATATACTGCATACAGCAGCATCGTCAGATATAATCCCTTCATACCGTACATCGCAATTGAACCGATATTCACCGCCGTCCAGAGAATCCAGTTCTCAATATGCTTCTTCGCCATCATCCATTGTGCAGCCATGCTGAGAACAGCAAGAAAAGAATCGATGAATGGCAGTGCGGCATCGGTCAACCGGTGCAGCGAGTATCCCAGTATCGCCGTTGCAGCAATGGTGAGTGTCAACGTAATCCAGTACACTTTCCGTGAAGCCCATGTCACCTGCAACGCTGTGTGATCTTTCCCTCCGTACAGCCATTCATACCAGCCGTACGCCTGAAGAATAATGAAGAAGACCTGCAGACCCATATCTGCATAGAGTTTTACTTCGAAGAAAATGAAGATGTAGACAAACACCGAAATGATTCCCAGCGGATAACACCAGACGTTCTGTCGCGTGACAAGGTAGACCGATATCAATCCAAGGATAACGGCGGATATTTCGGCAATGGTATCGGCGGACGGCAACATTAACGGCTGACTGTTGGATGGATTTTAAAGAGCAGCAGTGAACCTTTTTTAACAGTGACCGCAACAACCGATCTCACTGCTTCATTGCTCGATCCTTCGCGCACACCAAGTTCTAACGATTCATTCTTTAGCGGATACTTCAATCCTTCGGTCGTAATGCCGCTGCATTTTCCCATCGGCACCAGGGATATCTGCTGACCGATCTCTGCCGTGAACCGAATTTTTTTCTGTACGATCTCTACGCTGCATCGGTCATCAAAAAAACGGAGAGAAAGTCTGCGGTGATATTTCAGCAGAATACTGAAGTTCGCGATGGCATGATCGGGACGATCGCCGGTGGCGCCGATGACCGTTGCCGATGCGAATCCATTCAACAAAAGATAGTCCAGCACTTTTTCCAGGTCCGTGCTGTTCTGGTCCGAATTCCGGATGACCGGCACGGAAGAAAAATATTGCCGGGTCTTTTGCGTGATGGAATCAAGATCGCCGATGATCAAATGCGGAATGATGCCGAACGGACGGACCTTGTTCGCTCCGCCATCCGCACAGACAATGAACGGCTTCGTTTTCAAAAACGGTGCAACCAGTTTCAACGACGGCATTTCGCCGTTGCAGATGACCAGTGCATGTTTTTGTTTTGGTTTCATGATGATAGAGGTTCCGGATGTCGGCCGGCGGCGGACGGTGTTCACAGCTGCACCGAAATTCCCGCCAGATAGTTCCGTTCTGCCGCGGGGAAAAATGCGTTCCCCTCTCCATTCTGCATGTACAATCGGTTCAATACATTGCGAACTTCACCGCGCAAGGTAATCTCCGCATCACCGATGGGCGG
>JBAYIS010000039.1:0-28562 GCA_041665525.1 Bacteroidota bacterium | reverse complement strand
CAGCGTCTTGCCGGTGCCGGGACCGCCGGTCAGTATCGTCACAGGATGTAAAACTGCACTAATCACGGCGAGCCGCTGTTTTTCATCAAAGGTCAATCCGTGTCTCCGCTCCACATGTTTCAAAGCGGAATACAATTTCTTTTGATCAAGCAGCCGTTCACCTTTTTTCAACAGGGCTGTTATCTTTCTCGCCGATTGCTCTTCTGCATCGTACAGTTTCAGAGGGAATATGGCCTCTCCCTCCGTCATCAAATATCCGGTCTCCACTGCTGAAGCAATCGCCTGTTCTACTTTCGCTTCATCCACATACAATAGGGAAGCAGACCGTTCAGCAAGCTCATCTTGAGGAAGAAAACAATGTCCTCCGGCTCTGCACGCATCATCAAGCACATACCGTACACCTGCCGTTAACCGGTAGATACTTTCTTCCTTTACTCCCATCTTTTTTGCAATCTCATCCGCTGTCTGGAATCCGATCCCGGAAACATCATCTATTATCTGATATGGGTTTGTCCGCAGGATTTCTCGTACGACATTGCCGTAAGTCTTATAGAGCCGGATCGCCGTGCCGGTAGTGATCCCGTGCGATTTCAAGAACACCATGGTTTCCTGCATATCCTTCATAGCACTAAGCGCAGTGGATATAGCAGCATATTTCTTTCGGCCGATCCCTTCCACCTGTAACAATTTTTCCGGATGATGATTGAGCACATCCAGCGTTTGTTTTCCAAATGTTTCAACAATCCGTTCGGCAAGGGATGGACCGATCCCTTTGATCAATCCTGACGACAAATATTGTTCTATTCCAACTTCTGATTCCGGCAGATGAGTTTCATAGGACGTGATGGCAAATTGTTTTCCATACTTTGCATGGTTCGTCCAGTTTCCCGATAGCGAGTATTCTTCACCATCCCGGGGGTCATGAAGATACCCCACTGCGGTAAAACTCTTGCCGCCGCTTTCGAATGCCCCGATCAAATAGGCATTCTCATTATTATAGTATATGATCCTCTGTAAGAAAGCACGAAACGTTTCTTGGGGAATTTTCGGTACTGATTTGGAGGGATAGGTCATTTATAACCGCTCTTTCACTGCATTAAACACCTCTTCTACAGTAATTAATTTCATACACTCCAGATAATCAATCCCTTCTCGAAAACATTGTGTTGTCCGGCAAGGGGAGCAGAATATTTTTTTAAACAGGGGTAGGTGGCCGTCATTCCTGTCGTAGGGAAACCAGATCTCAATCGGTTCCGGCCCAAAAATACCGATCGTTTTTGTACCAGTCGCTACTCCGATATGCATAGGACCGCAATCATTCGAGACGAATACGGAACATTGCGATAATATTGCTGCCAGCACTCGGACCGGCAATAGCGGCAGAGCATGCACTCTTTTCGAGAATTTCCGGGTCAAAAAACTCATTAAATCGACATCTTTCGGCCCCGGGCTTACAATCACCTCGCAATCGGTTTGTGCTACCAGACGTTCCAACAATGAAGCAAATTGTTCCTTCGGCCAAATCTTATTTGGCCAAGTCGCTCCCGGATGAATAGCCACTATACGTTTTTTCGTATCAACACCTATGGAAGCTAACAATTCCTTCGCCGATGATCGTTCATTTCCTGTTAAGAAGATTTCAGTCTTGAAATTTTTTTGTTCTATACCAAGCGGCTTTAACGATTGATAATGGTGTACGATAGCCGATTTCAGTTTCCCGTCATCACCAATCTTGATCGTATAGAGTGTACCTCTCCCGCGGGTATCACCGCCAATGCGGACCTTCGCCCGAGTCGCGAAAGTCATTAATGCACTGCGGGGATTGCTGTACAGATCTATGGTCAAATCGTATTTTCCCGAAAACATTTTCCAGTACATCTTCAATTGATAGAAAACTGTATCGCGGGAGAAATCGAACGGGATGATCTCGTCCAAAAAAGGATTATGTTCCAACAAGGAAACGGCTTTTGAATCTCCAAGGTACGCAATATGAGCATCGGGATATGTTTCGCGCAACGATCGAATGATCGGTGTCGTAAGAACAATATCGCCGATGTACTTCATCCTGGTGAGGAGAATTCGTTTAACCGTCATTATTTCCTTCTCCATCGGTCAACAAAGTATTGCCAGAGATTATCGCGGATCGAGAATGGAATAAGTTCATAATTCTGGGTTCGCTCATTCTCCCGCCGAAATGGAATTGTAAATACTCTGTCGCCGATTGTATACAGCCATGTCTCATTATACGAGGCACGACAATCAACGGCATCCGGCATTCCGCAAACAATATACACAATCCCCATAGCAGTTTGACCTCCATTGATGCACGATGTAAAAATTGTGTTTGCATCTTTGATCCTGCGCTCAAATTCAAGCCTGCGTTCTTCACCTCCATGGGTCTCCCAGAACCGGATGATCCTACGGAAGCGGTCGTGTTCCGCCCCGGCAATGAGTGAATCATATTCCTCTTCCCGGACAATATATCTGATTGCTGCAATGATCTCTTCATACGACAATGAAGTTCGGTATTCCTTCTTCCGGCGAAAGACATTTTCTTCATATTTTTTTGATATTTCCGTTCCACTCCGTCGGATCGTAATATGTCTGACAATATGCGTGCCACCAATAGCAGGGAGAGGATAGAATTGGAACAATTGCAGGCTCCCTTGATGAGTAGCTATGACCAATGAATCATGCCGGTAATAGAGCGAATCAAACGGTTCACAATATTCTGTTGCAGAGATTTTGTACGGCGGCATTAGATATCCAAAATCCTTTACAGTACTCTTTTGATCGGAGGAACGCGTGTACGATACGGCAATATCGATCGAATCTCCCGGAAGGAGTTGATATACTTCTTGAAACATGCCGATAGATTCGTCAAGTATCGACAAGGAGGACGGCAGCACTGGACGAAGAGCTATACCGTTATTTTCGGCGATCAGCGTATCCAAATATAATACGGAACTAATCGAGGGCGCAGTGGAAGCAAAGTCCTCCGCTATAAATACTTTCTTCTGCCGATACTGAAGATTGGAAAGATGATCGGTCGCAAGCATTTCAACGGTATATGAGCCGGACGGAACGAGAAAAGATTGAAAATGAAAATCAGACCGCAATGACACTGTTTCGTCATATGTCTGCACAATAATCTTGCGGTCTGCTTCTTTTGTCTGGACCACTGTACCCGCATCGTCGCGAAGCACAAATGCAATTGTATACGAACCTTTAAACCCATCAGACGTTCTCTCAAACCGGAGATGAGTATACGGCATCTGATAATATATATCGACCCGGCTTAGTTCATTCAAACGGACAGTCATGAAATATGACTGGAACGAAGGAGTTGATTGTTTCAGGAATTGACCCGTAGAGTAGCATTCCGACATCACATCATTTCCGGAACCGCATCCGGTTAAGCAGATTACTATGACAAAGGCTAATCGATTCATTGCAATTCCATAATTGCAAAGTCACAGAGTTCGATCCGTTCATCAAGAAATTCCGAAAGCGCAGAAAACGGAACGAAATTCTTTGCCAGCCAATAAAATCCCTTTGCTTCTTCAAATTGATTTTGTGTGAACAGAGTATTTGCAGTACGTACGTATGAAAAATATGTTATCTCTTTCGAAACACTATCGCCTATTTCTGCTTCTTCAAACCGGTACTGCCCGCAGTCAATATCGTTCCTGGAAAACAGAATTTGAAAATACCGTAATATCCCTGTATTTCTATGGAACTCCAGCTGCTTGTGCACAATTGCTGCTTTCGTCGAATCCTCCAAACCTCCATAATACAGAAGATGGAACAGGCGAGGTTCGATGTGCTCTTGAAGGCATTGCATCCTCACCGCCGTCGCTTCGATAAATGATTCGGAATAATTCATCTCGCGGATGATTTGATAATACTTTCGTGCGGCATCCGGTGTATTGATAAGATACAACGCATCGCCCAGCAACAGCAACACTGCCGGATGTGATCGCAACATTGACTGTTCCGGGAGATTGGAGAAACGCTCGATAACATCGGCCGGCCTGTTCTGCGAGTTTAACGATTGGAATATCCCACGCAACGCAAATGCTGTCGGTGCATTTTCAAACGCCGCATTGAATCCATTTTCTGCCAATCGATATTCTTTCACGCGTATAGCCTGAGCTGCACGTTGATTTTGCTCCGCCACTTCGCGCGCGCAAGTCTTAAAGAAGATGGACGGTTGAAAGAAGAGTGATCGAACGGTTTCGCGCGGAATCTCCGTTGCATCAACGGTTTTCAAGAATGCTTTCCAGTCTTTTACCAAACTTTCCAGCGATTCGCCGAATGCGCCCATGAAATTACCGTCGGGAAATACTCGGCGATAGCGGTGAATACCGAATCGCTCTAGAAGATATCGGCTGAAGGAACCGGCAACAAGATAGGCATAACCGCTTGACCGGGCTGCGAATCCTGTATATGTAAACAACTGAGAAACATTTTCCAGACCGTTTTCTCTATGGATCGCTGCAGCATACTGATGCGGAGTGAACAATCCTTCTTCCCAATCCACCGCGACAGCCAGTCCTTCATTCAACGCCATCCGCGTACTGGCATTAATCACCGGCATGCCGAATTCTGCCGCCAGAATGTGAACCAGTTCATGGCGAAAAGTAGATGAAAATGTTGCCGTTGTTAAATGGATCTCTTTTTTCCACGGTTTCGCAATATTAGTGTTTGATGTGCCGATATATCGCTGTTTCCATTTATTGTCAGGATAAATAAAAACGAAGATCTTTTCTGTCGGGTGAGAGCGAATATCAAGTGCCTCGGATACTTTTCTGTATTGGTATTCTGCGACCGCTTTGATTCTCCGTATATCTTCTACTGAATAATCGTTAGCCTGATAGTATATAATAAAATGGATCGATTCTGACCTCCGGCCGAGGCTGTTCCTGATATCACCGACAGAATATTCAAAGCCCAGAACATCCCTGAAGAAATGCCCCGCGCTGAGAATACAGAAAGCAAAAACAACAATACTCCATAGTGACAATTCATTTCGCATATTTCGGACGATCCGCCGGATATTGACCTTAACCGAATCGTTTGAAGAATGTGTGCGCAACAAGATCACAAAAAATGCGATCATCATCACAGCGGCGATAAGGGTAAATTGACGGTACAATACGAGCGTCGCAAAGTCGCTTAATGTTTCGTCGTATGTTATTCCGGGGAAAAATCCCAGGATGAAGTTATAAGCAAATAGTTGCGGCTGGAAATATGTGATCACAACAATATGGAAGAGAATTCCTGTGATCAGAAGGCATACTATTGTTTTTGCATGCCGAAATAGTGTGCCGACGACCAGCGCCAGAGAAACTGAAAACACCATCGTAGTAACAGGCAACAGCCAGTAATAAGCCGCGCCGGTGAGATATGCACAATTCTTGACTGCTAATGCATTCACGGTAATTATCAGAAATGGAATCTGCAGAAGAAGTAGATTGACCAACAGATAATCTCCGATCACATACAACCATGTTCTGCGCGTGAGCGGTTTTGCGCTGTGCTCTTTTAAGAATAGGATCGTAAGAATTCCGCTGATAAATGCAGCAGGGATGGTCATGATCGCAGAGAATTCGTATCCAAGATAATTGAAGAGAGGGATTTGCGAAAGAACACCGGCAATAATGAAATACAGCAACGCAGCGATCTGAACACGGGGTGTCCTGAAATATGCCAAAAGTACGCTCATCATAATGATCGGTGATCAAATAGTTGACAAAACAGTACCGCACTCCATCACGGTGAGAACGGGGTGAATGGTCGAACCCCGTTTATATCGACAATACTCACAACCAATGGACGCGATGCCGGTTTCACAGTAGAATACGAAAATGCATCTGCGATTCGTTTACCGGCAGCTTCAATTGCCATCGAACGATCAGTGAAAAATTCCGCAATAATTTCACCGGATTTCACCATATCGCCGACTTTTTTCTTCAACAGAATTCCCGCTTTCGGATCAATGATGTCGGCCATAGTACTTCTTCCTCCGCCGAGCGTAATCACGGTCAATCCAAGTTCTAATGAATCGATGGAAGAGACAAAACCGTCGCTCGGAGACTCTATTTGGTGTGCGTAGAGCGGCCGGGGATAGCGTTCCGGATGATAGAGCAGATCAACATCTCCTCCCTGACGCTTTACCAGTGCAACGAATTTATCGAACGCCTTGCCGCTCGTAACAGCTTCCTTGCACCGTTCCATCCCTTCTGCAATCGTTTCTGTCTTTTTCCCCAACAGAAGCATCGCACCTCCCAGCACGTAGGTCAGTTCCATGACATCCGCAGGACCATTTCCCTGAAGACAGTCGATCGACTCTGAAATCTCCAGCCAGTTTCCAATCGCATAACCCAACGGTTGATCCATTTCCGTGATGAATCCCAGAGTCTGTTTTCCAAATGACGAACCAATGTCGATCAGTGCAGTGGCAAGCTCAATGGAGCGTTCATAGGTATCCATGAAAGCACCGCGTCCTGTTTTTATATCTAGCACAAGTGCATCAATTCCCTCGGCAAGTTTCTTGCTCATGATACTGCCGGCGATCAACGGAATGCATTCCACTGTTGCGGTCACATCACGCAGCGCATACATCTTTTTATCAGCAGGAGCGATCTCTTTCGTCTGCCCTATCATTACCAATCCGATGTCGGCAATAACACTTTTGTATTCTTCTATGGAAAGGTCCGTCCGAAAACCGGAAATTGCCTCCAGTTTATCCAGTGTACCGCCGGTATGGCCGAGCCCCCGTCCACTGATCATCGGAACAGGAACACCGCAGGCGGCGACGATCGGGGCAAGCGGCAGTGATATCTTATCACCCACACCCCCTGTAGAGTGTTTATCAACTTTAATTCCGGGGATTCCGGATAAATCGATCACTTCTCCTGAATGGAGCATTAGACGGGTGAATTCGGCGGTTTCCGCCTTCGTCATTCCGCGGAAATATGCCGCCATCAACAATGCTGAAATCTGATACTCCGGTACAGTTCCCCGAACAAACCCGTCAATGATAAATTTCATTTCATCCGATGAAAGAACCTCTCCGTTTCTCTTTTTCCTGATAATCTCCGGCGCAGTCATGCAGTTTCTTCCTTTCGCGCAGCAAGCAGAATCCCGACGATCGTCTTCCCGTCGACAATTTCACGCCGTTCTATCATTGCAATCGCTTCTGTCAGTGGTATTCGCAACAGCTGAATAGATGCTTCTCCTTCTTCCAGGGCTTGTCCAGCCTCATGCAGATACAAGTCCCGGGCGAGAAAGAGATGGAGAATCTCATTGCAAAATCCGGGAGTGGAATAGAGTGATGTCAATGCATCCCATCGATGTGCAGCATATCCTGTCTCCTCGCGTAATTCTCGTTGGGCGCATACTAACGGATCTTCACCTGCATCGAGTTTTCCCGCAGGCAATTCGATCACCTCTGCTCCGAACGGATGGCGGTACTGTCGGATCAACAGTATGTCGGAGTTTTCAAATAGACATACCACCACGGCACCGCCGGGATGTTCGACAATCTCGCGGAATGTGCGGTTGCCGGAAGGATACTGCAGATGATCAACGGTCAGATCAATGATCTTTCCGTGATATTTTTTTTCTCTTTGCAATAGAGTGAAGTGCATCAGAGCTTTCGAATTTATTAAACACAACATGGTGAGGGTACGGGATTTCGATTTTCGCCTTTTGCAATTCTGTATAGATATCAATCCGCATGCTTTCAGCAGTTGGAAATTGTGATTTGAAATTAGCGACCCTGCAAAAGAGAGTGAAATGGAGTCCAAAGTCTCCAAATTTCATAAAATTAGCTTCCGGTTCGGGACGGGACAAAACATCGGGATGTGATCGTGCAACATTCAATAGAATGCTTTTCACAACGTTGATATCCGATCCATAGGCAACCGTAACATCTACCGTTACCCGAATTTCCGGATCGGGATATGAATAATTAATAATCCTTGTTTTCACGAGATCATTATTTGGTACGATTACCACGTTATTGTCAAAATCAAGTATCTTCGTACTGCGCAATCCGATCTCGAATACATCGCCGGATTCACCCGAAGGGATCTTTACTCGGTCGCCGACCCGGAACGGTCGATCGACCATTATGATGAATCCGGAGATCATATTGGATATCGTGTCTTGTGCTGCCAATCCAAGCGCCAGAGAGCCTGCACCCAGAATCGTCAGCAAACTGGTGACACTTTGGCCGAAATGTTCCAAGACAAGAATAGCTGTGAAGGCGACGATAAGAAAAGTATTGATACGGTTGATCAACGGAATGAGCGATTTATCGAACTGGTCCTGCCTATTCCGCGCTGTCACCCGATGGATCAAATCTACCGTCACTGTCCGGACAATGCGGACAATCACCGAAGCAACAATCAGTACTGTAATGAGATATAATGCAGTATTTGCATATTCCAGGAAGGAAATGAAATTCTCGTTTTGCTTCGTCAGTCCGAGCCGCAATTGCAGCATGCCGAGATAGATTCCGATAACAGACGACAGTGCGATGACCCTTGAATTAACGATCTCCAGTATCTGGTCATCAACCTCGGTCTCCGTCCTGGCAATAATCTTTTTTCCGATCGTGCTCAGAAGCCATTTAACGATTTTCCCACTAGTGATAACGAGCAGAGCGATAATCACACCGCTGACGGCGTGGTACAGAATTGTATTTCCACCCGTGATCACCTGCAATAATTGTTGAAATGATTCTAGCATAGGAAATAAAAAAAATCATCCGACGGCTTGAGCAACACGACTGTGTTGAAGCGCGTGGATGATAGAAATATCATGTGGTAATTATCCTTGTAGTCCTCTACTCCCGGGTTTTGAAACCGGAACTGCGGCAAGCGATTCAGGAATCTCTTCCGCTGAATAGGTCAGCACATCCATCTCCATCACCGAATAGAATTTTGCATCGAACTTTGCCTTGCCGTTGCTGCGATCGACGATACATCCGATTCCGACAAGTTTAGCACCGGCATTCACCACCAGTTTGCAAACCTCCTCCACCGAACCGCCGGTCGTGACGACATCTTCAACCACCAATACCCGCTCCCCTTTTTTAATTCCGAAGCCTCTGCGCAGTTTCATCTCGCCGTTCTCCCGTTCCGCAAAAATCGTTCGGACACCGAGAACTCTTCCAACCTCAGTGCCGACAACAATTCCGCCGACTGCCGGCGATACAACGACTTCCACCTCGCTGTATTCATAATGCTTCGCGATGTCGCCGGCCAACAAATGCAAATACTTGGGATATTGCAGCACTTTCGCGCATTGGAAATAATGCGGACTATGCAATCCGGACGTAAGCACAAAATGCCCCTCCAGAAGGGCGTCGGTGTCTTTGAATATCTGCAGAATCTGGTCTTTAGGTATTTTCATAGAATCTCAATGAGTAGATTAATGGTTACCATTCGTCTTCTATTTCTTCCAACTCTTCGCGCATTTCTTTTGCTTCTTTTTCATCATTCAAACCCATTGCAATATCGATGCCGACGCGATAAATCTTTTTTGCGTCCTGCGTTTTGTTCATCTTGCCATATAATTGGCCCAGTTGATGATATGCAGCAACGTAGTTCGCATCCCGTCGAATGAGTTCCTCCAGGATTTCGATTGCATTCAGCGGCTCGTTGATACTGTTATATTCCAACGCGAGAGCATACTGTGAGAAAGAATCCGTGGGATCGTTCGCAATCATTACCTTCAATTTTTTAATTCGTTCTTCGCCTGACATACTATGACCTATACTTGTGATTATATGAGTGAGTTGATCTGGATAGCCAGCGAAATATCTTTTTCCGTCAGCCCTCCTTCGCCGTGCGATGTCAGCACAAGCGTCACTTTATTCCATCGAATATCAATATCTGGATGGTGGTCCGCTTTCTCCGCAAGGAATGCGACAGTTTGAACAAAACCCATCGCCCGAACAAAATCCTTCATGATAACAGTACGTCGGATTTCATTTCCGGTGCGTTTCCATCCCTTTGGGATTCGCAGTAGTCGCATAGTCTGTTCTTTATTCCTGCGAAGCATTCCATAATCCCGATGTCGGTAAATAATGGACTAATTTAATGTTTGAATATAATTAAGTTTTGGCGTGGAAGCCAGAAGTTGATCTGTTTTTAATTCAATAGCAGCGAACAATGAAGCAATTCTTTGGCTGTAAGGATAAAAAGTGATGAATCTGATGCGCAGATATCGCGAAAATCATCGGTCGGGAATCCCGGTATTGATGATGAAGTAATTTCAAAAAGAAGGCCTCCATCAAAATTGAATGCGACGATCTTTTGAGATGACACGGCAAATAATCTACTGTGATCTGAAAATATCGTTTTCCAATTGTTGCCAGGTTCAAGAGATATAGTACGGGCAAAATTACCAAAAAGATCAAATATCAAGATCCGGTCTCGATCAAGTACAATCACGTTATTATCAGGGGAGATACTGATATCTTTAAGATCTCTGAACGCTCCAGGTCCTTTATTATAAGAGGTAAATTCGACCGATTCCTTATTCTTTGGGTTCAATTTTACGATCCGTTGGCTCTCACTTTCTAGGATGATGATTTCGCCCTGATATGTAATAGCACAAGCCTGTGGACGGAAAGAATCAATATTATATCCTGAATTCTTGGCTATGGTTTCAATGAATACCATATTTTTATCAAACCGCTGAATTCGGTTGTTGTTCTTATCTGTCACATAAATATCGAGAAAAAAGCTGGCGCAAATATCGGAGGGATTGTCAAATGAATCATTACCCCACCCCGTTTCACCAAAAGACCTCGTCCTCCCAAGAGAATACTGAATAATACTGTTGACGCCTCTGTCGCTAAGATACAACGAACCGTCTGTTGCTAATGATACACTAACGGCATCCTTGCAATCTACAAGAATTGCTTCAACTCGAACAACAGGATCCTGCAGAAATACGGCGAAAAAGAAAAATAAAAAAAACATAGATTACACCGTTGGTAAAAAATAAAAGCCCCGTTGAAATCAACAGGGCTTTGTAGACAACTGAATTCAATCTACATTAGAAGTTCAATTGTAACGCTAATGTATTGGTTCCGTTGAAGAAGTCGGTTTCACGATACGCATAATCAACCTGAATCACCATACCGCCAAGATCGAGATTAACACCCGCTCCGGCGCTGGCACCAAAAATTGACGCCGTTGAAGTTGCTCCCTGCGATGGTGCGTAAGTATAACCGCCCCGTAAAAAGAGCTGTTCATTGAAAGCATATTCCAGACCGCCGCGGAATTCGTCGGATCCGAAATTGCTGTTCTGGAAGATCGTATTGACTGTTACTCTATTTTCTTCTGTGATCGAGTAATCATACGAAACACCCAAATCGAGCATAGACGGTAATTCAAATTCCTGAGAACTGAACTTCAACGGGCGTTCCACGTTTGATGGGTCGGAATTCGGTGGTAACACCATCCGTTCAAGATCTTCACCATCATATTGCATGGACGGTCCAAGATTCTTCAGGGCAACTGCGAATTTTAATCCCGGCAACGGACTGTCAGCGCTGAACGAATATTGCACACCGGCATCAAATCCAAATCCTGTAGCAGATGTTCTCACAATATTTTCCGAGATCAATTTCACTGTTGCACCAACAGAAATCCGGTCGGTCAGCATACGCGAGTAAGTCAATCCGATGACAGAAAATGACGGTGAGTATGTCGATCCGGTTCCTTCGGGAAAATCTTCTGTGGTCACATCGATGTTTCCGAAATCCAGGCTCTTAATGCTGAGGGCGATGGTACCAAAATCCTCGGCATTAATGGCTATGGCGCCATAATTCACGCCGATATCCGCAATATAATTCATATGGGAAAACATCGCTTCGCCGGTTCCGCTTATATGCGAAACTCCTGCAGGGTTCCAGTGAATTGCTTCCAGGCCTTTGGTTGTGGCAAGATTCGAACCGCCCAGCGCCGTACCACGGGCTCCGATCGGCAGCAACACTTGAACACCGCCGGCATTACCACGTTTACTTTCATTGCCGGCAAAAACCTGAAGTGTCGAGAGTAGAATAGCTGTTATAACAACAACTATTCTCATGTTCAATTTTGATTTTTTCATTGTAAAATCTCCTATGAATATGGATAGTTGAGTTATAATCTGCTGGGTCGTTCTTCTGGTTGAATAATTGCAAGTTTCAATGTTTTATTGCCGACACCGGGAATTTCGATATAGGCTATATACATACCGCTTGCAACCGGAAGTCCGGCAATATTACGCAGATCCCAACGTTCATATCCAGTTGTATTATCGTGGTTCAATGTTTTGATCAAATCTCCCATGAGACTGAAGATTCTGATGGTAGCCTTATTCGGAAGATTCGAGAATGTTACAAAGCGCTGATAAATATTCGATTCGGCTTTATTGTTTGCAAAATACGGATTCGGAAACACATTGATCTTCGAAATATTCGAACTAATCAGAGTATTGTTGTTCTCGACATTTTTTGGAGCGGTTAATGAGAATGTATTCGTGGCAACAATTGGATAATTCGGAACGATTGTTAATTTATCACCATTAGTGAATGTCTTCGTAGAATCCGCTGCCCGAACCCATACCGCATACATCACGTCGATAACACTCATAGAGCCCTTCAGATTCAGGAACTTTGTATTGTTCGTTGTATCTGTCGGAACGCGTGTATACCGGGTAAGGGTATCAGCACTATAGGTTGATCCAAATATGAACAAGATTTCATGTCCGCCGGTTGTTGCATTCGTCGGCCCCCATTGACCGTCGATCTTTCCGAAGTTACGGTTTTCTGGAACAAACGCTGCCATCGAATCATTTCTTTCCAAAAATCCGACATTTAATTGCCGAGGAGCCGGCGAACCGTCAAGTGAATCAACTTCCCAGGCTGTAAAAGGCACATCAACATAATCCTGATAAATATATTGTCCGCCCGGAGCACGATGTTTCATGAACGGCAGGAAAGAAGAGTGTCTCGGTTGCAGCGGTACAAAGCCCGAAATGACAAAATCAAGATACCGGTAAGCTTTTTGAGTAGTTGTATTGCTAAACCGGATTTCAATCTTCTTCAGTTCAAATGCCTTATAACCAGATGCAACGGCAAGAAAATTATTTGCCGTCGGGTATGCTACACCACCGCCAAATGCATCCATGGTTTCCACTGTTGTTTTACCTGAGAACCATGCGTTTGCTGCGGGCGAATAGGTAACGCCCCTCGGTGTTTGTGTATCACGACGGGGACCAAAGGATGCTTTCCGTACTTTCCATTGAATACCGTCGACGATTGGTGAAGAAGGTGTGCCGTTAAAATTGGTATTGTTATTCACGAGGAATGTATCCGGTGCTCCTCCGCTGCCATGACGTTTTAAGCTCCAAGAGGTGACCAGTGTATCTGTGCCATGGAACACCATTGTATACCGGGATCCAGTTAACTCTTTCGGGTTGATAATCTCCGTCGACACAGCATCGTCACCGTTAATCGCTCGATTCGTCAGCAAAGCCTGGCCGATTGTTCCTCCGTACGAATCTCCCGCTTTTACTCCTCTAGGAATGATTGTCATAACGGATTTACTGTTTTCCAGGATTTGCGGAAATCCAAATTCAACTCCTTGCGGATCTGTATTATATGCATACGATGTTACTGCAAAGTAATATTGTTTCCCATTGATCAGTTTTTGACCCCCAATAAAATCTTTATCAATCACAAAATGCCGCTGAATGCCGTAATCTCCGCCAAGCGCAGATGGTAATTGTACCTTTTGTCCCGACACAGGATCTGTTACTTCATCAAATACAACCATCACACTATCAACGATATCATACGTTGCAAGCAATTTCGATGGGAAGGTTGAACTCGGTCCTTCGAGTTGATAGACATTATATCCTTGGAATTTATATTTCTTTGCCGCCCCGATAAAACTGTATGTTTCCGTTTTATCATAACTGAGGGTATCGCCCCAGTTCAGAATCACTTTGTTCGGCAGTTCGCCCACAACCACTCTTGGCTGCGGCGGCGGAGAAGGAAGAACAAAGTTTACATCAAATGCTTCTTGCGCAACGTCAGTATAGAGTCGGAGCAATTCAACACTCTTTAATCTATCGGCACCCTGCGCAATAACAAGGCCGCCGACAATCTCCTGTGTATCACCCTGGGCCAGAGTGAACGGACCGGAAGAGATCATTGCGCGAACATCATCCGGGTTGAGTCCTGATTTGTCCTGCGTCCAACCAGAACCGGTTACGGGATCTCCCGGAAACACAAAACGGGAAGCTTGGTTTGTTTGCGGATTTATAAATGGTTGCCCTGTAGCTCCTACCAGACCGTTTTGATAATTATATGCCTGTTCTGCAAACAATACGGAACCCAATGACGGATCACTCCATGCACCGCCGTTAGTATAAAATGCATGAGAATACGCTTTCAGGTTTCTTGCGCCGCCAATTTTTTCCCCTTCGAACAAAGCAGTATCGGTCGCCGCTCCGGCAACGATCGGGCCCTGGAAGAAAACAAAACCTACCGAGGGTGGTTTACTGCCATATCCTGCCGCTGTGCCGTCGTCGTTGTCGCCATTATAGGTATATGATAATTTCCGAACCGTATCGACCGCCGTCATATCATCGTTCGCATCGCCCATATCGGTATCCGACCACATGGAAATGAAAACACTGTCATAATCTGCATCACTTTTATTGATAATTTTCCAACGCATAAACATGATATTGCCAATAGCGCCCGGTTGGTCAAAACCAAAATAGGTCGTTTGAATCTCCAATCCCATTGGACTGGTTCTTCCTACCGGTGTATGATTGGCAACATTACCATCGTTATATACGCACCATAGTTGCTGATCTCCCCAGAATTTCGGTTTGTCAACCCCTTTATCCCATTTGCCATTATTGTCGACATCAATGTATGGTGCTCCGAGGTCTCCCGGCCAATCATCATAGTCGGCATTTGTTTTGGCACCCGGTAGTGCATCCGTTTTGTTGATCTTATATAACCGGTATCGCACATCAGACGGATCACCGAGGGCATCATTATTGTTGGTTGTGGTATTATAGGTCGACAGGATCGGTCCCGGTTGATATTCTGTTTGATAATCCTGAACAGCCGTACGAAGATTCCCAGTGGGTGCATGAACTCCAATCACCCAAATACCAGCAGTGAAAACAGCAGTCTTTTTCGTCCCTTTTGGCCATTCCAGACCGGAAGAGCCGGTCCGCAATTCATCACAATACGGGCCTGAACTGTTGATCGTACAATTCAAGGTATTAACATCAAAGAATTTCCATTCTTTCAATTGGGCCTTCGCGAGGCTGTTCGGTTTATTTTTCATTGCCGGTTCTTTTGCGAACACCGCGGACAGGGCAACAAAAAATATCAGTCCTAAAATCCGGATTCTATTTTGATTTTTCATAATAATCAAACTCCTATTGGATAAATAATTTTGTTAGAAGGTAAGCCGTACTCCAAGCCGCATAATGCGCGGCGTTCCATAATTCGCCGGATTATCGACCAGGTAATTATACAATGTCTTGCCTTCTTCTCCTTTTGTATTGACAAATGTTTCACCACTGCCAGTACTGAAGAAACCATCATTATCCGGCAAGCCAGTCGCTTGATAGATATTGACAATGTTTTTGGTGTTCAACACATTCACGACCCAGAGATACACATCTGCATCGACTCCCTGCACAAGGTTAAATTCCTTGTTCAAACGGAGGTCCAGCTGATAATTCCAGGGTGCCGTTGAAGCATTGAGATTTTCAAACGGAACTGGCGCGTTAATATTAAATTCGCCGAAGGCACTGCTCACCTGCTGCACTGTATACCGGCGACCGCTGGAGAACGTAAAGAGGAAATTCGCACCGACACGTTCCAATGCCTTGGTACCGAACCATGTCGGTCCGTCGTTCTCTGCAAACCGATAGTCCAAACTCACATTACCGAAATGTGCTCTATCGAAGTCTGTGGGAGATGCAATCACCGGAAAATACGGTACGCCGCCGGGACCGCTGACATCCTGCCATGCAATATCAAAATGGCTGGCCGATGTTGAACCGGTCGATTGTGCGCTTTGCAAAGTATAATTGGCATTCATCGAGATGCGATTTGTTCGACGGACATCGAACCGCAAGGTAAAGCCGCGGACCGTTCCGAAGTCACCGTTCGCATTGCTGATATATGCACCATATTCGGCACCAGGAGCTCCGAGGAACTGACGAATAACAATCAGATCCTTTGTATCTTTATAGAAGAATGAAAGATCGAACGCAGACACATCGCCGATCTGCTGCTTGAAACCGATCTGATAATCGGTTGTACGTTCCGGCTTCAAATTCGGATTCGGGAACTGTCGGGCAAGACCGCCAATCAGGAACCGTCCGGCACTCGTACGGGAATCATACAAATCGTTCAACGCACCTTGCGCAATAAATTTTCCATATTCAGCATGAAACACCGTTTGATCCGTTACCGGGAAAGAGAACCCGATACGCGGGCTGATCTGCATCGTTACATCCTGCGCAGTCATGGATGAGTCGGATACGATATTGACGCCGTCGATAGCAGAAATTCCGATCAAACCAGCATTTTTATATTTTTCTGTGCCCGGATCAATATAGTCGAACCGGACGCCAGCGTTAATGATTAGGTCCGGCAATTCGATTTTATTTTGGATATAAGAACCGGCGATAATGGGATGGCGCGGCCCTTCTTTCGGCAAATTTACTTTGAATCCTGTCTTATCAGTAAATGTACCGCCGTCAAATTCATTTCCATAGATATCATAACCGTAGAAGTTAACATTCACAGAGTTATACAATTTCCAATCGGATGCAGTTGGATTTTGCACTCTGGATAACGCAAGGTTGAAACCGGGTATCGAATATGTGCGAAGTGTATATCGCTGTGCTTCGGCACCGACTTTAAATTCCCATGCTTTCGATATTTGACGAACGAAATCAAAACGTCCTGCAACGCTATTTCGTGTTACCTTATTATAAGTTTTTTGTGACATAAATCCCGGACTATTGACATTGAAACCGTATACCTGGAAAAGAGGTAGTTCACGGCTTGGTCCGATCAATGAAGCGTTGGCAGGGTTCTTGTAATTTCCGTACTCTTCGTAATCGCGGAACAGGATGTTATCACCGACTTCCTGCAGGTAGGTGAAATAGCTACCGTTCACCGTATAGTATGTCGACTGATCAATTATATGCGTGAATTTCACATAGGCCGAACCATCGGTCGTTTCTGTTTTACCCGGTCGATACGATTTGTCCACAATTCGCAAAACATTAAAGCCTTTTCCTACGGACCCGATATTGGTACTGAAATTATAGCTTCCGCCAACTTTCACGTTGAACGAAGAAAAATCAATAAAGATATTGCCGAGGAGACTCCAAGCATCATTCGACAATCCGCCGAAATTTCTACCGCCTTTCAAGTCAACGGAATTCAGCATGTTGGCCAATGTAGTGCGTCTGCCGGTCTGTCCATTTCCCAAACCGGTCGTACTCCCTGAGTCCGTATCCATATAATTCACGATAAAATCGGCACTTCCGATATCGGTCGTATCGAAAGTATTCGGAAAGTTGACGTCGCTTAAAAAGGATGCATCGCTGCGGTTGAATATCCGTGAACCGGCAAGGAAAAATCTAATCCTCTGATTGTTCGGAATCAACGGTCCACCGATCGTCAGCACATATTCATTCAAACCATACGAGTAGGTGTTCAGATATTTTTGTTCACCGCTTAAAAATCCGTCGGTCATTGCTTCGGCACTGATGGTATATTTCTGTGAACCGATTTTGGTCGATGTATTCACAACACCGGAAAGAGCATTTCCATATTCCGCTGTCATACCGCCGATCTGTGTCGAAATTTCTTCGACAGCATTGTTATTCACCGTTAAACTGCTTGTTCTGTTCATCGGATTGTTTACCAGCACACCGTCCACATAGTACGCCACTTCACCGGCACGACCGCCGCGCACATACAGATTGCCTCCCTGGCTTACGATACCGCCGGACAATGCAACAAGGTTCTGAACGCCGCGTACAGGGATATTCTGTATTTCATCCGAGCGGATTTGAACGATAGTATTGGTTGCACTTTTGGTAACCAAAGGAGCTTCTGCTACGATCTGAACTGCCTGGAGGCTGACAGCTTCGCTTGACAATTGGAAGTTGATTTCCGTCGTCAAATCGATATTTACTTGAACATTCGAGATATTAACCTTCTGATAACCGAGATACGACGTTCTCAACTCATACTTCCCGGGCTGCACGTTCAAAATAATGTATTCGCCGTTGATATCGGTGGATGCACCCAGACTTGTTCCTTCGATAATTACAGAGGAACCGATGAGCGCTTCACCTGTTTGTTTATCAGTGACCTTTCCACGAATTTTTCCCGTAGAGCCAACAGCCAAAACGTTTGTCGCCAACAGCACAACAAGGGTTAAAATTGCAAATGGTCGGAGTATTGATAGCATATCTACCTCCTGCTAGTTGTTTACACCGCAAACAGTTTTTTGCCGTTCGCAGCTTGGTGGGGATGGGGTTATTTATGACTACACGTATTACTTTGCTTAAATAGAACGCCCTTGAACTTATTCAGTTCAAGGGCATTAAACTACATAATGTTTTCTTCAACAAACATTATTTTGTAAGTACCATCTTCTTTGTTTCTGTTAAGTTACCAGCCTGCAATTTGTACAGATAAACGCCTGATGCAAGTTTGGCACCGTTAAACGAAACAGAGTGTGAACCAGCTTCATTGAATCCGTTCACCAATGTTGCAACTTCCTGGCCGAGCATGTTGAATACTTTCAACGAAACATTTGCACCTTTGGATAAGGAGAAATTGATCGTTGTTGCCGGGTTGAATGGGTTCGGATAGTTCTGAGCAAGTTCAAAGCTCACCGGAGCAGCTTCGTTTTGCGGAACAGATGTCAGATTGAAGGTAACAGTACGATAGATATACGGTACTTGAACAACACCAGCGCCAACAGCCGATGCACCCGTTACTGTACCTGGGATACTATCCAGCAGATAGATCACATGTGCGGTTCTGCTGTTTGCTCCATCGTGTGTCATGTACGCAGAAGCATTCGCGAAAATACCGCCCTGGGTGTTTGACCACTTGGTCGGAGTTGACCATGAGGATCCGCCGTTACCAGAATAGGAATAATACAGATCATATTGTGCATAGGAACCAAGAGCTGTATCAAGTTTTCCACCGGCAACGCGATACTGTGACCATGCGGCGAACACGCCAACGCCATTGGTATCAACGCTGATCGTGGGATAGCACCAGCCAAGACCGTTGGTGGTACCAGTGTTATAGTTGCTGTCGAAATCAGCAATGTGTGCATCTGCCGGATTCGAGATCACTTTCCAACCGGTCATACCTGTGCTGCGATATAAGGTATAGAAATAGGTTGACGATGTGCTGTCGTTGATCACTTTAATAGTATAGCCGTTCACGACCATATGGACTTTGTTGTTTGCGTCCACAGTTGCCGTGAATTGACCGAAGTTTTCATACAATGCATACACGGTGTCTGTACCAACAACAAGTTTGTCACCGTCTTTACCCCATGATTCCCATGTCCAAGAATTGCCAGCATCTGTTGAACGGAACAGACCGATCTGATCGGCGCTATCCGCATGAGCTGAACCAGCCGGCGGCAAAGCACCGGTTCCCAAAAGACCAACAGCCAAAATCAAATCTCCATTCGGTGCAACGAGCAATGGATGATCTAATGTTGAATTGCCAACAGCCTGATCGCGGTATGCTGCAGGTGCATAGCCCAACAATGTGTCTACTAATTCCCATGTTGAACCAAGATCTGTCGATTTTGAAATCTGGAAATCTATACGACCTTTGGAATCATACATCCAGAGTGTCTGACGGCCAGCATCCCATGTGATTTCGGGATCGTTCACTGCATCACCAAACGGAAGTGTTGTTTCGGAGAATTGTGCAGTACCAGGTGCACCATCGATCGCAAAATTGACCGGCACGTGATAGGTCATCACAGCGATATTTGCAGCATCACCGTTGGAGATCACATCAATACCGCCAAAACCTGTTGCGGCAGTTGCTTTCGGACGCGGATATCCCGAAACCATTGAACCATCAGAGGTTTTGTAGTATACGTATTTCTGTGTCCGGCGATTTGCAGGTGAAGCCTGTGATACATCGCGTTCCATATACGTCATGTGAATATCCGATCCATTGCCATAAACGGCAATTTGACGGGACCAACCATTGTTCCATCCGTAGTCATAATCTGATGTTCCAAGTCTCACACCTTCTGCAGGTGTTGCAGACGATTTGCTGAGAACCGGAAATGATTTTGCTGCTTGTACGCTGGGAATCATTACTTCTGAGTTGAAAATTTCCGAAGCACCGGAAGCAATCACTCTGCGTTTCTCTTTTGCGCCTGAAAAACTTACAGCGCTAACAGAGATTGTTAGAACGATAAGCATAGTAAGGAATTTTTTAAACATGAATCCTCCTAAAAAAGTTGATGATGGATTGGTGGTTTTGTACAAATGTGTTGTGATTGCCGTCTTTCTCCTTTCTATGAAAACGATATTAAGTGATTGTAAATAGTGTATTTAGGTCAAAGATATTACTTACTGATTTCTTTGTCAAGTAAAATGAATCGTTTTTTATTAATAGTTTCGGGCGTTTTTACAATATTCAATTATTACACAAAAGGCTCTTGAAAACCGTAATTCAACCCTTTTTTTTGTCTCTCCGTCACATTATTCTACTCTTCATAGCTAGAATGCAATATAATGATGACAATCCCGCGTGAATAACAAACAATGGTCATTCTACGGCACCAATATCGAAAGGAGCAGATATGAAACTCAACAAAAAAGAGGTAGCGCAAAATCTTCGGTTGTTCGGTTATAAGCGTTATGGCACGATGAAGAAATTTGCCGAGGCGCTGGATATGAATCCTTCAACATTGTATTCGGGATATTTGAACGGAAGAAGTTTGCCCGGTCCGGTACTGCTGGTGAAACTCATCGATTTGGGATGTAACATCAACTGGCTGCTCACCAGCCGCGAAACGCCGTTCCTTTCCGAAACACACGACGCAACAAAAAAAACAGAGGAGGAAAATCTTCGATTGCATGTTGCACCTTCTCGCGCGGTCATTTCTGTTCCTTCCTATTCGGAGTCGAAAAAATCGGGTTCCTTATTTGCCGGTTCGCGGCGATGAATTTTCGATTGGTGAATGTGAGGAACATTCGGTACACTCGATGAACGATGATTGCAACACGATGACAACAAAGACATACTGGCAAAAATACAGAACGGAACTATTGTTCTACTTCGGATTTCTGACAATCCTCGGCGTGGCTTTTTTTCTTCAAGCAATCTTCGCCGATTCATTTGAAGTAGAGGCACCGAAACCGACAACCAACGAGATCATCAACGTATTTGTCGATCGCGTGATCGCTGCGTACTTATGGTTATTGCTTACGCCGATGATCATCTGGGTAACGGAAAAGATCTCCTATAAAAAGCTGCCGTTTGTCATTATTCTCATCGCTCATCTTTTCATCGGATTATTCTTCACCTTCATTCATATACCGATTTATACCTCGTACATCTATACTGTCCATTCATTCGTCCCGTGGATGTACGGAAGTATCTTCGAAAAAATGCCGGACGTCTCGTATATCGATTATGTCATTACCTCGCTCGCCCGCGTCAACCATGTCTATCGGCTCTTGTATTACAGTATTATCATTGCCATCCACTTCGCTTTTGATTATTTCCGAAAATATTCCGAGCGGGAACTGCGGGCATCGCAACTGGAAATACAATTGAAGGAGGCACAAATCCGGACGCTTCACCAGCAGTTGCAGCCGCATTTTCTCTTTAACACACTGAACGGCATCTCATCATTAATGTACAAAAGCGTGGACCAGGCAGATAAGATGCTCACGTATCTTGGTGATCTGCTTCGCATTTCACTGGAACGGATGAACGTACAGGAAGTGCCGCTGAAAGATGATATTGCATTCATCGAACGGTATCTTTTGATCGAACAAACCAGAATGGGAGAAAGATTAATCGTTAAAACAAATTTTCAACCAGACACACTTGATGCATTGGTACCGTGCATGATGACGCAGCCGCTTTTAGAAAATGCGATCAAACACGGTGTTGCGCCACGTGTAAAACAAGGTACCATCACTGCCTCTTCCTGGCGGATAGCTGAAAAGCTCTACCTTCAGATTGAGGATGATGGAAAAGGATTCGACCAATCATTGGAAACACAACTCACCAAAGGCTATGGAATAAAAAACACTCTGGAACGGCTCAACATCCTCTACGGAAACAACTATTCTCTCACCTTTTCCAATAAAGAAACCGGGGGACTTCGTGTAACTCTTTCCATCCCGTTTCGTATGGTAACGGACTAAAGTCACCTTTTTTTCCATCAATTTTCCGGCCATACATTCCAATGATTCGCGCGATTATCGTCGATGACGAACCCCTCGCACGCGAGAAAGTACAGCTCTTTGCGAAGGATGAAACTGATATCGATATCGTCGGTGTCTGCTCCAACGGTCATGAAGCGGTCGCTTCCTACCAAAAGAACAAGCCTGATCTTCTTTTTCTCGATATTCAAATGCCGGAAATAAACGGATTCGATGTGTTAAAAAGTATCACAACACATCCTCTTCCGGGGATTATCTTCATTACAGCATTTGATGAATTTGCACTTCGGGCTTTTGAGTTTCATGCATTGGACTATTTGTTGAAACCCTATGATCGTGAACGGTTCCATAAAGCGGTCGAACATGCACGAGGTTCCCTCCTCTCCCGGACCCAGTCGGAAGTGGCAACAGAACAGATTAAAGCATTGTTGGAATCAGTAAAGAACACACCCGCATCACTCGACAGATTAATCGTTAAAACAAACGGAAGAATTATTTTTTTGCGAATGGAAGAGATCGATTGGATGGAAGCGGCGGGAAACTATGTAAAACTTCATGTCGGCAGCGAATCGCACCTTGTCCGCGAAACTATGAATAAACTGGAAGTACAACTCAATCCTCGCAAATTCTTACGTATTCACCGGAGCACCATAATAAATATTGAGAAGATCAAAGAATTACAACCGTATTTCAATGGTGAATACAAAGTGATCCTGCAAAACAACACACAGGTAATTCTTAGCAGAGGATTCCGCGAAAATTTTGCCAGGATATTTGGAAAACCGCTTTAAAAAGAAGAACCCCGACATTGCCGGGGCTCTTTTTCCTGCACTAAACTGACTTACAAAGTTACTACCTTTGCATTGAATACTCCGTCCAAAGCAGCAACTTTCTGAAGAATAGCATCTGGTATCGGTGTATCGACATTCACTACTGTCAATGCTCGTTCGCCAATTCCAGACCGGCCTAACGAGAGTCCTGCAATATTAATATTTGCTTCTGCAAGAATAGCACCGACCTTGGCAAGCATTCCGGGACGGTCGATATTCGTATAATAGAGGAAAGTACCTTCGGGATTTCCTTCGATAGCATATTTATCAAGCCGGACAAATTTCAAATGCTTCCCGCCAAATACTGTTCCGGCAAATACTCGCTGTTCAGATTCCGTCGTATATTTGATCGTCAGAAGATTTGCATAATCATCCGCATCCGCATTCTTCGTTTCGCTGATTCTTACACCCATTGATTGTGCAAGTACGGGAGCATTAATATAGTTAACCGGCTGGCTCATCAGTTTTGAGAAAAGTCCGCGCAGTACCCCGGCTTTAATTAATTCAGAATGTTTGTGAAGTAATTCGCCGCTCAGGTCCAGCGATAATTCTTTCAACTGGCCTTTCATCACCTGGGCCTGCAGCGATCCGAGTTTTTCCGCGAGCTGCAAGTACGGTTTAATTTCGTTCGGCACTCCGGATTGCAACGCTGCGGCATTCACGGCACCGACTATACCGCGGTCTTTCAGAGCATCAGCAATTTGTTCTGCGATCTGGATTGCAACTTTTTCCTGTGCTTCTTCTGTAGATGCGCCGAGATGAGGTGTCGCTACGACTTTTGGATGTTTTGCCAGCGTATAATCCTTCGGCGGTTCTTCCACGAACACATCTAATGCCGCACCGGCTACATGACCGCTGTCCAGAGCTTTCAACAATGCCGCTTCATCAATAATCCCGCCGCGCGCGCAATTGATCAGCCGAACGCCCTTTTTACATTTCGCGATTGTTTGTTCATTTAACAATCCGCGAGTCTCGTCGCTGAGCGGGGTGTGAACGGTAATAAAATCGGATCGGCGGTAAATCTCGTCGAGTGATACAAGTTCAACATTCATTTTCAGTGCTACATCCGCACCCAGCACCGGATCAAATCCGATAGTGGTCATGCCGAACGCCTGTGCGCGGGAAGCGACTTCGCGGCCGATCTTTCCCATACCGACGATGCCGAGAGTTTTGCCATACAATTCCGTTCCCATGAATTTCTTCCGGTCCCAGCGTCCCGCGACGAGACTGGCATGTGCATTCGGAATATTCCTGGCAACAGCCATTAACATGGAAAACGTATGTTCTGCCGTCGAGAGGGTATTCCCTCCCGGAGTATTCATCACAATGATGCCTTTCCGAGAAGCTGCTGCTGAATCAATATTATCAACTCCCGCACCGGCACGGCCGATCACTTTCATAGCCGTTGCTTTTTCTATAATATCAGCTGTCACTTTAGTTCCGCTGCGAACTACCAGGGCAGCATATTCATGAATAATCTGTTTAATTTCTTCTGCCGGAAGACCCGGTTTCAGATCAACTTGAAATCCTTCTCTGGTAAGAATATCTATGCAACTCTGTTCGATCGGATCAGTAATAAGTATTTTCATGATGATTGTGTAAAAATAGTATCCCCGGCCGATGAGCCGGGGAAAAGTGATAAATTTTTCTGGATTAAAGTTATTTCGCCATCAGCGAATTTAATGTGGCCTTCACACCGGATCCCATTTCGAATGTATGGCCGCATTCTTTTAAAGTCATTTCCAGAGCACCGATCATGGTAATCATATCGAGCTCATCATAATACCCAAGATGAGAAATACGGAAGATCTTTCCCGTATAATCATCCTGCCCGCCGGCAATGGTAATGCCGTATTTTCCCTTTAATATCTTATTAAAAGCTTTCCATTCGACCCCCTCGGGAACCCATACCGGCGTAACGGCAAAGGACGGGAATTCCGAGAATAATTTCAAGCCTGCTCCAACAACTCCTGCACGGATTGCATTGGCTAACCGTTTGTGACGCGCCCATACATTTTCGATCCCTTCTTCACGAATCTTTTGAAGCGCTGCGTCAACACCAATAACAAGGGAAACAGCGGGGGTCCATGGTGTATCATTATCTGCATATGATTTCAATGCTTTTTTCAGATCAAAGTAGAAGCGGGGAAGTTTCGCCGATTCCATTGCTTCGATGGCGCGTTTGCTCACAGCGACGAATGCCAGTCCCGGCGGGATCATCAATCCTTTTTGAGAACCGGTTACGCACACGTCGATACCCCATTCATCGAAACGCATCTCATGTGCACCGACAGCAGTGATACCGTCCACGCATACGAGTGCTTTGGAATTTTCGTGGATCAGTTTTGCCAGAGTTTTTACATCGGTTGCAGCACCGGTAGATGTTTCGCTGTGTACTAGATACACTGCTTTCGCTTCGGGATTTGCTTTTAACGCTGCGAGGATCTGTTCGTTTGTAGGGGCTTTTCCCCATTCCACTTTTATCTCTACAACATTCAGTCCTAACACCTTCGGTAACTTCACCCAGCGTTCGCCGAATTTCCCACCGTTGCACGAAATAACTGTATCGCCGGGAGAGAAGAGGCTCACGAATGTTGCTTCGACGCCGCCGGTACCGGATGATGTCAAAGTCAATACGGGCTGTTCCGTCTGGAACAAGTATTTCAAATTCTGGTTGACGCGAGTAAGAATCTCATTAAATTCCGGATTACGGTGATGAATAATTGGTTCTGCCATTTTCAGCATCACGGTTTCGGGAATGGGGGTTGGACCTGGGGTGAATAGTCTTTTTTTCATTGTATGTTCTCCTCACAATATTTGACTGTAAGAAAATAACCGAGCGGGATGGTACGATGAAGCGTGCTGCGGCGATTATGCTACCGCGGTAACGAGTTTTGCTGAAGGAAGTTCTTTCTCTTCTATCTGGCGATCGATGGTTTTCAACAATTCCATGCGTCCGTCGCCGGAAACGGCTGAGAACGGCTGAATGCCGACAAGATGGTTGTACTTGCTCAGCTGTGCGCCGATGGTATTCATTTGGGTAATGAGTTTATTCTTCGGAAGCTTATCCGCTTTGGTGAGAATGAGCAAGAACGGGACTTTGTAGAAGTCCAGCCATCCCATCATCGTATTATCCAGTTCGGTCGGGCCCAAGCGAGCGTCAACGATTTGGATAGCCAGCGCTATTTGTCTGCGCGTATGGAAGAACTCTTCGATCATCTGTGTCCAACCGGCCTTCACATGCTCGGCCACTTTTGCATAACCGTATCCGGGCAGATCGACAAAATAGAGTTCTTTGTTGATGAGATAATAGTTCAGTTCGCGGGTTTTTCCAGGAGTCGCACTCACCCGTGCAATGTTCTTGCGATTGCAGAGTTTATTGAGCAGCGACGACTTGCCGACGTTGGAGCGGCCAATAAAGATAATTTCGGGAAGATTGGTCTTAGGGAGTTGTTTTAAGTTTGCGACACCAACGACAAAATCAACAATAGAAATTTTCATACTCAAAACACACAGATGATGATTCACTTTGAAGAGCAAGGGACAGCAATCGCCGTCCCTTGTGTATTCCATTTTTTATGCAGAAGCTGTTTCCGTCGCTTCTGCCCCTGCTTCACTCTTCGCTTTTTTCTTCTGATTCACACGTGTTCGGCGATCCTGTTTTTTCTTCACTGGTTCAACAGGTGTATCCGTGCCAAGCGCAAAATCCACCAGTTCGATCATGGCAACATGTGCGCCGTCCCCGAGGCGTTGACCGAGTTTTATCACACGGGTATAACCACCCGGCCGTGATGCTACTTTTGGTGCGATCTCGTTGAACAGCATTTGAACCACTTCTTTGTCATTGATATGACGCGCAACCTCACGGCGTGCATGTACGTTCTTCGGTCCGCCATCTACTTCTTTTGCAACAGCGTTTTTTGCGCGGGTGATCAATTTCTCCACAACCATTCGCGTTTCTTTTGCCTTTGCCAAAGTCGTTTGAATGCGCTTGTGCCGCAACAGTGATGTTGAAAGTGAGTTCAACAATGCTTTACGGTGGCTAGCGGTCCGCTGTAATTTTCTGCCTGCTCGTCCATGTATCATTACATTTATTCCTTTTAGTCGCTGTCTTTCAAATATTTATCCACATCCATACCGAATGTGAGGTTGTTTACTTCCACGATCGCCGACAATTCTGCAAGCGATTTACGGCCGAAGTTACGGAATTTCAGAAGTTCAGCTTCATCCTTCCGGACGAGGTCGCCGAGTGTTTTGATGTCCGCGGCACGTAAGCAGTTGTGTGATCGTACAGAGAGTTCAAGTTCATCCACCGGTGTCAACAGAATCTTTCGGATGCGGGAGATCTCTTCATCACGTTCATTGTCCTCTTTTTCCGTTTCTTGCGAAGCGTCAAAATTGATGAAGAACTGAATATGGTCGCGAAGCACTTTTCCAGCATATGCGACAGCATCTTTCGGAACGATTGATCCGTCGGTCTCGACTTCGAGTACCAATTTCTCGTAATCGGTCTGCTGTCCTACGCGAGTTGATTCCACGTTGTACCGTACGTTGACGATCGGCGTGAAAATCGAATCGATGGTGATCATACCGACCGGTTGGTCAGGCATCTTATTCTCTTCGGCGGTGACATATCCTTTTCCACGGCCGATGCGGAGTTCCATCTCGAAATCAGCATCCTTGTTCAGTGTTGCAATATGCAGTTCAGGATTCAGGATCTCTACTTCCGGACTTGATTTCTGAATGTCGCCGGCAACGAATTTCCCTGGACCTTTCAGATGCACAGATACTTTCCCCACCTTTTTATTGGTCGCTTTCAGGCGGACCTGTTTCAGGTTCAGGATCATATCGGTAACGTCTTCCACGATCCCCTGCAGTGCTGTGAATTCATGGACGATACCCTCGATGCGAATTGCCGTGACCGCATATCCGGGAAGCGATGAGAGAAGAACACGGCGCAGTGCATTGCCAATTGTCACTCCATATCCCTTTTCCAGCGGTTGAACGATGAATCTGCCGAAGCGGTCAGTGGAAGAAGAATCTTCCAGCACGACATTGTCCGGCATTTGAAATTGTGTATTGCTCATAGTTTGGTTCTCACCAAGTAAAGAAAAAGATCGATTAGATTATTTCGAGTACAACTCGACGACGAGCTGCTCGTTTGCCAGCATCGGAATCTCTTCGCGTTCCGGCACGCGTAAAAAT
>JBAYIS010000038.1:0-29610 GCA_041665525.1 Bacteroidota bacterium | reverse complement strand
TGCAACAAACACACAATTCACAAAGAAACCAAGTAAATTTCGTACGGGTGTAGCTCAATTGGTAGAGTAGCGGTCTCCAAAACCGTTGGTTGGGGGTTCGAGTCCCTCCACCCGTGCAGAAGTATCAGGTTATTATGAAAGAAAAAATCATCAACTTCTTTACTGACGTCTACAAAGAGATGAGTAAAGTAACGTGGCCGACACAAAAAGAACTTCAGGAATCGACTTTGGTCGTTCTCGGAGTGTGCGCCGTTATCGCGGTATTCGTCTATGTTGTGGATACGCTTGTCAGTCAAGCTATTAAGGGAATCTTTTAGTGGTGGAATCAGCCGTTATACATCGATGGTATGTTGTCCGTACCTACTCGGGTCATGAGAATAAGGTGAAACTTGCCATGGAAAACGAAGCGAAAGAGCTCGGACTTCATGAAAAGATCACCCGGATACTCATTCCCGCAGAGAAAATTTTCGAAGTGAAGGATGGGAAGAAGAAGAGCAAGACGAAAAATTTTTTTCCGGGCTACATCTTGGTCGAAGCGATTCTCGATGAAAAAACGAAACATCTCATCCTGAATACTCCGTCGGTGTTGAGTTTCGTCGGAACGAAGGATCGACCAGTCCCGTTGCAGCCGGATGAAGTAAAAAGGCTCATTGGAAAGATCGAAGAGAAGAAAGAGGATGGCACAGAAGTCGAACGCATTGAGATTCCGTTTCATATTGGTGAGCCGGTAAAGATTATCAGCGGGCAATTCCATAACTTTACCGGATTTGTGCAGGAAATCAATGCGGAGAAATTACGGCTGAAAGTGATGGTGAGTATCTTCGGGCGTAAGACACCGATCGAACTCGATTTCAGCCAAGTTGAAGTGGAAAAATAATTTATCAATTTAATTCAGTAGAGATATATCATGGCAAAAAAAGTCGTTGGATTCATTAAGTTGCAAATTCCTGCCGGACAGGCAAATCCAGCACCCCCGGTTGGTCCCGCGCTCGGTCAAAAAGGCGTGAATATCATGGAATTCTGTAAGCAGTTCAATGCCCGCACGCAATCGCAGGCTGGACTGATCATTCCGGTGATCATTACCGTCTTTTCTGATAAATCGTTCACCTTCATTACCAAGACTCCTCCTGCTGCTGTTTTGCTGATTAAAGCGGCAAAAGTACAGAAGGGCTCTGGCGAACCGAATCGTGTCAAAGTTGGTAAAGTGACCAAGGCACAGGTGAAGGAAATTGCGACAATGAAAATGCCGGATTTGAATGCCTCTGATATCGAATCTGCAATGAGCATGATCGAAGGCACGGCAAAAAGTTTAGGCATCACAGTCGAAGGTTAATTATTCTATTAATAGTGGGAGTTACGCTCCGTGCGTAACGCTTGTACCACAAAGGAGAATTCATGGCGTACGGTAAAAAATATAAAAATGCAGTAAAGAAGTTCGATGCAAAAAAATTCTATTCCGTCGATGATGCTGTCGGCATCGTGAAAGAAGTGGCGTCTGCTAAGTTCATCGAATCGGTGGATATCGCAGTTCGGCTCGGCGTGGATCCGAAAAAAGCGGATCAGGCAGTACGCGGCACGGTTGCTCTTCCGCACGGTATCGGTAAATCAGTACGCGTGCTGGTAATGGCAAAACCACCCAAAGATGCAGAAGCAAAAGCGGCCGGAGCGGATCATGCGGGATTGGAAGAGTATGTGGAAAAGATTAAAGGCGGCTGGGCGGAAATCGACGTAATTATTGCTACGCCGGATGTGATGGTGGAAGTTGGAAAACTTGGAAAGATTCTCGGTCCCCGCGGTTTAATGCCGAACCCGAAAAGCGGTACCGTGACACTCGATGTCGCTACGGCGGTTAAAGAAGTGAAAGCTGGCAAGATTGAATTCCGTGTGGACAAGGCTGGCGTTCTGCACGCCACTGTCGGGAAAGTGAACTTTGAAAAAGACAAATTGGCGGACAATATTAAAGCATTCCTCGCAACGGTCGGTAAGTTGAAACCGTCTACGTCCAAAGGGCAGTATGTGAAGAGCGTCTACATCTCGACGACCATGGGTCCGAGCGTGCAGATCGATCGCACTGTTGTTCAATCATAATAAAGAATTTACGCACTCATAATCCTATCACCCTGATATGATGCCTCGTGAAAAAATCGAGGGCTTCTCATTGTATCAATAAGTAGAAATACAACACAATGAATAAATCAGAAAAAGAACAAATTGTCGCTGAAATTCAGGAGATGGTTTCCAAGGCGCAGGGAATGTTCTTTACTGATTTTGCGGGAATCAATGTGGAGGAGATTACCAAACTCCGCAGTGAATTCCGAAAATCCGGTATTGAATATAGAGTCGTCAAAAATACGCTAGCAAAAAAAGCATTGCAAAATGTTACCGGGTACGACAAAGTTTATGATAAACTTGTCGGACCGACCGGTATTGCATTTGCGTACACCGACGCCGCAGCACCGGCAAAAATCATTCAAAAGTTCAAAGAGAAGAACGAGAAGTTTTCAGTGAAGGTCTGTGTCGTGGAGAAACAGGTATATGATGGTTCCAAGTTGAAGGAACTGGCAGCCCTGCCTACGCGGCCGGAAATTGTTGCAAGCATTCTCGGTTCGCTCAACTCACCGATCTCAGGCGTTGTCGGTACGATTAACGCTGTGATCAGGGACGTTGTTGGCGTTCTCGATGCGATTGAAAAGAAAAAAGCCGCGTGACGCAAGGTCCCGCACGAATCAAGTTTAAAAAACATAAATAGAAATAAGGAGAAACAACAATGTCAGCAGTCGCAGAATTAGTAGAAAAAATTGAAAAACTCACCCTTCTTGAAGCGGTTGAGCTTAAGAAAGCACTCGAAGAGAAGTTCGGCGTTTCCGCAGCAGCTCCGGTCATGATGGCCGCAGCACCGGCCGCTGGTGCAGCTCCGGCAGCAGAAGCACAGACCGAATTTTCGGTGGAATTAACCGATGGCGGTGCCCAGAAGATCAACGTAATTAAAGTTGTTCGCGAAGCAACAGGTCTTGGTTTGAAAGAAGCAAAGGATCTTGTTGACGGTGCACCGAAAGTGGTCAAAGAAGGCTTGAACAAAGCAGACGCGGATGCATTGAAAAAGAAACTCGAAGAAGCCGGCGCAAAAGTTGCGCTGAAGTAATTCTTCCCGTACTTTTTCATTACTCTATAAATGCTTCACATCGCACATTCAATAGAATACTGAATACTACCAAGCCGATAGTCCCGTTTTGATGAAAAATGGGACATCGGCTTGTGTATTCTTTTGTCGGTTCTGTCGTCCGCTTCGGTATATGACGGTTCCAGCAGAAGGAATACAAAGAGTTTATACGTTGTTCATCGCTTTGCGTTGAACTGTCATTACTACTAACCAACATCATCATCAGGTTCATGACCTGAAGGAGTGATTGAGTTGAAGAGCCAATCCCGATTGCATCTCGACCCGAAGACCGGTCGTCATAGTTTTGCAACCATCAACGAGGTGGTCGAATATCCCGATCTGCTTAATGTGCAGATCGAATCGTTCGAGCACTTTCTGCAGGAGAAAACCGCACCGAGCAAGCGAAAGAACAGAGGTTTGCAACAGGTGTTTCTCCAGAACTTTCCCATTACGGACACACGCGAGAATTTCCTTCTGGAGTTTGTTGAATACTATGTTGAGAAACCAAAATACACTGTCCGTGAATGCCAGGAACGCGGCCTCACTTTCGCGGTTCCCTTAAAAGCTAAATTGCGGCTGTCGCAAAAAGCGGAGAATGGAGAAGGATACACTGATACGATCGAAGACGTCGTGTACCTCGGCAACCTGCCGTATATGACCGACCGTGGAACGTTCATCATCAACGGTGCCGAACGCGTTATTGTCAGCCAGCTTCACCGTTCCCCCGGCGTGTTCTTCAGCGAATCGACACATCCAAATGGAACGCCAATCTATTCCGCCCGTATCATTCCTTTCCGCGGATCGTGGGTGGAATTTGCAACCGATATCAATAATGTGATGTACGCATACATCGACCGCAAGAAGAAATTCCCGGTCACCACATTGTTGCGCGCGCTCGGATATTCTTCGGATGACGAGATTATGGAACTGTTTAATCTCGTTGAAGAAGTGAAGGTTGCCGATATCGATCTTAAAGACTACGTCGGACGGATCATCTGCGGCGATGTTGTCGACAGGAAGACCGGCGAAATCATCATCAGCAAAGATACGCTGGTAACAGATGAGACCGTGAAGAAGATTAAGAAATCGGAGATCAAGAAGATTCGTTTCCTGAAATCGGAAGAACCGGGCAACCGTTCTGTCATCGCGAATACTATCATGAAAGATGCAGTGCACAGCGAAGAGGATGCACTGGAGACGATCTATCGTCAATTGCGTTCCGGCGATGCCCCGGATCTTGACACAGCAAAGAGCCTGATAGACAAACTGTTCTTCAATCCAAAACGGTACGACCTCGGCGATGTCGGTCGTCATCGCATTAACGCAAAATTGAAATTGGAGATCAGCGAAACGGTAACAACACTGACCAAAGAAGATATCATCGCGATCATCCGGTATCTGCTCGATCTGAAACAGGGGAAAACTTCGGTCGACGATATCGACCATCTTGGCAATCGCCGCATCCGTACGGTGGGTGAACAGATCTCCGCTCAGTTCAATATCGGTCTTGCCCGCATGACCCGAACGATCCGCGAGCGCTTGAACGTGCGCGATCAGGAAAAGATAGCCCCCGGCGATTTGGTGAATGCCCGAACGATCACCAGCGTTATCAACACATTTTTCGGCACCAATCAACTTTCGCAGTATATGGATCAAACGAATCCACTAGCAGAGTTGACAAACAAACGACGTATGTCAGCTCTTGGACCGGGCGGCCTCACACGTGAACGCGCTGGATTTGAAGTTCGCGACGTTCACTATACCCATTACGGCCGACTCTGTCCGATCGAAACTCCGGAAGGTCCGAACATCGGTCTTATTTCTTCTCTTTCCATGCATGCTAAAGTAAATGAATACGGATTTCTCGAAACGCCGTACCGCGTGGTGAAAAAAGGAAGAGTGACCGACGAGATAGAATTTCTGAATGCGGAAAAAGAGGACGAATTCACGATTGCACAAGCGAATGCCCCGATCGATGATAAAGGGAAGTTCCTGACAGAAAAAGTACAAGGAAGAAAAGCTGGTGATTTCGTTGTTCAATCGCCGGATGATATGCAATATATGGACGTTGCGCCGACTCAGATTGTCAGTGCTGCTGCCGCCCTCATTCCGTTTCTTGAACATGACGACGCAAACCGTGCATTGATGGGATCGAACATGCAACGCCAGGCAGTGCCGTTGTTGCGTCCGCAGGCGCCGATCGTTGGCACGGGACTGGAACAGAAAATCGCCCGCGACTCACGCACTTGCGTAATTGCAGAGCGCAACGGCGTTGTAGAGAACGTATCCGGTGAGAAAATCACCGTGCTCTATGATATCGACGAGGATAATGTCGAACAGCTGATTAGCTTTGAAGATAAACGGCGTGTGGAATACCGCCTGGTGAAGTTCTTCCGAACCAACCAGGATACCGGATTGAATCAAAAACCGATCGTTGTTCCTGGTCAGCGTTTCAAAAAAGGAGATGTGCTGGCGGATGGTTGTGCTACAGATCAGGGCGAACTTGCTCTCGGCCGGAATCTACTGGTTGCATTCATGCCGTGGCGCGGATATAACTTCGAAGACGCTATTATCATGAACGAGCGTATCGTAGCAGAAGATGTCTTTACATCGGTTCATATCGAAGAATTCGAATTACAGGTTCGCGATACAAAGCGCGGCGAAGAAGAACTTACTCGCGAAATTCCGAACGTCAGTGAAGAAGCGACGAAGGACCTTGATGAGAATGGCATTATCCGCATCGGCGCCGAAGTAAAAGAAGGCGATATTCTTATCGGTAAGATTACGCCGAAAGGCGAGACAGATCCAACGCCGGAAGAAAAACTGTTGAAAGCAATTTTCGGCGACAAGGCCGGAGATGTGAAGGATGCATCGTTGAAAGCGCCGCCAGGCATGAAGGGTATTGTCATTTCGACGAAACTGTTCAGCCGCAAGAAAAAAGATGCCGATACGAAAAAAGATGATAAGAAACGTCTTGATCTGCTCGAAAAGATTCACAAACAGAATGTCGACCAGCATTACGAGAAGCTTGCCCGCAAACTGGGACTCCTGCTCGACGGAGAAAAATCCGCCGGCGTTCGCAATGTGGACGGCGACATGGTCTTCCGCAGCGGTACACTGTTCAAGATGGAAACATTTGTCGGTTTCGACAAGCTGGATAAATTGGATCCGAAGAACGAATGGGTCGAAGAAAAGCGCAAGAATAATCTGATTGAGAAAATCTATCAGAATTACTTTGATACGCTGAATCATATCGAAGAAGCGTTCAAGCATGAAAAAAACAAGATCACGATCGGCGATGAACTACCCCCCGGTATTGTTCAGCTGGCAAAAGTATATGTTGCAAAAAAACGCAAACTCTCCGTCGGAGATAAAATGGCTGGGCGTCACGGTAATAAAGGTGTCGTCGCCGCTGTTGTTCCGTCGGAAGATATGCCGTTTCTGCCAGATGGTCGTTCGGTTGATATCGTGCTGAACCCGCTCGGCGTTCCTTCCCGCATGAACATCGGACAATTGTTCGAAACTGCGCTCGGCTGGGCTGGAAAAGCACTCGGCATCAAATACGCAACACCGATCTTCGACGGTGCAAGCTGGGAAGATGTGCAGGAAGAATTGAAGAAAGCAAACCTGAATGTTGATTCCCGCAGCACGTTGCTGGATGGACGGACAGGGGAAACATTCGATCAGCAGGTAACGGTGGGACAAATCTACATGCTGAAGTTGTCCCATTTGGTCGATGATAAGATCCATGCCCGGTCGATCGGACCGTACTCTCTTATTACGCAGCAGCCGCTCGGCGGAAAAGCGCAGTTCGGCGGTCAGCGGTTCGGAGAAATGGAAGTGTGGGCATTGCAGGCGTACGGTGCATCGCACGTACTGCAGGAGATTCTGACGGTGAAATCCGATGACGTGATGGGTCGTGCAAAAGTGTATGAGGCGATTGTGAAAGGCGATAACCAACCGGAAGCGAACATCCCGGAATCGTTCAACGTTCTCGTCCGCGAATTGCAGGGCCTCGGCCTTGAAGTTAAAATTGATTAAGTACTGTATTGATGAACGGAATGTTCCGTTCATCAACGATCATATAATGGAGAGTAGAATATATGTTCCGCTCAAGTGAAAGCAAAGCAACCAAATTATTTTCCCGCATCAGCATCAGCCTTGCATCGTCCGATGCCATTCTGACGCGATCATACGGCGAAGTGACCAAGCCGGAAACGATTAACTATCGTTCGTTCCGTCCGGAACGCGACGGTTTGTTCTGTGAACGCATTTTCGGTCCGACCCGCGACTGGGAATGTTATTGCGGTAAATACAAACGCATTCGGTATAAAGGTATCATCTGCGACCGCTGCGGCGTTGAAGTCACCCAGAAGAGTGTCCGCCGCGAACGGATGGGACACATCGCGTTAGCCGTTCCGATTGTGCATATTTGGTATTTCCGTTCACTGCCGAGCAAGATCAGTTACATTCTCGGCATCAGCAATAAGGACCTCGAAAAGATTGTCTATTATGAATCCTATGTCGTGACCAATCCTGGTACGACGGGTTTGCAACAGAAAGACCTTATCACCGAAGATCAATACTTCGAAATTCTTTCTTCGCTGCCGGAAAAGAATCAGGAACTGGAAGATGATGATCAGAAGAAGTTCGTTGCGAAAATCGGCGGCGAAGCAATTAAAGACCTTCTGAAAAGGGTCGATGTGGAAGTACTGTCTGCAGAACTCCGTGCACAGTTGCGTGTCGAAACTTCGCAGCAAAAAAAGCAGGATCATTTAAAACGCCTCCGTGTAATTGAAGCATTCCGCGAACGAGAAGGCGGTCCAGCGAACAAGCCGGACTGGATGGTGCTCGATGTCATTCCGATCATCCCTCCGGAATTACGTCCGTTAGTACCTCTCGAAGGTGGACGGTTTGCGACATCCGATTTGAACGATCTGTACCGCCGTGTGATCATTCGAAATAATCGATTAAAGCGCCTTATTGATATCAAAGCACCGGAAGTTATTCTGCGCAACGAAAAGCGAATGCTGCAGGAAGCAGTAGATTCACTGTTTGACAACTCTCGCCGTAACAACGCAGTCCGCAGCGATAACAATCGCGCATTGAAATCCCTTTCCGATATGCTGAAAGGAAAGCAGGGACGCTTCCGTCAAAACCTGCTCGGTAAACGTGTTGACTATTCCGGCCGTTCCGTTATCGTAGTGGGACCGGAACTGCAACTTCATCAGGCAGGACTTCCGAAGGATATGGCGGTAGAGTTATTCAAGCCGTTCATTATCCGCAAATTGATCGAACGCGGATTCTCTAAAACCGTGAAAAGCGCCAAGAAGATGGTGGAAAAGAAAGGTCCGGAGATATGGGAAATTCTTGAGAATATCATCGACGGACATCCGATCTTGTTGAACCGTGCACCAACATTGCACAGACTCGGTATTCAAGCATTCCAGCCGGTGCTTGTGGAAGGTAAAGCACTTCGAATTCACCCGATGGTGTGCACAGCTTTCAACGCAGACTTTGACGGCGACCAGATGGCTGTTCATATTCCATTGTCATTCGATGCGCAGCTCGAAGCGCGAATCCTGATGTTGTCCTCGCATAACATCCTGTCGCCGGCTTCCGGCGCTCCGGTCATTACACCGACACAGGACCAGGTGCTTGGCTGCTACTACTTGACGAAATCCCGTACCGGTGCAAGAGGTGAAGGAACGCTTTTCTATTCCGACAAAGAAGTCATCATAGCATATAACGAAAGCAAACTTGATCTTCATGCTCGTATCAAAGTACGGTATGAGAACAAAATGATCGAAACAACAACAGGACGTGTCATCTTCAATCAAATCGTTCCCGAAGAGTTGGGATTCATCAATGAATTATTAAGCAAGAAGCGTCTCGTTCAAATTATTGCGCAGGCATTCCGCAAAAGCGGCAATCAGCGTACGGCGCGGTTCCTGGATGATATGAAAACGCTGGGATTCACGTATGCAATGCGCGGCGGTCTTTCCGTGAACATTGCCGATGTGGCGATACCTAAAGAAAAAGAAGAGCTGATCAACAAAGCGCAAAAAGAAGTCGATTCTGTTGAGAAACAATATCAGAATGGTTTCATCACCAATGGCGAACGATACAATAAGGTCATCGATATCTGGACCAGAACTACAAGCCGTGTTGCTGAAAGGCTCTTCGATTCACTTCAGAATTCTAAAGAAGGTTTCAATTCTATTTATATGATGATCGACTCCGGTGCCCGCGGTTCGAAAGAACAGGTGCGTCAGTTAGCCGGTATGCGCGGATTGATGGCGAAACCGCAAAAATCACTTTCCGGTGCAACCGGTGAGTTGATTGAAAATCCGATCATTGCAAACTTCCGCGAAGGGTTATCCATTCTGGAGTACTTTATCTCCACGCACGGTGCACGTAAAGGTTTGGCCGATACAGCATTGAAAACCGCTGATGCCGGATATTTAACACGCCGTCTTGTGGACGTTGCCCAGGATGCAATCATTTCCGATGTCGATTGCGGCACTTTCCGTGGCGTGCTAACAGGTGCCCTGAAAGAAGGGGAAGATGTGAAGGAGCCATTGTCCGAACGTATTGTAGGACGCGTATCGGTACATGATGTTCGGGATCCGATGAATAATAAGATCCTTGTCAAAACCGGTGAAATCATCGAAGAAGATGTTGCACAGGCGATCTCTGAAACTGCAATTGAACAGGTTGAAATCCGATCAGTATTAACTTGCGAAGCAAAGCGCGGCGTTTGCGCAAAATGTTATGGCCGCAACTTAACCACCGGCAACTTGGTTGAAGTCGGTGAAACTGTTGGCGTCATCGCAGCACAGTCCATTGGTGAACCGGGTACGCAGTTGACACTTCGTACATTCCATACCGGCGGTACGGCAAGCTTAATCGCGAATCAATCTCATATCGTCTCGAAGTTCGACGGTTTTGTAAAGTTTGATAGTGTGAAGGCGATCAAAATAACAACGGAAGAAGGGGAGAAAATTCTCTCTCTGGGCCGAAGCGGTGCAATACAAGTTATCAACAGTGACAATGCAGTCCTGACAAAATATGATGTACCATACGGTGCTATACTTCAGCTTGGCGATGGTGCAGCAGTACGGAAGGGTCAACTGTTATATGAATGGGATCCGTACAACGCGACGATTATTTCCGAATATGCGGGACAGATCAAGTATATGGATCTGAAAGAGAATATAACATATCGCGATGAACCGGATGAACAGACCGGCCACATTCAAAAAGTTGTTATCGATTCCCGCGATAAGAATCTCAGTCCCTCCATCATGGTAACAGATAAGAATGGGAAAAAGATCGCAAGCTACATCATCCCGACCAGAGCGCATATCTTGGTGGATAATGAGGATTCGATCGCCGCAGGAACGGTGTTAGTGAAGATCCCGCGCGATATCGGAAAGACCCGCGATATCACCGGCGGTCTGCCTCGTGTGACGGAATTGTTTGAAGCACGTTCACCCGGCGATCCTGCGGTCGTCAGTGAAATCGACGGCGTTGTTTCGTTTGGTGCACAGAAACGAGGTAACCGCGAAGTGATCGTGACAAGTCATGACGGCAAAGAACGCAAAGTTTATATGATCGCACTGGGCAAGCACGTGCTCGTTCAGGAAAATGATTTCATCCGAAGCGGCGAACGACTCTGCGACGGTGCTATCGATCCGCATGACATCCTCCGCATCAAAGGAACGAGTGCTGTACAGGAATATTTGGTGAACGAGATCCAGGAAGTCTACCGAATGCAGGGTGTGAAGATCAATGATAAACATATTGAGATCATAGTCCGTCAGATGATGCAAAAGGTTCGCGTTACAGATCCGGGCGACACGAAATTCCTCGAAGGCGATTATATCGACAAGGTGAAATTCGAAGAAGAGAATCGCAGTCTCGAAGGCGCTGTCTTCGTTGAAAACAAAGGCGATTCGAAAATGAAAAACAACACGCTCAGCGAAAAGAAAAAAGTGAAAGAGATGAACGTTGAGTTGAAGAAGAAGGAAAAGAAGACCATTGAATTCCGTGATGCTGAACCGGCGCTTTCTGAGCCGATCCTTTTAGGAATCACCACGGCTTCGTTATCTACGGACAGTTTTATTTCTGCGGCATCGTTCCAGGAAACAACAAAGGTTCTGACAGATGCAGCGATCGAAGGAAAAGTAGATCATCTTCTTGGATTGAAAGAGAACGTCATCATGGGACATCTTATTCCCGCCGGTACCGGATTAAAAAAATTCCGTGAAGTCCTTGTGACCTCTCAGAAGCCGACCCGCGTGATCGAGAAACCTGCGACTGTTGATGAACCGACCGACGAGATGAAAGAAGAGGAAGTTGTCCTAGTGAAAAAAGCTCGCAAAAAACCGAAGGTTTCTGTGTGAGAACATTCGGGGAAGAAATAAAATTTTCTTCCCCGAATGATTGACAAAAAAGAAATATTTCCCTATATTTAAAGACTAAAAAAGACATTACTAAAACCACATTTTGGAGTACGTAGTTTGCCTACGATTAATCAATTAGTAAGACTCGGTCGTGAAAATCTCGCTGTTAAAAGCAAGTCTCCGGCGCTTGAAGGCAATCCGCAAAAGCGCGGCGTATGCACGAGAGTGTATACCACAACTCCGAAGAAACCGAACTCAGCACTTCGTAAAGTTGCTCGTGTGCGTCTAACGAACCACATTGAGGTAACCGCTTACATCCCCGGTGAAGGTCATAATTTACAAGAGCACTCTATTGTAATGATCCGCGGCGGCCGTGTAAAGGATTTACCTGGTGTTCGTTACCATATTATCCGCGGAACGCTCGATACGCAAGGTGTTCAAGATCGTAAACAAGCCCGTTCAAAATACGGCGCAAAAAGACCAAAATAATCATAGTTTTTTGACCTTTACCAATGAGAAAAAATCACGCTTCGAAACGTATTTCCATCGCTGATCCCAAATTTGGGGATATTCTTGTCAATCGCTTCATCAACAACATTATGAAGGATGGCAAAAAGCATCGCGCTCAGACTATTCTGTATGATGCTATCGAAATTATCGGCGAGCGTACGAAATCGCAAAATCCTATCGAAATTTTCAAAAAAGCAGTGCATAACGTCTCTCCGGTAATCGAAATTCGCGCTCGGAGAGTCGGCGGAGCAACCTATCAGGTTCCTACAGAAGTTCGTCCCGAACGGCGAACCGCTCTCGCAATTCGTTGGTTAATCAACTATTCGCAAGAACGTTCGGACAAGTCTATGTCGTTGAAATTGGCTGCAGAACTCATTGCGGCTGCAAACGGCGAGGGCAATGCGGTGAAGAAAAAAGAAGACACACATCGTATGGCTGAAGCAAACAAGGCGTTTGCTCACTTTAAGTGGTAAGAAGTATTTCAAAAGACATTTATATCTTTTAAGAAGTTCACTGGAGAGCGGTGGGTTGTTATCCGCTTGATAGTTCTAGGAAAAGTATGCCTCGTAAATATCCATTAGAACGTACCCGAAATATCGGAATTATGGCGCACATCGACGCTGGTAAAACAACGACGACTGAGCGTATTCTATTTTATACCGGCGTATTGCATCGCGTCGGAGAAGTGCACGATGGCGCTGCTACAATGGACTGGATGGAGCAGGAAAAAGAACGCGGTATCACGATTACATCGGCTGCAACGACCTGCTTCTGGAGAGACCACCGTATAAATATTATTGATACTCCTGGTCACGTTGACTTTACAATTGAAGTTGAACGCTCGTTGCGTGTTCTTGATGGAGCAGTGGCGTTATTTTGTTCCGTAGGCGGTGTCGAACCACAATCGGAAACCGTGTGGCGGCAGGCTGATAAATACGGTGTACCGCGTATCGCATTTGTAAATAAGATGGATCGGATCGGTGCAGATTTTCTTGGCGCCGTACAGATGATGAAAGAACGCCTTGGCGCAAATGCTATTCCTATTCAACTTCCGGTTGGTCAGGGAGACATGTTCAAAGGTATTATCGACCTGGTGAAAATGAAGGCGCATGTTTTTCATGATCATACTAATGGTATGACGTGGGACGAAATCGAAATTCCGCACGATCTTCAGGCACAAGCGGCTGAATACCGCACAAAAATGCTTGAAGCCGTTTCTGATGAGGATGATTCCTTATTGGAAAAGTATCTTGAGGGGAAAGAAATTTCTGAAAAAGAATTGCTCGACGTTCTTCGCCGTGCCTGTTTGAAAGTGACTATTGTGCCCGTATTGTGTGGTTCGTCATTTAAGAACAAAGGCGTGCAGATGCTGCTTGATTCAGTTGTAAATTTTCTGCCGTCTCCGACAGATATTCAAGGCGGCTCGATCACGGGTCATCATCCAAATATGAAGGACACCGTGTCAAGGAAAATTTCTGACAACGAAAAATTTACGGCATTGGCATTCAAGATTATGACCGATCCGTATGTTGGTCGCTTGACGTTTTTCCGGGTCTATAGTGGAACGGTAAAAGCTGGATCATACCTGTATAATTCGGTCAGCGATAAAAAAGAACGTATAGGCCGTGTTCTGCGTATGCATGCAAACCATCGTGAAGATGTGGATGAAGGATATGCAGGAGATATTTTAGCTGCGATCGGATTCAAAAATACTCGCACGGGAGATACATTGTGCGGTGAGGATGAATCTATTATTCTCGAAAAAATGATATTCCCGGAACCTGTGATCCATCAGGCAATCGAACCGAAAACGAAAGCGGATCAAGAGAAGATGGGTGAAGCACTTTCAAAGCTTGCTGAAGAAGATCCGACATTTCGTATTACGACGAATGTTGAAACCGGACAGACGATTATTGGTGGAATGGGTGAGTTACATCTGGAGATTCTTGTTGATCGCATGAAGCGCGAGTTCAAAGTGGAAGCGAACGTCGGTAAACCGCAGGTTGCTTACAAGGAAACGATTCGTAAGAAAGTCGTTCAAGAAGGTAAGTTTGTTCGTCAATCCGGTGGTAAAGGTCAGTTCGGTCACGTGTGGATCGAATTGGAACCGAACGAAAAGGGTAAAGGGTACGAATTCGAAGATGCAATTGTCGGCGGTGTTATTCCGCGCGAGTTCATTAAACCTGTTTCTGCAGGTATTCAAGAAGCATTGAAAAATGGAATCCTTGCGGGCTATCCCGTGGAAGATGTGAAAGTGAAATTGTTTGACGGTTCTTACCATGATGTGGATTCTTCTGAAATGGCGTTTAAGATTGCCGGTTCGATGGCATTCCAGGAAGGTGCTAGAAAAGCGAACCCTGTTATTCTTGAGCCGATCATGGCAGTTGAAGTTGTATCGCCGGAAGACTATCTCGGAGACGTGATGGGTGATTTGAATTCTCGTCGCGGTAAAATTGAGGGGATCACTCCTCGCAAGGATGCACAGGTAATCAAATCAATGGTACCGTTGTCTGAAATGTTTGGCTATGCTACTCAGCTTCGGTCGATGACACAGGGGCGGGCGCTCTATACTATGCAGTTCGATCATTATGACGAAACACCGAAATCGGTGTCCGAACAGATCATCGAAAAAGTAAAAGGCAAGAACGCTTAAGAATTAAAAATTAGACTTAATCAATCACACATTACAATAAGGAGAAATCCTCATGGCAAAAGAAAAATTTGACCGCAGTAAGCCGCACGTTAACATCGGAACGATTGGTCACGTTGACCACGGTAAGACTTCATTAACAGCAGCGATCACGATGACACTGGCAAAAAAAGGATTGTCATCGGTTCGTACATTTGATTCGATCGATAATGCTCCCGAGGAACGCGAACGCGGTATTACCATTGCGACAGCGCACGTTGAGTATCAGACGGAAAACCGCCACTATGCGCATGTGGACTGCCCTGGTCACGCTGACTATGTAAAGAATATGATCACTGGTGCCGCACAAATGGACGGTGCAATTCTTGTTGTTGCAGGTACAGACGGACCGATGCCGCAAACCCGCGAGCACATTCTTCTTGCCCGTCAGGTAGGTGTGCCCCGTATTGTTGTGTTTTTGAACAAAGTAGATATTGCTGATCCGGAATTGCTTGATCTCGTGGAAATGGAATTACGTGAATTGCTCACCTCTTATAACTTCCCGGGCGATGAGATCCCCATTATTCGCGGCTCTGCTACAAAAGCACTTGAAGCGTATGCTGCAAATAAACCGATCGAAGATGCGGACTACAAACCCATTCTCGAGTTGATGGCTGCAGTTGATAAATATATCCCGGAACCGGCGCGCGATGTTGATAAACCGTTCCTGATGCCGATCGAAGACGTTTTTTCGATTACCGGTCGCGGTACTGTGGGAACCGGCCGTTGCGAAAAGGGCCGTGCGAAAGTTGGAGATGAAGTTGAAATCGTTGGTCTCGGCGCTCATAAAAAAACAGTGATCACCGGTGCAGAAATGTTCCGCAAAGAACTGGACGAAGTAGTGGCCGGTGACAATGCAGGACTGTTGTTGCGTGGTGTTGAAAAGAATGAACTCGAACGCGGAATGGTCCTTGCAAAACCGGGAACCATCACACCGCATAAGAAATTCACCGCACAGGTCTACGTTTTGAAGAAAGAAGAAGGCGGACGCCATACCCCATTCGTAAACGGCTATCGCCCGCAGTTCTATTTCCGTACAACTGACGTGACTGGTGTTGTAACGATGCCGTCCGGCGTGGAAATGGTTATGCCCGGTGACAACGTGGATAATATGGGAATCGAATTGATTTCGACCATTGCTATGGACGAAGGACTTCGCTTCGCTATCCGTGAAGGCGGACGCACCGTAGGTTCGGGCGTTGTAACAAAGATTATTGAGTAATCAACTGTATTGTGTCCTGCAACCGGTGCGCTATGCAGCGCATCGGTTGACGGAACAAGGAGAAGAGAAACATTGGCTGGCCAAAAAATTCGTATCAAATTGCGCTCGTATGATCATAATCTGATCGACAAGTCTGCAGAAAAAATCATCAAAACTGTGAAGTCCACCGGAGCAGTTGTATCGGGACCGATACCTCTTCCGACGCGCCGTTCGGTTTTCACCGTGAACCGCTCGCCGCACGTCGACAAGAAGTCGCGCGAGCAATTCCAGATCAAAGCGCATAAGCGTTTGATTGACATCTTATCCTCCGGTTCTAAAACAGTCGATGCATTGATGAAGCTCGATCTTCCGGCCGGTGTTGATGTTGAAATTAAAGTGTAACAGGTTGAATGGCGTTTCGGCGGTAAAATTTTTGTTCAACCAATAAGTAGAAAGTTCTCAAGGAGAATATACCTGTGAGTGGAATTTTAGGAAAAAAGATAGGCATGACAAGCGTATATGACGATAACGGCGTATCAGTGCCGTGCACCGTCATTGAAGCCGGTCCGTGCTTTGTCACTCAAATTAAAACAAAAGATAAAGACGGATACGATTCGATCCAGCTTGGCTATGACCAAAAAGCAGAGCGCCTTGTCAATGAGCCTTTAAAAGGACATTTTGCAAAGGCAGGCGCAAAAGCGCTTCGGCTTCTTCGCGAATTCCGTAATTTTAATGGTGTGAAACTGGAGCTCGGACAGGAAGTGCGTGTCGACGCGGTATTTGCCCAGGGTGATACGGTCGATGTGTCGGCTCGGTCTAAGGGTAAAGGATTCCAGGGTGTTGTTCGCCGGCATCACTTCGGTGGCGTCGGTAGCCAAACCCATGGTCAATCTGATCGTCAACGTGCACCAGGATCTATTGGCGGATCGTCGTATCCCTCTCGTGTTTTTAAGGGAATGCGAATGGCGGGAAGAATGGGATTCGACAACGTGACTGTGAAGAATCTGAAAGTGTTGAAAGTGATTCCGGAATCGAACTTAATCCTTGTGAAAGGATCGATCCCCGGGGCAAAAAATACGTACGTTACAATCACAAAGTAATTTGATTGCAGGAAGCATCTGCTATGAATATTGAAGTCTTAAAAAAAGATGGCACAAAATCCGGTGAAACTGTAGAGTTGAAATCGGATATTTTTGAAATCGAACCGAACGATCACGCGATCTATCAGGCAGTCCGTTCCTATTGGGCCAATCAGCGGCAGGGAACACACAAGGTAAAATCGCGGAATGAAGTTCGCGGCGGCGGGAAAAAACCTTTTTCACAAAAAAAGACCGGTCGCGCCCGTCAGGGAACAAGCCGATCACCGCTGATGCCGGGTGGCGGTTCCATTTTCGGACCGAAGCCTCATGATTACGTTGTTAAGCTTCCTGCAAAAGTGAAGCGTCTAGCTCGAAAATCCGCTTGGTCGTATAAAGCGAAAGATGGACAGATTGTCGTTGTCGAGGATTTTTCCTTCGAAACACCGAAAACAAAAGCTATGACGTCGATTCTGAAATCTTTGCAGATCGGCGGAAAAAAAGTATTGTTGCTCACTTCGAAAACCGATCAAGGCGTGTTGAAATCGGGAAGAAACATCCCCACGTTGAACGTTTTGGAGGCGGCAAAAGCATCGACTTATGATATTCTCAATAACAATGTTGTTGTGATTTTGAAGAGCGGCGTCGATGTGATCAATAAAACATTTGCAAACTAATAAGATACGGCAGCGATTATGACAGGAATTTTAATACAACCATTGTTGACCGAGAAGATGACGGATTTGACGGCAAAACGTCAATACGCTTTCAAGGTAGATCTGAACGCGAATAAAATCACCATCGCGAAAGCCGTTGAGAAAAAATTCAACGTCAATGTCACCAGCGTGCGCACGGCGAATGTGAAGGGTAAAGTAAAATCGCAGATGACAAAACGCGGGCGCATCGCCGGAAGGCGCAGTGATTGGAAAAAAGCGATCGTAACGCTGAAGGACGGACAAACAATTGATTTTCTGGCTAACGTTTAACGGGAAGAACGAGTTATGGCATTACGCAAATTAAAACCCACAACAGCTGCAACGCGGTACTATTCGATCGCAACATTCGAAGAGATTACCCGGTCCACTCCGGAAAAATCCCTTCTCGAGAAGATTACTAAATCCGGTGGACGAAATAGTCTCGGCCGTGTCACTTCGCGTCATCGCGGGGGTGGACATAAACGTCGTTATCGTGTTATCGATTTCAAGCGTGAGAATCGGAACATCGAAGGTAAAGTTTTTTCGATTGAGTATGATCCGAACCGATCTGCGTACATTGCATTAATTCACTATGTGAACGGCGACAAGCGATACATTCTTGCACCGGAAGGTTTGAAAGTCGGAGCAAAGGTCGTAGCCAGCGAAACTGCAGAACCGGTCGTCGGGAATGCAATGCCGTTGCGCGCTATTCCTGTAAACACACAGGTTCACAATATCGAACTTCGTCCTGGTAAAGGCGGACAAGTTGCACGTGGCGCCGGAAACTTTGCGACTGTTCAGGCAAAAGATGGCCGGTTTGTTTTATTGAAATTCCCCTCCGGTGAAGCACGCAATGTGCTTGCGGAGTGTTATGCTACAATCGGGCAGATTGGTAATCTTGATCATGAAAATATCAGCTATGGCAAGGCGGGGCGTTCACGGTGGCTCGGTATTCGACCGTATGTTCGCGGTGTTGCAATGAACCCGGTTGACCATCCGATGGGCGGCGGTGAAGGAAAGACATCCGGCGGCGGCCATCCGGTAAGCCCGTGGGGTCAGAAGTCCAAAGGTTTGAAGACCCGCAAGCATAAAAAACATTCAAATCAATATATTGTTAAGCGTCGTAAGTAATTAAGAGAGAATTATGAGTCGTTCACTCAAAAAAGGTCCATACATTGATTTGCGTCTTCTGAAGAAAGTGGAAGCGCTCAACAAGTCCAACAAAAAGCAAGTGATTAAGACGTGGGCGCGTGCCTGCACAATCTCTCCGGAATTTGTGGGACACACGTTTGCCGTGCATAACGGCAACAAGTTTATCCCTGTTTATATTCAGGAAGCGATGGTAGGACATAAACTCGGTGAATTTGCACCGACACGTATTTTCCGCGGGCACCCCGGTCTGAAGACTGAAGCAGCGGCGTAATCATTCTAATTGGAGTCTAGTATCATGGAAGCAAGAGCATTACAACGATTTGTGGGAACCTCACCGCGCAAAATGCGAATCGTCATCGATCTGATCCGGGGAAAATCGGTCGGCGAAGCGATGAACATCCTGCACTTTCAGCCGAAACATGCGGCAAAATCTGCAGAGAAAGTTCTCCGGTCGGCAGTATCGAATTTTCAGAATAAGGATGCCAATACCGGCGTCAGCACGGATGAAATGTTTGTAAAAGAAGTGTTTGTTAACGGCGGAGCTTCGATGAAGCGCATTTTGCCTGCACCGATGGGACGGGCATATAAATTGTTGAAACGTTCCCATCACTTAACGATTGTAGTCGATAAACGATCATCCAAAAAAAAATAATTTTCAGTTGAGGAGTTACTTTGGGACAAAAAATTAATCCGGTCGGTTTTCGTTTAGGGATCATCAAGGGATGGGATTCTAATTGGTATGACGAAAAAAATTTCGCCGGTAAACTTCAAGAAGATATGATGGTGCGGAATTACCTCCGCAACCGTTTGAAAAAAGCCGGTGTATCCAAGATTCTTATCGAACGGACACCCAAAAATGCCCGTATCACCATCAACACCTCCCGTCCGGGTGTTGTTATCGGTAAAAGCGGTAAAGAGATCGGACAGTTGGAAGAAGAACTGAAGAAAGTAACGAACAAGGAAGTAAAAATTCTCATCAGCGAAATAAAACGTCCGGAACTCGATGCGCAGTTGGTTGCAGAAAACATAGCATCGCAACTCGAAGGCCGTATCGCTTTTCGCCGTGCAATGAAACAAGCTATCACTGCAGCTATGAGAATGGGTGCGGAAGGTATTCGTGTGAAATGCGGAGGCCGATTGGGTGGTGCCGAAATTGCGCGGACGGAACAATATAAAGAAGGACGGATTCCGCTGCACACCCTGCGCGCAGACATTGATTATGCACACGCAGAGGCGGCAACAATCTACGGTAAGATCGGCGTGAAAGTGTGGATCTGCAAAGGCGAAGTTTTGGACCGTTCCGCAAAATAATTTGAATTGCATCTGGAGTTTTGAACTATGTTAATGCCCAAAAGAGTAAAGTTTAGAAAAGCACAACGCGGCCGCATGAGCGGTGTAGCAACACGCGGTGCAACGGTAGCCTTCGGCGACTATGGTCTGAAAGCTATGGAGCCAGGATGGATATCAGCCCGCCAAATTGAAGCGGCACGTGTCGCACTGACCCGCCTAATGAAGCGCGAAGGAAAAGTTTGGATCCGCATTTTCCCGGACAAACCGGTCACAAAAAAACCCGCAGAAACCCGTATGGGAAGCGGAAAAGGTGCCCCGGAGTTCTGGGTAGCAGTGGTGAAACCCGGACGCATCATGTTTGAGGTCGGCGGTATCAAGAAAGAATTGGCACAGGAAGCTCTGAAGCTGGCAACCCACAAGCTTCCGATCAAAACAAAGTTTGTATCACGTATCGACCTTGCAGCGTAGGAGCACAGAATGAAATCACTCGACATACGACAATTGACCAATGATGAAATCGGCAAGCGGATCGAAGAAGACCTCGAAACGCTGGCTACACTGAAGTTCCAGAAAGCGACCAGCCAGGTTGAAAACACATCAAAGTTTACCGCCCTTCGCAAAGATATTGCGCGGATGAAAACAATCCTTCGTGAGCGTGAACTTGGAAAATCTAACGTTGCAGCAAAGTAAGAGAAGAGAATACTCAATGGAAACAAGGAACAATCGCAAGACCAGAACCGGAAAAGTCATCAGCAATAAAATGGCGAAGAGCATTATTGTTGCGATCGAACGAAAAGTCGCACATCCGCTCTACAAGAAATATTTCAAGCGGACGACCAAGTTCTATGCGCACGACGAAAAAAATGAAGCCGGCATCGGCGACACGGTGAAGATCATGGAGACACGTCCTCTTAGCAAACTGAAACGCTGGAGACTTGTTGAGATCGTGACCAAAGCGAAATAATTGAACGATAGACGATAGAAAGTTCGGAGACGACAATGATTCAGGAAGAAACCAATTTAGTTGTAGCAGACAATTCAGGTGCGAAGAAGGTGCGCTGCATCCGTGTTCTCGGCGGACATGACCGCCGGTATGCATCGGTCGGCGACCTGGTGGTCGTATCGGTAAAATCTGCAATTCCAGGAGCCGGAGTGAAAAAAGGGGAAGTATCCCGCGCCGTAGTAGTCCGCACGACTAAAGAAGTGGGACGGAAAGACGGATCCTATATCCGCTTTGACGAAAACGCCGTCGTATTGATCAATGCGCAAAATGAACCGCGCGGAACACGTATCTTCGGTCCGGTTGCCCGTGAATTACGCGAACGTCAATTCATGAAGATTGTTTCCCTTGCACCAGAAGTTTTGTAATTCAGAAAGAGAATCTACCATGCATGTAAAGAAAAATGATATCGTTGTTGTCATCTCCGGAAACTCCAGAGGGAAAGAGGGAAAAGTGCTGAAAGTATTTCCCGAAACGAACCGTGTGATTGTGGAAGGCGTCAATATTATGAAGCGCCATACTCGCCCATCGCAGAGCAATCCGCAGGGAGGCGTTGTGCAGAAAGAAGCACCTATCCATTCCTCCAACGTGATGTTGAAGGATCCGAAAACCGGCGAGAAGACGCGTATCGGCTATGCTCGCACAAAAGATTCCGTTAGCGGAAAGAAAAAAGTGATGCGGGTCGCTCAGAAAAGCGGAGAAATGTTCTAATTCCTTAATCGGTGATACGCGGATAACGTATCGCACAAATAAAAATCAAAATGGCAAAAGAGAAGAAGCAGCAAAAAGAAGAGAAAAAGGGACCGGGCGTCCGTGAAGCAGGGGTATATCCGCGTCTCGCTGAAAAATATAAAAAAGAGATCGTTCCGGCAATGATGAAACAGTTCAATTATAAGAACGTCATGCAGGTGCCGAAACTGGAAAAGATCTCTGTGAATATCGGCGTTGGCCAAGCGACACAGGATGCAAAGCTGCTGGAAGTTGCAGTTGCTGAATTGGAAACGATCACCGGCCAAAAGGCTGCCATCACCAAAGCCAAAAAGGCTATTTCCAATTTCAAATTACGACAGAATCTGCCCATTGGCGCACGTGTTACTCTCCGCAGCAATATGATGTTTGAATTCATGGATCGTTTGATCAGCTTGGCAATGCCGCAGATTCGTGATTTCCGCGGTATTTCAGACAGATCATTTGACGGTCGCGGTAACTATACACTGGGTATCAAAGAACAAATTATCTTCCCGGAAATTGATGCCGACCGCGTGACAAAAATCTCCGGTATGGACATCACGTTTGTTACTACCGCAAATACCGATATGGAAGCGATGGAATTGCTGAAATTGTTCGGCGTTCCCTTCGTAAAACGTGAACAACCAGTAGCGAAAGCAAGTTAAAGGAATCGTATGGCAAAACTTAGTTCAATAGCACGTCAAAAGCGCCGTGAAAAATTAGTGGCAAAGTATGCCGCAAAACGAAAGGAACTCATCGAAAAGGGAGACTTTGATGCGGTGCGTCTTCTTCCGCGCGATAGTAACCCGACACGATTGCACAACCGCTGTTTCCAAACAGGGCGCTCCCGCGGATATTTTCGCAAGTTCGGTCTTGGCCGGATGGCGTTCCGAAAATTAGCACACGAGGGAAAAATTCCCGGTCTTACTAAAGCAAGCTGGTAACATTTAACAGAAGGTCTTTTACAATGGCTCATTCAGATCCAATCGCAGATTATCTCACACGGCTCCGCAATGCAATCCAAGCGAAGCATAAAAAAGTTGAGATCCCTGCATCCAACGTGAAGAAAGAAATTACCCGCATCCTTGCGGAAAATAAGCTCATCAATAAATATGATGTTGTTGCTGATGACAAACAAGGGACGATCCGTATCGCATTGAAATATTATGCCGGTGCCAATGTTATCAAGGGATCCCGTCGTGTCAGCACGCCAGGGCGTCGTGTCTATCGTCAGGTAGATGATCTTCCGCGCGTCAGCAATGGTCTGGGATTGGCGATCGTTTCCACATCAAAAGGTTTGATGTCCGATAAACAAGCGCGCAAAGAAAATGTCGGCGGAGAAGTTCTCTGCCTTATTTGGTAAAAGGAGTATAGAACGTGTCTCGTATAGGTAAAAAACTTATTACAGTTCCGAGCGGCGTCACTATTTCTGTGAACAACGGTATTGTGACTGTCAAAGGGAAAAACGGAGAGCTCAAAGAGCAGCTGCATCCGAACGTTGGTGTAGAGATTAAAGGCAGTGAAGTAACTATTACTCGGAAAACCGAAGAGCGTGCAAATCGCGCTATTCACGGAACGACCCGCGCCAATGTTGCGAACATGGTCAAAGGTGTTTCAGAGGGTTTCTCCAAGAAACTGGAACTGGTCGGCGTCGGATATAAAGCTGAAATGAAGGGAAAGAACCTCGCATTAGCACTCGGTTTCTCTCATCCGATCATTTTCCGTGCACCAGAATCGGTGAAAATCGAGACACCCACACAGACGAGTATTATCATCAGTGGATATGATAAACAATTGGTCGGTCTGGTAGCGGCCAAGATCCGTTCGTTCAAACTTCCCGAACCGTACAAAGGTAAGGGAGTTAAATACGAAGGTGAAGTGCTCCGTCGTAAAGCCGGTAAGACAGCGGCAAGTTCGAAATAATAACTTTGTGAATTGAAATTATGATTAAAAAAGACACTACAAAAAGACGGTTACGGATCAAACAGACAATTCGGAAACGGGTGTACGGGTCAACAAATCGCCCGCGATTTTCCGTCTATCGCAGCTTGAATGACATTTATGGACAGATCATCGACGATGTCACCGGTACTACGCTCGTGGCTCTGTCGACAAATTCGAAAGAAGTGAAACAGGAAGTTGCTTCCGTAAAGACGAAAGTGGAAAAAAGCACGCTAGTGGGGAAACTGCTGGCAAAGAAGGCGATCGAAAAGAATATCAACACCGTCGTATTCGACCGTAATGGATACCTGTACCACGGCCGTGTGAAAGCATTTGCCGATGGTGCCCGTGAAGGCGGATTGAAATTCTAAACGGCAGTCGTGCCGTCCCATTGTCGTGTCGTCCAATGGCAGGACAGCGCCCTTTGGAGGCGTTAATCTAGGTTCGAATCCTGGCACGACAGCAACAATAAACGAAAAAACAAAATGTGAGGTTTTACCTTGGCTCGAATTAAAACAAGTGATCTTGATCTGAAGGACAAACTGGTCCACATCAACCGCGTTGCAAAAGTGGTGAAAGGCGGCCGCCGTTTCAGTTTTAACGCGATCGTTGTTGTCGGAGACGGAAACGGTTACGTCGGTATCGGACTCGGCAAAGCGAACGAAGTAGCGGATGCTATCTCTAAAGGAACCGATGATGCAAAAAAGAACGTCGTGAAAGTTCCGTTGATTAACGGAACCGTTCCTCACGATGCACTTGGGAAATTCGGTGCAGGCAAAGTGTTGCTTCGTCCTGCAGCTCCCGGTACCGGTTTAATTGCCGGCGGCGGTGTTCGCGCGGTGTTAGAGATGGCGGGTGTGAAAGACGTTCTGACAAAACAGATGGGTTCGGCAAATCCGCATAACGTTGTGAAAGCAACGCTGCGCGCGCTGTTGTCGATGCGCGATGCTCGCATGGTAGCAACAGAGCGCGGAATTTCCGTCCAAGAACTTTTCCAAAATTAATCATCATCTAATTGTGTGTGAGTGACAATGGCAGCGCCGAAAAAAATAAAAATTACGCAGAAAGTCAGCATTATCGATACGCTGGCAAAACACAAAGCGACAATCAAAGCGCTCGGCTTGGGTCGACCGAACTACTCGGTGATCCATACAGAGACCCCTCAGATCCGTGGTATGATCAATAAGGTCCGGCATTTGGTGGTCGTCGAAGAAGTGAAATCATAAATTATAAATCGAAGATGCGAGCTCCGACTCCGGGGCGCTAGTACTTCACAGGAGATAAGCATGGCAAACATTCTCAGCAATTTAACATATGCTCCAGGTTCGCGCAAAAAAAAGAAACGAATCGGCCGCGGCCAGGGATCCGGACACGGCGGAACTTCTACACGCGGTCATAAAGGCCAGGGTTCGCGCTCAGGATCAGGATTAAAGAGGAATTTTGAGGGGGGGCAGATGCCTCTCGTGCGTCGTCTTCCCAAATTCGGTTTTACCCCCAGAAACCGAGTGGAATATGCAGTGGTAAATGTTGAGTTGCTTCAGAAGTTGATTGATGATAAAAAAGTTACCGACGGTATAATCACGCCGGATGTACTGTTAAAACTTGGTGTCGTTTCCAACAAGCGTTCGCCGGTGAAGATTCTCGGTGATGGTGATCTAAAAGCAAAGCTGACAGTGTCTGCTCATAAATTCAGCAAGTCTGCTGTCGAAAAAATCACGGCGGCAGGCGGAACGACAAAAGAAATTTCTAATGAAAAAGTTGCTGCATAACTTAATCTGAAAATTATCAATGAGTAAATTCACCGAAAGTTTCAGGAATATCTTCAAGATCGAAGAACTGCGCACGCGCCTTCTGTTCACGGCCGGTCTGCTGATAGTAGTTCGCCTCGGTTCGCACGTTACGCTTCCCGGAGTGGACGCTGGTGTGCTTGCCGATGCAATGCGTAGTCAGGCTGACAATACATTGTTTGGACTCTACGATCTATTTGTCGGCGGAGCTTTCAGCAATGCTGCAATTTTCGCTCTTGGTATCATGCCGTATATCAGCGCGTCGATCATCATCCAATTGTTAGGCGCTGTTGTTCCATTCTTCCAGAAGCTGCAAAAGGAAGGGGAGACGGGACGGAAAAAGATCAATCAATATACGAGATTGGGAACTGTTGTAATTTCGCTGTTACAAGCGTGGGGAGTTAGTGTTCGACTGGAAAGTTTGAATGCCAACGGCATTCCGATCGTTCCGGTAGAAGTGCAAGGATTCTTTTTTGCGATGAGCACAATGATTTTCCTGACAGCAGGTACAATGTTCATGATGTGGCTGGGTGAGCAGATTACAGAACGCGGACTCGGAAACGGGATTTCGCTGATTATCTTCATCGGAATTATCGCGCGGTTTCCGCATGCAGTGCTGGACGAAATCCAATTGGTAAGTTCAGGTGCACGTCCGATTATCATCGAATTAATTATTTGGGGTGCAATGCTGTTGATCGTCGCAGGCGTTATCATGGTCACCCAGGGTACGCGCCGCATCCCGGTGCAGTATGCGAAACGTCTTGTCGGTCGCAAGGTCTACGGAGGCGTCACTCAATATATTCCGATGCGCGTGAACACAGCTGGAGTTATGCCGATTATCTTTGCACAATCACTAATGTTCATTCCCAGCACGATCCTGACATTCTTCCCCGATAGTGAAGTTGTTGGTTCCATCGCAGGATATTTTGAATATACATCGTTCACCTATTCATTTTTCTATGGTCTGATGATCGTGTTCTTTACATATTTCTACACTGCTATTGCATTTAATCCGAACGACGTGGCCGATAACATGCAAAAGAACGGCGGATTTATTCCCGGCATACGTCCCGGAAAGCATACATCAGACTTTATTGATAATATTTTAACAAAAATCACACTGCCGGGATCGGTCTTCTTGGCAATCATTGCCATTCTTCCGGCATTCATGGTGAAATTCGGAATCACTTCCAGTTTTGCATCGTTCTTCGGTGGTACCAGCCTGTTGATCTCTGTTGGTGTTGCTTTGGATACATTACAACAGATTGAGTCGCATTTAATGATGCGTCATTACGACGGCTTCATGAAGAGCGGCAAGATAAAAGGACGTATTGGCCGTTAATGGCGATTTTAGTAAAATCTCCGGCTGAGATAGAACTTATGCGCGAGAGCAGCCGGATCGTAGGAGAAGTGATCAAGCTGATCGGTACGCAGGTGAAACCGGGTGTTTCAACGGCACAGCTTGATGCAATGGCGGAAGATTACATCCGGAGTTGCAATGCGGAACCGGCATTCAAAGGATACGGTTCAGATCCAAAGAATTTGTTCCCCGGAACATTGTGTGTTTCTGTCGATAGCGAAGTGGTTCATGGTATTCCGGGATCACGAGTGTTGCGGGAAGGTGAGATCGTTTCGATTGATGTCGGCGCAAAGAAGAACGGATTTTATGGTGACGGTGCTTTTACTTTTCCCGTGGGACATGTGAGCGATGAAAAGCTGCATCTGATGAAAGTAACAAAAGAGTCTTTAGATCGTGCAGTTGAACAGGCGGTAGAAGGGAACAGAATTGGGGATATCGCATTCGCTGTTCAATCATTGGTAGAGGCAGAAGGATTTTCAGTGGTGCGCGATCTGGTGGGACACGGCGTTGGCAGAGAATTGCACGAAGATCCGCAGGTTCCTAATTACGGTAAGCCGGGAAAAGGAACAGTGTTGAAAGAAGGAATGACCCTCGCGATTGAACCAATGGTGAATGCTGGGTCATTCAAAGTGTTGACTGCGGCAGATCGATGGACGATCGTTACGCAAGACGGAAGACCTTCGGCACATTTCGAGTATACTGTGGTGGTGCGCAAAGGCAAGGCAGAGGTGTTAACTATCTATAATTAATGGCAAAACAAGACGCGATAAAAATTGACGGAGTAATTTCAGACACATTGCCCAACGCATCGTTTCGGGTAAAACTGGACAATGGACATGAGATTCTGGCGCATATCTCCGGCAAAATGCGTATGCACTACATCAAAATTCTGGTTGGAGACAAGGTAACGGTCGAACTTTCACCGTATGACCTGACAAAAGGCAGAATTACGTATCGGTACAAATAAGAGTTGAAAAGGGAAGACAATGAAAGTTCGTGCATCTGTAAAGAAGATTTGTGAAAACTGCAAGATCATCCGCCGCAAAGGCAAAGTGATGGTGATCTGCAAGAAAAATCCAAAACACAAGCAACGACAAGGTTAAAAATTAGGAGAGTATTCAGTGGCTCGTATCGCTGGCGTCGATTTACCAAAAAATAAACGGTCCGTTATCGGATTGACCTACATCTTCGGAATCGGTGATTCCATTGCTAAAGAAATTCTTGCAAAAGCAGGAGTGGATGAAAACAAGAAGGTCGGTTCGCTGACTGATGAAGAGGTCAATAAGATCCGTACCATCATCCAGACGGATTATAAAACGGAAGGAGCACTTCGTGCGGAAAACCAGATGAACATCAAACGATTGATGGACATCGGAGCATACCGCGGACTTCGCCACCGTAAAGGATTGCCCGTCCGTGGACAACGCACCCGGACCAATTCTCGTACCCGTAAAGGCAAACGTAAGACCGTTGCAGGAAAGAAAAAAGCAATCGCTAAGAAGTAATTAGATTTCTGAAAGGAATATTGTGGCTAAACAACAGGCAGCGCCGACAGTCTCGGCAAAGAAAAAAAAGAAAATTCACGTTGACGTGAACGGCAAAGTGTATGTGAAGGCGACATTTAACAATGTCATCGTTACTATCACGGACACCTACGGCAACACAATCGCATGGTCATCTGCAGGAAAGAACGCTTTCAAAGGTTCCCGAAAGAATACGCCGTTTGCTGCGCAGGTTTCCGCCGAAGCAGCTGCAAAAGAGGCGTATGATCTTGGTCTGCGGAAAGTGGAAGTCTTTGTGAAAGGTCCCGGTTCCGGACGTGAAGCAGCAATCCGTTCACTGCAGACCGCCGGTCTGGAAGTGACGATTATCCGCGACATGACACCGATTCCGCACAACGGCTGCCGTCCGCCGAAACGTCGTAGAGTGTAATAATTTTAATTATAGGAAGTTAAAAAAGAATGGCACGTAATACCGGTTCAGTAGTTAAGCAGTCCCGTAAGTTGGGGATTGCACTCAGCAGCAAAGCAAACAAATTCATGGAACGCCGTCCCTACGGTCCGGGTCAACACGGAAAAGGGAAGCGGATGAAGGTTTCCGAATATGCGTTGCAGCTGAAAGAGAAACAGAAAATGAAGTATATCTACGGCGTTTTGGAACGCCAGTTCAGAAATTACTTCGAAAAAGCGACACGCATGAAAGGTAAAACCGGCGACAATCTGGTGAAACTTCTGGAATTGCGCTTGGACAATGTCATCTATCGCATGGGATTTGCACCTACGCGCCGCAGCGCTCGTCAGTTGGTGACGCATGGTCACTTTACAGTGAATAAGGATAAAGTGAACATTCCCTCCTTCCAGTTGAAGTCAGGTGATGTAATCACTGTCCGGGAAAAAAGCCGGCAGCTGGATATTATCCATAACGCTATGAAACGCGTCAAGGATGCTTCGGTCTATACCTGGGTTTCTTTGGATAAAGCTGCAATGGCGGGAACATTTTTACGCGTGCCGGAACGCGAAGAGATTCCGATGCTGGCAAACGAGCAGCTCGTCGTCGAGTTGTACTCGAAATAATCTAATCGATCTTTTTCTTTACTTGGTGAGAACCAAACT
>JBAYIS010000037.1:0-30256 GCA_041665525.1 Bacteroidota bacterium | reverse complement strand
CTTGCCGACTTGAACAATCCTATGCGAAATCACCTGTTTGATACATTGACCGTTGATGGTGTGAAAGTCCCGAATCCGAAAGGAACAGCCGGAAAATTGGTGAACACGAAGGAAAAAATCCAGATCAGTCCCCGGTTCGGTGTTTCGTTCCCGATCACCGATCAGGGTATTATCCATTTTTCATACGGGCATTTCTTCCAGATTCCATCTTTCAGCAATCTCTACCAAAACTCAGATTACATCCTTTCGCCGACAGCGCAGCTTTCCACAACCATGGGAAATCCGGATATCGACGTCCAACGTACGGTGATGTATGAATTAGGACTTCAACAGGTGTTGTTCACCAATATCGGTATCGACTTCACGGTCTATTACAGAGATATCCGGAATCTGCTTGGTATGGAAATCATCAATTCCTACGAAGGATTTAAATATGCACGGTTCATCAATCGCGATTACGGAAATATCCGCGGCTTTATTCTTTCCGTGGAAAAACGATATTCAGACTTATGGAGTTTGCGAACGGATTATACCTATCAGATTGCGGAAGGAAATGCTTCCGATCCGTTGACCGTGTTCTATGACAACCAATCCGATCCTCCGAAAGCGACGAACAAAAAGGTCGTTCCGCTGGATTGGGACCAGCGATCTACGTTAAACCTTTCACTGAATGTGGGCGAACCGGGTAATTGGATGACAGGACTCGTTGCGCATTATGGTGTCGGCTTTCCCTATACAGAAAATATCCGCGTGAGCGGAGGGTTGCAGTTCGAAAATGGCGGAATCAAACCGACCACGTATGGTGTCGATTTTCGCGCTGATAAGACAATTGAGTTCCTTGGTTTGAAGTTCAATACATTTCTCCTGATCTATAATCTTTTCGACATCATGAATGAAGTAAACGTGAATGATGCCAGCGGCCGGGCGAATGTCAATTTGTACACTTCGGAAGAGGGCCCGATCTATGGTTTGAACACCCTGCAGGAGTATCTGAACAACCCCACGTCATTTTCGTCTCCGAGGAATGTTCGTCTTGGCGTTAATTTAGATTTTTAATTTTCACTTTATCAAACGAGAACAGCGTATGAATCTTTCACAACATAAAATTACCAGAGCGGCCTTTCTCTTCAGCATGATGATCATGTTGTCGGCCGAAGTGTATAGTCAGGCTACGCCGCAAATTCAAATGTTCCGGGACGAGCCGAAAGGGGAGATCCGGTGGCGGAAAAAAGGGATGTTGGACGGAAATCTCGTCCGGACGAGCTACGGCAATAATGGCGAGGTGTCCGACTGGTTCAACGGAGCGGTAGCTGCTCCACACGGTGAATGGCCAAAAGGTTCGGGCCACCGGAGTTTGGATGGATTGACATTATTGATTGGTTCGAAGATCCATCATACGGATATGCTCGGTCGGAAGGTGACGATCACTCCGATCGAATCTTCGTATCGTGAAGAAATGGATAAGGACCAGACAACTGGATTGATCTGGGGATTGGAACCGGTCCCCGGATATGCCAATCCTTCGTCGACCAGTCCCGGCATTAACATCATTAAATCGACATTTCCAGAACAATGGCCGCGTTCTATATTTTATGATTTGTACGGCACGGATGAATCGAAAATAAAAGAATGGGACAATTTTTGGTACGGATATTTCGGACGCGGGGTCAGCAATGCGCAGTTGGAAACCTATTTCGTGATTGATGATTCCAAAGATAAGGAATTCGCCAATGCTCCCTGGGGATATTATCCGATCTCAACTGATTCCGCTCGTGGAGGTTTGGGACTGCGTGTAGAAGTGCGCGGATTTCAATGGACGCACGTACTCGCCGAAGATATTATTTTCTGGCATTATGATATTATTAACCTTGCCGACAGTGTTCAAGATTCCACCGTGTTCGGTTTTTATGCGGATCCGAGCGTAGGATCAAAAGCGAACGATGCATTGTTCGACCGCAAACTGGATCTTGCCTATGCATGGGAGCCGACTGGCACCGGCGGATTGCCGGACGGTTACAAAACGGGATATTACGGCCACTCATTTCTTGAGAGTCCCGGAAACGGAACTAATGTGAACGGCGGCGGCTTAGGAATTGATGATGACGAAGACGGAATGATTAATGAGCGACGTGATGACGGAATCGATAATGATAATGACTGGGACAAATTTACTGATGTTAATGGTGACGGAATTTGGTCGATCGATGAACCATTGAATGATGACGTCGGAAAGGACGGTGTCGGTCCCTTTGATCCGCAATATACAGGAAAGGATGACGGAGAAGGAGACGGATTTCCGACATTGGGGGAACCCGATTTTGACAAAACAGATAAAGATGAGTCGGACCAAATCGGTTTACAGTCGGCATACCTCGGGTTGCTGAGTGATAAAACAGATAACGGAGTGTGGCCCAGAAATGATCCGGTGATATGGAAAGTGATGACCGGAGGATTCGTCGATACTTCCATTAAGAGCGCAAATATCTCGATGGTCTTTTCCTCCGGCATCTTCCCATTGCTGCAAAATCAGCGGGAGCGTTTTTCCATCGCCATCCTGTTCGGTGATGATCTGAACGATATCATTACCAATAAAATCACCGTGCAATCCATTTATGACGCAAATTATAATTTTGCCCAGCCGCCGTATACACCCACGTTAACGGCTGTGCCGGGAGATAAAAAGGTATACCTCTATTGGGACAATATTGCGGAACGCTCCTATGATAGATTTCTGAAGCAATTCGATTTCGAAGGATATCTATTATATCGCAGCAACGAAGCGGAATTCCAGGATATTAAAGTCGTGACCGATTCGAAAGGTCAGGCGAAGTTTTGGAAACCGATCGCGCAATGGGATCTGATCGATACAATAAAGGGACCCGATCCGGTGGGCGTGAACGGCGCGCATTTTTGGAGAGGGGAAGATAACGGATTGCAGCACTCCTATGTGGATAATGCCGTTGTCAACGGCAAGAAATATTACTATGCGCTGGTTTCGTACGACCGCGGTGTCATACCCAATAAGGTCGATTCAGTTTACGGACCCGTCGGCGGATTAACACCATCCGAATGCACCAAGATCATTTCGGAAGATTTTAACGGAACACTCAAATTCACCGATATCAATACAGCCGTTGTGATACCGAATGCACAATCAGCAGGCTATATACCTCCGCAAGTTGAAGGATCGACTTCAATATTGAAAGGCGGAGGTATCGGGACCGGCAATGTAGAAATAGGTATCGTTAATCCCGCTATTGTTCCTGAGGGGAATACGTATGAGATCTGGTTTGATTCTGTGGGTACATGGCCGAAGTATAATACAAAATCCTTCTCTGTTTATCGTAAACTTCCAGGATCGTCGGTAAAGGATACACTCATTCGCGAGGCAAGCTTCACGAAAGCGACGCCGGTAGTCGTGAGCATTCCATTCGACGGCATGAGTTTGACTCTTTATAATGATACTTCAGTCACTATTGACAGAGAGCTAACCGGATGGGCGCCCGGCAGGTTTTCGAACATCACGATGAATCCTACGGTGGATGTGACGAATATTTCAAAGAATATTGCTTACCCAGGCGATTATGAGATACGGTTTTATAATACGATGAAGGATACAGGATTTCTTTTCCAAAAATCTCCGTACAAACGATTAGACAGTACAACTCTCGATGCCTATTACATTAAAGCTCCAGTACCTTTTACAATAACGAATTTAACAACAGGGAAGCGTTGCAAATTTTTAGTATTGAATATGTTTGGCTATAACTTTAGCCCAAATCCCTTTGGGTATTTTGATTCAATAAAAATAGTAGACGATTATAATGGTGGATCATCGTTTTATATTTCTTACAACCTCTCTTTCTCGCCTCCATCCATGAATCCGGATTTTCCGGTGGAAGGCGACCGATTCATCTTGAAAACAAAGAAGCCGTTCACTCGCGGGGATTATTTCGAAGTGAATACGCATTCGGCGAGAGTGGACAAAGGGATTGCGAAGAGTGAACTTCAAAAGATTTCCGTTGTTCCCAATCCGTATGTTGTAGCGGCAAACTGGGAACCCAGGAACATTTATCAAAGCGGCCGCGGTGACCGGAAAATTGATTTCATTCATCTGCCGGCAAAATGCACTATCCGCATTTATACTATCAATGGACTGCTGGTAAAGACTTTGGAAAAGAATTCCACTGCCGGCGACGGTTCAATGTCTTGGAACCTTATCAGCGATGATGGTATGGAAGTAGCGTATGGCCTCTATATCTTCCATGTTGATGCGGAAAATATCGGCACTCATATTGGAAAATTTGCGGTTATTAAATAAGAATTTGTCAAGGTTATTATCCGAAGGATGCTTCGCATGAAAACTATCAAAATAGTATTAACGTTTGTTCTTGCGCTGGGTGTGTTCACCCGGGGTACAGCGCAGGAATTTAAATCCAATGTTTCCAAAAAGGGGACGACGGCGGCCCCCTTTCTTTCCATCAGTCAGGGAGCAAAAGGGATCGCCATGGGAGGCGCGTATGTTGCGGTGGCTAACGATGCCAGCGCCATCTATTGGAATCCGGCTGGTATTGTCGATGTTTACGGTACATCACTGGTGGTGGACCATACACAGTGGCTGGCAGGAATCAATTATAACTATGTCGCCGGCACGATGAACCTGGGCGATTTCGGAACCATGGGGCTGTCGTTCACATCATCCGATATCGATGAAATGAAAGTAACGACGGTTGAAGCACCGGAAGGAAACGGAGAAACATTCAGCGTGTCCGATATGGCGGTCAGTCTTTCCTACGCTCTGAAACTGACGGAAAATTTTTCAATCGGCTTCAATCCGAAATTCATCCAGCAAAAGATATGGAAGATGAGTGCCAGCGCATTTGCGATTGATGTTGGCGTAAAATATATCACGCCGTTCGACGGCGTCATTTTAGGGATGTCCATCTCCAACTTCGGCCAGAAAATGAAGATGGAAGGGAAGTCATCGCTAGTACTGTACGATCAGGACGAATCGACTTCCGGCAATAATGGACGTCTTCCAGCATATCTCGCGACGGAAGAATGGGCATTGCCGTTGAATTTCAAGTTCGGGATAGCCTATCTGGCGATGAAGGACGATGTGAGCAAACTGACGCTGGCAGTGGATGCTTCACATCCAAGCGACGATTATGAAAGTGTGGATGTCGGTGCGGAATATGTTTTTTACGACTTCCTGGCACTCCGCGGCGGTTATCGTTCACTGTTTTTGGATGAATCGGAGACAGGGCTGACGCTCGGAGTCGGAGTGACACAGGCTGTGGTAGGAGCCATGCAGGTGACGTTCGACTATGCCTACCAGGATTTCGGCAGGTTGAAAGAAGTACAGAAGTTTTCCGTCGGACTGACCTTTTAATCGCGGCCACGGATGAAATATTATCTTTTGTTGTTCATATGCACCATTTCGTTCGCCCAAAAACCGTACCGCGGTGCAGAGTACCGGACCAGAGAATCGTTCACCTATGGACGATTCGAGGTCCGAATGAAATCGGCGCAACGGGAAGGCATGCTTTCATCCTTCTTCACGTATAACGATAATTATTCCAAAACACCGTGGAATGAAATCGACATCGAGATCATGGGAAGGTACTCGGACGATATCCAATTCAATCCCATCACCCCCGGCACTGTTAACCACGAAGTACACCGTCAAACCACTTTCAATCCGTCTCAGGATTTTCATACGTACGCTTTTGAATGGACTCCTACCTCCGTTACGTGGTTCGTGGATGGAATCGAAGTTCACCGGCAGACCGGCGCACATATCGATTCTCTGAAGTACTCGCAAAAAATCATGATGAACGTATGGAATCCTAACTATCCGGACTGGGCGGGGGTGTGGAATGCGAAAGTATTGCCGGCGTTTGCGTATTACGATTGGGTCAGTTATTCAACCTATGCACCGGATTCGGGAGATGTCGGTACCGGAAATAATTTCAAGTTTCAGTGGAAGGACGATTTCAATGCTTATGATTCCGTTCGGTGGGCGAAAGCAACACATACCTGGGAAGGGAATCAATGCGACCTATATCCGGACAACATCGTGTTTAAAGACGGAACGATGATCCTTTGCTTAACGACGAGTACTGCAACAGGATTCTATGACATAGCACCACCATGGGCCGTCTCCGCACGGGCGGAACGCGGCATGATTGTCGTTCGCTTTTCGGAGGAAGTGGATCCTGTTTCATCGCAAACACCTGCCAACTACATCATCACCGGCATGCCGGTGGTTACAGCGCAGCTGCAGACAGATTCCCAGACGGTGTACCTATCGCTTGCCTCGTTTGATACATCGGCGATGAAATACGTTTACATACAGAATGTGAAGGACCGGTTTTCTCCCCCGAATGCAATCTCTGTGCAAAGTGTCCCGATTATAAAACAGCTGCCGATCGCATTTCCGTTCAAGATCAATTGTGGCGGACCTGCGTATGCGGAATATCATGCAGATCAAGTGTGGAATGCAAACGTGGAATATGGTCATATGGATGGACATGCCGGATCCAATAGCGACGCCATTGCCGGTACGTCTGATGCGACCATCTATCATACTGAATTGAAGAATCCGGTGAAATATTTTGTCCGTGTGCCGAACGGAATATACGATGTTGAATTGCAGATGGCCGAGACATTTTTTACCCTGGCCGGGAAAAGGGCATTCTCCATATCGGTTCAGAACAAAATTATTGCGAGAGAAGTGGACCTTGTCGACGTTGCCGGCAGCAGCACTGCTCATGCCATTACGACGAAGAATGTTGTCGTAACCAATGGAGTTATAGATATTCATTTTATGTCATCAGTGAACTATCCTATCATCAATGGGATTATTGTATCAAAAGGGACGGCGGGAATCAACGAGCGGCGAGAGGCGAATCCGGTAGAGTGGGAGATCGGCCAAAACTATCCCAATCCGTTCAACGGAATGACGATTATCCCGGCTGAGTTTTCATCGCCGGACAATATCGCCATCCATTTTTTTGATACCCTGGGGAGGAAAGTATCGATGATGAATGTTGGCGACATCGATGCTGGATCGCATACATTTTCATGGCACGCCCGCGACGGTGCAGGTAGATCGCTCTCTTCAGGGGTGTATTATTATGTCGTAAAAGGCCGGACGCACCAATCAACCAAAAAACTGTTATTGATACAATGATCGTGTTTATCAAAAAAAACACTCACTTCAATCATAAGGGTATTCCATCCATGAAAATGCCATTCGTATTGTTCGCTAGCATATTGCTTTGTTCTTTGACATTCGCCCAGCAGAAACAGGATGCTGATATTGATGCAAAGGTCAATGCACTGTTGAAGAAGATGACGCTTGATGAAAAGCTCGGTCAAATGACCCAGATAGATTACGAAGCGGTGAAAAATACTCCGGGTGATATCATAAAATATTCAATCGGTTCCATTCTTTGGGGCGGAAACTCTGAGATTGTCGATCTGTCGGCAAAAGGGTGGGCGTCATGCTACGATTCCCTGCAGAATCTCTCTGAAAAAATGCGGTTGAAAGTGCCCATCCTTTTCGGTATTGATGCCGTTCACGGTCACAACAATGTCGACGGTGCGGTGATCTTCCCGCACAATATTGCACTTGGTGCCACGAACAATCCCTCCATCGTCGAAAAGGTTGCCATGGTAACGGCGAAAGAAATGAAAGGGACAGGAATTCACTGGGCATTCGCTCCGTGTGTGGCGGTCGCTCGCAATGAACATTGGGGCAGAACGTATGAAAGCTTCGGAGAAGATCCTGAACTTGTCCGTTCACTCGGCGCTGCACATGTGCGCGGACTGCAAGGAGCGATGTTGTCGGACAATGCTTCAGCACTTGCATGCGTAAAGCATTTTGTTGGGGACGGAGGAACGACGAACGGCAAAGATCAGGGAAACACCGAAGTCGATGAAGCAACGCTCCGCTCGATTCATCTGCCGGGGTATATCGATGCGATCAATGCCGGTGCAAAAACGATCATGGCATCGTACAGCAGTTGGAACGGGAATAAAATGCATGGAAGCAGATATCTGCTGACCGATGTTTTGAAAGGCGAATTGAAATTCGATGGATTTATTGTTTCGGATTGGAACGGTATCGACCAATTGTCCCCAAACTACAAATATGCCGTGGAACAATCGATCAACGCCGGAGTGGACATGGCTATGACCACGTCACCCCGGGGAAGTTTTAACAGTTATGATACGTTTATCAACGTGTTGAAAGAATTGGTGAATGAAAAAGCTGTCAGCATGAAACGGATTGATGATGCGGTGCGGCGCATTTTGAAAGTGAAATTCGAACTCGGAATGTTCCGCCAGAAATATTCGGATAAAAAATTGACTGCTGAAGTCGGTTCCGCCGCACATCGTGCAATTGGCCGTGATGCCGTCCGTCAATCGCTGGTGCTGCTGAAAAATGATAACAATATTCTTCCCCTATCCAAAAATGCGAAAAAAATTGTTGTTGCAGGAAGAGGTTCAAATGATATCGGAATGCAATGCGGCGGATGGACGATTGACTGGCAGGGAAAGATGGGAAATGTCATTTCCGGCGGGACGACGGTATTGCAGGGTGTAAAGAATGCCGTATCAATGGAAACGAAAATAGAATATTCTGTAAACGGCAGCGGGGCGGATAGCGGAGATATTGCGATCGTCGTTATAGGCGAAGAACCGTATGCGGAATTCAGGGGAGACCGTCAGGATCTTACATTGTCTACGGAAGATGCTCTCCTTGTGGAAACACTGAAATCCAAAAAAGCTCAGGTGATTGTCGTTCTGCTCTCCGGGCGTCCGCTAATTGTCAATTCTACGCTGGAAAAGAGCAATGCATTTATTGCTGCGTGGCTTCCCGGAACGGAAGGCGGAGGGATTGCCGATGTACTCTTTGGCGATTATGTGCCGACCGGCAAACTGCCGCACTCCTGGCCAAAAACACTGGAACAGATCCCGATCAACATAGGAGATAAAGAGTATGCTCCGTTATTTCCATTCGGTTTTGGATTGACCTATGCTGCAGAAAAAGCAATGAAATAGTGGAGCGGCAGATACACTGCCGCCGCATGAACGATTTATTTTTACCTCATCAATTGAAATAAAGGAATATTATGGCTTCCATACCGACGACGCACAATACACATATCGATGCATCGCAGGGGGGGGATTTTAAGATACCTCTTGCTGTAGTGACGATGCTTTTTTTCATGTGGGGATTTTTGACCTGTTTGAACGATATTCTGGTCCCGCATTTGAAAGGGATTTTCGACCTTAGTTACACACAAGTGATGCTCATTCAGTTTACGTTCTTTACGGCGTACTTCATTATGTCGATTCCTTCCGGAAAGATCATCAATTATTTCGGTTATCAAAAAGGGATTGTGATCGGTCTAGTAACTGCAGGTGTCGGAACATTCCTCTTCTATCCGGCAGCGAGTTTTCCATCGTATCCGCTTTTTTTAACAGCATTGTTCGTCCTTGCATCTGGAATCACGCTCCTCCAGGTGGCGGCGAATCCGTATGTTGCAGTGTTGGGTAAACCGGAAACAGCCTCAAGCAGATTAAATTTGACGCAGGCATTCAATTCGCTCGGCACCACGGTTGCTCCATTTTTTGGCGGAATATTGATCTTAAACGGATTACAAAATTTAACTCCCCAGGAAGAAGCAGCTTCGGTGCAAATGCCGTACGTCGGATTAGGTATAGCGCTGCTGCTCCTGGCATTTGCAATGGCAAAATTTAAACTTCCCGTGATTGCAGCTGTGGAAGATCATCATGCGAAAGCAGGTAAACTGGCGGATGCGTTGAAACACCGGCATCTTGTCCTGGGTGCGGTCGCAATTTTTGTGTATGTCGGCGCTGAAGTATCGATTGGAAGTTTTCTTGTGAACTTTTTCGGTCAACCGGATATTGCCGGATTACAAGAAGCGGCAGCGGCAAGTTATGTTTCATATTACTGGGGCGGTGCGATGGTCGGCCGATTCATCGGTTCGGCAATGCTGCAGAAGATCAATCCCGGGAAACTGCTGGGGACATTTGCTTTAATCACTTGTGGACTTGTTTTTACAACGGTATTTACAACCGGATCAATTGCGATGTGGACGATCCTTTCCGTTGGTTTGTTCAACTCCATTATGTTCCCCACGATCTTTACACTGGGTATTGACGGACTTGGCAAACTGACCAGTCAGGGTTCCAGCGTACTTATCATGGCAATTGTAGGCGGAGCAATTATTCCGTTGGGACAAGGTGCATTGGCAGATACAATCGGGATTCAAACAGCTTTCATTCTTCCTGCAGTCTGTTATCTCTACATTGTCTTCTACGGTTTCATCGGTTCGCGCCACTCGTAATCGCAAATATACTTCATCAGGGGAGACGAATTGCAGTCTCTCCTGAGCTGCCGTTCAATGCTGCACTCTGCAATTATGAGAACTCTTTGTCTCTATATTTCCCTCCTCATAATGCCCTTCCTGAGCATCACGGGATGCAATACAGTCGAAGATGACACGTATATCAGTCCGACAATAATCTCCGGAATTGTGAGGGATAACATAGGGAGCGGAATTGGTTTCGCAAAAGTCTCTCTTCCTACTGCACTTGATTTTTCTGCGGTCTTCACGAATGAAAACGGTACATTCTATTTAACAGGATTTCCTCCCGGAAAACATCGCCTGAAAGTTGAAAAGATCGGTTTCGAAGTATTCGAGACCGATGTACCTAAACCTGTCAACGGTACATCGACAGTCAATCCCCGTCTGACCCGTACTTCCTATAACGTTCCTGCCGTCAAGCCTGTCAGTATCGGGCCAGTGCGTATTATGAATAAAAAGCTGGAAACGGATTATGACGGAGACGGCACCTATACTGAGTGGACGGTGAAAGGTGCAGCATTTGCTCCGACACCGATCGGTGGGAAACCGACAACGAAAACTGTCTATGACCGCAGTGTCACCTGGTTGAAAGGGATGAATGCTAATACGGTACGGACCTATTCCGGAGTGGATAAATATTTTCTTCAGCAGGCGGCTGCCAATAACATCCGGGTGATCGTCAGTTTTTGGGTCGATCTCGGAGCGGACCTTTCGGTTTCTGCTACAAGGCAGGATTTTATTGACAGATTCACAGTGATGATCTATGATCTGAAGGATTCGCCCGGCATATTGATGTGGAACATCGGGAACGAACAAAATTACTCCTCCTCGCCGAACAACGGCAACAGTCCGTTTTGGTATTCCCTGGTGCAGGAGATGGCAGTTGCCGCATACAAGATAGAAGGATTGCAGTATCATCCAGTGTGCATCAGCAACGGTAACCATTATAACATCGGCAATGCCGCAATGAATGCCAATGACACATCGCTGACGTACGTGGATTTGTGGGCGAGCAATGCTTATGAACAAAACTTCGCACCATTCTTTTCTACATATAGGACCAAGTCCGCAAAACCGATCGTGATAACTGAATTTGGGATCGATGCGCTCGACAACTCAACCAAAACGGAATATGAATCCATGCAGGCATATTTTGACAGCACCAATTGGATCCAGCTTCGAACAGCAAACGATGTATGCGTCGGCGGTACGGTGTTCGAATTTTCGGATGAATGGTGGAAAGCGGGAGATCAGAACAGCCATGATTACGGGGGATATCCTACCGGCGCGCATCCGGATGGATACTCCAACGAAGAATGGTGGGGAGTCATCGCGGTAACTCCTGATATTGACGGAGACGGATTGGATGAATGGAGGGGAAGAAAAGCATACTACACATTCCAACAACTATGGAAATAATCTTATGATAAAAATGATCGTGTTCTGTGTTTTATTGGTCTCAACTTCTTCAGCATTTGGCTGCGGGAAAAAATTCGGAGAGGATGATACCGTTTCCAGTTCGCAACCTCAGTTGGCAGGCTGGACGCTTGTATGGAACGATGAATTCGACGGCACCTCCATTGACCTGAAGAAATGGGGATATGACATCGGTGGCGGAGGATGGGGAAACAACGAACTCCAATACTATACGAATCGGAAGGAAAACTCTTTTGTTGAGAACGGTACACTCATGATTCAGGCATTGAAAGAGAGTTATGGCGATAGGAATTATACCTCTGCGCGGATGATTACCAAGTACCGCGGGGATTGGCTGTACGGACATATTGAGATTCGCGCGAAACTCCCGTACGGCGTCGGCACCTGGCCCGCCATTTGGATGCTTCCAACGGATTGGGCATACGGCGGTTGGCCGAACAGCGGTGAGATTGATATCATGGAACATGTCGGATACGATCAGAATATGATCCATGGCTCTACACACAGTCTAAAATATTATTTCAAGATCGGTACGCAAAAGACGTCGACCATCAAGATTCCCGGTGTTTCGGAATCGTTTCATACCTATGCCGTTGAATGGTTCCCGGAAAAAATCGACTTCTTTGTTGACGGGGCAAAATATTTTACATCGGCGAATGACAGTACCGGATGGCAGGCGTGGCCGTTTGATAAGCGATTCCATTTGCTGTTGAATATCGCAGTCGGTGGGGACTGGGGCGGCTCAAAAGGCGTCGATGGTTCCATCTATCCTCAGCGGATGGAAGTGGATTACGTCCGGGTGTACAAAAAATAGGAGCACTGGTTTATGAAAATTCTGACACTTTCACTTTTGATTGTTTCAACCCTTCTGCTGTCACAACAGAACATGTTTGTAACAACCAAAGGCACTTCCATCGTTACACCGGACGGGAAACCGATGCTGCTGCGAGGAATTAATCTCGGTAATTGGCTGGTACCGGAAGGGTACATGTTCAAATTCACTCACACCAATTCTCCGCGGCGGATTAACGAAGCATTCACGCAACTGCTTGGCCCGGAAGAGGCGAGAAAATTCTGGAAAGAGTACCGGGACCGCTACATTACCCGTGAGGATATCGCCTTTATCAAAAAGAGCGGTTTGAACTCCATCCGTGTTCCGTTTAATTATCGTTTATTCGTGTCTGAAGACCACGAGACACGATTCGAAGGACCGGGATTCGAGATGCTGGACCGAGTGATTCGTTGGTGCAGTGAAGAAAAGCTCTATGTGATTTTGGATATGCATTGCGCACCGGGAGGACAGACGGGCGACAACATCGATGACAGTGACGGATATCCATTCTTGTTTGAAAGCTCTACTGCACAGCAATTGACCGTGGATTTGTGGAAGGAAATTGCCCGGCGGTACGCAAAGGAAACGATAGTGATTGGATATGACTTTCTCAACGAACCGATCGCCACCTATTTCCCTGCGCCGCAATTCAATCATTTGCTGGAGCCGCTCTATAAAAAGATCGTTGCTGCCGTTCGTGAAGTGGATACGAACCACATTGTGTTTCTCGGCGGCGCACAATGGAACACCAATTTTACAATATTTAACCCGCCGTTCGATTCGAAGAGCATATATACGTACCATAAATACTGGTGCGATACCACACAGGAGATGGTGCAGGAGTATGTGGATTTTATGAAAAAATATTCTGTGCCGATTTGGATGGGAGAATCGGGGGAGAACAAAGATCAGTGGATTGATTCCTGGCGGCGATTGAACGAACGGAACAATTTCGGATGGTGTTTCTGGCCGTACAAAAAAATGGATGCCTCATCCAATATGGTTTCGGTGAAAAGAACATCGGAATGGGATTCCATCATTACATTTGTTAATAAACCGAGAACGACCTATAAAGAGATACGCGATGCGCGTCCGGCAACTATGGTGGTGAAAAAAGCCTTTGCTGATTATCTGGAAAATTGCCAGTTTAAGTATTGCACAGTTAATGCAGGATATATGAAAGCACTTGGCCTATACACCGAACAGGAGAAAAAATGAAATTCTTGATGCCGATGCTCATTTTGCTGTTAATTTGTTGGAGTGTTACCGAAGCTCAGTATGAAGATTCGGGGAAACGGGGAATATACTTTTCCAAAAAACAGTACGTCGAATCCCCTATCCCGTCATTCAAAGAAAACCGTGCTGATCTTCCTTCGCCGATCCTTGAGAATAGTCCGGAGTATGTTGAGTTGTATTGGAAAGCTTGGTCTTTGGCATTCGATCATTTCAAACGGCCGCCGAAAGGGTCGCCGTTCGTTTCGAATTATCTGGATGAGGCATTTTCGCCCAGTGTGTTTCAATGGGACACGATCTTCATGTTGATGTTCGCACGGTACGGACACTCAATTTTTCCCGCAATACAATCGCTTGATAATTTCTATTCCCGACAATACGAGAATGGATACATTTGCCGCGAAATACAGGAAGCAGACGGAGAGGATTATGTCTTTGTCGGCCGGGAGCATACGGTTAATCCGCCGTTGTTTGCATGGGCGGAAGTGGAATCGTATAAAGTAACAGGAGATAAATCCCGATTCGTTTCTGTGTTGCCGGTTCTGAAAAAATATGCGGAATGGCTGGAAAAGAATCGAAAGAAAGAAAATACGAAACATGGATTGTACTGGAATACCGGTCTCGGTTCCGGAATGGACAATATTCCGCTGCAGGGTTCTGGCTGGGTGGATATGTCGTCGCAAATGGTTCTCTTGTATCGAAACCTTTCGTTCATCTGCGGAGAAGTGGGAGAGAAAAATGAATCTGTTGTATTTGACCGTATCGCAAATGATATTGCTGTTCGGATCAATCAATGGATGTGGAATGAGACAGATGGATTTTACTATACCGTCAATGATGCCGGAGAGCAGCAAAAAGTAAAAACAGTCGGAGGATTCTGGCCGATGCTTGCCGGCATTGCCGACGTGAAACAGGCCAAACGGCTTATGGCACATCTGCAAAATCCATCTACGTTCTGGCGTCCCATCCCGTTTCCGTCCCTTGCGGCAGATGAAAAAGAGTACCGGCCGGATGGCCAGTACTGGCTCGGAAGCGTCTGGGCTCCGACAAATGTTATGATCGTTAAAGGACTAGAGCGATTTGGTCACGAACGGGAAGGTGCAACGAACTATTCCTTTGAAGAGTTTGCAACCGCAGCAACGGAAAAATATCTTGATGGTATTTCCGCCGTTCACAAAAAGACCGGTACACTGTGGGAAAACTATTCTCCCGAATTGATGATGCGTGGTTCTCCTTCACAAAAAGATTTTGTTGGATGGACCGGATGCGGTCCGATTGAATTACTTATCGAAAATATTTTAGGCTTCCGGCCGGCCGGGTCTGAAAACAAACTGACATGGAATATCAACAGGATCGACCGTCACGGAATCGAGCGCTTGAAATTTGGCAGCGTTACTGCAACTCTTATCTGCCAAAAACGAAGCAGTGTTGGTGATGCAGCGGAGATACATGTTATTGCGAACAAACCGTTTGAATTGATTGTCTCGGTAAATTCAAGGGAGCAGCAAACAATCCAGGTTAAACAGGGTACGCAGAAATATATAGCTCGATGATATTCTGAAATATGAGAGACTTCTGAAAAAGTCATTGCCCCGAGGGGGTCCCTTTGGGACGAGGAGCGAAGCGATGAAGTTCCGCCTTTTTGAATCCCGCACGAGCGGAATCCAAAAAGCGGGACAATCTCCTTCAAACTACCAAAAAACGAGATTGCTCCGTTGTACGGAGTCCCGTACAGCGGGACTTCGACAAAAAACGTCTCGTCACGAAGTGACCACCTGGCCCTTAGGGCCTTCGGGGCAATGACATTACTCGAGAGTTTTTCAGAAGTTTCTATGACAAAATCAAAACAAAAACGATCCATATTGTTTTGCCAACGATCCTTTTTTGCTAGTGAGAGATTGTATGTATAAACTCCAACGATGGTGGGTAACTATTTTTTCACAATAGATAGAGAACAGTGCAATGGCAGCCAATTCGCATGAAAAAAATTTCCTTATGTTCAATAATAACAATTATCCTTTGTCCATTCCTTAACGCTCAATCGATAACTGTTACACCTTCTTCATCTGTTATTATCTTCCCCAACGGGGTATCCGTTCCTTCCGATTACCCGCATGTAAAAATCTCTATCAAGAATAATCCGGACACCGGACTCATATTTATCAATAACTGGGGAGGGACTCCGTATATCGCCATTCTTGAAAACGACGGCTCTCCGGTCTTTTACCGGAAGATGCCTTCGAATGCCCGGGACTTTAAGCTTCAATCGAACGGGATGTTGTCGTACCGTTTAGCGGAACCATTTTATCGATTCTATGAAATGGATTCTTCCTACACCATTACCAGGGAAATCAATGCAAAAAATGGTTATGGAATTGATGAACATGATATTCAAATTCTACCGAATGGAAATGTTTTGGTTATTGCTCTGGAGAAGAAAATAGTCGATATGAGCAAACTGATCGCCGGCGGAAAAACAGATGCAACGGTTATGGGGAACCATGTGCAAGAGATCGATCCTTCGGGGAATCTCGTATTTGAATGGAAATGTTGGGACAACTTCGATATTCTGGACGCAATTCACGAGAATCTAACGGCACAGTATATCGATTATATCCATATGAATGCAATTTGCGTTGATACCGACAGTAATATCGTCATGTCCAGCCGCCATCTTTCGGAGATCACGAAGATAAACCGGAAGACCGGCCAGATCATGTGGAGATTCGGAGGGAAGCATAATCAATTCAATATACTAAACGATCCGTTCTTCGGTCCTTCCTATCAGCATGATATTCGTGCACTGGGAAATGGTCATTACACAATAATGGACAACGGCAATTTCCATACTCCATCTCTCTCACGTGCAGCAGAATATGTAATCGATACTGTATCAAAATCTGCGGAACTTGTCTGGAACTATCGGCACACTCCGGACAGGTATACCGGTTGGATGGGAAATGTTCAGAGACTTCCGAGCGGCAATACCCTTATCAATTGGGCGGATGGATCGCTGCCGAAATTGACAGAAGTATCTCCTGCCGGTGTGAAATCAATGGAGTTAGATTTTGTCAATTATGCTCATAGTTATCGTGTGTTTAAGTTCCCCTGGAAGGGGAAAGCAACGACACCGGTGATTTCCGTAGAAACGGGAACTGATAAAGTAACAATGCTTATTAACAAATTCGATCAAGAATCGAATCATATATTTTTACTGTATTGCGACACCGTGCCCAATCCGAAACGAATAATTGATACAACATCGTTATCCGCCGTTGAATTACGGGGATTCAAATCCGGTAAGCGATATTATTTCCGTGTAACTGCAAAAGAGTTGTCTGGAAATGAAAGTCCATTCTCGAACGAAGAAAATGTTTTGATTAAGTTTTTTACACCGGGTGAGAATTTAATAGTAAACGGCGATTATACCGCGGGAACTGATCAGTGGTATTTTGCCGTCACAGCTCCGGCCGTTGCATCACCGTATGTCACGGCGAACGGAGAGCTTTTTGTTCAAATCGGCAGTGCCGGAACGCAAGCGTACCATGTGCAGCTCGGTCAGGAAGGAATTCCTTTGATTAACGGTTTGAAGTATCGGTTTGAATTTGATGCCCATGCGGTAGGCAGCCGTTCCATTGAACCCAAAATAGCGATGATTGCATCTCCGAATACCAACTACAGTAAAACTGGCGCTATAGCACTTACGACTTTGAAAAAACATTTCACGTTCGATTTCACTATGCAGGACGCCACGGACAATAATGCACGTGTAGTGTTTAATTGTGGTATGTCGGATATCGATGCGTATATCGATAATGTATCCATCAAACAATTAATTCCTGATGCGGTGCCTGATGAGAAAGCCCCGGCGACGAATGGATTTGTTGTTGAACAAAATTATCCCAATCCCTTCAATCCTGTAACGACTATTCACTACCGCATTCCTGTGAATGCGACGGTATCACTAAAACTGTATGATCTTCTCGGCAGGATTGTTGTTGATTTTGGTGAACAGTATCGGACAGCGGGATCGTATCATCAAAAGTTTTCTGCATTGAATTATCACATACCCAGCGGTATCTATTTTTATACCATCACAGCCGGACCGTTTCATGCAACGAAACGCATGGTTGTTCTAAAATAATGAAAGAACAATTCTATGAGACATTTACATATAATTATCGCCATCCAGATCCTTTTTCCAATACTTCTTTTCGGACAATCTCTTTCGTATGTCTCTCCGATCCCAAATTCTCTCTACAATAGTACTCAGACAACAATCATTCTGAGAAGTGCAGAACGTGTTGATCGCCATACTGTAACAACAGACGCAATTCGTGTGACAGGCTCGATCAGCGGCATTCATGCGGGGACATTTTTTCTGTCGGATGATGATCACACGCTGTTATTTCAACCAAAACAGCTGTTCAAACCTTCCGAAACGGTATCGGTATCATTGAATAGCACTGTGCGGACGATGAATGGAGTATCGGTGGAACCGAAAGAATTTGTTTTTACCATCTCAGCGCAAACCGAAGAATTCCAGCATCCGTGGATTGAGAATGAAAAGGGGGAACTCGTTCCTGCGCCAAAACTTTACGATGACGAAAATATCGCAAAGAACGGAATTGCATTTGGTGATTCGCTGCCGACAGATTTTCCCGTCATTACTGTCAGTGAACCGAACAATCCTGATGAAGGGAAAATATTTATCGCCAACAAGCCCGCTGTAAGCAATACCACGTACGGAAATTATATTCTCATAGCGGATAATAGTGGAAACATTCTCAAGTATAAAAAATTCACACAAGCGGAATCGAATTTTAAAGTCCTTCCAAACGGCATGCTCGCTTTTTCGGAAAATTCAAGACATATCGTTACTGATACGGCGCTGACACTCATCGATACATTCAAATGCGGCAATGGGTATACTGCGGACTCTCATGATTTTTTACTATTACCCAACGGTCATTCCTTGTTGCTTGCCTACGACAGCCAGCCGGTCGATATGAGTCTTATTGTGCCGGGTGGAAATCCGAACGCAACTGTTATTGGCACCATTATCCAGGAACTTGATGCATCGAAAAATGTCGTCTTTCAATGGAGATCCTGGGATTATCTTCCGATCACCAGCTCCTATATCAACCTAACAACAAAAACAGTGGATTACTCTCATGGCAATGCATTAGAAATTGACCGGGATGGAAACATTTATATAGTGCTGCGTCATACTTCGAACGTTGTAAAAATTAATCGTTTGACAGGAAATATTATGTGGATATTGGGCGGCAAACAAAATGATTTCACTTTTATCAACGAGCATGAGTTTAACAGCCCGAATTATTTTTCCTATCCGCACAATATGAGCATTCTTCCGAACGGAAATATTACATTGTTTGATAACGGAGACCAGCATACACCGATGTATTCCCGCGGGGTGGAATATGCGCTCGATGAAAAGGCGAAAACTGTTACGATGGTGTGGGAGTATCGGCACACACCTGATATTTACACGGCGTCAGGAGGATCTGTGCAGCGGCTGCCGAACGGAAATACCATTGTTGGATGGAGCCGGGGAGGAAGCACGAATGGTATGCCGGTATTCACCGAAGTCCGTCCGGACAGCACAATAGCGCTTGAAGTATTCTTCCCGCCTGGTCAGTTTTCTTATCGGTCATATAAATATCCTTGGGTAAGTATGCAACCGAAAGCATCCGTAACAAAATCCGAAGTATTAATAGGCAATACGTACGAATTTAATGACTCAAAAGAGACCACGGGAGTGACGATTACGTTTCAACAATTGACGGCGGATTTGTATTGTAGTGCCAGTGTCACGACGTATGCGTATGCTCCGGTGAATCCGGATTTTGTCGGACAAGCGCCGCTCATGGAGCCGTACTTTTTCAAAATAGAAAGTCAGTTGATTACTTCATATCAAGGGAAAGTCGAAGTGGATTTAAACAATTTTCCCGGAATAATGATGCCGCAAACGATCGTCGTTTATGCCCGGCCTCAATACAGTTCAATATTCATTCCGATTCCTACGGCTTACGATTCGGTGAAGAACCAATTAGTTTTCACAACGACGGATTTTGGTGAATTTGCTTTCGGTATTCCCCAGATCGTTTCTCCATTGGCACCAGTCCCAATTTCACCGAGGGATAACGAAATTGTCAACGGGGAAACGGCTGTAAAACTGCAGTGGGGAACGCAAGGCATTACCGAAACATTCCATATTCAAGTCGATGACGATTCAACATTTCTGTCTCCTTTGGAGGACACTCAATTACTAACATCAACCACAACAACACTGTCATCCCTCGCGAATAACACAACATATTATTGGCGGGTTAACACGACAAATGCTGCCGGTACGAGTGCATGGTCTACAATCTCTTCCTTTATCACGGCGTCGCCGTTTATCACCATTGCATTTCCAAACGGCGGTGAACAACTGTATAAAGATTCGACCTATATCATTCGTTGGCAGTCAAATGTCATTGAAGCAATGAGAGTTGTTTTGATAAAAGGCAGTACAGTAGTCTCTGTGGTTTCCGACTCTATCGTCTCGCGCACCAATGCGGTATTGTGGAAAGTTTCTTCATCTATTCAAAGTGATTCAATGTATTCAATTATAATCACCAGTAAGATTCATCCTGCACTTAACGATTCCAGTGATACGGTATTTACAGTTGCATCAGGCGTGTTAGGAATTACGAATGTAAGCGCAGAGCTATCTTCATGTATTTTACATCAAAATTATCCGAATCCGTTCAATCCATCGACAACAATACAATTTGTAATTTCTTCGATACAACACGTACGAATGACAATCTTCGATGTACTGGGGAAAGAAATAACCGTTCTGGTAAACGAACCGATGAACGCCGGCAGTTATTCTGTTGCGTTTAACGGCGAGCAACTGCCGTCCGGTATGTACTTTTGCCGGCTACAGGCCGGGACGTTTGTTTCGGTAAAAAAACTTCTTTTAGTAAAATGACAGGTATTTTCAAATGAAAAAATATATGCAGTTGCTCAGTTGTGCAATTATTTTAATTAGCGTTTCAATGAGTGCAGGAGGATTTTTAAAAGTTTCCGGGAAAAGTATTGTTGACGGAGAGGGGAATAATGTCCTTCTCCGCGGGATGGGTCTCGGCGGTTGGATGCTTCCGGAGGGGTACATGTTTCAAATGTCTTCTTTTGCAAATGCCCCGTGGGAGATTAAGAACAAGGTTATAGACGTTCTTGGTGCAGAACGGGCAGATACGTTCTGGAATGCATTCCGAAAAAACTTTGTCCAGCGGAAAGATATTGAAAGACTAGCACAACTGGGATTTAATTCTGTCCGACTCGCAATGCATTACGAATTTTATATTAAGGACAGTGCAACGAATTTTGTTAAGGTCGATAATGGATTTACCATAACGGACAGTCTCTTGCAGTGGTGCGCTGATAACAAAGTGTACTTAATCCTTGATCTGCACGCGGCGCCGGGGGGACAAAGTGCCAATAATATCAGCGATTATAATCCTTCTCTGCCGTCACTATGGACAAGTGAAAAGAACAAATCGATGACAGTAGAATTATGGAGAATGCTTGCTGAACATTACAAGGATCAACCCTGGATCGGCGGATACGATATTCTCAACGAACCTGCATGGGATTTGCCGCCGGACAACAAACCGTTGCGGGACCTTTCGGTTGCAATCACCACAGCGATCCGTTCTGCCGATACAAACCATATCGTTTTTGTGGAAGGGAATTGGTATGCAACGGACTTCAATGGGATGACACCAGCGTGGGATGCGAATATGGTATGGAGTTTTCATAAATACTGGAACTCCACCGATCCATCATCCATCAACAACTATTTGAATCTCCGGAGCAATACACATCGTCCATTGTGGCTGGGGGAATCGGGGGAGAATTCCAATGCTTGGTTCACGGATTGCATCGCACTGCTCGAAGCGAATGATATCGGCTGGGCATGGTGGACGATTAAAAAAGTAGGAACGATCAATGGTCCATTCTCCATTCCGGTCAATGCGGAATATAATTATCTGCTGCGTTATTGGAAGGGTGAGGTCTCAAAACCGTCAGCGGACGCAGCAATGAAGGGATTGATGGGCATGGCCATTGGTCTTGAATTGGAGCAATGTGTCTATAATAAGGGAGTTATCGATGCGATGATGAGGCAGCCGTACGATAATACCGTCCGCCCGTTTTCATCGAATACCATACCCGGAATTCTATTTGCGACCGATTATGATTATGGAAAGTACAATATTGCATACAGGGATGTGGACTATCAGAGTACCAGTCAGGGATCATCATGGAATAATGGGTGGAGCTACCGGAACGATGGTGTTGATATCGAAAAATGTTCCGATGTTGTTACGAACGGTTATAATGTCGGATTTACGGGCACGGGAGAATATCTCACCTTTTCTATTGATGTTCAACAAAGCGGTAAATATGACGTGATGCTGCGCGCAGCGGTGAACACCGCCGGAGGATACGTCGGCACGAGCTGGGATGGGCAAACGCAGAAACTCTTTCCGCTGGAAACGACAGGTGGTTGGCAGGCATGGGGAAATCATTCAATAGGATCGGTGGAACTGACTGCGGGGAAACACCACTTGCGGTTGAACGAGTTCTTCGGAGGGTACAATCTAAACTATGTTGAACTGACCTATACGGGACCGATCGCGTCGGTTGCCGGACAAATACTACCCTCAGAATTTGCATTGTATCAGAACTTTCCGAATCCATTTAATCCTTCCACCGTCATTGAATATCAGATACCGGTGAACAGTTCAGTCTCATTGACAATCTCCGATCTCTTGGGAAAAGAAATTGCATATCTTGATGAGGGAGAACAAACCGCGGGGAAACATTCTATCACATTGAATGCCGCTGATCTTGCGTCCGGTATCTATTTCTATACACTGAAAGCGGACAGGTTTCGAGAAACACGAAAACTGACCGTTGTGAAATAACGGCGAAGCATAGGGACGAGATGTAAGATGAAAAAAAATTATTTAAATCAAGGTATCCTTTTTATTCTGATCGTTGCTGTGGTTTTTCAGTGCGTCAGCGGTCAAGTGTTGACTATCGAAGACAGAATCACATCCATCATGAATCAGATGACGATGGAAGAGAAAATCCTGCAGCTGCATCAGGAAGGTTCATTCAATACTGCCGATAACATGCGGCTTACAGTACCTGGTTTCATCATGGCTGATGGACCGCATGGTGTCCGCGATGGTCTCGCTACAAGTTTTCCCGTCGGCATTGGTATGGCGGCAATGTGGGATGTTGATGTTGCCTACAGAATCGGCGTTGCGATGGGAAAGGAGTTCCGCGGTAAAGGGAAACATCAGGCGCTCGGTCCGGCATTGGACCTGGATCGCGATCCGCGAAACGGACGCAGCGCCGAGACAGGCGGCGAAGATCCTTATCTGAATGCACAGACAACGACAGCGGTAACGAAAGGGATTCAATCGACACCGGCGATCGCAACAATCAAACACTTCAATGTGAATCATCGCGAGAACGGCCGATTCACCAACAACATCGTCGCCTCGAAACGAATGTTGACGGAAACCAATGGATTGACCTTTCGTACTGCAGTGCAAGAGGGTGGGGCATTCTGTGTGATGAATGCATATAATTTAATTAACGGTGAAAAATGTGCAGAAAATCAATTTCTGCTCACAACAATATTGCGGGACTACTGGGGATTTCCATTTTATGTCGTTTCGGATTGGGGTTCTATCTGGGACACGCAAAAGGCAATCACGGCCGGTTGCGATATTGAAATGGGTTCTACACTCTATGGAACAAATCTTCCCACACTCGTTGCCAACGGTCAGGTGACTGTTGAAACGATTAATCTGGCGGTTCGTCGTGTACTGCGTACCAAATTATTAGCGGGAATGCTGGATTACCAACCGGAAGGAGAACCGTCCGACGTGAATAGTTTTTCACATCAACAGCTCTGTCTGCAAGCTGCGCGGAAATCGATCGTTTTATTGAAGAATACGGATAACATTCTTCCGTTATCGAAAGACTCTGTCACGAAACTGGCTTTGATTGGTCCAAGCGTTGCGATTGCGCAACTTGATGGCGGAGGAAGTGCCTATGTGACACCATTCTATTCCGTCAGTCCAAAACAAGGGATTGAAACAAAGATTGGTGCAGGCAATGTCACATATGTGAAAGGATGCGACATCAACAGCAATGATACAAGCGGTTATGCAGCTGCGCGACTTGCCGCGGCATCTGCAGACGTAGTTGTCTTCGTCGGAGGTCTTGATCCTAGTCAGGAAAGCGAAGGTATGGATCGGGTTGGTGGATCGATTAATCTTCCTGAGAAACAGCAGGAGCTGATAAAAACGCTGGCGCAGGTTAATAGCAATCTGATTGTTGTTATCTATAGCGGCGGTATTTGCGGTATCAATAGTTCCTTCACTTCGATGAAGGGATTGCTGTATGCTTTTTATCCCGGCCAGGAATCAGGCAATGCACTTGCAGATATCCTTTTTGGCGATGTTAATCCCAGCGGCAAACTTCCCGTTACGATGCCCTTGGCAAGCGGATGGCTGCCGCCATGGAACGATAATGTAAACGACGGATTAGGGGGAGGATATCGGTGGTTTGATACCAACAAGTATCCCGTGCAGTTTGCTTTCGGGAAAGGATTAAGTTACACGACGTTCTCCTATAGTAATCTTGTTATTGACCCGCTCTCCGCACCCTACGGATCTCCGGTAACAGTGAGTATCGAAGTGAAAAATACCGGTTCTCGTTTCGGCGAAGAAGTTGTACAATTGTATCTCTCTCATCCTTCTGCTGTCGTTCCGATGCCGGTGAAAGAATTGAAAGGCTTTAAACGCGTTGCACTCGAAGCAGGAGAGACGAAGAACATCACATTCACTATCACGAATGATGAACTGTATCATTTCAGCGAATCCACTAATACCTACGATGTGGAGCCAGGTCAGCGCTTGCTGGTTGTGGGTCCATCGTCGGACAGCGTATCACTTTCCGGAACTTTCACGGTAAACCCCGGAGTGAAAAAACCGGATCTAAGAATTACTCATGTCAAAATGGTTCCCCCGTATCCGGTGAAGGGTCAGAAAGTTACGTTTGCCGCTTTCGTAAAAAATCAGGGGACCGGCCCCACCACAGGCGGTGCAACGGTGAAGGTATCGTTCAAACTGGATGGTGAAGAAAAAGCATTTGCTGAAAATTTCACTGGTATTATTCCTCCCGGTGGTATGGCGTTCATCGAAGCGGACGGCGGCCCAACTGGGACGAATCAATGGAACGCCGATTCACTTGGTACTTTTGTTGTTAGCGCGGAGGTCGATCCCGGCAACACAGTGGACGAATGTGTGGAAGAAAACAATGGCAGTTCTGCTATCCTGAAAGTGTATCCACAACCGATGGTTAATATCGCATTAAACAAGCCGGTGATAGTTTCTTCAGTGGAAAACACCGCATTAGCAGGGAAGAATGCTGTGGATGGAAATTATTCCACACGGTGGAGTTCGGCGCACAGCGATCCGCAATATATCGTTGTTGATCTGGGATCGGTGAAAACGCTCCACGATCTTCTTTTGTATTGGGAAGCAGCGTATGCGAAGGTATATCAGGTGATGGTATCGGATGATAACGTCAATTTCAAAACAATATTTACAGAATCTAATGGAGATGGAGGGATTGACAAAATTGTTACTTCAGAACAGTGCCGGTACGTTAAGATCTTCGGAGTGGAACGGGGAACGCAATGGGGATATTCGCTGTACGAAATCGTCGTTCATGCGGAGTCGACAAGCGATGCCGGAATCACTATGCCGCCGGTACCCAGCTCGTTCGCTCTATTGCAGAATTATCCAAATCCGTTCAATCCATCCACGATGATAACGTATCATGTTCCGGAGCAAAGTCAAATTACGCTGACAGTGCACGATGTTCTCGGCAAAGTGATTGCAGTACTTGTCAATGAGACGAAAATTGCTGGCGAATATACTGCACTATTCGATGGTTCGGGACATTCATCGGGTGTATATTTTTATACATTGCGGACAGAGAAATTTACACAAACAAAAAAGTGCATACTTCTTAAATAATCAAGGATTTCCACTAATGAAAACCCTCTTAGTACTATTCCTCTGTGTTGTTGCCGGAACTGTCAATGCTCAGCGCGCCGGTACAAAAACCGATCCGCTCGAACAACGTGTTCAGGGATTGTTGGCAAAAATGACTCTGGACGAAAAACTGGAAATGCTCAGCGGCACAGGATTCGCATCAAAACCGTTGGAACGGCTCGGCATTCCCGAATTAAAAATGACGGACGGACCGGTAGGAGTCCGTTGGGAACCTGCGGTCGCTTTTCCCGCATCAGTTATGCTGGCGGCAACATTCGATACATCGCTCGCCTACCGCTATGGATGGGCATTGGCCCGCGAAACAAAGGCAAAGGGTCGGAATACAATTCTTGGGCCATGCGTGAACATCAATCGCACTCCACAGGGTGGGAGAAATTTTGAGAGTTATGGAGAAGATCCGTTCCTTACCTCACGCATCGCAGTTTCTTATATCAATGGAGTCCAGAATGAAGGCGTTGTCGCTACCACAAAACACTTTGCGGTGAACAATCAGGAAACCGGAAGGATGTTCATCGATGCGAAGGTGGATAAACGTGCGTTGTATGAGATCTATTTTCCCGCTTTCAAGTCTGCAGTGCAGGAGGCAAAAACCGAAGCAATCATGTGTGCATATAATAAGCTCAATGGACCGTTCTGTAGTGAGAATGAGATGCTGCTCAATACAGTCCTGAAAAACGAATGGAAATTTGATGGGTTAGTGATGTCAGATTGGGGTGCTGTCCATAGCACGGAAGGAGTAGCGACATATGGACTCGATCTGGAGATGCCCGGCGGAGATTTCCTGACGAAAGAAAAATTGCTTCCGCTTATCAAAGAAGGGAAAGTGAAGGAATCAACAATTGATGATAAGATCAAGAGGATTCTTCGGGTGATTACTCGCATGGGATATCTCGATAAAACTCCAGATGTTCCCCAGGCAAATGCACCGGAACATCGTGCCGTGGCGCTTGATGTTGCCCGGGCTGGGATTGTGTTGTTGAAAAATGGCCAATTAGCTAATCAATCAAAAACGTTGCTGCCGTTGGAACCTGCAGCAATAAAGTCCATTGCGGTAATAGGTCCGAATGCAGAAGTTCTTCGCACCGGCGGCGGCGGAAGCTCGATGGTTGTTCCTGCTTTTAATGAATCACCATTAGATGGTATTAATAAAGCGTTTCCCAATGCAACGGTTTCCTTTGCGATCGGTGCACGGCAGATAGGCGATGTTCCATCCATTGAACCGAAATATTTTTTTGTCCCCGGAGATACGACAGGGAAGAATGGGCTGACAGCAGAATATTTTGATAATAAGGACCTGAAAGGTGAACCAAAACTCCGCAGGATCGATGCGAATATTGATTTCCGCTGGGGCGGTGAGAAACCTGCGGAGGGATTCGATGTTGATAAATTTTCCATTCGCTGGAAGAGCGTATTACGGCCGGTGATTTCAGGTACGTATGAGATCACAGCAGCGAGTGATGATGGAATCCGATTCTATCTTGATGATAAATTATTGATCGATCATTGGAGTGACCATGCGGTTGATGCAAGAATGGTGAAGGTCGATCTCACCGCTGGAAAATCGTACGATATAAAAATTGAATTCTATGAAAACGGCGGAGACGCTGCAGCATTATTGGGTTGGACCACGCCGGATCAGAATGAACTACGGGTTGCGCTGGCTGCAGCCAAAAAGAGCGAAGTAGTCTTGCTCTTTGCCGGCAATTCCAGCTATCAGGAATCGGAGGGCTTTGATCGAGAGTTTCTTGACCTCCCGGAGAATCAAATAACACTTATCAACGAAGTGGCGAAAGTGAATCCCAATACAGTTGTAATTATAAATGCCGGAGCGCAGGTGAATCTGCTTCCGTGGTTCGACAATGTCCGGGCATTACTCTGGGCTTTCTTTCCGGGACAGGAAGGGACACAAGCCATCGTCGAAGTACTTACGGGTGTCCAGAATCCGTCCGGTAAACTTCCGTTCACTCTCGCGAAACAATGGGAAGATTATCCGTCCTATGAAAATTTCCCCGGTGATTCAGTGGAAGTAAATTATGCGGAAGGGATCATGGTTGGATATCGCCACTTTGATACAAAAAAGATTGAACCGCTATTTCCATTCGGTTTTGGATTATCATACACATCGTTTATGCTTACAGATCTTAAAGTACTATCAAATAAGCAGAATCAATTTGAAATAGCAGTAAAAATCAAGAATACAGGTACGGTTTTCGGAACGGAAGTGGTTCAGGTATATGTCAAAGACATGAAACCAAAAGTTATCCGTCCAGAAAAAGAGTTGAAAGCATTCACCCGTGTAATGCTTAATGCTGGAGAAGAGAAAATGGTAACACTCAAATTGGATCGGTCATCGTTCGAATATTACGATAGTGAAAAAGGAGCCTGGAAAAAATCCAAAGGAGGGTATTTTATTCTTGTGGGGACATCGTCCAAGGATATCTTTTTACACGCATCCGTCAAATAACTCAAATGGAAGAAAATGTTAATCACTTTGGTGTAAAGCCGAATTGAGAATATCCAGTCCCTATAAACGAGAACTATAAAACGATCCCGGTGAACCTGCCGGGATCGTTTGTGTACGCCCGGTTTTCAAATGGGAGAAGTAGACGGATCAGATTTTTTATTGAAATTTAGGTGAAATACAGCAGGTAGGTTTAATGTGAGAAAAAAGTACTTGACAATTTGTACTTTTGGTGGTACCATTACAAAAATGTAAACCTTTACATTGCAGCTAATGATTATCGTCAAGATCCATAGTACTGTTTGCGCCAATGTAAAGGTTTACATAAAACTCACTTAATCTAATCTCGAATGCGCTCAAGTATTGTTGATGTTGCACAAAAGGCAGGAGTCTCAATCGCAACCGTCTCCCGAGTGTTGAACGGCAGCGATAAGGTTAAAGCGGAAACGCGGGAAAAGATTCTCGCCGTAATCCATGAGATGAAGTATGCTCCGAACCCCGCAGCGCGTGGATTGATTATGCGCAAAACGGAGGCGATTGGATTGCTCTTGCCAGATCTTCATGGCGAATTCTTTTCTGAAGTGATCCGCGGAGCGGACGAAGCTGTACAAAAACACGGGTATCATCTTGTTGTCTCCAGTTCTCACAACGATCCCAAAGAGATCGAAGCAGCACTACGGTTCATGCGCGGAAGAGTGGATGCTATTGTCCTGATGTCGCCGCAGGTAAATGCCGAGATCCTTCTCGAAAATCTTCCAAAGAGTCTGCCGATTGTTCTATTGAACTGCAGGACAGAAAATACGCATTACGATACGATCGTCATCGATGGTTTCGGCGGCGCTCGTGAAATGACAAATTATTTGCTGGATCTCGGCCATCGAAACATTGCGGTGATCACTGGCGGCGAGAACAATCTTGAATCCGAAGAACGTCTCCGCGGGTACCGTTCAGCGATGATCGAGCGGAAGAATCAGACAAGCGGTACTTTGGAATTCAAAGGAAACTTTACGGAGATCTCCGGATATGAAACGGCAAGAGAGATCCTGGCGATGAAGCCGCATCCCACGGCAATATTTGCATTCAACGATTCGATGGCAATCGGCGCAATCAAAGCGATCAGGGAAGAAGGCCTTCGGATTCCTGCAGATATCTCCATCTGCGGATTCGACGATGTGCCGGTCGCAAAATATATCAGTCCATCATTAACCTCTGTGCATGTACCAATCAGTGACCTGGGCGCGATGGCAATCAATCGCGTTATCGACCGGCTGACCAAACGGTCCAAGGATACCACTGCACATGTGTTTGTCCCTACCAAATTATGTTTACGAAGCAGTTGCAAAAAAATTAACACCATGTCCAACCAAGAGAAGGAGGAGTTTGTAGCATAACGTTTGATACACGAGGGAAGACAGTACATCTTTCGGAGAATGTGTTTTCCGGGAAGGAAATCTGCAGGCTGACCAGCAATACTGAACTGCAGTTGTCGATGGAAGAGGAGGCTGTCAATGAATAGAATACCGTTGCAATGTTTTTTGGATGATCGATCTACGCAGTATTAATTACCTAATTTCCTACAATTCATAAGGAGTAACGCGATGAAAAAACTTTTGTTGCTTTTTGCATCGATGTTTGCAGTTTTTCTCACTGCAAATGCTCAGTTGTTGCTGCAGGAGGATTTTAATTATCCTGCCGGCGATTCACTGCG
>JBAYIS010000036.1:0-30673 GCA_041665525.1 Bacteroidota bacterium | reverse complement strand
TGCCTTCTATATTTACAAGCCGCGAATGTCAACTCGCGGCTTTTGTATTTTAAAAATACCGGAATTACGTAATTGTGAAGTCCATTTCTGAACATTACCTTTTCAGCATTCTTCTCATCAATATCTGTAGGACACCTTAATAAGGTGTCCTACAGATAAAAAAAGGAGTTATTTCATGAAACTGAAAACTACAGCGGTATCTGTACTGAGCCTGATAATAACCATGCTCCTTCACTCTCAAGTGAATGAAGGTTTTGATAATACGACGTATCCTCCTCCGGGGTGGACCGTCTCTTCCTCCGGCGGTACCACTGTGTGGAGCAGGTTGACGAACAATACCAGGAACGGCAGCGCCGGGACGGCGAACTCCACCAATCCATCTGCCGGAGTTTCAAAATATCTGACAGTAGCTTTAAACACTTCAGCAAACGTACTCTCCGTATCCTATTATATCGCCGTCAGTTCCGTCACCGCTGGAACTGGTGCAACACTGGTAGTGCAGGCTGGGAGCGATACAAATTCCCTTACAACGCTACGCACAATTGATCTGGAAGATGGTGGGATTTTTACGGCAGGCACGTATATTCAATTCACAGATAATATAGACGGAACTCTGGCCTCCGGCCAGACCGGCGCTGCCGACCTGCGTTCCAGCAATCCTGCATACATCCGTTGGAGCCACCAAAAAGTCTCCGGCTCATCGGCTTCCTGCCGCCTGGAAGATGTTTCCATTCCGAATGCTGTTGCACTTCCTGTTGAGCTCGTTTCATTCACAGCAATCCCTAACAAAAAAGGTGTGGAGTTGCAGTGGAGCACCGCCACTGAAATAAACAATTTCGGTTTTGAGGTGGAACGAAGTGCAATTGACAATAGACAATTGAATATGACCAATTGGACGAGAATTGGATTTGTGGATGGGAATGGAACAACGAATGTGCGGCATTCATACACGTTCAGCGATAATACTCGTTTGGGGGGAACATATCTATATCGATTAAAACAGATTGATCGGGACGGTATGTTCAAATATTCTTCTACCATTGAAATTGTCGTGAATCAGATTCCCCAAGAATATGTATTGTACCAGAACTCTCCGAATCCATTTAATCCGGCAACCAGCATCCGGTATCAATTGCCGAAATCAGAATTTGTCACGCTGAAAGTCTATAACGTGCTTGGAAAGGAAGTAGCGGTTTTGGAGAATGGTATAAAGTCGGCAGGAGAGCGGATAATATCATTCGACGGTTCACTGTTGCCTAGTGGACTATATTTCTATACATTGAGAAGTGCAAACTTCACCGCAACAAAGAAGATGTTGCTCATCAATTAGAATCGTCATTTCCTTTTTCTCCCTCCGATCATGGTAGGGGACAAGTTTTTAACAAGGGCGTTCCGTTTAAGGGAACGCCCTTTCTATTTTAAATCATACCAAAGAGTCCGCAACACCGATTGCAAATAATCCTATTGTATGCTCTGTTATTCAACGTTCGCTTGTATGGAATTGAAAGGAAGTATTATGAAACTATTTTTTCGATCTTCGACCCTTCTTGTTTTTTTGCTGTGCGCAGGAGGTTTGGCGCAAACGGCAACGGCTCCATCGGGGAGCGGCACGGAGGGCGATCCGTATCAGATTGGCTCTCTGGAGAATCTCTATTGGATCGCCGCCAGTGATGTAGTGGTGCCAAGTCCGGCGCGGTCATCCCGTTGGGCAGCGCAGTACAGACAGACCGGAAATATCGATGCATCGGCAACAGGATTGGGAGGGGACTGGGGAACAACGGGATGGACGCCGATTGGAAACATTATTGTTTATTTCACCGGAACCTATGATGGGAATTATTATACGATCGATGGATTGTTCATAAGCCGCCCCGATGACGATATGCAGTCATTGTTCGGATATACCGTCGGAGCTGCCTTCACCAACATCGGAATGTTGAATGTAAATATAACAGGTCGGCAGTATCCATCGGCAATTGTTTCAATTTTAATTGGCAGCACAATGAATAATTGCTATAGCACTGGCACGATCAGCGGCAGGTATCAAACCGGAGGATTGGCTGGTTCACTATCAACGAACGGTGCAATCAGCAATAGTTACAGTGCGTGCTCAGTCACCGGGACACTGGATTATACCGGAGGCTTGGTCGGGCGTATCTCGGAAGGTAGTATATCACGCTGTTATTTCACCGGGATAGTGACCAGTTTGCAAAATTATTCGGGAGGATTAGTTGGAGATTGTATGAGTGGTACCACGATCTCCAATAGTTACAACATTGGCAGCGTCAGCGGCGTCGGGTATGTTGGAGGACTTTCAGGGAGGATAACGTCTGGTACTATTACCAATTGTTACAGCATCGGAAGTGTCAGCGGAACGAGCTCGGTCGGCGGTTTGATCGGATTAGCCACTACTGCAACCACCACCAATTCATTTTGGGATACACAAACAAGCGGACAATCCGGCAGCGCTGGCGGGACAGGAAAAACGACCGCAGAAATGAAAGCGTATGAGACCTATTATTTTCAAAACGGTTGGGATTTTTTAGATGAGACATTGAACGGAACAAATAATGTTTGGGGATTGAATCCGACGGAAAATAACGGTTATCCGTTTCTCTCTCATCAAGGATTCACTCATGCACCGGAGTATCTGGTTATTTCATATTCGGCTTCCGGCATTTCGGGAACCACTGCTGCGCTTATCGGTTCGGCGGGAGATCTGGGAATTACCCAGCATGGCTTTTGTTGGAGCACGTCCGCTGCGCCGACTGTTGATGACGCAAAGATCGAATTAGGTGCGGTATCACAGATTGGAAGCTTTACGTATACTGCCACCGGACTTGTTCCTGCAACCACATATTATGTCAGAACATTTTCCGTGAAGGATGGATTGACACAGTATGGTACAGAGTTGAGTTTTGATTCATTTCTTTGGTCCGGGTCCGGAACAGAAATCGATCCATTTCTGATTGCCAATAAAACGGATCTCTGGCTTTTGTACGAAAATCCGTCGGAATGGACCAAACAATTTAAACAAACTGCCGATATTTACTTTCTGGCAGCGGATTATGAATTCGAAGGCGATTTTTATAATAACGGCGAAGGATGGGCGCCGATCGGCGATGACTTCGCCCCCTTCCAGGGAACGTACGGCGGAGATGGACATTTCATCGATAATCTGTTCATAAATCGTCCAGATGGATATTATCAAGGATTGTTTGGCTGGATCAATGGTGATGCTATAATTAAAAATCTCAGCGTCACCAATATAGATGTCACCGGATACGGCAGTGTTGGAGGCATCGCAGGATGGAATGGGGCCATTATTGAAAACTGTCATACATCCGGAAGTCTGGTCGGTACAGAAATGACGGGAGGCATCGCCGGAGGTAACAACGGTACCATTGATAGTTGTGATGCCGATTGTTCCATTACCGGCGGAACGACGCTTGGCGGCCTTGTCGGGTACTCTGAAGGTGGCACAATCAACGATTGTTCAAGTACTGGCGATATTTCTGGGACGGAATATGTAGGGGGACTTGTTGGGAGTACTTCCAATACATCAATATTGTGTTCTTCCAGCATCGGCGCTGTGACAGGCGATCTCTACGTTGGTGGATTTTTGGGTTACAATTATGTCGAGGATTCGGTCAGCAGGTGTTTTTCCACCGGAGCAGTCATTGGAAATTTGTCTGTCGGTGGATTTGCAGGATACAACGAAGGCGCTGGTACTATAAGCAATTGTTATTCCACAGGAGATGTTACGCGCTCAACCGAAGAATTGACCAGCGTGGGAGGCTTCATCGGAGAAAACTATGGCGGGATTATTGAGTATTGCTATTCCGCCGGCAGCGTGACAGGATCGGACCCTGCAGACAAAGGTTTTATCGCATTTGATGACGGGGGAACGCATAGTCATAACTTCTTTAATTCAACAACCTCTCTCCATACCTCCGGTATCGGAGCCGTTGCGAAAACCATGGCGGAAATGACAACCCGGTCGACATTTGTCGATGAGGGATGGGACGAATCCATTTGGTGTATGGATGGAGATATGAATTCGGGCCAACCGTACTTCGTATGGCAAAATCCGGAGGGGACGCCGTTGTCGGTGGAGCTCGAAGTGTTCAGCGCATTCCTTAAGGGAAATCGTGTCGAACTTTTCTGGCAAACTGCGACGGAGACCAATAATCATGGATTTGAGATTGAAAAAAAGAACAATGCCAAAAATTCGGAATTTCAATCCCAGCAATGGCTAAAGATCGGATTTGTACCCGGAAACGGCACGACCAGTTCCCCCCAGTCGTATTCATTCGTCGATCCCTCCCTAAAAGGGAGAGTGTCATACCGATTGAAGCAGATCGATCGTGATGGGAAGTTCCGATATAGTCAAATACTTGAATTGAACACAAACGCAGCGGTCACAAGATTTGCTCTTGAACAAAATTATCCGAATCCGTTCAATCCAACGACAACCATTGAATTTACTTTGGCAAAGGATGCCTGGACCACACTGGAAGTGTACGACATGCTCGGACGAAGCGTGGCAACGCTTGTCAATGAAGAGCTAAAAGCCGGTACGCATCACCAGGTAATCTTTCATGCGGAGTATTTTGCGAGCGGTGTATATTTTACAAGATTACAAAGCGGCGAGAGAGTGGCGTTGAAGAAGATTATGCTAATGAAATGAGTTCGGTCGTTGTTATGATTCACTGCATGGCGGACTTTCAGTCCGCCATATTTTTTTTAATGATATCGTACTTGACAGAGGAAAAACAGTTTTATAGAAATATTGTCTACGGATATTATTATCCGATTTTATTTTGTAAATATATTCAACACACCGTGTAGCGTATTTCAACACAATTTATTTGGCTGACGTATAGAAAATAGGCCACATTTGCCTCCGATTGATTTTTTGGTGTAGAATATTTCATCGTTTTTTATCTGTTCGTTTTTTCATCATTCTAACTCTCAAAAACTCCGCACTAATCTATTTAACCGCAACAAGTTACCGCCGCACTATTTATTCTTCGATACTCAATCGTGGCACGGCGATTGTCATAGTTATTGGTGTATAAAAACCATGCAATGAAAGGAGCTTACAATGACAGTATTATTATTCATAACAACAATCGTGGTCTTCTTGACCTTTGATTATTTCGTGCGGCGGAATAAAGCTGCAGTAGCAGTTGCACCGTCTCACATCCGCAAACCGATCCCGATGCGCATTCCCGCAGGGATATTTTTCACAAAATCCCATACCTGGCTGAGCCTCTTCCCGTCCGGAAAAGTGCAACTGGGTATTGATGATTTCCTCGCCCGAATGTTTACCGAACCGAGGATCAGCATGTTGAAGAATAGTGCCGATCTCGTCCGGAAAGGCGAACCAATTCTTCGCGTTGCCGAAGGAAACAACGAATTAATCGTTCGATCTCCCATCGACGGAGTGGTGGATAATGTTAATGTAGAACTTTCGAAAAAACCTTCTCTGCTGAGCGAAGCACTCTTTAGCGAAGGCTGGGCCTACACAATCACCCCCGCCAGCACAAATGAACTGCGTTCGTTCTACCTCGGCGAAGATACCCGGGTATGGCTGCGAAGCGAACTTGGCAGATTGCGTGATTTCTTTGCGCATCTTACTACACCTGCACCGGCATTTATGCAGGATGGCGGATTGCCGGCAGCTGGATTAATGGATAACCTTAACCCTGACCAATGCAAGAAATTCGAATCCGAATTCTTGCGCATCGAGTAATCTTCGGAGGAAGTCATGTCTACAAAAAAAGCATTATTGATCGATCTTACATTGTGTGTGGGTTGCAACGCCTGTCAGGCTGCCTGCAAGGAAGCCAATCACATGCCGGACAATGAAGAGAAGGCCCTCTCGCCGACAGCCTACACGGCGCTCAGTGAATATGACGGAGTATTTGTACGCCGGATGTGCCAGCACTGCGACGACCCGACCTGTGCGTCGGTTTGCCCCGTCGGTGCATTTACCAAAATGCCCGAAGGCCCCGTAGTCTACGACGTGGAAAAGTGCATCGGCTGTCGCTACTGCATGCAGGCATGCCCGTTCCAAGTACCGCGGTACGAATGGTCCAGCACCTATCCGCGTGTGCAGAAATGCGTCATGTGTCACGAACGTCTCGCTCAGGGTCTGCCGACAGCATGTTCCGAAGCATGCCCGACCGGTGCCACCAAATTTGGCGATCGAGAAGAATTGTTGAAGGAAGCATACGAACGAATGAATGCCGAGCCCGGGAAATATGTGCAGAAAATCTACGGCGAACACGAGGTCGGCGGCACATCGGTGCTGTATCTCTCTTCCGTCCCGTTCGAAAATCTCGGATTCCGTACGACCTTGCAGCAGACTCCTCTGCCGCAACTGACCTGGAACGCACTCTCCAAGATCCCTGGCGTGGTCTCCGTCGGCGGAGCAATGCTCTTCGGCATCTGGTGGATCACGAATCGCCGCGAAGAGGTGAAGGAATATGAAAAGAATATGCGCGACATGAATCACTCCAATAACGGAAAGAACTAGGTGAAGCCATGAAAAAATTTCTCACAACATTCGGATTCTGGAAAATCACTGCATCGGCCATTCTGCTGGCGGGAATCTATTCGACCTACGTCCGGTTCTTTCATGGACTCGGCGCTGCCACTAATCTGAGCGACCAGTTCCCTTGGGGTATCTGGATCGGTTTCGATGTCCTGTGCGGCGTCGGCCTCGCTGCGGGCGGATTTACACTGGCAGCAATCGTATACATCTTTAATATCAAACGGTTTGAACCGATTATTCGCCCTACAATATTGACGGCGTTTCTCGGTTATGTTCTGGTGATTATCGGACTGATGTTTGACCTGGGACGGCCGCTGCAAATCTGGCATGCCATCATTATGTGGAACCCGCGCTCCGTTATGTTCGAAGTAGCATGGTGCGTAATGCTCTATACAACGGTACTCGGATTGGAATTTTTTCCGGTTATCCTGGAGAAATTCCATATGACACAGACCATTAAAATGGTAAAAAGGATCAGTATTCCGTTAATCATCATCGGCGTATTGCTCTCAACACTCCATCAGTCCTCCCTCGGTTCGTTGTATCTCATCGTGCCGGATAAGATGTATCCATTATGGTATTCCGCCTATATGCCGGTCTTTTTCTACGCTTCCGCAATCGCCGCCGGGTGCGCAATGATCATTTTCGAATCGTTCCTCAGCAGCCGTGCGTTCAAACGCGGATTGGAACTGAATCTCCTTACGGAGATAGCCCGAGTTTGTGTCGTGATGCTCGGCGTGTATGCTACCATGAAGTTTGTCGATCTCGCAGACCGGAAGATGTTCTCCCTGCTCACCGTGCCGCGAGTGGAGACATATATGTACTGGCTGGAAGTGATCGTCGGTGTCATCGTTCCATTCGCAATGTTTACGCAGCGAAAGATCCGGCAGAGCGCGAACGGATTGTTCGTCGGTGCTGTGTTGGTGGTCGTAGGATTCATTATGAACAGGATGAACATCGCTATCACCGGTATGGAAGGTTGGTCCGGGACTGGATACTTGCCATCGTGGACGGAATTTAGCATCACGATGATGATCGTTACGATGGGATTTATTGCATTCTACTTTATCGCAAAGTATTTCCCGGTCTTCACGCACGAAGAGCATCAGAATGAAAAAGAACTTGCTCATGCCGGTGCAGCGTGGAAGCGCGATATCGAAGCGGTATCGTCCATGGTTGAGAGTAGAAATTAATGCAACACAAAAACCCATCAGGGTGAGTTATGAACGCGAGCACACATACGATAATTCCGGACAGTGAGAACCACTGCGTGTGGATGGACGCCGGCTTGGTGAATTATAAACTGTGCAACTGTAGGTTCGAATGTGAAACCTGTCCGTTCGACAAGGTCATGCGGGAACAACATCAGACATTCGCAGAACAAGCAGCAATGCAGTCCGAAGAGTTCTTCTCGGAGAACAAAAGGATCCTCAGTGAAAGCGCCGCCGGCGAATCGGACCAGTTGGAACGTTTCCTGACACCGCTCACGTCTCTGCAGTTTCCCGAGGACCGGATTTACTTCTCAAACCATACATGGATGCGCTCGCTGCACGACGGCACGTTCCGACTGGGCATTGACGAATTCCTTGCTCAATTAATTTATCCCATTGCCGGTGTTGCAACTATCCATGCACCGTCGCACATCGGCCGGGGTGAACCGTTCGCGTGGCTCATCAGAGATTCTGCAACCTATGCCGTGCACAATAATGAGAAGGGAATGGTCACGCTGATCAACACACTTTTGATGGAACATCCTGCGTTGGTTACCAGCGATCCGTACGGCGAAGGTTGGTTGATGACTCTTTCATGCTCCGGAAAATCTCCGTCCAATTTGAAATTCTTCACCGCCGATGAATTTAAGGAGTTTATTCAAGAGGAGGTGGATGACCTTACTTTCGAATTAAGAAAGAATAAACGCTCCGTTGGCACCACAATGTTCGACGGCGGAGCACGAATCGAAAACATTGAAAAATTCATCGGTGAAAAACGCTATAATAAACTCTTATTAAGACTGTTAAGTCCGCATTAACGAAGATTCGTGTTGATATTCGGGCAATTTCACGGTACCTTTTTCCAGTCCCCCTGTACTACATTTGAAAGTGTTGATACTTTCAACAGCCGCCATGAAATACACACACCTACTTGTGTATCGACTTCTCGCGGGAATTTTTGTGGTAATGGTCGTCGGCGTCGGAGTTCTTACATTTGCTCTCGTAGAAATTCAGACCGAACGTTATACAATGATTTCCACCGCAACCGCACAAACTGTCTCCGACATTATTAAACGGTCTACGAAGTACAGCATGCTGCTGAACCGGCGCGAGGATATTTACAACAGCATTCAAACCATCGGTTCCGAACCCGGTATCGAAGCGATCCGCATCTACAATAAAAAGGGGGAGATATCCTATTCCACAGTAAACGAGGAAATGAATACCACCGTGGATATGAATGCGGAAGCGTGCGTCGTCTGCCATCCTTCCGGGAAGAGCGATGACGTTACGCCGGCCAACGTCGAACGTGTTCGCGTTTTCACCTCCCCCCGCGGCCATAACGTCATCGGCGTGATCACTCCCATTAAAAATGAAAAGAGTTGCTACGAAGCGGAGTGCCACGTCCATCCGCAGTCGCAGACTATTCTCGGCGTCCTGGATGTGATGATCCCGTTGACCGAAACGGAACAACATCTGGCAGGATTAAGAATGATGCAATATTCCGGCGGCTTGGTATTACTGATTGTCTTGACCGTATTTTGTTGGATCTTTCTGTGGCGCACTGTGAACATTCCGGTTCACCGGCTGACGGAAGGGACTGTTGCAGTAATGAACGGCGACCTCGACCATACAATCGATATTCAACGAAAGGATGAGATCGGATTCCTGACATCCTCCTTCAACCATATGACAAAACGGTTGAAACAGACACAGGAGGAATTGCAGCTGCTGAATCAAACATTGGAAGAACGGGTACAGAAAAAATCGGAAGAATTAAAACGCGCACAGGCAAATCTCATCCAGGTGGAAAAAATGGTGTCGCTCGGCACCCTTGCGGCAACAGTTGCCCATGAGCTGAACAATCCGCTCGAAGGGATCCTCACGTACGCTAAATTGATCCGGAAACGAATTTCCGCTCCGGGACTGTCCGAGGAACAAAAGAGCGAGATCGTGGACGAGTTGACGATGATCGCCAACGAAACATCCCGCTGCGGTAATATCGTGAAGAATCTTCTTCTGTTCTCGCGAAAAAAAGTAGGCGAATTCAAAGAGAACGACCTTCGTGCGATCGTAGAACAATGCACGAAGCTTATTGAACATCATTTGAAAATGAACAACATTTTGCTTCAACAATCCTTCTCGGATGACTTGCCCCATGTTGTCTGCGATGCGGAACAAGTGCAACAGGCACTGCTGGCGTTAGAGATTAATGCCGTTGAAGCGATGTCGAATGAAGGAACACTTACCGTCGCGGTGCGCAGATTGTCTGAACAGGAAGTGACCGTTTCCCTGAGCGATACCGGGATTGGCATTCGCAGCGAGGACTTGCCCCACATCTTCGAACCGTTCTTTACGACGAAGAAAGAGGGAAAAGGGACTGGACTTGGGCTGGCAGTGGTGTACGGCATCGTGGAACGGCACAATGGTAAGATCGAAGTGTCGTCCGAACCAAATAAAGGGACCACATTTACGATTACGCTTCCCATTCAAAGGGAGTAATTGCACGAATCGTGTTGACAAAAATAATATGCTCCATCGGTTGATCTGTCTTTTGTCTGTAAGGAGAATCTACCATGACTGAAAATAAAAAATCAAGCATCCTCATAGTGGATGATGAGACCATCGTCCGGGAATCGCTCACGAAATGGTTCAAACAGGATGGATTTCGTGTGGAATCGGCAGAACATGCGAATGCTGCATTGAAATTGATGGAAAAAGGGCCGTGGGACGTGGTGATTCTGGATATTAAAATGCCGGGAATGAGCGGACTTGAACTGCTAAAACGTCTTCGTGAAATCGATCGTGGAGCACAGGTCATCATGGCCACCGCTTTCGCATCAGTGGAGAGCGCAGTCCAGGCGTTGAAGGATGGTGCTTTCGATTATGTCACCAAGCCGATCGATCCTGACCATCTTTCCCACCTTGTTTCCAATGCCATACAGCAGAAAAAACTCGAAGATGAGAATTCAATCCTGCGCGAACATATTACAGAGCTCTCCGGCGTGAACGAGATCGTTGGCGAAAGTCCGCAAATTAAGCGAGTCATCGACCTGTCGCTTACAGTTGCAAAAACTGATACGACCGTGATGATACGCGGTGAAAGCGGAACGGGAAAAGAACTGATTGCCCGGACGATTCATGCCAACAGTGCACGTCGGTATTTCCCCATCATCACGGTCAATTGTGGTGCCGTGGCAGAAACACTGCTCGAAAGCGAACTGTTCGGCCACGAACGGGGAGCATTTACCGGAGCACAATACAGGCGGAAAGGAAAATTCGAGATGGCGGACGGTGGTACGATCTTTTTGGATGAGATAGGAACGATCAGTCCGAAAATGCAGATCGAACTTCTGAGGGTGATCGAGACCAAACAGTTTACCCGTGTCGGCGGGAATGAAGTACTATCAAGCGATTTCCGCGTCATCTGTGCTACCAACAGGAATCTTGAGACCGCCATTAAGGAAGGTTCGTTCCGCGAGGATCTGTATTATCGCTTAAATGTTTTCAGCGTGCTCATTCCGCCTCTGCGCGAGCGGCGGATGGATATTCCGCTTCTTGCACAGTTTTTCGTAAAGAAATATGCTCTCATAATGAATCGTTCTGTCAGCGAGATCTCCGGTGAAGCGATGGATATGCTCGTCCGTTATGACTGGCCCGGCAATGTCCGTGAATTGGAGAATGTGATTGAACGGGCAATGGTATTATCGCTTCCTCCAGCTATCCGCGGAAGCGACCTGCCGTTCCAGAATGTGACGAAATTGGAATTGCCGAAGGACGACACTCTGGCGGCGATGGAAAAAGTTCATGTCGAATCAATCCTGGATTCGACAAAATGGAATATCACTCGCGCCGCCGAAATCTTGGATATCGACCGTGTCACGCTGTATAATAAGATTGCGAAGTACGGATTGAAAAAACCGTAAAGAGCCGGTGATCATCCCGGATAATCTATAGTGTGAAGAACTTTCATGCCTCCTCCGATCCGTATCATTCCGCTGCTCCCTGTATCGGTCGAACTGATTTCATCGATCATCCATCCGCTCCATTCTGTATTTCAAACGGAGATCATACTCGAAGAACCGCTGCCAGGGTTGGTTGAAAAAGTGTACGACGATTCGCGGGCGCAGTACAATTCCACCGATATCATTCGTAAACTACTGGACCGAGAAGAGCTCCTCATTCGTAAATCGTTTTCGAACACGTTTGCACCGGATCCGAAAAGTAAAATCGTCGGAATCACTTCGGTGGATCTCTTCGTTCCGATCCTCACCTATGTGTTTGGAGAAGCACAGCTGGATGGGCAGGCATCTGTTGTTTCGACATTTCGTCTTGATAATTCTATCTATGGATTGGAACCAGATCCGGTGCTGCTCTTCGAACGGACACTCAAGGAGACAGTGCATGAACTCGGCCATACCTTCGGGTTATATCACTGTCAGAATCTGGAATGCGCTATGCACGCATCAACGGCGGTGGAAGATATCGATATCAAAGGGGGGATGTTGTGCAATGAGTGCCGGAAAAAGGCTGGTGTGGACCGGTGAACTCATTCCGGAATTTCGTGAAGCATTCCGTCAACTTCTTTCCAGATAATCTCATGGATGAGATCGACTTCCTGTTTCCCGTTGATCACAACGAACCGTCCCGGCTCTTCCTTTGCAAGTTCTAAATATCCCTCGCGCACACGGTTGTAAAACTCTTCATTGCTCATTTCCATCCGGTCGATCTCTTGATGGCTCGCCTGTCTGCGTGCATACATTTCATGTATGGAAATATCGAGAAAGAATGTTTTCTTCGGCAGCAATCCGCTCGTTGCAACGGCATTGATACCTTTCACGCCGCCGTGATGGAGGCCGCGGCCGCTGCCCTGATAAGCGGTGGTGGAATCGACGAACCGGTCACAGAGAACAATCTGACCTTTGACCAGTGCGGGTTTGATCACTTCGGTGACCAGTTGAGCGCGGCTGGCGGAAAAGAGGAGCAGCTCTGTTATCTGTGTCATCTTCAGGTTCTTCTTATTGAGCAGAATCTGACGGATCTGTTCTGAGATTTCCGTTCCGCCCGGTTCACGAATGAACAATGTGCGGTGATTCAGGCTTTCCAGCTTTTCCGCCAGTAATTTAGCCTGTGTTGTTTTTCCGCAGCAATCGATGCCTTCAAATGAAAGGAACATTGGTTCTCGTCTCCATAGATTTCTTGACACACTATTTTGGTGAATTTCTTTTTCGCAACAATCCAATTACTGTTCGAACATTCCCGTGATTGTTGCAGTGGCGATAGTTTTACCTTCGAGCGCTTTGGTGAATTCCGGCAATGTCGTATTCTCGCGAAGTTCGAGTGTTGTTGTATTCAGGGCGTAGAGTGTGACCACATACGGATGTGCGCCCGATCCTTTCGGCGGTTCCGGCCCGCCGTACCCGATAGTACCATACGTGCTCATCAATTCTTTGGACTGTTTCGGCATCAACTTCATTGATGCGCCTTCCGGCAATCCTTTAATGTGGTTCGGGATATTAATAACGAACCAATGGACCCAATTTTTTGCGACGGGATGCGGATCAACAATCGAGAGGGCGAAAGATTCTGTTCCTGCCGGGACATCACTCCAGCTGACGGGGATCGAAATGTTTTTTCCTCCAACTATTCCTTGATACGCATACTTTGTCGGTATAGTATTTTTGTCATGAAACGCAGATGATGTAATCTTCATAGTGGCCTCCAAGAAATTGTATTTTCTCCATGCCAACTGCCATGTAGGTACTAGTGCTTTTCTTTCCAGAATGCACCCGCGATCGCCATTTGTCTCAACAACGGTGCAACTCGGTATCTTTCTTCATGATGATTGTTGTACAAAGCATCCAAAACAGCAGCAACATTTGAAAATCCGATCAATTCGCCCCAGGCGATCGGTCCATGTGGATAATTGGTTCCATGCTTCATTGCTTCGTCGATATCGTTCGGAGTTGCCACGTCGTTCTGAACGGTAAAAAGACTTTCATTGATTATCTGGCAGAGAATCCTCGGCATAACCATCCCCACGCTGTCCTGGACTGTTGCCGTTTCCTTCTTTGCGGCGGTAAACAACGCAATAACGGAATCGAGAGTTTCTTTGGATGTATGTAAGGACGGAGTAAGCTCGACAAGATGACTGGCGAACAGTGTTGGGAAAGCAGCAATCCCAACAAATCTGTGCCGGTGCTGTAAAGATTGCGTCTGTGATAGCAGCGTTTCCGTCAATGTACTTGTGATGATCGGAACTCTTTCAGGCAGTGTGGTATTTAATGCTTCGAGATTCTTTCGTTTCTGATCGCCGGATACCAGAGACAGCTCAAATGCACCGGTAATCTTTTTTGCCGATGTTTTTAATGAGTTCAGATTCTTTAATTCGATGACGGCGATCCCGTGTTCCTGAAAAACGGAAGAATATTCTTTTACGAGCTGTACATCACCAAGCAGGCAGATTAAATGTTTTTGTTCAATCGGTTTTGCCTTTTCAGATTGGTGTTTCGTCTTCTGTGAAATACCTTCGTCTTGTGTCGACTTTACCGTCGCTGATTTTGGCGATTCACTTTTTATTTTTGCCTTACCGCTTTTTATTTGTTTTTTCATTTATCGTCGTAGTTATAGAATCCCTGTTTTGTCTTTTTCCCCAGCATTCCTGCCTCAACAAGTTGCTTTTGGATTGGGCTTGGCTGAAACCGCGGATCGTGATACAGCTGTTCATAGACCGATTCGGTAACGGATAGGTTCACATCATTGCCGATCAGGTCCATCAGTTCGAAGGGGCCCATTTTGAATCCGCCGCTTCGTTTGACAATTCGATCGATTTCTTCCAGGCTGGTCACATTTTCACCGAGAATCTTCATCGCTTCGCCGTAAAACGGCCGGGCGACCCTGTTAACGATGAATCCGGGAGTGTCTTTTGCCTGGACGGTTTTCTTTCCCATCTGCTCGGCAATTGCGGTGGCGGATTTCATCGTTTCGTCGGATGTTCTTGCACCTTTAACAATCTCCACCAGCTTCATCATGTACACAGGATTGAAGAAATGCATTCCCACCACACGCTCCGGTTTTTTTGTTGCAGCAGCGATAGAGGTGACGGAGAGGGAGGAAGTATTGGTTGCAAGGATCGCAGTATGGTGCGCGATCTGATCCAGTTTCTTGAACAGATCCTTCTTAACTTTAATATCTTCCAGCACCGCTTCAATAATCAGGTCGCAGGTATCCAGGTCGTTTATGTTTGTCCGTTTTTTAATGCGGGAAAGAGCCTGTTTCATATCGTCGTCGGTGATCTTATTCTTGTCGACCGCACGTTTCATCTCAAAATTGATACGCTCGGCGCTGCGCCGGATCACTTCTTCGTTGATATCATACAGGGAAACGTTGAACTTATTCAGTGCGGCAATGTGCGCAATTCCTGCACCCATTGTTCCGGCCCCGACAATTCCAATTGATATAGCCATTGATAATCAGGTATAATGAAAGATAAGAAGATGGTGGATGACGGAATGAAATTACTGAATGATTGGTGTAAATACAAAGAGAAAGTGCGAAGAATCCATCTTCTGCAGCCGCACCGGCTGCAGAAGACTGACGATTGGAAGAGGAAAATACAGTGAACGATCGGCGGTAATGATTAATATAAGAACATCGGTTTTCCGATAACGTTGAAGACTTTCGGTCGATAGTTCTCGGAATCATACAATTCCTGCACATCAACGCGCTTCGTGCCGTCCATGATCGATTTCAGCGGTATGGTGGTATATTTGCCATCGCGCAACGCTACCATCCTTCCGGTATGTTTCTTCAGAACAAGATCGGTTGCGAGATTGGCATAACACATTGCCACCATCCGGTCGAGTGCATCCGGTTCGCCGCTGCGCATCAAATACGCAACCTGTTGGTTGATGATGTGCGCGCCGGTGATCTTTTGGATCGCTTCGCCGGTGATCTGACCGATGCCGCCCAGTTTTTTATGACCGTATGCGTCGGACTGTCCGTATTCAATCACTTTTCCTCCGACCATCTGTGCTCCTTCGGAAATCGTCATGATGGCATAACCACTCGGATTGCTTTTTTTGTCATCCATCAATAGTTTTGAAAGCCGTTCAGGATCGAAGTGCACTTCGGAAATGATTGCGCGGTCAACTCCGGCGAGATAGGCGGAGATCAGGGAGGTTTCACCTGAGTTGCGGCCGAACAGTTCAATCACCGCGATACGTTCGTGCGATCCGGCAGAGGTTCGGAGATTGGTAATAAATTCTACGCTGCGAGTCACCGCTGTTGAAAAACCGATGCAGTAATCCGTTCCGTACACGTCGTTGTCCATTGTCTTTGGAATCGACACAATGGGAAATTTCTCTTCATGCAGCCGGACAGCAAAACTCTGAGTATCATCACCGCCAATGGCAATCAACACGTCGATCTTCAGATGTTCGAGTACCTTCAGTACATGTGGTGTGAAATCGCTTACCGGATCGTCCTTTTTCGGCGGGTTCTTGGGATCCTGTAGGAATTTTGGTATGTCTGACCATTTTACTTTCTGCGGATTTGTGCGCGACGTGTGCAGGAATGTTCCGCCGGATCGTCCGATTGTACGCGTATTCTGTTTGGTCAGCGGCATTATCCATTGGTCCTGATGTTCCGGATTATTGAAGTCGAAATTAAGTAATCCGCCCCAGCCCCGTCGAATGCCGAACACTTCAGCTCCGGCATCCGTTGCGTGATAGACGACTTCTTTAATGCAGGGATTTAATCCGGGAACGTCGCCGCCGCCGGTGAGAATTCCTATACGCATATGTATTCCTTTCGATTGTTCGCAGAAATTACAGAGTGTTTTATCCTTTGTCTATGCAATATGATAGTGCAAGAATTATTCCGCAAAGAACGTACCAGCGAATTGAATGAAAATCGGAACGAATCCGCATGCGAATTATCATTTCCGAAAAAGTTCAGAAGGAATTTTTATTTTTGGCGATAATTCTCAATAGCGCATCCGATGTGGAACGTCGAGGGTTGTTCCATGAAGGATGAGTAACAAATCGGACGGGGATGAGATATTTCTTCGTCTACTTTCCTTCGAACTTCGGTTCCCGCTTCCCAATAAACGCAGCAACACCTTCTTTATGGTCCGCAGTGTGTGCCGCCACTTCCTGCATCATTGCTTCATAGGAAAGCAGTTCGTCAAAGGTCATGGTGAGGGATTTATTGAGTGTCCGTTTGATAATGCCGATCGCTTTTGTGGCGCCGTTGGCAAACGTAGTTGCAAGGGCGTACGTAAACTTCTCGAGTTCAATATGAGGAACAACGTGGTTGACAAGTCCCACTTCTTTTGCTTCGACTGCGTCAATGTCTTTTCCGGTGGCGGCAAACTCGAATGCTTTCGCCGTTCCGACAAGGCGGGGAAGGAACCAGTGGCTTCCCGAATCTGCTACTAATCCAATCCGGACGAATGCCTGGATCAGCTTCGCTCTGTCGGACATAATCCGCATATCGCATGCAAGGGCAAAACTGAATCCCGCACCGGCAGCAACGCCGTTGATCATTCCAATTACCGGCTTTTCGATTGCCCGCATCTGTTTGATAATTGGATTGTACCCTTTCTCCAGCATCTCCTTCATGGAACGGGCGCCATCTTGATACTCCTTCAAGTCCTGCCCGGAACAGAATGCTTTTTCTCCCGCACCCCGCAGGACGATACTCCGCACCGCAGGGTCTTTCTCTGCCTGCCGGAAAGCCTCCAGCAACTCTTTTTTCATCTGCTCGTTTGCAGCATTAAACACCTCGGGCCGGTTCAATGTTATGGTGAGAATGTTATTTTCAATAGAGTAAAGTATTGCAGAGTATTCCATAGCATCATCCTACAGTTTTTTTATACATCCTCTCAGAGTATCAACGCTATCTGCTGCAGAGAGGGGAAAATGGTGTTGGTCAATAGTTATGCTAATTATCCTTCTTTAAAACAAAAGAAGCAACCGTTTCCGATTGCTTCTCTCTATTCGTTAGGCCGCTTGTTCGTTGAACGATGAAGCGGCCCACCAGCATCAATCTTCAGGGTTACGAATCCTTCTTCTTTCTGCTTACCATTTTTTTTACAACTTTATGCTCGCGCGGTTTATACGACTGTTCTTCCGGAATCAGTTCTCGCCAGTCCGGTCCGCTGTGAGGACGGGGATTACTATGCGGTCGGGGGCTGCTGTAACTTCCGGCTTCACTGAATGAATCTTGTTTTTTGAATGTATTTTCCCGCTTAGGCGGGCCGAATGAAGAACGTTTTTTCGGTCCAAAGATATCCCTTTTCCCAAAATTGCCTTCTCTGCGTTCTCCTCCAAAAGAAGTTCGTTTCGTGAATCCGCCTTCCCGTTTCCCTCCGAATGATTCCCGCTTTCCGAATCTCCCTTCATTGCTGAAAGGAGTGCGCTTCTTGAAATTACTATCGCCGCCGGTATTGTTGAATGAACGCGGTTTCGAAAACTCGCGGTTACCGCGCTCTTCGCCGAACGGTTTTCGTTGTTCACCGCCGAAAGAGTCTTGTTTGGGGAACTCACGCTTTCGCTGTTCTCCGCCTGAACGGAATCGATCCCCTCCGCGGCGGTTATCCCGTTGAAATCCTTCTTTGCGGTCCGGCCGTGCGCCGAATCCGGGACGGCTGCCGGTGCGGCGGTCGTTTCTGTTGAACCGGCTGCGATTGTCGTTCCGCGGTTCGCGGTTGAATTTTGTTTCTTCATCACCGGCAGATTCTTCTTCTGCCTGGTGGGCACTCTTTATCGATTTTTCTTCAACTTTCGCATAATCGAACTCCGGATATTTTTTAATTTCAAATTTTTTCCCGATGAACTGTTCGATCTTTTTCACATGGCGTGCTTCGCTGCGTGTAACGAACGTCAACGCATCTCCGGTGGAGAGTGCCCGACCCGTCCGTCCGATGCGGTGAATATAATCTTCCGCGTACGTCGGAATGTCGTAGTTGATCACATGAGAGATCCCTTCGACGTCGATGCCGCGCGCTGCTACGTCGGTCGCGACCATCACTTTAAAGTGTCCTTGCTTGAATCCGGCAAGCGCACGTTGACGCTGTGCCTGCGTCCGGTCCGAATGAATCGAGACCGCTTTGATGCCGTTCTTATGCAGGTTGTTGGAGACTTTTTCGGCTCCCACTTTTGTTTTAGAGAAGACCAGAACGCTGTCCAGTTCCTTGGATTGAAGGATGTGGAGCAGTAAACTTAATTTCTTGTCGTCATTGACGGAATAGAAATGCTGTGTCACCGTAGTCGCAGGTGAACGCTGATGTCCAACTTCAATCATTTCGGGATTTTTCTGGATGCTCTTCACCAGATGTTTCACTTCTTTGGACATGGTGGCGGAGAAGAGCAGTGTTTGCCGTGTGTCCGGAGTTTGCTTAATAATCAGCCGCATATCGTCGATGAATCCCATGTCGAACATCCGGTCTGCTTCGTCCAGTACCAATACTTCCACGTGGGAGAGATTGACACTTTTCCGTTCAAGATGGTCAATCAGTCGTCCCGGCGTTGCTATAAGAATGTCGACACCGCGCGAGAGATGTTTTAATTGGTTGTACATATTCGTTCCCCCGTACACGGAAAGTGCGCGAAGCGAAAGGAATCGGCCATATTGCTTTACGGCATCTTCAATCTGTTGCGCCAATTCGCGTGTAGGTGTCAGAATCAGTGCTTTAATATGATTGTTCTTTTCCGTATGTGCTGCCAGACGGTTCAGGATCGGAAGTGTAAAAGCCGCCGTTTTTCCTGTGCCGGTTTGCGCACTGCCGATAATATCTTTGCCGGCAACTGCCAGCGGTATTGCGCGGGCTTGAATTTCAGTGGGTGTGGAGTATCCTGTTGCAAGGATTCCTTGCACGAGTCGGTCATTAAGACCAAGGGCTTTGAAAGCCATTATGTGTTCCTTTTGTGGTTTGCACACTGCGGAGTATAACCGGAGTTGCCGATAGGAATAATAAAAAATTCCCTTAGCGGATCGGTGACTCTATGGTGCAAAATACTATAGTGTGTTAAAATTGACTCGCTGCTGTGCGAAGGAATTGCGAGAGGTGAACCTGTTCGAAAATGCCGTCAAAGAAGCGTGTCGTTTGTCCCGCTTCCTCACGTTGTCCGCGTAATGAGATGATGCGTGCGGAGATTTGTTGGTGGATCAGATGCGGTGTTGCATATTTGCAACGGTGAAAGATACACAAAGAATTCGGTATTTCCTATTAATGTTTCTTAATGATGATCGCCAGTATCCTCTTACAATCTATTGGATGCCAGATTGCCTGTGTGATCTATGTGCCTATGTGGATCTTTAAAAATTATTCCGAACTACTTATCATTCACAAAACCATTTATTTATTCTTCCACACCGCTTTCCGTCTCTCCACAAACGCCTTCATCCCTTCCTTCTGGTCTTCGGTATCGTAAAGTTCCGCAAACAATCTCCGCTCGTGCTTGATCCCTTCGTCAAGCGATACTTCATCGGCCTTCTTCACCATTTCTTTGGATGCAATTACCGCCTTCATCGGTTTCGAAGCGATCTTCTTCGCAATTGACTTTGCCTCCTCCAGGAGAAATTCATTCGGGACGATTTTGTTGATGAGTCCCCACTTCAATGCATCTTCTGCGGAGAACGAATCGCCGGTAAGAAGAAGTTCCATCGCACGATACTTTCCAACAGTGCGTGTTAATCGTTGAGATCCCCCCATTCCGGGAATCACCCCGAGATTTATCTCCGGCTGACCGAACTTAGCGGACTCTGCGGCAATGATCAGGTCGCATGCCATCACAAGTTCGCAGCCTCCGCCAAGAGCAAATCCGCTCACTGCTGCGATCATCGGTTTTTGAATTTTGCGCAGTTCATGAAACGGTTCGAACTGGTTGTCGTCAAACATCGACCGGGCGTTTTTGTCCATCATCTCTTTAATGTCTGCGCCTGCTGCGAAAGCTTTTTCATTGCCGGTAATAACGGAACAAGCAACGGTATCATCCGCATCCAATGCAGTGAGCGCTTCATGTAATTCTTTTAATACCAGAGAATTCAATGCGTTTAGAGATTGGGGACGATTGAGTTGAATCAAGGCAAAACCGTCCTGTTTCGATATGAGCAATGTTTCATAGGTCATGGAAGTGACTCCAAAAATTGTCTGCAGAAATATACTTGAACATGGCTGAACATGAAAGCAAAAAAGAAAATTGTGGCGTGTCACTTGATTTCGGAACGAAGAACAGGGATATTTGAATGTCGCATCGCATCGTCCGCATTTCAACTCTTTCGGAGGGGTTATGCAACTTCATATCGATCACATCAAAGCGTCCCGTGCTACTGCGCGAATCCTGAGCTTGATGCTCTTTGCATTATGGGGCGCATTCTTCATTGAACATCTTTCCTGGTTCACCACTGAATCTCTCGACACTCCGCCACTCCGGATATGGCTGGTGCAATGTTCTCATTTTCTTCTCCTCGTCGGGTATCTTATTTCCATAAAATGGGAGAAGATTGGAAGTGTACTTATCACGGTGAACGCTGTGCTCTTTTTTGGATATGTAGCAGGTAGAAATGCATTGCCGTTCATTATCGTAAGTTTGTTTCCGGTGATGATATACGGTTATTGCTGGATGAAGCAGAAACACTTGACGCGGGCGGTTTAAGACTACGGAAGAATTATTTTTTCAGCTCGGAGTAAGATGAAAAACTAACTCCCTCCGGCCGGACGAGGTATGCAGTATCACCTTGGAAGATCCTCCACTTATCGTACTTCCCTTTGTACCAGAGTTTCAGATAGAATCGCTTTGCATTGGGCGTCAGAGTAAATTTTTCCTCGGCAACATCCTTCGAACCTTTACAGGGTGTTGGTGGAATAAAATCTCTGATAATAATAATAATGGTGTCGGCGTTTTGATAATCTCTGGTATCCATTCGATAGTTTTTACACGGGAATTTTTTTGTCGTATTCAATGTCACTATCGACTGGGTATTACTTCGCTGAAGACTGAAAGTTATGGCTTCATCCTGTGCAGAAGTGAAAACGGATGCTGCGAAAATAAATAGAAGTTGAAAATGAAGGGATTTCATAAAACTATAATTGCATTAGTATCTCGTTTGATGGATACCGAAGAGAGAATTTCATCATGATTTTACGCACTCAGAATGTAAGTTCAAAACCGTTGTATAGCAATAAAATATTTTATGCGGTTTTTGACAATTGTAGATTCGATGTCGGAGAAAAGCGAATCAATTTGTCACATGAACGATAAAATCACTTTGTACAGCATCCACATCGAAATTTTCACCGTCAAATTCTATATTAAAGGTATTCACTTTTTTTTCCCAGAGTATCCGGAGAAAGAAAACTTCCGAACTGATGCCGTTGATAGGTAACCACTCTTTCGCTGTACCGATAACATGATTACAGTTCTGCCTGCTGTCAATTCCAATAATGTTTACGACCAGTGTATCTCCTGACCATCCCTGCCGTATGAATATTCCGTAATTTGAACAGGCATATGTTTTTATCGAAGAAACGAACAGTGTTGGCTGCTTTTTATAGACATCAAGCTGGAAAAAGTATTCCTCCTTTTGTGCGAAGGCAGAATGTGTAAAGAGATATAATGTTATGAAAAGTGAAAAAAGTCTCATCGAGAGTCCTGAATGTTCATTTCTTTAATATAGAGGAAGTCCAGAGGAAAAACAATTGAACGCTTCTCCACAACCTTTTTGAAAGACACACAGTCTAATGAGTAAACGCAGTCATATGACGCAAACAGAAACGGATCTTATTACACGGACAATTGCCGGAGATTCAACGGCTTTTGAACAACTTATCTTTCGATATGACAAGGATGTCCTTTCGATTGCCGCCCGTTTTACAAGGAATGCGGAAGATGCCAAGGATATATACCAGGAAACATTTATCCGTGTTTTCAAAGGCCTGGGAAATTTCCGCAATAAAAGCGAGTTTTCTACATGGTTGTTCAGAATTGCCACCAATGTTTGCTTGACCCATACGCAAAAGAAAAAAAAAGGGGAAATGGTTCCTTTATCGGACGAAGAAGATGCCAGCAACACAGCATATTTCGCTGTTAGCGATTCCAAAACTGATGCACAAACGCAAGGAAATGAAATCACCAGGCGGATCGATACGGCGCTCAAAAATCTTTCCCCACGGCAAAAAATGGTCTTTACGTTGCGGCATTATCAGGATTATAAGTTGAAGGATATTGCCCTCCTTATGAACTGCACCGAAGGAACGGTAAAGAAATATCTGTTTGAAGCGACAAATAAAATGAGAACATACTTGCATGACCTTTATGAGTAACGTATGAATAAAAATAAAATAAAAGAATTGATGCTGCTTTCGGTCTATGGTGAATTGACCGATGATGAACAGGCGGCACTGGATGCTGCGATGAAGAAATATCCGGAATTGAAACAGGAATTCCGTCGTCTGAAGAAATTTTCAACGTTTGTGACCGAACATACCCCTCCGGAAACTTCTGAGACATTTTTATCTGATGCTCGATCTCAGTTGCGGCAGGCGTTGCGCAAAGAACGCTCAGTCTCGTCATTAATCGTTAGGATCATGAACGCTGCCGAAGAATTATTCCGGCCGAGGGTAGCGCTTGGAAGTATCGGAATGCTTTCCCTGGGGATGCTGGTTGGATACTGTGCTTTTGCTCCATCCTCGGGAGGTCAAGAGATCACTATTCAACCAGTGGCTGCTGCCGGCGGTGAACAATCAGGGACATCGATCACGAATATTCGGTTTATCGACAACGATGCATCGGATGGAGAAGTGGAGTTTGAATTTGATGCCGTAGCGCCGGTACATATGAAAGGAAATATTAGTGATCCTGAAATTCAAAAGGTTCTGACCCATGCACTTCTATCCGAATCAAATCCCGGTGTCCGACTCTCTACAGTAAATGCTATCAGTAACCAAACCGGACAATCAGCACATATAGATCCGGCCATAAAAGCGGCGTTGATCACGTCGATGATCACCGACGCGAATCCTGGCGTCCGGGGGGAAGCGTTGCGGGTGCTTCAACAGTGTGATTTTGACAATGATATCCGTGATGCTGTATTAAAAGTGATCGCTCACGACGAGAATTCAGGAATGCGTGTCTCTGCTATCAATGCCCTGTCTATTGCGAAAATGAATGGAACAACATTTGACAAAAAAACTGTCGATGCTCTGAAACAACAAATTGGAAAAGAACAAAACAACTATATCCGCAATCGTGCGGTAAACTTAGTAAAGGAGATCTATCAATGAAAACAACATGGGTAAAAACGTTGTCCGTCATGGTGTTGCTGATAGCAAGTACGGCAATGGCAGGCGACTGGCAGGATTCAAAGGGACAAGGAAAGACATACGCGCAAACGTCGGTGGTGAACGATGCTGGCGAAGCGCTGCAATCCAAACGGGAACAATCTTTCACGGTCGGCAAAGGCAGTTCTCTCGAAGTATCAGTATCCGGATGCGAGATATTGATACGGACATCGGAGAAGAATGAAATTGAAGTGATTGTTGAAGGCCTGGATGAAGAAGATCTGGAGTTTGTGAAGATGAAACAATCTGGCGACGAGGTCAGTGTGTCGTACCGGCCAAAGTGGGGTAACCATAGCGACGGCAGATTCTTGATCACTGTACCGATTCAGACAAAACTGGATCTCAGGACTTCAGGCGGCAATATTGAATTGCAGGGAAATCTGACCGGCGACGCTGTCGGATCTACATCGGGAGGGGATATCATTATCGAAAAAGTGAAGGGAATGGTCCGCATGTCCACATCGGGAGGGGATGTCCGAACCGGCGATATCGACGGTAAAGCGGATCTCAAGACTTCGGGCGGAAATATCACTCTCGCCGTGGTAAACGGTGAAGCATCGGTCAGCACGTCTGGCGGCGATATTCGCATAGAAAAAGTGGCGAAGAAACTAGATGCTCGCACCTCCGGCGGAGACATTGAAGTGGGTGATATTGGCGGCGATGCAACATTGTCAACGGCGGGCGGTGATGTTCGAGTGGGTAAAGTGAGCGGCAATGCTAAACTGAGAACTGCTGGCGGAGATTTGAAGTTGCAAGGAGCATCCGGTACTGTTGAGGCAAAAACAGCAGGCGGAGATATCGATTTGAAGAATATTACCGGATCGATTGAGGCAAGCACTGCCGGCGGCAATGTGAACGCAGAATTGAACCCGAGTGGAAAAGGGGAGAGCGAATTGAAGACGGCCGGAGGCGATATTAAACTCTACCTTCCGGCAAATGCGAAAGCAACCATCGAGGCATTGATCCGTATTCGGGACAATGATGGTTGGAGATCCTCGTCCCGTAAGTCGAAATACGAAATCCGTTCGGATTTCAAATCGGAGACATACATAAACGACGGGGATCATGATGAGATCCGAGCACGGTACGTTCTAAACGGCGGCGGCGAAATGATAACGCTAGAAACAGTAAACGGGTACATCGACATCAAAAAGAAATAACAAAAAATATTCGTGAAACAAATTGCAAAAAGCGGCGTAGCCAAAACACTATTGCCGCTTTTGTATATCAACAAATTGGAGGAATCATGATGTCTTGTGTGAAAATTATACTGCTGGCTGTCCTGTTAAACTGGACGGTGCAAGCGACACAAGTGAAAGCATTTAAGTTGAATCAACCAGTCACAGTCGACGGAAAACTCGATGAAACTGCCTGGCAAATGATCTCTCCCATTTCGGATTTTAAACAAAAAGAACCCAATCAAGGCGAAGCACCGTCAGAAAAGACAGAAGTATGGATCGCTTATGATGATGCCGCACTATATATCGCTGCTCGATTGTATGATTCTTCTCCCGATTCGATCATGGCACTTCTGGACAGGCGGGATAATATGAATACGGCCGATTGGTTTGGAGTGTTCCTGGATCCATATAGAGATAAACGAACAGGGAATTATTTCGTCGTCGGTCCTTCCGGAACTATGGCGGACGGTGTCCTCTATAACGATGATTGGGATGACAGCGATTGGGATGGTGTTTGGGAAGGAAAGTCCAGTATAGACGAATACGGGTGGACGATGGAAATGCGAATTCCATTTTCGCAACTTCGCTTCCAGGATAAGGAACAGCAAGTGTGGGGTATCAATTTTCGCCGGGATATCGGAAGGAAAAATGAAACGGATTATCTGGTTTATACGCCGCGAATGGAAAGCGGTTATGTATCACGGTTCCAGGAATTGGTAGGTATTGAAGGTATTAAGCCTGCGAAGGCGTTGGAGATCCTACCGTTCGCAACAACGAAAGCTGAGTATACACATCCAGCACCGGGAAATCCGTTTAACAACGGTTCGCGCTATACTCCGGAATTTGGCGCGGATGTGCGATACGGCTTAAGCAGCAATCTGATACTGAATGCAACAGTCAATCCGGATTTTGGTCAGGTAGAAGTCGATCCTGCGGTGGTCAACCTTTCGGATGTTGAATCATTCTTTAATGAAAAGCGTCCCTTCTTTGTGGAAGGTGCAAATATTTTCACGAACTATGGCCAGGGAGGAGGGCGTAATTTCTGGAACTTCAACTTCCCATACACAACGCCGTTTTACAGCAGGCGCATTGGCCGCTCACCGCATGGAAATGATACACTCGGAACAACGACATTCATCGATATGCCATTTGCGACACAGATTTTGGGAGCGGGGAAGATCACCGGTAAGATCGGCGATGGTTGGAATGTTGGCTCCATTCATGCTGTTACCGCCAGGGAGTTTGCCGATTTCAAAACAGGGAACACTCTTGCGCGTGCCGAGGTAGAACCCACGACGTATTATGGCATCGGTCGGGTGCAGCGCGATTTTAATGACGGTGCACAAGGATTAGGGATGATGGGAACATATACTGACCGGCAATTCTCCGATAATGTGTTGCAAGACGGATTAAATAAGAATGCATCATTTATGGGTATGGATGGATGGACGTTTTTGGACAGCAGCAAATCGTGGGTGATCACCGGGTATGGAAACCTTTCACATGTGGAAGGGAGCAAGAACAGGCTCCTGAGTTTGCAGACCAACTCGCAGCACTATTTTCAACGACCCGATGATAACAGGGAGATAGACTCGAATGCCACATCGATGACTGGATTTGCCGGTCGAATGTATCTAATCAAACAAAAGGGAAATTTCTTCTTTAATTCTTCAGTTGGGTTCATCGATCCGGACTATGAAGTGAATGATCTGGGATTCCAATCCCGTGCCGATGTTATCAATATGCACATTGGGGCAGGCTACAATTGGACTGAACCGGATGGAATCTTTCGAAGAAAAGAATTAGGCGGAGGATTCGGTCAGAGTTTCGATTACCAAGGGAATTTAATCCATCAAGTGCTGGTGCATTTCGGATTCGTGCAATTCATGAATTTTTACAGCATCAACTGGAACTTTGCAATAAATCCAAAAGAAACAATGAATAACCGTCGCACGCGGGGAGGTCCATTGACAGTGAACGTTAAAGGGTACGACTTGAGTGTGAGTGTCTCCTCGGATTATAGCAAGGAAGTTGTTGTGGAAGCATTCGGTTACACTTACCAATCACCAGAATCAGAAAATAATAATCTTGGATTTTGGATTCAGTATCGTCCCGTGCGGAATGTTACATTTTCCATTGGACCCGATTGGACATTAGAAAACAATACACTTGCCTATGGCGGTGGCGAATATAATGATCCTACGGCTACGGCTACATTTGGGAAACGGTATTTGTTCAGTGAATTGCTCTATAAGCAGGTCTCTGCTAATATTCGGTTGAACTGGACGTTTACTCCGGTACTGAGCCTCCAATTGTACATGCAACCCCTTGTGTCTTCAGGCCTGTATTCAAACTTTAAACAATTGGTTCGGCCAAGATCAAATGAATATCTTGTATATGGTACGAATGGTTCGGAAATTACAAAATCCGGAAACGAATATACGGTCGATCCGGATGGTTCTGGTCCTGCTGGATCACACACGTTCAGCGATCCAAATTTCAATTTCAAATCGTTGCGCGGTAATGCAGTACTTCGTTGGGAGTATCTCCCCGGATCTGCGATCTACTTCGTTTGGACCCAGAACCGAAGTGATTTTGAAAATATCGGCGATATGCAGTTGAACCGTTCTGTGGATAGATTGATCAATGCCAAAGCGGATAATATTTTTATGATTAAAATGAGCTATTATTTCAACATGTAATGCTCCAAGTGTGGTGCTGTTGAATAGTATACTGTTCTGAAAATTTTGCCGTAGAATTCGAAGATTATTTTTGTATTTTTATCATCGAATTCTACGGCATTTTTTATTTAAAATAATAGAGATGAATCAGAAAAAGAAAGAGCTTTTCACAGCGTGCGTACTGTGGGCGACCGTATTTGCAATGTATTGGTACACGCTTTCGCCGTCTGTCGGTTTTATTGACAGCGGTGAACTTGCAACAGTCGGAGCAACACTCGGTATTGCTCACCCCACAGGCTATCCGTTGTTTACAATGTTGGCGAGGATATTCTCCATGCTGCCGATAACTGATGAAATAATCGTTCGGATGAATTTATTATCTGCACTGTGTACTTCTCTTGCAGTAGTTTGTTTTTTTTATTTCGTGCTGGAATTACAAGATTTCGGGAGAAAAGCAGTAAGCAGCAGACCTATTATCGCATCGACGATCGCCTCCTATATGCTGGCATTCTCAACGACATTTTGGTCGCAGGGAGTGGTCGTAGAAGTTTATTCACTGCATCTGTTGTTGATAATCTTTTTATTGTTCTCCTTTGCGAAGGCAGTCAATAGCGGAGAAATACGCTGGTGGTATCTATTCGCTTTTGTTACCGGCTTGGCATTCACGAATCATTTAACGACTGTGTTGTTATCGCCTGCCTTGTTGTATTGGTATTTCGTCGAACATGGAATAAACAAAGAGGCCATACGGAAAATATCACGGTTGGTGATTCCATTCGCTGCCGGATTTTCAGTATATGCATATCTTCCGCTGAGAGCAGCACAGCACCCGTTGTTGAATTGGGGAAATCCGCAAACACTAGAAAATTTTTGGTGGCATTTTACCGGAAAACAATTCAGGGTGTGGATGTTTTCATCTTCCGAAGTTGCAAAAAAACAGTTGGAGTATTTCTTTTCCAACCTTCAATATGAGTTCCACTTTATCGTTCTCATCCTTGCAATGATCGGTTCCCTAACGATGCTCTTTTCGGAACGCAGGAAGTTTGTTATCGTCACAATCTTGTTTGTCTCCTGTGTTGCATATTCCATCAATTATGACATCCATGATATAGATTCATATTTTTTGTTAGCATTCATATCGGTGACCGTGTTCTCCGCGTACGGCATGGAATGGATCATCCGTCGATTTGAGAATCGAACAAGCAAAACAATTGTTGCGGCAATTATCGGAAGTGTTGCAGCTCTGCAATTATATGAGAACTATCATGCAGCTGACCAAAGTAGAAATTACCTTGTGGAAGATTACACATACACGATATTAAACAGCTTGCCTCCCAATGCCATTGTTCTCTCGACACAGTGGGATTACTTTGTAGCGGCATCGTATTATTTCCAACGGGTGAAGAGTATCAGGTCGGATGTTATCGTGTTGGATAAGGAACTCTTTCGGCGGTCATGGTATTTTCCCCAGTGCGAACGAATGTATCCAGCGCTCATGGAAAACTCGAAGGAAGAGAGTGATTTATTCCTCCACGAACTATATAAATTTGAACATGATGTTCCATATCATTTTGCCGCAATCGAAAGTCGATATACGGCATTATTGAAAAGCTTCATTGATAAGAACGATACTGTTGCGTTCTATGTCACTCCGGAAATTGAACCTCAATATACGCAGGGATATTTACGTATACCGGAAGGATTTCTCTTCCGATTGACAAACGACACTACCTATGTATCGGTACAATTTCCCAAAATACGATATAGGGAATTTTCAAAAGTTGACAAATATGTTCAATCGTTGAAAATGCTTATGGTTAATGCTCTAAAACGCAGGGAGGCATATGAGAAATTCTATAATAACGATTCCGCTTCAGCACTCTATGCAAAAAAAGCCGCAGAAATAGCCTCTAATCCTAGTCCTAAGGTTATTAATTTTTAACGCACAATATGTTGACTTTGTAGCAAAAAAGTATATATTTGTTAACTCCGCCACAATGCCTTTTCGAGAAACCCTGAGATTTTTGGGTTTTTCTAAAGAGTGTTAGGTCTTTGAACGTATTTTTTGCTGGCGTAGCTCAGTTGGTAGAGCAGCTGACTTGTAATCAGCAGGTCACCAGTTCAAGTCTGGTCGCCAGCTCCAGGAACTTGGTACGGGTAGGTAGCGAAGTGGTTAAACGCAACAGACTGTAAATCTGTCGCCCTCGGGCTTCGGAGGTTCGAATCCTTCCCTACCCACATAACGCAAATATGCTTGCGTAGCTCAGTTGGTAGAGCACGTCCTTGGTAAGGACGAGGTCACCGGTTCAATCCCGGTCGCAAGCTCTGCGAAAAGTTTTTTTTGCGGAAGTAACTCAGTTGGTAGAGTCACAGCCTTCCAAGCTGTTGGTCGCGGGTTCGAGTCCCGTCTTCCGCTCTCAATATTTTGATAGCGCAGAACAAGTTTCACAGAAAAGGACTGAAGTATGAGAGATATCATTACCCTCGAATGCACCGTTTGCAAGGAGCGGAACTATTCGACCACGAAGAATAAAAAGAAGCAGACCAATCGTGTCGAATACAAAAAATACTGCTCCCGCTGCAACAAACACACAATTCACAAAGAAACCAAGTAAATTTCGTACGGGTGTAGCTCAATTGGTAGAGTAGCGGTCTCCAAAACCGTTGGTTGGGGGTTCGAGTCCCTCCACCCG
>JBAYIS010000035.1:0-31195 GCA_041665525.1 Bacteroidota bacterium | reverse complement strand
GGTTGCAAAATTATCGCCGAGTGCTCGTCCGTCATGATTACCATCTTGATAATTTTCTTGGCTTTGTACATCTCGCATGTATCCAAATTCTTATGCGGAGGTGTTTTTGAGACCGCTTCTAGTAATTTACATAGTTGTAGTCAAGAGTATATATTTTGCTGCGCCTTTTCAGGATAATATACATCATTTCAGCAGCAGCATTTTTTTCAACTGAATTTTGTCGCCACTTTGCAGCTGCGCAAAATATATTCCACTCGACAGTTTTGCTGCATCAAATGTTGCCGAATACCTTCCTGCTTCTTTCACTTCATTCACCAGCGTTGCCACTTCACGTCCGATCACATCAAACACTTTCAACGTGACATGACTGTTTACCGGTAACTGATAACTGATCACTGTCGAAGGATTGAACGGATTCGGATAATTTTGCTCCAACGCAAACATGTTAGGAACGCCGCCAATAATTACTTCCACTTCCTGCGAAAAAGAGAATTTCCCATCTCGGTCGATCTGTTTCAATCGATACAAATATTTCCCTGCTCCAATATTTTTGTCGATAAAGGAATATTCTTTTGATGCGCTTGTTGTTCCATTTCCCTCAACAAAACCGACTTTGTCCCAACCGTTTGTTTTATCCGGACTTCTGTCTTCTGACTTCTGTCTTCTGCTCTTCTCAATCTCAAATCCATAATTATTAACCTCCGTTGCTGTCTGCCATTGTAACGCAACTTCGTTTTGTTTTGCACTTGCAGTAAATGAAGCAAGCTCAACCGGCAAAGCCGCATTATTCGGGTCGTCCATCCCTGCAACAATACTTCTATTTGATCCAGAAACAGCAGAAAAATGCCCACCAATATACACTTCTGTCGATGTACACCCAATCGCTCTCGTGCGTGCATCAGCATTTGGATTCCACATTGTTGCCGTGCTGGACGAAGTATCAAATGCGGCAACATAATTTCTTGTTGTGCCTCCATTGACCGATGTAAAATTTCCTGCGGCGTACACAATGCTCCCTTTTACCTGCACAGCATCTACAATTTGATTGAGATTAGGATTCCATGAATTCAATGATCCATTCGATGTATTAAACGATGCCAGATAATTTCTCGTTACTCCACCGCCGTTTATCGAAACAAATGATCCACCAACAATCAACGTGTTTCCGGATATTGCCATCGCAGAAATTGAATTATTCAAATTCGGATCCCATGAAGTAGCTACACTATCGGTAGAATTAAAGGAAGCGAGATAATTGCGTGTCGTTCCTCCATTCACCTGTGTAAATGAACCACCTGCATAAATAGTATCCCCTGTTTGTGACACCGCAATGGCATTTACCGTACCGTTCACATTCGGATTCCACGATGTTATGGCCATTGAGGAAAGCGAAAAAGATGCAAGCCCGTTCCGCGTTTGACCATTTAGCGAACTAAAATTCCCTCCGGCATAGAGTGTATTATTGTGCACCGTCAACGCAAACACATATATGCCGCCCGGGCTCGGATTCCAACCTAAGAGATTTCCATTTTTGTCGTATGCTGCAATGCCTGATCTGGTCGAAGAAAAAGCACCGTTCCCGGAATGGGTAAATTCTCCACCAATAAAAATTGTGTCTTCGGTAGGTGAAACGGTTATACAATCAACGAAATCATTGCACCATGCATTCCAACTGAGCAATTGGTGAGTGGTTCGATCGAATGCGGCAATGTTGTAGTGTGTGTTGTTTGTATCAATGGTACTAAATCCACCGCCGACATATATTCGGTCACTGGTGATTGCAATACAACGGATGCTCCCGTTGAATGTATGATTGAAATCATTCAGCGTTTGAGCCTGAATGGAGAGTGAGATACATACAATTGCCAAGTAAAAAAGAAGCTTTTTCATACTATTCCTCTTTTGTTGTATAATTTATTAATATCGACTCTCTTCAAATAAGATAAATTTATCTGAATCAAATGTAATATCTTGGAAAATTAACGTCAATGATTATTTCAAGATTTTTCTTAGAACTAAAGAGACGGAATATATTTCGCCTCTTTAGTTCTAAGAATAGCGTAATTTTTAAATTATTTAAGTAGCAGCATTTTCTTTAACTGCACTTTACCTCCGCTTTGTAAACGTGCAACATAGATTCCTGAAGAAAGTTTCGTTCCGTCAAACTGCGTTGAATACCTTCCCGCTTCTTTCACTTCATTCACCAATGTTGCTACTTCTCTTCCAATCACATCATACACTTTTAATGTTATATGGCTGTTCACTGGTAACTGATAACTGATCACTGTAGAGGGATTGAATGGATTGGGATAGTTTTGCTCAAGAATAAATTCCGTTGGAACTTCAATTCGAACAGACCGAGCAGATGTAACGACTTGAGAGAGTGATCGTTTCCATACGCCGCTGTCAAGTCCCGCAAAAATATATCCCTGTGCTATTGTCAGCGCGTTTATCCTCAGTGTTGAAAATCCTGAGTCAAGAGAAGACCAAGTTTCTCCAAAATCGATAGATTGATACACCCCTCCATTTTCAGTTCCCGCAAAAAGTGTTATCCCTCCTGAGTCGTCACTAGCAGTAGTCAATGAATACACCATAGTATCCATTAAGCCGTTATTCTTTTGAATCCACATCGTATCGGTAACAGCAGAACGCAGAATACCTCTATAAGTACCTGCCAAAAGGAATGCGCTGTTATTATGAGGCACTGTAATCAAAGCACCGATACCTGCTTCAGGAAAACTCGGTAGCGCGTGCTCCCATTCAATACCTTTATTGGTAGAACGAAATATGATGCTATTATCGTCACCGAGATAAATGGTGGTATCTGCGGTACTATTGACAAAACTTGATAGTACGATTCCATCATGTCCGAACAATCCGGAAGTGATTTCTGCCCAAGTTGTTCCCGTTATCAGTCTGCGGAAAATCCCGCCGCCGTCTTCTGTTCCAGCAAAAATATGAGGACCGGATATAAGAAGATCTGAAATGAACGTATCAGTCATTCCTTGTGTTACTCTCGTCCATGTTAATCCGTTATCGCTGGATTGATACACACCTTCCACCCATGATCCTGCGAAGATCAATGTATCGGCTGCAGCAAGCGCCACAATCATCGTGTCTGTTAATCCATTGTTGAGTTGTGTCCATGTGGAACCGTTGTCTGTCGAACGAAACACGCCGCCGTCTGTTCCGACAAACAGCAGAGAGTCTTTGACAAGAAATTCATTCACCATTCTGCCATCAAGATCACCTGATCGGCTCCATTGAGCCAGCGAGGGATAAAGAATCACCATTGATAAAAATAACAGTAACGTGTACCGCATACTGTTTTTCATAGTGCTGTCCTTTCTGTGTATAATTATTTCACCAAAAGTAATTTTTTCGTTTGCGAAAAACCCTTTGCCCGAAGGATGTAGAAATACATCCCGCTTGATAATTCGGATGCGTTAAACTCCACAGAATACTTACCCCCTTCTTTTACTCCGTTTACCAGCACGGCTACTTCCCGTCCGATTGCATCATACACTTTCAACGATACATGACTGATCACTGGTAACTGATAACTGATCATTGTCGAAGGATTGAACGGATTGGGATAATTTTGTTCGAGTGCAAATTCTTTCGGTGCACTGGCAATTGTTACATCCACTGCCTTTGAGTATTCAAATTTTCCATCACGATCAATTTGTTTTAAGCGATAGGAATACTTTCCTGGCGAAATATTTTTATCGGAGAATGAATATTCTTTCGTTGTGTTGGTTGTTCCGTTTCCCTCAACAAAACCGACTTTGCTCCAACTGATAACTGATGACTGATTATTGATCACTTTTCTTTCTATCTCAAATCCATAATTATTCGTTTCTGTTGCGGTTTTCCATACTAATTCCACCCCTTGGGTTTTGAGTTCTGCAGAGAAGGATACAAGTTCAACCGGAAGCGCTACTGCTGAAGCAACCCATGTTGCTCCGCTGATTGTTCCGTTGTTTCCGTTGCTCGTAAGATCGGCAGTTGTTGTTCCGCTCCCTTCGTCATAATTCCAATAGCCGACGAGTCCGGTTTCATTGCCAACAAGCGGCTGATTCATTGTCGACAGAATTTCAGCTTCTGTGCGGGCAACATTCCATATACGATATTCATCCATGATCCCCCGAAAGGGATTATTTGAATCTCCGCGTTCGGCATTGTGACCGATATAGAAACTACCGGATGAATTACTGGCACCGCTGTTGACGCTTTTGCTTGCATCCAACACTCCATTGATATAAATCTTTGCGGTGGATCCGTCGTACGTTGCAGCAACATGAGTGAACTGACCGAGCGGTATGGTTGAAGTTGATGATAGGAAACTCGCATTAAAAACATTGAATAAATAAAAATGCACACGGTCTCCCGAAAAGATAAATGTCTTGTCTTCTAAGAAACCGACCCACTTGTTGAAAATGTACCCGTTGTGTGTTGTTTCCGGATTGATCCATGTTTCATAGGTCACTGCGGCGCCAACAGAAAAAGCGGGTGCATTTCCCATCATTACATAGTCGTTCACTCCGTCAAATTGCAAAGCATAACCGGCACCACTGCTTGTTGTAAAGTTTAATTCGCTTCCCCTCACATAACCGTTTGCATTGCTTGCGGCAACACGAACGTAATATGTCGTGTTTGCAGTCAAGCCGGTGAGGATTGCAGAAACCGGTGTGTTCGCACTTCCTATGACCGGACTTTGTGATGCGTCAATGCTATCCGTATACGTGCCGGAAACTGTTCCGTACAAAAATCGGACAGTTGTGCTTGCACTGCCAGCGTTCACAGTACCGTTGGCTGTTGCTGTTGTAACTCCGATAATCGAAGTGCTATTGGTGGTTGCAAAAAAAAGCGCTGCGCCGGAAACCACCCATGTCGCTCCGTTTATACTTCCATCATTTCCGTTACCTGTCATATCCGCTGTTGTCGTACCAACGCCTTCATCAAAATTCCAATATGCCACAAGGCCGGTCTCATTACCGATTAGCGTTTGATTCATCGCAGATTGAATTTCAGATTCTGTTCGAGCAATGTTCCAGATACGAATCTCGTCGAGTGTACCTTTGAAGGTGTTTTCTCCTATATTCGAGGAATTTAGTGGTGAGTTAGGCACAGTTCCAGAATTCGTCAAGGTCAATTGAACGCCGTCGAGGTACAATTTCCAAGTGCCTGCTGAGCGAACTGCGGCGACATGATGCCACTCTCCACTGGTAAATGTGTTTGAGGAAGTCATATACGCAACTCCGCCGCAGAGTATTCCGAGATTAGAATCAGGCAGTGTAAATGGATTAAGGAGTATTCCATAGCCGTTAATGCCCGGTTGACCATTGAAAAAAATCAACTGATTAACATCCGTTCCACCGTCCCATTTCACCCATCCCTCCATTGTCAAATTATTTGACTCCGTTGTTACAAGAGTCGAGGAAACAATATCGTTTCCATCAAATTGAAGAGCATAATTTCCGGATGACGAATCGGCGTTGACCGTTGTGAAACTCAATTCACTTCCACGCACATAGCCATTGGTATTACTGGCAGCAACAACAAAATAATATGTCGTGTTCGCAGTTAATCCCGTTAGTGATTTAGAAACCGAAGTGTTGGAAGTTCCGATGACGGGGCTTTGGGTTGCAGTAACGCTGTCTGTATATGTGCCGGAAACTGTTCCGTACAAAAATTGGACTGTTGTGCTAGCATTGTTGGCGTTTACAGTGCCGTTCAATGTTGCGGCAGTTGCAAATACACCGGAAACTGAATCAGTAGTTACTGAAGGAGAAGAGGCCTCTTGACCCAACACCACATAAACTTTGTCTTCAACTCCGTTTGCGGTTACTATATCACCGACACCATCGCTATTAAGATCGCTCACAAAGAGGGAAAGAGGATTTGCACCAGTTGTATAATCAACTTTTGTTGCGAATGTTGCATCGCCATTGTTTTTCAGCAGAGAAACGGTTCCCGCAGAGCCGTTAGCCACAACAATATCTCCATCTCCGTCACCGTCCGCATCATAGACTATTACAGAATATGGTGTTCCACCGGCGGCGTAATCTGTTTTTGCTGCAAATGTCCCGTCACCATTGTTTTTTAGAATAGATACAGAATCAGAACCGGAATTAGCAATTGCGAGATCCCCGTCTCCGTCTGCATCTATATCGCTGATGAAAACAGAAATTGGACTGGTGCCTGTTCCATAAGGCGTTTTGGGGGCAAATGTTCCATTGCCATTGTTCTTAAAGATAAAGACGGAATTTGTAAATTGACTGGTGACTGCAAGATCAAGATCGCCGTCATTATCCACATCACCGGCATGAATTGCATAGGAAAAACTCTCAGTTACGTAATCAACTTTACTTGCAAACGATGCGTCACCATTGTTTTTATAAATTGATATTGTATTTGCATTACTATTTACAACCGCAAGATCGCCGTCTGCATCGCCATCGAAATCACCAACCATAATGGAATTGGGATTATCCATTTCAGCAACCGCTATATCTGTCTTTGCAGCAAATGTTCCGTCGCCGTTATTCTTAAACAGAGAAATGCTGGAGGGATTTGATGCAATGGGTATTTTACCTTCGTTCATTACGACAATGTCATTATCACCGTCGCCGTCCATGTCATAAACGAATACACCTTCTGGTTTTATTCCGGTACCATAATCTGTTTTGGATGCAAACGTTCCATTCCCATTATTCTTCAACACTGAGATTGAGTCAGCCAAAGAATTTGCAACGATAATATCTCCGTCTCCATCGCTGTCAATATCGCTTACATACACAGAAAATGGAGCATCCCCAACAGTGTATCCAACACCCGGTATATACGTTTCCGATGCCCGTTCCGACTGTACGGTGAACGAATACACAAACGGCATTATCGCTGCATTACCGATCTCTTTGAGATTGCTTGTTAAATCAACTGTAACAATTTCTCCCTTTGAAAATGAAACTGTCGGAGTAAACGTCGCAATCGTGTTGCCGTTTGAAAGCACGATCGTTCCCCGATGTCGTCCGCTCGTCCTGCCGCTGACGATAAAAGATATGGTATCGTTGAACGAGCTTTCCAGCATCGAATCGCTGAATGTCACTTGAATTGTTGCAGTCGAAGCAACATTCAATGCATGCGTTGCAGGAACAACGGCTGAGACTGTTGTTTGCGAAAAGATCTTGAAACTACAACAGAATGTTATGATACCAACGCAAAATAGTGTTTTCACCTTCCACCTCATTAAAATGTTATAGATGTATTTAGCCCCAATTTTTTCATACGGATATTACTCCGCTGTCCGAATTATTTCGATCACATTTTCCAGATTTTCTTTTTTCACAAATGCCACCGCTCCGCTTGCCGCCGCAGCGGACTTGGTTCCTTCGTCTCCAAATTGAGAAATGAGAATAATCTTCGCTGAATGCTCTGCTTTGCATATTCTTTCAGTGGCTTCAATTCCATCCATGTGTTTCATCTGAATATCCATTATTGTCCAATCCGGATGAATGGAGGGATATTGATCGACCGCTTCCGACCCGTCAGTACATTCAACGACCTCGTCGAAGTATGGCGAATAGAAATCTTTCATGATCTGTCTGATCTTATCGTTATCGTCTACCAAAAGGAGTTTCATTTTTGATACAATGTGCAGAAGCAGACGGAATTCTTATATAGATGGGGGTACTCAATTCTATAGGTGAAAGCACCTAGGTTAAAATATCAGGCAGGTAAATACAGTGTGTAATGTGTCATTTCATTATCATTGAGAGGTTTTCATTTCAACTATGTTGATATTTTATACCAAAGTTGACATCGTAGCGTCATGCCAGCGCATGCTGGCATCCAATTTCTGGATTCCGGCTTTCGCCGGAATGACGACGCTTTGGGTGATGTTATTACTTCAGCAGATCTTTTTTGGAGAGTGCGAATTTTAACAAACTGTGCGTTCCGCTGAGGCGAAGTTTTTTGGACATGTTGTTGCGGTGGTTTTCAACTGTTTTCGGACTAATAAATAATTCATCGGCAATTTGCTGGGAAGTTTTTTCTTCAGAAATAAGCTTGAGAATGATACGTTCTGCATTTGTCAGTGTATCAACGTACGGAATCGCAGAAAACGGGAGAATATTTTTTTGTGAACGCTGCACAAGATAACCGGATAGTACCGGGCTGATAAAATATTCTCCTCTCTGTACTGCTTGAATGCATTCCACAATATCTTCAACGGCATTTTCTTTTATAAGAAACCCATGCGCGCCTGCATTCATTGCCTGATCGAAAATATCTTTATCCTTATGCATCGTAAGAATAATTATTTTGGTTTGCATTTTTTCAGCAATGACCTTTTGCGCAAGGCCAATGCCGCCTAACTTGGGCATTTCAATATCAACAAAAGCAATATCGAATGATTCTTGTTTCAGGCGATTGTATGCACTCTCACCGCTATCTGCTTCGACGATCAGTTCAACATCCGGTTCGTCATCCAACGCCGCGCGAATGCCTTTGCGCATTAACGGATGATCATCGGCGATCAATATTTTTATTCTCTTGTTCACGGTATGATGGGCAATGAAATTGTTATCAAAGTCTTAAATTCGCTCGAAGTTGTGAAGGATATATTCCCACGCAGAAGCATAACCCTATTATGGATATTCTTCAAACCGAATCCTTTAGATTCATTATTCTGCAATTCATGATTGAATCCGTTCCCGTTATCTCCAATTGTGATGAGTAATGTACCGTTATTTTCCCGGACAAGAACAGTCCCGCTCTCAGCTCCGGAATGTTTAATGACATTATTCAAGCACTCCTGCACTATTCGAAAGATACTCGATTCCTGCTCTTTGCTGAATATCCCGTCTATATTTTGGATTTCGCTGTGAAATTGAATCGGCGATGATTCACCGATCGCTCTCACCACCGATTCAATTGCTTTGGTCAACCCCAGCCGGTCCAATTGATACGGGAAAAGATTGAACGCAATACGCCGCACTTCTTCAATGGATGATGAAGCTGTTTCATTGATATCCGAAAACCGTTTAAGATCGCTCTTATTCGTTCCGAGCACGGCAGAGTTTTTGATAAACAGCAGATTTTGTCCGATGCTGTCGTGCAGTTCCGATGCGATTCTTTTTCGCTCTTCTTCCTGTGAGTTGATTAATTGTTTGGAAAACTCTTCCTGCCGTTTTTTTTCCCTTTTCAGTTCCGTGACCCGGCGGTAATAAATCATCGGTCCCACGGAAAGGAATCCAAAAATGACTAAAAATCGAAACCATGCCGTCATCCAAAACGGAGGGTCGATGATTACTGCAATCTCGGCGGATGTAGTGCCGTTCGTCCTTCGGACTTTGAACAGATAATTTCCGGGATCGACGTGCGTATAATTGGCAAATGAAACTCGTCCAGCATCAATCCAATTGTTATCGACTCCCTCAAGAATATATGAATATTCGATCCGTTCCGGCAGCGCATAATCGAGGGATGCAAATTCAAATGAGAAGAAATTATCCGTATAATCAAGGTGGATCGTGTCTACGTAGGCGATATTTTTCGGCAGTGTAACTTCTTTATTGAAGATCTTGAACGAAGTAATCAGAATAGGTGAATCATCATTCCGTTCTTTGATACTGTCCGGATGAAAGACAGTGATGCCATCCGTGCCGCCAAACAACATTCGTCCGTCGGCAGTTTTGTACCGTGAAGAATAGACAAACTCTTCGGAACGGATACCGTTGTAATAATTGTAATTATCGCATCGTTGTGTTTCTGGATTGAAACGGGTAATCGCATTCATCGTACTGATCCAGAGATTTCCGTGATCGTCTTCCAATATTCCGCAGATAGAATTTCCTGAAAGACCCTCCTCCGTTGTAAAAATTTCAAATGAATCGGTTTCGTAATCGTACCGTGCAAGCCCGGATGATGTTGTTCCAATCCATAAATTCCCGCGCGAATCAACGAATAATTCCGGAACAGAATTATCGGGAACGGAACGGGGATTATTCGCTTCGTGGAAATATTTTTTCACCGTTCCCGTTGAACGATCGATCCGATTCAATCCGTAACTTTGCGTTCCAACCCAGAGATATCCCTTACGATCTTCGCGAACAGAAAGGACATCATAACCGCTTAACGCAAGTTTGGAAGTATCCGATGGAACGAAGTATAACCATTGCTGTTTCTTCGTATCATACGTTGTCAATCCACCATTGCCGTGAGATCCAAACCACAGCGTTCCATCAGAATCTTCCATGATCGATCGAACAAAATTCCGCATCGGATTTTCTTTTCGAAAATCGAGATTGAAGTGTTCGAATGTATCGCTCTTTCTGTCCAGTTTGTTCAACGTTCCATAATAGGTACCGACCCAGAGGTTGTTTTCACTGTCGCGAAACATCGACCGGGCATATTCCCCCGAGAGGCCGTTGGGAGTATTGACCGGATATCGTTTTTTAATTCGAAATTGTGAAGTAAGCCGAACAATTCCAGATTCAATAGTTCCTATAAGAATATCACCGTTCGAATCTTCACAGAGTGAATAAATGAATCCGGAGGGAATTGAGTTTACATCCCCTGCCGTATGTTGCACCGTCATGAATTCTGAAGGATTTCGGTCCGTTTTCACTATCCCTTTCCCGACTGTTGTGATCCAGAGAATCCCGGAATTGTCTTCAAAAACATCCTGAAGAATATTTGCCGGCAAGCCTCCCCGAATATTTTTATTTTCCTTCAACCATGTAAATGTTTTTGTTTGGGGATTAAAAATCACCAATCCTTCCGTCTGCGTGGTAATCCATAATAATCCCTTGCTGTCCTGTACAATTTTCCAAAATACATTCGATGATGCTTTTACATCTCTTCCTTGCAATTTGTAGTTCGCAAATGTTTTATTTCTCCGGTCAAACAAATCCAATCCTTCACCGTATGTTGTCAGCCACAAATTCCCCTTCGGATCTTCAACCATATCGGTTACCATATCAAAACTGAGTGAGCGCGGATTCTTTGGATCGTGTTTAAATGATGTGAATGAAACCGTCATCGGATCAAAACGATTTAATCCGCCGCCGTCAGTGCCAATCCAAATATTCCCTTCTGAATCTTCTTTAATGAAATGGACCTTGTTGTCGCTGAGCGAAGTGGGGTTTAGGGGATTGTGCATGAAACGGACAAACGATTTAGCATTCTTTTGCATGAGGTTTACACCGCCATCCCACGTTCCGACCCACAGATTTCCTTTCCGATCGTGATACACTGACTGCACGATGTCCGTGCTGAGCGATGAACTGTCGCCTGCGATATTTTGATATCGAACAAATGTCTCCGTTTGAGGATCGAATTTGTTCAGTCCGCCCCCATCGGTGCCGATCCAGATATTTCCTGCGGCATCTTCGCAAAGGGACCAAATATAATTATTAGAAAGACTGTTTGAATCCTTTCTATTGTTTTGATAAATCTTGAAGCGATATCCATCGAATCGATTCAACCCCGTTTCCGTTCCAAACCAGAGAAATCCATTTTTATCTTGCAAGACAGTATTGACAGTATTTGAGGATAAGCCGTTACGGGTTGTTAATTGATCAAATTGAAAATTGCTTTGACCATAATCGGGCACCGCAACACTCAGTACCAGTGTCACAATAAGCAGAAATGGATTTTCGCTTTTACGAATAGACATGAGATATATACTTCACCGAAAGAATTTATAATTGGGAGTTAGTATATGCCATTCGGAAACCATTTGCAAGGAGGGAAATCACACTGCCATTGGTCAGTCGGCTCAACGGCAGTTTTATCATTCAAGTAAATTTATTTCAGAAGCATCATCTTCTTTAACTGCAATTTATCTCCGCTTTGTAAGCGTGCAAAATACATTCCAGAAGAAAGTTTCGTTCCGTCAAACGGTACTGAATACCTTCCCGCTTCTTTCACTTCGTTCACCAGTGTTACCACTTCTCTGCCAATAACATCAAACACTTTTAAAGTGACATAACTGTTCACTGGTAACTGATAACCGATTACTGTCGTAGGATTGAACGGATTGGGATAATTTTGTTCAAGTGCAAACACTTTCGGAACATCGTGGATTGTCACCTGCAACAAGTGTGAATAGGAGAATCTACCGTCCCTGTCGATCTGTTTCAGGCGGTAAAAGTATTTTCCCGTATGCAAATTCATATCCGCAAATGAATATTCTTTCGGCTCGTTCGTAGTTCCCTTTCCTTCAACAAAGCCAACTTTATGCCACTCAAAAGAACGGTTCTCTGCTGAATGACGCTCAATCTCAAAACCGTGGTTATTTGATTCGGTAACAGTTTTCCACTTTAGTTCTGCATTCAGCTGATTGGGGGCGGCGGTGAACGACGCAATGTTAACCGGCAGTGCATTGTCTGCTCCACCGGCAATTGCAAATTCTCCGAATCCTGACAGTCCCGAACGGCTGACGACGGGTGCAGCGATTGTTCCCGTTCCGCTGACATGAGTACCTTGAAGCTGCCAGGATCCTGAAATTGGGCGTGTTACAACGCGAAGCGATGAAACGTCTGCAATACCGGAAAATGCTTTCGGTGAAAGATCCAATGAGAAAATCCCTCCGTTGAAACCGTCCGCGCTTGAAATGCTCCAATATCCTTCTGTTGAAATATTGATGATTGGTATTCCGCCGTCATCCAACGGCAATCCCGTTTCACCAGGATTACTCTCGATGAATGATGCAGTAAGAGAACCGCCCGAATCCGGTAACGAAGTGACACTGATATCGACAGGCCTGTATTGATCCGCAATTCCAACCGGGAAGAGAAAATCATCGATACCAGCAGGTACCCAACGTTTCAAATGGCCGACCACAGAACCAGAGGAACGGGACAATGTCCCGGCGGATGAAGTATTTTGGCCGAGAATAAGTGTATCGGAATTGGTCGTGATATTTCCGCCGTTCATTATCATCTGCTTGTTTACCGTAACAGTTTTAACACCGGCGGAAGTAATGTTCAGCGAAGCAGTTCCATTCAATTCCAGTGTATCCAGCGACCTGTTGGAAGTTACCGTCCATATTTTTTCCCCTCCGTTTCCGAGAAGAAGTTTTTTATATGACCGGTCATTCACGGTTTGTGCAGCAGCAGATAGATATTCGATGGTGCCGTTGTTCGTAAACTGTGAGGAGAAATTCACAGCAGAACCGAGAACCCGATATATGCCCCCAGCATTCAATACTGTTCTGCCGTTCGACGAAATAACATTCGTTGTTGTGGATGTTTCAAAAAACGAGCCGGCGTTAATCAGTAATGTATCAACACGGAGCAGACGCGATGATTTCCATCCGGGAAACACTGCCATCGTCGCGCCGGATTCATTGGTGATGTGCAAAAAATTATAGCCGAGAGAAAGATCTGTTCCGGTGAATTTCATCATTCCACAGTTGTTGATCGGTCCGATCGGAATCGTATCGGCAATTCCACTTCGTATATAGGAAGAATCCCCCTGTATGGTAAAAACGCCATTTTGATGAATTGTAATCATCGGAGCCGAAGCGCCGGCTCCCGTAAGATCGCGACCTTCAATGTCGTCTCCGGCAGTCAGCTCGAACGTACCGTTGACAATCTCCAGCCGTGTACCGAGATTCAGATTCATATCGTTCCCGGCAGTAACAATCTTTCCGGAAGATTTGTCGATCACAACTTCTATTAACGTAGAGGAGAAGTTTGTCGAATCTCTGTTCCAACCGCTCAGTACCTGATCGTCCGCCCCTGCGAATGTCACCGTTGCTTCCGTTGCCCAGGAGGAAAAGGCATTATGTATTTCCGATGCAAGAACAAAATCTCCGTACACCGAAAGGTTCGATCCCGCTGCGAATGAAAGTGCAGCCGTGTTATCTGAAAATCCGATTGAATGTGCTTCGGCAGAATTTGTTGTAACCGTCACTGTATGTCCGGAAGAGATGATAACATGGGTGGTATCATTCGGAACGATACCGCCCGTCCATGTTGAAGAATTTTCCCAAATTCCTGTTGCTGCTGAAGCAATCACCTTATCGGGAGGGAAAGTGTTGCCGATAGCTGTCGCGACTTTTGCATAGCTGGCGGCATTATCGCGTAATCCGATATAGGCTTGTTCAACGTGGAGAAATCTCCCCGTCGGATTCGAAGGGCTGATGCCGCAGGGATCGGGACTATTATTAATCAATCGTCCCTGCGAGTTCGTTGTTCCTGTTAGCGTTGTCCAATCGGTATCGATATGAGCGATCTTGAATTGCAACGATCCGTCCAGAAGAGAAAGATTGTTTTTCAATATCAATAACCAGTCTGTCGCCGGCAGGGATTGTGTCCCATTTCCCAGGATTAGGTCCGGATAACCGGGATCTTTCACAAATCCGTGTAATTGTACAACGATCAGATTTGGCACCGATTGCTTGAAGATGTCGGTGGTAATCTGGAATGGTCCGTCATCATTGTGTGCCTGATCAGATTTCCGGAATGGTTCGGACGAACCGGAACACACCGTGGTGGTCCCGTCGCATAAAGAGAATGACGTGGAGTTGCAACGGTGGGTACCGGCAAGAATGAATGCACGAGCTGCTGTATTCTTGAAGACGACGATTCCCTGATTCCCCGAATTTGTATCAAAGAGCGGATGAGGAATTTGAATGAACACGCGGGAACGGAGCGGATCTGGATTGATAATAAACGTTCCCCAATAATTGGAACCGCTGCTTTTCTTTCTCAACATATAGTATGTTTTAGAATTGCTCGTATCATTAAACTGCACAACATCATAATCGATAGCCTGTGCATCCGCTTGCGCTCCCGAATAATCACCGTCGAGCAATTTATCGATGATAGATTCCCATACTGCTCGTTGCGATACGGTTGGTGATTGATAGACATTGGCCGGAATCACATCGGGAATTGAAGTAATGAGACTGTCCACGTAGGAGGTAATCGATCCAGAAGAATTGATCTGTCCAAAAGAAAAGATTGGGAAAAAGAAGAAGAAACAGGATATTGTAATGGATTTCGACATTGTATTCTAAATGAATTTTTCCTTTCAATATACTACAAAAGAGTCCTTAATTGAAAATGGGAATTTGCCATAGAAGAACTGCAATAAAAAAAGGACGGCTGTCGGACCGTCCTTTGGTTACAATTGTTACAGTTCTTAAAGAAAACTATTTCATCATCAGCATCTTCTTTAACTGAACTTTATCGCCGTTTTGCAGCCGCGCAAAATAAATTCCGCTGGAAAGTTTCGATGCATCAAATGTTACCGAATAACTTCCCGCTTCTTTCACTTCATTCACCAATGTTGCCACTTCTCTTCCAATCACATCATATACTTTCATAGTGACAGGACTGTTCACTGGTAACTGATAACTGATGACTGTTGAAGGATTGAATGGATTGGGATAATTTTGTTCAAGTGCAAATTCTTTCGGTGTATGTGCAATTGTTATTTCAACTGCATGAGAGTATGAGAATTTTCCATTACGATCGATCTGTTTTAGGCGGTAAGAATATTTTTCTGCATCAACATTCCTATCACGAAAGGAATATTCTTTTGGCGCATTGGATGTCCCATTTCCTTCAACAAATCCTGCTTTGCTCCAACTGATCGCTGATAACTGATTACTGATAACTGTTCTTTCAATTTCAAATCCATAGTTATTCACTTCCGTCACAGTTTTCCACAGCAATTCAACGCTGTGTTGTTTTGCGGATGCGGTGAACGAAACCAGCTCAACCGGCAGTGCTTCATCAGGGTTCGATTGCAAACGGGGATAGTTCGAACCGACGATCTCCCAGATATTCGTAAAATCCCATCCTGCATCGGTGAATGTGCTTTGGGTTTTCATCAGCGCCGTCGTTTTTCCCGTCCCGGCGTAACTGGTCCCATTGCCGGATGCCTCCGTATCCCAAAAGGAATTGTTCACCGTGGAACTTGCAACGGCACCGACCAGCCCTCCCACAAAACTTCCCCCTCCGCTTGCACTTCCCGTACTGTAGCAATTCGTGATCGTAGCGCTTTGATTCACGCCGGCAAACCCACCGACCTGATTGCCGTTCGTACTGCTCACATTCCCGCGGCTGTAGCAGTTCGTGATGGTGGACGACTGATCATTATGACCGATGAATCCTCCCAGATAATTCCCGTTCGTGCTGCTGACCGTAACGTTGCAGAAGCTTTCGCTCACCGTCGTTCCGGCCTGCGTCTTGCCGATAAGTCCCCCCGATTGACTCGCCGTACTGGTGATCGTACCGGTTGCCGAACATTTTTGGATCACCGCCAATCCAAAACCGGTGGAAAAACCAACGACACCGCCGACCAGAGAATTTCCGGAATAATTGATCCCGGTGAGAGTGATATTCTTCACGGTGGCATCGGAAATGAATCCGAACAGGCCGATGTAATCTGTACCGCTGCGGGATATGGTGAGACCGGAGATCGTATACCCGTTACCGTCATACGATCCTGTGAAACTGGTCGCATTGCTGCCGATCGGTGAAAATCCGTTTCCGGAATCCCATCCGGAGGTCGATGAGGCGTCAATGTCAGCAGTTTGGATATAATATTTGTCCCACTGGGTGTTGTTCTGAGTGATCCAGTAGAGATTATCCAGCGTTGCGATCTGGTAGGGATTTCCGCTGGTTCCGTCACCGGACGATGGTGCGGTGGCGGTCTGTGCGGCAGTAGTGGAAAACAACAAGAGAGAAGTGAATGCGATACAGCAGGCGTACCACAGCAGTTTCATACAACCTCCTTTATAATGTTTGAGAAATCATTATTGAGTGTTGTCGCTGTGCGGAAATACAGAATCATTCCCCTGCGATCGTATCCGCAGATTATGTATCCACCCCCCGTTTGGTGACCGAAAAATAGACTTTTTACTCCGATTTTTCAACCTTGCGGACAATTTTTTTTAAGTCTGTTGGAGTGGCTGAGGAGTGGAGAAAATCCAAGGCAGAATCCATCATTCCTGCCAATGAAAAAATCCCGTTACTTCTATCATAACGGGATTCTTTCATTCGAAGCAGACTGATCACTGGCTGGTCATTTCATCAATACTAATCTCCGCAACTGAGATTTTCCTTCTGCTTCAAGACGCGCAAAATAGACTCCGCTGGCAAGATGCGACGCATTAAATGTCACATGATGAAATTGCCCCGCTTCTGCAATACCATCGAACAGCGTCCCAACTTCCTGGCCAACGATGTTGAACACTTTCAACGTCACACTGCCTGTTGCGGAAACAGTGAACTCGATATTGGTTGATGGATTAAACGGATTCGGATAGTTCTGTGCCAGCTCGAACTGCAGCGGCGCCGCACCAACGGTCACTTCCACCGACCGAGAATAGGAGATGTTCCCGTTCCGGTCCACTTGTTTCAAGCGGTAGGAATATTTTCCGGCAGACAATGAACGATCACTATACGTATACTCGTGGGTGATATTCGAAGTGCCATTCCCTTCTATGAAACCGACCTTTTGCCAACGGTCGTCCTTCGACGCGCCATTCAAGGAACCAGAGGCTTGCTCAGGATGACCGTTGTTTTCTGACATCTGACTTCTGATCTCTGTCCTCTGGATTTCAAATCCATAATTATTCGTTTCTGTTGCGGTGCTCCATTTCAATTCCGCGCTCAACCGTGCTGCCGTTGCGGTGAAGGAAACAAGTTCCACCGGTAATGGCGTTGACGCTTCATCGGCTCCCATATACGGAAAAGTCAGATCACGTGTATCGCCATCTACATCCGAAGCGATAGCAGCAAGCGGCGTTCCCCGTAAATTTATATCACCGATCGAACCGCCCGCCAGGTGGATATCTGATGCTGACGTAAATGTCACTGCTGTATTTACAGAGTTTGCATCTTTTCCCGTTCCGGATTTCCATAACGCAAGCGTTGTGCGATCGCTGGTGGAAAATCCAAGCACTCCGCCGGAACCTCCCACATACAGATCGTTATAATCAGAGGTCAAACTTGTTGTTGAACTAATATGGGTTGCGTAATGTTTTCCTCCGGTGGAACTGTTCGAACGCTCGTTGACGAATATATTATTCATTACACTATCGGTTCCTGCGGCTGTTCGACGATATGCGTACGTATTTGTTGCTGTTGTACCAACGCCGTTCCCTCCGATATAAATAGTATTGAAGTAAAAACTATTATTGCTTGTTGCGGCATCGAGCAATCCAGTGACCGCATATTCCGCAGTGACACCGTTCCCAAGACTCACCATATTATTTTTATACGTTGCACTTCCGGCCGCAAGATAGATTCCGGTCAACGACGAAGTGAGATCGGATGTTGAAAGGAAGAGATTATTGATTCTGTTCCGATCAATACTGTTCGTTCCGGTTGTATTATTGGAATTATAGATTCCAACCGCGTGAACTGATGCAGATGAAGCAGTATTGAACAGCGAATCAACCGAATTATTTGAAATGATGAGACTGTCTCCTACGCTTTCGTTCAAGATGCCGATCACCGATGCGAGCGCCCCTGTATTCGGATTCTGGCTGGAGGTTTTTAACAATCGGATAGTATTTCCCGTGATTGATCCTGACGAAAAACTATTCTCCACGTGAATGCCGCACACCTGACCGAATTGAAATGTTCCTGTATAATCGTTATTTAAGTTTGCAATGGTATTACCGGTGATTGAAAACTGTCCGTTGGGAGTAAAGTCGATCCCTTTCACAGGCACAAACGCCGCAATGTTGATCGGATTACTTTGGTTAATGCTGTTGGGAGTTGTTGTGCTCCCAATTGTGTTGCCTGAAATCGTTGCAAGATCGGTCGTTGTACTGACGCTGATCGCAAAGATTAATGTCCGAAGACTCGTTGTTGTATTCGTAACTGTTATTGAACCAATCGTATTATTCGAAAAATTAAGACAGCCGCTGAATCCGTAGATTGCCCGGACAGCGTTGTTGCTCGCACTGGTCACGAGAATGGATCCCGTTCCCGTGCCGCTGCCGATCGTATTGCCGGAAACATACGCCGTGTCGGCGCCGGAGACAGTGATGCCGGCAAACGCTCCGGTTCCGCTCGTACTGTTGGTGGCAAGATCGATATTCTTGATTGTGTTGTTCTCCACCGTGAAGATCCCGGCGCTGGAATTAAGATAGATCGGAAGCAGATTCACATTCTGCGTGTTCGGTCCGAGCGTGAACGGTGTACCGGCGGCATTGGGAGCCGTTCCGCCAAAGTAATTATCCTTGACGAGCGCAGAGTTGATGGTCGGTCCGTTCAGGTCCACCGCATTCATTGTCAGGGATGCCGTCGCAGTCTGCGATGCGGTCTGATAGAAACTGTTCCCGATCACCTTCAGCTCTTCGGTGAATCCAGGACAATACAGACCCCGGGAGAAATTCACCGCCGTTGCAAAGAAGTTATAGAAATTGTTATAGGAAAATGTATTGTTGCTGTCCAGCAGCGAGCTGATGCCGGAGATATTCACTCCGTTCGCCGGCGTGGTCGCGCCGTCCCGGATGTCGCAATAGGTGACGGTGTTGTTGAAATTCCCGTTCGTATTGTTGACGCCGTAATCGTCGATCGCAGAACCGGTGAAGAGAACAACAGCCCCTGCCGTGGCGGTATTGACCCCTTTCAGTGTGCAATACTGGATAGTGTTATTGCCGGACATATTCTTCAATTCAACGGCAAAGCCGGATGTTGATGTATTTTCGATCGTTAGTTCTTTGGCAGATCCGCTTCCTCCCGGACGGCCGTCGATCGTGACGTAGTTTGCCTTATTCAGGCGCAATGTTCCGGTGGAATTGTCACTGGTGATACTTAGTGCGGTCGCACCTGCCGCAGGACGGATCGTTAATGTTTTTACGGCGCTCGTCCAGTTGCTGTCGCTCAGATCGATCGGGAACGTTTCACTCGTGCTGACATAGTTGGACTGCAGTTCGAACGCCGTTGCACCTACGATCCCTTCTGTGCGGATCGCAGCGATCGCCTCGGTCAGCGTCGCATAGGTTGCGCCCGGTCCCACCGTTACGGTGCCGGTAAGTATCCCGGCAGTCGTGCCGGAGGTGAATCCGAACGAAGAAGCTAATCCCCCTTCGGGGATCGCGCAAATGCGCCATTGATATGGAGTATTATATAACAGCCCGTAATTTGTAAAGAGCTCACTGTTCGCACTGAGCGAATCAACAAAAGAGAATGTCGTTCCTCCGTCCCCCGAACGATAGACGGCATAGAGCACTTCGTTGGACGCATTATCGTCCCAGGTGAAGGTCATCCGGTTCCATTTCACATTGAAAGCGACGATACTGGAGGGTGCAGGTGCCGTTGGCGGAGTGAAGGTGATCTTCGAATTCGATTCCGGCAGATCGGCCAGGGTGAAGACCGGCGTATTGGAGAACGATGCGCTGTTCGCGGTCTGCTGTGCAAGCGCTTGTTTCACCGTGGGAGGATACGTGGCGCTGTTGTCGTGGATGCCGAGCGTGTAGGAGTATGTTGCGCTTCCCGCGGTCATGGTGCCATATACGTATTCGATGACGCCGGTCCCTTCATGCAATTTCACCTGGAAGTTCAGACTTGGTGACGTGTTGGACGGAACCTGCATATTCGACCATTCCACCGTCAGCACGCGGTTGGGGAATATCCCGCTCACCGTGTACCGAATATTCCCGTTGAGTGTACCGCCGGACGGTACGGTGAGATTATCATACAACGGCGCAAAGGTCAGCGACTGATAATAGAATTTTTCATTGTCATCGTCATAACTGTTCAACGGCGCGCCGTTCGAGGCGTCATACTGATTCAAGTCTAGAAATCCATTGGTGGAGACGTTGAACTGCGTGAAGCGTTCACCCATGAACCAAAAATCAAATCCAATATCCGTCAGATCGCTGCGGTTGTCGTTGATGTTGGCCCCGCCGTTCCTCCAGGAAAAGCTCGTCCCTCCCGAAATGATGGAGGTGAACGTTATCCCTGTGGAACGTGCCGGTGAATAGTTCGTCACGGACCGGCTCAAACCGCCGGTGACCGTCACCGCCGAGGGTGAACCGGCCGCATTGTGCGTAAAGGTGATCGTGCCGTTCTTTTCTCCCGACGAGGTAGGCGTGAAGGTGACAACAAAGGCAGTGGAATCGTTCGTGGTGAGCGAAGCGTTCGATGGTGAAACGACGAACAGAGCATTGTCCGATGAAACGGATGAGACCGTTAATGTACCTGTTCCGGAATTTTTCACCCAGATGGTATCCACAACGCTGGCGTCGACCGTAACGCTGCCGAACGACAGGGACGAAACATCGCTGCTGAAGGCCGGAACTGCCGCAGCCGCAGTATTTTTGAAGACGACATTATACCGGTCGCCGATCAAAACGTTGATATCCGGTTTCCCGTCGTTCGTCACATCGCAGATATTCACATCCTGCGATGCGCTGCTGAATGTATAATTGACGCGGGAAGCGAACGAAATGGAACCGAGGGTGCTCGTATTTTTGTAGACCGAAACGAGCTGATCCGTATAACTACCCACGGCGATATCAAGCTTTCCGTCCCCGTCCAGATCGCCGATGGCGATACCGCGCGGATTCACGCCAGCAGTGAAATTGACCCGTGTTGCAAACGAACCGGAATTGATCGTCCCCGAAGTGCTCGTATTGCGCAGCACGGAAAAATTGGCGCTCGATTGGTTTGCGACGGAGATCTCAGGCTTTCCGTCACTGTCCAGGTCGCCGATAGCCATCTTGTACGGATTCTCCATCACTTTGAAGCCGACTTTTTCTTCGAAGGAGGAAGCGTCGACGGTGCCGGAGGTGCTGGAATTCCGCATGACATTCACGGTGCTGTCCGTGAGGCGGGCGAAAATGATATCCATCTTTCCGTCACCATCAATATCCCGCAATGCGATGGAACTGACATTCGAACCGGCATAATAATTCACCCGCGCGCTGAACGTGGAACCGGTGACAACGCCGGAAGTTCCGGTATGCCGCATCACAGAGATCGAATCGACGGAGGAATGGGAGAAGACAAGATCATTGTAGCCGTCCCCATCGACATCTCCCGTCGTGATCCTGGAGGGTGAGCCGAGCACTGTATAGGTTGTTTTCGTGTAGAACCGGTCGTACCCGATGTAATTAACGGAACCATTATCGTTGTGAAACACCGAAATCTTACCGTTGCCCGACGATGCAGCGATCACTTCCATAAATCCATCTCCGGTCACATCACCAATCGCGGCATCAAGGTGAGAATTTCCTGTGACGAAATAATCCCACTTCGTTGCAAAACTGACGCTGTTGCTGCTGGTAGAATTAGCGAGCGCGGAGATTCCTTCTGCCGACATCGGATTGATGATATCGACTTTCCCGTCCCGGTCTGCATCGAACAGTTTTGCCATTCCAGCTGATGGAGTGGAGTTGTAGGAGGAAGAGACCGTTGCAAACGAACCGGAGTTGATCACTTCGTTTGATGAAAATTTCAGATGGAACGGCGTTTTGGAAGCGGCGGTCTTGCCGCCGACCACCACCGTGATCGGTTCATAGGTTGTTCCGGCCGGAACGGTCACGGTCAGTTCCGTTGAGGATGCGGCGGTGACCGATGCTTTTGCGCCGCCGAAACTGACAACGTTGCTTGAAGCGGTCGCGCTGAAATTCGTTCCGGTGATGACGACCGATGAACCGGATATTCCAGATGTCGGCGAAAACGATGTAATCGTTGGAACCTGCGCGGCACCAGCAACGGTGAGAACAAGTATTAACACAGTCGCACAAATACATCTAACCAATACAGTACTAAACCGTTTCATAACTTCTCCTGATAATTATTGATGAATGAATGTTTTCAATTGAATAAGGTCATCTTTGGTAAAATAGGAACTTGCCCCTGCTTCTCTCGCTTCATCACGGAATTCCTGATCATTAAAATTTGAAACGATGATTATCTTCGCATTGGGAAATTCTTTTTTCAAATTGCGCGTTGCCGTAATTCCGTTCACGGTCGGCATTTGCAAATCCATCAACACGACATCTGGCTGCGATTGTTGAAAGGCAATTACTACATTGCTTCCATCTTCACATTCGGTAACAGTATCGCTTGGACACGCAACAACGCTCCGGATCATCTGTCGCATCGCGGAGCTGTCGTCAACAATCATTAATTTCATTGCGGAATGTCCCATAGTTGATGGGTGCAATATCGGTTGGCAGTGGAAGGAATGATATAGGACAATATACTCTTTTATAGAGAGTACTTGTACTCTTTTTTCAAAGATTGAAGGTCAGAGGTCAGAAGTCGGAAGTCAGATATTGAATTTTAGGAAATGGGTTACTTGTCTATTAAAAATGAGGAAGGATTGTTGATCATGGAGCCAAGCATTTTACCAACTTCTTTATTTAACGAAGTCAATTCGGTGTGTTGTTGTTCATTGAAGTATCCGCAATCTCTGGCAAAATCGAGTGAAGAATCTGTTTCACTATTTTCACCATCGCAATCAGTCAATTTACTGATAAAATGCGCTTCATATCGTCTCTTCGCCCACGCTTCTCTCAGGTTCAAACAAATAGATCGAGATGATCGACGTATTTGTCCTGTAAGCGCATATCGTTCTTCATTAGGAAACGACTTGCTCAATTGAAATATTTTCATTGCTAGGTCATACGCTTTTTGATAAACAATTAGCTCCTTTGCTGAATTGATTTGCATATATCCTCTAATTAATTATTTACTAACCTTACTCTGATCTCCGACGTCTGTCCTCTGATCTCTGATCTCTGACCTCTGCTTACTGCTTCATCTTTTACAAGAGGTTCTTATTCTCCAAGGCAAACTTCAGTAGGCTGTAACTTCCTGAAAGGTTCAACTTTTCGGAGATCTTAAAGCGGTAATTATCAATGGTCTTTTGACTGAGAAAGAGTTCTTCTGCTATTTCTTTGCTGGTCTTCGAATCGGCGATCAGTTGAAGTATTTTTCGCTCAGAGTCGGTTAACTTTTCCAAGCCGGGATTCTTTTTGGAAAACTCATTTTGTTTTTCTTTCCGTGCAATAATTTTTCCTGTTAGTCGTGGACTGATATAATATTGTCCTTGTACAACAGCGTGAACCGCATTAACAATATCAATGGATGCACTTTCTTTCAGAATATATCCTTTCACACCGATGTCCATCGCCTCATTCAGGATTTCTTCATCGTCAAACATTGTTAAAAAGATGATCTCGGCTTTTCCTCGTTGTTTTTTGTATTCCTTCGCTACATTCAATCCGGTCATCTTTGGCATGCTCATATCAAGTATTGCAATATCGGGAGAGTGCTCCTTCAGTAACTGTAACGCTTGCTCTCCATCCGAAGCGGCGGCAATAACATTCAACGATGCATCGTTTGACAACGCCTGACGCACTCCTTCGCGAAATATTGGATGATCATCTGCAATAAGTATTGATATGTCTTTTGATGACATAGTGTATCCTTAAGGCTTTTCTTTCTTTAGTACATTATCACCGCGGATGAACAGTAGTTTTACAGTGTGTTTTACGATGAAACGATGCATACTCAAACATTCTTTTTAACGACACTAATGTCGCAGTTGTTTGTCGAGAATTGGAACCGATAAACGAACAATCGTTCCTTCTCCGTTCTTAGAAATGATCTCTATTGTACCACCGAGAATACGCGCCCGTTCCTGCATGCTGCTCATTCCAAAACCATTCTGGTATTCATTGGTCTGATTAAAACCAACTCCGTTATCACGTATTATCATTGTCAAAGCGCCGGATGTTTTTTTCAATTCAACAACCACACTCGTTGCTTTGGAATGTTTGATGATATTGTTAAACGATTCCTGCACAATCCTAAATAAACTAATCTCTTGTTCCGGCGAAAAACTGCTGTCGATATCGTCGATCTCCGCAGCAATGTCAAGCGACGTAGCTTCTTTCATCTGTCGTATAATCGAACGCAGTGTTTTCGTTATTCCCAATTGATCCAATTGGTGTGGACGAAGATTGTGCGATATTGAACGAACTTCCTGAATCGTTCCGGAAACAACCTCCGAAGCATCTACCAACTGTTGGGTTGATTGCAAGTCTTCGTTCAACGATTGAAGAGCAACGAGTAATTTATTTTTAATAATAAGAAGATTCTGTCCCAGACCGTCATGCAATTCAGCAGCAATTCGTTTTCGTTCTGACTCTTGCGATTCGATCAGTTGCCGGGAAAATTCTATCTGTTTCGCTTTTTCATGTTTTAACTGCCGCACCCGGAAAAAATAGATCGCCGGTCCGATTGTCAGAAAGAATATTATCAAAATTGTGCGAAACCACCATGTTGCATAGAATGGCGGAAGCACAACTACGGTTACCGATGCATCTTCTTTGCTCCAAATTCCCGAACTATTTATCGCACACACACGAAATACATATGTCCCCGGACCCATATTCGTATATCGAACAACCCGCTGCGTACCCGCATCGTTCCATTCTTTGTCGTAGCCTTCTAAGATATATTTGAAATGGATTTTATCAGGCGCGGTGAAGCTTATACCGGTGTATCGAAACTCAATTTTTGTTTCTCCCGGTTGAAGAGTTATTTCGTTCGAAATTGTTCTCGCCTGATTCTCGACCCACACATCTTCAAGAATAATTTTAGGCGGCACAGCACTGGAAGTAATCGTTCGTGGATCGATGACAACGGCACCTGCTGATGTCGAGAACCATAATTTCCCATCCGATGTTTTCCAGCATCGCGGAGTCCCGCCGCCGCCCGTTTCTTCATTCACCATTCCGTCTTCTTTCCCAACAGTGAAACATCGAACGGTTGAGATTTTTCCATCGGCAGCATCATTCAATTCTTGTTTTCGTACGCGGTAAATTCCGTGGATTGCCCCAATCCAAAAATATCCAAGATCATCTTCAATAATTTGCGCAATGGCATCATCGAACAGACCTTGTTGTTCCGTTACATACGTGAATGTACCGTTCTTCCAACGATTCAATCCCCGGTTTGTCCCAATCCAGATCGCACCGTCGTGGTCTTCATACATTGGTGAAGCAAAATTATCATTAAGACCGCTTCCTTTTTTAAATACGGTAACTGTTCCGTTTGAAATTCTGTTCACACCGTTTGCTGAAACTGATATCCATACATCGCCGTTGTGCGCCGCAAGAAGTGCATTTACGCGATTGCTGGACAAACCGCGGCTTGTGTTCCACATTGTTATTGAATCTCCGACAATGTATGCGACGCCGTCATGAGCTGTTCCAATCCACAATCCGTCTTTTGTATCCTCAACGACAGAAATGATTGATACCTCATCCCGGAAGATTCCTTTATCAAATCGTTGAACATGATCCTTTGCTGCATGGTACAAACCTGATCCCCAAGCACCTGCCCAAACTCCTCCATTTTTAGATTCGGTCAAAGTGAAGATGCTTGATATTTTATCCGGCATTTTAACCGTACTAAATGTTTTTGTAACGGTATCAGAACAAAAAAGCAATCCCGCGTCCCAAGTTCCAACCCACAATTTCCCGAAGCGGTCTTCCAATCCGCACATCACCAGATCAGATGGAAAACCGTTTTGTTTGGAAAATACCTGTAACTGTTTTTTTCGAAGCTGAATCAGTCCTCCCCCTTCTTTCCCAAGCCAGATATTTCCTTCCTGATCCTCAAAGACAGTGGTAATATCCGAAAGCGAGATTCCGTCAATCTGTTTCAATACTTGGTTTCCGTCGTGCGAAATAATTCGAATGTCATCCGTCGTAAGAAGCCATTTTTCTTGATTACGCAAAATGTACGTTTCTCCCGATTTCAAATCGGCATACGTAGTATCGACGAATTCTTTGTCTCCTTCCCTCCGAATAAATCCTTTCTTTCGAATTCCATACCACATCGTTCCTGCACTGTCTATTGCAATCACATATCCGCCGACCGGAAAAACACTTTCTACAATAAGTGAATCTCCGTTGCATTGAACGCGCGCACCATACCCGACCAATCCAATATACATTCCACCGTTGGGAAGCGGGGAAACTTGGTTTGCGTACGTTCGTGGAAGTCCGTTTGCAGCTGTAAAGTGGAGAAATTTTTCGCCGTTAAAAGAGTAAACTCCCAGTTCAGTTGCACACCAAATCCTGCCGGAACGATCTTCATTAATCGAAAGGATCCGCATTGCGGAAATCCCGTCCGTGCTGTCAAACCGTTTGAACTGACCGTTCGAATAGCGGACAAGTCCGCCGGCATCGGTACCGATCCATAACTGACCGTGACTGTCCGAAAAGAGGGACATGATGTTGGAGGAATAGAGAGCGGGAGTGTTGGATGATTTGAAGATGGTCATCTGCAAACCGTCGAATCGTGCAAGTCCCTGCCACGTTCCAGCCCAAATGTATCCATCCGTTGTCTGCGTGATGCAGCGGACGGTACTTTGCGGAAGTCCATCTTCAACTTTCCACTGTTGAGCAACATATCCGTTGGATTGTGCCAAACTACACAGTGAAAGGAGAATAAGAGATAAGATTATCTTGATTTTCACTAAAAGATGATACAGAATTTCCGGGAAAGAAAAAAGAAAGGCATTCCGGAATCCGGAATGCCGTAATGCTAATTTCTTTAAGAGGCTTTTCTTATTTGAGCAGCGTCATTTTCTTCAACTGCACGTTATTTCCACTTTGTAGTCGTGCAAAGTATATACCGGACGAAAGTGTCGAGGCATCAAATGTTGTCGAATAACTTCCCGCTTCCTTCACTTCATTCACCAGTGTTGCGACCTCTCTCCCAATCACATCATATATTTTTAAAGTAACTGGAACCTTGTCAAGGTTTTGAACCTTGACAAGGTTATACTCTATAGTTGTGGTGGGATTAAACGGATTCGGATAATTCTGTTCAAGCGCAAATTCTTTTGGCGCGCCGTTGACTGCAACTTCAACCGCTTGTGAGAAGGAGAATTTTCCATCGCGATCAATTTGTTTTAAGCGGTACAAGTACTTCCCCGCATTAATATTTTTATCGATATAGGAATATTGTTTCGGTGAATTTGTCGTCCCGCTTCCTTCCACAAATCCTAATTTGCTCCAACTGATAACTGATGACTGATGACTGACAACTGTTCTCTCAATTTCAAAACCATAATTATTCACTTCGGTCGCCGTTCTCCAATTCAGTTCTGTATTTCGATTATTTGCTATAACCGTGAAAGATGTTAACTCTACCGGAAGTTCCTCTTCGGTTCCAATCGTAAATTGACTGAAACTGTTTACACCGTTAAATGTAAGTGTTGTGCCAGTTATGCTCGTTGCACCGTTGACCACTGCAGTCCAGTTTCCATCATCATTTGCCGAACGATGATAGAGTGTATAATTTGATGCACTCGCTGCGCCATTATTTGTGAATGTTGATGGAACGGTGAATGTCAGATTTGCTGCGAATGTGCCGGGGGTACCAAAACTATTCATAACCCAATACTGATCACTCAATGCTGTACCGGTGATGCCTGTTGCGGAATTGGGCGCAACATCAATTTTTGTTGCTGTCAGATCGACGGCATTGTCAAAATCATTGGTCATTGTCATCGAAACAGTACCGAGGTTTGTCGTACCGGTAGTGAAGCTCAACTGGGTCGTACTTATGCCGCCTCCAACAGGGATTGTTGAAGTCATCCACGACGGTGAACCGGTTCGCGTTCCAATGAAACCGTCGATGACATCCCTCGTTGTATCGCCCGACCCTTCATTTAATTGAAAATAGGCGATGAGATTGGTATCTGAACCGGAAATTGTTCGATGCATATTCTCCCGTATCTCCTGCTGCGTGCAGGCAATTCCCCAAAGCCGCACCTCATCGACTTTTCCGTAGAATGGGAATGTACCAGTCACTTCCGTTAAATCGCCGATATTGAATCCGAGAAGAGTATTTCGTTGAAATCCCACTGAGGTAGCACTGTCCTGCAAAACACCGTTGATATAGAATTTCATTGTTCCGGAGGAATAGGTGGTAGCAAGATGAGTCCATACAGAATCTTTCACTGTGTCGCCTTGAATAATTGCCCAACCCGATCCTATCCCCAGCCATGATGACCAATGATTTGAGTTATCAGCGTAAAAATAATATCCATGCGATCCGCCGGTTGAATTTTCCGATGCAATAGGAGCCCGATAGGTATTCCCGCCGGCACACCAAGCCCAGAACTCTATGGTAAAATTATCGGAAGGATTCAGCGCGCTCGAATACGGAATGCCGACATAATTACTTCCGGAACCTGGAAACATTGTTGCGCTTCCGGGTATGGTATCGGTATTTCCGCGTACAAAAAAACTGAGCTCATTTCCGGAGATATAATGACCAGCACTCTTCCCTTGCGCAATCACCTTGTAATAGTATCTTGTGGCGTTCGATAGACCTGTTAACGCTGCCGTAACGGTCGTGGCGGTATTTGCTTTCACGGTATCTGGAGTTGCGTTAATACTATCAGTGTAAACTCCGCTCGTTGTGCCGTAGAGAAATCGTATTGCAGACGTGTCTCCAGATGTTGTGATGGTTCCGTTAAGCGTAGCGGCAGTAACAGCATTATTTGTGGCCGCATTTGTCGTTACGATGATCGTATTGATCGAAATCCGTTGAAGCGTGGGATAATTGGAACCGGATATTTGCCAAAACGTGTTGAAATCCCAACTGGAATCGGTAAATGTACTTTGTGTTTGCATTTGCGCAGTTGTTCTTCCTGTGCCTCCGTCAGAGAAAACGACGCCGGATGTTTGAGTATCCCAAAAACATCTGATCACTAAACCGATTGTACCATTTTCACCTGCCGTAAACCCTCCCAAGAATCCCATTCCAGAACTTACTGTTCCGGTCGCATAACAATTATATACTGATGCGTTTTCATAAAACCCAATCAATCCTCCGGCATAGGAACCGGTGGCAGAGACATTACCGGTCGCAAATGAATTTGAGACGGAACCACCCCCATCCGACCTTCCGATAAGACCACCGGCAAAACCGCCGGATGTTGTAACCGCACAAGCACTGCCGCTTTCAGTTATTGGCGATCCATTCGTCATCCAACCTATCAGTCCCCCGGAATACGAAGTCCCCGATACGGTCCCTGTCGAATAGCAGCCCGATATCCCTGCCCACGCCGATCCTGAGATTCCTCCAACGTAGTTTGCGCCGGTAATATTAACTGAAAGCAAATACAGATTCGTCACAGTGTTGAAACTCTTACCAAAGAAACCGACATAATCTGATGATGACCTGGAGATATAAAGATTGGAGATACTGAATTTACCTCCATCATAGGTCCCCGTAAATGATGTCGTGTTATTGCCAATCGGAATGAATCCATTGCCGCTGTTGTAAAAATCCCCGCCGCTCTGAAAATCAGCATTATTAAAAGAGATGTTCGCGGTTTGTTTAAAATGCTTTGCCCATTCTCCTGAATTTTCAGATAAATATTTCAGATCTGTTTTGGTGGAGATCTGGTAAGGATCGCCGATTGTTCCCGAGCCTCCGCTGTAGGACTGTGACAGTATGAGCGATGGCATAATCATCGTAAAAAGAATTGCTGTAATAGCAGTTTTCATAACACCCTCCTGTAATTAGTTATTAAGAATCAATGATGTATAAGTTCGGATAATTCAAATAAATTCTCTTTTGACACATATGCCCGTGCACCGGCGTTTTGCGCAGCTGAACGAAATGATTCGTTGTTATAGTCTGTCACGATAATTACTTTTGCCCTCTCATCGCTCATCATTATTTTTTTCATCGCCTGGATTCCGTCCATTTTCGGCATTTGGATGTCCATCAACACGACATCCGGATGGAACTGATTAAATGACTTGACTGCCTCTTCACCATCGGCACACTCAATCACTACATCATATTTTTCTGCAGCAATACCTTTGATAACTTTTCGCATACCAGCATTATCGTCGACGATCATAATTGTCATTTTGTCCCCAAATGTTTTATTTGCAATTTTATCTGGAATGAATTTATATATTGGGGCAAATTGTTTCTATCCGTAGCAGTACGGAATTATCTCGGTAGTAGTACGGAGAGAGGAAAGCGCCATTCAGAGAAACAGACACAGATCCATCACCCCGAACTAGAGCGTATCTCAAAAATACTTTTAAGCGTCATCGCGAGGAACCCCCGCATATTCATTGATAGGGTGACGAAGCGATCGGTGCGGTAGGTGCGTGATTTTTTTTTACTCCCTACACAGATTGCGTCGG
>JBAYIS010000034.1:0-32906 GCA_041665525.1 Bacteroidota bacterium | reverse complement strand
GTACTCTTGTGTTGTGATTCGGATAGTATGCTCTGCGGGGACGGTCTCCACCACCGTTCTGCCGGTTTCAACATTGTCCAGATAGATATCCGTACCTTCCGGAAGGTTGGAAAAATCGAAATACGCAATATCCTGCACAAGTTCCGGAATGATCGTCAACGTATCTGCAGTTTTAATAACGATCTTTTGAAGATACTTCACATAGCCATCTTTTTGTACTTCCAGCCCGAACACACCACACCGTAACCGGAACACGGTATTGGATTCATTATTCAGGACGATGCCATTCAGAAGCAATTTTGATTCCGGGTCGTGATCAACGATCAAATAACCAAAACGTAAACGAAGGTCCAATGCCGGAATGACAACGGCACTGTCCGGCAAAGCTCGTACCTGAATTACAGCAGAATCAAAATTTTCTTTTCGGATCCGGAATGTATACACGGCGGGTGTAAGGTCGGGAATTGTTACAGGCGTCATCCAATCGCCCGGTTCGCCATCAACGGTCAGCAAAGCACCTTCAGGGACAGTAACAATAGTGATCGATCCTTTGCCGGGATCAATATCATCAGTTTGTGGAGTTCGTTCAATGGAGATATGAAGATCATACACTGTATTTTTCCGGAATGTAAACTCATCCAGCAACAGCGCCTCATAACCTTCCGCCCGTATGGTGAGTGCATTGACGCCCGGCGGGATCAAGAACATATTCCAATCTTCTTCTTCCTTCGAGACAAGAATGGAACGGCCGTTCACTTCTACGGTAAATTCTTCCAATAATGATTCAATGACGAGAGTGGCAAATTTGCGGTCCAAACTGAATGTTGTTGCTTCCCGTTCTAGAAAACCATTGGTCCCTAGAAGACCCGGCGTCTCCTGTGCGGAGGAAAGGAGTGGGATGAAGCATACAAACAGTATCAAGCGGAGAATTGATTTTTTCATAATTCGAAATACCGTGGATCAAAAATTACCGTTGAAATCGGATACGAATATTGCTGCCGTTTTGTCGTTGGCAAAAACCACTTTCCATTTTTATCAGTAGAGACCTCTGAAATATTAATTATTCATGGTCATTTCGAGTCCCGCCATAAATTGTAATCAAGAGCGGGACGAGAAATCTCAGGCTTTATTTTCGGCAGAAAAACGAGATTTGCCGCTTTATACATTCCGCATATTCGGCATTCCAAAGAGCGGAACCTCGTCGCTCCGCTCCTCGTCTCGAAGTGACCCCGTTGGGGGAATGACATCGTTTTGGGATTTTTCAGAATTCTCAGTAGATAGTTCTACTCATCTGCCGTGTAATTATGGATTATTTCCAAAAAGATGCAATTATTATAAATGAACGATGACATTGGACGGGACATATCCCCGACACATCAGCTGTTCCTCGTTAATTTTGCAAAGATGAATTTATCCTGTTTCAATGCCACGGCATCTTCAAAATGTCCAATGGTGATGAATGTAACTGATGTTACCCAAAATGTTAAGAATCGCATTGCTATGCTTCGACGCCTGCCTGCGGAACATTCTGTCGTACGGTGTAGAAAAGCTGGATTCCCTTATGGATTAGACTGGTCCTTACCAGGATGATTTTTGGAGGGAGTTGTGTCTTGATTACATTGAAAATTTTTTAAAGGCGATGCACACTGCAGCGTCTCGTATCGTCGCTGATCCTGAATTACTTCATAAGTGTTCACTATACGAACAATCGATCGTGTTATCGGCTAACTTCTTTCAGCGGTACTCCGTCCAGGTTTTTAGGAAATGCAAATCCGGCGAATTTTGCTAACGAGGGCGCTGCATCAGCAGAGTGTACTTCACGATCAATCTTCTGCGATATGACACCGTTCCACCAAAATAATAATGGTACGTGTGTATCATACCGGTATGGCGAACCATGGGTTGTCCCTGCTGAACGGGACGCAATAATACAGTGTTCGCGGATTCTGTATTGAAAATCCTCGCCGCGGGGTGCATAATAACTGTTCCGGAATTTTTGTATAAATGGTTTTGAAGAAACATTGTCGCTCAGAAGTTCATGTCGGAAGTAGACATCAACAAATGCTTCGATGTTGAGTAATCCGTTTGTAATTTTTGATTCCAACTGTACGCTGTCCCATCCGTCTTTCACAGCCAGCGTGTAGTTGATGAAACTATTCTTAATGATAACATCCTCGGACGTATTGAATTCGTATTTTAACAGTGACGACAATGAATCCAGATACGGTTTGATTTCTGTCCCATACAGATACCGTTTTGCGTCCATTTTCCGGAATTGGGCATTGTATTCGGGAAGAGGGCAGACGGCATGATCGGCACTCAATGCGACAATGTATCCGTCCTTTCCAACCGTTTGATCCAATGTGTCGAAGAACTTTCCCAGTCCTCTATCCAATTTTACCAACAGGTCCAAAATCTCATGGCTGTCCGGACCGAATCCATGTCCGACGTAATCGCAATTAGAAAATGATACACACAATATATCCGTAGCACTGCGTTGTCCCAGTTTTTCACCTGTCACTGCTGCAAGTGCGAAGTCAACAAGAAACATATCTCCATACGGTGTCCCCATTATTTGTTCCTTTTTTTTCTCCGGAGTGAAGAGATGGGGAAAAACAGTGCTTTCGTTCCATGGTTCTTCCGCCGCATACTCATCGGGACCGATCTTTACATATTCCGCTTCGGGTAGGCTCTTTGTCCAAGAATCCGGAACATTCTTTTGAATCCATCCCGACGTATTAAATGCTTTCGTCCAAGCAGGAAGCGATTTCATATAATAATCCGAAGTGACCATTCCGCCATTCTTCTTATCATACCAAAATACTTTGTCCGGACGTTTCCCACCCATTAAAATTGCTGCACGATCCTTTGATGAAATGGAAACTACTTTTGATTCTTTGGATCCTTCTTTCAGCCAATCACCAATCGCCGGTACCACCAGATTCTGTGCGGAATATCCTCCGCCATTTCCTTCGACCGGTTTTGCTGCAGAATCTTCTACACAATAGACCGACCTTTTGGAATCGGGATCGATCCAGTCATTCCCTAGGATTCCGCTTTTGGCGGGATAACATCCGGTTCCCAATGTTGCATGTCCCGGTCCGGTCTCGCTTGAAGCATAATTCAGATCTGCATTCGTATAGACAAGTCCTTCAGTATATAATTTCTTCAATCCACCTTGGAACAAATGGCCATACCGTTCAAAATAATCCGGTCGCATTTGGTCCACGGAAAGAAAGACGACAAGCTTCGGTGCGGGAGGTGCTGCGGCGGCGATCAACGAAATACTGCAAAACAGCAAAACGGTTTTATACATCCTTATCTCCACATTGAAAGAAGTGTTGCCGATATGACCGAAGCAACAAGAAAATATCCGGAATAAATTCCTTTGATGATAAAAGCAGATCCATCAAATTTGAATGATACCGCCAAATGGATAAGTGAAACTAACAGCCATACTGCGATTCCCACATAGATTCCTTGTCTCATTCCGACTGCACCGATCGCATCAACGAACACCTCCATCACCACGCAGAAAAGAAGAACAAAAATGCACTGGAATAACATCAGCGAAAGGGTTGCCTCGGTGCCCGACGGTCGATACTTCCGTATCACGACTCCGAACAATGCGTCCGAAAACCACAATGCGAGAAGAGAAAAACAGATGAACGCTGCACTGACGATTCCCGCTATATTCAACGAGATATCAAAAGGCATGATCGTTCAGCATTGCAACTGCTTTTGCCAGGACATTTTCCGTTGTAAATCCGAAATGCTTGTACAGTGCTTCGTATGGGGCAGATTGACCGAACGAGTTAATGGTAATAGTTTCGCTCGCATATTTATGCCAGCCAAGTTCTACTCCAGCTTCCACCGCAAGCCGTTTCTTCACTGTAGCCGGAAATACGGCGTCACGATATGCTTTCGGCTGCCGTTCAAACAATTCCCATGACGGCATACTGACGACCCGTGCTTTCACGCCGTCTTTCGTCAATTGTTCATATGCACCAAGGGCAAACTGCAGTTCGGAGCCAGTGCCGATGAGAATAATATCCGGCACAGGTGTATTCTCTGAAAGGATATAAGCGCCTTTCGCAGTCAATTCTGCCGGCGCGTACTTCGAGCGGTCAATAAACGGAAGTTTCTGGCGAGTCAGGGCTAGAGCAACCGGACCAGATGTATGTTCGATAGCAATCTTCCACGCAAACGTAGTCTCGTTTGCATCGGCCGGACGGAGCAGTGTGATATTCGGGATTGAACGCAGGGATGCCAATTGTTCCACCGGCTGATGGGTGGGACCATCTTCACCAAGTCCGATGCTGTCATGCGTAAAAACATAGATCGGCCGGATTCCCATCAGCGCTGCAAGCCGGATCGGCGGGCGCATATATTCCGAAAAGATCATGAACGTACCGCCGTAGGGGATCATTCCGTTCGTCAATGCGATGCCGTTCATTATTGAACCCATCGCATGCTCTCGCACGCCGTATCGGAGGTACCTTCCGCCGTAATTCACGGGCTGAAAATTTTCCATTCCTTTCACAAACGTATTATTCGACGGTGTCAGATCCGCAGAGCCGCCAATCATCGTCGGCAGATACTGAGCGATCGCACCGAGTACTTTCCCCGATGCTTCGCGTGTTGCCAATGTACCATTCTCCGCTGTGAATACCGGCAACGCTTTTTTCCACGCATCGCCGTATGTGCCGTTAATGGAATGTTCGAACGTCTGCGCCAGTTCTCCGTGAGCCTTTCGATATGCTGCAACCAAATTATTCCATGCCGTTTCGTTCTTCTTACCATCTTCCAGTGCACTGCGGAAATGTGACAGCGCCTCATCCGGGATGAAGAATTTTTTATCCTCCTCCCAACCATAATTTTTCTTTGTCAATTTTATTTCATCATCGCCGAGCGGTGAGCCGTGAGCTTCGTGGGTGTCCTGTTTGTTAGGACTGCCAAATCCGATATGCGTCTTTACTTTAATCAGCGACGGCTGATCCGTTACCTGTTGTGCATGCCGGATTGCCGTTTCGATCTTTTCTATATTGTTGCCGTCATGAACGGTCTGGACATGCCAACCGTATGCCTCAAATCGCGCACCGACATCTTCGGTAAAAGAAAGTTCAGTGCTGCCATCGATACTGATATTATTGTCATCATACAGATAGATAATGTTACCGAGTTTCAGATGGCCGGCCAGTGAAGCCGTTTCTGAGGCAACGCCTTCCATCAAGTCCCCGTCGCCGCAGATTGCGTAGATAAAGTAATCAACCACAGGAAATTCCGGTCTATTAAATGTGGCGGCAAGGTATCGTTGTGCAATCGCCATTCCGACACCGTTGGCAAATCCCTGTCCAAGCGGTCCAGTAGTTGTTTCTACACCGGCGGTATGTCCGAATTCTGGGTGGCCAGGGGTTTTGCTGCCTAACTGCCGGAATTGCTGAAGGTCTTCAAGCGATAGTTCATATCCGGTCAAATGCAGCAGGGAATATAGAAGCATGGAACCGTGACCCGCTGACAGAACAAACCTGTCCCGGTTCATCCATTGTGGATTCACTGGATTATGTTTCAGGAATTTCGTCCATAGGACATATGCCATGGTTGCGGCACCCATCGGCATACCGGGATGTCCTGATTTCGCTTTTTGAACACCATCAATGGCAAGGGTGCGGATTGTATTGATACACAATTGATCGAGTTGAGAAGTTGACACACGTACTCCGGTTATACACTAAAGAAAAAATGAATTGGATAGAGAAAAGATAGAAAAAAATATGGGAAGAAAAAAGGAAGGAAGGATTCTTTCCACCCGGTATTGCCTGAACGGAGGGGCAAAAAAAAGGCCTGATGGTATTCCATCAGGCCAGTGCAATCGAATTCATTGAAGGGATTATTATTGTTCCTTATAAATTGTTACTCCCCAGTGCGTCCTGTCCTCCGGTGGATCGTCATTCCAGTCATTGAATGCATGAGAATCATCGGTCTGATAGTGGACCTCATATTCCCCCTTTTCCAGAAAGACCATTCTGTCGAATAATCGGTTCTTTTTCGCCCCGCCGGCGTTGGTTGTTGATCGATAGGTCATTTCCCAGACAACATCCCCGGTCTTAACATTTTCGATCCATGCAAAATCGGCCATCTCATTTCCAACACCTTCGCCGATAGCATAAACACGGACCTTCATAGTTTTTTCCAGAGAAAATTTTTGGCGTACATGGCGTTCATCCCGCACTTTGATCAATTGCGCAAGGATATTGCCCTCTTCAGTCTCCTCGAATTTCGCAACGTTCTTCATATTGAAATTCTCACCCGCACCCATTACGGTAATGCCGTATGATTCAGCATCGAATGGTTTGTCATCGTTCCAATCGTTATATGCGTGTGAATCGTCCGTTTGATAATAGACAAGATAATTTCCTGCCGGCAGCGTGATGAATTCATCGGCAAGCCGGTTCTTTCGCGCTCCTCCGGCATGTGTGGTATTGCGCTTATTCATATCCCACACACGTTCACGTGTCTTGGCGTTGATGATCCATCCGTAATCTGCCATAGATCTTCCGCCTACCTCCACCATCTCTTTCGAATCGTATTCCGGGATCGTTTCGCCAAATACTTTAACTCTTGGAATATTATCACCCTCGCCTAACGCATATACATGCAGACGAGTCTCTTCTTTCAGCGTGAATCCAGCTTGCACAAATTCATTGTTTCGGACTCTGGTCAGCTGCACAACAATATTATTCTTCTCATAATTATATTCGCCGATAGTCACTAATGATTTGTCCGATTCGTTCTTCCCGATGATCGTAACTCCATAATTGAATGGATCATATGGAGGTTTGGAATTCCAATCCTCCCGTGAGTGAGAGTCATCAGTCACAAAGCATAATTCATAACTTCCTTTGGGAAGGCGGACTTCACCGTTGAATAGAACATTCTTCGAAGCGCCTCCGGCATAATCCGTATTTCCATACCGCATTTCCCACACACGTTCCCTGGTATCGGTGTTCGTAATCCAGCCATAGTCGAATACTTCGTCGCGACCGCGGCCTTCGCCGAGAGCATAAACAGACAGCGATACATCCTTACTCACCGTCAATTTTTTTCGGACGTATGCTCCGTCCCCCACACCGGTAGCGGCGAACACTGTGTTTGGATTCTTCTTCGGAGCATTGAATGTTTGAACGGCTGTCGCTTCACCCGGCACTACCGACAACAGGATGCCGTATTCCTCTCGAGCCCGGTCCATGAATTCATCATACATTGAAGTATAATCGTCGTCGAACCAATTCAAAAATTTGTCGAATTTATTTCGCGATTTCCCTTCTCGGCGGTCTATATTGATGGATGTATAATTTCCGAATGAAGAACTGGAGGAAAATCCATATGCGGCATAGTATACTTCATAGGATCCCCGATTCAATTTCACTTCGGCTTCACACGTTCTATTCTCTTCCCTGCCCGACGTATTATCCATCGTCATTTCCCAAACTACTTCTCGGGTATCGGCATCGATGATCCAACCTGCAGCGAACATATCGTTAGAACGGGTTCTATTACCAAAAATCTCTTTCCAGGTACTTTTACTTCCACCGCCGACCGCATTAATATGAACAGTGACATCCTTCGACAATGTAAACCCAAGCCCTTTTACTTCTTCAGAAGTGAAATCTTTTAAGGTGATGAAATATTTTTTTGTATCTGATTCTTGCGGAGGATTGGACGGAGAGTCTAGTTCGTTGGGATGGAAATTACCGAGGAACAAGAGTGCTGCCGCGGCGATGAGGAATGCGGCTATCGGTGACGTTTGGACTTTGATCATAAAGAAAATCTCCCAGAATTCAGGTTGCTAGACTTTACGAGTCAAAATCGGGTTAAGTTGCAGATTTTTTAATGAGATAGGGAGAAATTAGATCTTTTACTATGATCAAGAAGTGGCTTTTTTTGGATAAAATTCAGGTATTACGCACGATGGATTCCATAGAAAGTTCGTCCATGTACTTTAGTTTGGGTTAATGACCAAATTGAAATTTTCAATTGTAGAAATAATAAGGATATCAGATCGCTTCGATCTCTTTTTCCGGTATCCAACCGACTTTCCCATCTGCCAAACGGATCTTATACCACTTGTTAACATTATCCAACACTTGCACCTTCAATCCCCGGTGGATCACAAAAAGATCGTTCCCTTTGCTGTCCGGTGCGGATTTAATATTGGCGATATCGGTCATCACAACGGCAAATTCCGTATTCGATTCTCGATAGGACTGTACCACAAAATTGGCAATTCCGAAGATCAGTAGAACCGAACAGGTCATACCGCTCATTAATGAATAACGACGTTGTTCATATGTTTCGGCAAACAGATAATAGGTAAAGGATCCCAGCGTCAACAGGAAAAAGGTATACATCAACCATAGCATCGTGTCGAGTGTAAATACCGTCAGCAGCGATTCAGCCCAGCGATAAATGAAGAGTTCCGGGATTGCCTCGATTTTATCCGTCAATTGAATATTGACGAGCTGAAGATTAAATGCAAGGTCCTCGTCATTCGGTATGAATTTCCTGGCGCGTTCATAATTCAGAACGGCGTGTTGCAATTTCCCGGATTTGTAATATGCATTCCCAAGATTGAAATACAGCTCTCCGCTCTCGTACCCATTCTTCACGATCGATTCATAGCGATTGACCGCTGCATCATATTTCTGTTCCAGATAAAGGCGATTTGCATCTTCAAATACTGAAGATAATTCTTCGGTTTGAGCGGCAATTGTCGTTACCGCTGCAACAATCGTGAAGAGAGCTTTCCAGATCGTTCTCATTTCACCAGTTCCCGTTCCGCGGCAACAATAATGCTGCTCGCCATTTCATACATTTTATTTTTTTCTTCCTGCGAAGAACTGCCGGGTGCAAACCGGGCGAATTCACACGACTCCAGAAGATTGATAATTTTCTGTTTCAGGTCCGCGGAAATGTTTTTCTCCTGCAGCTTCTGGGTAACATTCTCTATGGAAAGTTCTGCGCGGTCTATTGCCAGTTTATCTGAAACATATTGCCACATTGCGGTCGAAACTTCTGCGTAGAACTCTTCGGATTTATTCGCATGCAACAGCATTTTAGCATTGGCCAGTTTCCTTGCTGCGATCTTCAACGCTTTGCGCGAGCGGAACATCACCACATCGGACATTTCCGAAAGTGCCTTTTGCCGATGAAACAAAAGGGCGATGAATGCGACAAACGGGATGACAGTCATCATCACCGCTGCTGTCGGATCGAACAGTTCTTTGTTCTTTTCACGGAATGATCCGGCATCGGTCTTTATGAAACGGATATCCTGATTCAACAACCGTACATCTTCCTTTGAAAGTCCCGCAGCATTTTGCGGTGCTTCAGCGCTCCCCTTTTCGACCAGAACGTTGAATTCATTTGTCCGAAGCGTGACATACCTTCGTTGGCCGACATCAAAAAATGAGAACTCGAGGGCGGGAATCTTTTTCTCTCCCGGATACCGGGGAACGATAAGCCATTCGAATGTTTTTGTTCCGGTGATCGACGTTCCTGTTCGTTCGATATCTTCCTTTACTTTCGGATCGTATTGCTCGAAATCAGTCGGCAGTTTTAGTTTCGGAGCCTCCAGGATCTTAACATTTCCCGCTCCCTGGATGGTCGCCTTCAATGAAATAGGCTCATTTGTTTTTGCACGACGTTTATTCAACGATGCACTGAGTGTGAATTTCCCTACGGCACCCTGGAATGATTCGGGCACAGGATTTTGCGGCAGCGGCAGAACGGTGATTTTCACCGGAGTGCTTTTCAATGGAACATTTGCAGTCTGGGCACCAAAGAAGGGATCATTGAAAAACTGATCGAATATATCGTTGGAGCGACGCTTCGTCTGAATCTGTATCTGACAGGTCAATTCCATCGGATTGATCTCGAGCGTTCCGCTTTGCGTCGGAAAGAGCGCCATTTTCTTCAAGACTCCGACCTGATATTGTTTCCCATTCAAAACTTCGTTCGTCAAATTGACCTGCTGCGGAAGCTGAAGTTCTTCTCCCCAGAATCCGGTCATTGTCGGAAGTTTATTGATGGAGTAATTGACGATCCGAGCACGCGTATAGATCTTATATGTAACGGTGATCTGCTCTCCCTGATAAACTCGTGAACGGTCAACCGTAGCGCGCAGGAACAAGTTATCGCCGACATCGACTGCCTGTCCCTGCGGAGATTGTGCCTGTGCTTGTTTCTTTCCGGAAGATTTCGTGACGGTTATCTCGAGTGGATTGGACTTGATTTGATTACCGGAGACCTCGATCGTTGCAGAACCGATCGTATATTTTCCCGCTTCGCGCGCCTGCAACACATAACTAAATGATTGCGATGATGAGACCGATCCGTTGATTATTTGCATGCTTGTAGACTGGTTCGGTCCCGACAGAACGAGGAATTTCGACAGATCGGGTGTTTTGAAGTTACGCGCACTTGCACCGGTGGTGGTCACGGTAAATTCGAGGGTAAATTGCTCATCCACAGCAACAGGATTTTTGTCTACTCCCGCTGTCAGAGTCGGATCCTGAGCGAGCAGAACGCTCACCGCGATCAGCATCAGAATCAAAACGCTATGTATGGTCTTTCTCGTCATATTCAATTTTCGTTACCAGTCCTTTTCCACATTCATCCGGACCGGTGCTTTCTTGCGGACCTTCTTTTGAGTATTCTTCTCGTCATTCTTCAATGCTTCCAGGATGCGTTCCGCTTCTTTTTTTGACACTTCTTTTTGCTGCTGCGCCATTTGCTGTTGTTGCTGTTGTTGTTCCTGCTTTTGCTGCTCTTGCTTCTGTTGCTGTTCCTGCTGCTGTTGATCTTTCTTGTCCTGTTTTTTGTTTTCGTTCTTCTGCTGCTGTTTCTGTTGTTGCTGTTGTTGTTTCATCATCCGCGATGCATAGGCAAGGTTATATTTTGCATCTTCATCGTTCGGATTCAGTTTCAACGCCTGTTTATAAGAGTTAATACTTTCCTTGTACTGCTTCGCTTCAAAATGTGCATTGCCAATGTTATAATGGATCTTGGACTGCGTCTCTTTGTCGTTTGTTTTGCTTAATGCCTGTGTATAACTCTGGATCGCTTCATCAAAACGCTGTTGTTTATGGACGGCATTGCCAAGATTATACGCACCTTCCATTAGCTCCTTTTCCTTCTCCAGCGATTTTTTATATTCCGCTTCGGCGTCCGAATATTGTTTCTTCTCGTACAGTTCATTCCCGTTATTCACCAGGGACCTGACCGATTGTGCGCTTACCGATGCACATGCCATTACCATGAACAGGAATACGATTCTCATTTCACCTTCTCCGTTCCCATCAAATTGCGAAATGGATTGTACCGCGCGAGCCATTCCGTTTTCTTATCGGAAAGGATCGCCTCAATGAACAGCAGCACTAATGCCATCAAAAGAAAATACTGAAACTTATCATCGAATTCTGTGAATTGTTTTGCACCGAACTCCCGTTTTTCCAACGTGTTGATATCCTTGTAAATTGCGTCCAGTTCATCCTGCGAATTGGTTGCCCGGTAATAGTGTCCCTTTCCGATCGAGGCGATTTCCTGCAATGAAACCTCGTCCAATTTCGTCAACACGATATTTCCAGAACGATCCCGTTTGAAATCTACTGGTTGCCCAGCACTATTATATACGGGAATTGGAGCTCCCGATGGCGAACCGAGTCCCACTGTATAAATACGGACACCTTTTTCTGCAGCGGCTTTAGCCTGTTCAATCGCATCGCCCGAATTATTCTCACCATCCGTCATGATCACCAGCACTTTGGTGGAAGGTTCTTCGAAATTATAGGACTTCATTGCCTGACCGATAGCGGATCCGATCGCTGTTCCGGGATTCGGTACCGACTCTACGTCCACGACATCCAGCAACAGTCCGGCAGCGCTGTAATCGACCGTGAGAGGAAATTGAGTGTATGCTTCACCGGAAAACACGATGACGCCGATCTTATCGCCTGCCAGACGTTCGATCAGATTCCTGAGTTCGTATTTCGCTTTTTCCAACCGGTTCGGCTTGATATCTTCCGCGAGCATGGATTTGGAAACATCCAACGCAACGAAGAGATCGACCCCCTCTTGTTTCACTTCTTCCATTCGTGTGCCGACTTGCGGATTGGCAAGCGCTGCGACCAAAAATGAAAATGCAAAGACGGCAAGAGTCGCCTTTACTGCTCCTTTTCGCGTGCTGTGTTGTTCCGTCAGGCGGACAAACATTTCCGTTGCGGCGAACAGTTTTCGCGATTTTCTGCTTTGCATCCGTGCAAATGCAAACAGCAGCAGCAATGCTGGAATTACTGTTAACAGATACAGATAGTCGGGATGTGCGAACCGGAACATATCAGGGTAATTTCCTTAACCATGTGTTGGACAAACCGATGTCGCCGATCAATAAAAATGCTGCGACCATAATAAACGAATAGAACAATTCCGTATACCGCCGGTATGAACGGATCTCGACGCGGGTTTTTTCCAGATGATCGATCTCCTGGTAGATCGCGCGCAATTTTTTATTGTCCGTCGCGCGGAAATATTTCCCTTGCGTCATCTCCGCGATCTGCTTCATCACTTTTTCATCGATCTCCACCGGCACCATTTGATACCGGATGCCGAACGGTGTTTGCACCGGGTATGGTGCTTCGCCGATCGTTCCGACACCAACCGTATAGACTCTGATATCGAATGTTTGCGCAATTTGCGCCGCCGTGATCGGATCGATCTCGCCGCGGTTGTTTACACCATCCGTCAGTAGAATAATTACTTTACTTTTGGCCTTACTCTCGCGCAGACGATTCACAGCGTTAGCCAGGCCGAGTCCGATCGCCGTTCCGTCCTCGATCATTCCGCTCTTCAACGGTTTGATGAGTGTTTTTAAGACTTCATAATCCACTGTCAGAGGACATTGCGTGAAACTCTCGCCGGAAAAAATCACTAATCCGATTCTGTCATTCGTTCTGCCGCTGATGAAATCCTGCGCGACATTTTTTGCCGCCTCGATCCGGTTCGGCTGAAAATCCTCAGCAAGCATGCTGCCGGAAATGTCGAGTGCAAGAACAATGTCGATCCCTTCGGAATAAACATTCTCCCCTTTCGAGGTCGATTGCGGACGCGCCAGCGCAATGATAATCAACGACAGCACGATCATCCGCAGAATGGACGGCAGATGACGGAGCCTCTCTTTTGCACTGTACGAGATTAAAGCAAACGGCTGCAATGTCGAATAGCGAATGTCGCTGTCCTTCGTTTGAAGCCGGTAATAATACCACACCGACAGCGCCGGGACGAGGAGTAGCAGGAACAACACTTCTGGGTTTGCAAATGCTATATCTGTCATGATTTCTTTAGTTCAAACACTTTCTGAGACAGTTTCGTTGACTGGCTTTGTTCGTTCTATGATGGTGCGCGCCTGCGGTATCACCTGTTCATTTTCGGAAGCGACCGGCTGATATTTTGCGAACTTTACCAAATCCGATCCCGTCAGTAGGCTTTCAATATCGGAAAACGTCACTTTTTCCATCTTAAACTTTTCCAGCTGTGCCATCACTTCGGCAGAGGTCATTTCCAACGCCATGATACCGTATCGCAATTCGAAATACCGTCGAATGATCTCCGTTGCTTCGGAGTAATATGCTTTGATCTCGCCGGCCTGCAATAGCCGTTTTGCCTCAAGGCTATCCAATTGCATCAACGCCAGAATATGAGGGGGAATATCGGGCTTCAAATCTTCTTCCACCCTGCCGCCCGTCTTTTTTCTTTTTTTGACATAATAATAGATGCCATATCCTGCGCCAGCCATCGCCAGAACAATGCCGACATACATTGCGATCTCTTCGGCGGACATAGGAACGGTCATCGGCGGCTTCACATCACGGATGGACTGCGTTGTATCGATCTCAACCGAGCGGATCTCCACCGGGATGGGATTCGATTCTGCCGTTGACATTTTTCCATCCGTACCCGAATATTGGACGGCAAACGGCTGGATGGTGAATCGACCCGGCTCATATTTTGCAATTATGAAATTCTTCTTCAATTCAACAGTGCCGTCCTGTTCTCTGCGAACGAGGGAATCCTGCTGCACGATATCGAAAGAACCGAGCGTATCTTTCATTGCAGGCATTGTCACCGGAACCGCCGCCGGATGTTTCACTTCCACGGAATAGCGGATCCAATCACCCAACAGTACCGATTGTGAATCGACACTGGCGGTAACAGTTACCTCCTGCGGGAAAACCATACCGCAGAAAAAAAGGATTGCTGATAATACTCTCATTCGGGAATATTTTACCTTATTCTATAGTGATATTCTTTCCAATTACTACACTCGTGCTTCTCTCATCTTGAAGAAATCCACCAACGGACGCAGATAGGGTTTATTCGTTTCGATGGAGATCCTGTCTACTTTTGTGGAAAGGAACGCTTTTTTCATCCTTTCGTCGTGCTGTTTCCAGTACTGTTTGAAGGAGCGCTGAATATTCTTGTCGCTGGTATCGATCCATCGTTCCTGTCCTGACTCTGCATCCTTCATTTTGATAAGGCCGAGTTTCGGCAGATCGCGTTCACGCGGATCGTTCATCGTTACAGCAATCACGTCGTGCCGTTTGCTGACGATGCGCAGAGCGCTGTCATATTCCTTATCGATAAAATCGGAGAGGACGAAACTGATCGACCGTTTTTTGATGACGCTGTTCAGATACTGCAGCGCGCCGCTGATATTCGTTCCGGTCCCTTTCGGTTGAAACGAAAGAAGTTCGCGGACGATGCGGAGAATGTGAGATTTTCCCTTGTTCGGAGCAATGAATTTTTCCACAGTGTCCGAGAACATAATCAACCCGACCTTATCATTGTTCCTGATGGCGGAGAATGCAAGCACGGCGCAAATCTCTGTGGCAATTTCGTTCTTTGTGGCATTCACCGTGCCGAACTGTCCTGAACGGCTAACATCGACGACCAGCATCACTGTCAACTCGCGTTCTTCTTCGAAGATCTTGATGAACGGTTTATTGTTCCTCGCCGTTACGTTCCAATCGATCTTCCGGATATCATCACCGTAGGAATATTCCCTCACTTCGGAGAATTCCATTCCCCGTCCTTTGAAAACGGAGTGATATTCGCCGGAGAAGACCTGGTTCACCATTCCCCGGGTTTTGATCTCAACTTGACGAACTTTTTTTAGTAATTCAGCAGTGGTCACGGGAAAACAATTGATAATGGAAAATTGAAAATTTCTTGTTTGAGACATCTGAAAAACTCTTGCGCAATGTCATTTTCAGAAGTTTCTACTTCTTACTGATCGATCAACTTTGCGAAAAACAATTCAGGACTCACGACTCAAAAATATCTACACCACTCTTTCCCCACTTCCTACGGTACTTCAACTTTATTCAGGATTTCCTGGACGATTGTTTCAGAAGTGACCTCTTCTGCTTCCGCTTCGTAGGTGACGCCGATGCGGTGGCGCATCACATCCATTGCGACGGCACGAACGTCTTCCGGAATGACATATCCGCGGCGTTTAATGAACGCGTATGCTTTCGATGCCAGCGCCATTGAAATGGTCGCGCGGGGTGAAGCACCGTAATTGATGAGATTGGCCAGATTCGGCAGTTGTGCTTCTTTGGGATTCCGTGTTGCAAAAACGATATCCAGAATATACCGTTCGATCTTCTCGTCCATATAGATTTCCTGCAATGAAGCACGGGCTTTCAGGATCTCTTTCGTAGAAACGACCGGTTTCACCTCTGTAAATTTCCCGGAGACATTCTGCCGCATGATGCTCAGTTCATCCTCTTTCGACGGATACCCGATTTTCACTTTCAGCATAAACCGATCCACTTGCGCTTCGGGAAGCGGATAGGTTCCTTCCTGTTCAATGGGATTCTGTGTTGCCAGTACTAGAAATGGTTCATCCAATTTGAATGTTTCTTCGCCGATGGTTACCTGACGTTCCTGCATCGATTCGAGCAGCGCGCTCTGCACTTTTGCGGGGGAGCGGTTGATTTCGTCTGCCAGGATAAAATTAGAGAAAATAGGACCTTTCTTGGTCTGGAATTTCCCGTCTTTCTGATTATAGATGAGCGTACCAACAAGGTCAGCCGGGAGCAAGTCCGGGGTAAACTGGATGCGCTGAAATTTTGCATCAATGGCAGAAGCGAGCGTTTTAATGGCAAGTGTTTTGGCTAATCCCGGCACCCCTTCCAACAAGATGTGTCCGTTCGCCAGCAATCCTATCAACAGTCGTTCGACCATATGTTTCTGGCCGACAATGACCTTGTTAATTTCAAGCGTCAAAAGATCGACAAAGGCACTTTCTTTTTGAACCTTTTCGTTGATCGCTTTAATATCGTAGTTCATTATTCCTCCGAATTTTAAAATCAAGATGTCAGACACCAAGCACAAAGTAATCCACAACCAAGGTGGCTGACATTTTAGTTTTTTTTGATGCCGCAGGATGCTCCGGCATAGAAGCGACAATATAGACGTGCGTAAAATAAAAAATGTTCCGATGAAAAAGAAGAAAGAATAGTGTATTTTTTGAGGAATCTTTCGTACAATTGTAACAGAATTGAGAAAAGAAAGGAATTCAACGAATGACCTATAGACTGTTTGCTGCTGCTATCGTCGCCCTTCTGATCGGATGTACCGAACCGAAAGCCGATGCTGAGAAACTGAACCATGCCAATGCGATGATCAATACCGGGGAATATGACCAAGGGATCCAGATAATGGAGGAACTTGTAAAGTCCAGTCCGAACGATCCAGCGCTGAAACAATCCTTGATCTCCGCACACCTGAAATTCGGGCATTACTACATGTTCAATGACACGCTTGCTCCCAGGGTGAAATATCCAAGCGCATTGAAACAGTACCGCGAAGTATTGAAGCTCGATCCAAATCAACAGGATGCGAAGGACAATGCACAACAGATTATTGATATCTATAAAATGATGGGAAGGGAAGTGCCGCAAGTGTAAGCACTGTCAAATTCAGTGTGTGAAACACCAACGGCGGATAACATCCGCCGTTGTTTTGTTCCGCAGGTTTCATTTCTTGACAGCGGAATGAAAATTGCCACCGCTGTTCAAAGGAGGGATTGAGCAATCTTACACACCTTCGTGTTCGTGCTCCTGTCCCAGTTCGATCCAATCATGCAGTTTCGCGCGGAAGAAATGGAATGCTTTCCATAAATTTCTTTCCGCCTGTTCTGATAATCCTTCCAGCATTTCCCATTCATAGCCGCGTACCTGAAGCAGGTACGTTTCGGGTTGTTTACCATACAATTCTCCGCAGAGAAATAAGACGCCGGACGGGAACATGGCATGCGTCGTAAACGGGGATTGGGACTTCGGTTCGATCTTCGTGAATGAAAAATCCTCGACCCCCGCATTTGTCGCATCAACAAAGACAACAATATCGAACTCACTCATCGTATAGGCATCTTACACATTCAGTTGATAACTGTTCTCGATCTTTAGATGATGTACATATTCGGATGACAGCCAAGGCTGGCACATTTGGATAAACGTATTCCCCAGTCCATCATCTCCCCTGCCGGGATTACCGTACGCATGAATGAGCACTTTTGGTTTTTGCTCCATTGAATTCATCGTACCCTCCTTTCAATCAATTGTCCTTGATCATTATATAACAAAACTTCCAGCGGCATTTGTCCGAGTGCATGGGTTGAACAGCTGAGGCAAGGATCGAAACAGCGAATGCCTGCTTCGATACGGTTCAATACCGGTTCCGGAATCTTCTTTCCTTCAACAAACTGCATAGCGATCTGCCGGACCGTCCTGTTCATGGCCATATTGTTCTGCGCAGTGGCGATCAGCATGTTCACTTTCTGCAAAACGCCGTCCTCATTCACCCAATAATGATGGAATAATGTACCGCGCGGCGCTTCCGATGCGCCGACCCCTTCCAATTTATTTATTTCCGCTTTAGAGCGGACATGTGTTCCCAGGATCGCCGGATCACACAGCAGTTGCTCGACCCGTTCCACGGCGAACAGTAATTCGATCAACCGCGCATAATGGAAATAGAACGAATTGTTCACCGCTTCGGTCGTCGGCGTCAGGTCCTTGAACATTTTCCGTTCCTGTTCTGCCAGCGGCGTTTCGATGGAATCACAGATATTCATCCGGGCAAGCGGGCCGACGCGGTAAATGCCCTTTGGATAACCAAGCGGTTTATAGTACGGAAACTTCAGATACGACCACGATTCACTTGCCTCGCCAAAATGATTGTAATATTCCCTCGGGTTGATATTATCCGCGATGATATTTCCAGCGCTGTCCATGATCCGCAAATTCCCGTCGTAATATTCCAATTCTCCTTTGGCTCCGACCATGCCGACGAACAAGGAATGAAAATTTCCGAAGCAGGAGATTTCTTTCGTAAACTGTCCGTGGATCTGCTTGATCGTTTCAAGTGCCATCAATGCAGTTTCCAATACTTCGGGATACCACTGCAGCAATTTATCCCTTTCCTCTATCGTGAACGATTCACGAACACCGCCGGCAACCGCCCACGGCGTGTGAATCCGCCGACCGCCAAGATACTCGATAATCTTCTGACCAAATTTGCGCAAGCGAATCCCTTTTCGGGCGAATTCTTTATCATACTTCAGTAATCCGAAGATATTCCTTACTGCCGGATCTGCTTCGAAACCTAGGAGAAAATCGGGTGAAGAAAGATGGAAAAAGCTGAGTGCGTGAGACTGGATCCATTGGGCGAGAACAAGCAGCCGGCGCAGTTTTTCCGCTGTTTCCGGGATACCGATTGAAAGAATATCGTCTCCGGCTTTAGCCGATGTAACCAAATGGCTTGCGGGACAAATACCGCAGATCCGCGATGTTAATCCGGGCATTTCCCACAATAAACGGCCTTCACAGAATTTTTCGAAGCCGCGAAATTCATTTACATGAAATCGGGCATCTTCCACTTCCCCTTTTGCGTTAAGGTGGATGGTTATCTTGGCGTGGCCTTCGATGCGTGTAACGGGAGAAATTGTAATAACACTGGACATAATAGCTCAACAAATTAGATGAGAATTGATTCATTGAATCACTGTTTCATTGATTCATTTTACATTGATCAATGAACAAATGAATCAATTGTTTGATTACCCATATCTCAAGAACTGGGTATTAAAGATCGGTATTCTACCCTGCAGAAATTCATTCATTGCAAACCAGATCTCATCAGGAGCAGGCGGACAGCCATGCAGGAAAGCATCCACCCGAATAAGATGATGCAGCGGGATAGCCTGTGTGCGCAGTTGTGCTATCAATGTATGGTCATTCGGCACCGCATTGCATATATCAGCAAGTTCTTTGTATGCACGGTCGATCAATTCACCGGTACCGAAACGATTGCGCATTGCCGTCACATTGCCTGTGGTAGCACAGTCCCCAAACGAAAGAACATATTTTGAATGCTTCCGAATTCTATGTGCCATTTCTTCGTTTTCATCATTGGTCACCGCCCCTTCCACGAGGGTGATATCCACATTTTCAGGAAAAGTTTTGATATCTGCGATCGGAGAGTAAACCAATTCAATTTTATCCGCCAATTCAATCAATCGTTCATCGAGATCAAGGAAGGACATGTGGCAGCCGGAACACCCTCCCAGCCAAACAGTGGCAACTTTCGGTTTTTGATTTGATTCACTCATAGTTACTCTTCTATCTCAATGGAAAATAAGTGTTCATCGCGCAAGGAATGTTTAACAATAAGATGGTCACCCTTCGCCAGACCGGACCAACGGACATAGTAATGATCATGCGGTTTATCCGGCCCCTGACATTCGCAATGATACGATTCGATCTTTGCTTCCTTTTTCACATGTCCATCCGTGAGTGGAAAAGAAGAACCGACCTTAGGAAAGAACGAGAGTTTGTTCTTCAAAATAAAGAAATAACCCTGCTCTGACTCCAGCGTCGAGATGGTACGTTCGTAGGTAGTTTTCATACACTTGATTGTTTTTAGTTCAGTATATCATTGAATCATTGGAACATTGGAGTATTGTATCATTGAATCATTGTATCATTGTATCATTGGAACATTATATCATTGGAACATTATATCATTGGGACATTGATTCATTGGGACATTGGAACATTGATTCATTGGATCATTTGATCATTGGATCATTGGATAATTTTTTATTCATTCCCAAACGAGACCCATTCCTTCTTTTGTCGCGCAGTGATGATGTATTTCAGGAATCCCTTTTTCTTTTCCATCTCGGAGATGGTAACTCCTTTTTCAAACAGCGCACCGGTGGGACAAACCATAACGCATTTGCCGCATTCCGTGCAGGTCTGTGAATTACCCCATGCATAATCCAATCCGGTAATGATCTCACAGTTGATCCCCCGTCCGGCAACGTCCCACACGTGTGCCCCTTCCACTTCATCGCAGACACGGACGCACCGCGTGCACAAGACACAGCGGTTGTGGTCCATGACAAAATCTTTATGCGTCGCATCCAACTGTTTTTTTGGATACAGATATGGATACCGCACGCGCACCAAACCGACCTGATAAGCGAGGTCCTGCAATTCGCAATGATTGTTTGCCACGCAGACGGCACAGACGTGATTCCCTTCCGACGCAAGAAGAGCGACGATCATCCTTCGGTATTTGTTCAAACGTTCATTGGAAGTTTGAATAACCATTCCTTCTTCCACTTTTGTTGTGCACGCCGGAAGGAGTTTCGGCACACCTTCGATCTGCACCACGCACAACCGGCACGCACCGACTGAGGATAGTCCTTCCAAATGACACAATGTGGGAATAGGGATATTATGCTGGCGCGCCACGGAGAGGATGGACTCACCTTCCTGTGCGCTATATTGTTCGCCATTAATTGTAAGTGTTTTGACTGCCATGGTCTGGACTTAATGTTTATTTATAAAATGCTCAAATCTAAAATTGGTTTTACCCCTTGATGCTTGATGCCTTTGTTACAAGTTGATCGGCAGATCAAAATAGATCTCGGAACAACAATGAAATCCATTTTTAAGAATCCAGCGCCGTGTTTCGAGTATCCGTACTTATTTCTCAAAATCCGCTTCAACTCCCGGCTCGCCTAAATACACTTCCACCGGCTGAAGCAGTTCCTCATATTCTTTTTTGAAGAACCGCAGCGTGGAGAGGACAGGATTTGGCGCCGATTGACCGAGGCCGCAAAGGCTGGTCTCTTTCACCATTGTGCATAACTCCTGCAGCAATACCATATCATCCTGTGTCCCTTGTTTTTTGGAGATTTTATCCAGCAATCCGTAAATATGCCGGGTACCAACCCTGCAGGGGATGCATTTGCCGCATGATTCATCCATACAAAATTGCATGAAGAATTTCGCTACCTCAACCATCTTCGAAGTGGAGTCCATGACTATCATTCCTCCGCTTCCCATGATGGAACCAACCTTGGATAACGATTCGTAGTCCACTGGCAGATCCAGATATTCAGCGGGGATACAACCGCCGGACGGTCCGCCGGTCTGCGCTGCTTTAAATTCCGTCCCTTCCGTCGTACCGCCGCCGATGTCAAAAATGATTGTTCGCAGCGGGATGCCCATCGGAACTTCGATGAGCCCGGTATTTTTAATATTGCCGGCGAGTGCAAATACTTTTGTCCCTTTACTTTTTTCTGTACCGATCTTCAAGAACCAGTCGCTGCCGTTCCGGATGATTGGTGCAATGTTCGCAAACGTTTCTACATTATTGATCAGTGTCGGCATTCCCCACAATCCCTTTTCGGAAGGATACGGTGGACGCGGTTTAGGATTGCCTCGTTTCCCTTCGATTGATTGTAACAGTGCAGTCTCTTCGCCGCAGACGAATGCTCCGGCGCCGATACGGATATCGATGCGAAAATTGAATTGCGATTCAAGAATGCGATTGCCGAGCAATCCCATCTTTTCCGCCTGTTTGATCGCGAGTTTCAAGCGTTCGATTGCCAACGGATATTCTGCACGACAATAGATATAACCCTGCGTTGCACCGACGGCATACCCTGCAACGGCCATCCCTTCGAGAACACGGTGCGGGTCGCCTTCCAAAACACTCCGGTCCATGAATGCACCGGGATCCCCTTCATCTGCATTGCACACAACATACTTTTGTTCACCGTGTGCTTTGCTGACAATTCCCCATTTTAATCCAGTGGAATAACCGGCGCCTCCACGACCGCGAAGGCCGCTCTTGCGGATCTCCTCAATCACATCCGCCGGCTGCATTTCGTTGACAACCTTTGCCATTGCTTCGTAACCGCCGACGGCAATATATTCTTCGATGCTTTCGGAGTTGATGGCACCGCAATTCTCCAGGACAATTTTCGTTTGTGCAGCAAAGAAGGGCTGGGAGAGATCGGTGAGGTGTGACTCCACTTTTTTGTCCTTCAAGATGTGTGATTCCACGATCTGTTCTGCGACAGCAGCATCCACATTCTGATAGAGCGTATTATCCGTCTGCACTTTTACCAGCGGTCCTTCACCACAGAGTCCCAAGCAACCAGTGCCGACCACTTCGCATTCTTTTTCCAGTGCGTGCTCCTTGATTTTTGCTTTCAATGCGGCGCTTGACTTTTCACCGCCGCAGGAGACGCATCCTGCTGCAGAGCAGTAGAGGATACGGTGTTTCTTTTCTCCTTGCCGCTGCAGTTCTTTTTCGGAGAGTTCCTGAAGGTCTTCCAATGTCATGATACTACCTCGCGCCGAGTATTCTTTAATTGTTCAACACGTTTCATCGATTCTTCCGGATTCAATTTTCCCACCACAGCATTATCCATCACTGCCACCGGTGCAAGCCCGCAGGATCCAACACACCGTGCCGTGATGAACGATATCTTATTGTCGTCCGTCGTCTGACCGAATTTACAGTGATACCGTTCTTCGAGAGCGGTCTGTATCTGTTCCGCGCCTTTTACATAGCATGCGGTCCCCATGCATAACACCACTGTGTGTTCGCCGTTCGGTTTAAGATTGAAGAAGTGATAAAAGGTAGCGACGCCGTACACTCTGCTGAGGGGCAGTTTCAATGCATGCGAAACATAAATGAGCAGATCATTTTCCAGATATCCGAAGATCCCCTGCGCCACATGAAGCACTTCGATGAGCGCGTCGCCTCTCGCCTGATGTTTCGTGATCGCCCGATCCAGTAATTTAAAACGATTGTCGCCGCTCGGATGTTGTTGTTTTTCGACTTGAGCCATAGTAGTCCGGTACTTGCCGTGGAAGGAACATTGATGGTGGTGCGGAATGTGTGTTTCGCATCATCAGAACAATGAGTAGCAAAAATTATGCTATTATTTTCACTTCCTGTCGTACAATTTTCGACCGAACCTGCTTGTCTTGTTTCCGAATATGAGAATGCAAATGGAGAGTTTTGCAAAAGAGAAAAGAGCGGTGAAGGTTTCAACGATAGTTTTTTTAACGGATGGAAAGACCTTTTTTCAACAAAACGTATCGAAAATATTCTAAACTCCGCCATCGATTGCCTGCTTCCCTTTTCAAAGGGTCAGATGGACACAACACTTACTGTATACTGTTTTTCTGTTCTTCCATTGTTTGGTGAGATGTTTTATTGACGCATGGAAAACGAAAAACGGCGGGCCCATATTTGGATCCGCCGTTTTGCTTATATGTCATAGTGAAAAAGCCGGGGCTGCATCCTTACATGCAACACGCCGTTAGGAGGATTCATCTACAACACAACATCGATTTCCAATAACCGTTTCTCTGAATATTCTGTCGGACGTTCACATGAATAGAGAAACTCCTGCATTGTGTCCATTTGACCTTTCAACAATTGAACCTGTTCTTTCATTAATCCCAGCTTCGGTTCATGTTCTTTTGCAACATGCAATTCATGGATCTCGCGCGTCAGTTTGATCACCATATCCTGCATCCGCGTGATGTCTGTAATAACATGTTCGATCGAATGGTACATCCGTTCTTTCGCGTTCATGGAGTTCATTTTTCCCTTTCCCGGATTCCGATGGTCAACCGGAATCCATTTTTTGTGATCAGTGCCGAAGATCGTCCGGCAGCGGTTATCATAAAAACAATAACCGCCGGGAATACCCGGCGGTCACGTATTATTTCATCTGCGATTTCAACGCTGCCCGCGCTGCCGCAAGCCGTGCGATCGGCACACGGAACGGTGAACAGCTGACGTAGTCCAGTCCAATGTTATGACAGAATTCAACGCTGGAAGGTTCGCCGCCATGTTCGCCGCAGATACCGATTTTGATGCGTTGGCGAGTTTTGCGGCCCTTCTCCACTGCGATCTTCATCAGTTCTCCGACGCCGGCTTGATCGATGGCTTCGAATGGATCTTTCGCGTAGATGTCTTTTTCAACATACGGTACCAGGAACCGTGCAGAGTCATCACGGCTGATGCCGAGTGTGGTTTGCGTGAGGTCGTTGGTGCCGAAACTGAAGAACTCCGCAACTTCCGCGATTTTGTCCGCAGTGATAGCACCGCGCGGAACTTCGATCATGGTTCCGACATGATATTTGATTTTAATCTTCCGTTCTTTCATCACATCCTGTGCAATGCGATTCACCACTTTCGCCTGATGTTCAAGTTCGAGTACATTGCCAACAAGCGGGATCATGATTTCGGGGATTGCATCAATTCCTTCACGGATGACGTTCGCCGCCGCTTCAAAGATTGCGCGGCTCTGCATTTCGGTGATCTCTGGATAGAGAATGCCCAAACGGCATCCGCGGAAACCAAGCATCGGATTGAATTCATGCAGTTCCTGCACTCGACGGTGTACTTTTTCATACCGCAGACCCATCTCGCGCGCAAGCCATTTCTGTGTTGCCTTATCGTGCGGGAGGAATTCATGTAACGGCGGATCGATGGTCCGGATCGTTACCGGGAATCCGTTCATTGCACGGAAAATTCCTTCGAAATCCTCACGCTGCAGCGGTAATAATTTTGCCAGCGCTTTCTTCCGTTGCTCTACCGTATCGGAGAGAATCATTTCCCGCATCGGAGTGATTTTCCCTTCACCGAAGAACATATGTTCTGTGCGGCAAAGTCCGATTCCTTCCGCACCGAACGAAATAGCATTCGATGCCTGATCGGGTTGATCGGCATTGGTGCGAATACCCAGTGTGCGGTAGCGGTCTGCCCACGACATGATCTTTGCAAAGAGCTGGTACGAAGGGGCTTTTTTAGGATCAAGCGTCTTATTAATGAGTACTTCCACGACTTCTGACGGTTTTGTCGGGATCTTGCCGTCAATCACCTCACCGGTCGAACCATCAATGGAGATCCAATCTCCCTGACGGACAATGCGGCCTCCCACTTTCATTGAATGCGACATGTAGTCCACTTCGAGCGAAGCACAACCGACGATACACACTTTTCCCATTTGACGGGCAACGAGTGCTGCGTGCGATGTCATACCGCCGAATGCCGTCAAAATACCTTCTGCGGCGTTCATTCCTTTAATATCTTCAGGAGAAGTTTCCGTACGGCAAAGGATCACATGCTCGCCGCGATCCTTCCATTCTTCTGCATCGGGAGCGGTGAAAACGATGCGGCCTGTTGCTGCACCGGGGCCGGCGTTCAGTCCTTTCGCCAGCAGTCGTCCCCCCTTGACTGCAGCTTCTTTCTCTTTCAGATCGAACACCGGACGGAGCAGTTGGTTCAGCTGATCTGGTTCGATGCGCATGAGCGCTTCTTTGTCATCAATCAGTCGTTCCTTCACCATGTCGATGGCGATGCGTGTGGATGCCAATGCAGTCCGTTTCCCAACGCGGCATTGCAACATGAATAATACACCTTCCTGAATGGTGAATTCTATATCCATCATATCACGGAAATGTTTTTCCAGATTCTTCCGGATCACTTCCAATTGTTTGTAGATCACCGGACGCGCTTTCTTCAATTCGCTGATCGGCAGCGGTGTGCGGATACCAGCAACGACATCTTCGCCCTGTGCATTCATCAAGTATTCGCCGTAGAATTCATTTTCACCGGTTGCTGCGTTACGTGTGAAGGCGACTCCTGTTCCGGAGTTGTCGCCCATATTTCCGTACACCATTGCCTGGATGTTCACGGCAGTTCCCCACGAACTTGGGATACCGTTCATTTTTCTGTATGCGTTTGCCCGTTCATTGTTCCAGGAGCCAAACACTGCACCGATGGCGCCCCATAACTGTTCTTCGGGATCTTCCGGAAATTCCTTACCGGTATTCTGTTTGATCGCTTTCTTGAACAGCCGGACAAGATCTTTCAAATCTTCCGTCGTCATATCGGTGTCTAAATGTACTTTGCGTGATTTCTTTTTTAATTCAATGATCGCTTCGAAAGGATCGATGTCGTGTTTCCCCTTTGGTTTTACTCCCATCACCACGTCGCCGTACATCTGCACGAAACGGCGGTACGAATCGTACACAAACCGCGGGTTTTTCGTCTTCTCGATCAACCCTTCGGCAACCACATCGTTCATCCCAAGATTCAAGATGGTATCCATCATCCCCGGCATCGAAGAGCGCGCTCCGGAACGGACAGAGACCAGCAAGGGGTTCTTCGGATCGCCGAACTTTGCTTTCATCTGTTTATTCAATTTTTGGAGTGCAAGGTATATCTCTTTGGCGAGCGAGGTGGGATAGTGTCTATTGTGGGCATAATAATAGGTACAAACTTCTGTTGTGATCGTAAATCCCGGCGGGACCGGCAGACCGATATTAGTCATCTCTGCAAGGTTCGCACCTTTTCCGCCCAACAAGGCCTTCATTTGTGCTTTACCTTCCGCGCGTCCGTTTCCGAAACTGTACACATACTTTGACATATAACATCCTTTCGTATTTTTTTATTCAGAATATCGCAAGGGGCTATTGCAATTACAGTGCCATTAATCTGAATACCTGAGAAAGAGAATATGTAGAGTTTTTAAGCGGATTCGTTTCTCTTGTTTTCATAGATAGGAATTATTTTTTGATATTTTATCAAAATAAGGAAGAATCGGCTGGATTTGCAGGATGTAATCCGGAAATCTTATGGCACAATAGTTGCCAATTATAACTGTAGCTATGAATTCTGACCTCCATGATCGTCCCATCTTTTCTATCAGTGCAGCAGCCCGCATGCTTGGAGTATCGGTACAAACGTTACGACTTTATGAGGATGAAGGATTGTTGGTAATCTCCAAAACGGAAGGCCGTCAACGGAGGTATTCCCGGGCAGATATCGACAGAATCGAATGCATTCGAAGGGCCATAAACGAAGAGAAGATCAGCATCGGAGGGATGCAACATATTCATGGATTGATACCTTGCTGGGACATGTTTCACTGCTCTGAAAAAGAACGCAGCGATTGTCCGGCTTTTAAGAACCACTCCGGCGGTTGTTGGACGTATGAACACTCCCGTAATGCTTGTGCCGGCAAGGATTGCCGTCTTTGCACAGTCTATAAATTTTCAAGTGATTGTAAACAGATAAAAGAACTGATCATCCGGTCCTCCCTGCATCATCGGGTTGGACCCAACGTATAAAAAATTTATGAAACGGATCATTATCCCCCTTATCGCACTTTCCATTTTCGTCCTCTATTTTGTCTCAACCATTACCCGGAAGGATGCGGAACCAACCGCGACGGAACAATTAAAGGAACGGTTCGCCGCAAAAGAAAAACCGTCCGCAGACCATTCGAAATTCTCGCAGCTGCAGAGAAAGTTCACCCGTCCGCAGGATGTCACTGCTGCCTGCATCAACTGCCATAATGAACGACATACGGAAGTGATGCAATCATCTCACTGGAATTGGGAACGGGAAGAATATATCGAAGGACGCGGCATCAGGTATGTTGGGAAGAAAAATATTTTAAACAATTTTTGTATCGGCATCAGCACAAATGAACAGAGCTGCAACAAATGCCATATCGGTTACGGCTGGGGAAATAAGAATTTCAATTTCAACGATCCGAACAACGTGGACTGTCTTGCCTGCCATGATAACAGCGATACGTATGTGAAGAAATCATCCGGCGCCGGAATGCCGGATCCGACCGTGAACCTTACCGTTGTTGCGCAAAAAGTCGGCCGGCCGACAAAATCAAATTGCGGTACCTGTCACTTTTTCGGCGGCGGCGGGAACAATGTAAAACATGGAGACCTGGAAAAAGCATTATTTGATACCCACCGCGAGATTGATGTTCACATGGGAAGCGACGGCGGAAATCTGGAATGCGTGGATTGCCACACCGCGGAAAAACATCAGATGCTCGGGAAGGTTTATTCACTTTCCTCCATGAATAGAAACAGATCCACCTGTGAGCAATGCCATACGGAAACACCGCACACGAACGAAGTTATTAATGAGCATGCGGTGAAAGTGGCCTGCCAGACTTGCCATATTCCCGAATATGCAAAAGTGAATGCGACAAAAATGGAATGGGATTGGTCCACCGCGGGGAAAATGAACAATGGAAAACCGTATGAAGACCTCGATTCCCTCGGGAATATTACTTATGCCTCCATTAAAGGGACATTTACCTGGAAAACAAATGTACGTCCGGAGTATGTCTGGTTTAATGGTACCGCATCACATTATTTGACAGGTGATACTGTCAGTGCCGATCGACCGATCCAAATGAACACTCTCTATGGCAGTTATGATGATCCGGATGCCAAAATTATTCCTGTAAAAGTTCATCGTGCACATCAACCCTACGATCCGGTCACAAAAATGGTTGTGCAGCCAAAGACATTTGCCAACCGCGAAGGTGAGGGAGGATTTTGGAAGGATTTCGATTGGAATTCATCCATTCAACACGGTATGGACTACATCGGATTACCGTTCAGCGGTAGCTACATCTTTGCGAAAACCGAGATGTATTGGCCGATCAATCATATGGTTTCACCAAAAACGAAAACTGTTTCGTGTACAGAATGTCACACACGTGAAAACAGCAGGGTTGGAAATTTGAAGGATTTCTATATGCCGGGACGCGATTATAGTGCTTCCGTAGAATTTTTGGGAACAAGTGCTATTATACTTTCACTCCTGGGCGTCGGGATCCATGCGACGATTCGAATTGCGTCAAAAAAGAAAAAAATTGAATCGGTAAAATAAATCTGCATGCTCCTTCGGAGCTGTGCGTACTATGACAAACAAAAAGTTCAATCATGAAAAAACAAATAGTCTACAGTCGTTTTAACCGCTTTTGGCACTGGATGCAATCCGCATTAATATTTTTTCTGGCACTTACGGGATTTGAGATACACGGTTCACTCTCTTTTTTCGGATTTGAACAGGCGGTAACGTTTCACAACACTGCCGCCTATCTGTTCCTGGTGCTGATCGGCCTGGCAATCTTTTGGCATTTTACGACCGGTGAGTGGAGACAGTATCTTCCCACCCGTCAGCATCTTCGAGCACAGATAGAGTTCTATCTGACCGGGATATTCCGGAATGCACCGCATCCAACGAGAAAAACGGCGTTAAGCAAACTCAATCCCTTGCAACGGTTGGTGTATCTTGCATTGAAGATCCTGGTCATTCCGATTATGGTCGCTTCTGGTTTACTCTATATGTACTACCGATATCCACAATCCAGCGGTATTCGCAGTCTGAATATTCAGGGACTTGAAACAGTGGCGATTCTTCACACGATCGGGGCATTCTTCCTGGTTTCGTTCATCATTGCCCACCTCTATCTTATCACAACCGGACGAACAGTAACATCGAATTTAAAAGCAATGATAACGGGATATGAGGAGCTGGAAGAAGAAAAGAATACAAGAAATTGATTCGTTGGAGCATTGCAACATTGAAACATTGGAACATTGGAACATTGGAACATTGGAACATTGAAACATTGGAACATTGGAACATTGAAACATTGAAACATTGGAACATTGGAACATTGGAACATTGGAACATTGGAACATCGGAACATCGGAACATCGGAACATCGGGACATTGGAACATTGGAACATTGGAACATTGAGACATTGGAACATTGAGACATTGGAACATTGAGACATTGGAACATTGAGACATTGGAACATTGAGACATTGGAACATTGAGACATTGGAACATTGCTACAATGATTCAATGATTAAATGATTAAATGATTAAATGATTAAATGATTAAATGATTCAATGATTCAATGCATCAATGCATCAATTAATTTATCTCTCTATTTTTTAAATATTTGAGAATTTCATGAAAACACATTATATGAATCCATACCTGGCAGGTTTTTTTCTAGGATTGACCCTGCTTGCAACAATTATCATCACCGGAAGAGGGCTCGGGGCGAGCGGAGCGTTGAAAAGCGCGGTGGTAGCAGCAGTAAATACAGTCGCACCACAGCACGCGCATGAATCAACATTCTATTCGGAGAACCTGAAATCGCTTCATGAAAATCCATTAAAAGCATGGCTGGTCTTTGAAGTGCTTGGCGTGATTATTGGCGGATTTTTATCCGGCGTAGTTTCGGACCGGCTGGATTTCGTTACAGAACGGGGACCGCGGATCACCAGCCGTATGCGACTCGGCTTTGCACTGATCGGCGGATTGCTATTTGGCTTGGGTGCACAATTTGCCCGCGGATGCACCAGCGGCGCTGCATTGTCCGGTATGGCGGTTCTTTCTACCGGAGGCATTATTACGATGATGGCGATCTTCGGCACAGGATATATGGTTGCGTACTTTTTCAGGAAGTTATGGATATAGAAGCATTTGATAGGCACGGCAAAACATTAACGATAAAATAGTTTCTCGTCTAAAGAGTACTATTATATAATCCTTCCGGTACGGGGAATGACGAAACACCTAAACAAAGAATAATAGAATTACTAAATATTGTCATAAAGAGGTTGTTATGTTTCCATTAGTCCCAAATCTTATCAGCGACGAGTTGAATCTTATCGTTGCATTGCTTATCGGCATTGCGTTCGGTTTCGTTCTTGAGCAAGCGGGATTCTCTTCATCTAAAAAACTTGCGGGAGTATTTTACGGATATGATTTCACCGTCTTGCGTGTTTTTTTCACTGCCGGCGTAACGGCAATGAGCGGCGTGATTATTCTTGGATATCTGGGCTGGCTGGACACCGACTTCATCTATGTAAATCCGATGTATCTTCAGGCGGCAATTCTTGGCGGAGTGATTATGGGATTTGGATTCATCATAGGGGGTTTTTGTCCCGGCACCAGCATCTGTGGTATGGCTATCGGCAAAATCGATGCAATGTTCTTTGTCGGCGGCGGATTGATCGGCGTGTTTTTATATGCAGAACTCTATCCCTGGTTCGAAGGGATTACGAATGCCAGTTTTCTTGGCAACATACGCATTTTCAATTCCATCGGCATATCGCAGGGATTGTTTGCACTGGCATTAATCGCAGTTGCTGTCGGCGCTTTTGCCGCCACTACAATGATCGAACGGAAAGTAAATCCGGACGGGCCCGCCAAACAATTTAATGGATTCTATCACCGTCTGGCCGGTGTCGGCATACTGGTGCTGGGAGTTGTCCTTGTATTCCTCCCCGATTATAAGGAACGAATCTTCAATGAAGTGTCAGATCCCGAATATCTGCGCTCTCATCCTTTAAAAGAAATGACTGCGGACGAATTTGCCTTCCGTATCATTGATCGTGATCCGAAACTGGTTATCGTTGATGTCCGCACAAGTGAAGAGTATTCAAAGTTTCTGCTGCCTGGTTCTGTGAACATCGAACCGATGCAGGTATTTCAGAAAGAATTCAGCGAAGTCCTTGCAAACCGCCACAAGAAAAAGATCTTTATCGGAAATGATGAGATCCAATCCCGCACAGCAGCGCTCATCGCGCAGGAACTGGGATATGAAAACATCCAGATCTTGTGCGGAGGCATTACGGAATTTAATAGTATCTTCCTGAGCGGAAATGGTACGGTGCAAAGTGCCGGTTGTTCTTTTGCCTCCGGGGAGCGTGAAAAGAAGTCTGACATTGTCGTCGATATTCGGCAAGCAAAAGATACGGAGAGATTCAGGACAAAGGCGGGAATAACGCTGGCGGCTATGATCCGTGAAGCAAAAGCTTCAGCGGTTAAACCGGCGAAACTTGTGAAAAAAGTGGCGGGAGGTTGTTAGGCGATCCGTTGCACTATTATATAGACAGACCTACCGAAAGTGGTGTTGTGCATCGCGCGTCTGTTCTACCAGCGACTCATCACACTCTTTCATGAATCTCCCGAACGAGACAAAGATTCCCAGCAGAAAAACATACAGCACTATATACAATGTGAAATCCATATTCACCTCTCATCATGATAGTGACTGAAGATTATTATGCAACGAGTATGCCACTATCACTTCCTTTCAGATGCTGAGTTATTTTAAGGGATACACTTACCCGCGATTCGTATTTTGAAGAAAAGTGAATGGTTTCTTATCGTTTCGGACAAAGTATTTGCACTACGAGCGATAGAATGTTATATTTGTTTTGTAAAAAGTGATTTAAGTGCTGTGTTTTCAGCAATTATCGAACGATTCGCTGTACAAAATGCACATTGGTGATTATTTCCCGTAAAAAAGTCGGCGGGAAAACTAATGGTAAAATAAAATTTCGGACGTTTAGCTCAGTTGGTTCAGAGCGTTCGCCTCACACGCGAAAGGTCGTAGGTTCAAGTCCTACAACGTCCACTGAAAGTGTGATTAGTGGTTTTGTCAGGTCCCGCTAAAGAACAGCGGGATGCTGAAATCGGCGGCCACTCACATAGAACGTTCGTGGGCCGATTTCGCAGTTCAAGTCCTACAACGTCCACTGAAAGTGTGATTAGTGGTTTTGCAAGGTCCCGCTTAAGAACAGCGGGATGCTGAAATCGGCG
>JBAYIS010000033.1:0-37436 GCA_041665525.1 Bacteroidota bacterium | reverse complement strand
TTTGAAACAGATTCCTCATCCCGCGCTGGGGGTTTCGGAATGACATCGATGAAATATTGGGGAAATTCCAAAGGATCACTGTTGCATTCCCAAATCTTTCAATATCTTCTCCAGCATCTTCTTGCACGAATATTTCTTCGATTTTACCGTCGCAGCATTCGCAAAACCCATCTTTTGGGCAATCTCTTCCTGCGGCAATTCTTCCCAATAATAGAGTGTCAGCAATGTCCTGCACGGATCTCCCAGCTTTTCTATCGCCGCAGCGATCGATTGCGACCTCTCCGTCTCGATCATTGCATCCAGCTGCGACTGTTCGTCCGAACTGAACAAATCATTCTCGAACTCCATTGCCGGCTCCCTCATTTTCCGCATCCGCTTGCGGGACCAGACATTCTTTGCGACGGCATATAGATATGTGCTCAATTTCGCTGTCTGCTCAAACCGGCCGCTCCGCACACGTTCCCATAAAATGATCACCGAATCCTGAAGCACATCATCCGCATCCTCTTCGCTGCCGTTGTTCCGTAAGACATACGAGGTAATCGCATTGGTATTCCGGCGGAAGAGGATCACCAATGCTTCGTCATCCCCTTCTTTCATCATGTTAAGGATCTTTGCGTCGTCGTTCAGAAAGAAGAGTGTCGGCTTCATTGACCTTTCAACAGTTAATGACATGTATCAGCATTAGGTGAACAGATGAAAGTACACATTCCTACCCACAAAATCCAAAGGAGGCGTCATGAAAACCGGAAAGAGCAATATTTATCTTCGTCATTGCGAGGAGTCCCGAAGAAATCGGAACGACGAAGCAATCTCCGAAACGAAGAAATACGATCATGGATTGCTTCGCCCCGGCGTTGCCAGGACTCGCAATGACTTCACGATGGTAACGACACTCATTGCTCTGTTTTTGCTTACTTCCATCGCAGCATTAGGGATGACGCTGCATCCCCCAACACCCGTTTTCACTTTAGATGGAAGATTGAACTGTCCGGTCATTTCCGAAAAAGGAGGAACGGCATACCTGCAATTGACAGTAACAACTCCCAGTATTGTGTCAGAAACAAAACGAAAACCGATGAACCTTTCCATCGTCATCGATCGCAGCGGGTCCATGAGTGACCAGCGAAAAATGGAATTTGCAAAGAAAGCGTTTGCATCACTTATTGATCAACTGCATCCGGACGATTTGGTTTCGCTTGTTATCTATGACGATGTGGTCGATGTCCTCCGCAGAGCAAAACAGGTCGGCCGCGATAAATATTCCATCAAGCGGATGCTGGATGAAGTTTATCCACGCGGTTCAACGAATCTTGGCGGAGGATTGGCGGAAGGCTTGAAACAGGCGGAACGATTCGCAGAAAAAAAATATATCAACCGCGTGATCTTACTTTCCGACGGTTTAGCGAATGTCGGTGTTACCGAACCAGTTGAATTAAATAGGATCGTCCGACATCATCGTAGTCGTTCCATCTCCGTGACCACGATGGGAGTCGGACTGGATTACAATGAGAACCTGATGATGGGACTTTCTGAAAGCGGCGGCGGAAGCTATTATTTCATCGAACATCCTAATTCTCTTGCCTCTATCATAAGACAGGAATTCGAAATGGTTTCTTCCATTCTTGCACAGAATGGGGCGATTTATATTACGCTCGGCGATAATGTTCATGTACATGATGTGGTCGGCTGCGAATTCAGAAATGACCGTGAGCAATATATCGTCCCAATCGGTGATCTCTATGGCGGCGAGACAAGAGAATTTACTGTGGAACTCACTATCCCGGAAGGAAGCGGCAAACGTTCCATCGCAACGGGAGAACTGCGGTATGAAAGCGCAACGATGATCGCATCGTTTCCGAAATTCTCAGTTGGCGTGAGTTACACGAAGGATTTTGCCGAAATAGAAAAGAACCGCGACATCAACACACAAGCGAAGGCGGATATTGCCCTCTCCACCCGCAAAGTGGAACAGGCCATGCAGGCGATGGATGACGGGGATCAGGCTGCCGCTGAAGCACAGTTGAATGAAGCAAAAGATCTCATCAGCAGTTCTCCTGCAGTTGCTGCTGCGGGGGCTGGCGGTGAATCGGTCCGATCACAACTGAGCAAAATTGAGTCATATCAAAAGACAGCAAAAGAAGAGACTGATGCGCGTAAGGCGAAGAAATCGATCCAATACGATAATTACAAGACGCGCAAGAATAAATAAAACTATTCACCACGGAGGGAACGGAGAACACGGAGAATTAATGCGGGACCGGATAGTATCCGACCTGAAAACACATTTCACTGTAAAGTTGTAAAGAGGCAAAAACAAAAATTGGAGATGTTATGAAAACCAACTTGAAGAACTCAACAAAAGAGCTTCGCACACTTTCGCGATTATATCTGTTGGAAGGATTATTCATTGCGGGCATGTTCCATTGTGCACTGATCGGAGGAGTGAAAGCGTTGATGCGTCATATGAATATCGACGAGACTATTCCCACGATTGTAATCGATAGACCGATAGACTGGATCCCTGTTACAGTATCTACTGCTCCGCAAAAACCCGCACCAATCACGCCGGTACCTCAACCGAATGTGTTTGTCAATAATGCCGAACCGAACATCGTTCCAGATTTTATCGAAAAAGCTATTGATACAATGAAGTACGCCGATCCTATAGTCACCAGTTCCGGCGAACCGGGACAAGGGGAACCGTTCGCTGGTTCGACTTCAATGGTAGGTTCATTTATTGCTGGTGGTAGTGACGAAGGGGAACCAGAACCATTCGTTGCCGTGCAAAAAGAACCAGTCCCGATTGTGAATCCTACACCCGCCTACCCCGATCTGGCACAAAAAGCCGGAGTCGAAGGAACAGTATTTGTTAAAATGTGGGTAACCAAAGATGGAACGATTAAACGGGCAGAGGTTCTGAAATCAACCTCATCACTTTTTGAGAAGGAAGCGGTAGAAACAGCACTGCGGTGGAAGTTTTCTCCCGCAATCATGAACAATGGTCCTGTGAGTGTTTGGGTGACGGTGCCGTTTAGGTTTCGATTGAACTCAAAGTGAATAAACCACGGAGAGGGTGAAAAATAAAAGTGGGGCCTGATCCTTTCCGAAAAATACACAACAGAGGTCACGGAGAGCACGGAGAATTGATGTAGGGGCGGATGGTATCCGGCCCGATAAAAACATCTCACCGCAAAGTCGTAAAAGACGCATAGAATAAAAATGGAGGTGTTATGAAAACCATCTTGAAGAGCTCAACAAAAGAGCTTCGCACACTTTCGCGGTTTTATCTGCTGGAAGGATTATTCATTGCAGGCATGTTCCATTTTGCGCTCATCGGCGGAGTGAATGCACTGATGCGTCATTTGAATATCGACGAGACAATTCCCACGCTTGTAATCGATAGACCGATAGACTGGATCCCTGTTGTGGGGACGAATACTCCGCAACATCCCGCTCCTACCCCGACAGCACCTCGGCCGGAGGCGTTCGTCAATAATGCCATGCCAACAATCGTTCCAGGATTTATCGAAGAAGAGAGTGATACATTGAAGCACGATGTTCCTCCGTTCACTGGAACAGGCGAACCCGGACAAGGTGAACCGTTCGGTGGTTCGACTTCAATTGCAGGAACATTCATTCCGGGCGGAAGCGATGAGATAGAACCTTCATTATTCACAGCCGTAGAGAAGGATCCGATCCCAATTCTCAATCCCTCTCCAATCTATCCAGAAATTGCACGACGAGCATGTATTGAGGGAACAGTGTTCTTAAAAATGTGGGTAACAAAAGATGGAAGAGTAAAGAAAGCGGAAATAATTAAATCTGCCTCGCCTATTATAGATCAAGCCGCCGTCACGGCAGCACTGTCCTGGAAATTCACTCCCGCTGTGATGAATGGCGGTCCGGTGAGTGTTTGGGTGACGGTGCCGTTTAGGTTTAGGTTAAATTCTAATTAAAATACCACGGAGGGCGCGAAGAAGTGATGTAGGGTTGGATTTCAACCGGTAATTTTTTACACGATGAATCGCAGAGATGAAAATAAACCAAATAAGATCTACGCAGATATTTAACAAGATAAAATCGTGAAAATCCTTTTGGCCACTTTTTGAAAATCATTTTTAATTTGGTGTTCCCAAATACGAACAACAATCCATCCCTCTTGTTTTAATTTTCTATTAACAATTATATCTCGTTTTTTATTGTTGTTAAGTTTTCGAATCCAATACTTCTTGTTTGTTTTAGGGATCGAATAATGATACCGACAAGAATGCCAAAAACAAGAATCTGTAAATATGGCTATCTTTTTCTTAAATAAAACAAAGTCAGGCTTACCAAAAACAGAAGAAACATTTTGAGAATATTTGAATCTATATTTGCTTATCTCATTCTTTATTCTTTTTTCAATAGAAGTATTTCTACTTCGAATGTTTTGCATATTTTTTCGTCTTTGCGTTTTCGAAAGATTATCCATTTTTAGTTAAATGCTTTGCTCTTATTTGTTGCTGTTAATATCTTTGATTCGGAAAACCATTTTCTGATTTTCGGTTGATCTGATTTAGCAAACTTATGTTTACAGATATTCAACAAATCAAATGAAGATATTGCTGATGCTGGAATACTTGTCTGGCACTCAATTTCTTTAAGTTTTTTATTTATCTCTCCATGAAATCCTCCCGCGACATAAGTGCAAAATTCTAAAATCAATTTTCTACCGTCAGATAATTGCATATAATTAGGGATATAATTCCCAACCATTTTATGATAATCATCTGAGGACAAATAGTATCGAGGGCTTGCCTTAGCATCTATGATAGCGCAATGCTTTTTGTCCAAAGCAATAATAAATATGTCTGCAAATGCTCCAACTCCTCCCTTTTTAACTTTTTGGCCTGTATGCCTCGCATCAAATAACAAAACATCTCTGAATAAAGAGCAAGTAGCTTTCTCAAATTGAATCGCTGATTTTTGCCCGCCTTTCGAAATATCTAAGTACGTCGATTCATAGATTGACAAACTTGACTCCAAGAAAGGTTGGATAGTTTTCAATATTAAATCTTTTGAAAAGCCAAAGTTCTTGGCAGTTGCATTAACAAATTCATCTGAACTCTCGACTAACAGGTTTTGGCCACAATGCTTCATAAATTCTGCAACTATAATATGAGAACCATCACTTACTTTGTTTGATTTGGATGTAATAAGTTGTCGCGTATCTTTAATTTTCTCTAAAGTGCCATATGAGCGTTGAAAAGATTCTTCTGAATTAACATCGATATACGATTCATTCTCTAGTAATTCTTGTATTACCGTTTGCTTTATTTCTTGAGATAGGACATACACTTTTTTATTATCTTTATCAATTTCTTCAATAATACATACGCCTTGAAGATAATTTTTACATGTATTTGCAATATCGAACACATCCTTCAAAGCATTTTCAAAAGACCTATCTTGAGTTCTTGGTGTATATAGATCATCATTCTTATTATTAATCAATGAAATAAGTGGTTGACCTTTCCTAAATTTTAATATTTTGCTTTTACAAATATTATAGCAATTATCATTGTGCCCATAAACAATTATTATTACTAATTCATCTAAGGATAAAAATCCAATATCCGTATCAAGCAAGAATTTACACACAAATTGAAAAGGTTTAATTTTTATTGCTGGATGAATTTTAATATTTCGCATAGCTGAATATGCACTTGGATATTGATGTCTCAATATTAGTTTTTGCATTATCGGTAAAGGAGGTCTGCCATTAACCAAATCTTCACCTGCCATAGTTAACCAAATAGTACCATCTGTTCTCTGAAACATTATCCCAAGACATTTCAATTGTGCCAAATATGTTCGCGCTCCCCCACTATTAATATCGTATTGTGTACCCGGAGTTTTTAGTCCCGATGCTTCTAAGGCTTTCGTAAATGAAGTTTGAATTGTTTTATTACCCACCCAACTTACATTTTGCAGTTGTTCTATCAGTAAACTTGTAATTTGAGCAATTTTCCATGGATAAATACGTCGAATATTTCTTGGAAACATCCAAGTTCTTCTAAAATTAGCATTATGCAAAACCAAAGGTGAACTATTTTTACTCATTTTAATTTTTCGAGATGGTTTAAGCTATTAGTTAAATTGAATATTTAATCCCTTTTTCAAGTAATCTTAACTGAACTTCTTCTACTTCTTTGTAGTTTTTAATTCCATGATCTAAATGAAGTAAAGGTTCAAATTGTGGCTCAATAAAATCATATTCAACATTTGCAAATGTTTTAAGTATAGAATTAAATACTATTTCAACTCCTATCGGAGGCACTGCCATCCCTATTTGTTTTCGAACACTTTCTTTTGATCCATAAAAAACAAAATCATCAGGAAATGATTGCAATCTTGCTCTTTCTCTATTTGTGAGGGCTCTATCCTCTTTCCAATGATATACATGAGTACCTCCGCCACCGCTCCCGGTGACCGTATAAGATGGTTTATTAGGATCAAGTCTTTTATAAATCTGACTTATTTGAGCACCTTTAACATTTAAGCGAAGGTGTTTTGGCAATTTAGCAGTAAATGCATTTTCGCCTGGCTTTATATGCTTTAATCTTTCTACAACTGATTTCGACTGATTTGTTAATTCATTATTCGGTGCATTAATAGGAATGGGTGGATTAGAAATTGCTTCCTTAGCTGAAATAGGTTTTTTACTTGTAATTTGAGGGACTTTAAAAAACAATTGTATATCTTTTCTAATTCCTACTATAATAATACGATGACGTGCTTGCGGTACTCCATAATTTTCAAACTTGTACAAATGAGGAGTAATATTATATCCTACGTCAAATAGTTTCTTAAGAATCAGTTTAAATGCACTACCTTCATTAGCATTACTTAGTCCACCAACATTTTCGGCTAAAAACCATTTTGGGGAAAAATATTCAAGAGCTTTGACACCATATGTATATAGCGGCCCGTATTCACCCTGTATTCCCTTTTGTTCACCAACTATACTAAAATCATTACATGGAAATCCAAATGCCAATCCATCGATTTCTGGAAGACCGTTGAATTTTAACTTCCTAACATCTTCACAAATCACCTTACATTCATCACTAATATTGTTTTTATAGGTTGTACAAGTATCTTCATCATAATCATTCGCCCATACTGATTTTATTAAATATTCTTTCTTATCCTTTAATATTTTTGCATTCTTGGCACCAAGAGCTAATCCCCCGGGGCCGCTGAAAAGTTCACCTAATCGAAACGTTATTGTTTTTGGCATATATATTTTTTTAATTTATATTCATTTTTTCTGCAACAGTGAAGCGGGTTCTATATTAAGAGCCTCCGCAAATTTCAAAATATTTAACAAACTAATATTTCTCTTTCCCCTTTCACAGCTACTAACATAAGTCCTATCAAGACCTGCTATCTCAGCTAATTCTTCTTGGGAATATTCACTTTTCAAGCGTAATTCCTTTAATCGTAAACCGAATGACTCTAATCGTTTATCTGTTTTCATATTATTTGCCTTTCTTTTTTATTATTGCATTAAGTGGCCTTAAAGTCCACGGACTTTAGGTCACATTATTTAAAATAAAAAAGCACAGTATAGAAACTGTGCTTAAGCTATCTGAACAAAATATATTTTCTTGTGCTTTACATTGTCCACACACGGTGAATCAATTGCCTCATAAATTTCTATCACTTTCTATCTTATAAGCACCATCTTCCTCTCCCTCTGCGCATCCCCTGCCGTCATGAGGCAAAAATAGACGCCGCTGGAGATTTTCTCCGGCATCCATTGAATTTCATAATATCCCGGATTCTGCCTCGCATCGACAAGTGTGGAAACGATCCGTCCCAGCACGTCATAGATCTTTATCGTAACATTCTCCCGTTTAGGAATATAGTATTGAATGTTTGTTAATGTATTGAACGGATTGGGATAGTTCTGTTCCAGCACATACTCCGAAAGAAGCATATCGTTCCCGTCTATCACCCGTTTTAAGGTCCACCCGTCAGGATCGAGGGTCACAGAGAGTGGTTTCTTATTGAACGGGATTCTAAAAGTCTGCACCAGCGCATTATTAAACACAGATACCGTGGTATCCCATGTGCCGGTCGAAATCCGAACATCCAGCGGCATAGTAAAAAATGCAGGATTCGTCCGTCCGGACGGCTGTTGAATGCCGATCGTCAGCATAGATGAATCTCCAACTGAATTCCAATCCCACGAGAATACATACGTTGGAGTGTTTGCACCGTATACCCACTCCTGAAAGAAATAGTCCAGATCGGTATTGGAAACAGTTTCACAAATGTTTTGGAAATCCTCCGTCGTTGCCGTGGAATACATCAATGTCGTGTCATTCGCATACGCATGGATCGCTTTGAAGAACAACGAGTCCCCCAGCACATGCCGGAGCATGTGCAGTACGGCTGCCCCTTTCGCGTACATCAGCGAAAAATTAAACAGCGCGCTTGGATTCGTCGTATCCGGCAGACCCAGCATCCCTTTTGCACTCTGCGCAATCTGCATCAGTGGATCCAGATAGCTGCGAAACGCTGCCGTGCCGTATTTTCTTTCGAAGTACAAGCCGGCTGCGTATTCAGCAAATCCTTCGTTCAGCCATAAGTCGCTCCAAGTTCGGCAGGTAATCATATCACCGAACCATTGATGGGCAAGTTCATGTGCAATGATATCCTCGTCGAATCGTCCAAGCGATGTCATCGTCTGATGCTCCATCCCCCCTCCGGTGAATTCCGCATGGCCGTATTTTTCTTTGACGAAAGGATATTGACCGAACATCTCCGAAAAAATGGAAAGCATATCGACTGTTTTCGGCAGAGATTCAAGCGCATCCGCATAATGCTCCGGCAGAACATAGTTGAGCACTTCCATGGAATCCGTTGCAGTGTACTTGAACCAATTGGAAAACTGTACATAATTCGTTATTGCCACCGAAATGAGATAGGACGAGATAGGATATCGCTCTTTCCAATGATGTGTTGATGTTCCGTTGCCGTTATTGACCAAAGAAACAAGAATCCCTTGTGATCCAACTTTGAAACTCGAATCACACGTAACGATGATATCTGCTGAATCCGCTTTATCGCTCGGCGTATTCTTACATGGCCACCAATCGCTTGCGCCGTACGGTTCACTGAGCGAATAGATCCAGGGAACACCGTTATGGTCGTTGAATCCAAAACTTCCGAATCCGGTCGCTGCCGGCGTGCCATGATAATAGATGTCCAGCGCAATGAACTCGCCAGGTTGATAGGATCGATCGAGCGAGACGCCGAATGAACTGTTTTGCTGCACCACCAGAAGAGATGTCCCATTCACAATGACTGAATCGATCACCAGCGCATTGGAACAGTCCATAGTGAGCACGTGAGCATTCTGCATATTGCAAACACCGGCAACGGTAACACGTCCGCGAAGAAAATTCGGCTGCACGGTAATATTCAGATCGAGCCGATAGTATGTAACATCAAACCAACTGCTTGCGAGTGAATGCACCGTTGTTTGGCGGTTGGAGAATGCTTTTTTTTCGAATTCCGAAATATTGTTCAGTTGCGCAGTCACCGTCTGAAAAATTACCGCCAGAATTATCACAAACAGTCGTACAAATGCGCAATCAAAGGTATGATGTCTTTTTAAGAGAAAGGATTTACTAATAGAAGTATAAGCATTCATTAACCGAAATGTAACCAAAGTAATGTAGAGGGGAAAGAAGTTTTCAGTTGGTCAGAATTCAATCGTTAGATTTACAATAGAGTGATAAATAGGAAAAACATCTGAAAACAGACTCTAGGACAAAATACTGCGAATAGCCGAAAAGGATAAAGAAAAGATGTTCGCATTCTTATGACAATTATCAACACATCTTACCGTATCCCCATCGGCGGTTACAGAATACGGCACAGGAGTGATCTGTAGTGAATCCCCTCCGTATCAACTGCTCCAGTTTCATGAAAGGTGTTTTTCTCCTGCAAATAAGTAGGACTGTACCCTTTAGTAGATTGTTTCTGGCAAGAATGCCGGAAACTTTATAGCTTATATCAATGAATGAATCGAGAAATATCAGCACTCAAGTATTATCGCATGCCCGTGAATTGGTCATGCGTTATGGATGGAACACCATGGCGTATCAAATCCTCAATCCCGGGATATCACTCTGGTTTTCGCAGCAGCACGAAGCGGTCGTCGGTTATGTTCAAACGCGAACGCATTGCATTGTTGCCGGTTCACCGGTTGCAGCAAAGAATGACATGGAGGGCGTTGTGCTGGAATTCTATCAGCACATCTCCGCACAAAAGAAGAAAGTTTGCTTCTTCGGCGCCCAGGAACGGATTGCAACGATTCTGGCAAACCATGCACCGATCTCCTCCATTCTGCTCGGCGCACAGCCTGTCTGGTCCCCGCAGGGATGGCTTGACACCCTTCACACGAAATCATCGTTGCGCGCACAAGTGCAACGGGCAAACAATAAATCCGTGAGCGCAGAATTGTGGGATCCAATATCGGTACCGAAAGCAGAACTCTATCGCTGCCTGAATGAGTGGATCGCATCGCGCCGCCTGCCGCCGATGCATTTTCTGGTAGAGCCGGATACGCTGAACAGACTGGAAGACCGTATTGTTATCATCGCACGGCGGAATGGACGTGTTACCGGATTTTGTATTGCATCACCAATCCCTCTCCGCAATGGATGGCTGATTGAACAGATCGTCCGCGGAAATGATGCACCCAACGGAACTGCAGAACTTCTGCTGGAAACTATGGTCCTCCATCTCCGATCCCTTAATGCTGAAATTATTACTCTGGGACTTTCTCCTCTTTCGCAGCAGTATTCTTCGTCATTCGAACAACCGATGTGGCTAAAATCGCTGCTGCAAATCATTCGGTACTATGGACGTTCGTTCTATAATTTTAAAGGGTTAGATGCGTTCAAATCGAAATTTCATCCTGCAGAGTGGGAACCGGTCTATGCCATTACGAATGAAATACGGCCGACTCCCTCCACACTCTATGCGATCGCAACGGCCTTTTCCGGAATGTCACCGGTTCGATTTTTTGCGAAAGGTGTCACTAAAATGATTACAAGAAAATATTCAAATTAAAAAATACAGCACACGGACGGGTTCTCTTTGTAGATCAAGAAACGGTTTCATCTCTTCCATTAAATCTCTATTTTCCCATCATCCTTTCTCTCACGATCGGGAAATCGTTATGAAAATTTTCTTCATTGCTTCCTTCCTTTCGTCCTTCATCTTCGCACAGACAAATTTCATCCAATATGTAAAACCCCTTACCGGCACGCAGAGGATGGGGCACACGTTCCCGGGAGCAACGATGCCGTTTGGATCGGTCCAACTTAGTCCGGACACCGATACACTCCGTTATGAGAAGTATGGGAAATATCAGAAAGATGTCTATCAATACTGCGCGGGCTATCAATACGAGGATAAAACGATCGTCGGGTTCAGCCACACCCATTTCAGCGGCACAGGACATTCCGATCTCGGCGATTTTCTCATCATGCCTGCCACCGGTGAATTGCAGCTCAATCCCGGCACTGCAGATCATCCGGAAGAGGGCTATCGTTCTCGGTATTCCCATGCGAACGAAATTGCAGAGCCGGGGTATTATAAAGTAACATTGGATGATCATAACATCACCGCAGAACTGACTGCAACGACGCGCGTGGGATTTCATCGCTATACTTTTCCCGCGGCCGATACCGCACATATCATTCTGGACCTGATGCACGGCATCTATAATTATGATGAAAAAAATGTCTGGACGTTCGTACGAGTAGAAAATGATTCGGTTGTTACAGGATTCCGTCAAACGAACGGCTGGGGACGCACCCGGACAGTGTATTTTGCCATGGCATTTAGTAAACCATTTTCATCGTATGGTCATTCGCGTTACGACTCATCGGTCTATCGAGGATTCTGGAGGAAGTTCGACGCTTCGAATAATTTTCCTGAAATGGCAGGAAGGAATATACGCGCGTATTTCAATTTTTCAATACGTGATAACGAACAAATCGGGATCAAATTCGCACTTTCACCTGTCAGCACCCGGGGCGCAATGAAAAATTTAATTGCAGAAATTCCTGATTGGAATTTTGACCGGATTAGACAGGAAGGACAACAACAGTGGAATGCTGAGCTCGGAAAAGTTAAAGCAGAGATGTTGAACCGGAAGGATATGGAGACTTTTTATACCTCTTTGTATCACACTCTCCTCGGACCAACCGTGTATATGGATGTGGATGGAAATTACAGGGGAATCGATCAGAACACCCACCGGTCGGATGGGTTTACCAATTATACTACCTTTTCGCTGTGGGATACCTATCGTGCATTACATCCGCTCTTCAACATCCTGCAGCCAAAGCGGAATGGCGAAATGATCCGTTCGATGCTGGCTCACTTCGAACAAAGCGTCCATAAGATGCTTCCCGTCTGGTCACACTATGCGAATGAGAACTGGTGCATGATCGGCTATCACAGCGTTTCTGTGATCGCCGATGCAATCATCAAAGGAAATAGTTTATTTGATGCAGAGACAGCGCTCGATGCGTGCGTTACGACGGCAAACACCAGATATTATGACGGACTCGGATATTATATCGATATGGGATTTGTTCCAGATGATAAGAACTCTTCTTCTGTTTCCAAGACAATGGAATATGCATACGACGATTGGGCAATCGCGCAGATGGCGAAAAAACTCGGGAAGGAAAAGATTTATGACGAATTTATGAAGAGGTCGGAATACTTCATCAATGTATTCGATCCGACAATTGGATTCATGCGGCCAAAGTTGAGCAACGGCTCTTTTCGGATAGACTTTAATGCTCTGGAGACCGACGGTCAGGGATTCATCGAAGGGAATGCATGGAATTACTCATTATACGTGCCGCATAATATTCCCAAACTGATCGACCTGCTTGGCGGGAAACAACGATTCTCCAGGTATCTCGATTCATTGTTTACCATGCATCTACCGGATGAGTTCTTCGCACATAATGAGGATATCACCCGTGAAGGGATCATCGGAAATTATGTTCATGGCAATGAACCGTCGCATCATGTCCCGTATCTGTATAACTGGACCGGCGAACCATGGAAAACACAGGAGAAAGTCCGCTTGGTTCTGAGAACAAAATACTCCAACACGCCGGACGGATTAAGCGGAAATGACGATTGCGGCCAGATGTCCGCATGGTACATCTTCAGCGCACTCGGATTCTATCCTGTCATTCCAGGATCAACACAGTACTCCATTGGCAGTCCGTTGATTAAATCAGCAGCGATTGAACTGGAAAACGGTAAAACAATTTCTATCACCGCCAAGAAGCAGTCCGAAAAGAATGTGTATGTGCAGAAGATATTGTTGAACGGCAGGGAATGGAAAGAAAAGTATTTCGAACATTCCGACCTGATGAAAGGAGCAGAGATCGTTTTCGAGATGGGCGGCAAACCGAAAAAGTAAGAACAACACCTTGCCAAGGTAACGGAAAACACTTTCTCAAATCCCTGACGAGGTACTGTCGACCGCGATTGCTTTATTTCTTTAACAGCTCTTCCGCCACATCGTACGGTGTGCGGTTGCGGGAAATAATCTTGGAGAGTAATTGATCGAGCTGTTGCTTTCGGTCGGAGTTCCAGAAGGTGATAGTAAATTTATCGCTGACGATCTCTTCAATGCGCGATTTCATTTGCTTGCTGCGGCGTTTTTCGAATTCACCGGATGATGCAAGAAAATTCCGGTGACGCGAAATTTCAGAAGCAATCTTTTCTATGCCCAGCCCCTCGCTGGCGGTGGATTTCACCACATCCGCCATCCACGAATGTTCGTCGTGCGGACGAAATCCAAGAATCATTTTTATGGACATCACCGCCTGGTCCGCACCCGGCCGGTCGGATTTGTTCATCACAAAGAAATCGGCAATCTCCATCAATCCCGCTTTCATCGCTTGAATACCGTCGCCGGATTCCGGCACCAAAACAACCACGGTCGTGTCCGCTGCACCGGCTATATCCAGTTCGGATTGACCCACACCGACCGTTTCAAACAGGATAATGTGGAACCCAGCCGCATCAAGAATATCCGCCGCTTCTCGAGTCTTTTTGCTCAGTCCGCCCAGCGATCCGCGTGATGCCATGGAACGGATGAAGACACCTTGATCCATCTCCACCTCGCTCATGCGCACCCGATCCCCCAGCAATGCACCTCCGGTAAACGGACTTGTTGGATCGACGGCGATGATACCGACCTTCAGATTCTGCGATCGGTAATAACGGGCAAGTTTGTTTGTCAGCGTGCTTTTTCCAGCACCCGGCGGACCGGTAATACCGATGCGGTATGCATTTCCAGTGTGTTGATATATCTCGGAAAGGAACTGTTCAGCACCGGCATTCTCATTCTCCACGAACGAGATCGCCCGTGCAACACTCCGTCTGTCCCCCGCAAGCAGTTTCGATACGTCAATCGAATTTTTCACCATCATTCAGAATCTACTATTCATTTCAAAATTCATCGTTAATCATTCATAATTCATCATTATGCGTTATGCATTCGCGCTATTTTTTTCTTTAAAGAATTCCACCGTTCTTTTCAACCCTTCCTCCAGTGTCACGGTCGGTTTCCAGCCAAGCATGTCCGTAATCTTTTTGGATGTGATCACGCTCCGCATCTGTTCCCCCGCTTTCGCCGGGATATGTTTTTCTTCACAGTGCGAACCGGTCAACTTTTTAATGTGAGTGAACAACTGGTTCACATTCGTCTCTATACCGGTCCCAATATTAAAGATATTGGATCCGCTGTATTTTAATCCGAGTAGATTCGCCTGTACAACATCGCCGACAAACACATAATCGCGTGTCTGTTCCCCTTCGCCGTTGATCACCGGTTGTTCCCCCTTCAGCATTTTTTGACTGAAGATCGCCACAACACCCGCTTCTCCGTGCGGATTCTGTCGCGGGCCATAGATGTTTGCATAGCGAAGAATAACATGGTCAATGCCGTAGATTTCTTTATAAAAGAAAAGATATTTTTCCGTAACAAGTTTTGTTATGCCGTACGGTGAAAGAGGACGCATAGGATGTTGTTCATCTGCCGGGAAATAATCCTGTTCGCCGTAGATCGCGCCGCCGGTGGAGGAAAAAATGACCTTCTTCAATCCGTACTTTCTGCCGCATTCCATCAGATTCAGGAATCCCAGCACATTCACCGATGCATCGAATTTCGGATCAGCGACAGATTTGCGGACATCCATTTGCGCTGCATGATGGCACATGACGTCGATCTTCTCGTCGCGGAAGATCTGTTCTACATGGGCATTCTGTATATCCATCTTGTAGACTTTTGCTTTCGGATTTACATTCTCCTGTTTTCCACTGGAAAAATCATCCAGAATAATGACGTTGTGCCCTTCGTCGATGAATGCATCCGCAACATTCGATCCGATGAATCCGGCTCCGCCGGTAACTAAAATGTTCATTGTTCTCCTGTTCAAAAATAAGTTGTAGGACACCTTAAAGGTGTCCTACAACTGTTGATATTATCTCAATCCTTTTTTCCCAATATCGTTTCGATAATACATGCCTTCGAATGATATCTTCTTCACTGCAGCATAGGTCTGATCAATTGTCTCTTTGAGTCCATTGCCTAGAGAAGTCACGCCAAACACTCTGCCGCCGGCAGTAACTGTCGTACCGTTGACACTTTTCGTACCGGCATGAAATACAACGGCATCAACAGAAGCATCATCCAATCCAGAAACTGCTTTCCCCGTCACATAGGCATCCGGATATCCTTTCGAAGCCAGCACGATGCACACTGCAGAGGAGTCCTTTAATTTCATTGGGTAGGATGACACTGTTCCGGCGGCACAGGCATAGAAAAGATCGAACGGATCGCTTTCGATCAGCGGCATCACCGCCTGAGTTTCCGGATCTCCCAATCGGCAGTTGAATTCCACCACTTTGGGGCCATCGCTGGTTATCATCAATCCCACATAAAGACATCCTTTATACGGATATCCTTCTGCTTTCATCCCCGCCAATGTCGGTTTAATAATCTCATTTTCGACACACGTTAAAATTTCTTTAGTTACAACGGATGCAGGGGCGTACGCTCCCATTCCTCCGGTATTCTTTCCTGTATCGCCATCTCCGATTCGTTTATGATCCTGTGCTGATGCAAGAAGTACATACTGCTCGCCGTCGCACATTGCGAAAACGGAAGCTTCTTCTCCTTCCATGAACTCTTCGATGACGATATTGTCGCCGGCATCTCCAAATACTTTTTCTTGAAAATATTCTTTCAACACATTAATAGCATCTTCGGCAGTAGGACAGATTGCGACACCTTTCCCCGCAGCAAGTCCGTCCGTTTTGATCACATACGGCGGCTTTGAATTTTTCACATACTGTTGTGCATTTTCAAGCTGAGTATTGTTGAACGTTGCATAGTGCGCCGTAGGGATATGATTCCGGCGAAGAAAATGTTTTAAGAACATCTTGCTCCCTTCAACCTGCGCGGCCGCTTTGGACGGTCCAAAGATTTTCAATCCTCGCTCTTCAAAGAGATCCACAATCCCTTTGACCAACGGTGCTTCACTTCCGACCACTGTCAGGTCAATACTGTTCGTCTGAGCGAACTGCGCCATCCCGTAAATATCTTCTGCTTTGATCGGAACACATTCCGCAATTTCAGCGATGCCGGCATTTCCCGGAGCGCAATAAATCTTGGTCACTTTCGGACTCTGTTTCAATTTCCATACAATGGCGTGTTCACGCCCTCCGGAACCGATCACCAATACATTCATCGTCTACACCTCCAAAAATTTCGTGAAGACTTTGGAGAGCTCGCCGGTCAGTTTCATCCTATTATACCGGTCGATCACATCCGGCCGTGCACCATGCAGCGTTTTCCGTTCAAACTGTCCGTACAAACCGGCGATGGCCGCAGCGATCGACTCGACATTCGTCGGATCGACACAGATTCCGCCGGCCTCTTCAATGGTGCTGCAGAGATATCCTTTTTTCACACAGCCGAGAATCTTCTTTCCCGTGCCGATATATTCATAGAGTTTCCCGGGCGTCATCAGATCGTCCTGATTGATCAGCCACAACACATCGGAAGCAAGAAGATATTTTACCGCTTCCTTGTGTTCCAGATATCCGAGCAGGTTTACGGAATTTTGCAATCCCAGTTGATTCACCAGATTGATATGTTCCGGCCGGAATAATCCGACAAAGCATGCTTCAATCCTGCCGCGCATGTGCGCATTCTCTTTAAACACTTTAGAGAGCGCCTGAAGGAAATAGACTGGCGTGATCGTTCCATAAAACATTCCAGAGTACGTGATCCGCATCTTTTCGGTGTGCGGCAGAATGTCCGGATTGGAGACGGCAAGATCTTCCGGATCAAATCCGTGCGAGAGTATCGTGATATCGTTATAATTCAGGAATTTGTGACGCTGGATCAGTTCTTCCTTAACGTGACGGCTCGTCGTCAAAATCATGTCCGAACGGTGGACGACCCGTTTTTCCTTCCGGTAATGTAAATACCGGTGGAGCGGTGTCGGAAAATATTTATATGGATAGTTCATCCATGAATCACGGTAATCTATCACCAGCGGGATCCCAAACCGCTTCTTCAACTCTACGCCGATCAGGAAATCGGTCACCGGAGGAGCAGTAGCATACAGGACATCGAACTTTTCCTTCTTCATCAGGTCCGACGCGGCTTTTACAGCATGTTTTTTCCACCCGATCTTATTATCGGGAATGAAAAAAGTATCGCTTAAGAAGGTGAGGAACTTCCGTGTCCCTTCCTTCGGCATTTTAACGATCTCTTTCTTGTTCTTATGCATCACCGCGTTCGCATCAGCGGACTGTGTGCGGATCACGCGAATGTTCAGATGTTCGATCTCGTTCAGCAACGAATCATCTTTCGCGTAATAGGCGGTATTCCCGACGGTGATAACGGTCGGTTCCCATCCGTATTGCGGAAGATATTTGACGAACTTCAGCGTCCGTTGAACACCGCTTCCGCCGAGCGGCGGGAAATAATATGCAATAATGAGGACTTTTTTCATTCGATTGTAATCAATTCCTTCGGCGAGCGGGTCAGCACCTCGCTCCCTTTTGCAGTAACGATAACGGTATCTTCTATTCTAACACCGAATCGGCCCGGAAGATAGATGCCGGGTTCAATCGTAATAACATTGCCGGCTTCCAGAATATCCTTGCTTTTCGGTGCAATACGCGGCATCTCGTGGATCTCCAACCCGACACCGTGGCCGAGCGAATGGCCGAAATATTTTCCATATCCCTTCGCGGCTATATGCTGACGGGCTATCCTGTCCAGTGACTTTGCTGGGATCCCGCTGCGGACGGCATCGCATGCTTTCTGCTGCGATTCAAGTACAGTGCGGTAAACTTTTTTCATTTCCGCGGACGGTTTGCCCACGCAGATCGTCCGCGTCATATCGGAATGGTACCCTCCGAATATGCATCCAAAATCGAGCGTGATGAATTCACCCGGGTGTATTTTCTTTTCTGTTGCAGTACCGTGCGGAAGGGAACCGCGCACTCCGCTCGCAACGATCACATCGAAGGCATCGTTTTCGGCGCCGTTCTTCTTGTGAAGTGAAGAGATCTCTGCAGAGATTTCCAGTTCGTTCATTCCCGGTTTTATGACACCGAGCAGTTGGTGGAACACCCTGTCCGAAATTGCGAATGCTCGTTTCAATGCAACCGTCTCCCAATGGTCCTTCACGACCCGGAGTTGTTCAACGATCCCCGATGTGAGTACGAACTTTCCGGGAGAAATGATTTTTTTCAGGAACACGAATTCTGCCAAGGTCATTCGGTCCTGTTCGATGGCGATTTTTTTAAAGGAACTGAACAATCCTTTCTTCGCCGCGACCTGCGCCAGGCTCCCTTTGCCGATAATTTTTGCATCGGCAGTAACGGCGGATTGGATGTACTCTTGATAACGGAAATCGGTAAAGAAGTGCGTCGATCGATTGTCGACAATCAGCAATCCGTTCGACCCGGAATATCCGCAAAGGTATTGCATGGTCGGCAGAGCAGAAGTCATGAACGCGTCGAGTTTCAGCGAACGAAATTCATTCCGCAGTGCGGCGATTCGGCGATGATAGCGTGCGGACTCTTGCATCGTTATCCGTGATAATTCGGCGCTTCTTTGGTAATATGGATATCATGCGGATGACTTTCCCGCAAACCCGCATCGCTCATTTTTACGAACCTCGCACGCTCCTGCAGCGCAACAACATCTTCGGCACCGCAATATCCCATCGCCGCACGCAATCCTCCGACCATTTGATAGACGGTCGCATGCAATTCACCTTTATACGGAACACGCCCCTCAATCCCTTCTGGAACAAGTTTCTGCACATCATCTTCAACATCCTGGAAATACCGATCCTTGCTCCCTTCCTTCATCGCATCGATTGAGCCCATTCCGCGATAGAGTTTATAGGTCCGTCCTTCATAGAGCACTTTCTCTCCGGGACTTTCCTGCAATCCCGCAAAGAGTCCGCCGATCATCACGCAGTCCGCACCGGCAGCAATCGCTTTGGCGATATCTCCTGTCTGTTTAATTCCGCCGTCGGCGATGATGGGAACACCGTATTTTTTGGCAACCTTGGCACACTCCATCACTGCGGTCACCTGCGGCATACCAACACCGGCAACAACACGGGTAGTACAGATCGAACCCGGACCGATACCGACCTTCACACAATCCGCACCGGCTTTTATCAAGTCTTTCGCTGCATCGGCTGTCCCCACGTTACCGGCAATCACGTCGATTGGAAATTTTGCTTTCACTTTCTTTAACATTTCTATTACACCTTTGGAATGCCCGTGCGCCGTATCAATAATGACGACATCCACGCCGGCTTTCACGAGCGCATCAACCCGCTCCATGGTATCGGCAGTCACACCGACTGCAGCACCAACTCGCAATCTGCCATGTTTATCCTTGCAGGCATGAGGATACCGTTTCTTCTTCTGAATGTCTTTGAAAGTAATCAGTCCTTTCAGCTTCCCGTTTTTATCCACCACCGGCAGTTTCTCAATTTTGTGCTTCTGCAGAATCACTTCCGCTTCCTCCAGTGTGGTGCCGATTGGAGCAGTGATCAGATGAGTCGAGGTCATCACATCGGCAACCTTCAATGAGCGGTTCGGCTGAAACCGGAGGTCGCGATTGGTTAAGATACCGACCAACCTGCCTTCGGCAACAATAGGTATCCCCGAAACACTGAATTTCATCATCAGGTCCAGCACATCACCGACGGTTTTGTCCGCAGTTAACGTCACTGGATTCATGATCATTCCGCTTTCGGAACGTTTCACTTTGTCCACTTCTTCTGCCTGACGTTCGATGGAAAGGTTCTTATGAATGATACCGATCCCTCCCTCACGCGCCAGTGCAATCGCCATTTCCGATTCGGTAACGGTATCCATCGCCGCGGAAAGGAGCGGGATGTTCAACCGGATATTTTTCGTCAGTCGGGTGGAGACATCCACATCGCGCGGAAGCACTGATGATTTTGCAGGGACAAGAAGCACATCGTCATACGTAATGGCTTCGCCGATTATTTTCTTCGATTTCATACCGGTCCTTTTGTGTTAAAACAAGAGAAGGATGCGGAGTGCATCCTTCAAATCATTGATCGATTGTCAAGCGGTGTTTTCAAGAGTATCGTGCGGTGTACTGTTTGTATTTGCCAATCCAAAACCAGATGACCGTCTCCCCTTCTTCGACCGCCAACGCACGATGCCTGCTGCCGACCCGCATCGACCACATTCCGTCGATCTTCAACAGCCGAAGCAGCGGATGATTCGGATATTCCTTGATCACGGAAAAATTATGGTCTGCATGCTTCCGCACATGGATTGGAAGCTGTTCATACAATTCCGAAAATTGTTCCACCGCAACGTGTGTCATAGATCTTTGAATTTTCCGTCCGAAAAATCCTTCTTCGCCTTTGCCAAGTCGCTGTCGTGGTTTTTTCCTTTGATTTTCTCGTCGAATTCCTTATCCCACGAATCACCGTCAAACTCGTCGAACCATTCGCGCAACCGCGTACGTTCTTCTTTGGTCAGTTCGTAGATCTTAGCCTGGATCTCTTCGAGTACATTCATACGCCGTCTCTTACATGAAAGCACCGGACCCGGTGATGTCTTCACCGATGATCAGCGTGTGCATTTCATGAGTCCCTTCATACGTGATCACGGATTCCAAATTTGCAGCATGCCGCATTACGGGGTATTCATCCAGAATGCCGTTCGCACCGTGAATGGCACGGGCCATACGTGCAATCTCCAGTGCATGGAATACATTATTCCTTTTCGCCATCGAGATCTGTGTAAATTTCACTTTCCCCTGGTCCTTCAACCGGCCGAGCTGCAGGCACATCAGCTGTGCTTTGGTAATCTCTGTGAGCATATGCACCAATTTTTCCTGCGTCATTTGATATGCTGCGATCGGTTTCCCGAACTGGATACGCGATTTCGCATACTGCAACGATGAATCATAACATGCCATCGCAGCACCCATCACACCCCAAGCAATACCGTACCGTGCTTGACTGAGACACATGAGCGGAGATTTTAAACCTTCCGACTTCGGCAGAATATTTGTTTCCGGTATCCAGCAATCTTGGAACACCAATTCCGAAGTCACTGATGCACGCAGAGAATGTTTGCCGTGCATTTCCGGAGCGCTAAAGCCTTTCGTACCTTTCTCCACAAGGAACCCCCTCACTACACCATCCAGTTTTGCCCAAACAACGGCCACATCGGCAAGCGTACCGTTCGTGATCCACATCTTCGCACCGTTCAGCCGATATCCGCCATTAATCTTTTCAGCACGGGTAATCATCCCGCCGGGATTCGATCCGTAGTCCGGTTCGGTCAATCCGAAACAGCCGATCTTTTCTCCTTTGGCTAGCCTCGGCAGCCAGAAATCCTTCTGCTCTTCGCTGCCGAACGTGTAGATAGGATACATCACCAAACCGCTTTGCACTGATGCGAAACTGCGGATACCGCTGTCACCGCGTTCCAATTCCTGCATCATCAATCCATAGGCAACATTGTTCAATTCCGCACAACCGTATTTCGCCGGAAGTGTCGGACCGAATAGACCCATTTCCGCCATCGATTGGACCAAATGGAAGGGAAATGTCCCGGCACGATTATGTTTTTCAATGATTGGGATAATCTGTTCATCGACAAATTCACGGACGGTATTGCGGACAAGTATTTCTTCTTCAGAGAGGAGTGAATCAATATTAAAGTAATCTACGCTTTGGAATTTGGCCATGTGAAGCCTATGGTTCTGACGAGCGTGAGTGAAAAATTATTGCACCAAAATACCAAAAATTGAATGCATTTTCAAGAAAAGAATGTTTTGGGTGGGTCTTTAAAAAGACGAAAGTCAGATGCAGCGGACCCCACCGAACGCTGCAGTCTGACTTTTCGTGTTGAGAGAATGATTCTCTCGACTCTCTATTTCAAGCTCAATTCCTGTGATGCAGATTGGATTAATTGTTCACAGAATCTTGCGACTTTTTCGCTGCCATCGTAAAAGGATGCATCTTTGACGGCATCAATTCCTTCTTTGTTCCCAAGCTGTACAAGCGCCACTGCCGCTGCCATGCGAAGTTGTTCCACTTTATCCGTTTGAAGGACCTCTATCAGCGATTTTACAGAACCTGTTAACCGGTATGCAGCAAGATAATTGGCGGCGCTTAACCGCAATCCTGTATTGGATGATGACAGGGCGACGATATAGTTTTTTTCAGCTTTTTGCCAATCGATGGTTGATGTGTTTGAATTATCGGAAGGTGCTGCAAATGCGGATGTGAATATCGAAATTGCTGCGAATGCTGTGATGATCAATTGTTTCATTATTTCTCCTCTTCTTTCCATTAGTGACCAATCAGTATTCGTAATGCTACAAAAAAAGTTACATCCTATAGGACCTCTGGTAACGGAAAAGGCCAACATGACTGCGTCTTAAATGGAATTTAAAACCAAAGGGAAGAGTGCGGTTGAGCGAAGTATCAGTCCTGCGTTTGAATGGGGATTTTGTATCGTTTGATCTTCAGATACAGCGTTTTTTGTGTGATGCCGAGCGCTTGTGCAGACTTACTGCGGCTATAGCCAAAACGCTTAAGTGTGTTCTCGATATGGAGTCTTTCCATTGCTTCGATTGTCATCCCGGCAGCGACATCCTGCGGGGAATGTTGGCTCTCGGAAGACTGAGTAAGAATGAAATCTTTCGCAGTGATTGTTTCTTCATGCGACAAGAGAACGGCTCCTTCAATGGCATGTTCCAGTTCACGGACATTTCCCGGCCAATCGTATGAAAGCAATGCACGAAGTGCATCATCGCTCATTTTTTTGGGTGATGTCGCTTTCATTTTCTTCTTCAAGAAGAAATCGACCAGCAGCGGTATATCCTCTTTGCGTTCCATGAGCGGCGGGATTCTGAGTGTTACCACATTCAGGCGATAGAGCAGGTCTTCACGGAAACGTCCCGCTTTCACTTCCGATTGTAAATCCTTATTCGTCGCGGAGATAATGCGCACATCCACCTGCATGGAGGTTGTGCCGCCAACGCGTCGGAATTCTCCGGTTTCGAGGAACCGGAGGAGTTTCGGTTGTACGATAGGACTGATATCGCCGACCTCGTCGAGAAATAATGATCCCCCGTTGGCTACTTCCACCAGACCCTGTTTCATCTGATGCGCATTCGTGAATGCTCCTCGTTCGTGGCCGAACAGTTCGCTTTCCAGCAGCGTGTCCGGCAGCGAAGCGCAGTTCACCACCACAAATGGACGGTCATGCCGGAGACTTTCTTGATGAATAAGATTCGCTACCAGTTCTTTTCCCGATCCGCTGGCTCCATGAATATGAATGATCGATTCGCTTGCCGCCACTTTCTTTGCCATTGCAAGCATCTCCTTCATCGGCACGCTGCGTGCGATTATCTCCTTTTCACCGCTCTTACGGGAGAGTTCATATTTCATCAATTCCACATCAATGGTCAGCCGACGGTGTTGGATAGCACGGTTAACGGTGGCAAGCAGTTCATCTCTGTTATATGGTTTTCCCACAAAATCGTACGCGCCGAGTTTGGTCGCTTCAATCGCGGTCTTAACATCCGCATAACTGGAGAGCATAATTACCTGTGTCGTTGGATGATGTTCCGTGATGAATTTCAATACTTCCATGCCGCCTACCCGGGGCATCTTCACATCGAGTAATACCACATCGATCGGCCGCTGCTGAAGTGCATTCATTGCGGCAATGCCGTCATCGGCGGTGAAGACATCGAATTTTTTTTGAAGGGAGAGTTCTTCTTTTAGGAGGAAACACACGGACGGTTCATCATCAACAACAAGAATGGAATGATTACGAACCATTGCGGGCCTTCGCTACGAATCTGTGGAACGGGAATGTTATTCTGCGGATAGTACTCGTTCGATCGTCGTGAGAAGATCAACGAGGTCGTACGGTTTGCTGACAAAATCTTCTGCACCGAGTTTTTTCGATTCGATGGCATTCTTCAGATCGGCAAAACCGGTCAGCATGATCACTTTCGATTCGGGACGTTTCTCTTTGATGAATTTCAGCACTTCAAAACCGTCTACTCGGGGCATTTTGATATCGAGCAGCACAAGATGAAAGGATTTCTGTTCCAGAATCGAGATCGCTTCATCCCCGTCGGCAGCAGAAACGACAGAATAGCCTTCACCTTGCAATTCACTGCTTAGTACATTGCGAAGTGCGTCTTCGTCATCAACAACAAGAATATTAAACGGCTGTGCCATAAATGCCTCAAGAATAGTGGGATATTGTTTTTACCAAACAATAACGATGAAATAATAGCCAAACGTCCATAAAAAATCAACTACAAAGTTATTACAACTCACAAAATCTTGCTCATTCTGCAATCTTCTTGTATCTTGGAACACAATGAAGGTACTTGCCCACGCAAAAATCAATATAGGACTGCATATTGTCGGAACTCGTCCGGACGGATTTCACAATATTGAAACCGTCTTCCACAGGATCAATCTCTTTGATGAAATCAATATAGAGAATTCAGACGACATTTCCATTTCCTCTTCCAATGCATCCATCCCCACCGACAGCAACAATTTATGCTGGAAAGCGGTTGATTTTGTAAAAAAAGAACTCGGAATCGATGCAGGTGCCCGCATCGATATTAAAAAGAATATCCCCGTTGGAGCAGGTCTTGGCGGAGGAAGCAGCGATGCTGCTGCCATCTTGCGCTGTTTACCTCAATTATGGGGGAAGAATATAGACCAAACGCTCCTTGAATCGATCGGTTTGAGAATAGGATCTGATGTTCCGTTTTTTCTTAAGGATACATCGGCATATGCCGAAGGAAGAGGTGAGCTGCTGCGTCCGATCGCGCTGACAATACCGCAATGGATTGTACTGGTGAATCCCAATATACACATCTCAACACCTTGGGCTTACAAACGCCTGGCGGAGAAACGGAACGGTACATTTCCGTTCCGGCCCAAAATGATCGACCTGTTCAACGCTTCACCGCGGCAAGCGATACTTACTGCGGACAATGATTTCGAAGAGATCGTCTTCGAAGAGCATCTGAAGATCAAAAAAATAAAGATGCAGTTGCAAGAACTTGGCGCGGTGTTGGCGTTAATGTCCGGCAGCGGTTCGTCCATGTTCGGGCTGTTTGACGATATGATATCTGCATTGAAAGCAGTTGAATTCTTCAATAAGGAACATTTTGTTCATCTTACAGAACCGTATTTTACCCTTCGCTGACCCATGGACAGAATTTCCCCGACCATTCTACTATTACTCTATTTCGTCGTTGTTCTTCGCGCCCAGGATGTTGATACAACACAAGTCCGAAAAGATTCGGTACAATACATCATCCCCATCCCGGAAATAGGATCGGTTGAACCGTTCGGCGATACCTCCCGGTCGATGAATGCACGGCAGATAACATATACGGAATACCGTTCGCTCTATGATATCATCGGAGCGGCACCGGAAGTGTTCATGCGCGATCTTGCCAGCGTCGGACAGCGGAACCAGTTCTTCATTGCCGGTATCGACGACCGTAACATCGCCGTCTTTGTTGACGGGATCCCGTATAACGATCACTACACCGGCAGTATGAATCTCTGGCAAATACCGGTGGACGGGATCGAACGGATCGAATTCCGGACCGGAGCAGGAGCATTATTCTATGATGGAAAGTCCGGAGGCGGAGCGATTAATATCGTAACGAAGAATTTCAATAATACGAGGGCGATGACCCGGCTTCGATACAGTCAGGGAATATCCGGATATACGAATACCGATGCGATGTTTGCACAAAACGTGTTGAGCGGTGTGAATCTCTCGTTTGCACTGGCGCACTATGGGTTCGGTTCTAACAAAGGAAACCAGAACTACCGTGCGCGGTTCTATAATTCAAACTCCGATTCGTGGATGTTCCGAAGCAAAATACGATACACAGCAACACAATGGCTGAATCTTTCTTTTTCGTATACTTATGATAGAACGTGGACGGGCTTGCACGGAGGTGTGGATTATTTCAACACTCCGTCAATCTTCGACGGCATCAATGCCGACGTGAAGAATCTGGAGTCGTACGAAAAACAATTCAACAGTCATTATAATTTCACTGCATCCTATTATCCTTTCCAGGATTCTACGATGCTGGCAACTTTGTCGCTGTATTCCTTCGGTCGATTGCGTGAATACCGCGATGAGGCAAATAGAATCGTTTTCGGCAACGGTATTTTCATCCAGCAAGATTTCGTATCTACCGGAAAAGGGGCAAAAATCCAAGTCCTTTCGAATCTTTCTGGCATTCGCCTGTTGGGATATGCAGACTTGAAACGAGTTCAATCAAATGATATAGTTACATTGGGTGCGAAGACGGAAATTCCCTCCGGTACATTCTTCACTGTTGCACCGTTCGCAACGATCATGGACGATCAAGAACAGTTTATAGCCAATGGAGGAGTTGAGGGAACTCTGCGCGTGCATCCCTTCGTGCAATTGTTCGGCGCTGTCTCCCAAAATTTAATACACGACTATTCATCGACGGTGACGATTAATGCCAATATATCGGATATTGATGTCCGCTCCCGGGAGACTTATTCTATAATAGAAGCAGGAACTCAATTTACTATCCCCGATCTATTCTATGGCAAAATCACCGTCAAGCGAACGACGCAGTATGATCCGGTAGTACTTGATACAATGACGTTCTCCAGTTCACAATTTCCATACGATTATTTCTTCCCGTCACAATTTACATTCAACACCCTCTCCGCATCCGGCCATTTGCAATGGAACGAATTCCATTTTGAAGGAAGTGGAAATTATGTGCAACAGCCGTCGATCCAACGGTTTGGGAAGAAACCGATCACGCTCTTTCCGGAGATCACGATGAAAGGATCAGTCTATTTTCACGGTTTACTTGCAAACGGAAATCTCGACCTGAAAATTGGGGTGCGGGGAAATTACTATTCTGAGCAAACCGGGATGAGGCCGTACGATATATATGGAGTGTGGATTCCATCGACGGAATTGTCATTTGGCCCCGGTGTTAGCCTGGATTTCTTTGCGATCGGGAAAATCGGCTCAGCGTATGTCCATTTAATGTGGGAGAATTTGACCGCTAACCAGTATCTGCTATCGCCTGTCTATCCGATGTTCGACAGAAATATTCGGTTCGGATTGTCGTGGGAGTTTGTTGATTAGTGTGAGCATTATAGAGTTGCAAGTAATACATTCTGAGTTTTTTTGACGCGACCTGTTCACTGACAATTCAAGACTTCTGAAAAATCCCAAAACGATGTCATTCCCCCAACGGAGTCACTTCGTGACGAGGAGCGGGGCGACGAGTCCCGAAATGACCATGAATAATTAATATTTCAGAGGTCTCAATTCATAACTTTCTGTCATTTTTTCCCGCCCGCTCTCTCCCTTATCTTGTTCGGCAGTTTTTTCATCACTTCATCGAATGAATGATCGATCAGTTCGTAGAGTGCCTTTTCCGGTAGCGAGCCGTCTGCTGTGACCGTGTTCCAGAATTTTTTATTCATATGGTATCCGGGTGAGACGGCAGGATAGCGTTCACGAAGTTCAATCGCCCGTTCTGGGTCGCATTTCAGATTCAAAGAGAGCGGAATTTCACTGACATTGGTGAGCAAGAACATCTTCCCGAAAACTTTGAAGACAAGTGTTTCCTCGTCGAACGGAAATTCTTCGGTGATGTTCCCTTCTTTCGATAAACAATAATCTCTCACTGATTCCAAATCAATCAAATGGAATCTCCCCGCAACTGACGAATGCGCTTTCTTGCCTCATCGGAAAAGAGTGAATTTGGATAATCTTCCAGAATCACTTCATATGCCGCTATGGCCTTTTGCTTATCCATGAAATAGTAGTGATAGAGCTCACCGATTCTGAATTGCGTTTTATCTTTTTCGATGCTCTCTTTGTAGTCATCCAGCAATTTCAGATAGGCGGCAAGTGCTTCGGGGAATTTCTTCAGTTGAATGGAATATTCCGCCACTTTCAATAATGCATCATCCGCCAGCGGCGCAGCGGGATACACGTCGATGATTGATGCGAATTCGCTCACCGCTTCACTGAGTTTGAATTGACGGGCAAGCAGTTCTGCACTGGAAAACTGTTTTACTGCCTGGGGATATTGCGCGATGTTCTCTGTGATGAAATACTGCAATATCAGGGCATCGTTGGATTCATCCGCTTTCAGGTTCTCCGTCAGCGGCCGCAAAACGACCAGTGAACTATCGAAATTGTCCTCGAAAAACTCGATCTCCGCTAATCGAAATTGGGCAAGAGTTTTCTGGTCCTGATTGGCGTACGGAGAACTGCTCAACTGCCGGAATTTCTTCGCTGCGTCGGTCAATTTGTTCTGAGCAATGAAGATGTCCCCAATCGTGGAAAGAACAGTCGGTACGATTGCGCCGGCAGGTGTTACAGCCAATACTGAATCGAAAACTTGCAGTGCACCATCCAGATCGAACAGTTGCTTATATCGGATCCAACCGATACGGTAGAGGGAATTCGCACCGATCGCGGAGTACGGGAATTCCTTTACCAACGATTCGTAAAGGTTCACTGCTCCAGAAAAACTCGGCCGGGTTTCAAGCGAGGATATACTTCCCTTCACAGACTCATCGACAATCTGTCCCAGCTGGCTCATTTCTTCAATGCAGCGCGCATATCCGTAGCGAGCTGCAGGAATGAACTGAGATTTTACAGCAACGGCAAGGGACTGCTGATATGCTGCTGCTGCGGTCCGGAATTCATTCTCCCGAAAGGTGCGTTCGGCAAAAGCAAACAATTCCTGTCCGTTTGAACTTACCAGTTTATCAATTTTTTGCGCCACCAAAAATGCGTCAGAATACCGATTCGCTTCCATGTATAACCACATTTGGATCCGCAACATCGGTATCGACTGTTTTTGCACCAGTTCTTCTTCTATCACCGCTGTTACAGATTTCAGAGCATCGATACGTGAAACAAGTGCAGCGAGCCGGGATTGGACGAAATCATATTGCTGTTCATTCTGTCGCAGCATGCGCAAATACTCCCGGGCAGAATTGGCATAATCCATCATAAAGGAATAGAGATATCCAAGCTCGTTCGCAAAAAGAGCTTGGTCTCCTATCTCAAACCTTCCCCGCTGATAGGTACTAATGGCCTTGTCGAACAGTCGTTGGTTCATCTGTTCGTTGGCAACTGTTCTATAATACATTTGATTCTTCTTCGCAGAGGATAAGACGCTATCCCAAACAGAATCCGCCTGCGCTTCACTTCCAGCCATAGAATACAGGCTGCCGATATTCGAATGCAGCGAAAAATCCGCCGGAGTCTTTTTCAGCCGGTTCAAACTGACGGCGATCGCCGCTTGATATTTTTTGAGCTGAACGTTTGTCCGCCGGACGGCGTCAAAATATACGTAGTTGTTTGAATCGCCTTTGAACAGATCGGAATAGATCTGCAATGCACGTTCGTGGTCCCCTTGCTGTTCGAACGCCTGTGCAAGACGGAACATGTTCTGCGACTGGTCCTGTGTGATCGCGGAAGATGCGATGCTTACAAGTAGGACGGCAACAAGTGTTGAATTCTTCATTTGTGACAATATACAAATTTGGCCGAGGCTATACCAAATGAAATTTGGCCGGCATCGCTGCCGGTCAGAATTCACATCAGAAGGAGGTCATTCAAACCAGGAGAGAATTTCATACTTGCCTGTTGCAGGAAAATAGTCGGGCGAATCGTTTGCAAAGCGCTCATCAAAATGAAGGCTGAGATTATATCCTTTGCGGGCAGAACCGGAAGCACCGTTCGATGTGGCGTATAATTTTTCAACCATCATTCCGCCATAAATACTAAGTGTGCCGGCCGGCCGGGAAGTACCATGCTCTACGGCAAGTCCGCCGGAATAACTATAGAGAGTACCCTGTACATCGAATTGTGTCGCACTGTTATCCGCTATGGTGATATCACCATAGCTGACGATGCCAAGCATATCGTCCGAAGACTCATCCGTTCGTGGATCGGCATTCATCACCAGACTGTTCGTTACAGTAACGGTCCCGCCTGATGAACCCGAGCTTCGCAACGAGGCAAGGGTCACACGGCCGTCGACCGTCCCTTCCACATAAAGTGATCCTTTGTCCATCGCAATCACCCCATTGGGGGCGTATGAGGTGATCGGTTCAGTGATGTACGGGTCGGATGTATTTGTTCTCCAGCTGACAGTACCATTGGAATTAAATTTCAGATACAGGTTCCCGCCGGTGATCAATCTTCCATTCTCGGTTGCCGCAGTAATAATATTGTTGTAGCTGGTGTTGTCCGGCATCGAAATGCTCACACCTGATTCGAAGCCTCCCATGAACTGAGGTGTCTTGGGTGAACCGGACTTGGTGATTCCGGTAAGGGATGTTGCTTTACCAAGGAAAACCGGTGATCCGAACGTCTTGAGTTTTCCCTGGGTATGGCTCGGTCCGCCGATCGTATCCCCGGTTTCCCACGCGGCTGCGGAAGCACTTGTTCCGCCGTAATATGCGAACTTGGAAAAACTGCTCGGCTTCATCGTGATGGTAACGGATTGAGAAGTCCCTCCAAACGATGCTGTTGCCGTTATTTGTTTTCGACCGTCGCCGAGGGACGTTACCGTTGCACTGAATGTTCCGCCGTTATATGAAACATCTGTGAATCCATCCGTCCATGCCGGTGTTTCCCAGACCTTCGAACAGACAAGATTAGCCGCTGAAACGGCAAGGGCATACCGCTGTGTGTTCTCGTAATACGAAAGGGAATTATCAAGTGCCTGAACCCCCACTGTGGACATTGTCTTCCCACCCATAATCATGATGATGCTGAAACCCATTACCATATAGATCGAAGTTCGTCCCATAGACCGGCCTTATCTGTTTCTCAAATTTTTTGCCACTAACCGCACCTGCCGCCAATACGCTTTTTGGTATGCCTGTTCGCTCGAAGCGAAAGTACCCAACAGCGAATCCGCCGCGGCCAGATTCTCCACTTGAATGGTGATTTGCATATACTGTATTAAACCGCAATTTGATACTGGACTGGCGATCTGATCCCGGAACGTATCATAATACTTCAATTCAAATTCCGTCACTCCTAGATTTACGCCGACAGGAGTTGCATCGTTCTCTACGCGGTACAGAAGTTTGTCATTCGGATTCGGTGTAGCCGAGGCTTCGCTTGCAGGTCCAACATAGTATGTGAGTGAATCAAGCTGGCCGTCGCCTTGTGGATCATCCGTTGTCGGGAAATCAGTATAGAATTTGATTTTGAGCGAGTCGGCATATCGAATCGCATCGGAGGGATCGGGAATCTTCGTAGGGTCCTTGCAATATCCGATCTTCTTGAAATCATATTCCAGAAGCCGTGTAACTTCCACCAGATTCTGCTGCACCAGCAAATCCCCCTGGTACATCTGGATGGTTTCCGACTGCGTTACATTGATGCGCAGCATCATCAACAGAAGGCTGCCAAAGACCATCGTCGAAGCTATAAGATCGAGAATCGTCTGTGAACCCATAAATTACCGTGTTCCGTTCATCGGAAGAACCAATAACTGAAGATCTGCTTGAACCGCAATGTTTCCGGTTGGGCAGGTGTCACTGAATAATCTACCAGATAATCGCTGGTAATGTCGACTGTCACTTGTTTGCTGAACGACCGTGTCGTCGTTGCGACGACATCAGAACCTGATACTGTCACGTATGTAACCGAGACGGTCGTCTTGAAAATTGCTGAGTGCTCCAAGCTGTCAATTTTTGTGAAGTTGTGATAATCGTCGATATCGTCATATAGTTCTTCGGACGATTCGGTTGCGTCCGCACCGAACGATGCGGCGACAGTAAGACTGGAAGCGTTTGTCGTCCCGGAATCAACGGTCGCTTCATCGAATGCCATTGCAGAGGATTGCTCCAGCATCGAAGTTCCAAGTGAAGTTGCGGAGATACGATACTCCGCCATGTCTTTGGTAAAACCGGCATCAAGCGTGGTGGTGTTCGTTGAGATCACCACTCTTCCCATGAGCACAAGCGCCAGTATCGTTAATAGAGTTTGTCCAAGTCCCATAGATGGATCAGCAATTAAATTTCAAAAAAGTATATAATACTTTATATATGTGCAAGCAATGAGAAGGAAAATATATATTTCAGTATAGAGCCTTGTGACATATAACACGACTCATCAAAAATGCTTCTATAACGTAAAACCTTATGCTGACCGATTGAATAATCCGATCTACATTGCATCCGATGGCTGCATTAAGTATTTTACAGTAATACTCATTGTTACGGAAAAACAGATTGCAAAAAAATATCGCCATTCTCGGATCAACAGGTTCGATCGGTACTCAAACACTGGAAGTTATAGCTGGTTTTCCCAAAGAATTTAAGGCTGTCTATCTTACTGCAAACAATAATGTCACTCTTCTTGTTGAACAAATCCGTCGTTTTAAACCCAAGGGCGTTGTTATTCTGAACGAGCGTTCAGTGAAAGAGATCAAAAAGCTGATACCTGCGGGAATTGAAATTCTGTGCGGAGAGGAAGGATTGCTGGAGATCGTCCAGCGAAAAGAAGTGGATGTCGTCGTTAGTTCCCTGGTCGGATTTGCAGGATTGAAACCCACGATGAAGGCGATAGAGGCAAAAAAAAAGGTCGCCCTTGCAAACAAAGAAACACTCGTCGTCGCTGGTGAGATCATCATGCCGCTGGTGGACCGATATAAAACGGACCTGCTGCCAGTGGATAGTGAACATTCTGCCATCTTCCAGTGCCTTGTCGGCGAATTGCCAAACAAAGTTGAAAAGATCATCCTCACGGCATCCGGCGGCCCGTTTAGAACCACATCCAGAGAAGAATTGACAAAAGTCACTCTTGAACAGGCATTGAAGCATCCCAACTGGACAATGGGAAATAAGATCACGATAGATTCGGCCACATTGATGAACAAAGGCCTCGAAGTGATTGAAGCACATTGGCTTTTTGGCATTCCGCCGGAACGCATCGAGGTCGTCGTCCATCCGCAGTCGATCATTCACTCCATGGTGGAATTCGTCGACGGTTCCGTGAAAGCGCAGCTCGGACTTCCGGACATGAAACTCCCGATCCAGTATGCGCTAACGTATCCTTCCCGTTCTGCTGTCAAGTCGGACCGGATCCATTTCCCGACATTGTGCGAATTGACGTTTTTTGAACCGGATAAGGTGAAATTTCCCTGTCTTCAACTTGCGTACGATGCGATAAAAGAAGGGGGAACATTGCCTGCGGTGATGAATGCCGCCAACGAAGTTGCCGTTGCAAAGTTTTTAAAGAAGGAAATTGCATTCATGGACATTCCGAAGATCATTTCCAAAGCAATGGAAAAACATTCCAGCACGGCGAACCCTTCGCTGGAAGAAATTGTTGAAGCAGATAGAGAAACAAGGACATTCTTCCAATAATGAGAAAGCAAATTGTGTAATGGAAACACTATCCACCATCCTCTATTTTTTGATTACTATCGGCATCCTGGTTTTCGTCCACGAACTCGGACATTTCCTTGCAGCCATCGCCTGTGGTATGCGTGCAGACGTGTTCGCTCTCGGCATGGGAAACCGTGTTCTCGGCTGGAACAAGATCACCGGATTCTCCTTCGGGAAACTGAAAGAAGGTCTTGAATTACACGGCAACACCGATTACCGCCTGGCGGCTTTCCCGATTGGCGGATATGTGAAGATCGCCGGAATGATCGATGAAAGCCTGGATACGGAACTGCCGCAGACGGAAGCGCAACCGTGGGAATACCGCTCGAAACCGGTATGGCAGAGAATGATCGTAATCTCCGCCGGCGTCATCATGAACATCCTTCTGGCCGTCGGTATCTTCTGGGGAATCAATTACGTGCAGGGTGAAACCTTCATGAAGACGACGGAAGTCGGTATCGTGATTAAGGATTCCCCCGCAGCAAAAGCGGGACTGCAAACCGGAGATAATATTCTTTCCATCAATGGAACCCCCATAGAATATTGGGAAGCAATCCAGACCACAATTTATTTTGATCATCTCGATCAGGATATTTCGTTGACAATCGGCCGCGCCGGTGTGCAACAGACCATCGTTATACCGCAAAATGAAATTCCCGATATCACAGAGGCGGCATTCGGTATTTTTCCGAATAATACGGAAGCTATCATCAACGATGTTTTCCCCGGCAAGCCGGCGTACAAAGCTGGGCTGCAATCCGACGATGTAATCATCTCTATCGACGGAGAGAGGGTGTTCAATCAAGAGAATGTTATTACGGTCGTCAGCAAGCGGGCGGGCAAAGAGATCGCTATGGTGGTGAAGAGAGTCAATGATACAAAAACTCTTTTGGTCACTCCCTCGGAGGATGGTAAGATCGGTATAACTGTGGGAAGCAGGTATAATGGACCGATTCTGCAGAAACAGTACGGTTTGTTCGAATCATTTCCCCGCGGAGTGCGCCAGACAATCAGCGCTACGACACTCTATGCACGTTCCATCTGGCAGTTAATCGTAGGAAAAGCGGAATTTACAAAGTCGGTCGGAGGACCGGTAAAGATTGCACAAATGGCAACGCGCAGTGCCGAAGTTGGGATTATCAGTTTTCTTGCATTCACTGCGCTGCTTAGTATCAGCCTCGCCGTGATGAACATTCTTCCCTTTCCGGCATTGGATGGCGGTCACCTGATCGTTCTTTTATATGAGGCAATTTTCCGGAAACCGTTGCCGAACAGTATACAGATACGAATTCAACAAGCGGGTATGGCCATATTGCTCGCCTTTATGGTATTTGTCCTTTATAACGATATTTTTGGATAACAAATCAGAAGAAAAAATTTTAATAAAAAACATTCACACGCATGGGGGATTTACTGCAAAGGGATGAAGTATACGCAAAGTGACATTTAACACACTATTATTCTAAAAATCATCTATTTTGCAGTGAGCATATGAGGAGAGCAGTTATGAAAAAATTCACCATTTCATTCGTGTTGATGATAATCCCGCTGACAGGTCTTTTCAGCCAGTCAATCTCAGTCGATCCGGTTATCACTGAAGCAGACATCATCAATGCATCGGTATTGGTCGATCCGTTGGCAGAAAAATTGAAAGATATCGCACCGACCACATTTTCAATGCGGATCGGCAATCTGGCAGGTGTTCCTATTAAAGCGAGTATGGAATTGGCCGCCACAGTCACACTGGAAGAGGATCGCACTCCTGCATCAATGTTCTTAGGACCTGCAAGAACAAAAAAGCCGTTCCTTGTCCCCGTCGGCGGGCGCATGTTCACCAGTAAGGATGCAGATAACCCCTCCTCTGATATTGATTTCATGGTGACCATCAATGAAGAACTAAAAAAGAAATTGAAGGATAAGATCCTGGAACCCGAAAGCGGCGGACGCGTACCGTCCGGCTTGTATGAAATACAGGTGACCGTCACCGTTGATTCGGTGAATGGTGTTGCGGTACAGGAAGCTCCGATCGTGATTAATCGTTCCGTGAATGTAACGAATCCTACGACGACTGTTTTGGATGTTCCTTTCACCAACGGATATATTTATCCGACACCATTCCCGCAATTTCAATGGACGTATGATACGCGTGCGGTGTTGATCTCCATTTATGAACTTCGTCCCGAACACCAGTCATTGGAAGATGCCATTGGCGCTTCCGATCCGTATCTCAAGGTACGCATCGATCGGAAACTGACTGGTAATCTCAGTTCATTCACCTATCCCCAAAGTGCCGCGAGCCGTTTGGGCATAGAATATCAGCGTGGACCCCGACAGCTGGAGCGGGGAAAAATGTATGTCATCGTCCTTGACGGAATAACAACGGCATTCGGTTTTGAAGTGGAGCCGCTCCGCACGATCCGCTCATTTGCCATTGCCGATCCACAAGGACAGGTAGTGATCAATATTCTGCAGACAACGTTCGGGGGGAGCGAGTTCCAGAATATTTTCAATCTGATTCAGGATTTAAATTTACAATTGAATGTGAACGGAATTTCACTGAACGGCGTCGCACTCAGTCCGCAGGACCTTCAAAAATTATTGCTCGAAAATAAAGACCGTATTACTTCAGTACGGTTTGAAGACTAAGGGGATGAAAGGAACCATTATGAGACACTCAGTACAATTTTTATTCATTCTTCTCCTTGCCTGTTCTTTCGTCACGGTCACCACAGCGCAAAAGAAAAAAGCACTGGCAACTATCTTCAAGCCGGTCGGCACTGTGGACTATAAGGCCGGAGAGAAGGACTGGACGATCGCAAAACCGGCCACTCCCCTGATGGCCGGAGATATTGTGCGTACACAAGAGAACTCTTTTGCCATCGTGAAGTTCCTGGAGAACTCGGTCGTCCGTGTTCAGGAAAAATCCGAAGTGACCATCAACGGCGAAATCGCAAAGGGAGAATTCTCAAAGAACATCCATCTGCAGCGGGGCGAAGTCGGTTTCCAAGTGAAGAAACGTGCGAACGAGAAATTCGAATTTTCCACACCGACCTCTGTTGCATCCATCCGCGGTACCGGTGGTCTGCTGATCGCCGGACAGGACAGCAACGATGTGCTGATCCTGGGAAGCGGCAATGTGGATTTCAAGAACCTCATATCGAACACGGTAATGAAAGTGAAAGCAGGACAGACCGCGTACTCCATGTCCAACGGCAATATCAATGTTGGAGAATCATCACAGGAAGAGAAGCGTCTTCTCAATAAGAGTTCCGGCGACAGCAC
>JBAYIS010000032.1:0-38347 GCA_041665525.1 Bacteroidota bacterium | reverse complement strand
TTCGGTCTCCGATGCTGCTACAACCGATGTGCAGGGGAATATATTGACAAGCCGCGACAATATGTTGACCATTGGCATCACCGGCAATTACGAACGTGTGAATGCAGATATTTTCGGTATTCACTATGCCAGCGGTACCGCAATGTACATTCAAGATGAGGCGGCTATTGCCGAAAATATTTCGGCAACTGCCGGACTGCGGTATGACATTCAGCGAGTAATAGGTCTTCCGCTTCAGCGTCAAACTTCTCCGAAAGCAGGCATCCGATATTCGTGGGATGAAGAGCAAACACTCCGTGCTTCGGTCGGTTTGGGATTTCGGGCTCCTTCCATAGGGGAACTTTATACCACCACAAAAAATACCGGAAGCTCAGCTATCATTGTTCCCAGCATCAACCTTCATCCGGAAGAAAGTATCTCATATGAAATCAGCAGTACCAATGCACTTTCAAAATATGTGCGGTTGGAAACGGCAATCTTCCATTCCGACTACAATAATCTGATAGAGCCGAATGTTCAGAGCGATACAGTGCTGAATGCTGTCACGATCAATTTCAAAAACCTGACTGAAGCGCGAATTCAAGGAATAGAAATAAGCATATTGACGGAATCGTTTCATCGGTTGCTGGAAATTGACGTTCATTACAACTATAATTGGGCAGTCGATACGAAGACAAAATCATTTCTGCGGTTTCGTCCGCGGCATATTGCCAGCGTAAACATGGAATACCGATGGAATTCACAGACCTTCGGAATGGATTACCGGTTTGTCAGCCGTATTGAGGCGATCGACAATAAACTTGTTGATCTTGCACCGATTAAAAACGGCAGTCAACGTGTTGCAAACCACATCCTGGACATCCGATGGATCGCAAATCTGGCGGAATGGTCTGTGCCGGTTCGAGCTTCGTTGAATATCAAGAATGTACTCGGTTATAATTATAATGAATTGATTGGGAATATTTCCCCGCCGCGCCATTTCGTCGTGTCCTTTGAAGGAATCTTATTGTGAATATTTTACAGGTACTCTCCCAGTTTGAAGTGACAGGCGCGGAGACGTTTGCAGCAACGCTTGCAGATACGCAGATCGCCAACGGCCATACCGTCTATATTATTTCAGATAATTTTTACACGCCCACATCGGCAACCGTTATCACGCATCCCATCGGAAAACGGGATCTGGCTCAACGATGGAAGAATGTTGAATTCCTCAGATGGTTTATTCGGGAAAAAAGAATCGATGTTGTTCATGCACATTCCCGCGCGGCCAGCTGGGTCTGTTATTTTGCAACACGCGTCGGAACAGTGCCCCTTGTTTCGTCGATCCACGGCCGGCAGCACCTCCATTTCTCATCCAAGATGTTTTCCGTCTACGGAGAAAAACGTGTTGCCGTCTGCAGGTCCATCTATGATCACTTGAACCACGATCTCCACTATCCGCAGGATGTGCTTTCTCTGGTCCATAACGGGATTGATTTGACGAAGTGGAAATTCAAAAAACACCAGCCGCCGAAAAGAAAGAAAAAGGTCGTCTCTTTTGTCGGACGACTCTCCGGTTTCAAAGGAGATACGTTGCTGATCATAGTAGAGAAAATATTTCCCCGTGTCTTCGAACGCTATCCTGATGTGGAATTCCACATCATCGGGGGTATGAACGAAAAAAGTAAAATCATCCCTGCTATTGAGCGCACTAATGCGGCTGTAGGAGTGGAATTCATCATAGCAAAAGGATTCAGCAATAATGTGGAGTCGATCTACCGCGAATCGAATGTCATCGTCGGTTCCGGCCGCGTGGCGATGGAAGCACTCGCATGCGGTTCTCCGGTGATCTCCATCGGAGAATCGAATTATGTCGGCATCATAAGCGAAGAGACGAAATCGGAAGCATTAATTACGAATTTTGGCGATCTGGATGCCCGACGGCCGATCGATGTCGAACGATCCATCAGAGCTATACTCTCTGCGCTGGAGCATCCCGAAAATATTTCAGGAGAATGGGGGAGAAACTTCATTGAAGAGAATTTTGAAATCAATGAAGTGTCCGGACAGATGAACATTGTTTATACTGAAGCGATCGCAAAGAAAAAAGGAATCAACGAAATACCTGTTCTCGCATATCATCATATTATAGGACCATCGCTGCCGAATGCCACCACAGCAGCGGGCGCACGCTTTACTGGATTATTCCGCAGTGCAGATTTGTTCGGGACCAAGCGTTCCGGTATAATACCGGGAAATGAACGTTCGGTCACCGTCAGAGAATTTGAAGCACAACTACTGTTCCTTCAACGTAAAGGCTTTACTCCTATGACGTTCACTGACCTGAAAGAGATTGTTGCGTTCAAGCGCCATTTACCGAATCGTCCCATTATATTAACATTTGGACCAGCTGCTGGAAATTTCCAGCATGCATTTCCATTGTTAAAAAAATATAGTTTTGCCGCGGTCTTTTTTCTGCAGACGAATGTACTTCCGAAAGGAGATCAACCGTTCATAACAATGAACCAGGCGAAAGAATTGGCCGCCAATGGATTCGAGATTGGATCAGCATCATTCAGCAGTCCAAAAATGAACCTGCAGAGTGATACAGAGCTGGAGAAAGAGATCCTCGGTTCAAAAACGATGTTAGAACAGAAACTGAAATTACCGATCCATACATTTGCATATCCGAACGGCTTCGTCAATGAAAAACTCAAACGGATCGTGAAAGCGTCCGGATATGAATTTGCTGTTGCTTTGGACGACGGACGAAGGAATATCTGGTCGGATCTGTTGAAGATCAGGCGGATCCAAATCTTTTCGGCGGCATCCCAATTCTCATTCTGGAAAAAAACTTCAGGAAGGTATCACTGGTATAAGTATGTTTATTGATTCACATTGCCATCTCTTCTATCAGGATTATAAAGATGACCTTCCTGAGGTTATCCGTCGGGCGCAGGCGGCCGGTGTGGATATGTTTATTGTTCCCGCCACAAACTATGAAACTGCGCAACAAGCGGCCGCGTTGGCGGATCGATATCCGTCGGTCTATTTTGCGGTCGGATTTCATCCTCTGGATTTGAAGGAATATTCGGATGAACGCTTGGAATCCCTCGCAGCAATGACGTCGCATCCTAAAGTCGTTGCGATTGGTGAAATTGGCATCGATTATTTTTACGACACATCGCCGAGAGAATATCAACGGGAGATTTTCACCCGGCAAATCGAACTGGCGATCCGGAAGGATTTGCCGATCATCGTTCACACGCGGGATTCCGTGCAAGACGCGATCGACATAGTGGTACGATGTGCAAACCAACATCCGCAGTGGAAGTCAAGCGGGAAGCGGGGAGTATTTCATTGCTTTACCGGCAATGCACAACAGGCGAACGTGTTGTTCGACCACGGATTTCTCGTTTCATTTCCCGGACCGGTAACATTTAAAAAAGCGACGATGCCGGATGTCATTCGTCAGATCGGGCTTACCAATATAATGGTCGAAACAGATTCACCGTATCTGACACCTGTTCCGTTCCGGGGGAAACGGAATGAACCATCGTACATTCCTCTCATCGGTCAAACAATTGCCCAAGCACTCAATGTCTCAATCGAAGAAGTAGCGCTACGCACCACCGCCAATGCAAAATTACTCTTTCACCTTCCGTAATTGCAGGAATTAATTATCATGAATTGTTGTCGTGCATATTCTATTATCATCATATTCAGTGCATTGGTAATTTTGCTCATTGCGGTGAGACCAAACATTCTGCTTGCACAAACGCTGCCACAGAGCAAAAGTGAAGATATCCTCATTCTGAAAGATAAACGGTCAGGGAATTCCGAAAAATTGCTGGCATATCTCGTTTCCGATAATGCATGGGAACGGGAATCGGCGTTGTTGGCGTTGGCAAATATTCAGGATTCATCGACTGTGGACCAGATCATACCGTTGTTAAGCGATGAATCATCCACCGTTCGCACCATGGCGGCATTTGCGCTGGGAATGGTCGCCAAACCAAAAGGGACGGCGTTGTTGTTTAGGCGACTGTCCGTTGAACGGAATGAGGAATGTGTCGCTGAGATCTTTAATGCTATCGGCCTTTCCGGAACGCCGGATGATCTGAAAAAATTGATTTCCCAATCCGAAGACTATAAACCCGAATGGAAACCGTACGTCGCGCAGGCGATCATTCGGTTCGCGAATAGGAAGATCAAAGATGTTGCCACTGCCCGTTATACGATATCACTGTTGGAAGACAAAAAGAGCGTCATCAATGCAGCGTATGCTTTGATGAGAATGAGTGACACTGTCATTATCAACACGTACGAAGAAAAGATTCTTCGGCTGTTGAATAATACATCCCCCTTGTTGCGGATGTGGGGTGCAACAATGCTCGGAGCTTCGGAAAGCCCTGTGGCGCTAAAAAAGTTGATCCGGAGTGCACAAACGGATAAAGACTGGCGTGTTCGTGTGAATGCGATTCGTGCTTTAAAATTAAAACAGTCAGCAAAAGAATCATTAATGAAACTGATTGAAGATAAGAATATGCACGTGGCACTGGCAGCTGTTGTCTCCTATGATGCTATGACTGCAAATAATCCTCAGTTTGTCGACAGTCTTCGCATTATTGGAATCGTCAATAGTTCAACGGTTGCGCCTGCAGTGAAAGACGATGTGCGGAAAATTGCTGCCAGAAGGATGGGGGAACGTGCACTGCAATTAATCGGCGGATGGAAAGGAAAGGAACCATACGCCACTGCCCAGCGTATCCGTGCATATGGAGAAACGCGGTCGCTCGACGCAATTCCGATGATCAAAGAAGCGATTAAGCATTCCGGAAGTTCTTTGGTGTTGATCGCCGGTATCGAAGCATATCAATCCATTGCCCGTCAGGGAGATGATGTTGTGCAAAAGGATTTTCTAAAAACTGCAACGCTGCTCTTCGGCAAACGAGATGCCGGAATATCGTATACTGCGGCTCTTGCATTCCAGGACACATCATTCCGAAAAGAAATACGAAGGATATATCTCTCTGCCTTGTACGATGTCTACAAAGGGATGAACAGTGCGGCCGATCTTGAACCAATGGTTGAGCTTCTAAATATTTTTGCGGAGATCGCCGATTCGGCGGCGCTTCCGGTCATCGAACAAGGCTTGGCGGCACAGGATCTCGTGATCCGTACCGCGGCGGAAAAAGCGTATCGTGCCATTACCGGGGAACAATCGCCGGTGCGGTTCGTTCGGAATCCTGAAGAATATAATCCGTTTTTCCGGAATGACGACTTGCAGCTGCTATCGAAATATTCCGGAGCCGACGTCATCACCCTTCGTGGAAAGATCAGGATTGTATTTGAAAAAAATGCCGCACCATTGACTGTGTTGAATTTCATAATGTTGTCACAAAAGAAATTCTTTGATGGACTTTCTTTTCATCGAGTCGTTGGTAATTTTGTGATTCAAGGGGGTGATCCGCTGGGGAACGGAAGCGGCGGACCGAATTATTCCATCCGGACGGAAATTCATCCGTCGGCAACGTACCGGACTGGTGCAGTTGGTATGGCAAGCGCGGGGAAGGATACGGAAGGATCTCAATGGTTCATCACCCATTGCCCGACACCTCATTTGGATTATCGCTATACAATTTTTGGATATACATCCGATACGAAGGTGGTCAATAGCATTATGATCGGGGATTCGATAGAACGCGTAGTTCTCTTCTAACCTCACAGCCAGGTTTTAAAACAACAAAGGCGGCTAAACGCCGCCTTTGTTTGTTTCTACCGATGAACGATTATTTGAAGCTTTCCACGGCGCTTTTCACGGTATCGTGAAGCTCGATCACTTTCGTCACTTTGGTGATGGTGAAGACTTGAACAACCTTTTCGGTTGCCGAAGCAATTTTCAGATTGCCGCCGGCATTGCGCATGGTGGTTACTGCGCCGATTAACATCCCGAGTCCGGAGCTATTCATCAGCGATACTCCGCCGAGATCCACAACAATCTGCTTCTTTTTGGCGTCGAGCAGTTTATGGAGCGCGCTATTGAGTTCTGATGCTTCCGGCCCTCCCAGCATGCTGCCTTCCATACGGATAACGGTGACATCGTTCAATTCTTTTGTTGAGAACTTCATAGATTTCTCGTAATAGGTGGATATTATTTCTTCAATGATTTCCGTTCGCTGAAATCAAGGACAAGCGCACTTGCCACATAGATCGAGGAATATGTTCCAAGAATCGTTCCGATGAAAAATGTGAACGCGAATCCGCGGTTCACTTCGCCGCCGAAGATCACTAAAACAGCCAGCACGAGAAACACTGTTCCGTTCGTGATAATGGTCCGGCTTAATGTTTCGTTGACGGAGCGATTCATGATGGTCGAAAGATCTTCCGCTTTATGGATTTTCAGATTCTCACGGATACGGTCGAACACCACCACCGTGTCGTTGATGGAAAAACCGACCAGCGTCAAGAATGCCGCCATGATATTCTGGTCGATCTCCAGGTTCAAGTAGGGGGAAAGACCGTTGATCAGAACAATAATGCCGAACGTTGCGATCACGTCATGGAACAGCGCGATGACGCCTGCCAAACCGTAAATGAACTGAAACCGGAAACCGATATAGATTAAGATGATGAGCATTGCAGAGAAGATGGCGTAGATCGCATTCGTTCTCAGTTCTGCACCGATCTTCGGACCGATCTTGTCTTCTTTCAATATTTTAAATGGATTATTGGGAAATTGTGTCGTCAGTTCTTTTCTTATGACATCCAACGCAGTTGTTCCTTGGGTCTGTTCTGCAGTACGGATCAAAATATCGCTTGGAGAGCCGAAGACCTTGATTTCGCTGCTGCTATATCCCGCTTTTTGGATTGCGTCACGCACCTCCGTAATTGCAGGAGGATTTTCGAATCGGACCAGTACTTCAGTTCCGCCGAGGAAATCGATACCGAAGGAGATACCGCGGACTGCGACGCCGATTAAGCCGATGAAGATGACTCCGAGTGAAAAGGCGTACCAGATCTTTCTGGTTGCCATAAAGTTGATATTGGTTTTTTCTAAAATTCTCATGCTGCAATAGCTCCTAAATCTTATCCAAAATTGATGTCAGTATTTCCGCGGTCGACCATAATGTCGAACACAACGCGTGTAATTACAATGGCAGTGAAGAGGTTCGCCGTCACACCCATCATCAGAGTCAATGCAAATCCTTGCACAGGTCCGCTGCCGAATTGATAGAGAACGATGGCGGTAAACAGCGTCGTAATGTTTGAGTCGAAGATAGCGCTGAATGCTTTGTCGTACCCCGCATCGATGGAGGCACGCATTGTTTTATGCGTGGCCAGTTCTTCACGGATACGTTCAAAGATCAGCACATTCGCATCCACTGCCATACCGATAGACAGTACGATACCGGCTATGCCGGGTAGTGTCAGTGTGCCGCCGAATGCAGCCAGTATCGAAATAACGAACAGAGTATTGATGAACAATGCAACATTCGCCACCATGCCGCCCGTGCGGTAATAAAAGATCATAAACCCGACGATTAACACCAATGCCATTAAGAATGAATTCGTTCCTGCTGAAATGGAGTCTTCACCTAGCGACGGTCCGACGCTCCGCTGTTCCATGATCTCCACCGGGGCGGGAAGCGCTCCGGCTTTCAGGATGATCTCGAGTAAACGTGCTTCATCGATACTTTCCATTCCTTCGATTTGTGACCGGCCGCCGGTGATCTTACCGCGAATATTCGGCGCTGAAAAGACAGCATCGTCCAGTACAATCGCCATGCGTTTGTTAACGTTCGCACCAGTGATCCGTGCCCATTCGCGGGATCCTTCGTTATTCATTTCCATCGTTACGATCGGTTGATTAAAGCTCGGATCGATCGTCGCCTGTGCATTGACGATGACACCTCCGGTCAATTCCGGAGTCCTTTTCAATCCGAACAATGCGTAATATTTCACCCCTTCACTGATGAACAAATGTTTGGAAGAGAAATAAAATGCCATGTCGGACGGCATCAGTTTCTGCACGTCAGGACGTGCGAGCATTCGCACCACTTTGTCTTTGTCATTCTCGGAGACGTACGCTTCTCCGCTGCCTTGTTGATTCGGTCGAGCGAGGAACAAGAACGGATGTTCTTTCGCAAGCTGTTCCGGTGTTTTTTGAGCATCAGAAATAGAGGAGACGCCTGTATCCGAAGCGTTTGTTAATGCAGAAAGAGTATTTTGCTGTTGTTTCGCTGTTTTCGCATCGGTAGTACCGGAGACAGTTGTATCAGTGACCCCTTTACCTGCGAGATATTTGTCGATGGCATCCATCGTTTTATAAATGATCTCAGGGTCTTTCATCAATTTGAATTCCAACAGTGCAGTTCCCTGCAGCAGCTGGCGGACTTCATCTTCTTTTGAGACGCCGGGGAGCTCAATGATGATTCGTCGACCGCCCTGTTTTTGAATGGCTGGTTCGGAAACACCATATTGGTCAACACGGTTTCGGATGATCTCCATCGCACGATCAACTGCTTTATCCGTTTCATCCTGCAGTCGGGCTAGAATTTGATCATTGTCCTCGCGCAGACTTCCAAAGTAACGGCTCAATCGGATCTGTTTTGCTTCAAATGCACGCTTGAAAATAATAATAATACTTTCATCGCTTGTTTGTGCTTCTTTGGAAACTTCCGCCATGATCTGCGTGAATTGATCATCTTTGTTTTTTGCGATCTGCTCCAACATCTTCAATACGTTCACTTCCATAACAACGCGCATACCGCCTTGAAGGTCCAAACCAAGTTTGATCCGTTTTCCCTTTGCTTCCCGGATGGAAACTTCGTTTTCAGAGACAAACTTCGCACTGTCGTCACCGGTGAGGGTTGTTAATTCCTTTTGGAAATTGTATGACTGATAGGTGGGGAAGAGAAAATAGAGTGCTAAAGCAAACGTCGCAACAATTGCAAACAACTTACCGCGATTTTTTTTCACAAATAAACCTCCGCAAAATACAGGTGTTTTTGAATTAAAAGTATTACAAGATTCATGGACGGGAACCGCTGTCTGTCGCATTCCTGCTTCGGCAAGCAACCCTCGTCCTTGACTCAAGGGACAAAAATATAACGCAAAACCGCTCTAAAATCAACGAAAATTTACCGGAATGTAGAACCCGCTTCGTTGTTATTCTTGCGATAATTTTCTACTTTGACCCTGTCGTGCAACTTTTCACCGCAGAATCCGAAAGATTTGAACGGCAATTCACACGAAAATTATTAATGCGCCTCAGAAAAATTCTGCTCCTGACCGGAGCACTTATACTTTCCATCGTTGTCTTCATCCTTAATGCCGTCACGAAGAATGTCGATCTTGACTCCTCTTTCTTGCAGCACGTGCGGACAGTGTGCATTCTGTTCTCATTCGCCGCTATTTATCTCTACCTAAACATTGTCAAAAAAGAAAAGCAGCGGGGAATCGTGCAGGGGATCGGCGCTGTTTCTATCGTTGCCGGTATTTTTTTGGCGATCTATCTTATCATCAGTTTTTTGCCTTTGAAGGGTTTTGAAACCAGGGACTTGACTCTGTTCCCCCGCGACTATCAGACAATCTTTTTCTCTTCGGTGTTCAGCATTGTTGCCGGAATCTACGCGATCGTTTCTCTGCTCTATATACGGGATCTTGTCCTGTATAAACGAAAGAAGACAACGCTGCGAAATTTTGTCATTCTTATCGGCAGCATAGTCACAGCATCCTGTTCTCAACTATTGAACAAACCGCTGGAAGAGTCACTTGTCAGCGGAATCTTTACCGGTATTGCTGTTCTTTTAATCGTGACAAATTCATTCCGGCTTGCCTGGATTGCTTATCTACCAAGAAAAGAAAAAATCTATTCGTTGCTCTACTCGCTGCTGTCATTCTTCGGTTTTCTTGTGATCCTTGTTGTCTTTTCCCAGGAGGCGGGGTGGGCGGAGAAGGGGATACATTATTACAGTTCAGCATTATATACCTTCGTCCAACTCACTTCGATCTTTGGCGCTGTTTATTTCGGAATGTCGTTTAGTAGTACGCTGTTTCATCTTCCTACGGCAGAAGCTTTCGACCGAAAACAGACCGAGATCAGTTCTCTTCACAATTTGAGCCGTCTCATCAACCAGGTTTTTGATCTGAAGGACCTTGCCGAGACAGCGACAAAAATGACAACAGAAGTAGTTCAGGCAACCAGTGTTTGGCTGGAAATCATTCCGACCGAAGGTTCGTTTCATAAGAGCGGATTGATGTCGCACCGGAACATTGATGAACAGGAAATCGAAGCGGTGCTTGCCGGTGATGCGCAATCGGTCCGAGCCGTCGTCTGTGATACAAAAAAAGTGCTGATGATCGATGATGTCAGTTCCGATAAGCGGACAAAACATCTTCCTAAAATGAAGAAAGTCGGTTCGCTGCTGATTGTGCCGTTGTTGTCACATCAGCAAGTGATCGGCATTCTTTATGCGACAAAAGAAATTGATTACGGATTTGATCAGGATGATGTCGATATCCTTTCCGGATTCGCCGATCAGGTTGCGATCGCAATAGAGAATGCTCGATTAATCGAAAAGTCCTTTGAAAAGGAACGGCTGCAACGGGAATTGATGTTGGCTCAGGAAATGCAGAAACGTTTGCTGCCGCAGCAGTTGCCGGTATTCGAGAATGTTGATATGAAGGCGGTCTCCTCTCCGGCGTTGGAGGTTGGCGGCGATTATTACGATATCGTTCAGATCAACAAAGACCTTGTGGGAATTGTTATCGGCGATGTTTCCGGTAAAGGGGTGGGAGCGGCGTTTTACATGGCGGAAGTGAAAGGGATATTCCAATCGTTGGCTAAAATATTTCCATCGCCGAGGGAATTTATGATCAAGGCAAACGAAGCGCTGGTGACAAGCATCGACAAGCGTTCGTTTATCAGCCTGATTTTTGCGACGATAAATATCCGCACCGGCGAGATGATCGTTGCACGGGCCGGGCATTGTCCGATACTTTATATCACTTCCACAACGAAGGAATATATCCGACCGCAGGGGATTGGCCTGGGGATCAAGACCGGGAAAATTTTCAATGACACCATTGAAGATAAAAAAATCATGATGAAAAGTGGCGATGTCTGCGTATTTTATACGGACGGAGTCACGGAGTCCCGATCATCGACCGGTGAAGAGTTCGGGTATGAGCGGCTGTTAGATGTCGTTGCGGCACACAGACACCAGTCTGCTGAGGAGATCAAGGAAGCAATTATTCAAACGGTGTGGAATTACACCGATGCGCAGGGATACCACGACGATTTGACGATCTATGTGGTGAAGTGGTTTTAACATTTAAATTATTTTGACGGCGGAACTAAGTTGAGTATAAACCGTTTATCCTTTTAGGAGCAGGTATGAGCGATTTTAAAGTCACTATTCGATCGAGAGACAACAACATCCATGTCTTGGAGCTGAAAGGGTATCTGGATGCCCACACGACTCCTGTTCTGGAAGATTCGTTCCAGAAGATGCTGATTGAAAAAAAGTTTCGTCTCATCGTCAATTGTAAAGAGCTGACTTACATCTCCAGTGCTGGTTTGGGAGTGTTCATGGCGTTCATCGAAGATGTCCGCGCAAACAGCGGTGATATCAAACTTTCGGACATGTCGCCAAAAGTGTTTAATATCTTCGATCTGCTTGGATTCCCGATGCTGTATGATATTGTTACGTTCGAAGAGGAAGCAGCGCAAAAATTTGAAATGAAACAATAGGATCTGCTAAGGCAGACATCATGACACAGTCATCAATATATCGATCTTCCATTTCGATACCGAGCCAAACGGAACGGCTGAACGACGTACGGGAATTTGTCTCCGGTTTGGCACGGCTGCATGGATTCGGCGAGGATGATGTCAATAAGATCACCATCGCTGTTGATGAGGCATGCACGAACATCATTAAGCACGGGTATGGATACTCGCCCGATCACAGCATTGAAGTGGAGATCATCCGGACAGGCAACGATTTCGAAATTGTAATATCCGATAAAGGGAAACAATTCGATCCCAAGGCGATCCAGACTCCGGATATGAAGGACTATTTGCAGCATTACCGACGCGGCGGTCTTGGCGTATATTTAATGAAGCGGATTATGGATAAAGTGGAATTCGACCTGCACCGCGACAGAAATGTACTGCGGATGATCAAAACTCTTCAATAATTTTGTGACCCAACAACCCCACACATCTCGTTCAGAAAACGAACTGCTCGCACTCTTCGAATTCAGTCAAGTTGTCAACTCCTCACTCGATCTGAACATTATTCTTGATACGTTGTTATTGACAGTGATGGGGAAACTGCTCACCACCAAAGCGGTGGTGCTGCTGAAGAACGAACACAAGAAATTTGTCCTAGTGAGCGGGAAAGGAATTCCGCGCAATAGGATACAACAAGAGCTGGAACTGCCGATACTTCGCCGCATGAATATCCGTGTGGACAAGCGCTTCTCCGAAATCCTCCCGGACATGGGGATAAATCTTCTTTTTCCCATCATTTCGCAGGAGCAGGTGATAGGTTATCTTGGGATCACCGAACATCAGAAACGCCCGATCACCAAGGAACAAAATAAATTTGCCGCAACACTTATCAGCGTATCGGCAACCGCAATTGAAAAGGGATATTCCTTCGGCGAAATAAAATCCATTAACAGGTCATTGGACGAGAAAGTCCACCAGCTAAAGACATTGTTTGAACTTGCCAAAGAGTTCGGCGGGGTACTGGAACAGGATAAACTGCTAAAGCTCTTCTCTTTGACATTGATGGGACAGGTGGGAACAAGCCGATATGCAATCTGCCTGAAATCCGGAAAGAGCATCTATTCAAAGATCTCCGGTGAATATCTGGAGACGGATAAGGCGGCAATTTTTGAACTGGTGAAAACTCCTGTATCGGTCACGGCAATTCCGGAACGGAAACAATATAAAGTCCTCCGCAGTCATCTGGCAAAAGAAAAGATCGTTGCACTTGTTCCGCTGCAAATGCAAAATGAAGTGCAGGGCGTCCTGTGTTTGGGCGAGCGATTGAGAGGGGGTAATTATTCTGAGAGCAATCTGGAATTCATCTTCTCGCTGGCAAATCTTGCATTTGTGTCGCTTGAGAATTCGCGGTTGTTCAATGAAGCGATTGAAAAGAAAAAATTGGAAAGCGAATTGCTGATTGCACGGGAGATCCAGCAGGGGCTGCTGCCGCGGACGCTTCCCGATATCACCGGATTCGAAATTGCTGCGGTGAACATTTCTTCAAAACAGGTTGGCGGAGATTATTACGACGTTATTCCGACGGATGACGGAAAGTACATGATTGCCATTGCAGATGTTTCCGGGAAAGGAACACCGGCTTCGCTATTGATGGCGAATGTTCAGGCGACCGTCCATGCCCTTGTCCCGTTCAATCTGCCGCTTTCCACTGCAACCGCACGCATCAACGATCTGATCTACAGAAATACCGGATCGGATAAGTTCATCACATTCTTCTGGGGAGCCCTGGATCCGGTATCGCGGAATTTTCACTACGTGAATGCAGGCCACAACCCTCCCTTTGTGCTTCGCAAGGATGGAAGGATTGAACGTCTCACCGACGGCGGATTGATTCTTGGAATCATGAAAACGATGGTGCCGTACGAGGAAGGGAACGTTGTGCTGCAGTCCGGCGATGCTGTAATATTGTTTACGGACGGAGTCAGCGAAGCAATGGATAGTAACGGGAACGATTACACCGAAGAGCGTCTGGAATTGTTTGTGAAAGGACAAAAAGGGAGTTCAGCGGAAACGATCCTGACGGAAATCAAAACGGAGATCCAGCGGTACAGCGCCGGGGCGCCGCAATCCGATGATATTACACTGGCTGTGTTCAAAGCCTGCTAGCACTCGGTTGACTCATCCGGTGTGCTTTTGATTTTCGGTTCCTTTTCGTATTTTCCCCCATGCAGAATCACATCGAATATTTCTTCTTTAGGATCCTTTTCGCATTCATTAGATTATTTCGTTTCCGCACCGTGCAACAGATGGGCAGCGCATTCGGAGGAATTATCTTCACTGCAATCGGGCTCCGAAAAAAACTTGTGCTCGATAATCTTCGCCATGCGTACCCGGAAAAGAGTAAAGAAGAAATTTATTCAATTGCACGTGCGTCCTATCGCAACCTCTTTACCGCCTATTTCGAGATTATGTATATGGATAAACTCTCGGAAGAAGAAATCCGGCGGGACATTTCCTTTCCCGATGCAGACAAGATTAATGAACTGCTGAAGCGGGGCAAAGGCCTGATTATTCTGACTGGCCATTTCGGGAATTGGGAATTATGTGCGCTTTCAGTACCTCTTCTGGTGCCGCAAAAATATACCGTCGTCGTTCAAATACAGCGAAATCCGTTCATCAATGAATTTATGAGACACATGCGCTCCCGGTTCGGCACGAAATTGGTGGTGATGGAGCGCGCACTGCGGGAATCGTTGCGTGCGCTCTCCAATAATGAAGCAGTTGCACTGATTGCTGACCAAAGCGGACCTGAAAGCGGCATCTATACCAATTTCTTCGGACGTCCTGCTTCCACGCACCAGGGACCGGCTGTTTTTCAGGTTCGCTCCGGTGCGCCGATGATTCTGGTTATGCTCATCAGGGAGGGGATAGAAAAATTCCGGATTGAATTGGAAGAGATCGATACCAACGGCCTGACCGGAACCGATGCGGATAAGATGCAAGAGATCACCAATCGTCACGTGCAAGCATTAGAGCGTTACATCCGTCGGTACCCGGAGCAGTGGTTGTGGATGCACAAACGGTGGAAGCATACGGAATTCTATCTGCAGAAACATTCAAATCCGAAAGTACCCACACAGTGAATCCTCCGAAACGCATCCTCGTTTTTCAAACAGCTTTTCTGGGTGATGTGATTCTTACACTGCCGATGGTTCAGGTGCTGCATGAACATTATCCGGAAGCGGTGATTGATGTGGTCACGACACCGAAAGCAGCGGAATTCCTGTCGAATCATCCTGCAATTGGCGATATCATCAAATATGATAAGCGCAAAACACAAAAAGGATTTCGCGGCATTCTGGCAATGGCGATCTTTCTCAGAAGAAGGTCCTACGATCTTGCCATTGTGCCGCATCGTTCTTTCCGTTCGTCCTTGGTGGTGGCTGCAAGCGGTATTCCCGTACGGATTGGATTCTCAACGGCAGCGGGGAAGTTCTTCTATAACAGGATTGCGGCATATGATACGTCGCAGCACGAAGTAGAACGGAACCTGGCGCTGTTGAGGCCTCTGAATATCGAGCCCGCCCGGAAAGTACTTCCAACACTCTTTCCTTCACTGCACGATGTTCAATCTACGGATAAGTTTTTATTTGAACGGGAGATACTCCGGCAGAATTTTATGATCGCAATAGCACCGGGATCGGTATGGAATACCAAGCGATGGCTTCTGGAACGGTTCGCCGAACTTGCATCTCTTCTGGCGCACGATGGATATGAAGTCCTTATCATCGGAGGACCGGAAGATGAAGCATTGGGAAAAGCAATAACTGAACTGACAAAACACAAACAGATATATGATGCAACCGGAAAATTGTCGCTGTTACAATCTGCTGAAGTGATTCGCCGGTGCAAGGTATTAGTGACTAACGACAGTGCTCCTCTTCACATCGGTGTTGCCGTCCGAACGCCGGTAGTTGCCGTTTTCGGAGCGACTGTTCCAGAATTTGGTTTTGCCCCGTACGGCGAACATGATGTTGTCGTCGAAACGATGGGTTTACCATGCAGGCCATGTGCGATCCATGGCGGCAATACCTGTCCCATCGGAACATTTGTCTGCATGAAAAATATTGAAACGCGGATGGTATATGAGAAAGTGCTGCAGGCTGTGGACAAATGAACAGTGTTTTGCAATACAGGATCAAAGAAGAACTTCAGCGCTTTCACAACTCCTCAATTCCCCAACTGTAGCTTAAAACTCCGACGAATCTCCTGTATCCAGCGAATCCGAACTTACATGTAAATCGCATTTGGGCGGGAGATATTTCGAGTTGAATATTTCCGTGATCTTCACCGGGCAGAACTCCGTTGCTAATTTCTTCGTGTCGGCACAAATCGTATCCCTTTCAACGCCGTACGGAATCCTGAAATACGGCTGCGTCACTGGAATGCTCTTATCTTCATACACATATTTCATGAATCTCCCGAACAGCGGAGCAGCAGCGCGGCCTCCCTGTCCGTCCGCTGAATTGAACGTGACCGCCTGGTCATCAAAACCAATCCACACTCCTGCAGCAAGCTGGGGTGTAAAACCGACGAACCATGCATCGGCATATTCCTGAGTAGTGCCGGTCTTTCCTCCTGCCGGGAAATGGAAATAATTTCTAACTCTCATTCCGGAACCCATGTTGATGACATCTTCCATCATGTTCGTCATGATATATGCCGTTTCTTTGCTCAATACTTCTTTCTTTTCCGGGAAGTTTTCCTCGATCACATTGCCGTCTTTATCCTCGATCTTTAGAATAGAATTCGGCTCGACCAGTACTCCTTCATTTGCGAACACTCCGAATGCGGAAGTCATCTCTAGCGGTGTTAGCTGTGCAGTTCCGAGAGCGATCGACTCGAACGGAGGAATGGGGGACTTGATTCCCATGCGTTTTGCATATTCAACAACCTGTTCTTTTGGTGCGATCTCCATGATCGCGCGGACGGTCACCAAATTGAGCGAATGGGTCAGCGCATTCCGTAACGTGGATTTTCCGCCGACATCTCCCTCAAAATTCCCCGGTGTCCATCGAGTGCCGTCTGCCATCTCTACAGTTACCGGCTGGTTCAGAAGCTCGTACGTCGGGGGATATCCATTGTCTATGGCAACGGTGTAAACAAAAGGCTTAAATGAAGAACCGGGTTGACGACGGATCTGCGTCACGTGATTCAAGCCATAACGGAACGTTCGGTAGTTTCTGCCGCCGACCATAGCACGGATACCGCCGGTTTTTGGATCGATTGCGACAAATCCAACCTCGATGGATTGCCAAACGTGTTTTACCGAATCAACGAAACGCTGGTTGCCCTTTAAAGCAGCAAGCATACTGTCCTTGTTGCCCGATGAACGATAGAGCGACGATTGTTTTGCGGCACGGTCAAGGATCCTTTCCAGCAATCCCTCTTTCTTTTCCCAAGACCAGATTTGATTAAACTGTTCTTGTTTTTCAGCGAGATGCTCGTCCACCGCGCGGTTCGCATACGTCTGCATTCTGGAATCGAGCGTGGTATATACGGAGAGGCCTTCCCGATAAATATTGAATCCGTATTTCTCCGCTTTATCGCGAAGCTGCTGCCGGATGTATTCGACAAAATGCGGAGCCAGACCGAGCGGCGCTTCTTCGTTCGTTGAATAGGTCAATGTTTCTGATTTGACCTTATCCGCTTGTACCTGCGATAATTTTCCTTCCTGTACCATTAATGACAATACCAGATCACGCCGCGCTATTGCACGCTCCGGATGACGAAGAGGATCGAAGTACGCAGGTCCGTTTAATATGGCGACGAGCATTGCCGATTCACCGATCGTCAATTCACTTACGGGTTTCCCGAAATAAATTCCGGAAGCAGCGGAGATACCGTAGACGCTCCGTCCAAAATAGATCTCGTTGAGATACATCTCGATAATCTCTTTTTTGGTAAAGTTCTTTTCGATCTCGACGGAAGTGAAAAATTCACGAAATTTCCTGGTTGCTTTATCGAATGCGCTTTCCTCAGCTTGTTGAAATCCGTATAAATTCCTGGCAAGCTGCTGCGTGATGGTGCTGGCACCTTCCTTTAAACGCAGCGCAAACACATTTTTCACCAATGCCCGGAGGAACCTCCAGGGCGTAACTCCCCAATGCTGATAAAAATTCTTGTCTTCAGTGGAAATGAGTGCGTCGATGACACTCTGCGGGATTGAATCGTACGGAACATATAATCTGTTCTTTGTCGAGTAAAACGTCCCGAGAACCTCGCCGTCTATGGAATAGACTTTGGTTGCCAGTTCCGGTTTAGGATTTTCCAGTTCTTCTAACGAAGGAAGTCCCGAAATAATGTAATTGTAATAGACCACCAACAACAGAAGACACACTCCAGCAACGCCTAAAAAATAGTAACGATATTTTTTAAAGAACCCTCTGCTACGCTTCAACAATTCGCTTCGGTATTGCGGATCGTTGAAATATTTTTTCATTTCTTCAGAACTATATTTGGGTTTTTTCTTTTCTGCCATGTGTTCAGTACTCTTTGCTCACAGGTTATTTTCTTGATCGCTTTTTGGGCGCAGTTTTGGATTCTGTTTTTGTTCTTCGCGGTGCGGCTGTGTTTGCCTTTTTGCCGTTCCAGACTTTCAGGGAGATTGTCTTACCGTCGAATTCCGCATAGGTGTTATGGGTTATCCAATCGCCAAGATTTAGATACATTCCTTCACCGATTGATTTTTCCATTGGCGTATGCCGGTGTCCCATGATGACAATATCATATCCCTCGGCGATCTTTTTATCGGCATACTTCACCATTCCGTCTGTTTCGCCATAATCCTTATGCCCCGTATATTGCCGGCTGGTTTTTGATGAACCGCGTGCGATCGGTGCGGTCCAATCGGGATGGAAAAGGGAATAAAGGAAGATGCTGACAGGACTGCGAAGGATTTTCTTCAGAATACGGTATCCCGTATCGTTTAGTGCAAGACCGTCTCCGTGATGAAAAAAGAACTTTTTACCATGCAGCGTCATTCCGAACGGTTCTTTGTACACCGGAATTCCGAGTTCTTTCGGAAAAAAATCCTTCAACCAAAAATCGTGATTGCCGGCAACATAATGCACTGCAATGCCGCTTTCCACCAGATTCGCCAGTTTGGAAAGAACATGATGAAATCCCCGCGGAATCACCGATTTGTATTCGAACCAATAATCAAATAGATCTCCCATAATGAAAAGCTGATCGCCGTGTTGCTGCACGTGCGAAAGGAAGGAGAGGAGTCGCTGTTCCTTCTCTTTCTCTTGCTGCTTATCCTGAAGTCCTAAATGTACATCGGAAAAGAAGAATATCTTTTTCATCTGGAAACGTTGATGGTGATTTCAAAGGATTGTGAGTATCGATTGCACCACCCGTCCTTATCAGAACAGAAGAAATAAAACAATTTTCCCTTCAGCACCTGCTTTCCGGTTGCGGTCCCGGATTTTGCTTTCACTGAAAAGACTACCGGATGATCGGCATCGAGATACGCATTCTTATCTTTGTGCAGCTGCGGTGCTCCGAGTACTTCGAAAAGGGAGTTTTTTTCCAGTTTCATTTCAAATGCCGGATTGGTATTGACATGGATGCCTTCGACCGGCGAGAAGGAAAATTCCAGATTCATTGATTTCGTGAGAGCAACGGTTGCAGGGTATTGCAGTTCCACAGTAACATGCTCATTCTCTGAATAGATGCGTTTTTCGGTCGACGGAAGAAGCAACAGCACAACTGAAAAAATTACACTGATCATGCTTGGATCTCCTGAATAGTTCTCACATGTTCTTTATCACTCACTCTTTCCAACAGGATCAGTCCGACAACGAAGAACAATCCGATCGTTAATACGGAAATCCGCTGGTCTCCTGTAATATACGAAATCAGTCCAAACAAAAAAGTGCCGACAACGGCGGACGCTTTGCCGCACAATCCGTCATAGAATCCGAAAAATTCTGCTTCCCGTTCTTTCGGTGTCAATTGCGCCATCAAACTGCGGCTGGATGCCTGGGACGCGCCCATGGAACTACCGGCGATTGCACCGATCACATAGAACATCTCTTTTGATTGCACGAAATACGCACCGGCAACGACCAGTATCCAAATAACAAGATTCACAGCAATGGTCCGTTTTGCGCCGATCTTATCCGTGATCACGCCAAAGAACAACGAACCGGCGATACCCGAAGCTTGAACGACGGCAAAAAGTACCAGAACATCCTGCAGCGAAAAATGAAGTGTTTGCGTTGCAAATATCGAGGCGAAAGAGATCACTGTGAGGATACCGTCATTATAGATAAAGAAAGCGATGAGAAATCGGGAGACATTTTTGTAATTCTTCAAATGGCCGACTGTTTCTTTCACACGGAGGAAGCCGGCTTTTACATAGGACACTTTATATTGGAATGTCATTTTGTGATCCCTCAGGAAAATGAAGAGGGGTGCGGAAAAGAGCAAAAATATTCCCGCTGCAATTGCGAAGCTCAGTTTGACGTTCGGCAGATTCTCTGCGGCGAATCCGCGGGCATACAGCGGCATTGCGATAATCAGTGTAACGAGCGATCCGACATACCCCATGGCAAAACCGTAACCGGACACACGTCCGTAGCTTCGTTCCGTGGTAAGATTAGGAAGGAAGGCATCATAAAATACAAGACCTCCTTCGAAACCCACGTTGGCAATGATGAATAACAGCATGCCGATGCCTATCATGCCGTCATCCACAAAGGCGAGCATGGCGGTTGCGATGATGCTAATGATAGTGAAACCGAACAGGAAACGTTTTCTGCGGGAAGAAAAATCAGCCGCCGCGCCGAGTACCGGAGCGATGACTGCTGTGAGAAGCATGGAGATGCTAACAGCGATCCCCCAGAGCAGGTCCCCTTTGCCGCTGCCGCCTGCGACGATCTCTTTGAAATAGAGTGAATACCCGACAGCGACTATCATTACGGAGAACGATGTATTGGCAAAATCGAAGAGTGTCCAGACGAAGATTTGGAATCGGTTGGATTGGGTGGATGTCGGGGTCATCGAAAAAATATTATGCGCGGGACTTCTTCGTTTGAGTTTCCAGCAATCCGCGTCCGGTTTTATTGAGCAATCCTTCTTTTTTCAGGTCGATCAAGACCGCATCCATGATGCCGTTGATGAAAGTGCCGCTGCTTTCGGTGCTGTAGTCTTTGGCGATCTCGATCGCTTCGTTGATAGTCACTTTGGGTGGAATATCCGGGAAGAACAACAACTCGCACAGGCTCATGCGAAGCAGGATCTTATCGATTAAAGCAATACGATGGAATTCCCAATGTTCTGTCTTGGACTTCAACCGTTTGTCCATCTCTGCCTGGTGAGCGATGGTCTTAATAAAGAGGGATTGCGCAAAGTTAAAATCAGATTCGGTATCCTGAATTTCGCTGAGGATCGTGTCGACGATATGCTGCGGTGCATCTTTGGAGATCTCAAGTGCATACAATGACTGCAATACGAGTTCGCGGATATGCCTGCGCTTGGGTATTTTTTGTTCTGTCATAGTGAAAAGATACGGAAAAATGAGGAGCGTTGCCACAGTTTATATAGTGCGGCGGCTGAGTGGCCGGAAAAACTTTTTTGCTCTGCCATGATTTCACAGTGAGAATTTCGTATTTTCATGGCGTATGTTATCCAAATTACTGCCGACACCGTCAGACATTCCCTTAGAGCAGACCGTTTCGCTTCGCGAAAACATCCGCATGCATTTGTTTGACGGTTCGTTGTATGTTCTTGGCATGAGCATCGTCTCCGTGCAGACCATTTTACCGATCTTTATTAAAGAATTGGGCGGCAGTCCGTTAGCAATCGGTTCTGTGCAAGTGCTATGGACCATCGGACAGAATATGCCGTCGTTGATTATTGCTCATTACATCCAGCGGCGTGTTTTATTCAAACCCGCCATGGTCTCATGGGGATTAGCGCACAGATTGATGCTGCTTGTGTGCAGTATTGCAGCATACTATCTCGTGGGTTCTATTTCGCCGGACGTTGCGGTGCCGTTGTTCCTTCTTTTTATTTTCCTAATTCCAGCAATAGGAAGTTTCTCCGGGCTGCCCTGGTTCCAGGTCTTCACCAAAACTGTCCCGGTGAAATTGCGCGGCAGGTTGATGGGTATCCGTCAATTGCTTGGTTCGGCAGCAGGTGCCATTGGAGGGACGATCATCGCATTCGTGATTTCTTCCGTCGTTTTCCCGGAGAATTTCGCACTGCTCTTCCTTTGTGCCTTTATTGTTACGATGGCATCGTTCTATTTCTTGATCCAAATAACGGAACAACCGTCCCCTGCTATTCGTACGGATATTCAGCAACTCAATATTATTGCCAATGCAAAAAGGATTATCAGAACGGATCGGAATTACCGGAATTTTCTATTTGCCGATGTCTTTCTTTTGTTGTCACTAACAGCATCGTCATTCTATTCCGTCTATGCGGTCGAAAAATTTTCCCTGCCGCCTTCTTATGCCGGCACCTTTACGGCGATCGTTATGATTACCAATATCGCAGCCAATATCGTCTTCGGCATTATGGCGGATACTTATGGACACAAGGTGAACCTTCTCGTATTTGCTGCTTGTTCAGCCGGTGCGGGACTAATTGCGATTATATCAACGAACATCTTGATGTACGGGTTTGTCTTTATTTTTCTTGCATGCGCCGTCCAGTTGCAGGCGATCTCACGGCAGTCCTTTCTGGCAGAAATGTGCAGCGAACAGGAACGCCCGTTGTATGTCGGAATCACTAATTCATTCACCGCGCCGGCTGTTATTTTCGGACTTGTCTTCGGCTGGATGGTTCCGTCCGTTGGATATGCCACAATTTTTTTCATCACGACATTGCTTGCGGCGATTTCGTTTCTGATATTATACCGGTCTGTTACAGAACCAAGGAATAATCATTGAATGAAACCGATCTCAATAAAACAAACCGATCCGGAAACAATTACCTTCACATGGGATGACAATCTCATCACTCCTTTAACGATTCGATTGCTGCGGGATGAATGTCCCTGTGCCGAATGCAAAGGGGAGACGATACTGATGCAGCAAATACTTCCCGTCGTGAAACCGAAACTGCCCGGGCACTATACTATCACCTCCATTGTGCCGGTAGGGAGTTATGCGATACAAATTTCATGGGGAGACGGACATGCGACCGGATTATATTCCTGGGACTATCTGCGAAATCTACACTTCCGTTCGAAATGAATAATCTCGCGGCTCCGAAACAGTCATTAGGATTAGCGGCGGAGTATTTACTCAATAGAGAATAAAATCATCACAACATCAGGGGATTGAATGAACAAAAAGCTTCGCAACGAGCTAATCTACCGAGCTCTTAAGGCGAAAGAAACATCCTACTCGCCGTATTCTCAATTTAGAGTTGGGTCTGCTGTCCTTACCGGCGACGGAGAGATTTTCTCTGGTTGTAATGTGGAGAATGCTTCGTACGGTCTTGCCATCTGTGCTGAACGCAATGCCGTGTTCCAGGCCGCATTTGCCGGCAAACGAACGATAGCAGCTGTTGCTGTTGCTTCGGACGAAAAAGGTTTCCTGACACCGTGCGGAGCATGCCGTCAGGTGATATCCGAGTTTGCAGACGGAAAGACGGAGATCATCCTGGTGAATGCCGGCGGGAAGTCAAAATCGGTTCCGTTCGAAAAATTATTCCCCACACCGCCTGATCTTCATCAATTGAAAAAATAACATGCTGATCATCATAGCGAGTACCCGAACACCGAAAGTGAATGGAGTGAAGAAAGCAATAATGAAGCTCTCTTCACACTTTGGATTCGATCCATCCGTGGTGCATTATGATACACGTCAGGTAGGAAGCGGTGTTCCCGACACACCTACGTCCGCAGAAGAATTAATGCTTGGCGCACAGCAACGTGCAGCTGCTGCTTTCGACAGAACGGTGTCTGGGATTGTGATGAGCGTCGGTGTCGAAGGAGGATTGTTTACGCTGAGGGGAACGACGTTCTTACAATCCTGGACATGTGTGCATGACGGAACAGAATTTCATTTTGGTTGTTCAGGGGCAGTTGAGATCCCTGTTGCGTTGATGCATGATGTCCTTCATAAGAATATCGAGCTCGGTATTGCTATCGATTCGTTCGCACAGCGAACCGATGTACGGAGCAATCAGGGGACATTCGGTATTTTGACGAATGATCTTATCACCAGGGAGGATTCGTTCGAAACATCGGCTATTTTTGCGTTTACGCCGATCTTCAACAAGGTTCTCTATGGCGTTTCACGGGTAAAAAGTTAACAGAGCCTTAACATGGACTGCATTGTTGCAATCCCATTTCTTCTTTATATTGCCGTTGCGTTGAAAGGAAGATAATGAAGCAAAAAATACTTATTGCAGATGATGAACGTGATATTGTCGATTTCCTGAAATACAATCTTGAAAAAGAAGGTTTTGACGTACTTACTGCGAAGAACGGTATCGAGGCACTCTCTCAGGCGAAGAAAAATCCAAATCTGATTCTGCTTGATGTTATGATGCCGGAAATGGACGGATTGGAAGTGGTACGGACGTTGAAAAAGAATCCTTCAACCGCACATATCCCGGTTGTTTTCCTGACGGCCCGCGGTGCCGATGTGGATGAGATCGTCGGTCTGGAACTCGGCGCTGACGACTATATCACAAAGCCGGTCAGCATTCCGAAACTGATCGCCCGGATCAAACTGGTGCTGCGGAAAAAATCTGCACCCAAAGGGGATGAGGGTGTCAACGGCGATCTGCTGAAACACGGCATCTTGGAGATCAACCGTTCCCGTTATAAAGTGTTCGTGAATAAAAAAGAGGTATTTTTCCCCAAAAAGGAATTCGAGGTATTGTCGTTTCTGGTAAAAAATGCCGGAAAGGTTGTAACGCGGGAGACGTTGTTGTCGCAGATTTGGGGGAGCGATGTGTATGTGATTGACAGGACAGTGGATGTGCATATCCGCAAGATTCGTGAAAAGCTCGGTGTAAAGGCCGATTATATCGACACCATTAAAGGGGTCGGATACCGGATGAAAGAATTGTAATGCGATCCCGGAGAGAGTCCGGGATTTTTTTTTCTTCTGAAAAACATGTAGGAAATATTTCAAGGAAACCCGTATCTTTCCCCGTATGTATTCTCTTCGATTCCAACTTCTTGCCGCTACGTTGATCGCCGCCCTCGGCGGTGCAGCAGCATTTTCATTTTCGTCTTCGCTCTTCCTTTCGTTGACCGTGTTATGCGGCATTATTATTATTTCATACGGCATTCTCTATTTTTTTGTCTACCGTCCGGTAACACATCTTCACCGTGTTATTGCTGCACAGTCGAACAAGCAGTCCGTACATCGGGCAATGATCAGTTCGTCCGATGAGTTCCAGCGCATTTCCGATGCAGTGAATTCGATGCTGGAATCTTTTCGTGCCGATATCAGTCAGATGGTGAAACTGGAGCGCGTTCGCAGCGAGTTCCTGGGAAATGTTTCGCATGAACTCCGCACCCCGTTGTTCGCAACACAGGGATTGATAGAAACTCTGTTGCACGGAGCGCTGGAGGATAAAAAAGTGAAACGCGATTTCCTGAAGAAAGCGCTGAACAATATCGAACGTCTCAATTCCCTCCTTGAGGAGTTGATCGATATCTCCCGCATAGAATCAGGTGAGATGAAACTACGATTGAGATATTTTGATATCGTACCGATGCTCGCTGCCGCCGTTGCAGATCTGCAGTCATATGCGGAGCAACGGAACATCACATTATCCATGAAGGGTTTGCTCGACCGTGAAATTGAAGTGCTCGGAGACCGGGAACGGCTTCAGCGGGTCATCGTCAATTTGGTGGAGAATGCGATCAAGTATTCCGAACCGAAGGACTCAGTGACTGTTGCCTTTACGGAAAAACCGGATAGTATCGAGATCTTTGTCGAAGACACCGGCATCGGGATCGCACCGCAGCATCTGCCGAGAATCTTCGAACGATTCTATCGTGTCGACAAAGATCGCTCTCGTGATGTTGGCGGCTCTGGGTTAGGTCTTGCCATTGTAAAGCATATCCTGGAGGCGCATCATTCGACCATCGCGGTTGAAAGTGCAGTTGGCCGCGGAACGAGATTCACATTTGCTCTGAAAAAAGGGAGCACTGAGTAAACCAAACCAAACCGTCGTACCATTCACTGTATGCTATGACAGCACCCTCCATCAAAGGCCGGGGTACAAATTCCAATCCGGACAATCGGTTCGAAAAGGTCTCCTATGAGATGATGGAGGAGGAGTTTGATGCCGTACGAAAGATTACCACGCAGTATTTCTTCGACACAACGAAATCCGCTCTCGCTAAAAACGATTCTCCCGATATCGGGTTCACATATGATTTGAATCCATACCGCGGCTGCGAACACGGCTGTATCTATTGTTATGCGCGTCCAACGCATGAATATCTCGGATTTTCTGCAGGACTGGATTTCGAGACGAAGATCATGGTAAAAAAAGAGATCCACAAACTGCTCGAAAAAGAGTTCAGGAAAAAATCATGGAAACCCTCCACAATTTCACTCTCCGGCAATACGGACTGTTATCAGCCGATCGAGCGGAAACTGGAATTAACGCGTCGCTGCCTTGAAGTGTTTTTGAAATTCCGGAATCCCGTTGGAGTGATAACAAAGAATGCCCTCGTTACGCGGGATATCGATATTCTGAAGGAACTTTCCCGGCAACAGCTGGTGACGGTTACTCTCACGATAACGACATTGGATAAGGAACTGCATAGGAAAATGGAACCAAGGACTTCCGCACCGGAACAGCGGTTGAAAGCGATTGAAACGCTTGCGAATGCGGGAATCACGGTTGGCGTTAGCCTGGCACCGGTGATTCCCGGACTTAATGACAGCGAAATGCCTGCAATACTGAAACGGTCGAGTGAGCACGGAGCAACATTTGCTTTTTATACGATGGTTCGGTTGCCCTATGCTGTGAAGGACCTTTTTCAGGAGTGGCTGCAACGGGAATATCCCGACAGAGCGGGAAAAGTGTTGAACAGGATCAAAGAGATGCGTGAAGGTAAACTAAACAGTACAGAATTTGGGAAGAGAATGTCGGGGACAGGGGAGATTGCAGATTCCATTGCACAGTTGTTTGAACTGACATGCAAGAAATACGGATTCAATACCCGAGAGTACAGGTTCCAAACAGAAAAGTTCTCCGGGGATCAGAGCGGACAGATTGATCTGTTCGGATAGTTCACTGTATGTGTTTCACACTAACATTACACAGAGTACAAAAAAAACGCCGGTCAAGAGTAGATGACCGGCGTTTTTTGTTCAAACAATTTTATCTGTGTGCGATCGGATCCGGGTTTCCGTCAGGATCATTCTTGACGGTTCCATCAGAAGCAACGTTCCCCAGCAATAAAATTCCTGCAACGTGCGGAGTAGCCATCGATGTTCCGCTGATGGTATTGGTTCCGCCGTCTTTCCATAACGAGAGAATGCTCGACCCTGGTGCACAATAATCCACCGGCGGATTCCCATAATTTGAATAGGAAGCCCAATTGTCACCGGATGCCATTGCCGAGATCGTATAAATATTCGCACCATTTGCACGAGCGGGAGATTTTGTTCCAGCATTGGTGCTTTCATTTCCTGCCGCAAGAGCGAACTTGATCCCTTTGGATGCTGCATTGACCACTGCATCATCCAACGCTTGTGAGGCGCTGCCGCCAAGACTCATGTTTGCCACATCGCCATTAGCGCCGTTTGCCGCAACATAATCGACGCCGGCGATGATCTGTGAGTATGTTCCAGAACCGCGTCGGTTTAAAACTTTAACTGCAACGACGGTTGCTCCGGCGGCAACACCGACGACGCCGACAGTATTATTTTTTGCAGCGATAATACCCGCACAATGTGTACCATGCCCGTTATCATCATCTGCCGTTGAAGTTGTTGAAACGAAATTACGGCTGCGTGCAACATCAACAGTCAAATCCGGGTGGTCTAAGTCAACACCAGTGTCAATGATCCATGCAACTTTACCGACACCATTTCCGGCTCCGCCAACGCGGGCAATACCCCACGGCGTAGTTTGTGCCGGGAGTCCACCACCACCGCCGCCAGGTTTTGCCAATGTAATTACGCGGTCCTGTTCAATATACGCTATGGAAGAATTCTTTTTTACTGCATCTGCTTCAGCGGATGTCATTCGTACCGTGAAACCGTTCAAAGAATGTGAGTACACATTTTGAACTGCGTCTGCGCTGATACCGTTCTCTTCAAGCAACAAATTTACTGTAGCAGCAACATTGTTTGTTTTGCCGAGAGTACTTTTGAAGACGACGATATATTGCCCTTCAATCGGTGCATCGCTCATCGCGACATCATCCGTTGTTACAATTCCTTGTTGTGAGGATGAGGTCGGAGCCTGTTCATCCCGGCATCCCTGCAACACAATACCGGAGAGAAATACAATTGTAACTAAAAGGGAGAGAAGAGACCGATGTTCCCCTGTGCGCGAAAACAATTTCATAGCGTACTCCTTTAGTTTGATGGTGGGTTAAAAGTTTATAATTGTAAAACAATTGAAAGTAACCTAATCAGACTATTTTGTCAAATTAAAATTGTCAATGAATGAACCACAAAGGTTACAAAAATAGAAACATTTACTGAGATTGGTTCTTGTTATTTGACCGATGAGATCGTACTTTTTTCCATGAAAATTCTCGTTACCGGCGGCAGCGGTATGGTTGGCAAATATATCGTCGATGAGTTATTGGCGCATCATCATTCCGTCGGGGTGTTGGACCTTCTTCCGCCGAAACAAAAAGATGTCCGATTCCATCATGTGGACATGCTTCAACTGCCGGATGTTGAAGATGCTGTGGCAGGATATGATGCAGTCATCCATTCCGCAGGCATCCCGCATCCGCTGAATGATCCTGCAGACCGGGTCTTCTTTGTGAATGTAAACGGAACGTTTAATGTTTTGGAAGCGGCTGCACGGAACGGTATTAAAAAAGTCGTCTTCACATCCAGCGAATCGACGCTCGGATTTGCGTTTATGAAAAACCGGATGGTTCCGGAGTATGTGCCAATTGATGAACAACATCCGTTGCGGCCGCAGGATCCGTACGGATTGAGCAAAGTAATCGGTGAACAGATCTGTAGAAGTTATACATTGCAATACGGAATACGGACGATTTGTCTGCGGGAACCGTGGATATGGGTGCCGGAGGCAGAACAGCTTCAGTTTTATCAAAGTCTGATCGATGAATACCGAAACTGGCATAAGAATCTCTGGACCTACGTGCATGTGTATGATGTCGCCCGGGCTCACCGGCTTGCTGTGGAAACCGAACTGGAACACCTGCATGAAGTATTCTTTATCACGGCGGCGAAGAACTGGACCGGAAGAGATTCATCGGAACTGCTCCGTGAATTCTATCCTGAAATTTCAACGATCCGCGAAAGCTTCATCGGTTCAGATGCGATTATTTCCCATCAGAAAGCAAAACAGTTGTTAGGATTTACTCCGCTTTATTCGTCAGACCATTTACTGCGGCCATGAAGAAATTCCATTCGGTGTTGATCGGATTGCTTGTTGTATTGCTGACGGCATTTGTTCATCCACAGATGCTGCCGCAGCCGTCCCTTGGATTGGATTCCAACAGTGCTGCCATCCGCTTTGAACGGAATGTAAACACCTACTTTTGGAATGCGAATGCACAATACCTTCTCAGCACGGATGATTACTTTTTGCGGATGAATGACAACTTCACATCAACATTCATTAAAAGCCAGTTCAGCTCGTACCGCGACGAACAGAATTTTTCTCTCAGTACGTCAAAGAAAGTATCCGGACCGTTTGCAATTGCCGCAGAGGCGCAATCGTTCGTCCTTTCGGATAATCAAAATCTTGGCAGCAGCAATGCGGGTATTCATTCGGGGGCGGTTGGGATCACCTATCGTCCATCACGGCAATTCTTTGTCACTCCGATGATTGGTGTGCGGTTCGACAAACAACAGTTGCAGCATGATAACGGAATGAATTATCGGCTCTCTACCGAAGGCGATTCGCTGGAATTCAGCGATTACCGGGCAGGGTTTTCCGGCAGGTTCAACCACAGCAACATGGAAAACCGAATCTTCAGCAACAATCAAGCAGCAATGAATATCGCCACACAGTTTTCTGACGCTTCCACCGACAGCATTCAGGTGCGATGGATGATGAACCGAAATGATTTTTATGTACCGGCTGATTCAAATATCCTTAATGCGTTCGGTACATCGCTGAACGTTCGCGCCCGGACGGAACGGATATGGGGCGTCCAGAATATTCTTGCTTACGAAATTGGTTCGGGATTCCATGCGAAGTTGGATATGAACATTGAATCGCGGACGATTCTGAATGCATTTAAATACAAATCGTTGTCAGTTCTTTCCGCGATCCCGTTCAACACTACCGTGCAGGAATTTCGGCTGGAAGGGGGGCTCACTGTGCAGTATCTCTCAATGGAAACGTTTGCCACAGCAGGTTTTCAATTGGGTGAACGAAATGAGAAACATTTACTGGAAAGGATTGAAGGAGCAGATGAACCGTTTCAAGAGAACCGGGCGAGACAGGAATCTCGTTTGGACAATAATGCTTACCGCAATTCCTTATCAACCATGATCGCACAGCAGCTCTCTTCCTACAACGAACTTCAGTTCTCCGGTTCAATCAGTCTGGTACAATATGACACTCCCGATACGATCAATACAGACGACCGCGATGAATTGCTGGTAAACCTTTCGCTGCGGGAATCCCATTGGTTCTCATCGGCGTTCCAGGCTTCCGTCACTGCGGAAGCAACCGTCGCACATCTCGTCTATCTCTCCCGTGAAAAAAGCGCCAACAATAACTGGAACAGAATTTTCCGCCTGCAGCCGGAATTGGTATTCCAGCCGGACCGCACTTTCCGTATGTTCAATGCATTCGAAGTGCTGGCGAACTATACGGTCTTCGATTTTGAGGCACTGGTTCCTTCTGTGAAAAGTTATTCGTACCGGCAAGTTGCATTTCTTGATTCAACCTCGTATGATATGACACGGAAGATCGGATTGGATATGGTCGCATCAGTCCGGATTTTTGAACGGGGAGAACTGCACTGGCAGGAGTTTTCAGAACGTCCTCTGCAACGGATGGAAGAGGTCACATTTTCTCCGCAGGTACGTTATTCGTTCAAGGGCCAGTGGTATTTTGCCGTCGGATTCCGTTCCTTCGCCCAGAAACGGTTTAATTATAAGAACAATATCCGGCAGTTCGAAAGTACATTTCTCAGCGCTGGACCGACGACCAGAATAGTCATTCGCCTTTCGCAGGATTCGATCGTCGAAGTCAGAGGTTGGAAAGAGTTCCAACATCAAAGCGGAGGAAAGATTCAAGAGTTTTCCAATATGACAATGAACGTGCGATATACTTTTTGATGTTCCGAAAAAAAATGAAAATCGGACGACCACACCGTTGACAGGTATTCGGTGAATTCACGAAGCATGCAGAGCTCAGCAATGAAAAAGCAAACACAGGCCTTCCAGTTGAAGATTCCCAGCAGCCGCAAGAATATCCACCTTGTGGAAGAATTCTTCCGGTCCACGAACAAGGCGTTCAATCTCCCGGATGAGAAACTGCATGCGCTGCTTGTTTCCGTGACTGAAGCGGTCAACAATGGCATTATTCACGGAAATAATAATGACGAATCAAAATATGTTACGCTCACATCGTCCATGCGGGGAAGGACGGTGACGATAAAAGTGAAGGATGAGGGGATGGGATTTACACCGGAAACTGTCGCTAATCCTCTGAGCGAGGAGAATCTACTGAATACGGGAGGGCGCGGTGTGTTTTTAATGAAAGCATTCATGCAGTCGGTAAAATATAATAAAAAGGGGAACGAAGTCACGATGGTGATGAAACTATAGGAGGAGTAAATTGCGATGTGCTTTCCGGGGGGAAGAAACCGCAGTACACACCATACACGGTATTCGATTGATGCAATCAAATCATTGATATTCAATCGCTTGTTGGGTATATTTAAACATAAACCAGAAAGTACCTGACATTCAGTATGGCAATAGGAACGGAAAAAGATTCTCAAAAGAAAATGATCGGCGAACTGCTGAAAGCAGCCGACCGGCATATCAAATCGGCTGAATGGACGAAAGCGTTGGATGAGGTGGGAAAGGCATTGGCGATTGAACCAAATAACATGTATGCCATGGCGTACAAGGATAGGATCAATGTTTCTATTAATGAAGAGAAGAAAAAAGCAGATGATGAGAAAATAAAGAAGTTAGCGGAGGAAAAGAAAGCGGAAGTGAAACCGGCGGAACCGCCGGCAGAAGAGAAAAAACCAGATCCACCGAAACCGGAAGTGCCAAAGCAAGAGACCAAACCGACTGCTCCGGCGACTCCTGTGAAAGACGACTCCACCGCACGCGTTGAATCACTTCGACAGGAATTTGCTGCAACACAGGCGAAACTCCAGCGGGAAGTTGCACAATTGACGATGCAGTTAAAAGAATCTCAGGCGCTGAAAGAAGCGACGGAGAAGAATCTGAATGGCCAGATTATTGTTCTGCAGCAGGAAGTTTCCGCAGCGAAACAGAACGCTGACAAGTCCGACAACAAAGAACTGGAAGCGGTAAAAAAAGAATTTGAAGCTCTAAAAGCAAAACAGCACAAAGACATCGAGTCTGCAAAAGAGATCGCGAGGGCGGAGATGCTGACGCAGGTTGCCGTTCTGCAAAAGGAATTGGAAGAAGCGAAAAAAACTGCCGAGGGAACGAGCCTGCAAAAGCAGGGAGAAATGATATTGAAGAACATGTTCCACAAAGCATGGCAGGATGGCTCCATTACGAATGATGAGCGGGCGCTGATGTTGCTTTTAAAAGGGGCTATCGAAATGACCGAATCGAAATTCGGCGAGATGGAATCTGCTTCAAAGAACGATGCTTATATCAATGCTCTTCGTACCGTGTGGTCCGATGGTGTTGTCACCCCGGAAGAATCAGATTTCCTTACATCGCTTCGGGAAAAATTAAGCATTCCGGCTGATGAACATTTCCGGCTGGAAAGTCAGATCAGAAAAGAAGTAAAAAAATAGTTTATCGTATCTTTGGTCTTGCGCCGTCTGATAGGAATATTAGACGGCATTTTTTTTATAGCGCCAGTTTCTTAGTATAAATGTCGCAGAGTCGGTTTTCCGAATCCAAATGATACTGGTAGGTTGGATACCGCACTTTCTTAACTGCAAAATGTTCTTCTACCCGTTGGAAGAAATCAAAGTCCTCGCCAAATGGAATTGCACGGAACCCCTTCACTTTTGATAAGACCCGTCTTTTGAAAAAGAACGTTCCGCCGACATGACATTTCGATAAGTGTATCTTTTTCGACGGATCGTTCAGGTCCACGACAAACTGTTTTTCGGAAGGACCGATCAATTCCATTCCCCCGTGCAGAAAATCGATAAAAGGATTCTTCTTTAAAAATAGCAGTCGCTTTTCTAGGTGCTCCGGGCGCAGTTCATCATCCGAATCGACAAAACAGATGAAATGCCCCCTGGAGCAACGTAATCCCGCATTACGAGCTTTTGCCAATCCTTTATTTTCTTGGAAATGATAGATAATTCGATTATCCTTGCACTTAAATTGATGGACGACTTTTCGTGTTTGGTCGATGCTTCCGTCATCAATTATCACCAATTCCCAGTCCGGAACTGTTTGCATTAAAACAGACTGGAGAGCGTTCGGCAGAAGATGTGCTCTATTGTATGTGCAAAGAATAATCGAAACGAGAGGGTGTTGTTTCATACGTGATGTCCAAAGTACAAAAAATATTCTTATCTACAACAAACAGAAATCGTTTCTTATAACCCCGAAAGCTGATTAATTGTTCACGTGATGAAGTATATCCTGTTTTTCCTACCATTTATTGCTGTGCATCTGCTTACCGGACAACACCATGTTTTTTCCGGTATCGTGCAAGATGCGGAAACGAAACAGTTGCTGCCGTCAGCAACTGTCCGTGTGCTTGGCACATCCAAGGGGACCATAACAAATACTTCAGGACAATTTCGTTTACCGCTTCCTTCCGGTGAGTACCGCATCGCGATCAGTTATATTGGATATCAAACAGATACCATTGTTACCGAACTTATGGCAGATGCGTTCCGGACAGTCAGACTTGTTCCAAATGCAATTCAGCTTTCCGGCGTTACAGTAACGGACGAAGATCCGGCGTACGAGATTATCCGCCGTGCGATAGAAAGCAAAAAACGATGGATGGAGCAGCTGAAGACATTCGAAGGGAAAGCATTCTCACGAATGCAGATTCGCACGGATAGTTCCATTGCAGCAATCATGGAATCATATTCGGTTCTTTATTGGAATCGCGACGATTCACTTCGGGAAGTAATAATACAACAAAAAAAGACTGGCAATCTTCAGAAATCGTTCTCGGCCATACGAGTCGGTAATGTGGTGAACTTCAACGATAATAGGATTGCGCTCAATGGATTTGTTTTCGTCGGTCCGACTGCACCGGAAGCATTTGAGTACTACGACTACAAATTGCTATCGACGCGCAAAATGGATGATTTTGATGTCTATGAGATCGAACTGATCCCCCGTTCCACAGTCATTCCGCTGTTGAAAGGGAAGATTTCCATCGCCGAACGTTCGTATGCTGTGATGAATGTTGAGGTCCGTCCCAACGAAGCGTATTCCCAACCGTTCATCGACACAAAAGAATCGAAATATCTTCAGTCGTTCACTCTTTTCGAGAACCGGTTCTGGCTGCCGGCGAATTACCGGTTTGAAGGAAAATTCAAACTTGTTGTGATGGGAATATCGTTTCCGATACTTTCCGTCGATTTGGATGTGGTTATCTTTGACTACCGGATCAATCCGGTCTTTGCAGATACCATACGGGCAATGAAAGCGTTCACAGTGGATTCTTCCTCCACGAAGTACGATTCGACCTTTTGGCAGACGAACGATGTTCTGCCGTTGACGGAAGAGCAGGACAGTGCGTATGCGACATTGGACAGCACACAGACATTGGAGAAAAAGTTTGCTCCGTCCGGCACTGTTGTGACTGTCGCGGGGCTGGCAGGCAGTCCGTTTCTTTTATTTGATGCATGGTTCACAAGAGTGGAAGGGTATCATCTCGGCATCAGCAGATCGTTCGACAACATTGTTGACGATCTGGATGTACGGGGAGGAGCGGGATACGGTTTTTCTGACCGTCGCTGGAAGTATCACGCTGGAGTGACACTGCGATTCGGAGAGAAACAATCTTCCTTTACATCATCCGGATTTGCGAATTTCAATATGAACCGGAAGACATTTTCGTTCAGCATTGATGCGTACGATAAGCTGGTGTATATACCCGAACCGCTGCTTCCTGGATTGTTTTTCAATACATTTACCGCACTACTTTTGAAGGACGATTCTCAAGATTATTACAGAACCATAGGGTCGACGATTGCATTGACGTATGCATTCAATGGAACAACGAATTTTACCATCAAGACTCTTTCTGAACAACAGCTTTCCGTGTATCAAACAACGAATTTTTCCTGGTTGCAAAAAACGAAAGCGTACGCCGCTCAACCTTCCATCATCAACGGAAGGATGAACGCTGTTCAATTCTCTTTTTCGCATGCGAATACGGCATTGTTAAGTCTTGCGAAGGAGGGATACATGCTCTCCGGAACCGTTGAACATTCAGCACGAGTACTGGGAGGAGCATTTGATTTTTCCACAGTAACGGGAAAAGCAAAAATGAAAGTGGCGACATATCTGAAGGAAGAGATGCCGTTCCCGCCGTCGATGAGTATTCAGCTTTCCGGAGGGACATCGCTGGGAAAGATTCCGCCGCAGAGATATTTTGAGTTGTATTCAAAATTCGAACTGATGGCAGGATTCGGTGTACTGAGGGCGCTGCAGCGGAGACAGTTCTACGGTGACAGTTACCTTGCACTCACTGTCGATCATAATTTCCGAAGAATGTTGTTTTCACCGCTCGGTATTCGGTCTCTCATGGAGTCCAATCTTGAATTAATCGTCGAAGCGAATATAGCCCGAAGTTGGCTCTCATCCCGCGCGCTTCGCACGCCATTGTTCCCTTCGACCGATTCGAACGGATGGTACACCGAGGCGAGCATCGGAATTTCGAATATCGCAGACCTGTTCCGAATCGATGTGACGAGGCGTTTTTCACCGCCGGGGAGCTGGGCGGTGACTCTCACCGTCTCAGAATTTATTACTGGATTCTTTGCGCGTTGAGCCTGACATCGACAATTCAATGGAAACCGAATTGTCCTTGAATGATCCGCGAATTCTTCCTATTTTAATACAGCAATGATTTGTTATATCATGATTTACTGAAGGAGAACGCGCGATAGAACAGATATTTATCCAGTTGGAAGAAGAGTTGGCACAAGCGTTAACGAAGAAAGACCCCGAACCGCTCCACCGCATTCTTGACGACGAATTCATCCTCACCAACGCAATTGGCAGAGTAAAGACCAAACAGCAGGCGATCGAAAAATTCCATCATACGCTTGAAGAGATGTCTTTTTTCTCCGTGACTAACGGTGACGTCCATGTGCGCCTCTACGGCGATGCCGCGGTTGTTACCGGCACTCAGGTGCAGCATGCGACAAGAAAAGACCAATTGATCTTTGTGAAACTGCGGTTTACATCCATGTATGCCAAACGGCAGGGGGACTGGAAATTAGTCGCCGGCCACAATTCCGAGAAAGAAAAATAACAGTACTGCGTTTAACGCGATGAGTGTCGGGTATCAGTTGACTATGATGGAAGCGGTAACTCGTGTCGTTGGGCTGATTGGCACTCCGGACTGCAGGAGCGGTGAGTAGTTTTTTCGCATTGTTCACAGGCGAAGTGCTGTTTGTGACAATCCAGATTGGCGCAATTTACATACCTATTGCACGGCGTTCCGCAATGAATGCACACGGAAACTGTTTTGTATTCGTCTGTCCGGTTAATCGGAACCGAGATCCTCTGATCGAACACATAGCATAATCCATCCCAAAGTTTTCCCCGGACATTTTCATCTTTCCCGTACGTCACAATGCCGCCGTGCAGCTGGGCAACATGTGAAAATCCTTCACTCAACATGAATGCGGTCAGTTTTTCACAACGGACTCCTCCCGTACAATACGTTAGAATCGTTTTATTCTTATATGCCGCGAGATTCTCACGGATCCAAACAGGAAAATCGCGGAAAGATTTTACCGGAGGACGGATGGCATTTCTGAAATGCCCCAGATCATATTCATAATCGGTTCTGCCGTCCAGTATTACAACATCGTCCTTCTGCATCGTTTCATACCATTCTTCCGGAGAGAGATATTCCCCGGTCTGTTTAAGAGGACTTCCTTCTTCACCGATTCGGAATGTGACCAGTTCTTTTTTACCACGGACGAACAGTTTGTCGAACACATGCCCGTCTGCGTCATCCATCTTGAACTGCATATCGGAGAACCGTTTATCCATGCAGAGAGTGGTGATATAACACTCAGTTTGTTCCGTTGTGCCGGACACCGTTCCGTTGATTCCTTCGGGAGAGATCAGGATTCGGCCGCGAAGGTTCAGCAGGCGGCACAGATGAAGATGATGCTGTGCGAACAATGCATACCCGTGGATCGGCACGAACTTGTAATAGAGTAAAATGCGGTATGGTTTTTCGGAATTCACGATGGCAAGATACGGAAAAAATTTCAAATCTGAAGAATGTCCGGAGAAACGAAGGATGTACTTTTCCTTATGCCACAGACTCCTTGACGAAACCTACGACAATCATGGCATCGGCGATCGGATCGATAGAAGGGGAAGAAAAGTTCTCATCAATGCGGGCAGCAAGCCGCTGGATAGCCGAACGGACATCTTCTGGAAGTGATTCGTTTCTCAGTGCATCATGCATCAATCGAAGAAAATCTTCATCCGTTCTGTTTTCGTATCGCTGCAGAGCGATCCCGACAATTCTTCTTGCCGTCGTTCTGACCCTGCCGGGATGGTGTTCCCGGCGGACGCGCTGCAGTTCCGTTTCTATTTTCAACTGCCAGTGTATCATGAGAAGACCTCCTTTCCGATTTCGCATTGTCCGCACCTGCCGGACAGGCAGTACCGTTTATATAAATGTATCAATCCCTGCTGCTGATATGCAAGTGTCGTTGGACTTTTACCTTTCACCACCTGTGCGTCCATTGTCTTGAGAATGGAATTTCCTTCCAGCGCCGGCAATTCCACGGCAATGCTCAGACATCGGTCCAACGTCTCTTCCTGGCCGAAGATCGTTGCATACAGGCAGACGAAGGGAATCACCGCATTAGTAATAATGTCGCTGATCCGTGCTTGTCCGAGGAGTGCATGCCTGGCATCCGTAGTTTCTGCAAATGCAAAATGATTATTCCAGAAGGAATGATCGGCGCTTTCAAAGAGGTGTATCAGTTGTTCTGTTTTTGAATCGTGAGCCGAGTATTTTCCGCTGATGATCGTTACAATCGACCTAAAG
>JBAYIS010000031.1:0-39358 GCA_041665525.1 Bacteroidota bacterium | reverse complement strand
TGCTCCGACATTCACTTCCACTGCCTGCGAATAGGAGAATTTACCGTCCCGGTCGATCTGTTTCAACCGGTAGGAATACTTCCCTGCTTTCTGGACCTTGTCCGTGAATGTATATTCTTTCGGCGCATTGGATGTTCCGCTTCCTTCAAGGAAACCGACTTTCGACCAATTCTTTGTCGGTGCCGCATCTTTCCCTTGGGATTTCTGTACGCTCACCACTGTTCGTTCAATTTCATAACCGTAATTGTTCAATTCTGTTGCAGTTTTCCACTTCAATTCCGCGTTGAGCCGTTTTGAAGTTGCTGTGAATGATATTAATTCCACCGGCAGCGGTGCTTCAGGTGCCTGCCATCCACTTGATGCGTTAAAGTTGAAATTATTTAACGCACCATTAAATGATGCGGCTGTATCGTTTGCAGTTGTTCCGCTGCCATCATTCAAAAGCCAGTTTGCAACTAAATTGGTTTGTGGACCTGTAAATGATACACTCTTATTATTTTGAATCTCTGCTTGAGTTCGCGCAACATCCCATACGCGAACATTTGAGATAAATCCATTAAAGAACTCACCGCCGCCACCCTGAGAACCAATTATTGTATTATGATTCGCATCAAACAAAAGCGGTGTTCCGCCGAATGATCCCGAGCCTACTTGATTGCCATTCGCATAGATAGTATAACCACTTGTTGTTACAGCGTATGCAATGTGGTACCATGTTCCTGCAGAATAATTAAGCGTTGCATCGGCGCTTGTTGTGAGCCAACCACTTCCACTACCAATATCCGCATGGATCGTGGTGCCGTTCTGTAATTTTACATCAAAACCAAATTCCCCAGGTCCCCGTGTATCGAAAAAGCACAAAGTACCACTCGTTGTATTCGGCTTAACCCACACTTCAATTGTATACGGAGCAGAAAGTGTTGAGGCTCCTGTAGCAACCGAAATATAATCGTCGGTACCATCAAAGAGTAAAGAATATCCTTCTGTAGGATTTGTTGTGAAAGTTATTTCACTGCTTCGTTTATAGATTGAAGCATTTGTTGCAGCAACCCGCACATAGTACGTTGTTCCTGCCGTTAACGAAGAAAGGTTCGTAGAAATTGCTGTGGTACTATCTGCATTGATTGATGCAGGTGTTGATGCAACACTATCGGTGTAAGTACCGCTGCTTGTTCCAATTAAAAAATATGCTGTTGCACTTAACCCGACTGATCGAACATTACCATTCAATGTTGCATATGTTGCGCCAACATTTGTTGCAGCGGAAGCTGTATCAGCTAATAGCGCGCCGGTTGTAAATGATATTTCGCCGCTTTGTTTATATAACGATGCATTCGTTGCGGCAATTCGGACATAATAGGTTGTTTCCGGAGTCAACGATGTAAGGTTCGTTGTAACTGCCGTAGTGCTATCTGCATTTATTGTTGCAGGTGTTGATGCAACACTATCGGTGTAAGTACCACTGCTTGTCCCAATTAAGAAATATGCCGTTGCGCTCACATCCGTTGACCAAACAGATCCATTTAATGTTGCAGTAGTTGTAGTAATATTCGTTGCAGCAGAAGCAGAAGGTAAAAGGGGAACAAGTGACCGGGTATATGAAAATCCACCGCCATTATCATTTGATGTCCACGAAAGGAATTTTATATCAAGGTAAACATCGTCTGCAATTAAATGCACAACCATATCATGACCGACCATATTGGGTTTATCGCCCCAATTATCATATGTCGTGTTGTTCCAAGTATCAAATGTCAGAGAACCTATATTTTCGGTTGTACCGGCTGCCCATTCCGTTCCTGCTGGTGCAGAACTGTTATATCCAGCTTGTGTTTTAATATTGAATAACCCTTCATTATCTTTCCGTGTCAACCAAACATTATCGGTTATGCGATCTTGGTTTGCCTCTAAAGTCCAATCGGCATAATTTGCTTTTGTGAAAGTAAGTGTCGGAGGAGCAACATTCCCTTCACCAGCTGCCATAAACTGACTGAATGATGTAATACCTGCCCATGTTACCGTACCTGTTGTTGAATCTGCAGAAACTGCACCGCCAAGATCTGTCCACGTTCCGGTAGAATTTGATTCCCGCTTGAATAGTTTTATTGTGCTCGGATTATTATGTTGATCTGTTGTGAGAACACCAGCACCAAAGTTGAGTGTAAGGCTTGTGGAAAATGTTCCCGGATTGCCGAACAGATTAATCACAAAATATTTACTACCGACGGAGGAACCATAACCGGTGGGATAGTTGCTTGGTTCAGCAGTCAGTTCGGAAACATACACATCGACAGGATTGTCGAATCCGTCAGTCATAGAGAGAGTTGCATTTCCAATGGTATGCGGTCCATTATTGGAAGCTGCGACGGAGGTGTTGGTGATGATCGCACCGCCGACGGGAGCGCCGGAAGCAACCCATGTAGCGTCCCCCTGATCCATGGCAATTTCATTTACAAGTTCGGCAACAGTACTACCGGTCCCTTCGTTGAATTGCCAATAGTGTAATAAATTCGCCGGGAATCCCGAAAGGGTTTTGTACATATTTTCACGAATCTCTGATTCGGTTCTGATATCATTCCAGATACGAAGCTCATCAATATCTCCGGAATAGTAATAATTCGAATAATTATCCGTGCCAGGATACAACCATTGATTCCCGGTAACAAGCGCTCCTATATTGCCCCCCGAAGTTGCCTCCAATACACCGTTAACATAGAGTTTCAACGGACTTCCGCTCGCACCGGTCAGCACCAAATGATACCACTGATCAGCGACTGCAGTTGTAGTTCCAGTGATATCCACATTATTCGAAGCATTGTCATCATACACGCGGCCAAAGAACTTTCCGGTTGCGTCAATGGCTATCCATACATAATCATCCCCATGATCAAGAATCACCATTTGTGAACCAATCGATGCCGGTGTTGTCCATACTTCATAGGTGAAACCATCCGGAATCGCGAATGCGCTGCTGGAGGTTGAATATCCATTATTGTTATACCGAAATGCATAACCTGCCGTTGTATCAAACGGATAACCATTCATTGCGCTGGTCGTTTGAGATCCCGTTCCGCCGGCACCAGGTGTCGCATACAGCTGTTCACCGTTAAGTCCATTATACTCAAATATAGAGACATGGTACTCGGTGCTGGTTGTAAGACCGCTGATAGTCACTTCACTCCCCACTCCGTTATAAACGACATAATTCCCGGTCCCAATCTGGTTGCCGGATGTGAAAACTGTATTTGCAGTATAGGAGGTATTGCTTGCCGGGGTACCATCAACAGCACTCCCTTCCTTCATCACCACCAGCCGTCTTGAACCGTTTCCGTTCGTCCAGCTTACTTTCATGACCGATCCGTAATTGCTGCTGAAGGTCACAGAACTTGCATCTGTTGTCGGTGCGCTCACAGGGATATTAGTAAGGATCACACGGCCGTTGGCATTATTGGAACCGAGTAAATCGATGTCGCCGTCATTGTCATAATCCATTGCCGTGAGATCAGCTGCCAATTGGGGGAATACTAATTGCTGACTAAATGAACCGCTGCCATTATTGTAGGCAATGTTCACTAACGATTCGTTCTGATAAGAAAACGCAATATCGACTGAACCATCGGCATTATAATCGCCGAAGGTAAATTTTACCGGCTGAATGCTCAGTCCGTACGTCGTTGGTGATGCAAACGTTCCATCGCCATTATTGAACAATGTGGCAAATTCAAGGGGGCCGCCGACAGACGCCAGAAGATCGACATAACCATCGCCGTTAACATCTCTGAAATACACATCTTGATAATTATTGGCCGTTATCGTTGTTGCAGAAGCAAACGTCCCATCACCATTGTTTTTCATTAAATACACAGAGCTGCCATTACCATAAAATATCAAATCAACATCACCATCATTGTCGACATCAGCCGATGTCAAAGACTGTGTGCTGGGTATTGTCAGGGTACTCGTACTCGACCAACCCGGGGTATTAAATGAGACATAGGCGCTTGTACCGCCATGCTTGTATGCTACATCCGGTTTTCCGTCGTTATTGAAATCCTTCACCTCCAATGAATAGGTCCACTCACTGCTCAATGCTACGCTATCATACCGAGAAAAAACACCGCTCCCATTATTTTTAAGAATAACGACTTTTTTATATGCCGAACTATTGTATTGCAGAAGGACAATATCTCCGATTCCGTCATTATCCATATCAGCATAGTGCAAATATCCCCAACCCGCATTCTCCGGAATGGAATTGTAATTCACGGGTGCATCGAATACCCCACTGTTATTCTTGGAAACAGAAAAGCCTGTGTTATAATAATATCCGATCAGATCGGCATCGCCGTCGTTATCAACATCGGCAGAAAGGAAATCATGCTCATTCTTTGAAAAGAACCCTCCCGATACATTGATGCTGAAATGCCCTTCACCCGTCCCTGCCGACGCGATCGTGAAAGAGAAATTCTTAGAAGGGGAGATCGCTGAACCGTCTATTGCTTGCACTTCGGTCGTAACCACTACCGTTACGTTCTCACCCCTCGCAAAATCCGTCGTCGGATCGAATGTCATAGTCTTGGTGCCGGCATCATAGGAATAAGCACCGGCTTTCGGTCCCGTTATGGAACCGAACACCTTCACAGTGGAGCTTGTCATTGTTGCGGAGTTCATCAACGCTGTGAATGTCACAGTAATATTTGCAGACGGAGAGACGGTCAATGCATTGGCGGTCGGTGAGGTTGAACTAATTTCGACAACAGGAACATTTTTAAAGATCGAGACGGAGGGACCGGGGAAGACGCTGCTTGTCAATGCAATATCCACGACACCATTACCGTTCAAATCAGCAGCGATAACAGACGTCGGGTTAGAAAGTGTTGTGTAATCAGTTTGCGAGCCAAAGGTGCCGCTTCCATTGTTCAGGAGTACGGACATTTGCGTTGTCGCCGAAGTGACAATCATATCAAGATCACCATCCCCGTCAACATCTCCCGTGGCGACCGACTTCCCTCCGCCGCCCGTATTGTTCACAGTATAATCGACTTTTGTATTGAGGTCCCCATCTCCTAAATCTTTATTGAGAAAGACCGATTCTTTAGTCGTAATACCATCATATGAAGCCGCGATCACATCGAGTGCTCCGTCATTATTGACATCCGCTGCGGTAACACAATTCACATAACTATAGGCAGCATATTCATTGTAGGAAGTAAATGCACCGCTTCCATTGTTGAAGACAACTGAAATTTTATTGTCGGTATACCGGCCGACGATGACATCTATGTCTCCGTCACCATCGATATCACCCGCCGTAATGGAGCGGGGGTCGTTCCCGCAGGCATAGTCTGCTTTCGCTGCGAATGTTCCGGAGCCGGTATTCAAAAAGACCGAGATACTATCGCCGGTGGTATTCGCAGTCACAACATCAATATCACCATCGCCATCCACATCCACTGCCACAACACCATACGGAGCCGTGCCGGCGATATAATCCACTTTTGCAGCAAATGTTCCGCTCCCATTATTTGAGAATATGGAAATGGAATTACCGCTGGTCAAATTATCAAAAGCATTCGCCGTAACAAGATCAACATCCCCATCGCCATTAAAATCACCTGCGGCAACAGCATTCGGATATCCTCCGGTTGTATATTGAACATAAGCAGCAAAGGTTGCATTTCCATTGTTCATCAGAACCGCCATTTTATCGCCCCCCGGGTGAGCAGTGACAAGATCCACATCCCCGTCGTTGTCAAGATCTGCTGCAGTTACCTGATTAGGAGTATTAGGAGTAGCATAATCAACCTTTGCTTGAAATGCGCTTGTCGCCTCGCCGGCGACTGCGGTAAATCTTGTTACATACGGAGCCGCCATCGGTTCATTGCCCGCATTCTGCACTCCAGTGGTCACCGAAACGGTGATCACTTCTCCCGATAAAAATGAGGAGTCGGGATTGATCGTCACCGTATTCCCGCTGACAGAGAATGCGGCGGAATAAAATCCGCGGTAATTCCCATGCACCTTAATGTTGCTGGCGATCAGTGTTGCATTGTTCATTGACTGATCGAACGTGACCGTGATGTTCGATGTTGTTGTGACATTCAGCGAGTTTATTGCCGGTGATGTCGACGAGATCGTCGGTGCTGCAGCCCACGCCGATGCCGTAATCAGCACCAGCAGCAACAGTGCAAACGAAGAACGCAGTATAGAATGTTTCATGATGCCCCCCTGTTAAGGATTTATGGATGGAGTATTAATTGATCAAGTTCTGTAAGATTGTCTTTTGAAATAAATGCTTTCGCACGCAATTCGCGTGCTTTCGTTCTGTACATCGGCGTATCATGACTGGTGACGAAAACAATTTTCGCTAATGGATCCATCGCGTGAATCCGTTCCGTTACTTCGAAACCGTTCATGGCTTTCAACTGGATATCCATCAACACCAAATCCGGCCGATGTATAGTGTATTGTTTCAACGCTTCTTCGCCATCTGAACATTCGATAATCTCATGAACATCGGATGAACCGAGAGAAACTATGCTGCGTAGCATTCTGCGCATATCTGCGTGGTCATCCACGATCATTATTTTCATGTACAGCGCCCCAAATCCAGAAAGGTATTAAAGAGGAATTTCCCCTTGATTCAGGAGAAGATAGTCTGAAATATTGGCGAACTACAATGGAGAGAAATGCTTATTCGTATGGGTAGAAGTGCCTAGAGGAAGAGCAATTGATAATGGATAATGAATAATTGACAATGGACAATGAACAATGAACAATGGATTATGAACAGTGGACAATAATAAATCATCCCCGCCGCTTGTCCTAAGGACCACATCGTGGCGGCGAATAGGTATCGTCATGCCGAACTTGTCCCGCTGTACGGGATGCCGTACAGCGGCATTTCAGCATCGGTTTTTGAGACCCTGAAACAAGTTCAGGGTGACGGACAAAATACCCCGCTGCTTGCGGCGGGGAATTAGACCCTTAAGAGATTAAAAGTGAGAGATGAGTACGGAGGCAATAAGCAGTGGTGAATTTACATCGTTCCCGATTATTCCTTGTTTTGGGAGCACGGTGGAGAAAAAATGACGAAATTCGTCAAACAGAGGGCAAGCGTTACAATTGGGAATTGTTTTCGATTGCAAATTTCATAAGTGCATGTGTGCCGCGCAATCCCAGTTTATCGCAGATATGATTTCGGTGATTATGGACTGTTTTAATGCTGATGTTAAGTTCATCGGCGATCTGTTGATTGGTTTTCATCGTGGCGACCATTTTAAGCACGCTCCGTTCTGCAGGGGTGAGCAGGGATAGCCCGCTATTATCCTGTGCCGGCGAGGAAAGCCGCGAATTGCGACGGACAAGAAAATCGGAAATCGTCGGACTGAGATAATACCTCCCTTCCGATACGGCGGCAATACATTGCAGTACCTCCGTGATGGCGTTTTCCTTCAGCACATATCCCTTCACTCCTGTATCCATCGCTTTGTTGAACACCTGTTCTTCTTTAAACATCGTCAGAAAAATAACCGACACCGGCAGCCCTTCGTCGTTCACTCTTTTGGCAACATCGAATCCGGTCATCTTCGGCATCTCAATATCCAGCAGAGCAAGTGCGGGATGATGCTCACGGATGAGTCGAAGCGCTTCTTCTCCATTCTCTGCTTCCAGGACGATAGTCTCGGGTAATGTTTCAATCATCTGACGCAATCCTTTCCTCACCAGCGGATGATCATCAGCAATGACAATTGTTCGACGTTCGTTCATGTCTTTTTTATCGGTATGGTAATCAAAATAGTGGTCCCGTCACCCGAGGCGGACTTGATTTCACAGATTCCGCCAAGGATCTTCGCCCGCTCCCGGATACCGGTCAATCCAAGCCCCGCCTGAACGGTTTCGATGTTAAATCCTTTGCCATTGTCCCACAGCGATGCTGTTAGTCCTTCATCCGTTCGGCGGATCATCATCGACGCTTGAGTCGCACCAGAATGCTTCAGGATATTATTTACTCCCTCCTGGATGATCCGGTAAAAATTAATCTCCCGTTCAGTCGGTATAATGCCATCGATCTCGTCGATATGATACACACATTGAAGATTAGAAGTCTGTTGAACCTGATCGCACAGGTTCAGCAACGTTTCCCTGAGTCCGAACTGTTCCAGATGAACCGGCCGCAATCCGTGAGAAATGGAACGGACATCGTTGAGTGAACTTTGAGTGCTGTCCGCAATTTCACGTAATTGTTCCGCTGTTTGTACAGGATTGTCGACGGTTTTCAGTGCTAACTCCACGCGGTTCTTAATGATGAGAATCTGCTGTCCTAATCCGTCGTGTAAATCCGCAGCAATGCGCCGCCGCTCTTGTTCTTGGGATTCAATCAGTTGTTCAGCAAACTGCAATTGGGCATTTTTCTCTTTTTCCAATTGCGTTACACGCATATAATAGATCGTGGGTCCGCTGAAAAGAAAGAACAGCACTGCCAGCGTCCGGAACCACCAGGTCATCCAAAACGGCGGAAGAACAACGATAGGAACAGATGCCCCGATGGTGTTCCAGACACCGTCGTTATTCGATGCGATCACCCGGAATGTCCATTCTCCCGGTTTCACATTCGAATAATACGCCGTTCTTCTCGATCCCGCTTCTATCCATGAACCGTCAACACCTTCCATCATATACCGGTACCGTACTTTTTCAGGATCGGAATAACTGAGTACGGCATAATGGATGGAGATATCGGTGCTGTCGTACGGAAATGTTGCCGTACTGTCAAACAAGTAGGGGCGATCGCCAAGTGAAATTCCTTCGATTTTTACCGGAGGCACGATCGTGTTGTATTGGATGCTGCGTGTAGCGACGGCAGCAACACCATTAACAGTGGGGAAATACAGAGTTCCCCTCCCGTCATTCACCACCGACGGTTGGAATCCTCCGTTCGTTTCGGATGTTGACATGCCGTCTTTTGTTCCAAAGGAATAACATTGTACGGTGGATGTCGCTCCATCAGCGACATCATTCAGTTCGCTGATGCGCGCTGTAAAGATACCCCGGTTGCATCCCATCCAAAAATTCCCCTGTCCATCATCAACGATATGTGAAACGATATTGTCGAACAAACCTTCCTTTGTCGTGATAACGAAAAACCGTCCATCTTTCCATCGAATCAATCCGCCGCCGTATGTTCCAAACCACATGGTTCCGTTGTTGTCTATGTGGATGGCACGAACATAGCGGCTGCGAATGTATTGTTCACTCTCCTTTTCCCCCGTTAAGGGAAAAACCGTGAGTTTACCGTTCTCAAATCGGGACAATCCATTAACAGTACCAATCCACAATCCGCCCGAGCGGTCTTCAACAATCGTGCGAACATCATCATGCGGCAATCCGTCAGCCATGGTGTACTGAGTGAACCGATTGCCGTCATAACGAAATAATCCGTTCAGGCATCCAATCCAAAGAATTCCTTTCGAATCTTCGAAGAGAGCAAAAATATCCAGCCCGTTAAAACCATTGGTTGAATCGAAAACAAATCCTTTTTCCCTTACATCGTCGAACCTGGTCAATTGCCGTGCGCCGGTCCAAACACGGCCGCGTGAATCTTCAAGCACTGTCCAAACACATAAATTTATCAAGTGCTTGTTCATGTCGGAATAGAACGCTTTGCCTTCCTTCCACTCATAGACGCCGCCGCAATTTGTTCCGAAGATCATCGAACCGTCCTTGCGACGGGCCAGCGAAAGCATTTTCCCTTCCAGAAGTCCTTGCTCCGGCCCGATCATGGTTATAACAGCGGGACGGAGTCGAGCCAAACCGTTTGCCGGTGTACCAGCCCAATAATTTCCTTCGAAGTCCTGTGTGAGTGTGTACATCTCTTTGTCGCCTATCCCGCTAACAGTCTGCATCGGCACAAACCTTTTGCCATCCCACCGGCTGATACCGTTGAACGCTGTAACCCATAATGTGCCGGACTTGTCGACAAAAAACGACATGATAAAATGCGACGGTAGTCCATTCTTTTCATTGAGAATTGTTGTATCACCTTTGCTGATACGAACTATTCCGTCCCCCGTGGTTGCGAGCCAATATGTTTCGGAACCAGCAGGATATTCTACAAAATCTACAATATTACTTGTTATTTTATTTTGGAGATCCATAATGAGCATAATGGAATCTCCGAGTGTACGAAGCACTTCCTTGCGATGCGCCAGCCATATACCGGAGGGATCTGCCATTGCACGACGTGCCATTGCAGAATCCCGGATCACTGTAACAGTACTGAACTTTTCGTTTTCAAATCGGTACGGCGTTCCACTGGCTGTCGCCCACAAAACACCGCGACGATCTTCCTGCATCATGGTGGGTGAATACTGAACGATACCATCCGATGTCAAGAAAGCAGAGAACACGTTGTCCTTTAACCGCAGCACTCCATCTTCGGTGCCGCACCATAATGCACCAGTATGGTCTTCCATAATGGTCAGTATCCGGTCTGAACGCATTCCGGAGGTATTCGAGCGGTCAAAAACAGTGAATTGAACACCGTCAAATCGTACCAAACCGCCAAAGGTGGCAAGCCACATAAAGCCATCTTTTGTTTGGAGCACATCGTTGACCGAACTTTGCGGGAGACCTTCTTCCATACCCCAATGTACGGAGACAAATTTGCCGATCTCATTCTTTTGGGCGAAAATGTCTTGACTGGAAAGAGTGATCAGAAATACGAATATCACACACTGGTATTGAAATGCATGGATTTTCATTGTGATAGTATAATGAATTGTCCTGAAATAAAAAATATTACATGTTTTTATGATCATAAATTCTCGAATTCCAAAAATGCGTAAATCGGACGAAATATTCTCCCTTCCAATCACAAAACGAGAAAAAGCATTTTAACCTTCTCAATTGGAATGGATCATTTTTCATCCTAAATGTCAGTCATATTTGAAATTCTTTACTCTTTTTTTCACCGCTGGACAGTCAAGTTGAAAGTCATTTTTGCATATTTATGATCGTAGCAATCAGCCTTTTTCCTTATCAATTTGACAAAGCGGATATTATCATATTGATAAACAAACATTTTCCTATCTACGTAAATTCAATGGAATTGAAATAATTACAATTGGCATTAAATGTGCTGACTTATAATAGATTGTAATCATTCAGATATTCATTTCATTAATTCAGGGCTGATGCTGAAAACAGTTCTTGCCCCATCAAAAAGAACAATTGGACTCGTCCCATCGAATGAGTATTGGATGTGTTTGGGGACAGTCATGAAGCGATACTTTCATGGATGCCAACCTTACCTATCCACCCATTATCTTCTTTTACCATACCGATCGTTTCTCCGTTAACAATATGGTCGGTAATTGCTCAGCAGCTGCTTTCCTGCAGCAAGGTTTAATAAATTAATTATCACGTACACAATTGAACTATCATCGGATCATTTATGAAGAATTCTCTATTACTTGCTTTCATCCTCTTCGGAACTGTCATCTGTACTGCTCAACAGTCCGGCATTCCGAAGAAAGCAGCCGTTTTTACGACTGCAGAAAAAACAGTGTACCGGCTTACACGAACGGCTGAAGTTAATTTTGCTCCGACCGTTCAACCGCTGGAAACGGAGATTTGTATTTTTGTCAATCCTCAAAAGACTTTCCAAACTTTTCTCGGAATCGGCGGTGCAATAACGGATGCTTCATCGGAAGTGTTTGCAAAGCTCCCTCCGGCCAAACAACGGGAGCTGTTGACGGCATATTATGACCGCGATAAAGGGATCGGCTATTCGCTCGCGCGGACGACAATTCACAGTTCCGATTTCAGCAGCGGAAGCTATACCTATGTAAAAGAAGGGGACAAAGAACTGACGTCATTTTCGATCGAGCATGATAAACAATTCCGTATCCCGCTTATTCAACAGGCAATAAATACCGCCGGTGGCTCGTTGATGATGTATGCGAGTCCATGGAGCCCACCGGCATATATGAAGGACAATAAGTCCATGCTCAAAGGAGGAAAACTTCTGCCGGAATATTATACGCTCTGGGCAATGTATTTTACGAAATTCATCAAGGCGTATGAAATGGAAGGCATTCCGATGTGGGGTATTTCCGTTCAAAATGAACCGATGGCAACACAGAAATGGGAATCGTGCATCTTCACTGCCGAAGAGGAGCGCGATTTTCTGAAATTGTATCTCGGTCCCGTCATGGCACAGCAGGGATTTGCCGATAAAAATATTATCGTCTGGGATCATAATCGTGATCTTCTAAAACAGAGAGCAGATGTGATTTTCAGCGATCCCGAAGCGGCAAAATACGCTTGGGGTACCGGATTCCACTGGTACGAAACCTGGGCGGGCGGAACACCGATGTTCGAAAATGTTCAGGCGGTGAATGAATCGTATCCCGACAAGAAACTGATTTTCACTGAAGGTTGTGTCGAGAGCTTCAATGCGGAACGGTATCAGTACTGGCCGAACGGCGAACGGTATGGGACATCGCTGATCAACGATTTCAATAATGGGACAGTCGCTTGGACTGACTGGAATATCCTTTTGGATGAACACGGCGGGCCGAATCATGTCTCCAATTTCTGTTTTGCGCCGGTGCATGCCAATACAACAACGGGTGAATTGATCTACACCCCCTCCTATTATTATATCGGACATTTTTCCAAATTCATTCGTCCCAACGCAAAACGCATCAGCACGGCGAGCAGCCGCAGCTTGCTAATGAGTACTTCTTTTGTTAATGCTGACGGTACAATGGTCACCGTTGTGATGAACTCTTCAGATGCACCGGTATTGTACCGATTGATCGTCGGTACGCAATCGGCTTCACAAACGATTCCAGCAAGAGGAATTCAAACGCTGATCTATTGAGTGTGTACTTTGTATACACGATTGTTCACGACAGGATTTTAACGGACGTTCTATGAAAAGATATATCTCTCTCTTATTGGTTTTTACGTGCAGCATAACTGCACAACAAAAATCTCTCGATCACCGTGTTGATTCTGTTCTGCAACTGATGACCCTTGATGAAAAAATCGGCCAGATGAATCAATACAACGATGATTGGAAGGCTACCGGGCCGGCAACTGTCGATAACGACAAGGCAAATCAGGTAAAAAACGGCCAATTAGGATCATTGTTGAATAGTTTGGGAACAGAACAGACACGAAGCTGGCAAAAACTTGCAATGCAGTCCCGCCTAAAAATTCCTCTACTGTTCGGACAGGACGTTGTTCATGGATATAAAACCACATTCCCCATTCCACTGGCCGAAGCATGCAGTTGGGATCTGGAAGCGATGCAAACAGCTGCAAGAATTGCTGCAACGGAGGCAAGCGCCGGAGGGATCCATTGGACTTTCGCTCCTATGGTGGATATTGCCCGTGATCCGCGCTGGGGCAGAGTAATGGAAGGAGCAGGTGAAGATCCATATCTCGGATCATTGATCGCCGCTGCCCGTGTGAAAGGATTTCAGGGATATGCACTGGGAGAAGTGAATTCCGTCATGGCCTGTGCAAAGCACTATGCCGCGTATGGGGCAGCAATCGGCGGACGCGATTATAATTCTGTCGATATGAGCGACAGAACACTCTGGGAAGTGTATCTCCCTCCTTTCAAAGCTGCTGCGGACGCCGGCGTGGCGACATTTATGAATTCATTTAATGATATCAACGGTGTGCCAGCCACCGGAAATTCATACTTGCAGCGGGATATTCTTAAAGGAAAATGGGGATTCAAAGGATTTGTAGTGAGCGACTGGGGTTCCATCGGTGAAATGATTAACCATGGCACTGTGAAAAACGGATATGAAGCAGCACTCTCAGCAGTGACCGCCGGCAGCGATATGGATATGGAAAGCCGCTGTTATAAAAATAATCTGTCGCAATTGATGAAAGATGGGAAAGTGCCTGTGATGGTGATTGATGATGCTGTCCGGAGAATTTTACGAAAGAAATTTGAACTCGGTTTGTTCGACGATCCTTTTAAATATTGCAATGCCGACCGGGAACAACAGGCATTACATAATCCCGAACACGTGAAAGCGGCAAGAGAAATTGCCGCCAAGAGTATCGTTCTATTGAAAAATGAGAATCACCTTCTGCCGTTATCCAAAAGCACTAAAACTATCGCGTTTATTGGTCCATTGGTAAAGCCCTATAAACAAAATAAGGGATTCTGGGATATCGAACTTCCCGGAGGCGATTCATCCTTTATTGTTTCCCAATGGAATGGACTGAAAAACAAGATCAATAAAGGAACCACATTGCTGTATGCAAAAGGATGCGATATTGAAGGAAGTGATAAAAGCGGATTTGCTGAAGCAGTCCAGACTGCACAGAAAGCGGATGTTGTTATTCTGAGCATCGGTGAACGCCGGGATATGTCCGGCGAAGCGAAAAGTCGAAGTGATATTTCCATTCCCGGGGTTCAGGAAGAGCTGCTGAAAGAACTACTGGCAACCGGCAAACCAGTCGTTGTATTGATCAATGCCGGTCGCCCTTTGATATTTAATTATACGGCTGATCATGCTCCTGCTATTCTCTACACCTGGTGGCTTGGCAGCGAAGCAGGCAATGCCATTGCCGATGTACTCTTCGGGGATTATAATCCATCGGCAAAACTGACCATGACATTCCCACTCAGTGTCGGTCAAATTCCGATCTATTACAGTCACTTTAACACCGGTCGCCCAGCGACGGACGATAGGAATCATAATTATAACTCTTCCTATACCGACTTATCAATCTATCCGAAATATGAATTCGGGTATGGACTCAGTTATACAACATTTCAGTATACCGATCTGCATTTGAGTAAAAAGAAAATGACCGGTAATGAACGATTGAAAGTTTCCGTAACAATTACCAATACGGGAAATTTTCAGGGAGAAGAGGTTGTGCAATTGTATCTCAGGGATAGGGTAGGATCGATCGTGCGCCCCGTGAAGGAATTGAAGGATTTCCAAAAAATTAACCTCGCTGCCGGAGAGAGCCGTACAATTCAATTTATCATCGACAAAGAAAAACTCTCATTCTATAATCAGCAATTACAGTGGACTGCCGAACCGGGCGAATTTGATATTATGGTCGGAGCATCATCGAAGGATATTCGACAGCAGGAGAGTTTTGAACTGGTGGAGTAACCGCTAATCGTAAATCCCCACAACGGCCATAAATGGCGGGAGTAGTTGTCAATGGCGCTTTTTACGCAATGTTCAAAAACTGCATTAAAGTGCTTTGTGCTCAACAAAAATCAACTTCGTCGTCTCAAATCCCAGTGAACTCGCTTTCGAGATCAATTTCTGTTTAATTTCTTCATTAAGCATCGGAGTCCGCGACAGTATCCAGAGATAGGATTTGTCCGGTCCGCAGACGAGAGAATATTGATAATTTTCATGGTCAAGTTCCATAATGATGTACGATCCATAAAAAGGACCGAAAAACGAGACCTTCAAAAATCCCTGATCCGATGATTCGACAAAGTACGCCTTCCCCTCTGCAACTTTCCATTCATTTTTTTCCGCGTTGAATCCGCGGTTCATCACCCGTATCCCCCCGTCTTCTCGTATGCTATATTCTGCTGTCGTGTGCGACAATCCCCGCTCGAATGAATGATCGAATCGAGCAATTTCAAACCACGTGCCCAGATATTTTTCCACTGAAAAATTCTTTACCGGAGTAACATCCTCCGGAATACCGACGCATCCTGCGAACAATATTGTTGCCAGTATGATGAATGTTCTCATAGTAACTCCCTGAAGTTCAATAAATATAGTCCGATTCGCTTACGAAGGTAAGTAGAATCGCAGGAGAAGGCAATTGATAGCATACGCTATCTTCCGAGTTGCAGAATCCTGAATGCCCCGCGGGCAACGATGCCAAATATGATGATACCGATCGCCAGATCGGGATAATTCGATCCGGTAAAGAGCACAAGAATACCTGCGGCGATCACGCCGAGGTTGGCGATAACATCGTTCGATGTAAAGATCATACTTGCCTGCATGTGAGCTTCTTTACTTTTACTTTTTTGCAGAAGATACAAACTGAGCGCATTGCCGATTAACGCAAAGGCAGCGATGCCGATCATTATTTGGAATGACGGCACTACGTCGAGCCCGACGAATCTTCTAATCACTTCAGCTAGACCGAGCAGAGCCAAGGTCAACTGGAAGTATCCGCTGATACGCGCGACATTTTTCTTCTTCCCTTGAGAACTGCCGACGGCGAACAAACTGAGTCCATACACAATACTGTCGGCCAGCATATCCAGACTATCGGCCATAAGTCCCATGGAGTGAGCAATAAATCCGGCAATCAGTTCCAACACGAAGAAAAAAGCATTAATCATCAGCACTTGATACAGCAACTTCCGCTCGGCATCGTGATCGGTGTGGTTAAGAGTTGTCGTTGTGTGTTCCGATTTTACCAATACGGTGTTGAAGTTAAGACTGTCCAGTGCTGAAAATATTTCATTCTGCGGTCCGGAATGGATCACTTCCAATGTTCTTCCCGGAATATCAAATGTTAACGATGATATTGTTGAGAACCGATCCAGTTTCATGCGAATCAGCTGTTCTTCCGATGCACAATCCATCTTGGATATCGTGTACGTTGATTTTGTCATACTGGCAATATTCCCAATTTTTTTATTGATCTTGTCCTAATTTATCGTTTTATTACGATAAACAAAAGTCAAAACTATGGGTGCATCAAAAAAGGAAGAATTTACTACCCGTCAAAACCGGCTTGCGGATATTGCCAAAGCATTAGGGCATCCTGCACGTGTCGCTATCCTGGAATTCCTTGCAAAATCCAATGCATGTTTTTGCGGCGATATTGTGGAAGAACTCCCTCTTTCCCAGGCAACCGTATCACAGCATCTGGCCGAGTTAAAACGTGTCGGTTTGATCAACGGTGATATCGATGGAACAAAAGTGTGCTACTGCATCAATTCCAAAGCCTGGAATGAAGCGAAAGAGGTGATGTCAGGGTTTCTCACATCCATCGAACAGTGCTGTTGATATTTTTTTGTGCAAATTAATCGCAATGATACGATAAACAAAGGACGACAATGAGTACTGAACAAGATTTAAAAGAGATTGTAAAAGAAAAATACGCTGAGATCGCAAAGCAATCCAAAGAAGTGAATCAATCCTCTTGCTGCGGCAGCACCGGATGCTGCACGCCGGTCGATTTCGTGGTGATGGCCGAGGACTATACGCACCTTCCCGGTTATGTTGCCGATGCCGATCTGGGACTCGGTTGCGGACTTCCGACTGAGTTCGCATTAATAAAACCAGGGGACACTGTCGTCGATCTCGGTTCTGGTGCCGGAAACGATGCGTTCGTTGCCCGTTCCATTGCCGGAAATTCTGGACATGTGATCGGTATCGACATGACGGAGGAAATGATCAACAAGGCGCGCGCAAATGCGACCAAATTAAATTTCTTGAATGTTGAATTTCGTTTGGGCGACATAGAACAAATACCGGTCGATTCCAATACGGCCGATGTTGTGGTCAGTAATTGCGTGATGAACTTGGTCCCGGATAAACAAAAAGCGTTCGCAGAGACATTCCGCATCCTGAAATCCGGTGGGCATTTTAGTATTTCGGATATCGTATTGAAAGGAGAACTCCCCGATGTGGTCAGGAAAAGTGCCGAACTCTATGCAGGATGTGTTTCCGGAGCACAGCAGATGAGCGATTATGTAACGACGATCTCAAATGCAGGATTTGTGAATCTTGCCATTCAAAAGGAACGGGAGATCATCATCCCAAACGAAATAATGTTGCAATACATGACACTCGATGAGTTAAGACTATTCAAACGGTCCGGTACCGGCATAGTCAGTATTACTGTGTATGCAGATAAACCATAATTGCGAAGGAGATTAAAACCTGTGTCAAAAAAGATCTTAATCCTCTGCACAGGAAATTCATGCCGCTCACAGATGGCGGAAGGATTTCTTAAATCGTTCGATCCAGAGTTGGAAGTCTATTCTGCCGGGACAAAGGCCGCCGCACGTGTTCACCCAAAAGCAATTCAGGTGATGAATGAAGCCGGCATCGACCTTAGTCGGAGCTATCCTAAAACTGTCGATCAATTTCTTTCTCAACCATTCGATTACGTCATTACAGTTTGTGATAATGCCAAAGAATCGTGTCCGGTCTTCTCCGGCGCAGTGAAAGAGCGTCTCCATATCGGGTTCGACGACCCTGCGGATGCTACAGGAAGCGATGAAGAAGTCCTTTCTGTCTTCCGCCGGGTTCGCGATGAGATTAAAAGAGATTTCTATCATTTTTATTCAAAGAATATCAAATAAGGATCATGATGAATTCTGTCTCCGGAAAGCTCTCCTTTTTCGACCGCTACTTAACCGTTTGGATATTCGTCACAATGTTTGCAGGTGTTGCCGTTGGATCGGTCTCTCCTGGAATTGCCGGTTTTTGGGATTCATTGAGCACCGGCACTACCAATATTCCCATTGCCATCGGATTGATACTGATGATGTATCCGCCGCTCGCGAAAGTAAAGTATGAAGAGCTGCCAATCGTTTTTAAGAATAAAAAAATACTGGCACTCTCTCTTTTGCAAAACTGGATCTTTGGTCCGCTGGTGATGTTTGTCCTGGCACTGCTTTTCTTATCAGATACACCGGATCTTATGACGGGAGTAATTCTTGTGGGATTGGCACGCTGCATCGCCATGGTGCTGGTCTGGAATGATCTGGCAAAAGGCGATGCCGAGCTTGCAGCCGGATTGGTCGCATTCAATGCGATTTTTCAAGTATTGCTCTATTCGATTTATGCATATGTGTTCATCACATTCCTTCCGCCGCTCTTCGGTTTTCAGGGGACAATGATCGACATTTCGATTGGAGAGATAGCGGTCACCGTGATGATCTATCTCGGCATACCGTTCATTGCCGGCATGGTAACGCGCGGCGTCCTCCTTCGATTCAAAGATAAAGAATGGTATCATCATCGGTTCATTCCTGCCATTTCAATTATGACGCCTATTGCACTTCTGTTTACTATTTTTGTGATGTTCTCCCTGAAAGGCGGGAAAATCGTCGAGCTTCCTGTGGAGGTCATTCGTGTTGCGGTGCCATACATCTTTTATTTTACAGGGATGTTTTTCGTTACGTTCTATTTCGCGAAAAAGATCGGAGCATCATACGAAAAAGCGACAACGGTTTCCTTCACTGCCGGAAGCAACGATTTTGAACTTGCCATCGCCGTTGCTGTTTCCGTATTCGGGATCAATTCGCAGGTAGCGTTTGCCACTGTTATCGGACCGTTAGTCGAAGTACCAGTGCTTATTCTTCTTGTGAATGTTTCACTTTGGATAAAAAGAAAATACTTCTCGGCCATCCCTTCCGAAACATAAGATTCCCGGCGTTCTGTTTTTGCAAATTCAATAATGTGCAGTCAATGAATGACCAAATCCCTCGTAATTGAGGGATTTTTTTTGGCATACTCTATGAGTGATTGCTCATATACATTCTCAGGAGAGACCGTCATGGAACCTGCAGTGGAAGAACGAAAATCAGATATCTTCGCGGCACTTGCCCATCCAAACCGGATCCGCATCGTTGAATTCATACGGAATGGTGTGAAATGCAATTGCGAGATTGCACCGGCATTGGATTTGGAGCAATCGAATCTTTCCCGCCACCTGAAGATGCTTGTTCAGGAAGGGATTCTTTGTTCCTGGAAAGAGGGTCTGCGGGTAAACTATAAAATATCCGACCCGCGCGTCTTTACGATGCTGGACCTTGCAGAGGTTGTTGCACGAACAGATTCGCCGATTCTGAATGAAGAACGGAATGCACTAACACGTTAGAAAGGAATATACAATGACAATTAAAGTTATCGGCCCCGGATGCACGAATTGCGAGACGCTGGCTAAACGCACAACTGAGGCGTTACGGCATTTACATATCGATGCATCCATCGAAAAGATCACCGATATACAGAAAATAGCTTCCTACGGCATTCTGAGCACACCCGGACTTGCCGTTGGGAATAAAGTAATATCGCAAGGCAGGGTGCCGACTGTCAGCCAAATTGAAGAGCTATTAACAAGTTACGTAGCATAAGCCGGGAGAAATGAAAATAAAGTTCGCGATAATTACTCTGTCCTTCGCAGGATGGGTGTTGCTCTACAACAACCTCGCAAGTCTGACAGACCTTTTCGTTTATACGACCCTTGGTTTATTAAAAGAATCCCCGTTCACCTCCGCTGTCTATTTCTTCATCTATGAAGTGCCGAAAGTACTGTTGTTGCTTACGCTGATTGTATTCGTTGTCGGTATTATCCGCTCGTATTTCTCCCCGGAACGGACAAGGAAATTGCTTGGCGGGAAACGGCACTTCACCGGCAATGTTCTTGCCGCTTCGCTCGGAGTGGTAACGCCGTTTTGTTCCTGCTCTGCCATTCCGCTGTTCCTTGGTTTCGTGGAATCGGGCATACCGCTCGGAGTCACCTTTTCTTTTCTTATTGCTGCACCGATGATCAACGAAGTCGCACTCGTCTTGCTGTTCGGATTGTTCGGATGGGAAACTGCACTCTTGTATATGTCCACCGGACTTTTGATCGCGATCGTCTCCGGTTATATTATCGGCAGATTGCAATTGGAACGATTTGTTGAAGAATGGGTCTACACCATAAAGCCCGTCAACGTTGAAATAATCGAAGAGCGTGTTACTGCTTCGGACAGAATTCAAAAAGGTTTTGATGCGGTAAAAGACATTGTCGGGAAGGTATGGTTGTACGTGCTTCTCGGCATCGCTGTTGGTGCAGGAGTGCATGGTTATGTCCCTGAAAACTTCATGGCATCCATCATGGGAAGATCCGTCTGGTGGTCTGTACCGGTCTCTGTGCTATTTGGGATCCCGATGTATTCGAATGCCGCCGGTATCATTCCCATCGTTCAGGCATTGTTGGAAAAAGGAGCTTCTCTGGGGACCGTGCTGGCATTCATGATGTCCGTGATCGGACTTTCCCTGCCGGAAATGATCATCTTGAAGAAGGTGTTGAAACTTCCTCTTATCTTTACATTTGTCGGCGTTGTTGGAACGGGAATAATCATCGTCGGATATCTTTTTAATCTGCTGTTTTAGAATCATTCACCCAATCCATTCCCTGTTTAATTAGAAAACACTGTTGAATGGATGGATTGAACGCGAACTTCATTGACGGCAATTCTCTGTTCACATTCTTACTCCATTTTTCTGAATTGTGCATACCGATAGAAAACATACGGTGCGACAAGCACCCACAGCGGAATGAGAATCCAAATCTGTCCTTCCAGTACATTATAGGCATGCAGCAATTCTGCCGTTGAAAGCCCTCTTCTGATGCCCAAACCGAATTCAAATATTTCCGTCATCATAAACCATATCATCCCAATGATCCATGCCTGGCTTTGTGATTGCAATTTCCACCGACGCATGAGCCAGCAAATATATGGGGCGAACAGCAATAATAATGTCAGCGTAGATATTTGATGTGCCGACAGGTCTCCGACATATTGCTTGTAAACAAAGTCGCGAACAATTCCATTCACAATCGCCAGGAACATCATACCGAACCAGGCGATTACATATTTCCAGATCATATTTTTTGAATCCTCCTTCTGCATTTCTTTGGATTTATTGATTCTCTGTCATCATAAATCATCACGCAACACCGGCATCGAGCGGAGCAGCAATAAACCGACAATTGCTGATAGTGTTGAAGCAAAGAGAATTGCAATCTTACTGATGATTAACGGTTCGGTCGAATCAAATGCAAGTCCTGCAATAAACAACGCCATGGTAAAACCAATAGCACACAACCACGTAGCGCCGTAGATCATTCGCCAGGAGACATTGTGCGGAAGTGATGCGATATTAAACGTAACGGCAATCCAGACAAATGACATGATGCCTATCTGTTTTCCGACAACTAAGCCGAGGACAATACCCAATCCAACAGGAGAAAACAGCGCATCAACAATACTCCCTTCCACTCTCACTCCTGCGTTTGCAAAGGCAAAGACCGGCATAATAAAAAAGGATACCAGAGGATGAAGAGCGTGTTCAAACCGGTGTAATGGCGATTGCACTTTTTCGCTTAATGATGCAACGTGGTGTATTAATTCGTTTTCCATTTTCGATGACTGGTCATCTTTCAGTTCATTGATCGCCGTTGATACTTTGCCGATAAATTGTTGTTTATCAATTTGTGAGCGCACCGGTATCGTCAGTGCCAACAATACTCCAGCAATGGTCGCATGGATTCCTGAATGAAGGAAACAGAACCAGAGGCCGATTCCCAGGATGGTAAAGACCGTCGTTGAACGGACATTATATTTGTTTGCAATCAACAATAACAGCATGAATCCGCCTGCTGCACCCAGCATCGAAAAAGAAAGCTCGCTTGTATAAAACAGTGCAATAACAAGCACGGCGCCCATATCATCCGCTATCGCCAGTGCGGCAAGAAATATCTTTAATCCAGGCGGGACTCTCTTTCCTAATAACGCGAGAATACCGAGTGCAAAAGCGATATCCGTTGCCATTGGAATTCCCCAGCCGTGTAAAGTGCCAGTTTCACTCGAATTGAATGCGATATAGATCAGTGCCGGACCGATCATACCGCCAAATGCAGCAATGATAGGCAGGAGCGCTTTTTTTAGTGTAGAAAGTTCGCCGACAAGAATCTCCCTTTTTATTTCCAATCCAACAAAAAGGAAAAAAATCACCATTATTCCATCGTTCACCCAATGCAACAGAGTGTTGGACAATAAGATTGTTCCAAAGCCGAAGGAAAGTGATTGCTCCCAGAGCTGAAAATAATATTCCGACCAAGGGGAGTTAGCCCACAATAGTGCCAACCCTGTACACAGCAATAAAACAATGCCGCCGGATGTGCTGCTATGAAAAAAGTCGTTGAATGTCTCGGTGAGCACCGAAGTAATTTTTCTATTTTTTGGTACCATCAGTGTTCCCTTCCGGATCGTGCCTTAGTGAGAAGATTCAATTAATACAGATATTAAAGGCCTCTGAAAAATCCCAAATCGATGTCATTCACCCAACAGGATTATGTTGTGAGTGGCTTCGCTCGAAATGGCTTTGTGTATATAAAAGCGGTCTCTATTACACTCTTTTGTTCAATATCACCGGGGTTGGTCTGTAATAATGAAGAACAATATCCATTACCGCAGTACCATCCATCATACGATACCGGATATTTTAAGAATAATCACAACAACGGCAAGAATCATCACTCCTAACAAAAGAGCGGCTTGAACAGGAAATCCGTTCCGATTACTATGCTGTTCCAATGAATTCGTTGATTTGTTTTTCATGATAGCTCTCCAATATATTTATTGAACAATACTCTTTGCAACGGCATGATTGCCATTGCATGGATTTGATTTGTTTGTCCATAAAATAATTTTTGCAGCTATGCAATCGGCGGATCTCGCGGCTTTGACGGCAACGAATCAAGATATGTATATTTTGAAGGGATGTATACTTCGGAGCAGTTCCTCAGCGGTTGTACTGCAAGAATAATTTCAAATACTGAGCACAGGTGCGGCGGTAAACCGGATTGAAATGCCGGCGGTGTAAAAACTTTAATACTCCAAAACGTCCCTTCGGGAATTTGACGGGAATTCTTCTCCGGTGTTACCTGCTTTGAGTCACCGGAATTTAGCAAACTATTCAAAATCACTGCATTCCCTGCCGTCGTTCCAATACTATAGGAAACAATACAAACAAGAATAAGTAATTTTTGAAGGGAACTACTCATGGAATCAATTTCGTATTTTTACCAATATATTCAAAACTGCACTGTTCGTACACCGGCAGAGAGATGAAGAAAGTACGTTTATTTCCACCATATTATCGCTTTGCAACTTCTTCGGTCGTGTCTTAATTTGAAATTTAAGAACTTCGGCATGTCACGAAGTGATGACTTCGTCACTGTCGAATGTCAGTATGACGTTATCTGTTAAATTGAGACACTGCCATTTCTTCTGCTTATCACAATCCCGCCGATACCGATAGAAAGCATGATAACAGATTGGACCAATGTTTTGTAGGATAGCGTTTCACCGGAAACGGATGAATAAAAGAAATATCCCCCGATGAGGATTAACGTAATATAGACGATGATCATAACCGACCGCGCACGTGCATTCGTTTCCGGCGTATCGTACTGGAAGATCCTGTGATACAACAGCAATCCCAATCCTGCACAGACACCGAGAACGGCGAAAATCAACCAAAACGTCCTGATCTCCCCTTCCACGCCCGTTTGACCGATGAGCGGTTTCAGCATTGCTTCATACATACTTCCGCCGAGATTCGATCCGACAAGACTGCCGATGACGCCGTACAGAAAAGCATACCCCATATATGTCGCCTTCTTTTCGGATGGAGCGACAAGTCCTACATAACTGTAATATTTTGGATGCGCGGTCATTTCACCGATCGAAAAGATGGCGATACCGGTAATGAACATCCACACATTTGTTGCAAATGCAAGGCAGACGAATCCGATCACGCCGAAACCGATGCCGACCACCATCGTCAGAAGCGGTTTTGCATCCTTCACAATCCTGCTGATGACTACTTGCAGCAGGATGATGGTTCCCGCATTGATGACCGTGACATGTTCGGCGTCAAAATGAAGTGGAATGCCGATGGAAGCAAAAAATGCATCAATCGGAGCAGCATCGACGAAATCTCTTAGGAACCAGAGGACCGAGCCGAAATTTTGGAAATACAGGATCCAAAAAAAGGAATACACGAAGATCATCAGCATGAAGCGTGCATCTCCCAATACCAATGCAGCACCGGAGAGGACATCCTTTAATGATTTCGTATTCGCCGGTTTATCCGGTTCTGTATAGACGAAAATTGTCGGCAGAAGCATCAGTCCGCAATACAGTGACGATGCGATGAAGACATAGTTCCAGGAGAATCCTTTCAGGTAACTGACCAGCAGCGGCGCCAGAAACGCGCCAAGGTTGATCATCCAGTAATACACGCCGAATCCGAATCCGGAATTCGATTCATTCGTGGAACGCGCAATAGTACCGCTGATAATCGGTTTGAAAAGTCCCGAGCCGGTCGCCATCACCAGCAGGCTGACAAAAACAGTTCCGTACGAAGTCATTTCGCCCGCAATAAAGTATCCGGCGGCAAGAAATGAAAAGGCAAACATCAACATCCGGCGGTATCCGTACCGGTCGGCGAGTGCGCCGCCGAGGATAGGTATGACATACGTGCAAGCATAAATAAGGCTTTGAAGAAATCCGACCGACTGTTCGGTGAATCCGAGTCCTCCCTCGGAGATCGAATTGGTGAGATACACGGCGAGCACGGAATTCATCCCGTAATAGGCGCCGCGTTCAAAAAGCTCCATAACGTTGGCGACCCAAAACACTTTTGGAAATGTGGAAAGAATGGACGGTGAACGGTCTGTCATAAGAAATCATCCATGATAGTGAAGGAAACTGATAGGCAAAAAGTAGACAATTGAATCCCGAGTGTCAAGCAGGAATGGGAATATTCACGAAATGGTACTATGCTGTCCCGGCGATGAGAAGAAATATTGGTTAATTGATCATGACATCAATGGAAAATAGATTGGACGCAGCGACAGTGGTCATGAACTCCGATGCTTTTGTAATATCATTTCCGCTAATTCAGGATACAGTTTATAGACACAGGCGGGACATATTCCATGGGAGATCGTATCAGCAATCGCTTTATTAAAAGTATCGGTAATTGGAGTCCATTCCTCATGGCTGATCTTCACCCGCCTGCATGATGAGCAGATAACGATTAAATTGTTCTTGTTTTCGGAATACCGGGATAATAACTCTATCACGGCATCGGTATTTGAACCGATGGCATTCTCCAATCCAAGGTCTATCACAATGCCTCGGATTCGCGAGATCCTGTCGTTATCTTGTGCAATCACGGCTCCCCGGTCCATGTACCAATGATAATGACCGGACCTATCTTTTATCCGGTAATCGATCTGGTATATGCTCTTTTTTCCCGACAGCAAGTCCCTCATCGCTTCCATCGTATTCTCATAGTCGTCGGGATGAAGCAGTGCCGTCATTGATTCATATCCCTTCCCCTTGAACTCATCCGGATGATATCCCAGCATGGTTACCTTCAGATCGTTCATCGTAACAGTATTGTTGATAACATCCCATTCCCACCAGACGAATGGTGCATCAGCCAGCACAATGTTTTCTAATAATTTCAGGGTTTTCATGGCAGCTCCCGATGATCAAACACATGGCAAAAAAAGAGTTTCCCGGGGTGGTTTCCATTTGGTTAAGACATTTCGATAGAATGGTGCAATTTCGATATGATATACTAGAGAAGCAAGTATTGGGTATTAACTCGGATTGAGATTGGTCTGTGTAAATAAAAAAGGCCGAGCGATTTATTCGCACGGCCTTAAAATTTACTTGTTGCGGACAAAACTGAATTTGCCGAACCGAGAATCGCATCTGCCACTTCCCCTGAAATGACAGAAGCGATCCTTCAGTAACCGGCAAATTCAGACTTGTCGCTGCAGCCATAACTTTTACTAACCCAATATTCTGACAATTAAGTTGTGAGTCCAATTAGTTTGTTCTAATTAGCATTTTATAATGTGTATTAGATTTTGCTAATCATTCCACACTTGTTAGACATTTTTAAGAAGTTCTCAGAAAAATATTTGGCGAATACTAGCAGCAATTTCAAAAATACTTTTACGGTCATCGTGAGGAACCCCCGCATAGTCATTGTCAAGGTGACGGAGTCCCGTGCAGCGGGATGTCGGGAAAAAACGCCTCGTCACAAAGTGACCTCCCGGGGGGTAATGACAGTTTTGGATTTCTGAAACCAGTTCTATTAAACATCCTCGTCACTCCGAAGGAGTATTAGGCCCTGTAGAGAATAAAAAAACCCGGCATGCGCCGGGTTCTTTTCATCGTCGATACATGATTCCTTTTTATTTGAGAAGAACCATTTTCTTCAACTGCGTAAATCGTTCATTCGGATCACTTGTACTCACCGCTTCAATCTTATAGAAATACATGCCGGAAGCGACATTTGGACTCCACAATGATTCATATCGGCCTGCCGTCTGCACAGTATTCACCAATTCTGCGATCTGCTGTCCAAGAATGTTAAAGACTTTTAGCGTCACTTTACTTGCGGAGGGTATTGCATACCGGATAGTTGTCGATGGATTGAACGGATTGGGATAATTCTGTTCCAATTCAAATGATGAAAACTCACCGCTGAATGCCTGCACGCCCGTGTATTTTGATGGATTGAAGCTGAACGTGTCATTCGATGTTAAAGGTCCGGATGAGACAACATTAACGTTCAACGACATATACGGATCAAGTCCGACCACTCTGTTCAACCATAAAACCCATTGCACCGGTAACGGTTGTTTTCCCTTGAACGATTCGGTCAGATCGGTTCCCCCTTTATCAGGATTATACCGGGAACCTGTTGCGTCATACTCTGTATCAAAAATGTACAAATAATCTTTAATCGCACCGTTCGCAACACTGTCGATATCCCATTGGCCGTTTTTATTATTATCCCATAAAATAACATCCAGTTGACGGGGCGGATCGGTCGAAATATCTCTGACAATAAACGGAACATGAGTCATTCCCACAAAATGGTACGAGGACAATAAGACAGATTCCTGCCGGTAAATATAAGCCCACTGTGTTTTGCTGGCATTGTTGGAATCAACGACGTACGGCTCACCGATCGTATATTTCCCGTTTCCGTTTTTATCGGTGTATGAAAGAAACGGTTCGAATCGGATATTGAGGTCGTGGAATTCAAACTTCTTCAATGAAGTATTTATTTTTGCGGGGAATTCATGGCCGAGGAAAACGCCGTAACCGTTTAGTCTCCCAGAAGCACTGCTGAACCACTGAGGATTTGCACTATTGAGATTCTCGATCCATTTATATTCTGCAGCGGAATCAGCAGAGAGGTTCACCACCTTGAAACCGTCAACCACCGGTACATCAACACCCATGATGTCATTAATCGGTTTGTTCTGATACAGGACATTGTTATTCACCGCCTCCTTCACACCAAATCCCACCTGCTTTTGGGTGTTGATCGAATCGATACCGTAAATGAGATACTCCTTGTCTTTCGTCAGTGCGGGAGTTGAAACAATCACATTAAATCGCGCCTTTGTTGTGCCGTGTGTTCTGGTTAAAGCGGATTTTTTCAATACATAGGGGGTGACTGGTATCTCTATAGTATTTTTCCATGTATTTCCTGCATGGTCGGACAACTCAAAGGTAACAGGATACGTCGGATCGGAAAATCCTGACGGGATTCGTACCGTGATATAACTATTGTTATCATTCGCTTGGTACGGAATGGCCATGATCGTATTTGCCGTGAGTGTATTTATTAATATTGATTTGCCGTACAATTCCTGCGGTGATGATATCTTCACTTCTGTAAAAGGGATTGAATGTTTATTCACCAATGTCAGTGCCAGGCGGATTACTTCGTTGGGATTTGCTTGCCCATCATTACTGAATTGTTCTGCAACCAGGGAAGCGGAAGAGACCGTAACATTGGTCGTTTGAATGTTGCTTAAGGCTCCAACATATTTCATTGTATCGTCAGCATTGTCGATAGTCGTAATATCAATTTGTACCTGCATCGGTTGCGGAGGTATCGTTTGTATGATTCCGAATGTACCATCTCCGGCAGCAGCATCACCATGGAGTCCATCATCATATAATGATGTCTCGATGATCAATGCATCATTTTCTGTTCGAAAGGCAGCCGACATGCTTTTGTAACCAGATCCAGATACTTTCACCGTAAGAACCGCTTCGTTATCTTTTACTTCAGTATTTACACTGCTGTAAAATGGTACAGCAAAATTTCTGTCAAATAAGAATTGAGCAAAATCGACATACTCTCGAAGTTTTGTAATGCTCTCGAGTCTATTGTTTCCCTGCGCAATAACAAATCCGCCGACAATTTCTTGTGTATCACCTTTCGCAAGCGTGAATGGACCGGAAGAAATCATCGCACGAACGTCACCAGGATTGATTGCTGATTTATCTTGAGTCCACCCAGTTCCGGTCACGGGATCTCCTGGAAACACAAAGTGGGAAGGTTGATTGGTTTGCGGATTAATAAAAGGCTGTCCTGTAGAGCCAATCAGTCCTCTTTGATAATTGTATGCTTGTTCTGCAAACAGTATGGAACCCAGCGATGGATCATTCCAAATTCCTCCGCCAAAATAGGCAGCATGTGATGCTGCTGATAAATTCCTATAACCCGGTATCTTCAGTCCTTCAAATAATGCTGTGTCGCCACTCGAACCGGCAACTTTCGGTCCCTGGAAAAAAACAAATCCATCCGCAGGTGGTTTAGCTCCGTACCCAGCGGAGGATCCGTCATCGTTATCTCCATTATATGTATAGGTTAATTTTCGGATCGTATCGCACGCTGCCATGTCATCATTCGCATCCCCCATATCAGTATCAGACCACTGAGAGAAGAAAACACTGTCGTAATCCGCATCGCTTTTATTGATGATCTTCCATCGCATAAACATGGTATTACCGAGTGGGCCTGATTGATCAAATCCGAAATAGGTTGTTTGGATTTCTATACCCATTGGATTGGTTGCCCCTACACCAATATGCTTTGCAGGATTACCGTCATTGTAAACAACCCACATCACTTGGTCACCCCACAAGAACGGTTTGTCTGAACCCGGTTGGTATCCTGGAGTTCCATTTACTTCTGTATACGGTGCGCCGAGATGAACAGGCCAGTTATCATAATCAGGATTGCCGCCAAGAGAGTCTTTTCGATGAACCTTGTAAATCTTGTAATGCGGATCACTCGGATCGCCTAGCACCGAAGTGCTGTTTGTGGTTGTATTAAATGTCGATAAGATAGGACCGGGTTGATACTCCGTTTGATAGTTCTGCACCGCAGTTCGTAAATGTCCCGTCGGTTTGTGCTTCCCGATCACCCACAAACCAGCTGTAAAGACGGCGGTCTTTTTTGTCCCTTTCGGCCATTCCAATCCTGAAGAGTTTGTTTTAAGGTAATCACAGTATGGACCGGAACTGTTGATGGTAGCGTTAAGAGAATTCACATCAAAAAAATTCCATTCCTGAATTGCCGATTTTTGTAACACGGGATTTTTTGGTGCCTTTCCTGGCTCCTTTGCAGATGCTGTACTGCTGCACAATAAGAGATAGGAAACAACTAAAAATAGCGTACTTACACGAATCATGTTATTCCTCCAATATATTTAAAAGATTTTGATGGCCAATACCTGGGATAATTGTTCAATACTATTCGGTTCATTTGAAATTACTACAAGCAAACAGAAAATAAATTGATAAAATTTCAACAAATACAGTGAAATATGCCATCACGTAAATGCGTGATATTGTAAATATTGATTTTTTCAGGTAATAGTTCGTTAATACTCCCGTCATATAGACTTCATATAAAATGACGTTCTTGTAGCGTCATATGAATCAGTTAATTCAACAAATACAGCTCTGGGATGAACGGACGATCATGCGGATCATATCCCGCCGTGGCGAGATCATGACTCCTTGTATGAAGGTAATCTCAATGATGGGCGATGGTTACCTGTGGATGGTCCTGGCAATGGTTTTTTACTTCCTCACAGATGTTTCGCTGCCGTGGCTCGAAGTTGGTGTGACCGCATTTGCACTTGAACTGATTGCATACAAGTTCATCAAACAGACCACCACCCGGAAACGTCCCTGTCATGCGAACATCGGCATCATCAATTTGGTGATCCCGCAGGATGAATTCAGCTTTCCTTCGGGTCATACAGCAGCGGCAACTGTTGCGGCATTATTGTTCAGCATCGCACTACCGGCAGCAGCACCGTTCTTCGTCATGCTGACAATTCTTATCGGACTCTCAAGGATTTATCTTGGAGTTCACTATCCGTCCGATGTCGTTATGGGTTTTGTACTGGGAGTCTTCAGCTTTACCATTGCACTGTTCATCGTATAAAATGGATCAATATTCCCACTTCACTGCATCTCAGCAAATCCTTGGAAGCTGCTCTCCCGAGAGCATATCCACAACTCTCGAACCTCCAATTGCAGTCTTCATCACCACCGTGCCGGGATGATCTTTCACGATGGTGCCGATGATCGATGCATTTCTTCCCATCGGGTGATGCTTCATGGCAAACAAAATTTTTTCCGCATCCTCCGCAGCGACGATCGCAATCAATTTTCCTTCATTGGCTACATAGAGCGGATCGAATCCGAGCAATTCACAGGCCGAACGTACTTCCCCGTCCACTGGAATTTTCGTTTCGTCAATCAGGATGCCGCATGAAGAACTTTCTGCGATCTCATTCAGCACTGTTGCAACCCCTCCGCGCGTCGGATCGCGAAGCACGCGAATCTTCCCCGATACGCTGTACATCCTCTCCACCAGTGAACTGAGCGGTGCACAGTCGCTCAGGATCGTCGTACCGAATTCCAGTCCTTCGCGGACGGACATGATCGCCATACCATGCTGGGCAATCTCCCCGCTCACGATGATCGCGTCCCCTGTTTTTGCATTGGTTGGTGAGATTGTATTTTCCCGTTCAAAGATGCCGATCCCGGCTGTGTTGATGAAAATCTTATCCCCTTTCCCTTTGTCCACCACCTTTGTATCTCCGGTAACAATCTGCACTCTCGACCGGTCCGCCGCAGTTTTCATCGATTGAACAATCTGCCATAATTCTTCCATTGGCAGTCCTTCTTCGATAATAAATGATGCGGAAAGATACAGCGGTTTTGCTCCGCACATTGCCAGATCGTTCACCGTGCCGTACACAGCCAATTCACCAATATTCCCTCCCGGAAAAAAGATTGGATTGATCACAAACGAATCCGTCGTAAACGCCAGCTGGGATGAAAGTGCCGGAATAACTGCACCGTCATGCAGCGGCATCAACGGTTCACTTTGGAAGTGTTCCGCAAACATCGTTTTGATTAATTGATGCGTCAATCGTCCGCCGCCGCCGTGTGCCATCAACACCTGTGGATAATCGGAGATCGGAATAGGACAGACGGGACCGGTGAAACCGGAATCAGCGGTATTTTCCTTCTTGCTCATGCAGTAGTTTTCAATCTTCCATAATGATAATATGCGGCGCAGGCGCCTTCCGATGAGACCATCGGTGCACCCAGGGGATGCTCTGGAGTACATTTCGTACCGAATGCTGAACAATGATGCGGTCTCTGCAATCCCTGCAATATTTTTCCCGCAATACAGAACGATGATTCCTTCACTGAAATCTCATCCACATTGAAGATACTTTCAGCATCATACCTTGTGTACGATTCTTTCAGTCCTAAACCGCTCATCGGAATAGACCCTAATCCCCTCCATGCCCGGTCAACAACAGAAAATACCTCTTTCATCGCCCCTTGTGCAGAACGGTTGCCGGTACGTGTCACTGACCGCACATACTGGTTTTCCACTTCCGCCCGGCCTTCTTCCAGTTGTTTCACTGCCATAAAGATCCCTTGCAGGATGTCGACCGGTTCGAATCCAGTGATGACGATCGGCACATGATATTTTTTTGCAATCGGAAAATATTCCTCGTAGCCCATCACTGTACAGACATGCCCGGCTGCAAGGAATGCCTGCACTTTGTTCTCGCCGGTTGACAATAACGCTTCCATTGCCGGCGGCACCAGTACATGGGACGAAAGGATGGAGAAGTTTTCCAATTTTAATTTCTCCGCTTGTATAACCGCCATTGCGTTTGCGGGCGCCGTCGTTTCAAATCCTACGGCAAAAAAAACCACTTTTTTATCAGGATTTTTTTGTGCTATTCGAACAGCATCCAGGGGAGAATAGACGATACGGACATCGCCGCCGGAGGCTTTCACACCAAGCAGGTCCTTCTGCGAACCGGGCACGCGCAGCATATCACCGAACGAAGTAAAAATCACTCCCGGCAGCGACGCGATCGCAATTGCTTTATCAATGATTTCCAGAGGTGTTACGCACACCGGGCATCCGGGACCGTGCACCAACGTGATATTTGACGGCAACAGTTCTTCAATACCCGTTTTCACGATCGTATGGGTTTGTCCGCCGCAGATCTCCATCACTGTCCACGCTTTGGTGCAAAGAGCATGGATCATCTCTGAATATTTCCTCACTGCAGCGGCACTTCGATATTCGTCAACATACCGCATCGTTCAGTCAGCGCTCCAGTTCATCATCACGGAAATCATTCTTCACCCCGTAATTCTTCAAGACCGCCGTCCATATCGCGGATCATTTTGATGGTCTCCATTGCTTCTTCCTGATTCACTCTCGTCAGCGCAAAGCCGACATGGACAAGTACATATTCTCCGGGAACAGCCTCCGGGACAAGGTCAAAACAGATCTGCTTTTTGATGCCGCCGAAACTTACCGTTCCCATCATCGGTTCATTCGTACGATCAATATCCATCACTTTTCCCGGTATTGCTAGACACATATGCCCTCTAGATTTGGTATTTTCGATTCCTTATGCTGTCCCAGCAGGATTGCGCCATATAATTGTCCGAGCGCGAGTCCTCCGTCATTCGGCGGAATCCGTTGATGCCAATAGGGCGTGACACCATGCCTTCGCAATCGTTCAATCGTTATCTCCGTCAGCCGGGCATTTTGAAAACATCCGCCGCTGAGCACCACTGCGGTTTGCTTCGAGCGAAGCGTCATTTCAACAATAATTTTCGCCAATGTGTTGTGGAATTTCAGCGCAATGGTATATCCTGGAACGTTCTCTTTCACATCGGTGTATATTTGAAAGATCATTTGTTCCCAGTCGATCTCATCCACCTCCGCGGTTTTTGTATGGGGACCGATAGTGAAATGATAAGAGGTCGAACTATCGTGATGTTCTGTTAATGCTTCCAACTCCATCGCTGCCTGACCTTCATAACCTGTTCGATGACGTACTCCGATTATCGACGCAACTGCATCGAAGATCCTTCCCACACTGGTCGTCCTGGGGGAATTGACATTGTGACGCATCGCCTGAAGCAACGCAGCATATTCCGTTGTTGAGAATTGTTCGAACAACGGCAGTTCTCCGAACATATCAGGATTTCCGTGCGACAGCTCGAACAACATACCCAACGCCGACCGTCTTGGTTCTTTGACGGCAGCGGGACCACCCGGCAGCGGGAATGACCGGAATGTTCCTGAATGCCGCATTGCTCCGTTGGCTTGGATGAAGAACTCTCCGCCCCAGATCAAGCCATCATCCCCGTATCCGGTCCCATCCCATGAAACGCCGAAAACATTATCCCGCAAATGATTCTCCGCCATACAGGAATAGACATGGGCTGCATGATGTTGAATTCGCAAAAGAGGAATGCCAAGCGATGCTGCATATTTCGAAGAGAGATAATCCGGATGCTTATCTGCAACAACAAGCGACGGCGTTATTTCATACATCCGCTTGAAGTCATCGATCGTCGACCGGAAGGTGGTGTAGGATTGCTCTGTTTCAAGATCCCCGATATGTTGACTGACAAAGATGGCACTCCCGACATTGATGGCAATGCTGTTCTTCAGATGTCCTCCCACTGCCAGTACCGACCGTTCCGCATCCATCTCCAAGCGGACAGGCAGAGGAGCTAATCCCCGTCCCCTGCGCAATACAACTTCTCTCCCGGCAATGATCCGTACGATTGAATCATCCGCATGGCGAATAATCGGCCGGTCATGGATAAGGAAAAAATCTGCGATACCATTCAGCCGGTGAAATGCCTCCTGTTCATCGATGCAGATCGGTTCTTCGGTGATATTTCCGCTGGTAGCAATAACCGGCTGTTGAAGGTCGTGCATCAATAAATGATGCAGCGGCGAATACGGGAGCAGAACACCGAGCAAAGGATTTCCCGGTGCGATGAATTGTGAAAAAGGCTTTACCATATCATGGCCGGGAGCTTTTTCCATCAAAACGATTGGAGCATGCGGAGCCAGTAAGGCTGCTTCTTCTGACGCAGAAACCCTGCAATATTTCTTTGCAAAACCAACAGACGGTATCATCAACGCCATCGGTTTCTCTTCACGGTGTTTTCGCATACGCATTCGCTTCACGACTGCATCGCTGAACGGGTCCGCCATTAGATGAAATCCCCCAATACCCTTCACCGCAACAATATATCCCGCGCGGATAGCTCGAACCGCTTCGTGAATGGCGGCATCATGTTCCGCAATGATCGTGCCGTCAGGTTCTGCATACTGCAGTTTCGGTCCGCAATGACTGCATGCATTCGGTTGCGCGTGAAACCGTCTATTGGTTGGATCTTCATATTCCCTCGCACATTTCGGGCACATCTGAAAGCAGTTCATCGAAGTGGCGATACGATCGTACGGCAGCGATTCGATAATCGACATCCTCGGACCGCAATTCGTACAATTGATGAACGGATACCGATACCGCCGATTGGTTGGATCGAATAATTCCCGGAGACAATCAGGACAGACCGCGATATCCGGAAGGATCACCGCACTTTTTTTCCCTTCCCCTGTACTTCCGCGGATTTCAAAATACGTATATCCGGCCGGATCCAGCACGGAGACTTCGCAGGACGCGATCCATGCCAGCGGCGGTTTTTCGGTGAACAGTTTTTCTCTGAATACCTGCAGCGATATTTCCTCTCCTTCAACTTCTAACAGGACCCCTTCCGGAATATTGGTGATCCATCCTTTCAGGTCCAACACCACGGCATGGCGGTAGACGAACGGCCGGAAACCAATCCCCTGTACTGCACCAGTAATGACCATTCGATTTCGAAGGATTGGAGCGTCCATAATTACATTCCAAATATCATAATAGCTAGTCCAGTCAAAATAATCACAACACCGGCTGTGATATGCGAGGCATCATTCAGGAAATGGAATTTCATCCAGGAGAGGCCGAGCATTGCCAGATGGACCTGCAACAACATCATCAGTACCGTTACAGTACCAAAGAGGATGAATACTGCACTGATCACGATCCATCCATATGGAATGGCGGCAAAAATAAGAGGTATGAGCGGCTCACATGGACCGAACACGATCAGTGCGAAAAGTGTCCAATAGGAAACAATCTCTTCTTTGCGCAGTCCGTGCGGATGCACATGCCGGTATGTATGATCATGCGTATGATTCCTCCAGCGCATAATTCCCCACACCGTGTATATACCGCCGAATAGGACCATCAAAACGGAAGCCGCAGTACCGCGAACCTCTTCCCATCCGTTTACCTGCTCCATTGCAGTACCGATGGTCAAACCGATCAATACGATGACAACACTTGAACCCACATGGCCGAGTCCGGCAAGTGAAACAATGCGGGTCGTCTTCCAGCGGGACCATTCCTGGCTCTTTCCCAGCACAACGAACGGCAGCCAATGGTCCGGCGCCAGCGCATGGAGAAGACCGATCGAAAATGCAGAGATGAATAATACTTCCAAAGTTATCCTTTGTTGTTCATATGTTGTTCAAGCCAGTCGCACCATTGGTTGATACCTTCACCGGTTTTGCAGGAGAGTTCAAAGATCGTCAGATTTGGATTGATGCGGAGCGCATTCTGTTTCAGTGTTTCAATATTTGAATCGACGTATGGAAGAAGATCGATCTTATTCACTATCAGTACTGATGCATTCCGGAACATCGTTGGATATTTCAGCGGTTTGTCGTCCCCCTCCGTTACGCTCAGGACTACCACTTTCTGTGCTTCTCCAAGATCATAATTTGCAGGGCAGACAAGATTACCGACATTTTCGATAATCAGCAATTCGGTCCGCGCAAGATCGAGTGCCTGCAGAGCATCGTTGACCAGCTTTGCTTCCAGATGACATCCGCCGTTGGTGACGATCTGCACAACCGGCACTTCAAGTTTTGCAATACGCTGCGCGTCCAGATCGGTCTGCACATCCCCTTCTATCACTGCAACGGATATTTTGGATTTGATACATTTCAGTGTCGCTTCCAGCAGGCTGGTCTTTCCCGAACCTGGAGAACTGACAAGGTTGATGACGAAGTTTTGATACAGTGTGAAAAGATCTCTGTTATGCCGCGCCTGCTCATCGTTCTTTTCAAGCACCTTCCGTTCGATGGTGATGATACTCATTTTTTTACCTCATAGCTTTCATCCATTTTGATCTCCCGTACGCTAAGCTCTGTCCCCGCTATGATCGTTGTTGCGAACATTCCACAGACAGGACACTGGACACTTCCTTGATCTGTCAGCGAGTCTACACCGCATTCGATACAATGGATGGTAAACGGCACCGGTTCAATATCCAGTTCAGAATGTTCCAGACGCGTCGAAGCAGTAATCGCATGATAGGAGAATTGCAGCGAATCCGGCACCACACCGGATTGTTCGCCGACAATGGTCACCACGGACCGAACTTTCGGCCAGTCCAATTCCGGAACATTTTGTTGGACAATCTCGACAATATTCTGTGCAATGGATAGTTCGTGCATGGCATCCTCCTGACAGAAAAAGTGATTGAAGCAATACTGCAGTCGGTCATGTAACTAAAGACTAGAGATATTTTATCAACAACAATGCCACAGAAATGGCGGTATTCATTGAAAGATTTGGGAACACAGGGGGAAAAAAAGGATGAGATTCTTAATAATGAAAAGGGGGGTCGTAAAATTGATAAAGGACAGAAATGTCTTATATCAATATCGCCGAGGTATGTCCCCTCAACGATGTACAACAAAAAAAAGCCATGCTTGAACTTATGTTGCGCAAGGCTTTTTACTAAAGATGAAAAATTACTTTTGAAGAAGCTCGGAGAGATCATTCTGATCGATCTTCACTCCGCTTGCGGCCTTCTCCAATGCTTCATCTTCCGATTTCCCGACGCCTTTAGAAGAGAAAGTGAAGGAACCAAGAATAGCATTGGAAGCATTATTTTTCAAATTCACCGTGCCTTGCAGTGTAAGATTATACAGTGTGCCCGCCATTCCCTCGATCTTGCTCGGCGTATTTGTGTTGAGCTCAACGTTCAGGGTATTATTCGACATCGTTACGACTTTATAGCCAATCTGGGATATTGCTGTAGATAGTTTTTTCTGAACAAGGTTTTCAACTTTTTTATTGCCGCCATTCACAGAGAGGGAAAATGCCTTATCAGACGCCTGGGCGATCCACGAAAAACTGACCGTTGATGAATTCAGGTTCTGTTCGAATTCTCTGCCGATCCCCGGCACGGAGAGTTTTGCTTTTACAGAGTTACCGTTCCGGATGATCGTCGACAAATATGCAGTCCCACCGTCATCTGTAATCGCATCGCCTATCGGAATCTTACCGTCCAATAAGAATGAGACGGTAACGCCGGTGCATGGAACGCCGTTCGCCGTCACCGTGAGGACGAACGGTTGTGCAAATTTTTCCCCGATTTTTCCTTTTTGAACGTCGCCGCTCTTCTTTACCAATTTTACCTGCGATAGGAAGGACCGGATGTCATTTTGCAGCGCCGCTGGATTGAAAACGGATGGAAATGTGAACGGTGAACGCGCTGCTGCGTTATGCAACACTTGCTTGGCAAATAATGGTGCGATCACTTGTTTAATCTGATAAGTGCTTTGAACAGCCTCGTTCAATTTCCCCTGAGCGAAATAGCTGCCGGCTGCTGTCCTCAGGTCGCTTGCCTGCTTCCAACCACCTTCAAGTTCCGCACGTAGTCCGGCAGAATATTTGTCGCGATTTAATACAACAAGCGCATACGTAGTGGAAGAAGGTTCATCGACAACAGTCGAAATAACTTCTGCACCGGTGATCTCATCGCTTACCATCGTGCGGGATTGGCGTTTGAAATCGGAATAGATCTGTTCATCGTCGTTTACAGAAAAACTCTCGGTGACACTCTTCATTTCGGATTGGATCTGAACACGCAATTGTGAAGCGATATCCGATAACGCGCTTTTTTTCGCTGTTTCTGCACCTGTCGCACCGCTGCCGCTCCCCACACCGACGATGTATTCTGATGCAGGATAGTTCGAATGGGTGTGCGTAGAATACCAGTTTGGCACTTGAGAAGAAGCAACGGAAAGAAAGAAACCAAAGAGAAATATAAGAGCTGTAGATTTCATAGTAACTCCGGATTTTCAATTAGAAGCGGTCTCAAAAACACCTCCGCATAAGAATTTGGATACATGCGAGATGTACAAAGCCAAGAAAATTATCAAGATGGTAATCATGACGGACGAGCACTCGGCGATAATTTTGCAAC
>JBAYIS010000030.1:0-41491 GCA_041665525.1 Bacteroidota bacterium | reverse complement strand
TCGTTGGATTTGCGGCAATATTTTCCGTACTTCAAAGTGAGATCAAATTTCGGAGCAGTCAACTAGAGCGTATCTCAAAAATGGTTTGTCATTGCGAGGAGTCCTGTTTTATAGGACGACGAAGCAATCTTTCCTTAGTTTCCAGATTGCTTCGCCAAAAAAACGGCTCGCAATGACAACGATATTTTTGTTTTTTGATATGGGCTCTAATATCTTTCCATCTACTTACCGCCCTGTGAATTTTTATGAATACCATCCAGTACGCCCTTGCAAATCCTTTATCTGTCATTCTTGATAAACCTCGCGAAGCATTCACCCGCGAAGATCTGTTGCGTGTGATTGAAGAACAGCACATTGAGCGGATCACATTCCATTACACGGCGCTGGATGGAAAATTGAAAGAGTTGAAAATACCAATTGCCAACCGGCAGCAGGCGGAACGGATACTGGCGGACGGCGAGCGGGTGGATGGATCGTCGTTGTTCAAAGGAATGGTCGATACCGCGCTTTCCGATCTGTATGTTGTGCCGGTGTATAAGACTGCGTTCAAGAACCCTTTTGTTGAGCGAAGCCTGGACTTCGTGTGCAGATACATGACTCGGGATGGATCGCTTGCCCCATTCGCGCCGGATACGATACTTCATCGTGCATCGGATCTGTTCAAGAAACATTCCGGAATGGAACTTCACGCGCTCGGCGAATTGGAATTTTTCCTGTTGAGCGATCCGCTGAACCGTTCTTTTGGTGCTGCAAAACAACGAGGATATCATGCCTCGGCTCCGTTCATTAAAACGGGAACGGTACTTGATGAAATGGTCCGGTATATTACACAGATCACCGGTGCCGTCAAATATGCGCATAGCGAAGTCGGATTTATCGAGAAAGTCCGCAGCGATGTGGACGAGATTGCGAACAAGCAGGGAGAGCAGCTGGAGATCGAATTCCTTCCCACGCCGGTGGAAGATGCGGCAGATCATTTGGTGGTTGCGCGATGGCTCATTCGCAACACGGCGTACAAGCACGGATGTGTTGCCACGTTCACGCCAAAACTGGAAGAGGGAATTGCCGGAAACGGATTCCATGTTCATATGGAAGTTCGATCCAAAGGAAAGAATATCATGAACGCTTCTTCGGGAGTGTTGTCTCTCGAAGCGAAACGGGTGATCGGCGGACTGTGCACCTACGCTGATTCCCTGACAGCATTTGGTAATACAACATCCTCTGCATATCTTCGACTCGTACCGAATCAGGAGGCGCCGACGCGAGTTTGTTGGAGCGACATGAATCGCAGTGCGATGATTCGCGTCCCGCTCGGCTGGTCTGCCACGGAAAATCTGGCAAAGAAAGTCAATCCGCAGCAGCTATCCGCATATGCCGCTTCAGACGGACGACAAACAGTTGAGTTGCGGAGTCCGGACGGGAGCGCCATGGTACATCTTCTGCTTGCCGGCATTACGATGGCTGCGGAGTGGGGACTCGGACATGAAGAGGCACAACAGATAGCAGACCGCTATTATGTCGCGGGAAATATCTTTCAGGATAAAGAGCTTTGGAATCGCCTGCCGGCGCTTCCGAAAAGCTGTGTTGAATCGGCACGCATCCTGCTGGAAAAAAGAGAATTGTATGAACGCGACGGAATCTTTCCGAAGAGCATCATCGAATATGCCGCTCGCACATTGGACGTGGAAAACGACGAGTTCATGAACAATCGTTTGATCGATCTGCCCGCCGACGATCGATTAATGGAAACACGGAAGATTATGCATAAGGATATCCATCGAAATTGAATGTGTCGGTAGGAGATCGTAAAACAAAAATAGAAACCGAAAACACCATTCAGCGGTTTATACTTCAGAGTGAATTTATCCTCCAGCCGTCCATTCGTCCTCAGCACGGAAACCCGACTACTGACTCCGGTAATAGAACGATATTGCAATATCACGTAATTACGTGATTGTTTTTCTTGAAATTCCTTGTAAAACTAGTGCTGTTTCCAAAAAATTTGTATTCAACCAAGTCTTGCTGGTTCCGTTTTCAAGAATCCCGCAGAAAGGAGTCCTAAAGGCGGGACATGTCAAGATACTTTGCGGTTTGTCCGACACGATGTGTCCCTTCGGAAAGGACTCCTTCGGAGCCGCTAGTTTATTCATTTTTTAAATTCACTGAACAGAGGATGATTCCTTTATATCTATCACGATACCATATCAAATCCACTTATACTGTATGATTACTTTTCGATGCTTCACTGCGCTATTTTTCACAACCATCCTTTTTTTCCAATCCGTTTTCGCACAAGAAGTGCCTCCCCGGCCGATCGAGTGGGGTGAAATATCCAAAGCCGATCTGGAAATGAAATCGTTCCCAGAGGATACGAATGCATCCGCAGTAATTTTGTGTGATTATGGCGAGTCGACAGTTGACAATAATATCAATCTGAAGTTTTACCGGCATGTTCGGATCAAGATTCTCAATCAAAAAGGATTTGATTGGGGGACGCATTCATTCGTAATCAATGAAGACAGGGAACGAGGGGAATATTTCGATGAGATCGAAGGGGTCACGTATGTTCTGAAGGAAGACGGCGAGGTTGAAGAGATTGAATTTGATGATGACGATGTGTTTAAAGAAGAACTCGGCAATGAATATGTCCGCTACAAATTCACTATGCCCGGACTAAAACCCGGATGCGTCATTGAGTTTCAATATACAATCACGTCTCAAAGTCTATGGAGAGTCAGAGATTGGTCGTTTCAACATTCAGAACCGGTATTGTGGAGCGAATACAGACTCCTGCATCCTGTCGCACTGGGTTATACTTCGGTGTGGTCAGGGTATGAGAGATTTGCCGTATCAGAATCTGAGCAGGTGAAGATTTTGATGATTAATCCTCCAATGTTATACGGCAGCAATCCGATTCTGCACAATTTCCAGCGCTGGGCATTGAAAAATGCTCCGGCACTTCGGGACGAGCCGTTCATTACGACAATCGATGACTATAATACCAAAGTCGATATTCAATTTTCAGGATATGCAGATGATATCGGCATCAAGCGGGTTTTGGATACATGGGAGACTACCGTGCAGGAATTATGGGATTCCGGGGAAATTGGGGGCAGAATAGAGGTTACCAGTAAGATCAAAGAGACAGTGACGAAAATTACAGCGGGGCTGCAATCAGCGGAAGAAAAAGCTCGGGCGATCTACACGTGGGTGTCGTCGTCCATCGTGTGGACAGGAAAAAATGCGATTGATGCAGATCAGGAAGTTGACGATGTGCTGGAATCAAAAAAAGGGGACAATGCAGAAATAACCTATACGCTGATTTCCATGCTGGCTGCTGCAAACATACCAGCGCAGCCGGTGATTCTCAGCACGCGAGACCATGGCAAGCTGCAGGAGCTGTATCCGATCCTCAATCAGTTCAATTATGTCCTTGCAAAAGTAACTATTGGCTCAAAGAGTATGTTCATTGATGCGACCAATCCATTGCGGGCAATGCACCAGCTTCCAAGCAAAGTCTTAAACGTGCGCGGCGTTGTCCTGCAGCCGAAAAAAGTAGAATGGGTGACAATCGGTTCGCCGGCAAAAAGCAGTACAACAGCGCTTGCCACTGTGCGGTTGGGAGAAGATGGCTCGCTCTCTGGCACGATCGAAGGCATATTCAAGGAATATACGAATGCAGGAATCAGGTCGTCGCTAAAAGAATCGAATTTGACCGAGGTTGCGAAGAAATATTTTGAAACAGATGCATCGGGATTACAGGTCGATTCTGCATTTGCATCGGTTTCCGATACCGTAAGCATTCCGGTAAAAATGACGGCGCATGTTTCCGCCGCAGAATTTGCACAATCCGGCGGAGAGATGATCTACCTGAATCCGCATATCGTAAGCCGGTGGAAGGACAATCCTTTTAAGTCGAATATCAGAAAATTTCCTGTGGACTATAATTATCCCCGCGAGTATTCATCGATCATTTCCATAGCTCTCCCTGATTCGTTCGAGGTAAAAGAGGGATTGAAGGATAAGACCATTACGCTTGCCGACGGTAGCGTGAAATACCGAAGATTTTCTGCGTTGCATGGAGAACGGATCCAGTTGACGACAAAATTTGAGATTCTCTCCCAGGTCGTAGGCGCAGATTACTATCAACAGCTGAGGGAACTGTATGCTTCCATGATCGGAGCAGAATCCGAGCAGATTGTGCTGCAGAGAAAAGTTCCTGCCGCTCCTGCGCCGGCTGCGACGGAACCTCCAAAAGAAGAATCGAAAAAGCCGGCTTCCAAAAAAACGAAAAAATCGTAATGCTATGAAGAAAATAATTTTGCAGATATTCACGCTGGCATTGATCGTTTCTGCTGTTTTGTTGGGAGGGAGGAAATATCCTGTTTCCGCGATTCCGTCCGATCTGCTGCCGGCGGATAAAGTCGTCCGCGAAATCTCCACGACGTTCGAGATCACCGGTCTCTCCACAGCTGTGCTGCAGGAAAAGTATGTGACAACGATCTTTTCCAAGAAAGAAGAAGATGAAGGGGTGCTCGTTCTGTGGTATGATGAGTATTTTTCCATCGACGATCTTGAGGGGACCATCTATGATGCCGAAGGGAATGAAGTAAAAACGCTGGAAGACTCGGATGTCCAGGATGTTCCGGTATTCAGCAGTTCCACTCTGCACAGCGATAACCGGAAAAAAATTGCGTCATTGTTTCACAATGTCTATCCGTACACCATTGAATTTATCTATGAGATAGAACTTTCCGGATCGCTGAACTGGCCGGAATGGCATGCGCAGCGATCGATCGATCCTGTCGAACGGACTTCCTTTACGGTGATTTGTTCGAACACGTACCCGCTTCGCTATTGGTGCAACACACCGGATGTTGTTCCGGAGATCACTGATGACGGAGGCGATAAAGTGTACCGCTGGTCTGCCGCTCATCTTCAATCGATCGATAAGAACAGGGTCGGGGAAGATCTCTCCGATGCGACGACCATAGTGAAAATTGCACCGACAGATTTTCAAATGGACCGGTACAAAGGATCAATGAAAAGCTGGAAAGATTTTGGTTCGTGGATATATACTCTCTACAAAACAAAAGAGTCGCTTCCTCCGGCGGCTGCCGGAGAAATTTCTTCTGTTGTTCATACAGCACTGACGCAAAAAGAGAAAGTAAAGAAATTGTACGAATACATGCAGTCTAAAACGCGCTATGTCAGTGTTCAACTCGGTATCGGGGGATGGCAGCCGTATGATGCTGCAACGGTCCACACCAAAGGGTACGGAGACTGCAAGGCGCTGGTGAATTATATGAAGGCGCTGCTGAAACAAGCGGATATTCCGTCATATCCTGTTATTATTAAAGCAGGTGCGAACGCACAGCCGATCATCTCAGAATTCTCAAGTAATCAGTTCAATCATGTCATCCTTTGTGTCCCTCAAGAAACCGACTCCATCTGGCTGGAATGCACCAGCCAATCGCTCCCGTTTGGCCGCTTATCCGATTTTACTGAGAACCGAGAAGCGCTTCTGCTCACCCCGGAGGGCGGAAGAATTGTTCGTACGCCGGCAACGGAGTATGCCGACAACCGGCTGCACAGAGTCGCAACAGTCACCATCACCGAAAACGGCACCGCGAATGCCGTTGTGACCACAACGGCATTCGGCAACCAGCAGGCGGATATTCAAGGGTCGTTGATTGATGCATCGCCGGAGGACAAAGAACGCTGGATGCTGGGAAGAATGAAAATGCCCGACGTTGCACTGTCGTCGTTCACTATCGAAGGATTGGAAAACCATGCACCGGTCATCACTCTCAATGTGACGGCAAAACTTCCCCGGTACGCATCGGCGAATAAAAGCAGAATCTTTTTTCATCCGAATCTGTTGGCAAAAACTTCCTATGTGCCACCGAAGGTGGAAAAACGGTTGTCACCGGTGAAGTTCGAATATGCCTATGTCGATTTCGATTCCATCTATTTCCGGATTCCGAAAGGCTTTTCATCCGAAACACTTCCGAAAGAGACAATGCTGAATGCATCCTTTGGCAGATATCATACATCCGTTGTTTCGGAAAATGATACGGCAATTGTCTATACACGAACGCTGGAAATACGACAACCGTCAATACCGGCCGATCGCTATTCTGAATACCGGGATTTCTGCAGCGAGATCACAAAATCAGATCGTGCACAGGTTGTGTTGAGGAAAAAAGAATAGCAGCCTGCTTCCTCTTCGAGAATCGGTTTCGGTTCATCTTTATTCAACACTCCCCGCCAGAAAATCTCTGTCGGGCAGGTCAGCTGACCGGTAGACACATTTTTCATCTCGTTCCCAAACTCACAACCTGTGTGAAAACCATCGTTCCAAGCTTTTCCCGCTTTTTCGGATTCCGTTGAGCGCGGGATTTGCCGCTTTTTGGTATTCCGCTGAAGCGGCATTCATAATGCGGAACATAATGCAGAATTTCGGAATCTGATTTGCTCAAAGTAGATCAAAATCAAAGATGTCGATACAAGTTCAACGGCAAAGCCATCACATTGTGACATGATAAATCTACTTTTTACGCAGTCTGACTCCTTCGGAGCCACGAGGATATTCATTTCTACTCTCAGTTGAGAATCGTATTGAAGGCGATGCTTTGCTTCACAAAAAACGGGAGGGAGAAATTGAACACGAAACGTTGATTACCCAATGGTTTAATGCTCCGTTAAATAATCGGATAGAACGCTCCTGAATACATTCATTTGAAAAAGTACCCCCGCTCAACCCCTTGCTTTACCATGAAAGTAATAATACTTTTCTAAAGCTACTTTGCCGGCAGTGAACGACGTTTTCACTCAAACAGGCATAGGTACAGCGCAGATCAATTCCGCTCACATGCTCGGCTTTTTATTTCGAATCAGGCGGAAATATTCTGTCTTGTCTTTCGCTGCACGTTCGTTCTTCTGCAATCGCTTGCGCTCGGGAGGCCACTTCCATGAAAAAGACAGCTCCTCCAAAAAGTAAATCGAATTTCCTCCGTTTGTACACTGCTCTTCACCAGATCAATCAAAATCCTGTTCGTCCGAAAGATCGAAGCATATTATTTTCCAATATCTGCCAGGCTGCTGTTGAGCAGGGAAAATTCCGCATGGCCTGGATCGGTTTGACCGACAGTAACACCGGTATTATTCAGCCGGCAGCCTGCGCGGGGGATGATCTGGGATATTTGTCAAAAACCATCATCACAGCGGATGATTCAATGGCTGGAAATGGATCGACCGGTAAGGCGATACGGGACGGTGAATGCGATATTTGTCGCGATCTGAAGGACGATCCCCGGATGATTCCCTGGAGCGAAGAAGCAAAGAAGCGCGGTTATCGCTCTTCCGCCGCCATCCCCATTCGACAGAATGGCTGCTTAACCGGCGCGCTGACACTCTATGCATCCGAACCGCTTGGCTGGCATGATGATGATATTACATTGCTTAACAGAATTGCGCAGGATATTTCTTCGATGCTGGATTCAATCGATGAAGTGCCGGAGGATCGGAATGAGGAACACACGCGAATACGCAACAGCGAACAACAATTCCGGACATTGCTGCAAAAAATTCAGGCAGCAGTGATTGTGCATGACGCTGATACGCGCATTCTCTCTTCCAATCCCATTGCTCATACGCTGCTTGGATTAACCGAAGACCAATTGCTCGGCAAAACGGCCATCGACCCCGCATGGAATTTTCTCCGCGAAGACGGAAGCATTATGCCTGTGGAAGAATATCCGGTGAATCGCGTGATTGCCTCGAAACAGCCGCTGCGGGACAGCGTTGTCGGTGTTTTTCGTCCTGAAATAAAAACCCGGACGTGGGCATTGGTGAATGCGGATCCTGTCTTCGCACCGAATGGGACCATCCAGCAGGTGATTGTGACGTTCGTGGATATCACCGACCGCAAACAGACCGAAGAAGCACTTCATCTGGCAAATCAATATAACCGATCGCTGATTGAAGCAAGTCTCGATCCTTTGGTCACGATTAATATCGATGGCAAAATCACCGATGTTAACACTGCAACAGAATATGTGACCGGATTGCCGAGGCAAACGCTGATCGGAACGGATTTTTCGGAATATTTTACCGAACCGGACAATGCTAGAAAAGGATATGAACAGGTTTTTGAGAGCGGATGTGTTCAGGACTATCCGCTGGTTATTCGCCACAGGGACGGACACTTTATTCCCGTGTTGTACAATGCCTCAGTCTATAAAGATATGTCCGGAAAGGTAGCGGGTGTTTTTGCTGCCGCTCGCGATATATCGGAACAACGAAAAGGAGAGCAGGCGACGGCAAAACTTGCAGCGATTATCGAATCGTCGGACGATGCGATTATGGGGAAAGATCTTAACGGCACCATCGAAAGCTGGAATGTCGGTGCTGAACGCATCTACGGATATCGTGCAGAGGATATTGTCGGTAAGAGTGTTTCAATTCTCTCAACAGATGCTCGGAAGAATGAGGTGCATGAAATTCTCTGTAAGATAAAAAAAGGGGAGTTTGTCCAACATATTGAGACCGAACGGGTGCGAAAAGACGGGGTACAGATCGCAGTTTCGCTGACCGTTTCCCCGATAAAGGATTCAAAAGGAAACATCATCGGAGCCTCGTCTATCGCACGGGATATTACCGAACAGAAGCGGACCGATGCATTGTTGAAACAAAGCGAGGCCCGCCTGATCGAGGCGCAGCGATTAGCACATTTAGGATCGTGGGAGTTGGATCTGGCTCATAACCGGCTGGAATGGTCCGCCGAAATTTACAGGATTTTTGAGATCGATCCGGATCAGTTTGGCGCATCGTATGAGGCATTCCTCAATGTTATTCATCCTGATGATCGCGAAGCCGTCAATTCGGCATATACCACTTCGGTACAGAATCATATTCCGTACTCCATTGATCATCGATTATTGTTTGCGGACGGCAGGATAAAATATGTCCACGAACAGTGTAAAACATTTTATGATGAAGCCGGATCGCCGATCCGTTCACTCGGTACAGTACAGGATGTAACGGAACGAAAAAAGATCGAAGAAGAACTCCGCTTTGCCACACTGTACACCCGCAGCCTTATTGAAGCAAGCCTCGATCCTCTGGTGACCATCAATACGGAAGGGAAGATCACCGATGTGAATTGTGCAACGGAAAAGGTGACGGGAGTATCCAGACTGAAACTAATCGGCACGGATTTTTCGGAATACTTTACGGAATCAAATAAAGCACGTGCGGGATATCAGGAAGTGTTTAAAAAGGGTTTCGTTCAGGATTTTCCACTGGAGATCCAACATACGAACGGACACACTACGCCGGTGCTGTATAATGCCACCGTGTATCGTGATACGTCCGGTGCAGTGATCGGTGTATTTGCCGCCGCACGGGATATTGCGGCACAAAAGGCAGCGGAGAAGGAAAGGGAAAAGTATTTTACTTTCTTCCAGCTTTCCACGGATCTGATGTGCATCGCATCTCCCGACGGCTGTTTCAAAAAGGTGAATCCCTCGTTTATACAAATGCTTGGATTTTCTGAAGAAGAATTGCACTCGGAGCCATTCATTAATTTTGTTCATCCCGATGACCGTCAATCCACATTGGAGGAGATCGCACAGCAACTCCAGCGGGGATATTCGTTAAATTTCGAAAACCGCTATCGCTGCAAAAACGGCGAATTCCTCTGGCTCTCCTGGATGGCGTCGTATAACAAGGAAGAAGGTCTCATCTATGCATCTGCGCGCGACATCTCTGAAACGAAAAGAGCCGAACATGCATTGATGCAGGCCAACGATCGGTTGGAATCCATTTTCTCCAACACGCAAATATTGTTTGCATTAATCGACGCGAATTTCAATTTCATCCGCGTGAACCGCGCATATGCCGAAGCGGATAATCACGATCCTGATTTTTTCACGGGGAAGAACCATTTTGCGCTGTATCCGAATGCCGAAAATGAATCGATCTTTAGACAGGTTCTTGCGAGCGGCAAACCATACTTCATATCTGCCAAACCGTTCCAATACCCGGATGATCCGGAACGGGGGACAACATACTGGGATTGGAGCCTCTCTCCAATTATTGCTACCGACGGCACGGTCGTCAATCTATTATTCAGTCTGTTGAATGTGACAGAACGAAAACTTGCAGAAATGGAAATACAAAAACTGAACGAAGAACTCGAACAACGCGTCACAATACGGACCGCACAGCTGGAAGCGGCAAACAAAGAACTGGAGGCATTTGCCTATTCCGTATCGCATGATCTCCGCGCACCGCTGCGAAGCATTGATGGATTCAGTCATATTCTTTTTGAGGACTATGGGCATTGCCTTGATGAGAAGGGAAACGAATACCTGCATCGGGTGCGGGCTGCCGCCCAGCACATGGCGGAATTGATTGACGATATGTTGAATCTTTCGCGCATCACGCGAAGTCAAGTGACCATGCAATCGGTCAATCTGAGCGAAATCGCAGCAACAATTTGTGAAGAACTCCGGCAATCGCAGCCGGAGCGGAGGACGGAGTTCACAATCCAGAACGACGTTGTTGCCCACGGAGATTCCCACATGCTGCAGATCGTTTTGGATAATCTGCTTCGGAACGCATGGAAATTCACATCGAAAAACGATGCTGCGCGAATCGAATTCGGGAAGAAAACAGTTCATGGCAGGACAGTCTATTTTGTCCGTGACGATGGTGCCGGGTTCGATATGGCGTACGCAACGAAACTCTTCGGCGCTTTTCAACGATTGCACACTGCTTCCGAATTTCCCGGTACAGGCATCGGATTAGCGACGGTGCAGCGCATTATTCATAAACATGGCGGTGCCGTGTGGGCGGAAGGGGCAACAGGTCACGGGGCATCATTCTATTTTACGATCCCATAAGGAGAATAACCATGGAAGATAAAATAATTCTGTTGGTTGAAGATAATCCCGATGATATTGAATTGACCCTTCGGGCATTAAAGAAGAACAAGATCATGAATGAAGTAATTGTTGCTCACGACGGTGCAGAAGCGCTGGATTATTTGTTCGGCACCGGCGCGTATCATAACCGAAATCTGGCAGTGATGCCGACATTGATCCTTCTGGATCTTAAACTTCCAAAAGTGGACGGCCTGGAAGTGCTGCGGAATATCCGCGCAAACAAACGAACGAAGCTGCTGCCCGTGGTTATTCTTACTTCTTCGAAAGAAGAACAGGATGTTGCCAATGGTTACAGCCTGGGCGTGAATAGTTATGTCCGTAAACCGGTCGATTTTAATCAATTCGCCGAGGCAGTCAACAATCTTGGTCTGTACTGGCTGTTGTTAAACGAACGGCCCCCGTCCCAAGGAGAATAACATCATGAAACCGATACTGCGGGTTTTAATCGTTGAAGACTCGGAAGACGATGCTGAACTGCTGCTGCACCAGCTCTCCAAAAGCGATTACACCATTGTACACGAACGGGTCGAAACGCAAAAGGATTTTATCGAAGCACTGCGTAAAAAATGGGATATCATTCTCTCAGATTTTAAGATGCCGCATTTCAGCGGCACCGATGCACTGACATTATATAAGCAACACGATCTTGATATTCCGTTTATCATCGTGTCGGGAACGATCGGCGAAGAAATTGCCGTGGAAACGATGAAAGCAGGCGCACATGATTATATTATGAAAGGGAATCTGAAAAGACTGCTCCCTGCTATCCAACGAGAACTGCGGGAATCGCACAACAGGGCGGAACGGAAACTGGCGGATGTGCAACTATCGCAGGCAAAAGAAGAATGGGAGCGCACATTCGATGCCATTACCGATCCCATCATTGTTTTGGATACCAAATTTCAGATACTGAAAGCGAACAAAGCCATGTCTGCAGTTTTCGATATGGAACCGAAGGGATTGCTGGGATTGCGGTGTTATGAAGCCGTTCATGGAAAACATACTCCTCCGGAACAGTGTCCGCATGCAAGAATGCTGAAGGACGGATGCCCCCATTCCGTAGAGATCTATGAACAGAAACTCGGCGGCAATTATGTCGTTTCCGTTTCCCCTCTGCGCACCCCCGAAGGGGTACTCTACGGTTCCATCCATATCGCCCGGAATATTACCGACCGCAAAGAGATGGAATTGGCGCTGCGTGACAGCGAACAGAAATACAGGAAAATATTTGAGAATGTTCAGGATGTCTTTTTTCAGACGAACCTCGAGGGTATCATCACTGAGATCAGCCCGTCGATTGAGCGATATTCTGATTACCCCCGGATCGCGCTGATCGGGACGCCCATCGCCCAACTCTACCGCAATCCCGGCAACCATGAAGAACTTCTGAAAATGATCAAAAATCACGGAGAGATTGTTGATTACGAATTGCCATTGAAGGGAAAAAACGGCCGTGTGATATACGCATCGGTGAATGCGCACATTTTAATTGACAGTACGGGGGCGATAGCAGGTTATGAAGGGGCTATCCGCGATATTTCCGAACGCAAACGGTCGGAACGGGAAATGATCATGCTGTCACAAGCGATCAAATCGGTGAGTGAATGTGTTTCCGTGACGGATGCGCTTAACAATATTCTGTTCGTCAATGCCGCATTCCTACAGACATATGGATATACGAAAGAGGAATTGATCGGAAAGAATATCTCCGTTGTCCGGTCGGACAAGAATGCTCCTGATCTCGTTTCCGATATATTGACCACAACACTCAGGGGAAACTGGGAAGGGGAAGTGATCAACAAACGGAAGGACGGGACGGAATTTCTTGTGCATCTTTCCACGACCAATGTGCGGGATGATCACAACGACATCATTGCACTGATCGGTGTCGCCAAAGATATTACGGAACAGCGCAAAGCGGAAGCGGCATTGCGAGAAAGCGAAGAGCGTCACCGGCTGATTCTCCACACGGCGTTGGACGGCTTCTGGTTTATCGATATGGAAGGACGATTTCTTGAAGTGAATGAGACATATTGCAAAATGAGCGGATACCAGCCGGATGAATTACTGACGCTGCGACTCTCCGACCTCGGCCCTTCTGAAGCTGTGAAGAATATGACCGAACGATTTGCCGAACTGATAGGAAAAGGCGAAGACCGTTTCGAATCGCAACTGTGCCGGAAGGATGGATCTGTGTTCATCATCGAGGTCAGCGCCCAGTATCTTCCCATTGAAAACGGAAGAATCGTTGCCTTCTTGCGGGATATTACGGAGAAAAAACAGCTGGAAGCGCAATTCCTCCGGGCACAACGGATGGAAGGTCTCGGCACCCTTGCCGGCGGCATTGCTCATGATCTGAACAATGTGCTGTCTCCGATACTCCTTTCCGTAGAATTCCTGAAAAGGAATTTTGTCAGCGAGTCCGCACAGAAAATCCTTGAATCGGTCGAGACCAGTGCGCGCAGAGGTTCGGAGATCGTCAAACAGATTCTTGCATTTGCGAGGGGAATGGAAACTCAAAAAATACTTCTCCAGCCCCGTCATCTCATCAAGGAAATTGTCGGCATCTTCAAAGAGACATTCTCCCGTTCCATTTCTATCGTCAGCGATATTCCGAACAATACGTGGACCATTGTGGGAGATCCGACACACTTCCATCAGTTGATCATGAATCTGGGAGTGAATGCACGCGATGCCATGCCGGACGGAGGGACTCTGACGATTACCGCATCCAATGTTGAGATCGATGAATTATATGCCAGGATGAACATCGATGCAAGGACCGGACGGTATGTGTTAATCTCCATTCAGGATTCGGGTATTGGAATGTCGCCGAAAACGTTGGATCATATTTTTGAACCGTTCTTTACCACAAAAGAGATCGGGAAAGGGACCGGTCTCGGTATGTCGACCGTCTATTCCATCGTGAAAAGTCACAATGGTTTTATTAATGTCCAAAGCGAGATTGGCAAGGGGACGACGGTGAACATTTATCTTCCCGCGTCGGATGTTTCACCAATGGAAAAACATGAACCGATGGCGCACCGGAATTTTAATGGGAACGGTGAACTGGTGCTGGTCGTGGATGATGAAGCGTCGATCCGCGAAGTGACAAAACAAACGCTGGAATCGTACAACTATACTGTCGTTACAGCATCGGACGGAGCAGAGGGTGTCGTGCGCTTTACAGAAAACAGGGATGCTATATGCCTTGTTGTCACCGATATCATGATGCCGGTGCTGGACGGCAAACACATGATCGCCTCACTGCGAAAGATCAATCCGAAAATCAAGGTGATTGCCTCCAGCGGATTGATTGACAAAACGATGACGAATATCGATGAAAAGATCCCCGTGGATGCATTCATCGACAAACCGTATACGGCGGAAAAATTAATGGAGCTTGTCACAGCCGTTCTGCGCAATAATAGTCATACAGTGTAGTATATGAGTTGATGGATTGTGAGAATCGGTAGTTCTTCTTTACGATCAATGATAAAAATGAGTATATTCTTCCGGCGGAGGGCATCGGCCGCCGTTGAGATTTGTATTCCGTTTACCGTTCCATTAATACGATAGGATTTTACCGCATGAGTACGATGATGAAACAGATCCTGTTTTGGTCTCCGCGGATCTTGACCATTCTCTTTGCACTCTTTACGTCGCACTTTGCTCTGGATGTTTTTGACGCGAAGCCCGGCAGCGCTGAAACCGTGACAGATCTGATAATGCATCTTATTCCGACTATCGTTATCACAGCAGCACTGATCATTTCGTGGAAATGGGAGTGGGTCGGCGGCGTTGTGTTTCTTGTATTTGCAGTACTCTATATGATCATTACCTGGGGGAGATTTCCATTCCTTGTCTATGTCCTTGTTTCCGGACCTCTGGCGCTCATCAGCAACCTCTTTTTTCTCAACTGGATTTACAGAACAGAGATCCGGTCGAAGGAGAAGACCGGTACGGTGTAATGCACCGAAGGAGCGGACTGCAAGCATATGTTCATTGCAGGGTTCTCATCCCACTTCTTTTGCAATCCTGCCTATAGTATTTTTATTCAAAATATTTTCCTATAATTATTCACCGAAGTGTTTTACGTGATGTACTTTTTTCAGAGGTGTTATGAGAAGATCCATTATATCGCTCCTTGTTTTTGTGGTGCTGCCGCTCTATTCACAAGTGGATAACAATGCCGCACTCGACTGGTTTATCAAAGGAAAAAATGCCATCGAGCATTCGGATTATGCGGCGGGAATTATGATGATGGAGAAGGCGATCGTTCTGCAGCCGGCATATTCCGAAGCGTACCGGTATTTAGGTGTTGCGTATGCGTTCAGCGGCAAACTGGACAAAGGAATCGAATACTGGGAGAAAACAATCGAGCTCAATCCGGAGGATGATAAAGCCTATTACAGTCTTGTTCGGGCGTATAATCAAAAAGACCAGAGCCAGAAAGCGATTGCACTATGTGAAAAGGCGGTGAAACTCTCTCCGAAAAGTTCTGACGCCTATTACAACTTGAGCTATGCCTATTCCTTCGTGAACAATTACGACAAAGGAATTCAGTATTGTGAAAAAGCGCTGAAACTGTTTCCGAACAATATCAATGCACTGATCGATCTCGGGCTCTACTATACATACAAAGGGAAATATGAGAAAGCAAAACAGTTTTGCGAGAAAGCGATCAAGCTGGACCCGAAGGAAGAGGTAGCGTATTTCAATCTTGGATTAGTGTACATCAATCTGAAACAGTGGGATAAGGCGATCCGCTCGCTGGAAAAAGCGGTGGAACTGTATCCGCAATATGCTAACGCATATTTCAATCTCGGTCTTGCATACCAGCACAAAGGAAACAACGAAAAAGCGATTCAATTTTGTGCGAAAGCGGTGGAATTAAAAACTGATGTTCCCGACGCGTATCTGATTTTGGGAAGTACGTACTACGGCAACGGAGAATATGACAGGGCGATTCCGTTATTCAACAATGCTCTCGAACTCAACCCGGATTTTTTCGATGTGTATCCGTATCTGGGCTCCGCCTATTACAACAAAGGTGATTATGCAAAGTCTGTGTACTTCTATGCAAAAGCTGCGGATCACAATCCGAAAAACGCCGATGCACATTATAATCTGGGCCTTTCGTATTACTTCAGCAGTAATTTTGAGAGTGCGTTGCAATCGTTCGAAAAAGCAGTGCGATTCAATCCAAACCATTCGGATGCGTATTCATATTTGGGCAATTCGTTCAGGAGCGTTGACAGTCTTGAAAAGGCAATGAAGGCGTGGGAAAAAGCGGTCGTATTGAATCCGAACGACAACAATGGGTATTACGGAATGGCATGCATCTATGCGCTGAAAAACGACACATCGCGGTCGCTGCAGTATCTTGAGCGGGCATTTGCCAGCGGTTGGGCAGATATCGAGTATGCAGAAAGGGATTCCGATTTGGGCAGCATCCGTTCTTCGAAGGAATATCAGAACTTGATAACGAAATATAGAAAAAAGTAATTCGAGTAAAGTACGAAAGAGTTTTTCCATCCCATGGAGGCGTATTGCCTCCATTTTTTTTGTTGCCTACAAACGATAATTTCAAAGGACACGCTGCTCTTTAATTTTGCACACGCTATAATTGGATGAATCAGTCTGCAAGCGATGGTGAAAAACCAAATACCGAACTCGCGTGATTGACTGATACGGCATTTCTCTTTACCTTCATTTCATATTTAGTCTGCATTCCAATAATTTAAAATAATTCTATTCATTGTATTTGATTTGCTGCGGTTACTGCAGCAGTGGTACTCAATCACCATCTGTATTCGCCGGCTTTTGCCGCGAATTGGATTCCGGGACCTTCAGTTCCACATCATTTCTTCCCTCTTTCCATCCACCGGCATTGCCGCATACCCTAGTTCAAAAATAATCAAGTGAGAGTTATCGCGAATGGGCATTGGTGTGTTCATTCCTACGATAGAAATCTGTTACCAGTGAACAGTATAGTCAATTTTAAAATTTATGACTTGCTTGGTCGGGAAGTAGCGACACTCGTGAACGAAGAACAAGCGGCTGGATAGAAGGAAGTGGTGTGGAATGCATCGCAAAGTACGAGCGGAGTGTATTTTTATATCATTAAAACACATTATTACGCAGCAATGAAGAAGATGATGTTCATAAAAAACGTTTCTATGTTATGAAAGGAGTGTTTATATGTATTCATTTCGTAAATGTATTATCATGACATATGTCATTGCATTCAATACTAATGCCCAATGGTCCAAAACACCGTTAGAAAATATTTATGTGAATGCAATGATTGTAATGGAAAATAGTATCTTCGTCGGGAGTAGTGCCAGCGGTGTGTTTCGATCAACAGATGGTGGCGTAGAGTGGCATTCAGTGAATACTGGATTGACATGCACAGAAATCTCTTCGTTTATTACTATTTCTTCGAGACCAGAAGAACACAAATTATTTGCCGGTACTGCGAATGGCTTGTTCCTTTCAACAGATGCTGGACTTCACTGGGAAGAGGTGATAAATAATTTGCCAAGGCTGCCGGAAGATACTGCACAGAATAGTCCTTTGAATTCTCTTTTTACAATTGGTAATGTATTTCTAGCACAAGTACAGAAGAGCATATTTCGTTCAAGAGATTTAGGAAAAACGTGGGTGAAAATATTGCCCGACACCATCTACCATTCTTGTTTCATTCCAAATCCAAGTTCTATAGTCGACACCAGTATTTTTGCAAGTTTCAATGGACACGTTTATTCTTCATCAAATTTCGGTGATAGTTGGGATTATGTAGGTTTTACAGACGTTAAAGCGCTAACAATGGTTCCAGATAATAATAGCGCTTATACAATATTCTTAGGAAGGGGATGGGGCCCTAATGATGATATGGGTCATCTATTCCCTCCCACATTTGGCGATATTTATGTGTCTACTAATAATGGCAGTAGTTGGGAAATCACGACCTTGGATAGTGAATGTATTTCGTCGTTTGCCTCAAAGAATTCAAATATTTTTGCAGGAGCAAGAGCACAATATTTTGGACGAATTTATCTTTCAACAAATAATGGATTGACTTGGGCAGAAGTCGGACCAGTTGCATTGCCTTTTGTAGTTGTACTTACTACATACAATGAATATCTATTCGCAGGAACAGACTATGGACTCTATAAACGAAAGATATCAGAAATGATTACGCCTGTAGATCGATTATCAATTCTAACGCCAATATACAATGCGCTTTCTCAAAACTACCCCAATCCCTTCAACTCTACAACAGTAATCAGGTATCAGTTACCGGTGGCCGGTAAAATCAGTTTAAAAATTTATGACTTGCTTGGACGTGAAATTGCGACACTCGTGAATGAAGAACAAGCAACTGGATGGAAGGAAGTATCATGGAATGGGGAAAATGCATCTTCCGGCGTGTTTTTTTATCAAATAACTGCTGGCGGGAAAACAGAGACAAAAAAAATGATTCTCATGAAATAACGTGAGGACAATGTGAAATCTAATCACATAGTATTTTGCATACTGATATTCTTTTCCGCCGCACTGTATGCGCAGAGAGTGACAAACTCCGATTCTGTTGACTCAACGGCATCTATTCTGAAAGAGAAGAAATACGGAATTGAATTCAATCCTGTCGGACTGCTCGTTGGCATAGCGAATCCCGGCGCGATAGGAGCACGCTGGTATTTATCCGGCGGCATCTCCCTGTTTGCCGTGAGCGCTCATTCCGAAATAGCATTTCCCTGGACTGTAGCGATGGGAAGAAATAGTCACGATATTCCGCTTACTATCATTAAAATTGATGCTGCTTACCGGCACTATTTTGGAGAGCAGCAATTCGGATTGTATGGTACCGGAGGAATTCGGTACGGTTATGCATCAGGCGAAAAGTATATTGCGTCGAATTTGAGAGATCCAACTGGAGTGAAGAGCGTGCATCATAAATTCGGTGTATACGTTGGGATTGGATATCGACATTTTTGGAAGAGCGGATGGTTTTGGGGAGTCAATCTTGTGGTCGGACACTATGTGGGGAATTTCCCGCATCGGTCCGGTGAACCCGATCTGGATGACGGCCCTATTCTTATGGATGCTGAAGCACTCAAGATCGGGTACGCATTTTAATGGTATTTTGCTGTACGGACAAGGGAGTCGGGAAACATCATAGACTGATCGGTTTTTAAAGATTTTTAAAAAACTACTTGCGTGTCAGTCCCGCGAATAGTAAGTTGCGGTACCAATCCCGCTAGACGGGTAACATACCGTGCTATCAAGGCCTGAAATATATATCATAGCATTGAGTATGATCGAATCCCAGAACAGTAGAGACTATTCTGGGATTTTTTTTTCTATTCATGAAGGCATGTTGGAGCAATGAAAATTTTAGGATTACCCGATGTGAATTATATCCAACCGATCTGAAGCTTTTTTAGACGGGTATTTTCATGATCATGGACTTTCTCCTTTCTTGAGGATTCCTAATATGTTACATTGCATCACCGATCGGGGATTTGTTACAAAAATTTTTAATGTAATGGAATAAAGACTGTGACAATGGAAGCACACTCACATCACGCAAAACAAGAAACACCTTCTGTTGCCGGCGATATATGGGGAGGACTGGCAGCGATGCTTGTCGCTCTTCCTTCATCCATAGCGTTTGGAGTGCTGACGTATTCCGTGATGGGCGCGGAGCATTCGGGTGCAGGAGCAATGGCGGGTATGCTGGGGGCGGCAGCACTTGGACTTATTGCGCCATTGTTCGGCAGGACCGGCGGACTCATTTCTGCTCCGTGTGCACCGTCGGCCGCAGTTCTTTCTGCGCTGATCACGGGATTGATCGCAGGCAATACTGTGCAAAAACTTGCGCCGGAACATATTTTTGTCCTGCTTGCCCTGACTGCTCTTCTTTCATCGGGACTCCAGATTTTTTATGGCGTTATCGGCGGCGGTCGGTTGATCAAATTCATTCCGTATCCTGTTGTCTCCGGATACCTCTCCGGTGTTGGCGTGTTGATCGCCCTTGGACAAATCCCGAAACTGTTCGGTTATGCAAAAGGGACGCCGCTCTTCCAGGGATTGACCTCTCCGGAACTTTGGAAAGTGGAAGGACTCGCCGTCGGGATCGTCACCATTGTCATGATGGCGCTTGCGCCACGTATGACGAAAAAAGTGCCGGCTGCTATTTTGGGATTACTCGGCGGGATCGGATTTTATTTCATCATTGCAATATTCTCGCCGTCTCTTCTCACACTCACCGGTAATCCGCTTATCATCGGACCGATTCAGGCATCCGGATCATTCTTTGATGTCGTATCGGACCGAATGACATCGTTACTTTCGATTGATCTTTCATTCTTCCAAATTATCATTATCCCCGCACTGACGTTATCAGTATTGCTGTCGATTGATACACTGAAAACATGTGTCGGCCTGGATGCACTCACACGCAGCCGCCACAATTCGGACCGGGAACTGATCGGTCAGGGGATCGGCAACTTCGCATCGTTTATCGTCGGCGGAATGCCGGGTGCAGGCACCATGGGGCCGACGCTCGTCAATATCACCAGCGGCGGACGCACACCGCGTTCCGGATTTATTGAAGGAATCTTTGTTATTCTTGCCATTCTTCTGTTAAGCCAGTTGATTGCATGGGTCCCCATCGGTGCACTCGCCGGAATTCTTCTTGTTATTGCCTGGCGAATGTTCGACAAGAGCATGTTTCGTCTGCTACGCTATCCCGAAGGAAGGTTGGACTTTGCCGTCATTGCCGGCGTCGTTCTAGTTTCCATCACGGTCGATTTGATAGCGGCATCCGGTGTCGGCATTGCGCTTGCTATTCTGCTGTTCATCCGCGATCAGATTCGCGGCTCCGTGATCCGCCGGAAACTGTATCTCAATCAGATATCGTCGAAAACACTTCGCCGCGGTGTTGAGCGGGAAATTCTCGACACACAGGGAGATCAGGGCGTGTTCTGCGAACTGCAAGGGAACCTCTTTTTCGGCACAACGGATCAGCTCTTCACGCAATTAAATGAAGACCTCAGGAAACGGCGTTTTATTCTGCTGGATATGCGGCGAGTCCAATCGATGGATTATACGGCAGCCCATTTATTTGAACAAATGCAACAGCAGTTGGCCGAACGCGGAGGGCAGCTGGTCTTCAGCGGTATGCCGTCCGGATTGCTGGATGAACGCAATTTCGAACACTATTTATCGCAGTTGGGCGTCGTCAGTGACGAAGCGGGAGTGATGATCTCCGAAACCTTGGACGGCGCTCTTGAGTGGATGGAGGAACAAATACTCGATGCTGCCGGAGTAAGCAAAGAAAAAGAGGAAAAACTTCTCGATGCAAAAGACTTCGATCTGTTCCGCGAATTCGATTCGCAAACCATCCTGGAACTATCTAAGTGTTTGAGTGAACGATCTCTTGCAACGGGGGAGAAGGTCTTTTCCCAGGGTGATGTTGCGGATGAGATCTTCCTGGTGCGCCGCGGCAGTGTCCGCGTTATGCTGCCGCTCGAACGGGGAAAACGGCATCACCTTGCCACCATCGGCGCCGGGAATTTTTTTGGCGAACTGGCATTTCTTGATAAAGGCGTTCGCTCCGCAGATGTTGAAGCGAAGGTGCCGACCGATCTCTATATTCTCTCCCGTGCACGATTTAATGAACAATCCAGATCTAATCCTACCTTTGGTGTGCAGGTGTTTGCGCGTCTCGCACATGCCATTGCAATTCGTCTGCGCCAAACAGATGCTGAGTTGCGGGTACTTGAAGAGCGCTAAGGCAAATTACACCGTTGGACATTTATGCCGGTGGAATTTCTCGATTTTCCAATTCCGTTCCCGTGCGATCTTGCGTAAACGGTAATCCGGATTTACCACTACAGGTTCCCCGACTATATCCAGAAGAGGCAAATCGTTCACACTATCGGTGAAGAACGAACACTCCTGCGGTAAAAATCCATGGCTGTCCATAAATGCAAGCGCCTGCACTTTTTTCTCAATCCCGAACAGAAACGGTTCCTGTATATATCCGGACGTCAGGTCGCGGTCAATGACAAGCGTATTGGCGAGGATGTGTTCCACATGCAGCGACATTGCCAGCGGCTCCACGACATGGGTAAATGACGAAGTAATCAGCACGATTTTTCTGCCGGACGAGATGCGCTCTGCAATGCACAATTCGGCATCCTTAAATATCTTTGGACGTATTCTCTTCCGAAAGTTTTGTTCCCCGATCTGCTGCAGATCCGATTTCGGCATTCCCTCGAGTTCTTTAATACATCGTGATGCAACGCTGGTATCCAGACTGCCGAAATAATATTGCAGATAGATCTTCGGAATGGAATACAGGATGCGCAATGGCAGCATCTGTAATTCAATCCCCGTTATCAGAGACTGAAGACTGGTGGAACCGTCGACAATCGTATGGTCAACATCAAAAAAATCACATCCGTTTGACGGTAGTGTTTCCTTCATATGAACTTCCGAATAATGTACTCGCTCGATCTTACACCGCGTCCGCTATGGTTTCCGTCCGTCGCCGATAATCTGGATCTGCCGGGGAAGGCATTCCATCGTTATGAAATCTCCCTTTTCACAGATTGTTTCGCCGTCCGCATGAACGGCGAGCGTTCCCTCTATTGCCGTCAGTGTTACAGTCCGGGCACGCCTGATTGTTACGTAGGGACTTTCGTGCTGAGTACCTTTCATATATTTTGCCATCAGCTTCAGCATCTCAAGCCTCGGCGGATTGTCCGCTATGCACAGTTCAAATAATCCGTCGTCGTTCACCGCGGAAGGAGCCATGAAGAATGCTCCGCCGAATCTCCGGCCGATCATCACTGATGTTTCAATGGATTTCTGATTCAGAATGGTGCCATCCAGTTCCATTTTTAGGAATGGAGCACGATAATATAAAAAAAGTGTTTTTACTGCTCCAACCACATAGGTGATGAATCCGTGAATGAATTTTAATTTTGCCGCTTCAAATCCGACGATGGTAGAAAATCCGACACCGACGCCGTTCCCAAAATACCGTCCCTGCGGATAAAGGCCTCCGGCAATTCTGCCGACATCCATGAACTGCCGCTCACCCCGTGCAATTATTTCGACATTGTCCTCCAAACCGTGCGGCAATCCCATTCCGTAATGGAAATCATTCCCCCTTCCGATGGGAAGCGCACCCATGGCAGGAATCGACCTCCCCGCATTCTGTGCCGCCAGTAATCCATTCAGCACTTCATTGCATGTTCCGTCCCCCCCGGCTGCGACAATAATGGAAAATTCGCTGCTCTCCGTTCGTTCGGCAATTTCTGCCGCATGACCAACTCTTTGCGTGATCTCAATGTGATACTCTGCGCCGTGTTTTTTGAATAATTCTTCGATGAGCGGAATTTTACTGCTTGCCGAATTCATCCCTGCTGTCGGATTCAGGATTATTTTAATTTTGGACATACAAAGCCCTTCTCACTGTGAGAAAAATGTTACGATGCCGCATACGGCGGAATATTTTTCAGATAATTTCGAAGTTCAACCACCATCATGGGACTGTGCGTATTGGCATTCGTTTCAAGGTCGACGACGGAAACCTGCGGCAGCAGAGAAGCAATGGTTTGAAAATGGCCGGGTTCATGTATCAGATCCTTTAAGGCGCCGATTAAAAGTACCGGACAGTGCAGCGATCCAAGCCGATGCCAAATGGTGTATCGTTCGAGCGCGATAACTGCCTTCTTCAGCTTCCAGGGATCGGCGACATCAAGTGCGTTACTGTATTTTCTATATTGCGCCTCGTCTACCTGAACATTCAGACGAAAATACTTTAAATACCACTTCACAAACGGCTTTATCACTTTGTACATGGGTGGATAGAATAACGCAATGATCACTTTCCAAATCAGAGGGACTCTGAAAACTGCGTTAGGACTGATCAGCAGAAGAGCTGCCGGGGGTTTCGTGAGAGCATGGAAGCATTCCACAATCACCGTAGCTCCCAGGGAACTGCCCGCAAGCACATATCCGGAAGGAGGGAATGTCCACTGTTCGATCAATCGGACGATATCATCGCCGATTGCTTCGATACTGTACTCCGAATTATTCTCCATCCGGGAGGAAATTTTCTCCCGCGTTTCCACGTACAGCACGGTGAAATCTTTTGTCATCTCCCGAAGGACACTTTTCCAGGCATCCATTTGCGTAATCCATCCTGCAATAAAAATGACAACGGGTGTTGCGTGAACCTTCGGCGGAGTGAAGGAAAGCACGCGAAGGAGTGCCCCATCGGCACCTTTTTCCATCCGCTCGCGAACGATAGTTCCTTCTGCGCAATATTCAGTAAAATCGGACATTGATTTGAATCAGTAGGTTGACAAGAGAGAGCAAAAGTCTGTTCAATTTCTCACCGAAGAGAACATAATAAATCAACAGGTGGAATGCTATAATTCATTCAGAGGAAGCAACTCCAATTGCAGGGCGGCGCAGGGAGTTGAAAAGGGGATTGAAACTATGGAATGACCGGAGCGCGCAAAAATGCCGGTTCCGGTCTATTTCACTGGGAGTGTTAAGAATACTTTCTATGTTCCGGACAATTTCTTCAGCATTTCGCGCCCATTATCATTATTCGGATCAAGTTCGACAGAACGCTGATAGTTCTTGATGGCATTTTCTTTATCCCCGCTCTTCATATATCCCTCACCGAGAGAGTCATAGGCATTGGAAGATCCCGGAAAAAGTTCAACCGCGAGTTTGAACACTTCAATCGCTTCTTGTATTTTACCTTCACCTAAGAATGCGTATCCCACATCATTTAATTCCCCTTCCGATTGATAAAAGAGCGATGGTTTTTCTTTGTTCGCGCGAAAATTGGCGAACGCTTTTTCGAGCGGACCGGAAGCAAGTTCTTTTTGAAGTCTTAGCGCAAGCGATTCTTTCGCCTTGTCATACGGTTTGTTGAGCAGAATGCCGAGAGCGCCCTTTGTGATATCCCGCAACCGAACGCCAGAAAGGTTGGATAACAGGATGATGGTGATCTTTTCTTTCGGAACACGGAACATGAGAGTGTTGAATCCAAATATTCCACCGCCATGTTCAACGGATTCTACGCTGTCTGTGCTGTTGCCGATCTGGACAGTATTCATAAACCATCCGTATCCATAGTACCTCGATTGTGCACCTTCGTCAGTCCATACATATTTAGAAAATAGTTTTTGCGCTGCATCAGAAGGAAGAAGCGTGTGTGTGTATAATGCTTGATCCCATACGTAAAGATCTTCCACCGTTGAATAGAGTGAACCGGCCGAATACGGTATTGTCATATCGATGTACTGTGCATTCATCAATTGGCTGCCGTTTTGTTGGTAGCCCGCCGCGCGTTTCGGCAGGAGTTGAGCATTTCTGTCATAACCGGAGTTCTTCATTCCAAGCGGTTTGAAAATATGCTCGTTGATGTTTTCGGCGTAAGACATTCCCGTCACTTTTTCTATGAGCACTCCCAAAAGAAAATATGCGGAATTGTTGTAATGAAATTTTGTTCCCGGCTCAAACTGAAGTGCAGAATCGGCGAAAAATTTTATGAATTCCTGCGGCCTCACCGGGTTCCGGGCATTCCTTTGCATGAATCCCGGGAAGTCTGTGTAACTCGGTATGCCGGAAGTGTGCGTTAATAAATGGTGGATCGTTATTCTGGATCCCGTGCTGCGGGGGTAGTCGGGAAGGTAGTCGGAAATTGTCCCTGCAAGGTTGAGTTTTCCTTCTTCGACCAATTGCATGATGCGCATTGCGGTAAACTGTTTTGTGACGGAAGCGAGACGATACTTCGTATCCACTTCGGTTGGGGAGCCCAGCTCGAAATTTGCAAAGCCGTATCCTTTTTTCAGCAGCACTTTTCCCTCTTTGGCAATAAGGGCCGTTCCGTTAAACTGACGGAGCCGTGTAAATCCCCCGATCAATTCATCAAGCCGCTCCGTTTTGGATTGCCCGAATGATAGGGACGAGAGTACTACAACAAACAGCGCTGTTCTTAAGACTTTCAATGGTATTTGCATAAAGATATACTCCTCTGTATATAGTGGATGCCTCTGAAATATTCAACCTTCGTGCAATTGCCACAAAGAGATTCCTTAGGGGTAATGATTTTTTTCAGAGGCTTCTAACGATTGTTCTTTTGACTTCCGAATCGACGTGAGGGTTTCAGAGTGAACACGAATCAAGATAACGATTCCGAATAAAAAAAGAAGTGTGACCGCTTCATGCACAGAGTAATTCCGATGAATGGCTCTGATTGGATCCGTTTCAACAGTATGCCAATTCTATTGCAGGAAGGAAGCATCATCATTATGACGCTGCGGTCGTGTGGAGGTTCTTCGGCAAGCAGCCGCTTGTCCGACACGAAAAGTTCCTTCGGGAAGAACCACTTCATGGCGGTGAGAATGTTTATTCTCGCTTTTTTAAAAATTGCTGTAGCGATTCCCACTTCTCAATCATCAAACTATTGAATGGATATCCATATTTCAGAGAAAACAGAATCCGCTCTTATTGTGCGCATCAAGAATGGGGATTCACAATCATATAAGATATTGTATGACTCGTATGTTGTGTTCCTCTTCCGTTTCCTGAAGCAATTCCGGAAAAGCGACAGCGATGTGAAAGAGCTGGTCCAGCGTGCATTTATCAAAGCCTACGAAGGATTGGCGTCATTCAATAACCGCTCATCATTCAAAACATGGCTGTTCACGATTGCATTAAATGAAATGAGAAGCGATGCGCGGCGAAATTCGATTATTCCTTTTGTAGATGCTGAAGAGATCGATGAGTACGTCACTGTGGACGAAGAAGAAGCGTTTATGTGGAACTCAACGCTGCGGACACTCTTTGAACAATTGGACGAAACGAAACGAATTGTTTTTACATTGTACGAGGTGGAAGGATATTCGCATGCAGAGATCGCAGACATGTTGAGTATCGGTGAAAGTACATCGCGGACAATCCTTACGAGAGCAAAACAGCATCTGCGCAAACAATTGAAAGAAACAATGAGGAATATATGATCGATCCTGAACAGTTTTATTCGAAAGAAGACCATCCTGACTCTGCAGCACTCAAGAGTATCTGGAAAGGTATGTCGTCGCGTCTTGTTCAATTCAACAAATCACCGCTGTTCTTTTTTGACCGAAGAAGTTTTGTCTATGGAATGGCCGCATCGTTCATTCTGTTGTTCACAATTATCGGAATGTATACCACCGTCAAGCAAATTGCGGAGCGATCTCAACCGCAGGAGATAAAGACAGACAAAGCATACCAAACAGCGATACAAGAATTCGAAAATATCGTGCATTCTCCAAAGAACGAGAATGTCAATTCGAAAAAAGACGATCGCTCCCTCCAGAGGAAAACACGCCTCACGTATTTGAACGGCGCGATCGATGAATTGAAGGAAGGGTTGAATTCCCATGATCTCTCGCCTTTGAAACGACAGCGGCTGATTGAACTGTATAATTTAAAATTAACATTGCTTCAGGAAATGCTTCAACAAGGAGACATTAAATTATGAAAAATCGCACCTTCGTGAAAAACTTACATCATCGCCAAAACAAGCCGTTGCTCGGTGATGTGATCCCGTCTTTCCCTGCGCGGAATAAATTTTACCGGCTGTTTCGTACGTTCGCAATCCCCGATGGTTCTTCAAGATTTCGACTGCTGACATTTGTTCTTCTTGCAGCGGTCACTTTTGCGACGGCGGGAAATAAGGAGATCAAAAAAACCATTCCACTGAACGATGTGCGCACGGTGGAATTGATCGGATTCAACGGATCGTCGATTGCCGTGAAATCGTGGGAAAAGAATGAAATTTCAATAAATATCTCAGTCGAATATTCTTCGTCGAATAAGGATAAGGAAAAACTGTTCTTTCAATATCTCGATATCGTTCAAGAACAGATTGGAGAAAAGATGCTCTTGCGCTTCAAAGAACCGACGATCAACAATGAGGATTTTTCTCTTAAGGAGTTTTTGTCGTCGCTCTTCTCGACGACATATTCCCATCTGACGATTTCCGGCGATATTTTCATTCCGGCGGCAATGAATCTTTCTTCCGATATGCGCTATGGTACGCACTCCATTGAAGGGATGAAAGGGACTCTTCGCCTCTCCGGCGTATCCAATACAGTGGAGGTGAAAAACTGTGCGGATGTGCAAAAGATTGAGAACGATTATGGCACAACAACCGTTGATCACAGCGGCGGCGATCTCCAACTGCGAGGTGAAAGTTCAAATATCCAGATTAATGATTTTTCAGGATCGGTGAAAGCGGATGTCAATTATTCCGATTGTAAATTCAACGGGATTGCCGACGCAGTGACCGTTGTTTGCAGCAGCGGGACCGTGGACATTGGCGATATTGGAGGGAATATCACGTTGAATGTTTCTTATTCGACAGTATCAGCAAGTAATGTAAAAGGATCTGCCGTCATCGAATCGCAGAGCGGAACAATTCGCGTAAAGAACACCAGCGGCGTGTCCATTACAGCGCCGTACAGCAATATTACCATAGAAACTGTGAACGGTTCCGGAAATCCGGTTTATATTCAAAATGCCTCGGGACATGTGGAAATATCCAATGTGACACGAGATGTAACCATTGAGGATTCCTATTCACAGCTGACGGCAAGGAATATCCAGGGAAATGTCATTCTCAACGGCACCGGTTCAACATTCAGCGGGAAAAAAATTACCGGCAATATCACAATGGAGAATGAATACGGAGATATCCGTGTGAGTGACCTTTCGGCGTCTGCGGTAAGAATTGTTAACAAGAATAACAGTGTGAATATAGAAATGCTGACGAAACCTGCGGCGATCGATATCATCAATGAATATGGACCAGTTACCGTTTCATTTCCGGAATTTACCGGCGATGTCCGCTTAAAAGCCTCCTATGCATCCATCAAAACCAATTTGCCAATAGAAGTTGAGGAGATCGGAGGCGGTTCAATAGCGATTGGTAAGATTGGCACCGGCAGCAGTACGATGACCATAAAAACGATTTCAGGAAATATTGAGGTCCGACAAATTACACAATAGATTTGTCGATAGAATAAACGTCATTCCCAACATACAACTTTCAAGAAGGATGCATTCAACGGAGTTGAATAGCTCGTTTTTGAATGAATCAATGGAAAACAACAAATCCTGCTAAGAGCAGGATTTTGTTTTGTACTCCCAACGAATTCTAATCAAAAGATATGTTTTGATAAAAAAGTGTTAAAGCTCGTTGAAATTAGCGTAAAAAGTCTAAGAAAAAATATTTAAAAATAACCTTTCTCATACAACGAATATAACGTATCCGCATTCCAGCTTAAAACAAAGTTCTATATACAGATCGTTGAAACTTGACCTGTCCCCAACACAAATGATTTGACAATGTTAAATTTAGTGATCCTTCTTTAGAAATTGGTAAAAACCGAAGACAATCATTACATACGATATTTGTCATACCTCATGTTATTGAAATCCCACGAAATTACTTTTTTATCCATTTATTTTTACTATAAATACATTTATTTCTTGAAATATTGAGAAGATTCGTTCTGAGTTAAATAGCATTTAGCCAATTTTTATGATTCATGATTCAAAAAAAAGTATTATGTTTGGATAACAGGTCACTCATTTTAAACAATTCGAAATTAAAAAAAGCCTGCTGGTTTAGAGCAGGCTTGAAGAACATTCAACCAATTATTATTTTACCAACATCATTTTCTTAACTTCAGAATAATCATTAGATGTTAGTTTGTATACATACATTCCACTAGACAGTTTTGGAGCACTAAAAACAACAGAATATTGTCCACTTTCTTTATATGAATCTACGAGTGTCGCAACCTCTTTACCGAGGATATCGTAAACTTTCAAAACAACTTTTCCAGCTTTAGGAATTGCAAATGAAATTGTAGTTGTTGGATTGAACGGGTTTGGGAAATTTTGATCTAGTGCGAAAGATTTAATTATTGACGATCCCTGATATGATATTTTGGTTCGGTCTATGTTTCCTTTTCGCAAAACATCAGCCAATCGAACTACTTTATCACCAATGCTAAACTGAGCATTTGTGTTGGTAACAAGCACTATTCGCAGCTGAATTTCTTTTAATTCAATACCCTTACAATCTACCACAAAACCAAGTTCCTGTCGTTCGTTTATCTGATTTTCTTTATTATTACAATTATTTAAAACACCTAGTACTTGCTGAGTTTTGGAATCAATTAACTCAACTCTGAAATTTATAAAATTGTTTTTTGCTAAAGCGTGTATTACCTTGTCACCATGTGTTGAAGAAAATTTGATATCGTATGATAGATTAGAATTGTCCGTCACAACAAACGGTTCAGTTAGTAGACAATTATTCAATTCTTCGACATTTGTAATCTTAATTGTTTCAGGGATTTCAACAAATTTTATGGTATTACCATCTACAGTTACATTATTAAGCATGAATGCAAATTGAATATGGCTACTTGATGCACGCTTGTTTTTTACTGTGTCAGACTTAATTGAATCATTACTCGAAACCTTTATTGATACAATGCCCCCTCTGCCAAGAACAACTTTATTCATTTCTATATCTTGTTTTTGGATTTGGTCAGAACCAATTGGGCTTGAAATATTAAAAGTGTATGGGATAGCATTAACATTGAAACCCATTGCTTTCATATTCGATAGATTATCGCTATTTCCTATTTGGAGGTATTGTCCTGTTGATGATATTGTCCCAAGTTCATACAAAGTGCTACTATTTGTATAACTATGAGTGTATCCATCCGACCATCCAATGACATATCCATTGGACGCTTTATTCATACTAGTACTTGTCACTCCGCTTCCAAAATACCAATGTCGAAAATACCCCGGATCTTTGAATACTGATACAAGGTCACCATAAGTTTCCCCAATCCAATTAAATCTTGTCCCTTCACCATTAGTTTCTGTTATAAATGTAGGATTTGTATTATTATCAAATGCTGAACCACCTGACAAACAATTATCATACGGTGAATAGATATATGTCTTGACTGTATTACTATTTACATCATAAAATATTGGACCATAATATATTTGTCTTTGTTGAAAATTATCTACATCATCAAATGCAAAATGAAAGAGCCCATCCCCACTTTGAACTCGCACATCAATTACCCCGTGTCTAGCATTTTCACCTGCAATGCCTCCGGCTTCATAATCGACGTTAGATATCCAATTAATTGTTCCATTGGATGCAACATTTCCGTATCGGCCATAGTAACCAGCGATACTGTATGAATGGACTGATGAATTATACCACGTAATTAATATTTTCCCTGCAGTGGTTATTGCAACATTAACATCCCGTGGTGTATTCCAAGAATCCGTTACCAATGCATTTGCATTCGATAAAACAGCATTAAGGGATACATCATAACAAACAGCGACAATGTTATAAATTACTGCGTAGACAATTACTACTCGATTATTATTTACAGCGACAATTGATGGATCCCATCCCCCCGGAGCACTAAATCGAACTTGCCAAGTTGCGCCATTATCAGTACTTGTTTCATACCATACCTTACCGTCTATGCCTTCTGTATGATAAACAAGATGTAACGTACCGTTACCAGTTCTGATAAATTTATGTGAACCATTTGTTGAAAATGAATTTGCAAAATTTGTTGCAAGAGATGGTTTGTAATTTGATGTAATTATAGTATTTGGCTGCTTAAACACCACTCCAGTTTCTAAGGCATTAGCATCGATAAATTCTGCTTGTCCACTAACCACACTCCACTTTAAAAAACTTGCAGTTTTACCATTCCAAGGAACTGTCGATTTTGCTTTTACTTTGTAATAGTCTCCAGACCAACTCGGTGGCCCACTTTGGTTCAAAAATACTCCTTTATACTCAGATCCAGATCCACTCGCATTCGTATTGGGATTAAAAGGAACGGATTTATCAATCGAAACAGCAGACATTCCTCTATTCCTATATCCTCCAAATTTTCCAACTAAATCAACGTCCGGAAACCAAGGGTCAGAAAATCCAGTTTTTATAGCAGGATCAGAAACAGGTACTCCAAAAAATGATACTTGTACTATTGCATTATTTGCTGTTTTAAAAAACGATTTAATATCATTAATACTTGATCTATGGGTTTCATCATCCCAAATTCGAAATGCATTATAATTCAATACACTTGATCCTAAGTTTGTTGTAAAAGTATTAAATTTTTGTTTTGTTCCGATTTTATAATCAGAAGGACTTTTGATATAAAGAATTTCACTTTGCCAATTATACTGTGAGTTAATAACTTTCGAGTCAAGGTGATTCATTAAGACACCTTGGGCATCATAGTGTGCAAAATTTCCGAATGTTTGACCATTTTCATCAAGTTGTGCTAATTTAAATTGATTATAATCCAAGCCGATTACGTAACTAGCTTCCGCAATCTCACTCGCATCATAACCTGATTTATAGGCAATTGCTTTTATTGTTTTACTACTCGATATATATATTCCTGTTACATTATCATATAAAGATTTTGTTGGTCCTGGAGTACTTAAATCGGTAGTATAGAATATTGTTAAGCCGGTGAGGGTTGGATCTGAGCATGAAATCTTTATTGTCTGAGGATCTGGGTAAGTTGATTTTTCAGGAGTAAAAAGTAGTTGTGACACCTGAGGTTGACCGCTGACTTTAAATGTCGGAGAGTATGAATAATTATCCACATTCACCATTATTTTAATTCTGTAGTCTCCTACTTGGACATCTGCTGGGACAATGTAATTTAAAGTATTCTCTCCAATTACACTAGCATAACCATTATTTGGAGAGACTCTAATGTTTTTTATCCAAGAAAAGGATGCACCATTCCACTTTTCAAGAGTGATATCGACATTACCCCCATTATTATCGTGCCATTTAATTTGATAATTTTGGTTCACTTTCCAAGAAGCATTCGCTACTGGAGCTGTCACAGTTATGCATCGATTGACCTCCCAGCCTAAATCCTGCAACAGTGCTAATCCAACTTCGCCTGGTGAATGTATAGCTTCTGCCATACCAAATTGCGGATGAAATAGTGAATTGGCATTACCTGCACCGTAACTATCCTGGTCGAGATGAGAGATACTAGAACCCTCATTAAAAGGATTTGGAGCATACATCTTAGGATAAATATTATTGTTGAGTTTTTTTGCTTTCACACCTTTGAAAAATACTCTACCTCCAACTAAAACATTTCCTAAATTTTCCGAAAGTTTTGGATAGCTGGTTGTATTTGTCAAATCCGTCTCAGAATTTGTAAATTCAGCAACATTAAGCAACTGATAATCAAGCGTTGAACCGTATGACGGATCACCAAAACCCCACGTACCCAACCAGCTTCCCGCAGATTTTGTAGCCAGCATACTTGATGATAAACCAAGACCATGACCAATTTCATGCATTGCAATACTCACAAGATCATACATATTTGCCGGAGTATTACCATCAGTGCCTTTATACCAAACTTTATCTTTGTTAATATTTAATGTTATTTCATATTGTGATGCACTATTTAATTCTTGCCCCGCAATTGCTTCAGCAAGTGCAATAGCATAGCGTGTTTTTTTTAATGGATCTGGAGAATTGCTAAAATTATACGGGAAATCTGTTGGTGAACAATCGGCCAATATCTGCTGAGTAGTGTAGGTCTTCCAATCGACGAGAATTTTTATCGGAATTGTAGAATTGATAAGTTGTGACCATATCTTTACAGCATAATCAATAGCAGTTTTGGTATCAGCTGGAACAGTTGCTGTATATGTAGTTGTAATCGATACTGTTGCTGCTTTTTGAAGTCCTATTCTCTGTGTAAATATTGCAGGAGGCGGAATCTTCGTAAAATAATTAACGTTTAGCCCTTCGGAACCTTGATCATTGTCAAACTCCTGAAGCTGGGCTATAGAAGGCAATGTTGATACTATTAAGGCAATTATGATACTAAAAAACCTATATTTCTTTCGCATATAAGATTCCTTTAATATTTTATGTAAACTCAGTGAGATATATTGTTTGACTAGGTATCAAAACTCTAAAATATTTTTTGTAAATTGGTGTAAGCAAACAAAAAGGCAATGTTATTCCTTTTGGAATAATAATCGTGATCTCATCATGAAACCTTTCGTTTGCCGTTACACATCCTGTGTGGTTGCCGCCATACAGGATGTTTTTTATTTTCGACGCCCTATTGAAACCACCGCCCTTTCTGCTTTAAATCCTACCAATACGACAGTATGATTGTTCACCGCAATTGATGAATACCAATCTGCACTCCCTGCAAGTTCAGTATATTGATGCCAGGTTATCCCATTATAGTGTGCAACAAATGCACCGTTACCAGATCCATTGACAAAAATATCATTCAGACTATTCCCACGCACATTTTGAATAACAATCGTTTCAGAAAAACTTGTCCCTCGCCACTGTCCTAAAGTATTATCATAAATTCCACCTCTTGCCGCAGCCACAAATAAAGGAAATCCCTTGACACTCCACACCGAAAATACATCTCGTGGTATCCCCCATTGAATCGAATCGACCTTAGTCTTATTTGTAATTTTCAATATTTTTGCATGCGATGGAGGATTGGGATATCCTAAAACGGCACAATAAATTTTTTCGGTTTGATCTTTTGGGTTAATAACGCCATAGACATCGAATATTTGATCGGTAGTACCGCTTTGGAGTTTTTGCAACAAAGTATTGCTATTAAAAGCCAGTGAGCCGTTCTCGCCAACAACATATACTCCATTCACAGAGCACCACATTTTATTTATCTTGTTAGGACCCCAGAGCGAAACAAATGCTTCTTGAGGAATAAAATCATTCCCATCCCAATGAACCAATCCGTTTCCACCGAACCATATATCGCTTTTACTGGTTGCACAAATTGCACTAATGGGATTCACGTACGATTGTCCAACCATTCTATAGGGGACTTCCTGAAGCGAAATATTTTTTCCCTTCACTACTGCAGCATTATACATTTTTTCGCCTATTGGCGTGGCATCCTTTATATATATTTCACCAACAATGTATATGAGCGTGTCATTAATAATGACTGCATCATTTAAGATACTTGCTGATACTCCTAGATCACCAAGATTGTATGTTTCCCATGCAAAGTCATGCTGTGTTGTATCTTTTGTTGTTTCTTGTATTTTGGCATTCCAATCACCAGAGACCAGTTCATAAGTATATAATGTCCGAGGTCGCAGTGAATCGTCAATAATCACAGAATCACTACCGGTTAAAGAAATAGTGATTATTGTAGAGTCATTACGTTTAAGCGATACTATTCGGTTTAATTCACTTGAGGAAAGTGAAATTTTGAGAAATACTTCTGTGCTTGAAACATCAAAGATACTCACCGCTAGCGGATTGGTCGGTTGAGGGCATGTAGTGCAAGGAACATCATCTTTTGGACAACCAGAAAAAAGAAGGGAAAAGAAACATGCGAAAATAATATTTTGAATTATTGTATTCTTTTTATCGTTGAATTGTTTCTGTTTACATGTAATTTTATCAGTTTTTTTTTGTTGAACTATTTTTGCAGATACGATATCCATGAATTTATAACAAAATTAAAAAACTATTGTTAATAACGAAAGCGATTAATTACTGAATATTTTGATTAACTGTACAGTTTATTTTCTATATTTACCATCACGTAAATACGTTATATTTTATTTTTTTTCTTGATTCCAAGTTTTTGGCCAAAGAGGGAACTAAAACTGAGAAATTGAAAATGAGATTAAAGAAAGTATACAATTACGATGTAGCCCCTTGAATATGCAACAATTAATAAGGTCCCAAAAAATTCAGTCAAAGAATACTTTGTACATACATATATCCGAAAATATTCTATTTTGGAGCCGGTTATACAATTTTTTTTCACTTTTTAGAAAGTCCCTCGTCAATCAGGACGATATTATCTGAAAGAAACGTCAATTCCTATATAATGAAAAGGGCCAGGTTGTTATGCTTTCATTGTTTTAATAATAATTTCAAATAAATTGATCCAAGCTATACAAAACCTCGAATAGATAATTTTTTGAAATGTCCAATTGATTTATCAACTCTCCCATAATGACATAATTATCGATTGCCTAAAGAGCTTAAGAAAATACTCAAATCTGAGTATTGCAATTTGAATTAATCCCTTATAGCATTTCCCCGCAATTCACATTTTCATCAATATTATCTTGGGGTGTGCGATGAGCGCTTTCAAACGAGTTGTTTTGTCATTTGTGGCACTGTTTTTAGTTACTTTTACAGTAACATCAATAGTGAAGACACAAACGGGGATTAATCATAATCATGTGGTCTCCCTAGCCACTGCTGAAAAGTATGTAACCAATTTTAGGAACAACCCCTCAGTTCCTCAAATAAAAGGCGGAATGTTCGATCGGAACGTCTTTGATGCTATTTTAGGGCAAACAGGTTGTGTCGGAATTCGTTATTATTATGCAAAAAAAGACGATGGATCAGCTACACTAGTCGTCGTTGGTGTAAATAGCGCGGGAAACGATATGGAAAATGGCATCATTGCAGAAGAAATTAATCCATGTCCTCCCATTTGTGCAAGTCCGGGAGTACTCAATAAATAGTTCATGAGACCACCCCTCTTATCATATATCGCAATGGCAAGTTCAGTCTTTCCATTGACAATAGGATTACGTCATTGGAAAACATTGGACAAACCCTTGCGATATTTTACCCTCTTTTTGTTATTAACGGTCTTACAGATTGGATTAGAGTATTATTTAGGGAGAATAAAAGCTTCCACTCACCTCTTATCAGATTATTATCGTTCTATTGAAGTAACATTTCTACTTCTATTATTCAGACAATTCATATTACCTCAAATAAAGAATAGGATCGTCTTTTCATTTTTGGCATTCTATTTCTGCTTATGGCTGGTCGTCTCGCAATATTTTTATACTCCTGATCACTTGAATATCCCCATGGCCGTAACTGCAAGAATACTTCTTGTCAGCTGCGCCATGATTGTACTCTATTCCTTGGTACATAAAACCTCTGCCTTCCTTATTCCAATATACAAACAGTACATTTTTTGGATTGCGATTGGTGTTTTGACCTATTGCACCGGCACATTTATGGTGTTAAGCCTTGGGAATGAAATACTGAAATACGGGGCAGATTATTTCATTGCAATGTGGCATATTAATTGGACATTTTTCATTCTCTCAAACATGTTCTTTTCTTGGTCATTTATTGTAGCGACTAAATGAGTCAATTGAGCATTATCATCATTGTCGGGAGTATCATCACAGTAACAATTACTGTTGGATATGTTTTGCTTGCGTTAAAAAGCAATAGAACGATTGGTAAATTGACAGAACAAAATATTGCTGAAATTAATTCAATTAATTCAGCATATAAATAACATATTTTTAACATTTAACGGAGGTTGTCATGAAAGTAGCCAAAGTTGTTTTTATGGTGCTCACAGTTCTTGTTTTGATTGTGGGGTTCACAAATATTTCTAATGCTGATTTAAGATATTGTGATGATGTTTGCCAAACTGTCTCTGGGGGTTGTGGATTAAATTGTCAATGTCCCGGAGGCTCAGCGATGTCATGTTGGTCATGGCATTTAGGTGCATGTGATGGTTTATCACATTGGTGTAATGCGGAATAAACATCAAAACTCCTTGAGCAAAAAGAGCTCAAGGAGTTTAATACTCATTTTAAATAAGTATTAAAACATTTGAAAAAGTAAATTAATTAAAAATTAGGACAGTATTTGAATGTGGATATTTATAAAAAAAGAATGATGATTTTTTGGTAATTATGTGAAAGCAAAACCTAAATATATCTGGGCGCAGAATATTTTAAGGTTGTACGAATGAAAATGTAATCCTAAGTCGCCTCTCAACAAACACATAGAGGAAATATATTGAACTTCACGATTACAACGAAAGATGCTCTTGAAATAAAAGGTTCGTAATAGTATTTTAGCGATTATGCCTCATCGAGTCATCAGCGGAGGCCAAATTCGCCTACCGTAGTATACACTTGACTAGTACGCACCGGCAGGTTAAAAACAATGTTTTTTTCAGTTGCTCCAAGATTTCGTATGTTCTTATGTCGTCAGCCAAAATACATCCAATAAAATTCAATATCCCCCATTGAAAGCCCAAATTCGAATTCACAAAGGAGGGAATTTACTTAACGAAGCTATTGGTACTCCAAACTATTGGTTTAACAATTAACTCCAAGATTGTTGGCCAGACGCTATAACGATTGTTTCTGATAAAGCCCTAGGTTGATATTTAGTTAACTGAAAATAAAGTGACATCGTTATTGTTTTTGGCACCTGTTGTATTTGATGTAACCGCATTTAGAAAGCCTAACCTTGAACAATCCACAGAAAACATTTTTTATACATTTAATAAAATTGTCAAATTTATTGATTTTACTATGACTCAGCATAAAATATTGGAATTACATTTACTCTATGATTACATTCTTACATAATTTCCTAATGATAAATGAAGATTTTAATAAAAATATTATTACAAAGTATAATACTAATTAGCAGTTTATTATTCTCTCAAATCCCTAATGGAATCTTACATCGCCAAACCAACCGCGCAAGTCAATTTGAGTTTTCTATATTTAACAGCGGTCTTCTCTACGGGGATTATGATGAATTTGGAAAAAATTTAGAATACGATAGAGGATACGCAGCTGCAACTGCTTTGTGGCCGAGAGGATCTAATCACATGGGGGCAGGCTGGGCATATAATTTTTGCGGATTAGGATTCTTAGCAAAGAAAGGAACTGAATATTATTTTCGTGAAGCTTCATACATTCCTATTTTTCGATCAGATTTTAATATTAACCATGGCCCATTTTACGGTATGGTTCCAGGTCGAGTTGGCGATCTGAATGCTGGGTATGATGAAATATACAACGGTATAGGGTGGAAATATATAGATGATAGAGACTATATCGTTTATTCAAGCTTAGATTATGATTCTAACGGCGTCGATATTTCCGGTAATAATTATAATGATTGGCCGATACGCAGCGTCAACGGATCAGAAAAATATGTTGCCGAACCACTGGACCGATCAAAATATAAACCTATCTATAAATCTGATGAAGATTTTATCACCGTATACAAGGATACTGATACCAGAGCTTATCGAGATTTTCAAAAAAGTAGACCTCTCGAACTAGAAGTGCATCAATATGTTTATACTTGGAGAGGTAAATCATTAAAGAACACAATACTATTTCGATACGATTATATAAATAAAAGTCATTCACAAATAGACAGTTGTTATTTCATTTGGGATCATGGTGTTCAGTACTTGATGCGCCCAACGACGTTTGGCATTTATAATACAATAATACCAACATCAACGAATTTTTTATCTGAACAAAATTTAATTTACCAAGAAGAAAAAGATACCATCATAAATAGCAACATAGAATTCAGGTGGACGGCAACGAAGCATCCTCCCGTGCTTGCCGGTTCGCTTCTTTATTCCCCGGCGGACATTATTGGAAACAAAGGAAGAGCAATTGACGGAGGACCGGCCGGAAGATTTACCATACAGTATTATAATCATACGCAGACGGGTTATACCTACATTAACATATTTATGGATACAATTCGTACTGAAGAAATATTCTATCATAGACTGATACAAAATAAATATATAAGCCCATATCAAAGACAAATAGACTTACAAGATACGCCAATCATACTGTCTTCACCATTTAAAGTAATTCCTGGAGATACTGCACGATTCGTTTCCGCTATCCTCTTTGCAGACAATAAGAATCAAATGCTCCAATTAAACGATTTGTTAAAAAGAGTCTACGAATCAGGTTTCAAGACCCCCTCGCCGCCCGATCCACCAACGGTGACATCGAAAGCATTGAACAGAAGAGTCTATTTAGAGTGGGATAAATCAGCCGAATCAAGCGTTGACCCGATCATTCCTGATACAATGAGCAAAGCGTTTGCAGGATACAGGGTCTACCGTGCAGTTAAAGAGACTGGCCCGTTCAAATTATTAAAACAGTGGCAGGGGGATACGCTCTCCCATGATTATTTCGACAAAGGGGATGATATCGGGGGATTGAAGAACAATGTCACGTATTATTACAAGGTGGTATCGTTCGATGCCGGAGATACATCCATTGAATTGGAGTCGATGGAATCTCCCGCAGTGTTGGATAAAAACCTTATCGTCATTACACCAATAACCGCCTCATCTAATTATTCTGCACCGAACTCCGACGGGACACAAGCAGGCGGATCGTTTGGGGATATTGGAACGATCACACTGGCGCCGACCAATGTGACTAATTATAAGACATTCTTTGAAGGGAAAAACCTGCAAATCAATCTCACCAGCATCACCAATGGTGTAAAATACTTCTTCCCGATTACAATCAAAGACACTTTAAATAATCGAGTTCAGAATGAAGTCATTGATGTAAACCTGTTTGTTCATGGGACCAATGAGAGCAAGGGGATGAAATCGGGAACAGCAGTAGTAAAAGATATCTTCGGACTTGGCGGAGCACATCTTGAGGTAAAGTATAGCTTCGAACAATTGGCAGATTCATTCAAGGTGAGTGGAACAATCCAGTCAGTAAGCGGCGCCGATGTTCCGATCATTACGCAAGACTCGTTAAGTTACACCGGCATCACCGATTATTCACCTTACACATCATCTTCCCGGAAGATATCCATTCGATTCACCGGCAGTGGGATCGATACAGCAAGTTTAGTCTTCAAAAGAATAATCCCGTACCTGACACTGGAAGTATACGATGAAGCTACAGGTCAACCAATAGACTCGCAATATACATTTTCGGCACACGGTATCCGGGCAGGAACCTCGACATCCTATACTGGTAAACCAAACCGTTATTATATAAGTGGAGTAATCAGTAATAACGAGACATGGGAGTTCGGCCATGTGCTGAGATATTACAACAGCCGGGTTGTTTTAGACTTTACTGATCGGGGTGTTGGATCAGGCAAGACCGGAGCAGCACTGTTTTGGGGGAGCGTTCACAAAAGCGGGACGAAAGACTTTACAGTGGGTGATCGGGTAAATATTACTTGGGGTGGTGGAGTAAAAGCAAACTTCCCGAAGGATGCGATATTGACCATTACCAATAGGAATACCTCGGTCTCTACTGTAACTGATCAAATGATGGACAAGATCAGGATCGTTCCCAATCCGTATCTTGTCAGGCACGAGGCGCAGTGGGGATCACCGGAGATTTACTTCAACTACCTACCGGAGGAGTGCACGATCCGAATCTATACGATTGCGCTTGATCTCGTGAAAACGATCTACCACAAAGGTGGCTCGCGCTCGGTATGGAACCTGCAGACGGAAGGTGGCCAGCTCGTTGCCAGCCAGTTGCTCTATGCGTACATTGAATCATCG
>JBAYIS010000029.1:0-41784 GCA_041665525.1 Bacteroidota bacterium | reverse complement strand
TTCGTCGTCCTATAAAACAGGACTCCTCGCAATGACAAACCATTTTTGAGATACGCTCTAGTTGACTGCTCCGAAATTTGATCTCACTTTGAAGTACGGAAAATATTGCCGCAAATCCAACGATATCATCACTTCATTTTTTGAGAATATTTGCGGGAAATATTTCCTTCTTCAGATTCAGGATATCAGCATCCTGATTGCGAGAAAACGATGTCTTTCCATCGCTCGCTGTCGTTACACCGCCGATGGGAGGGTGATGGTAAAGATCGTTCCTTTTGGTTGGTTTTGTTTCACAGAAAGAGAACCGTTGTGCTGTGAGACGATCTGTTGCGTAATTGACAGACCCATTCCTGATCCAGAAGATTTCGTTGTAAAATAGAGATTAAAGATTTTTTCCTTTAGTTCTTCCGGTACGCCTGCTCCTGTATCCGAAACTTCTATGATAATGTCCGAATTCCTGGATCGCAATGATAATTCGATCGAACCCTTGTGCGGTGTTGCGTCCAGTGCATTTTGAAGCAGATTTAACAGTGCCTGTGTCATTTGTTCAAAATCAATGGACAGATCCACTTCATCGGCATGAACGGCAAATGCGATCTTCTTCTTTCCTGTTTGCGGCCGAAACAATGTGGCAACATGATCGATAAATGCCGCGGCAGAGGTGCGTAACAGCTGGACTTTTTGAGGGCGGGCAAAATTCAGAAACTGCTGAATGATCCCGTTCATGCGAAGAGATTCCTTTTTTAGGACATTTGTCAGCGATTGATATTCCCGAACTCCTTTTTTTGGCGAAAATTCTTTTTCGTACCGCTGAGCAATCATAGAAATCGCATTCAGCGGATTCCTGATCTCGTGTGCAACACCGGCTGCCAGAGCTCCCATGGCGGTCATTTTCTCTTTTCGCTGAATCTCCTTTTCCAGTCGCTTGGCTTCGGTAAGGTCTTTAATCACCGCGGTCCAGGTTTCCACTATTCCCGCATCATTGGTGGTTGTGGAGGTGGAGATCGAAACGATCCGCTCATCGTTGTTGCTGCACCACAGCGATTGCTCCATCTGCTCTTCCTTCTTGGATGTAATGGACGAAAGGCAGGATTGAATCCGTTCCGGCAGTTGCTCAATGGACAGACCGATTGCACGATGGGATTCAATGCCAAAGAGAGTTTCCGCCTGGCGGTTGAAGATGGTCACTTTCCGGTCGCGGTCGATGGTAACGACCGCATCATTCATATGTTCAAGAATATTCCCGGTCAATGACCGAATGGAAGAATATTTACCGGAAATTAATTTCACATTTTGCAATGCAATGATAAATGAAAACAGGATGACGCCGAGAAGAACAAACACGATGGACATGATGATCATCCGGCGCTGCATGCGGCTGTCGATGGCCCGCAGTTCATCCAGTGAAAGTCCTATACGCAGTACGCCGACCGCGGCACCGTCAATGGAAAGTCGTTTGACGATCTCATATGTGTTTCGATGATGGAACGACACTTCCCGGCTGACTGTCGTATCGTTCACCAGCACTGCCGAAAGGAGGGGATCGTTGTCCACGGTGGACATCTCCTGCACATCTTTCGTTGCAGCAAGAATCCCTTCTTCATCCTGGATCACGACATATTCTATTCCGGTGTTGTTGCCAAGATCCGTTACCAGTTTGCCAATACCGATCTCCTTGCGGAACTCGATGAATTGAGCAGCATCCAGGTTCAGAACAATAGCGCCGCCGGCTTTGTTCGTCCGTCGAACGGCAACTGCATACCGTTGACCTTCTTCAAACCGAGCTTCTTTTAATCCAATAACTAATTCTTCAGCAGTTCCCTGCAAAATGGGACGAAGAATCGTGCCGGGAGAATTCTTTTCTTTCATTACACTGGAATGCAATTCCGGCGTATGGCTGGACATGATCCGTTTCCCCCAACGATTGAAGATGTTGATGCGGAATATTCCATTGCGGGATGCAATACTTTTTAAGGCAGCACCATTCATTACGCTAAGGCTATCCAGCGCAGCAATCAGGTGTGCATTATTCAGCAGTCGTTCGCTCAATTGCTCTTCGATACGGTCCGTAGAAAGGACGATATTTGCGCTGCTGTTCGTGATACTCTCGGCAAGAGAAAGGGAATGTTCCTGAAGGACGTGATAGAGTTCTTCGCGGCTTTGCCGCAGTTCGATGTACGCGGAGGTGAACATGAGCACTGCAACACCAAGTGCTATGGCAATAATGTAGCGGGGCTTTATGATCGAAATAAAATTCAGCACGTTATCCGGATGTTGTTACCGGTTTGATTTGATCGACCGGCACAACGTTGCCGAATAATACGAATATTTTGGAGGAATAGAACCAGGCATCCATTTAAAAAGGGATACCGAGTTCAAGGGTGAATGCTGTGTTGGTATAATGATACAACGCGTCATTCGAATTGTTCTGAATATATTCAGCCGATCCTTTGACAGAAATTCCAAGATCATCGAAGTTTCGCAAAAGAGAGATATTGATATACGATCTCTCATCACTGCGTTGCGCATCAATATAATTCCCGTTCAAATCGTACGCTGCGAGAGAGGAATACAATTTGTTCTGTAATCCGCCGGAAAATTTTAAAGTCATCGTTTCCGAAAGGAGTGCGGTCAGTACGGCATTGGAATGCAGCCCTTCATAACCATAGTGGTCATCAAACAATTCGTCATCCGAAATATATCCATACTCCGCGCTGAGGTACCTGGTCTGTTTTTGCAGATTCCATTGATATCGTTCCGTTATGCTGATGCCGATGTTTTCCGTTATTCCCTGGCCGATCTTTACCGTGCCGATCGTTTGTGTTACGCTCGGCATCAGCGAGGACATGACACCTCTTCTCATCGATGCACTGGACATGGAAGGCGTTGTAGAATAGAACTTGCTTCCGAGATCTGCCTGCACAATTACTGTTGTGGTTGGCGCGGCGGCAAATGCTGCATGCGCAAACAATGCATGTTCCGTATAGCTGAAATCATCCAGCGTGGTGAAGGAGACCGCTCGCAATGTATAACCTGCTTTGCCGATGAGTCGGTCCGTAAGAAAATATTTGGTATTGATAAATGCGGACAGCATGGAGTGATCAAATATTGTGTAGGTGTCACGATGGATGGCCGCGCCGATAAACCCGCCTGCCTGTACCGAGTTTTGGCCGTCATTGCCGTACCATTGAGTGAATTCCGCATTAACGGAATGAAGTTGGTTCGTCCGTTCCAGCAGCGATTCGTAATACGCAAACGCACCGTCATAAAACAGGCGCGTAAGCGTTTGATCCCTCTCCCAGTCATATCCGCCGTTCACCATTACTGTCGTAACATTGCTTTTCAAATACAATGCGTTATTATTGACGTTGTCATCAGCCATAGTGCTGATGGTTGCATGTGCGTCGATTTGACCGAAAAGATATTGTCCTGTAATAAGGACGAGTGAAAGTGCTATTCGAGAGTTCTGATTCATTTGTGCCTTCCTTGTTGTCGTTTTCCAGATTGTCCTGCTTGAATTCCTTTGCCTCGGCGGAAACCCAGGCCGTTTTCACGCGAATCACAAATACCGTCGCCATTAACATCAATGAATTGGTCGCGTTTCTTCGTGCTTTTTTTACTGCCGGACTGTTGATTCTCTTTTACATCAAGAATGCCGTTTGCGTTTGCATCGTTCTCCGCCGGAGATGTTATCACCTTCTGTTCTTTCTGTTGCCCTGTTTCCGTATTTGACTGTGCCATCAGAGTTGAACCGACGATGAAAAGAATGGAGAATGTCACTATCATAGAGATGTTTTTCATACTATTCCTCTTTCCCTTGTTGAAGCGTTACGCTTTAGCGCATGAGGAGAGTTCACACTCTCCTCACACAGAAGGAGTTATCTCCCTTTACCGCCGCGGTTCATGCTTCCCTTTGGACCTGTTCCGTCACAAACCCCTGTTCCTGTTCCCGTACCTTTTCCCGAACCAAAACCGGTACCATCTTTCGGACCCTGGCCCTTATTGCCGGTGCCGTCTTTTGGACCCATTCCTTTTCCACGGGAACCGTTTCCTGCTTTTTGTCCCTGATGCGTACCGACATTGTCGCAAATGCCGTCGCCGTCCTGATCCACAAAGAATTGACCGTTTCCTTCTGGTGCTGTTGTTGATTTTTTCTGTGCATACACAGAATCGGTGAACAATACACCCAGCGTCAATGCCATGACCAGTGTGAGTGCCGCGTTGATGATGCGTTTCATAAATCCTCCATGAGATGTGTTGTGTGAGAATGTTGATTGTGTTTGTGTTGCGTTCTGGTCTTTGTATTACAATCGCCGTGCCAAACACAAATGTGCACTATCTACAAGGAAAATGAAGGTCTACTGATACGATCAATTCAAAACGCGACGTTTCTGTCGATTGTATTCGACAATTTTGTCGAGTGTATATAGTGTCGTAAGAAGGTGAAAGATAAGAATGGAGAAAGCGGTGGAATTGGAGAAAGGAAATTATTGTACGGCAAGATACTCAATCGAACTACTTTTTTACTCCCCATTTTTTCAAACGATAGCGCAAATTACGTTCTGATAGTCCAAGAATTTTTGCTGCTTTCGATTGATTATCGCCATTCACTCGAAGAGCTTCGAAGATGAGATCTTTTTCCAGCTGTTCAACCCGATCGGGCAGCGACTGTGCTGTTTCGTTTGTTGCGTGCTGTTCGGTTTTCACGCCGCGGACTATTTGCGGCAGATCGTCCATGGTGATCAATTCACCGCGGGAAAAAATCACGGCGCGTTGAACAATATTTTCCAGTTCCCGCACATTTCCGGGATAATCATAGCGCGTTGCACATTCCCAGGCTTCCTTGGAGAACGACAATTTCCTGCGTTTATGTGCTTTGGCAAATCTTGCCAGGAAATAGTCCAATAGTAGCGGTACATCTTCCCGGCGTTTGCGAAGGGGAGGAAGCTCCACTGCAACAACATTCAACCGGTAAAACAGATCCTCGCGAAATTTCCCCTCGGTAATGGCCGTTTCAAGATTCTTGTTTGTTGCAGCAATCACACGGACATCCACTGCGATCGTCTCAGAACCGCCGACCCGTTCAAATTTTTGTTCCTGCAGCACGCGCAGCAATCGCACCTGCGTTGCCGGGGAAATATCACCGATCTCATCAAGAAATATTGTCCCTCCATCCGCAAGTTCAAACCTGCCGCGCCGCTGCTTTTCTGCGCCGGTAAATGCTCCCTTTTCATGTCCGAACAATTCGCTCTCCAGCAGATTATCATTCAATGCCGCGCAGTTGACGGCGATAAAAGGTTTGCCGAACCGCGGACTGTGAAAATGGACCGCACGCGCAATCAATTCTTTTCCCGTTCCGCTTTCTCCGCGGATCAACACCGGCGCCCTGGTCTCTGCAACCCGGGATGCAGTGGACAGAACCTCCTGCATCGCACCGGATTGTGAGACGATCTCCGTAAATGTATACTTCTCTGCAAGCTGCCGGCGCAATGATTTGTTTTCCGAGATCAGCTGTTGCCGTTCCTGTAGGCGCCGAATGAGCAGGTCAATCTCATCGAGCTCAATCGGTTTACTCAGGTAATCATACGCACCGGCCCGCATCGCATCCACTGCCCCTTCGATAGTCCCGAATGCCGTCATCAGTACAACGATACTCTCGGGATCGATCGACTTCACTTCCTGCAGAAGATCATAACCGGTCTTTCCCGGCATTTTATAATCCGTCAGAACTACGTCAAAATGAGAGGAACGAACTTGTGCAATCGCTTCCTGAACGGAAGATGCTTGCTGCACGGTGTGGCGTTTCTTTTTTAAATATCCCGCCAGAACTTCACGCTGCGAGGCTTCATCATCAACAATAAGTATATGCATAGAATCCATAGTTCGATCACCGATAATGCTGCACGCGTTCAATGTTTCGCGATCAATGCATCATTGCTGTTGCAGTACGTTAGCTTTACTCTTATTGTTCCACTTTGGAGTCGATTTTTATTTCATATCGCTCTATATAGAGCGATCATAACTTTCTGGTAGGAATTGCAGTTCGCTTCCTCCTGAAAAACTGTGTTACGGCGGAAAGGAGCGGACATTGAGTGCAAAAATTCGTTGCAGCAATAAATAGCAACATCGCACCGCCGAATGCATCAGGAATACTTTGAAATCCACTTCCCGCAAATATGATAAATTCTATCACGCCGAGAAGAGCCAAAATTAACCTGATACCATTGCGGATCTTCAACTTTCCTGACACTGTGGAGATTGGCATCGGATTATTTTACCCCTTTTTCAGAGAGATAATCGGGAAACTTTTTCTTCAGGTAATGATTCTCCCCGATAAAGCTCAGCACATGAATAAACTGGTCCGGTGTTGAATACCCCGGCAGCAATGTAATCGGTTTCCCGTCGCTTTGCAAGAATAGCGTTGCCGGATATCCGTCGACTCCCATTCCCTGCGCAAATTCCTGCGGACTCATAGACTGTCCCTGATACTTTATCGGCTCTTTTCCTTCCGCATTGAGTTTTATGATCACATAGTGTTTTTGTAAATATGTTGAAACAGTTTTATCCGGATAGGTCTTTTTGTCCATTTCTTTACACCATTTGCACCAATCGGTATAGACATCCACCAGCACTTTTTTTCCTGAGCGTTTCGCTTCGGCAAGACCATCATTGAATTTCTTCCATTGCAGATCTTTTGCAAGTGCAGCGGACGACATTGACAATACCAATAGCACCAACAAGAGTTTTTTCATATAAATCCTTTATTATACAGTGATCAAATTCGGAGCATTCTATTAACTCATCGGCATATCAAACAAACCGCCGGCATTAACAACATCCTTATACCCTGCGTTCTTTAAAATCCGTGCCGCATAGGCGCTGCGAGCACCGGATGCACAATAAACAATCACCGTTGATTGCAGATCGCCGAATTCTTTGAGCCGTCGCTGCACCTCATCCACCGGGATATTCACTGCGTTGGGATACGCCTCTTCTTCAAACTCTTCCGGTGTGCGTACATCAACGATTAATGCACCTGCTTTAATTTTTTCTTCTAACCCTGACATCGTTGTTCTCCTGATTGTGTTTCTGTTGTTGTTATTGTTTAGTAAAATTCCATCCTTCAAACCATTGTGCTGCGGTCACTCCTCCGGCGATATTATAAATATCGTTCCATCCAGCCGCCTTTAATATCTGCAGGCTCGTGTGGCCTAAAAATCCATCCTTGCTTAGAATGTAGATTGCTTTTTGTTTTGGTATTTCCTCAAGCCTGTCACGGAGTTCATCCGCCGGAATATGCATAACTCCTTCGAGAGGAGCTTTGGATCGTTCTCCAAGCGTTCGTACATCCAATAGTATGCCTTGGTTTGTTTTCAATTCCTCCAATGTCTCACCAGGTGTTTTTAAAGGACTATAGCCATTGAGAAAATTCATACCAATGAACGCTGCCATATTTACCGGATCGTTGGCGCTATTGAACGGGGGAGCGTACGCAAGATCCAATTCTGAAAGATCTTCCAGTGTCATCTTGCCGTGAAGCGCCGTTGCAAGAACATCAATTCTCTTTTCAACACCTGCTTCGCCGTATGCCTGACCTCCCAGCAATTTTCCTGTTGGCTTATCATAGACGATCTTCAGCGCCAGCGGTTTACCTCCCGGGTAATAGGTGACATGATTATCCTTAAAAACATACGAAATGCCGACATTAAAACCTGCGTCTCTCGCTGCTTTTTCCGACAATCCGGTGGATGCCGCAGTTTTATCAAACAGCTTCACAACGGAAGTTCCGAGTGCGCCGCGGTATTTCATTGTTCCGCCCAGCGCGTTGGTGCCGGCAATTCTGCCTTGACGATTCGCAGGACCGGCAAGCGGAATGCGGACCTTTCTGCCGTGGACTTTGTTCACGATCTCTACCATATCCCCTGCCGCATAAATATCAGGATCGTTAGTCCTCATGGTCTCATCAACAACAAGCCCGCCGGTCGCGCCGATTTCCAATCCGGCAGATTTAGCAAGTGTCAGTTCCGGTCGAACACCGATTGATAAGAGTACCATTTGAGCATTTATTTTCGTTCCATCGCTGAGTGTAACATCTTCTACGCCGATTGCTGAGAGCCCGACACCGGTTTTCACCGTGATACCGTTATGTTCCAATCCGGATTTAATCATTGCCCCGAATTCCGGATCCATCACGATCATTACTTGCGGTGCCAATTCAACTAACGTCACTTCAACACCTCTTGCATGCAATGCTTCTGCCATTTCCAATCCGATGAATCCGCCGCCGGCGACTACAACTTTCGACGGTTTTTTTTCTTCAATAAATTTATGAATACGGTCCATGTCCGGAATCGTCCAGAGTTTAAAGATATGGTCTTGTGAAATACCGGGAAGCGGAGGAACAATTGGTGAGCCCCCCTGCGCAAGAATCAGTTTGTCGTACGGAATCTGCTCTTCTCCATTTTTTGTTTTCGCAAGAACAGACTTTTTATCACGCATTATTTGGACTGCTTCCGTATTCGTCTTTACATTCACACGATATCGGCTGAAGAAACCTTCCGGTGTCTGCAGAAGAAGATTCGAGCGCCGTTGAATATCTCTGCTGATGAAATAGGGAAGTCCGCAGTTTGCAAAACTGACGTATGGCCCTTTTTCCAGGACTGTTATTTCAGCATGTTCATCCAACCGGCGGATGCGCGCCGCAGCGGTTGCCCCGCCGGCAACGCCGCCAATAATCACTATTTTTTTGGGATTGCTGTTATTCATTTTGTTTTATACACTTTTCTTCAATATTCATGGAGTATTTGCTGTCATCAGTATGATGCACCGAAAAACGATAAGATTCAGGAAAAGACGGCTAACGTGTTATTGCCAAATCAGATAGTTGAATCCTTTTCCCATGAACGGCATCATATTGGAACCATGTATACGAACAAATGCTCTATTTTTGGAAAATTCTGATACGATGAATTCATTTTGGAATTCCAAATATTCCGTCGACCATTATGTTTATGGGAAATGCCCCAATGCATTTTTTAAGTCGGTGATCGATACGCTGCCCATCGGCAGGATGTTTATCCCGGCAGCTGGCGAAGGACGTGACGCCGTTTATGCGGCCGCATTGGGATGGGATGTGACTGCGGTCGACCAGAGCGAAGTTGGGCGACAAAAAGCTTTAAGATTTGCAGAAGAGCGAAAGGTATCAATCCGATATGACACGGCAAATGTTTTTGATTTCGATATCGCGGGAGAATCATTCGATGCAGTCGCGCTCATTTATTTTCATTTATCCCCGCAAGATCGGAAACGATTTCATTCGTCGGTCCATAATGTATTATCTCCCAACGGTATAGTCATTCTTGAGGCATTCCATCCCCGGCAGATATACAATTCCTCGGGCGGACCTCAGGATCCGTCCATGCTGATGACCGTAGAATCTCTTACAAAGGAATTTGCAGGATTAACGATACTTGAATGTTCGGAACACCGGATTACATTGGACGAAGGCCCGGGACATTCCGGCATTGCCGACGTCGTCCGGTTGGTTGCTAAAAAGATTTAACTTTCCAACACTTCATTAAAAGGATATCAATGGAACAGGTTGCGGTTCAGGATATTTATCCGGAAGAATTAAGCCATTGCTACGGCTGCGGACGATTAAATGAACATGGAATGCATGTGCGGACACTGTGGGACGGGGATGAAACGGTCGCCGTCTATATGCCGAAACCGTTCCACACGGCAATCCCCGGATACGTCTACGGCGGATTGACCGCGTCCCTGATTGACTGTCATGGCACCGGCTCTGCCGCCGCCGCAGCATACCGTTTTGCGGGACGCGAACCGGGCACCGATCCGGCGTTTCGTTTTGTCACAGCTTCGCTGCAGGTCGATTTTCTTCGTCCCACACCGATGGGAGTGCCACTCACACTGCGGGGAGTTATTGTCGAAATTAAGGAACGAAAAGTGATCGTTGAAATTTCCGTCACTGCCGACAGCATTATTTGCTCACGGGGGAAAGTGGTGGCAGTGCAAATGCCGGAGACGATGATCGCCGGAAAGAGGAAAGAATAGCAAACGGCCAGCGGCCGATTATTTTTTCACGGAGATAGGGATGATCAGCCACACACCGACCGGTTTCCCATCCAGCATAGCCGGTGAATATTTTCTTCGCAGGGCTGCATCCATTGCCGCAGCGCATAATGACTGATCCGGAGTTTTTTCGATCATCACCGTCGTCACTTTGCCGTTTTCATTCACCCGCATCTTTACCCAAACATCCCCTTCGACATTCTTTACTCTGGCTTCTTCCGGGTAGACCGCCTCTTCTGCTGAGATCAAGACCGGACCACGGTTATTATTGTCGACCTCAACTCTTCCGGCGCATCCGGACATCAGTATCGCCACTATGGCTGCAGTTATCGCTGAAATTCTCCACATACTCTCTCTCGATATATTTTATGAACATTGAGAATATAGTAAGAATTCCTGAGGCGCAGTATTTTGTCAGATATCACATACTGGCTGCGTTTATGTGATTTTCCGACCGAAAACGTTTTCTCATTCACTCATCGATCGTTTGCGCACTGATTCGAATTCACTGCCGCTGTTCCAATAAGGCATTTCGACAATATTCGCGATTCGCCAAACGACTCGAATGACAAGTTCCGCTTGTTGCAGCGCGCCGTCGTAGTTCCAGTCATCATACAATTCATCACTCGGCTGGTGATAGATCGTACCGCCCCGTTCCTGCATCTTTTGTACAAATGCTGTATCGACGCCGACATATTTTCTTCCGCTTCCCATGGACATCGCGGGAATGCCGACTTTTGCAAAACTAAAATGGTCACTTCGGAAGAAACCTCCCTGTTCCGGTGCGAGGTCCGGCAGAACTGTTAATCCCAACGGTGTTGCTACTGCGCTGAGATCATTCCCAAGCGATGAGCGGTCGCTTCCCTGCCAGGAAATATCGGAGGTTCTGCCAACAGTGTTAATAACATCAGTATTGATGTTCGCGGCAATTTTGGCTGCGGAAACGGTTGGATTGTTTGCATAGTATTTCGATCCGAGCAATCCCTGTTCTTCCGCCGCGACGGCGGCGAACAGCAGTGAACGGGCCGGCTTCTTCTTTAAGTGTGAAAATGTCTCTGCAAGATTCAGCATCAGCGAAGTTCCCGAAGCATTATCCAGCGCGCCATTATAGATTGAATCACCGTCGATCGGGCGGCCGATGCCAAAGTGATCGTAATGTGCAGTGAAAATAACATATTGGTCCTTCAGCAATGGATCGCTTCCTTCAATTTTACCGATGATATTGTTGGTGGCGAGCCGCTTAATGTCTGAACGGATGACAGAGGAAACTGTAATCCCAAGCGGGATCGGTTTAAATGTGCGCTGTTGCGCCAGGGCGGTCAGTGAATCTAATGAGTAACCGGCAATCGACAAGTACCGTTTAGTCGCTTCTTCGGTTGTCCATGCTTTCAATTGCAATCTGTTTCCGGAAGTGTTCTCTTCCAGATCGAACATTTCCCGGCTCCACGAATTACGGATCACTTCATACCGATATCCTGCCGATGGAGTGGTGTGGATAACAATGGCACCTAACGCCCCCTTTTCTGCTGCGATTTCATATTTATACGTCCACCGGCCGTAGTATGTCCTTCCTTTTCCTGCAAAAAAATTCGGATCGTCGCCGGCAGGATCATTATTCATCATCACCAGAACTTTCCCTTTCACATCGCTGTCCTTATAGTCATCCCACTGCTGCTCCGGTGCGACTATTCCAAAACCGACAAAGACCATTTCAACGTCCTTCAGTTCGATCACCGGTTCATACGTTCCGGTTGTTGCAACAAAATCCGTTGAATAGGCAAGCGTAACAGCCTGGTCTCCTTTGCGAACCGTCAATTGCGTCGCAGGATCAACCGTAATGCCGACCATCGGCACTTTTTGTATATACGTACTTCTTTCTCCCGCCGGTTTTAAACCGAACTGTGTGAAACGGGAAACGATATAGGCCGTTGCTTTCCGGTCCCCTTCCGATGCGGGGCCTCTTCCCTGCAAAGAATCATCGGCCAGTACTGCGATATGGGCGCGGAGTTTTTCCGCGGTGATGGATTTCAATGCTTCTGCCGGAGGGTCCAACTGGAACAGCATGCTGAAGAACATACAGAGGAGTATCATAAGGCTTGTTCGTTTCGTGTGATGAAATATACAGTGGTGATGATGATTTCAAAGATAGTAAGAAGATATTTCCTGCATTCAAAACGGAAATTCTTCGGGGGTCGCTTCGTGCGGTTCTTTCCGTTTCGATTCGCGGACCTTAGCCGTGGCATGAACAGCATTCGGCGTAACATAGATCGCCTTCCTCGGCGTCGTGGGGCAGGCGTGTTCGCATGCACCGCAACCGACGCAGTATTCATTTTGGATCTCGGGCAGTCGTAATTTACCGTATGGCACCATCTTCACCGCTTTTGTGGGACAATGCTCGTCACAGGCGCCGCAATCTTTCTTCTTTGTTTCCACAATACAATCCTCCTTCACAAATGTCACTTTACCGAGCTGCACCAATTTCTTTTCCTGCGGTACCATGAGTAAAATCGCTCCGGTAGGACAGACCTCTCCGCATTCAACACAGTCATAATTACAGTAGTTGATAGTGTAATCCATTTTTGGTTGGAATATTCCGGAAAGGCCATACTCTATTACAGAAGGTTGAAGCACCTGTGTGGGGCAGACGGTAACACAAAGATGACATGCAGTACAGTATTGCGAGAAATGTTCTCTGGATCGTCCGCCGGGAGGAACGATCGGCTGTTTTTTTGCCGCACGATATGCGATCACTGCAGACGAAGTATCCTCGGTATTCGTAAATCCGGTCGTCGCGGCAAGTGCGGTTGAAATGGAAAGCAGAACGCGCCGGCGTGAGGGATCTTCTTTTTTCACGGAGAAATTTCTGCGCTGAAATGCATAACCCATCCCTTCTTCCGGGCATGATCCGATGCAGTCAAAACAACCGACGCAGGCAGCCATGTCCACAGTATGTTCGCGGCTGTTAATGCATTGTGCACGGCAAACACGTTCACAGAGCCCGCAATCGATGCAGGTATCATTTCTGATCTCAATTTTAAATAATGAAAAGCGAGAAAGCACGCTCAGCACTCCTCCCACCGGACAAAGCAAATTACAGAATAGCCTTCCCCTCCAGAGCGAAAGTCCAGCGATACCGGAAAGGAATACTAAAGCAAAGAGTATATTCCAATGGTCCGGTCCCGTTAACGGAATGCGGGCAAGGCCAAAACTATTTGTCGCAGACAGTATAATTACTGCAGTATTGTTGAAAAGAATCATCAGCGGCCGGACGAGGGAGGTCATGAGCCTTCCGAAATTGCTGTATGGTTCAAACAGATTGAACAGGACAAGACTGCCGGATACGATTCCGAGAATGATCAGCGCTGTGAATGCATAGAAGAACCGGTAGTTTGCCTTTTTATACGGGAATTTCCTGTGGGTATATTTTTTCTTCCCGATCCAGATAAAAATATCCTGCAGTGTGCCGAGAGGACAGAGATGGGAACAATACACTCTGCCATAGGACAGTGTCAACAGAACAACAAAAAGCACTGCTACAACTGCAGACCCTGCGGCAAAAAAATATTTTAATACTGCGGGAGCAAATTGAATGGCAATAAGATTGGAACTCAGCGAGAAAGGGATCAGATGGTGAATATCGATGAATACCGCGGCAACGGCAACAACGGTGAGCGAAGAGACGATAATCCGCAGCGTGCGTAACGACCGCAATGTCGGAAACGCCGCCACGTTACAACGAAATTCTTTTGATGGAGAGATTGCCGAGCGCAGCAGTTCCCACCTTTTGTTCCTCGGCCAACCGAATATGCCGGATGTCGTACGGATCGATTCCGAATAATTTTGCTCCAGCCGCATCAATCGTTACCATATCCGTGGAGATCAGCAGGGATTTCATCGTTACAACATCATCTTCCGAAACACCGCGGGGTCCGTTCGTTTTCATGACGGAATATGCATCCAGAATATTTAGATCGGGCTTCCGGTACGTGGCAAAATCGGCAATACACTGGTGCAGATCGTTCCGGTGCCACGTTCCCCGGTCCCAAACGATGCCCATTAGATTTTTCATGGACATGGTCAGTTGCGCACCGCCGTGGCTTTTCAGAATCGGCACATTGATAAAGACATCGGCTTCCAGAATCAGTTCGTGCACTTTTGCATCCTTCAGATTCCGTCCACCGGAAATTGTTACCGGATGATAATACCCTTCGGTATTGCCGGGAACAATCTTTCCTCCGGCCAGTTTTACCGCCGCTTCGATACCGCTGTTTTTGTAACACCGTGTCCAGTTATCACACGTGTTATCGAACACCAACACTTCTTTGGCGCCGGCGGAATAACATTGTTTGATAATTTCCGTGACCAAACTCGGATTGGTATTTCCTGCCCGTGCGGGAGAGACATCCCATCCGATGTTCGGTTTTACTACGACCCGTTGACCGCTTTTCACAAATTTCCCGATGCCTCCAAGTGCTTCCATTCCCTTGGTGAACATCACATCCGGTTCGCCCCCTTTGATGGCGATAAGATCATACGGCAGCGATTGAGATTGTTGTGCGCAGAGCCCGTGCGGAATGAGAGCGCTTAAACCGGCAGTACCGGTACCGACAAGTGTTGAAAATCCTATACCGTTTTTGAGAAATGTCCGTCGATCCATAGAACGCTCCTGCACTGTGCATGCGTTATGTGATTTTTATCAGAAGGTGAACATCAACCAAGATTCCGTTGATCGTTCGTATATCTTTTCATCAGCCATTGTGCCGCAAACGGAAGTATGATAATCTGTGCCATAGCCGGAATGAATCCCGGTACCAGTGCGGCTCGGAAATATTCCAAATCGGAGATCGAAGCCCGTGCCGTGATAAGCACCATCAGTATGAAAACGATTCGACCTGCTGAGACGGCGATGGCAGTTGCAACAAATGCATTCAAATTGAATCGTTGACGGAGCACGCCGGCAACTGCTCCATAGGTGAATAGTTCAAATGTCATCGAAGGAAGAATATTCGGCAGCGGGTATCCCGATATCAGATAGCATATCAACGGTGCCAGGGCACCCGTCATAGCTCCGGCACTCCATCCGTACACCATTCCGGCGAGCAGTACCGGCCAATGCATCGGCAGAAGAATCCTTACGGGAGCTCCTACCAGGTGCGCTGTAACCGGCAGAAGTACTGCGAATGCAATGAACAGCGATTGCACATAGACGGCATGCATTCCACGATATGATGAAGATGCCGACTGAATTGAGATTGAAGTTCCATGATACACGGACATACAGACCTCTTGGTGAGAAATGTTTTCGCGAACGATTTTCAAAAAGTAGGTAATGATGGAGAGAACATCAATGGCAGAAAAATTCTATTTTCAATCGCAGAGAGAATCCAGCAGACATACTGATCCGAATTTTTCATTCTGTTTGCATATCCCGGTGATTGGATATTTTTGAAATGGGTTCTAGAAAAAACTTTTACTTGAGAAGCATCATCTTCCGGACCTGGATGAACTGATCATCCGCACGATCGGCATCAGCAGTTTGAAGGCGATAAAAGTACATACCGGATGGAACTTCAGCTTTCCACTCGACTGAATGCCAGCCGGACGGTTGTTCGCCTTGAGCAAGATCTGCAACTTCCTGTCCCAACAGATTGGTGATCTTTAAGGAGATATTGCTTTTCTTCGGTAAATAATAACTGATGGAAGTCGATGGATTGAAGGGATTGGGATAATTCTGAAGAAGTTGGTAATCATTTGAAAAAGTCGATTGATCGGAGACGCCTGCAACGACATCCTGATACACGCGAATATAATCGAATTCCAATGTTTGCGGAAAGACCGTTGTGGCATCGGGTGAACCCGGCCAATTCCCCCCGACGGCAAGGTTGATAATAATGAAGAACGGCGCCCGGAATGCATTCATTGCTGCAGATTGTGTATTAAGAACACCGAATTGCACATTGTCGATACCCCAGATGACCTTTTTTGCATCCCACACGATAAAGAAATTATGAAACGCATCTGCAAGTTTTCCGGAAGCGATCGTATAATTATATCCGGAATACTTATGTCCGGAATCATCCCAGTGCAGAGTCCCAAATGTTTTGTTATCTCCTCCGCTGGCAGTGGGGGTCCCACCAATCATCTCCATGATATCGATCTCTCCGCATTTCGGCCATCCGACCGAGTTGAGATTTGATCCCAACATCCAGAACGCCGGCCAGATCCCTTTTCCGTACGGCATTTTTATGCGCGCTTCGATCTTTCCATACTGCCACGATGTATTTGTATGCAGCCGTGCAGAGGTGTATGCTTTCCCAAGATAGTTTTCTTTCAATGCCGTAATTTTAAACGTTCCGTCTTTCATGGAACTGTTTTGCGAACGTGCGGTATAATATTGCAGTTCATTGTTTCCACCGCCATTACCGTTTACTTCATACGTCCACTCTTTGGTATTGATCTGCGTGCTGTCGAACTCGTCCGACCAGACGAGCTGATAATTTTGCGCTGACAACAGCGATGGGAGGCAGAAATTGATAACGGTACAGGAGATATACAACAAAAAAAATGTGTGCTTCATGATAATTGTCTTCATTGTTCAAATGGAATTGGAAAAATTCTCTTTCAATACACATCATCGCCGCTCCGAAGAGGTCCTTCCCGAAGGGACACATCATGTCAGGCAAGCGTCAGAGTATTAACCCTTTTATAGAATAAATTAGAACTTACCAAATGGAATAGCAATACACGATTATTAGAATAAATTCAGTAGGCGGGATTTTAAAATAAACATCCCCGCAGCAATTTTGCGGGGATGCAATTTCAGTGGAGTAATATTTGGGTCAGGAGTTTTGGATCTGGAGTTTCTTTTCCAGCCGCTGGATCCGTTCGCGCAACTCTTTATTTTCCTTGCGCAATAATTCTATAATGGTCTCATTTTCGTTAATCTTTTTCTTTGCCGTTGTCAACGATGTTACCCGTGTTGAGCTCTTGCCTGAGGAAGATTTGGCCATGGTCGTATGACGGGCAGGGGAAAAATATTTATTGTTCGCTTTCATTGCCACCGGTTGATTAGAACATCCAATGATTACGAGTGTTGCGATCAATGTCATCAATATTTTTTTCATGGTCTGTCTTCCTCTTTAGTTTTCATTTGCAAGATAGCGGAATTACAAGGGATATGGTAGTTAGATTTTTTTAATTAAGACTCTTTCCTCTTAAAAATTGATCGGAGCGGCTTTTTCTCTGGAAAATGCATATATCGCCACCGCAAGAATCCCTCCCGCAATCAATACCGGCAGCAGAGATTGCGAACCTTGTACTGCCGAAGCTACCTGCGGCGGAACCGGGCGCTCTTTTATCGGAGGAAGTTTATCTTCGGGAACCGCATCGACATTCTTCACTTTGAAGATAAACGTATAATCCTGTACGACCTCACCAATTTTCAGCGGCAGCAATAGTTTTATCTGACTTCCGATATATTTCAGAATTAGATTTTTTCTTTTCGGGGATCCCTTATCATTGCTCGGGAACAGATCACGTTCTACCCATTCACTATTTTCAATGGAGATATAGTCACGCGGGATCACCAGATCACGGACATAGCCCAGGGATGGAATTATCAGGGAGACCGGATGTGCCATTTCCGTTTGATACAGTGTCGCCGAATTTTTCACCGGGTAAACACGGTTGTTTAATCCGATGGCGACATTTTCCCAAACGATTGAAATCGGCACTTCCGAAATATTCTGCAGTTGGAATTTGACTGCCGATTCGTCCAGCTTGAATTGGATGGTGATATAATCATCCTTAAACAACAATTGGTCATTCACCGCCGGTTTTATGAGCGCATAGGAATAAATGAATCTCGTTTCCTTTCGACCTCCCGACATCGACCCCGAACAGCCGAAGGCGAATGTGAGAGAGACGAGGAGCACGTTCGTTGTTATATATTTTATCCGATTACTTAACATAGAGCATCTTCCTTGATCCTACATGAGATTTTGAAATGAGTCGATAGAAATATACACCGGACGAAACGATCTGTCCGTTTTGATCCGTTCCATCCCACCGCACGGAATACCTTCCCGGATCGTGTTCTTCGGACACGAGGGTTTTGATCCTCTGTCCGAGAACGTTGAATACCTGGATGACGGTCTTGGTCGGCAGTGTGCCGTCCGGAATGTCATACTCGATAATGGTCGAACCGTTGAACGGATTCGGATAGTTTTGCGATAATTTAAACGTTACCGGATATGCATCAATCGGCGCCGTCACTTTCATAACATCCGACACAACTGAAGAATTCGATTGCAGTGCAAAGATCACTTCCGTCGAATCGATCATCTCCAGCGACGTGATTAACGGCAGCCGGAACAGTGAACCATTGCCCGGCTGAATCTCGTTATTGACCATGTTGTATGCAACCACCCGCACCTCATGATCCTTGGTTGAAACGAACACATTCATCGCTTCAGCCCGCTTCATCAGCATGTTGATCTTATCGATCGCTGCACCGGAATCCTTCAGCACCAGACGCAATTCAACGCCGCGGATCGGTACGGAATTTTCGACATTGAAGCGTAAGCCGTATTTTGTCGCCTCGAAGACCGATGTTGCTTGAGTGAATGTTGTCTTCTTCGATTTGACAACCGGCCGAGTGTACTCTGGCAGTTCTCCGCCGTCGTTGAATATTACCGGTTGGAGCGTATTGGCAAAGAGCGACCGATCCAGGATGTTGTCACGGATATAACCGATATCGGAGGTATCGATCAGATTGTCGTGGTTGAAGTCCGCTTTGAGCGAATCCGACGATGTGAGCGTGATCTTGGTATTGAGGAAATCAACCAGCGATGTAATATCCGCAATATTCACTGCAATGTCCTTGTTCAAATCGCCGTAGATAAAGTACGCGTTTGCCACGAAACTTGCCGCAGGAACATTGTGGACGATTGCTTCAACCGTGTATGTGCCGGCCCGGGTTCCCAACTGTAGATAGGTCGATGCAATACCATTCGAGTCGGTCACTACTACTGTATCGCTCAAAGACTGTTGTATTGCATTCAATGGAGCGGAAGCAATTCGGAAGCGGACCGTATCGTTCGGTACTGCATTGCCGCCGAGGTCGTGGACGGAAACGACAAATGCCGTATCCAATTCTGTTTCCGTTGGACTAACCTGACGGTCTCCAGAAAGTTGCGTGAGTACAGCCGCTGCCCCGTTGATCGCACGAGCGGTGAATGTTACTTCCAGCAATGACGGAGATGTAACATCCGCCATCACATTCGTCCGGTTCTTTCCTTTGGAGACCGGAGTCGCCGCCGGAATGACTGCTTTCACGGAATAGGTTCCGATCTTGCTTCCGAGCGTCAGCGTTGTTGATGCTGTACCCGTCGTATCGGTCGTGCCTCCGGCATTACTCAAGAGAGCACTGGTATCGCCGGCAGGCCGCTCCGTGATGGTAAACTGAACTCCCTGCACCGGTACAGCATTATCACCGATATCCACCACGCGCAACTTAAACGGCAAATCAAGCGATGAAAGAATCGGTTTCACCTGATCCTGACCGGAGGTGGCGATCATTGCCACTGCTGCACCATGTGTTGCAGATGCCGTAAAGAAGGTATCCGGCAGACCGATACTTGATGCTCTGATCCTATACGTGCCGACTTTATTTCCTAACGTCAGCAGCGTCCGGACCGTACCATCCGCAGCTGTCGTTACGGATGTTGCACTCAGTTGCTGGCCGGTAGCATTTGTCGGGACAGATTCAAAGGAGAATTGGACCGGTACATTCGACACGCCGTTACCGCCGATGTCATTAATGCGCAGAACAAATTCGCTCTGCAATGCCGTGATGATCGCCGCCGTTTGATTGTTCCCCGAGACGCTCACCATGGCTACTGCCGTACCGACCGATGCATTCGCATTGAAGGTCACAACAGGAATACCGTTCACCGTCGCATTCACTAAATACGAACCCGTCTTCGATCCCAGCGTTAACCGGGTGGAAGCTGTGCCGTTCGCACCGCTCAAAACACTGTCCACGCTTAGATCCGCTCCTGCACCATTCGCCGTCAAAGAGTCAATGGTAAAGACCACCGTTGCACTGTCCACAGTGTTGCCGTAAGTGTCGCGAACCTCAACGACAAAGTCGTTCGCAAGCATGCTGTTGATCGGCATTGTTTGGCCGGTACCCGAGAGCTGCACCAGTGAGGATGGAGCAGCAGCATGTGCGTTCACCGTGAATGTTGCCGGAGTTCCGACATGAGTGTTCTCCGCACGGACCAGATATGGTCCGGCCTTTGTTCCCAGCGTGAGGATCGAAGTTGCTTTGCCGAACGCATCCGTCACAACGGACGAATTGCTCAGGCTGCCGGTATCCGAACCTTGCGGGAACGATGTGATCTTGAACCGTACCGTATCGTTGTTCACCGGATTCTGGCCAATATCGAACAAGGTCACCTGCAGCGGTTCCACAGCAGTGCCGACGATGCCATTAATATTTGTCGCTCCAATCGTTGCAATTTGTGCTGCAGTTCCCACGGTTGCAACCGCAAGGAATCGGATAGGTTCAGTAATTCCATCGACTCTCGCCGACACTCCATATGTTCCAATCTTCTCACCCAATGTCAGCACTGTAAATGCTACACCAAGCGAATCGGTGCGCATGCTGTCCACACTCAAATCCTGATCAAGTGCGAACGGTGAAGGAATTGAATCGATGGTAAACTTCACCCATGTACTGTCGATCGGATTTCCGCCGATATCGGTAACGGCAACAATAAATGCCGAATCGAGCTGCGACAATATCGATTTGCTTTCCGGTATGATCGTCATCTTCGTCATCGACTGCGGCAGACCGTGTTTCGCTATGGTGCTGATCTTTACTGTATCAAGTTCTGGTGCAGTTGCGATCAACTGATACTCACCCACTTTGCTTCCCAATGTTAATACGGTCGATGCAATACCTTGCGCATCTGTTATAGAACTCGTATCGCTCACCGTACCGCCGGCGGCCGGTGAAGGCTGAGCCGTAATCGCAAATGATACGCTCACACCGCTAACTGGCGAACCGAAAATATCCGTAATCCGGATTTTTATCGTATCCAATACTGCAAGAATCACCGGATCGACCGTCTGTACTCCTGCTTGTGCGATAGCAACCGGAATTCCGACGCCGCTCTGAAGCGGACCGATAGCGCGGAGCGTATCACCGGCTGTCCAAATTCCTTTGATTTGCACATTCGCTTTTGAAATCGTCCGCAACAGCGTGTCCACAACCGGAATATGCCGCTGCCAGTGTGCGCCATTATCAACAGAACGCCACAACTGCAGATTGTTAACTTCGTGTCCATTTATTTCGCTGTCGCTGAACTTGAACATCACCGATCCGACAGCGGTCGCATCGGTAGGTTGTATTTCATAGTACCGCCGGATGGATTCGTTGCCATTCCCGAACTGGACTGAATCCGAAGATCGAATAATATTCGTAATACCGGGAGCAACCGAACTCCAGTTGATTGTTGCGCCAATCTGCCCAAAATCCGAAGAGGTCGTTCCGCCGGAAAGGTTCACGGATTTCTGGATAGCCCCTTTCAGAGCACCATCCTCAAACAATGTATCGCCTAACGTAACAATGTTCCCTTTGAGAATCTCCATTGTCACCGATGGTCCAATCGTGAGATTCTTTTGGACAGAGAAATTCCCTCCTGTTGTCGTTTTTATTCCCGTTCCCAGCAATCGTACATACTGGTATTGCGCTGCCGTAAGGGATTGATTTGCTCCAAACAGTTCGAACGTTCCGTTAAATGTTGCCGGAACTCCTGAAATAGTATCGTGTATCCTTAATACTCCTGTATTATTGATCTGGCCTCTGTTATTGAATTTCTGTGCTGTTGCAAAATTACTTACTAATAAAATAGTGATAAACCATAAAGACACTTTCGAGAATGTGAATGAAATTTGACGATTGAGTAACAAGAACAGCCATGCGGCAACATGCGACATCATATTACTGCTCGCATGTTCTCCGACGCTATGTCTTTGCGCGGATATGCCATGCCAGAATGTACGGCAGGATCCGGGATGGCTTCCCGTTTCCTGACCGGGTATCCGGCCGGATCTCGCACGAGGATTGTCATGATGGAACATCATCCATCCGACTCCCCGCGTCAGCGATGTACTGTATCTTGTTTTCATAGGATAACCTATACCGTTAATTGCTTTTTGAAAACGGAGCCGTCATTGCTTCTGCTTAGCTGAAACCACGTACACTTCCACTTGTGGTTTTGGATAAGCCTAAGAGCGGCTTCAGTACTGTTCGTTTTCAATTTTCTCATACTATTCTCTTGGTGCCCTTTTATCCTGTTGCTTGTTGCTGCATCAAACAACCAATCCGGGTGGAAGGTGAAAAGGAGCACTAAACACCTTCCACTCCGAATCATGATGTCATTCTAAGAGAAGATCTTTTCTGCGACCGATAATTCCGATCCGACAAGAAGTGAGCAGCTTCTTATCCAACAACTCAGAAAAAATACATTCGTTGTTCGTGTTATAATGAAAACGCATGGAACAAATTCCTTTTGTCAATCAATGGACATTGCCATTGCACAATGGAAAATCTTTTCTTTTTGAAAAACTGATATTTCATACAAACACTCCCCATCGTGCCGGTGTGCGGAGTTTCACCAATTGATGCATATGGAACTGTGCTGTAAGGTGACCAATGGGCACACTCCTCCCGCTGATATTCTCGCCGACACTGAAAAGTTTTCTGTAGCGTAAGGGCGGACTACTCCCTCTGATTCTTTCCAAAGACAATGGAACAGCAAGATACCGGTGCGGTCCTGTATCCAATTCTTTTTCAACTATTCGACGAGGTGCGAATGGTACGGGCACACTCCTCCCTCTGCATCGATTACCCGAAGTATTCCTGGGACCATCCCGTTGCGGCGGACTTTCCCCGATGTCAACATCTCTTACTGCAGGTTCCGCGAGATATCGTTGCGGTCCCAAATCGGTTTCCTTTTGGGCAATCCTTGGTGTCCCGTTACGAACGGGCACACTCCTCCCTCTGCATCGAACATCTGCAGTACTCAATGGAGGTGGACTCTCGCCGATATCGAAATCCGGTCGTTCAAGAAGATCTCGCAGCAGCAATAGTTTCCGTTGAGAATCCCATTCCGCTCTAATGTCTGTTCCGACAAGAACGGACACACTCCTCCCTTGGTCATCCTCAATCGCAAGATGAGATGAACCTGCAAGCCCTGGCGGACTCTTCCCCACATCAACTTCAGTCAATGTTGAAAAGACAGGATTCCACCCTCCTTCCTGTGGAATACGTCTGTTTTTCTTTACAGGCGGACGAATATATAGTCCCTTCTGTTGGCGCATAACGGACAATGGCCATTGCAAAACCTTCGGAAGATCACCTCGTGGAGGTGAGATACCTTTTGGTAATGCATACACAGTCGGTATTGACCGTGAATCATAGTAGCCGTCTGCAGCAATGGTACTTCTGCCTTTGACGACGCAATGCAATACATCCCGGGCTTCGGACATTCCATCATAGTGCCGGAACGCCCTTCCGTTGTGTGTCGAACACGTACGTTGCCGTATGTTCGGATTATTTGTTTTCATAGTGCTGCTCCATAAGTACAGTCACTTCAGTACAACACATCGTTGATGTTCACTGCCGATCCGGCTGTTCACCACACTCCATCCGGCAGGCGGCCGAGAACCTGGTCACCTGTCTTCCGGATCATGCCGAATGAATGCCGCGATCGATCATGATCAAGCTATGTCTTACTGAACCGTGATCGTACCTTGGTTCGTCACGATACCGTCGTTGTCGAAGTCGCCGGTTACCGTCAACACACCAGTTCCAGACACCGTCAGGTTGCTGGAGACCAATGTATAGGTTGCTGTTGTTGTTGCACCTGCAAGTGACAATGTTCCGGCACCTGTGAAGAGCAATGAACCGTATGCACCGTTAACCAACGATGATGCACCACTGCCGTAAAGTTCTGTTGCACCAGTACCGCCAATGTACGTGTTGCTGGAAGCCCACATTGTTTTACCACTGTTGTCAATCGTACCAGCAAGCGCACCAGCCGTTGTGAAGGATCCGAAATCAAGCGTATTGTTCGCGCTGATAGACAGATTGTTTGCAACAGTCAAATTTCCAACAGTAACGGTTTTATGTGTTGAAGTATCTGCCGAACCGCTGATTGTCACATTGTTGTACGGTTCTGCTGCACCACCGAGGACGTTCTGTGCTGCAGTGCTGCCATAGACAAACGTTCCGGATCCGTAACTACGATCTGCTCCGCCGGTCGTATAGGTTCCCGTAACGGTAACTGTTCCTGCCGGGAAGTTCTTCTGACCCGTTGCTCCGGTTCCATTGGCAAGCGTAAGGTTTGTATAGGAAGCTGCACCCAGCGATTGCGTGGTTGTTGCGCGGTTGTAAATGAACGTACCAGCGATCGTATGTTCTGCGCCGAAGGTGACTGCACCGCCGGTTTGGATCGTTCCGCCGTTGGTGATGGTGGATGTTGCATCCGTGGTCAACGCATTTGCTGCTAAGTCAAAAATACCAGTTCCGTTGGTCAACGTACCGCTTGCTGCGATCGCAACGGTTGCTGCACCAGTATTAACTGTCTTTGTGCCGCCGTTGGCAATGGTCAGGTTATAGTAGTTGGCACCAGTAACATCCTGGTCGCTGGTATTGTTATACACCACTGTTGCGCTTGCTGCATCAGCCGTGAAGGTTCCGGAGTTGCTGAAGGGTGAGGTTGCATTTACTGTTAAGGTGTTGCTTGCGCCAACCGCAAACTGTGTCGATGCTGCGATTGTTACAAGTCCTTCTACCGTAACGCTGCCCGCGAGTGTTTTTGCAAAATCACCGCCGCCGGACAAAGTCAACGCTCCGTAGGTGTTGCTCTTTATTGTTGCAGAGACTGATTGAACTGCTGCCGCTTTATAATCCACCGCGCCGGTATCTGTGGAGAAATTTGCTGCCGTTGTATTGGTCAACGCACTCCCGATTCTGATTAAGCTGGCTGCTTTTGAATTATAGGTGAATCCGGTTGAATTAGTGTAGCTGCCGTCGACGTTGATCGTACCGCCGGTGGTGTTGGTGACATCCTGGTTGAATGTCAATCCATTCAACGTACCATTGCTATTAACATAGTTGCTTGTTGTGTGGATGGTGCTTGAATTGTACACAGTCCCTGGTGCCGTCCGGTAGTTCTGGAAGGTGCCGGCATTGAGTGTGCTTGTGTTAATTAATGTCCCGTTGTTCTTGAAAGTACCCTGACCGAAGGCCAGCGAGGAAACGAGGACAAAGATCAATATTGCGATTGCGTTTTTCATAGCATTGCTCCTTTTTGATATTGTGTTGATGAATGAATGCTGGCTGTTTGTTCCTAACCAGTTATTGCTGCCCGAACTTTTGCTTTTTTGCGTTTTCATTGTGGTACTCCTAGAATTTTTTGAATAATTATTTTTGTTTTTTTGTACTTCTTACAGCGTGATCGGTTATTCTGCTCTTGCTCAAAGAGCATTCCAGCCGTCACTTGTTATCGTTACGGTGGATGTTCGCTCTGTCGATTCATTTCTGCCTCCTTTCAGTATTGGATGGTGAATTTGTTATGGTACATTGATCGTACCGTTATTGGAAATTATTCCATCGTTGTTCAGATCCATACCCGTCACCGTCAAGACGCCAGTGCCGGAAATGGTGAGATTGTTCGAAACCGTGACGCCCACGAGCGCTACTCCGCCGGTCGCTGTTACTGCACCGGAAATGGTTATAGTGCCGCTCCCCGTAAAGAGCATGTTGCCATAATTGGTCCCAGGTGCAACCGTTGTCGCTACCGAACCATAGAATTCTGTCACTCCAGTCCCGGGAACGTATGCATTGCTCGTCGCCCATTTTATCTTTCCGCTGTTTACCGAACTGCCGCCGAATGTCGAAGAACTGTACGCTCCCATTTCCAGTGTGTTATTGGAATTGATCGTAAGAATATTCGAAACGATGATTGTGCCCGCTGCTGTTTTTGCATTAGCCGCTGACGTATCCGCTGCACCGGAAAGTGAAAGATTATAATAGGTCATTGCGGGAATGGATTGAGCACTGCTGCCGTTGAAGTTCATGGTCGAAGTGCCTGCCGATGTTAACGCACCGGCGCTCGGAGTAAAGGTATTGCTTACATTGATGGTACCGGACAATGTGTTCACACCGCTGGTATTGTTGATGGTCAAATTATAATAATCGAATGCGGGAATGGATTGACCTCCCGAAGCATTGTTGAAATTGATTGTGGAAGTTCCGGCAGAAGTCAATGCGCCCGCGCTTGGAGTGAATGCGTTGCCGATACCAATAGTCCCGATCAATGTATTTACACCGCTTGTGTTGCTGATGGTCAGATTATTGTAGTTTATTGCTGGAATGGATTGACCGCCTGTGGCATTATTGAAGTCAACCGTACTGCCCGTTGTTGTATATGTTCCCGATCCTACCGAAAAGACGCCGGCAACTCCAACGGTTCCGCTGGACTGCAAAGTGATCGCACCGGAAGATGTTACATCGAGATTGCCGTATTGCACTGCAGTAATCGTGTGGGACGTTCCATAATATTCAACAGTGCTGGCGGGATCCAATGAATAGCTGGAGTAATTCGTCGGCATCGAATTAGTTCCACCTACGCGCAATGTCGCCCCCGAACCAAGCGTCAACGATCCACCGGATGTTGCACGATTTGCCGTGTATGTTGAAAGGTCAAGCGTGCCGCTCGAGACTATAATGGTATTGTTGATAATGACATTGCCGCCGAGTGTCAGCGTCGTGCCCGAATCTGACACATTCACATTCTCATACGTGCCTGCCGGGATCGTCGGCGAAGTTCCATAGAAATCAATGATACTAGTCGAACTGAATGTATGCGTTGTGTAATTCGCCGGAATAGTTCCGCTTCCACCAATCCGAAGTGTGCAAGCAGCAGCGATAGTCAATGTTCCGCCCGAAGTAGATCTGTCCGCCGTATACGTTTCGATATCGAGTGTGCCGCCGGAGATCGAGAGGTTTCCTTCGACAGAAGTATTTGCCGACAATGTCGTAGTTCCGCCTCCTGAAATTGTCAGATTATTGTAGGTGAAGTTTGCCACCGTCTGTGATCCGGTACTGTTATAATCGATCGTGCTGGAGGTGATGGTGTACGAATTCGTTCCCGGCGTGAATGTCCCGGAAATACCAATGGTCTGCGCAACGGGAAGCGTTCTGTTGCCCGCGCCGCTGCTGGAAAGATTGCCGAAGTTCAGCACATCAATATTCTGCGGCTGATCGGACGCGTAGGTGACTATGCTGGCGCTGTTAAGGGATACATTGCCGATTATAAAATCACTCGGGAATGCCGTTGCTGTTGCTGCACTTCCTAATATCAGCGCCGAACTGCCTGCCATCGTTACTGTACCGCCGGCGTTACCGACAATCTGGAAACCAGCATCATTCAGCGTTGTCCCGGAACCGATCGACAAGTCTCCATTGATCGTGATGATGCCGAGTGCTGTTTTTGTACCGCTTCCGCCGATCGTAAGATTGAAATATGTTTGTGCAGAGATGTTCTGAACACCACCCGCTGTATAGCCGATTGTTCCACCAGACATGCTCACCGTTCCGGAGACCGACGGAAACGTTGTAACAGTATTGACGGTGCCGTTGGAAAGCGTGAAGTTTCCATTGACGGATAATGAGAATCCGCTTTGGATCGTCAATACAACGCCAGCGTTGCTTATAGTAAGATTCTTCGTGTTCGCATCGACATCGATATTGATAGTATTTGCACTGTTCAGAGTAACATCGTGGCTTGTCGTCGGCACTCCGTCCGGACTCCAATTCGTTCCGGTGTTCCAATTATTATCGCCGCCGCCGCCGTCCCACGTTTTCGGTGCACCGTTTACATTGAACGCTGTACTTGCCGGACCGGAAACCGATCCATCATTTGCGGTGATTGTTATATTTTCAATTGCTGTCAGTGTCGTTGTCAGCGTTGTTGTTGAAACGCCGCTGGTGAAATTGACGCTGGTGGTATATGTCGGCGATCCGGTCGGCCCGGAATACGATAGAGTTTTTGCTCCGCTGTAAGAAGTGCGGGTATTAAGATATTGGTCTGTTGCGGTGATAGAACTGATGTTGAACGGGCTATTTTCAACCTGATCATTCGGTGTTCCGGAATTTCCGCTTCCCGAAGTGAATGATTGACCCGGTAACGTTACAACCAGCTTGTTCAATGCGCCGAACACCTCGGTCAGCGTTCCGAAATTCGTTACACTGGCTGTAATACCTGTCATCGTCGAAGTCCCGGTTTTCGTCAGATTACCGGCAGCAAGCGGAGTTCCCGCAGAGGGCCGAATGCGAATATTCTGCCACGTCAATCGGCATGTTGTTCCGGAGTTGCTTGCGCTGGAGATGGTGAAGGTAATTTGTGTCGTGGTAATGGAAGAGATCGCCATCGACGTTCCGGTGGCAACTTGGTTGATGTTTCGAGTGTCGCCGCCGCCGCCGGTGAGTTTTGTCATGAGAACTGTCGGTGTCGTGCCGCCGACATCAAAAATGAATCCGGAAGGAGCATTTAAAATAAATGTTCCCACTCCGATATCACCGCTCGCTGCTTCATCATATGCCGGACCGGTCAACGATGTCCATGCACCTGTTCCGAAATCGTCTGCAGAGACCGCGCTGCCACCCGCTGCCGCTGTAATTACCACTGCAGCAACGGTAATTGAAGGACTCGTATTTGCTGTGATGCCGCCATTCGTGACATCGGTCGCTGTGACAGTTTGCGTTCCCGCCGTATTTAGTGTGACGGTAAAATCTTTTGTCCCCGCAACCAAAGCTGCGTTGGAAGGTAATCCTGCTGCACCGTCAGTGGAGGTGATCTGAATGATATCCGTCGACGAAACGAGATTCCAGTTCGCATCGACAGCATTCACTGTTACTGTAAACGGCGAACCGCTTGCTTCATTGGTCGGCGTACCTGTTTTCCCAGTCGCTGTTCCCGGGGCCGCGGTTTCTCCGGGAACTAGAATTTGCAGTTTATTGATCGCTCCAGGATTGATTGTAATCGATGGACTCGTATCAGCTGTTTTCGTTCCATCACTGGTGTTCGTCGCGGTGATTGTTGATGTTCCCGCCGTTGGCAAGATGACGGCAGCAAATGTCACGGTGCCGGATGCCAGTGCTGCCGGTGCAGGCATGGCAGCATTCGCATCGGATGTGGTGAGCGTAATAGTGTTGTTCGGTGCGCCGGAAACAACATTCCAATTCGCATCAACCGCATTTACGGTAACGCTGAATGGAGTTCCGGCTGTTTGTGATGACGATGATCCTGATTTTCCTGTTACGCTGCCGGCATTCGCCGTCTCCCCCGGCACGATCAACTGCATCTTGGAGAATGCCGCTGCGTTCACAGTAATGCTGGACGATGAATATCCATATAAACCACTTTCGGTCACGGTGAGGGTGGTCGCTTCCGCACGCGTGAGCGTGGTTGCCAGTGATGTTGTTGAAATACCGGATGTGAAACTGACACTCGTCGTATAACTTGAGGCGGCTCCAGCTGGTCCGGTATATGCCAATGTTTTCGCACTGGAATACGATGTGACAATGTTTAGGAATTGATCGGTCGCCGTGATCGATGAAATTGTAAATGGTGATCCGGCTGTTTGGTTTGTTACTGAACCGCTGTTGCCGGATCCTGCGATAAACGATTGCCCCGGGAATGTTACAACAAGCCGGGCCACAGCGCCGAATGTTTCGCTCAATGTTCCGAAGTTTGTACTGCCGTTGACACCAGCGATCGTCGCCGATCCGGACACCGTCATATTCGCCGATGCCAGTGGATAACCCGCCGTCGGACGGACACGGACGTTTTGCCAGGTGATGGAGTTCGTAACAAGATTATTCGAACCGTTCGTGATAGTGAACGTAATCTGAGTAGTGGTGACATTGTCGGCCGCAATGGCAGTACCGCTGGTAACACTGTTGATATTTCTAGTGTCGTCTCCGCTGCCGCCGGTTCGTGTGATCAACAATGTCGGCGCCGTACCTCCCAAGTCGAAGATGAATCCGGAGGCAACATTCAGAATGATCGTGCCGGCAGTGATATTTCCATTTTGTCCTTCCTCGTAAACGGGACCTGTCAACGAAGTGTACGATCCGCCGAATCCATCTGCTGAGATCGAACTGCCTCCCGATGCCGGTGTAACGGTCCCGGATCCGGCAGGATTCACAGTAATGGAAGGACTCGTATTCGGGGTCTTTCCGCCATCCGTGATATCAGTTGCGGTGACAGTAAAGGATCCATCCGTGCTAAATGTAACATTGCGAATACCCGTCCCGCCGCTTAATGTAGCATTTCCAGATAGCGTAGCGGAACCATCAGAAGATGAGAGTCCGACAACATCGGTAATGGTTGTGACAAGATTCCAGTCAGCATCAACGGCATTAACGGTAACGTTGAATAATATTCCTGCGGTTTGAACATCCGGTGTTCCGGCTTTTCCAGTGGCACTTCCGGGATTTGCCGTTTCGCCCGGCATCAAGATCTGTAATTTGGAAAATGCACCCGCATTCACTGTCAACGAAGGTGTCGTATTGGAGGTTTTCCCGGGATCGCTGATATCCGAAGCAGTAACCGTTGATGTTCCGCCGGTGCGCAATGTAATCGCAAAAGTTTGAGTTCCGCTGGAAAGTGTATTGTTCGCCGGCATTGTTGCATTGGCATCGCTCGAAGTGATTGCAACTTCGTCTGTAACTGTGTTGACCAAATTCCAGTTCGCATCGACAGCATTCACTGTTACATTAAAGGACGAACCTGCTGTCCGCACAGATGGTGATCCTGTTTTACCGGTCACAGAGCCGGGATCCGCAGTCTCACCGGGTGCAAGGATCTGCAATTTTGTAAAAGCACCGGCATTGACTGTGATGGACGGGCTTGTATCTGCCGTCTTCGTGCCATCCGTGACGTTTGTTACCGTTGCTGTCGATGTTCCGGCAGTTTTGAATGTGACGGTAAAATCTTTCGTCCCTGCAACGAGCGCTGCGTTAAGCGGATGAGTATCATTCGCATCGGATGTGGTAATGCTGACGGTATTTGTTGATGAGACAATATTCCAATACGCATCAACCGCATTGGCGGTGACGGTAAATCCGGTGCCGGCTGTTCGTGCTGTCGGTGATCCTGTTTTTCCCGTCGATGATCCTGCATCCGCAGTTTCACCGGGAACGATCAACTGCATTTTGGAAAAGACTGCAGCGTTCACTGTTATCGAAGATGAAACGTTGCCGAATTGCAGCGCATCGGTTACAGTGATAGTTGTATTTTCGGCGCGGGTGAGCGTGGTTGCCAATGTCGTGATAGAAACACCGGCAGTAAAGTTGACGCTTGTTGTATACGTCGACGCTGATCCGCCGGGGTCTGAGTATGCAAGAGTCTTTGCACCTGCATATGAAGTGACCGTATTGAGATATTGGTCAGTTGCAGTGATGGAGGTAATATTGAACGAACTTCCGGCAGTCTGCGCTGTTGGCGTTCCTGAGTTTCCGCTGCCAGATGTAAATGTCTCGCCGGGGAATGTAGCGACCAATCGCGTCATTGTGCCGGCGACTTCCGTAAGAGTTCCAAAGTTTGTCACGCTGGCAATAATACCAGTCATAACCGACGTTCCGGTTTTCGTCAGATTGCCGGAAGCGAGAGGCGCACCAGCAGTCGGACGGACACGGACATTCTGCCACGTTACACTGTTGGTCACTCCGCCATTGCTGGCGCTTGAAATCGTAAACGTGATCTGCGTGGTAGTGATCGACGTGATCGCCGCCGATGTGCCGGTACCGGCACCATTAATATTCCTGGCGTCGCCGCCGCCGCCGCCAATTCTTGTTATCAATACCGTCGGGGCCGTCCCGCCGACATCAAAAATAAATCCCGTCGGTGCATTCAATATGAATGTTCCGGTTCCAACATCTCCGCTCGCTGCTTCATCGTATGCCGGACCGGTCAGCGATGTCCAGACACCGGTGCCGAAATTATCAGCAGAGATCGCACTTCCTCCAGTCGCAGCAGTAATCACGACCGAAGCAACGGTGATGGCAGGGCTGGTATTTGCTGTTATTCCGCCGTTTGTCACATCGGTCGCCGTGACTGTTTGCGCTCCTGCCGTATTCAGTGTGACATTATAGTTGTTCGTTCCTGCCACCAAAGCAGCATTGGCAGGAAGACTAGCGGCCCCGTCGCTTGACGAAATCGCAACAACATCCGTCGAAGATACGAGGTTCCAATTCGCATCAACCGCGTTAACGGTAACTGTGAGAGGCGAACCGCTTGCTTGGTTTGTCGGAGTGCCTGTTTTTCCGGAAATAGTTCCGGGAGCCGCTGCTTCGCCGGGGACAAGGATCTGAAGTTTATTGATTGTTCCCGGATTGATCGTAATCGACGGACTCGTATCAGCGGTCTTCAATCCATCCGAAGTATTCGTGGCTGTAATCGTCGCAGTTCCTGCCGTTGGCAGTGTTGTTGCTGCAAATGTCACAGTTCCGGAAGAGAGTGCTGCAGGAGCCGGCATCGTTGCATTTACATCCGTGGTCGTCAGTGTAATAGTATTAGCCGGAGCGCCGGCAACAATGTTCCAGTTGTCATCCACTGCATTCACTGTTACACTAAAGGCGCTTCCTGCAGTGCGGGCTGACGGTGTTCCCGTTTTTCCCGTTGCACTTCCCGCGTTGACTGTTTCACCCGGCACAATTAACTGCATCTTCGTGAAAGTCCCGGCATTGACTGTTAGGCTGGATGAAGCATATCCATAAAATCCTGATTCTGTTACCGTGATCGTTGTCGCTTCCGCACGTGTTAATGTTGTTGCGAGCGGTGTGGTAGAGATACCTGATGTGAAACTTACACTTGTTGTGTACGAGGAAGTGGCGCCAGTCGGACCGGTATACGCCAAGGTTTTTGCACCGGTAAATGATGTGACTACGTTAAGATATTGATCCGTTGCGGTGATGGAAGAAATGTTGAACGATGAACCGGCAGTTTGTGCTATCACCGTACCGCTGTTGCCGGAACCAGCCGTGAAGGTCTCTCCCGGGAAGGTCACAACCAGCCGGTCAACTGCTCCGAATGTTTCAGTCAAGGTTCCAAAGTTCGTGCTGCCATTAACACCGGCAATTACCGCTGAACCAGATTTGGTGATATTTGCAGAAGCAAGTGGATATCCCGCCGTCGGACGAACGCGAATATTCTGCCAGGTAATGGAATTGGTGACGCTGTTGTTGGATGCATTCGTAATGGTGAATGTAATTTGCGACGTTGTCACACTTGTTGCTGCAATCGATGTTCCGCTGGTAACATTGTTGATATTCCGCGTGTCATCTCCGCTTCCGCCCGTGCGAGTGATCAGCAGCGTAGGCGCAGTTCCTCCGGCATCAAATTCAAATCCGGAAGGTGCATTCAATATGATCGTTCCGACAGCAACATTCCCCTGCTGTCCTTCTTCATAGAGTGGTCCGGTGAGCGGTGTATATGATCCAGCGACATTATCTGCAGAGATTGCACTGCCTCCGGTAGCCGGCGTTACTGTTCCGGATCCTGCAGGATTCGACGTAATAGAAGGACTCGTGTTCGGCGTCTTTCCGCCATCCGTAATATCTGTTGCCGTAACCGTAAATGAACCATTGGTGCTAAAAGTAACACTGCGAATTCCGGTACCGCCGCTTAACACTGCGTTAGCCGGAAGCGTCGCACCGCCGTCTGTAGATGTTATGCCGACCACATCGCTCACTGAGTTGACCAGATTCCAATCCGCGTCCACTGCATTCACTGTAACATTGAATGGTATTGCTGCAGTTTGATCTGTTGGTGTGCCGGTTTTGCCTGTGACAGTGCCAGGACTTGCCGTTTCACCCGGAACGAGTATCTGTAATTTGGAGAATGCTCCAGCATTCACTGTCAGCGACGGCGTTGTATTCGAACTCTTTCCCGGATCGGATACATCGGAGGCAGTAACAGTTGCTGTTCCCGCTGTCCTCAATGTGATGGAGTATGTCTGCGTTCCGCCAGAAAGTGCAGCATTTGAAGGAAGTGACGCATTCGGATCACTGGACGTGATACCGACGATATCGGAAACAGAACTGACCAGGTTCCAGTTCGCATCAACGGCATTCACCGTAACATTAAATAACGATCCGGCTGTGCGGGTAGATGGACTTCCCGTCTTTCCGCTCGCTGTTCCCGGCGCGGCTGATTCGCCGGGAGCAAGAATTTGGAGTTTCGAAAATACATCCGGATTTACGGTGATGGACGGACTGGTGTTCAGCGTTTTTGATCCATCCGAAAAATTCGTGGCGGTTATTGTTCCAGAGCCGGCTGTTGGAAGAGTAACGGTAAAGTTTTTTGTTCCGGTAACCAATGCGGCATTGGATGGCTCCGTATCGTTCGCATCGGTGGTTGTAATACTAACGGTATTCGTTGTGTTGATCAGGTTCCAATATGCATCGACTGCATTTACGGTGACCGTGAAACCTACTCCAGCGGTTCGAGCCGTCGGTGTACCTGATTTTCCGGTAGCTGAACCTGCATCCACCGTTTCGCCGGGAACGATCAACTGCATCTTGGTAAATGCAGCAGCATTCACCGTCATTAACGATGACGCAAATCCATAAAGTGAGGCATCCGTAACAGTAAGTGTTGTGCTTTGTGCCCGGGTAAGCGTAGTGGAAAGTGTCGTTGTGGAAACGCCTGCCGTAAAGTTGGCACTTGTCGTATAGGTCGATGCCGATCCACCAGGACCCGAATACGCCAGCGTTTTTGCGCCGGAGTATGTTGTGATTTTGTTGTAGAACTGATCGGTCGCTGTTATAGCGGAAATGGTAAATGATGATCCCGCCGTTTGTGATGTAACAACGCCGGAATTACCGCTTCCCGCCATTGTTGTGCCATCGGTAAACGACTGTCCGGGAAGTGTTATGATCAGTCTGGACATTGCACCGACTGCCTGCGACAATGATCCTAAATTTGTTACGCTGTTTGTAATTCCGGTGATTGTTGCGGTGCCGCCTGTTTTGAAAATACTTTGAGCATTCGGAACGTTCGCGCCATCAGTAGCTTGAACCTCTATCCCTATGATCGTCAGAATATCGGTTTTGTTTGTGGCCGCCACGGTCATGGTCAATGTGATGGTAGTCGAAGCAACAGCGACATTGGTTACGGTAACATTTTGTCCGCCTGATCCGCCAGTGACTGTTGTAGTAACCGAGGCTCCGGTATTAAATTGCCAGCCGGACGGTGCAGAAAGAATCATCGTTACACCGGTACCGATAGCAAAATCACCTTTTGCGCCTTCTGTGATGACTATGTTGCCGAGCGTGGTAAAGAGAGGAGTAACAGCATTTGCTGCTTTATCAGCAGAGATATTCGTACCGCCAGTCGCCGCGGTTACGGTGACTGTCGCAAAGAGCATATTTCCACACAAAACAATAGCTGCCAGCAGGAGACCTGCGGTCTTAATTGTTTTGGATACTATGGATTGATAGTTGCGCACGAATATACTGATAATATTATGCTGCTATGACCGGTTGTGTTAATTGTTCCATGATCTCGGAAAATGAATACATCTGCCGGACATCAGCATGCACTGTTTCGCCTTCCCGGCGTTCTTCAAAGAAACTGGACATGTAGACATTTCCGCCGTACGATTTCACGCCGGATGTGAGCGCATCGAATTGCTGAATGATTTCCACTGAGGAATGATCGAGCGAGAGCACCACAAACACATCGTCCGGTTTGCATTGATTGACAATATCGCTTGCGGCATACTGCGTCAACACCGTGCCGAGATTAAAAACTGTCATCCCAGCATTGTCCAGCAGCAATTCCACTGCTTTCAGTTCCACTTCATTGATCCCTTCCTGAACGGAAATGCAATAGAGTTCATTGCCATTTTTCTCCGCCTTCGGAACAGATTCAGTGAAATTGATCAGGGCATGGATCAATGTGTTCTTGGCAATTTGAAATTCAACGGAAGAAATAAGTTGTTGCTGGTGTCTGTTGTGAATCAACCGGAGCATGGGCGTCAGAAAGGAATCAAAAATATTCGGAAGTGTTTTTCCCTGCGAATACACGGCAGAAAACGATTGTTCGATCTGTTGCCTTTTTCCTTTGATCGCATTTGAAAAGCACTCTTCGATCGTCACGCTGCCGCCGATCGTCACCGCATTTGCAGAGATTTGTTCTGACGTTCTGGAAAAAGGTAATAGCGGAGTGACGATCTCGTAATGATATTGCTGGATAAATTCGTGGACATTGGACGGTTTAAATTTCCTATGTCCGCCGGGGGTTTTAAAACATTGCAATTTTCCCTCGTCAGTCCAGCGTTTAATCGTCGATTTGCCGACACGGAACATTTTGGACAAATCTTCGGTGGTGTACAGTACTTCGTTCATAGTACCTCCTGTTAATTGTGTTGTTATTTGATTATTGTATAAAAATAAAATCTTATCATAGTCGTAGTGGACGGTTTGGGCGGTTTGGACTCTTTTAAGATAACACTTCCGAAAGTAAGATAAAGGGATTAGGCCATATATTAGAATTTTCTATAAATTCGAAGCTTTTCTGAGAAGTTTTTAATATTTTATCCAAAAAAGAGACCCGTTTACTCCATATTCCTCAAGAGAAAAAGATCTTAAAATCTCAATGAAAACAACAAAAGTCTTATTTGTCTGTCTTGGAAACATCTGTCGCTCTCCAGCTGCGGAGGGAGTGATGAAAAAACTCATTGAAGGGCTTCCATTCGAAGTTGCATCTGCAGGGACCGCAGGATATCATGTGGGTGATCTCCCGGATTCACGAATGAGAGTGCTTGCCGGAAAACGAGGTTATCATCTTGTGAGCCGTGCCCGTCAATTCGATCCTGCACAGGATTTCGAGAAGTATGATTTGATCGTCGCAATGGATGGCAGCAACCTGCACGATCTGAAAACCATGGATCGCCGGCATCAATACGGTCATAAACTGAGTCTAATGACGGACTACTGCAGAGTCAGGAATGAAAAGGAAGTACCGGATCCCTATTACGGTGGACCGGAAGGATTCGATCGAGTATTGGATATTCTGGAAGATGCATGCGCCGGGCTGTTGCACGAATTGCAAAACGCTAAGAGTTGAATCAATAGTTCATTCGCCTCTTCATTGTATTGGACAAAAACGGCAGACCCTGTATCCGCCGAATGTGTTTTGACAAATAACCATATCACATCGCTCATTTGCACCGCTCTGAAGTCCAACGTTCTGACTGTTTCTCCGCTGAGCGGCGGATCGATCTCCCCGGTATTCCGCGCAGAACTGGATAATGGCTCTTCGGTCTTTGTAAAAAGTTCACCACAGTACGACAATATGTTTATCAAAGAGGCGAATGGATTGCGGGAATTGATGAAAGGAGATTCTTTACGGATTCCAGAAATATTGTACGTCAACGAAGAGCTATTGATACTTGAACACATGCCGGCAACATCCCCGACGGGCCGGACGAAGTTCTTTGAAAAGTTTGGTGCACAACTTGCCATGCTTCATCGCACTGCGTCCGATCAATTTGGATTCGACGAGAATAATTACATCGGCGCCACTCCCCAAAAGAATCTCCCTCGCAGTAGTTCATGGAAAGAGTTTTATTTTGTTAACAGACTGGAATATCAATTCCGTCTGGCAGAACAGAATGGTTATGCTGCGAAAGAGATTTCATCGCTCTTTCATATACTGGAACATTCTCTTGATCGGTTGATCCCGGACGACGGTGAATCCCCAGCGCTGCTGCACGGAGATCTGTGGAGCGGTAATTTTCTTTGTATCGAAGAGAATGTGCCGGTGATCTTCGATCCGGCTGTGTATTATGGACATCGTGAAGCCGATCTTGCCATGACGCTGCTGTTCGGAGGATTCGATGAATCATTCTATTGTTCCTATACTGAAGTGTATCCATTGAACAATGAATGGAAACGGAGGTCAGAAGTATACAAACTGTATCATCTCTTAAACCATCTGAATCTTTTCGGTGAGGGATATTCATCTCAGGTATATCATACACTGAAGTTGTTGCTTACATAAGCAGATCCTAATACAACTTTTTCCATTAGACAAAAACATTCCACGCATTTTTTTTGCTTCGTGCAAAGCAGTAGAGTGTTTACCAGTACCTGTACAAAAAAAAGTCTTGCCGGTGTGGGCAGGACTTTTTACGACGCACCAACCGTTCACTATTACCGCATTAAGATCATTTTCTTTGTGTTGGTAAAGAGTTTTTCTCCATTATTTATCACTGTCACTTTGTAGAAATAAACGCCGGACGCTACACCAACGCCATCGTCGTCCTTTCCATCCCACTCTGCGGTGTATGAACCGATCGTCTGTACTTCATTTTTCAGCAACCGAACCTGCTGCCCAAGAACATTGAAGATCTGCAACTGCACGAAACCGCTGTGCCCGATGGAATAGTGAATGAATGTGTTGGGATTGAACGGATTCGGAAAATTCTGTCGTAATTCATATTCCACGGCAACAAGGGGAATACCGTTCGTATGCTGTTCAATATATTCCTTCGTTCCAGCCAACAGTCGGAAGGCCCGCCGTCGTTCGCTCTTTTCCATGGTGAATTCATAGCGTGTCGTTCTGTCCATTCGGGTTACTTGTTCCTGAACACCGTCCAAAAGATACAATGAAAAATCGGCCGGGAACTCTCCGCCAAGGTCAAAAGTTAACTGCACTTTGGACTGCGCTTTTGCCGATGTGACATCAAATTCCCACATGATCCCTTCTGGATGTGAAGGCCGAATATCAACGGCGTAAGATCCGGCATGTTTTCTCCATCCGGGATTCGTGAATCGTACTGTTACAAAATCTGTCGGCGTTGTTGGCGGTTCCGCAATGTCAAATCGGTCCAATTCAACACGGGCATCCTGCATTATTCCAGCAATATTGTCATCGTCCCTCGCTTTTCCGGATACAACTCCCACCTTTACCTGCCAGTCGTAGACTGCTGCCGTTGTGCTTCCCTCCTGTTTACCGAGTGCATCACTGCTTGGATTGACAAAGATCGTCACGCTGTCACTGGAAAGATTCTTCACAAAATATCCTGAAAATGGTTCCAGAACAGATGTTTCACGAACAAAGTCGTTAACGTGCGGATCAAACCGCCACAATACCGTCTGCACGGAGTCACCGATACGGGAATTCTTCCAGCTCACCCTGTACGGGAATGGATTCCCGATCATGGAATATCCGGGCCCAATCCTGATTGCGTAATAATCTTGCGCCGGAAGAATCGTAGCCGTGCCAAAGTTGAGATTGAATTCACCGCGGGTGATTAACCAGTATGCTTCACCGCGGGCAAACGTTGTAAATCCCGCGCTCGGAAATTCTCTGTACCTTTTTGCAACAGGATCGTACTTGCCGAAGAGCCGCCACTTTAATGGATTGATATCGCCGAGATTGTTTTTGAGAACGGAAAGGATATCCAGGTTTTCCAGATCGAATGGAATGCTGATAAGTTGATAGACCTCATTCGGTGTCTTCTCCGGCATTTTTGCTTCATAGTTTTCCGTCACACTGAATAGATTCAATGCAAAAGTAAAATTATCGTTTGCGGAGATATTCACCGGCTGTTGCAGATCAATCGAAACTGAATTTTGCCATAATGTTGCATCGCCCAGCAGCACCACGGTTCCATTTCCCGCCTTCGAAACACCAACAGCTGAATTTAATTTTCCCGGTACCGGTAATGTAAAGGACGGCGAAGAAATTACGGCAAACGGTTGCGATACACTATCCGTGAAAACAATAGTGGAACCGAAAAACACGAGCGTATCCACTCCTTGCAGATACGGATGTGCCGTATCCGCAAACTGTGTAATCTGAATCGATGCCGGATTGCCGATATATGCGTGCGTTGAATCCGCCACGAGTGTGTCGGCAAGGGCTAAACCGCCGGACATCAACGAGTCCCGAAGTAGACCCTGCAGCACGCTGTTCCCCGATTCCACATTGGCATTTCCCATCAGTACTGCCAAACCGCCGTTCCGGACAAACTCACGCAGTGCTTCTTTTTCGGACTCGACAAATTCTTCCTGCGGTGCAACGATCAATACAGCATCGTATCCCGAAGGTGTAAAGACTGTTTCCGCAATGGTAACGCTGATGCCGCTGCTGCGAAGAGCACTGAACAGCTGCGTCATTCCCCGGATGGAATCGTTCAGCGGTACAGCGGACCGATGTGTACCGTCGACCAGAACTTTCCGATTCAATGCAGAAACGGAGATCGCCGTTCCCTTAACGGTAAATACGAAAGTCTCATGGGCCGGATCATTTGTCTGGAATGCGATGCCGCTCATGTGTGAGCCGATCTGCTGCGGAGAATAGGTGATTGGAAGTTGTATCGTCTGTCCGGCATCAACAACAATGGGATCCTGCAGTCCCAGTATAAAATGTTGTTCGTTCGGTAGTCCGGTGATCCTATTCAATATCAACGATACACGTCCAGCGTTCTGGATCATAACATTTTTCATCGGCTGAGATCCATAAACGGTCGTTCCAAAATCGATTTCCGTTTCGGATGACACCAGTGTTGGGAGTCCGCGCACGGTAATGATGGATGAATCATATACGGAAATCATTCCGTCGGTCAACACCACGATCAGTGTCTCACGCTGAATTGCAATCGGAGTCCATGTAAAAACACCTGCGGAAGTTATGGCGGCGCCCGCCGGTTTTTTTACGAGTGTAAATGTCACTCCTTCGCTGTCTTCATCACTTCCTGTAAATGCAAATGTAAAGATGCTGTCGACTTCGATGGTTGTATCCGGCAACGTAGACGTGAACTGCGGTGCATGGTTCGTGTTTGTCACGGTAACCATCGCAGTGTCGTAGACAGAAAACTGTTCGTCCTGCACAGAAACGATAATTGTGAATTTCCCAGATTGAGAAAACTCCGGCCTCCAGGAGAACATTCCTGCGGCAGAAATTGAGGCTCCGTTGGGAATACCGGGACCTGTTTTCCAGGTGAGCGTGTCATCATCCGCATCAATTGCAGTGTACGTGAACTGAAGATGCTCCCCTTCGGCAATGACCGTATCCGGCAGAGATGAGGTAACCTTCGGCGGAGTGTTGCTGATGAGGACACGTAAATGTATCGTATCGCTCACAATCGCGATATTATCCGTCACCGTGATGATGATATTGTGCAGTCCCGCCTGATCAACAATTGGACTCCAGTTAAAGAGTCCCGTATTCTCATCCATCGTTGCCCCGGCGGGATGCTGCACAAATCCGAACGTTAATTTATCATTGTCCGGATCACTGGCGGTAAATTGCACGGAAAATATTTGAGAGGATGGAATATTCGTCGTTTCCGGCATTATTGTCGTGAAGAACGGTGCGCGGTTAACATTCAATACGGTGAATTTTACCGAGTCTTCCGCAAATCCTCCCTTGCCGTCATTGGCGATAATAATCAATGGATAAACACCTGATTGCGTAAAGGAAGGCTTCCATGAAAATACGCCAGTGACAGTATCAATGTTCATTCCCGGCTGAATGGAAGAAATATAATATCGTACGACATCCCCGTCCGGATCGAGAGCATCTGTATCAAACG
>JBAYIS010000028.1:0-42797 GCA_041665525.1 Bacteroidota bacterium | reverse complement strand
ATCCATTTGACCTCTGGCCTTCTGTCTATGCAGCATCGTACGGCGGATCGGTCTACCTTCTGGCGTTTTTATACTATGTTGTTACAACAAATGGCAGAACGCGATTGAAGATCATTACCGGAGTGCTCATCGTTGCTTTCATTACAGCAAATTTCCTGTTCCTATCGACGCAGGAATCCATGAGCCGGTATCAACGTTCACTGCTGACGAAGATCCGTGTCGCGATTGGCGAGGGAGTATTGCTCAGCGAAGACGTGACGGAACGTGCACTACCTGCATACGGTGCCTATAAGGATCAGAAGGGAAAGAAAAAAGGGATCAGTACGGTCTTTCGGGAACTTCACAAGGATAAGATCCATGAGAATATGTTTGTATCGACGAGCATGGAGTACGATGCGTCGAAACGATACGTTCATTTTTACTCCGATACGGCAGTCACACTGATCAGTGTCGATACCGTAGCGCGGGGTACGGACGGAGCCTTCGGTAATGTAAACGGGAGCACGGGAAAACTGCAATCTACCACGACGATAACAGCACGGGGGGTGACGTATGAACGAAATAACTGATCCGAAGGAATCGCCGGAATTTTCACCGGCTTTTGTACGCTGGCTTATTTCACTCACCATTGTCGTTTTGATGCTTGTCTTTGTTTTTGAGCCGAAGATCAATCGAACGATAAACAAGGGAACGGATTTTTCGCTGCCGGCTGGAGCGATTGCTGCCAGAGCGCAGGTAGAGTATGGTATCACTGAATTTCAGGGTGCACCTATTGAACCGATCGCAGAGGAACATCGCACGCGGTCATTGCTCTATCTGTTGTTCGGGTTTGTCGTGATACCGACGGCAACATTTTTCCTGGTGCAACGAATGAATTCCGAAGAGGAAGGCGGTGGTACGGCAATACTGTCTTCATCCATCCGGACCGTATTGTTCCTGCTCTTCCTTTGCGCAACAGCGCTCGTTTTTATCACCACTGCTAGCGCTTCGATCTATGCGCCGCTCATCTTTGAAAATATGAGGATTGACAATGTGATTTCCGAAGAACGGGACGGACTCACACGGGAATTGGTAAAAGTGTACAACGATGTAATCATATATTCTTATTCGACAAAAAAATATGGCGGGAAGAACAACGATCTTCGTAACGTACGGACCATTTCGGAGATTGGTAGTCCGGAAAAATCACAATATGGTTCGTTGCATCTGCAGCCGATGATATCGGATTCCATGATTTCTGTTATCGCTGTCGGAACAATCCCGATAGAAAAGAATACGTTCAAGAATGCCAACGGCGGGACCGGTTTTGCACAATACACCGTGCATATTTTTCCGGCAAAGCAGTTGCACACCATTGAACGAAACAATTAAAGGAGGAAATGGACGATGACTACTTCACAACAGCAATGGATCACATTTCCCCTGAACAAAACGTGGATCGTTGTCGGGTATTGTCTCTATGTGGTGGGACATCTTTTTCCGCTGGCGGTATTGTATTGGCTGGAAGGAAACGGCGGAATAGTGCGGGCGGTTGCCGGAGCATGGTCGTTCGGCGGGTTAGCGGTGATCGCGTTTATCATCGGGTACCGATCAAGGGGGATAACGATCATAGAACCCATTATTTCTGCTTTACTATATACCCTTACAATGAACGTAGCATTTTCAAATTTTTGGACAGGGACACTGCAAATCAACGGACTGTTGTGGCTTGTGCTTGCATTTATCGCCTCATCAATTTCTGCAACGATCGGCGAAATTATGCAGCATATGAAACCGAAAACGGCGTGATACTGCAGAGAGGGAAATGCACACCATCCCCGAAACCGATCGGTTTCGGGGATGCGATGTGAACTGCACTTAAGAACGGTTTTTTTCTGATACTATTTTAACAATAACAGTTTTTTGGAAATAACGTTCGTATTCGTCCTCACTCTTAGAAAATATACTCCCGTGCCCGCGGTTGTTCCGCCAACGGTAATTCCATTCCATTGCAATGAGTGTACTCCTGTTTGTTGAGCAGGTGCGACAGCTCTCCAAATAGTGCGCCCCATAATATCGCATACTTCTATCTCAACATTGCTCGCATTCGGTAACCAGTATTGAATAGTCGTGGTTGGATTGAACGGATTAGGAAATACACTAACTTCGAATCTATCAGGCACGACCGTACCACGTGGTACACCCAATATCACAGAATTATCTGCAAGCGGTGTCGGATGCATGAATCCCCACGTGTCAGAGCCATTCGGATATCGGCCGAAGGAAATATTCGCTGTTTGCGGTCCGAAGGTGATCGAGTCAAGCACAGTAACGCCGTCGGTATCTGTTATGGCAACGTATTCACCTCCTGCACTGAGTTTAATAGCCGCATGAACCCCCGGCTCCGCTGTTTCTTCATCGCACCATACAATAAGGTACTGGCCGGGATCGATCACTAGATCCGGTTGAGTGAATTTATATTTCGTAAGTGAAGTCGGTTTATCGGTAATATATTTTCCTGTGAGCGTTACCGGCTGCGCTGTAAGATTGTAAATTTCCACCCAGTCATCAAAATCTCCGGAAGGATCGGTAATGGAAGTGTTGTCCGCCATAAATTCATTGATGATCAATGACGGAGCGGCAGTATTTGACGCTGTGATCACAATAAAACCTCCTCCGGGATATAAAGTTGCCTGATCCAGCGAGTCCAAAACGAAAATTTTTATTGTACCAGAACTGTGTTCTTGCAGCGGAGGAAGAACGCTGGTCCATCGATCGAATTCTTCTACACGCTTCGTTCCCGGAACGGCAGAGCGCATCATCGGAATCACTTGTGTGACAGTATCGCCGGTCGGTTTATACTGTACCCAGATTTTCTTTATGCCGGCCGTTGCGATGACGCTGGCGGAAACTGTAATGGAGTCCGATGGAAGTGGATGCAGAGGATGAATATCATGCCGGTACACATCCGGAAAGAGTCCCAAAGGATTCAACTGATTTACAATTGAAGAATTTCGCAGGTTGATAAACTCTCGCAAGCCGAATTTCACATGCTTGTTGGAATAAGGAAATGACGAATACGAGTTATGAAAGTCGTCCATGGTAAAACCATAATCCAGCGTCCTGTAGTGATCATCCGCAGCTGCAGCGGTGATGGTATCCTTGATGCGGTTTATCCGATTCTCCCAAAGAGGAAGCATCGTTACATGGTTCCGATAGAATTGTAGGAAATGCGTATACCGCTCCCAGTATTTTGGAATGGCGATCAGCCGTTCCCAGAGCGGCCTCGGTCCAGCGACGGCTTTAGGATAATTGTACGGATCCGCGGTTGCCCAGTTCACGCTGAACCAGTCGATACCGAATGTGTTATCATAATCGTACGGAATGAGCGTGATCTTTCCGGTTGACGGGGCATGATAGAGATAATAGTTATTCATCAGGGACCGGTAATCGTCCCAGCTGCCGATAAGGGTATTAACGGCAAAGTATCGCAGTACGCTGTTAACATCCAGGATTGTTTCAAGGGAATCAACAAAGTGTTCGTCGGAAACATTTTTCAAAATGCTCGCCAGCCGGGCAAGCTGTGAATAATCCGCCGCTGTTTCGTTGGTCTTTAGTTCATACACCGGTGTGGAGCCGCTCATTTTGTTTTTGTACAGGTTCGGATCGCTTCCAAGATATTGCAGGTCGGCGCCGTACAGGCATTTCCATAAGTTGCCGCTGTCGTCCGCGAAATTCTTCTTCAGGAATTCTTCGTCAATATGTTCCACGGAAACATACAATCCGTAATAGGTGCCGTTGATGTATACCCTGGCATGATTGGCGCGCGAAGCGGTGATGCCCATATCGCGGTACAGGTCGAACGATAACTTACTGCGGATGATGGAGGGATCGTTATGCTCGCCGTTCAGGTTCAATTTTTCTACGCCATGAAGTTTTCTTCCTTTGATGAATGTATTATAGGAAATCTTGAACGATTTTTTCTTTGAAACGCGCGACGTATTGCCCCGCAGTCTGAACCCGATGGAATCTGCCGTTTCGTCGATATAGGCATTTCGGAATCGGACGGAAGCGACATGTTCGCTGTCGCTTTCAACATTGTTATACATCCACTCCAGTATTGAAGGATCAACTGTGACATCGATACGCACCAGTGAGGAATCCGAATAGACTTTCCAGCTGTCATCCGGTTGGGAATAGAGAGTGAATAAGGGTAAGGCGCAAAGAAGAAAAAATTGTTTCATAGGAAAAGCGCTTTCAAGAGAATGGTCGGAATCGTCATTATTCGGGAAAAACCTCACCGAACAGATTGCGTACTCGGGAATCGTCAGGAATGATTATGCAATGTGTAAGTCGGCGAGACGATGTTAATGTATGTACAAGAAGGTAATTGTATTGTCTGGGAGAAACAAGGATGAAAAGAGGATCAGAAGTTGTTCGATTACCGCACCATACCGAATTGCCTGTTTTTCTCCGTTCGAAGGATGAAATACTTGAGCCGCTTTTGAAAAATTTCCGGTCTGCTTCTCGCTCCGTCTATCCATCCGATTCGGATTCGCCTATAGGAAAGCGGGAACGATTGAAAATGCTTCCATGCGAGCGGATTCTTCCGTATCGCATCCAGAATATCGCGCGGAAAGACAAATCGTTTTGGCGTGAGAGCAAAAGTCCCAAGATGTTGGACGATTGCTGTTAATCCGGCTTTTCTCATTTTACCGGAGGCGATCAACCGACGGATTCGTTCTTTGTTCATTTCGGAGAGTACACTATTCGGCTTTCGTGGAGAGAAACGCTGCACATAACTTTTGGTATCGCGGGATTTGACAATACTGTCGATCCAACCATAGCAGAGAGCCTCTTCCACCGCGTCATTGTACGGTATCCGCTTCTTCCCGGAATCCTTTTTATAATAGATCAGCCAGATATCGCTGGCGGTTGCATGGTTTTTGGCAAGCCAGGAACGCCATTTTATTCTGTCCTGTATATCGAGAGTTTTTCCGACACGCATAGGAGTCCGTTATTTTCCCTGTAATTTCGCCAATTGTTTTTTTATACGTTCGTTGTCCGGACTTAACGACAATGCCTTTTTATAATTTTCGATCGCTGCAGGAATGTTACCGGCATCTTCATAATAGCTTGCCATGTGAGTATAGGAAAATGCAAACGACGGATACATTTCGATGTTTAATTTTATTATCTCCATTGCTGCAGATTTTTTAGTCGAATCCACTGCGATTTTATCCGCAAGCCGGAGCAGCGTCCCTTCCTTAAAATTGTATGTATATCCGCCGTACAGTTGTTCGCGGAGTGCGCGATACAGTTTGATGGTGGAATCGATGCCTGTTGCGTCAAAGGTTTCTTTTAATCGCTCTTCAAGCAACAGCGGACGGGAGGCACCGCGATGGCAGGTTTGGCAATTCACTTGGATGGAGGAAATACCGTCTTCGTGCAGGTCCGCCAGGAATTTTGTGTTGATGTTCTTCGTCATTGTAATCATCAACCGTGCTTTATTCTTCGCTGGTTTTGCATCGGATGCAAAATCCCATTCTTTAAAATCCTTTCCTTCTTCGCCGATGTGGCAGTGTATACAACGGACCCCCAGCGCTCCGGTGAATGTAAACATGGTCCGCTGCAATTCTCTGCCGGTTACCGTGGACGGAAGCACGGTCATATTCTTCGGTGCGTCGGGCCATTGCCATTGCTGACCGGAAAGGAACTCCGTACTGACAAGGAGAAAAATACAGAGCACAAAATATTTCATATCGCACCTTTAAAAAAATGAGTGATGTTTTTGATGTTCTTGTCCTGTCATTGTTCATCGTTCTGACGCGATAAATCTGTCCGTGTCAGCCATACCATTGCTTCTAATGACGTCGAAAAAACTTTAATGTTCACGCCGAGAATATTCGCCAGGTTCTCGCCGAACGCAACCGTTGTGCGGTGATGGTCTTTGTTGAGATCGACATAAGCAATGCGCAATTGATGGGAGCGTGCAAACCGGGCCTGTGTCCGGATCACTTCGAAGATATCAAAGGGGTCCAACCCCGGTCCGGTCAGACGTTCTTCGATAAGGACATTGGTACAGCGATGTTCGCCGATGGCATGTTGTATATCGGTGAAATACCGATCAACATTCTTCGCGGAATTGTCTCCTTCGACCATGGCGTGCAGATACTGTGGATGATATGTGATGTGAATGGTGTAGCTCATCGGCGCACCGCTCTCTCTTACCGTTTTTGCACTTTCAAACTGTCCGGGTGATGGATCAATTTCAACGAATCCTGAATGGTTTTCGTCCAGGCGATCAGCAGCGATTTCTGGTTGTCGGATAATCGGGCATCATGATGCATAATCGTGTAATCCGACAGCGGCATTAGATTGTCCTTCACCATTTCTTCGATCTCTTCCAGTTTGTGATACTGTTTTCGCGGCCGATAGGAAGCAAATTCGGAAAAGTTCAATTCCTTTTTTCCCAGGCGGATGTGGCCATCCAGCCATTGTCCCACCGGTTGAAATTCGGCATACCACGGATATCGGGTGTTATTGCTGTGGCAGTCATAACAAGCAACGGTCAGGATGGAGTCGACGCTTTCCGGTATTGCAAAAACCGTGGATAGATGTTTTGACTGATCATTGGAAATGTTCTTTGCCGGCCGATCGACCTGCATTCCAAGAAACACAATACCGGCTGCCAGGATAATGAAACGGAAGACTTTTTTAAACATAGATTATTTTACACCGTCTGTTCGTGATATTGAATCGTAGTTGATGCTCCACCGTTGCACTTGCCCTCCAAATATACGGAAATCTTTAGCATTCCATAGAAAAAACAAAATCCACCGTCAATAATTTTTTCACGGCGCTGTACTTCGTATGTCTAAGAATCTCCATCGGACCACCATCGTACAGCAAATGACCATATTCGAGAAGTGATTTATGCTAAGAAATGATTGATCAATTGAAGCGTATCATCGTAATGAAAAATTTTGATTGCGGAAAGCAATGTCGGCGTATTCTTGATGAAAATGTGCACACGGAAAACAAGGGGGGCGGATTGATGCGTGTTATTTAAACCTGCGAATGTTGCAGGGTGAGATGACTTCCGCCGGCAGGGCCCGTTACCGATAGTAATTTTTTCCATAGTTGCTGCTGGTTGGCTTGCTTCCAAAGCCGGACGAATGCCCGGTATTTCTTTCCCCGCACTTGACGTGCATACTCTGTCAGAAACAACAAACCTCGTTCGATGCGCGGGAATGTTGTCGTTGCCCCATAAAATTTTTCCGTCTTCCGCCGTTCCTCTTCGATAAATTCCGGAATTGTGGCGAGCCAGACATCACAATCGTGCATTTCGCCGAGAAGATCCTGCAACAAACGGAGTGTTCGAATATACGGTTTCATTTTTCCGCCGTATGATGGATTGAAAATCTCCATAACATACCGCAGACGTTTTGCCGCAATACGCATTTCGTGATGCTCTTTTGATGCAGACATCTGCTGCACATATTGTTCATATTGAAAAAGTGCTGCAACATGCGTTGCAATAGCAAGCCCGGCACGTTGTCGCAGCGGCAGTGTACGAGTCGCAGTCCGGCGGGATTGTCCGATGGAAAATGCATGTTTCAATGTTGCAGAAACAGTGCTGGATTCCAAAGCATCAAGCGAAGCAATAACACCGGACATTCGTTTGTGACGGCGTTGAGCCAGCCGCAGAAGTAATCGTTCCAGCCCGGAACGATAACGCTGTGCTTTCTTTTTCCTCAGCAGTGATATCAGGAATTCCATTTGCACGTCGCCGTCCCGTACAGCACCGCAGGATTTACGAATTCGTCGAATGCTCCGCTCTCCGACGGTCAGCACGGACGGAGCGATGCACTCGGCGAACAGCATTGTTGCGGCATGGAACCGTCGTGAAGCGACACGCAGATCGTGAATGGCATCCGCATCATAACTGTTTCGAACGTTCAAAACTTCAATAAGGAAAATATCCAACCGTGCAGCAAGTGTGCGCAAACCGAATGCACGGTATGTGGGGTAACGGCGGTTCATAATGGTACAAACTACAAAAGGAGGGGAAAGGAAACAATCGGTCCGCAAACGATACCCGGAGCGATCGCTCTCTTTTTATGGACGCTGGTCTATGACAGGTATTTTGTTTTGATGATGTTTAGATGATGAAGTTCGTGTCCGGCAAGATGATAGATCAACGCGCGGACCGTAACCGCGTGATTGTTTGCCGTGCCGCTGCGCAACCACGCATCTTCCGGAAGATTGCTGAACAATGAGATTGTAGCGTTTCGCACAGTACGGTACTCCTCAAGAAGACTTTCAGGAGTCCTATCGTTTGCCTTCGATGTAACAACATACGGATCCTGATCGAATCCGGGAAGTGCCGTGGAATCATTACGTGCAAACCGCAGTGCCCGGTAACTAAAGATTCGTTCATCGTCGATGATGTGCAGCAAAATCTCCTTAATAGTCCATTTCCCTTCCGCATATCGGTGCAACCATTGCGCGGGCGTCAGTGTGCGAAGGAATCGAATCATCGCATCGCCGTTCGTTTGCAAATGTTCGATAATTCTTCCATCATCCGGAAGCAGTTTGATGTACATAATCGCATACGGATCGTATTCGCCAGGGAGCGGTTTTGGGATGAGTATCATACGGTTATTTTTTTATTGATACAGCGAATCTGTGTCCGAGAATTGCACAAGGAATGTAGGTGAACAGGTTGATAATCCAGAGCCGCAGTGGATGTGTTACCATTAACATTCCGGTTACACCAAAGAGAGTGAATAATGCGGCTACGATCAATGCATTGCGTTTTCCGTGCACGTTGTCGATTACCGTCGCAAGGAATCCTCCGGCACATCCTCCGAATGCCATACCGATGAATGTTAGCAGAAACGCCCCTGTCGGCAGATAGGCAAGATAAAGTTCCAGCGCAAGCTTGTTGAGAACGGAAAGATCCGGCGGGGCGGGATAGTAGTGCCGGGTGACTACGTTGACAACGGCAACAACGATGCCTGCAGCGGCGATCCCGCCGGCGATGGAAAGGAATGTTTTATTCATTATTTGTTTGCTGTATCAGTTGAATACGGAGTTACACTTCAAACCATTTCTCCGTCATAGCAGCCAGCGCGCCATTCTCATTGTTATGATGAAACTCATTTGAGTGCGGATCATACCGGTAATCCTTCTTCCAGTGCGTAATATTTTGTTCGATCTGTTTCAGCGCTTCGGTAATCCGCAATACTTCATCGTTGGTGGTGGTTGGATGGAGCGAAATGCGAACCCAGCCCGGTTTTTCGGACAGGTCACCTGCATCGATCTTGTCGGTGATGGATTTCGAATGCCGCTGGTCCACGTGCAGCAGGTAGTGGCCGTAAGTTCCGGCGCAGGAACATCCGCCGCGCGCTTGAATGCCGAACCGATCGTTGAGGATCTTCACAACAAGGTTGTAATGGATGTTGTCGAAGTAAAAGGAGAACATGCACAGGCGGTCTTCAATGTTGTCCGCCAACAGTTTCAGATGCGGAATAGCTCTCATCTGACCGAACATCATCGATGCCAGTTCGTGTTCGCGGGCTGCGATATTTTCGATCCCCATCCGTTCCTTCAGCTGCACAGCAAGCGAGGCTTTAATCGCCTGCAGAAATCCCGGCGTACCGCCGTCCTCGCGAATTTCAATATCGGGTGAGAATTTATGCTGGCCCCAAGGATTGGTCCATAGCACCGTGCCGCCGCCGGGTTGATCAGGTGACTTCAGCGTGTAGAGACGTTTGTTGAAGAGAAGCACTCCCGGTGTTCCTGGTCCCCCGAGAAATTTATGCGGGGAAAAAATTACGGCATCCAGCTGTTCCCGAGCATCTGCTGGATGCATGTCGATCTTCACATAGGGTGCGCTGGCAGCAAAATCGATGATGGCAATACCGCCGTGTTCGTGCATGATGCGGGCAAGCGTATGATAGGGGGAGAAAATGCCGGTGACATTTGAACAGGCGGAAAATGAACCGATCTTTACCGCGCGGTCCTTATACCGAAGCAGGGCGTTGCGTAGATTGTGAACATCCACCAATCCCTCTCTTGTCGGTTCGAGAACACAAACGTCCGCTATTGTTTCATACCAAGTAGTCTGGTTTGAATGATGTTCCATGTGCGTTACAAAAACTACCGGACGTTCAGCATCAGGAATAGCGAGGGTGTTCCGAAATTGTTCGGGGATCTTCACACCAAGAATGCGCTGGAACTTGTTTATCGCTGCGGTCATCCCTGCGCCGACAAACAATAGAACATCATCAGCACTGGCGTTAACATGTTTCTTAATGATCTCATGTGCATGATGATATGCATGAGTCATCAATCCGCCGGTGATGGAAGACTCCGAATGGGTGTTCCCCACGAACGGACCGAATGATTCCAGCATTTTCCGCTCGATCGGTTCATACAGGCGGCCGCTGGCGGTCCAATCCGAATAGAGCATCTTTTGATTGCCGTACGGCGACTGGAACATCGCATCAATACCGACAATATTGTTGCGAAATTGGCGGAAGTATTCTTCATAATTCATAAAGTAAAACTACGAAAGGAATTTACGGGAAGCAAGAAAATGAGCGAGTTCTACCCAAGTTGGTTTTTTTGCTGAAAATGTCTATGAAATACTGGAAGAATAGAAGTCACTGTATTTTGCTCTTTTCAGGGTCTAAATCTCCGCCGCTTGTCCTACACGAAGCATCTCTTCGGGAAGGACCACTTCGAGGCGACGGAGATAATGTATTCGGCAATAATGATATCTCGCGAATCATCTAATGTTCTGACGTAGAGCAGCCTTCTTTCATGAAAGAATAAAACGTTTTCACCGTTCATATTAATTTTTTGAACACTCTTGTCGTCAATTGACCTTCTTCCTAAATATTTCTACCATGGGAGCACTTGCCACTGCCCGTCTCACTCTATTGAACTATTGAAAAGGATATGATCATCATGAAAAGCATATTGCATCTTGCCTTCATAGTACTGTTTACGCATCACGCCACAGCTCAGGAATCAACCCTTGCACTCGCCAGAATATTTTCCGACAACCTTGTTCTGCAGCAGAAAAGTGAAGCGCCTGTGTGGGGAAAAGGAACGCCGGGTGAGTATGTTTCCGTCACCGCATCATGGGGTAAAAATTCCAAAGGAATCGTTCAGCCAGACAGCAGTTGGATGGTGAAAATTAAAACACCGAAAGCGGGCGGTCCGTACACTCTCTCAATTTCAAGCGACAATAACACAAAGGTGTTGAACAATATTATGATCGGCGAAGTATGGCTTTGTTCCGGGCAATCAAACATGGAAATGCCGCTCGAAGGATGGATGCCGGAGAATCCGATCGATCACTCTGAATCGGAAATCCACAATGCTGCTTACCCCGGAATACGGTTTTTTACTGTGGAGCATGCCATCTCTTTACAACCGAACGATACCTGTGTAGGCGCCTGGAAAGAATGCACGCCGGAGGCCGCTGCAAAATTTAGCGCGACAGCATTCTTTTTCGGAAAGAAACTACATCGTGAATTGAATGTTCCCATTGGATTAATTTTTTCGGCGTGGGGCGGTACGCCGGCACAGGCCTGGACAAGTGAAAAATTTATCACACAGCATCCGAACTATACAAATCTTCCGGCGCAGCTTGCACACGCGGAAGCGGAATTTTCTCAATACATGGAATGGTTGACATCTCATGCGATAATTGACATTTCCGGGAAGAGTTATGATGAAGCCTGCAAAGGATTGCAGTTTAATGATACGCTGTTAGCACTTTCTAATTTCAATGACAGCAGTTGGCGTGAAATGAAACTTCCCGCGGGATGGGAGGGGACGGAAGTCGGTACTTTTGACGGCGTTATATGGTTCAGAAAGAAGGTCGAAATCCCGAAACAATGGATGAATCAAGAACTCATAATGGAGTTAGGCCCGATTGACGATCACGATTTGGCATTCATCAACGGGAAACTCGTCGGCGGACTTGAAACAGGAAGTTCGTGGAATGTCAATAGAGTGTATTCCATTCCCGCAGAAGCTGTTCAAGAGAGCGTAATCACCATCGCAATCCGTGTTATCGATCTTTTCGGAGGAGGCGGATTCTGGGGGCGGCCTGAACAGATGCAGATTCGAGTCAAAAATGGCGAAGATAAAATGAGTCTTGTGGGAAACTGGAACTACATGCCGATTGCTGAATTTAGAGATTCGAAATTTTATATATTTGACGCCGCTGCCCGTGAATATTATTCTCGTCCACCGCTGGTCTTGGAAATCTCTTCGCAGACTCCTACGGCACTCTATAATGGAATGATAGCTCCGCTTGTCCCATACGCGATTAAAGGAGCAATTTGGTATCAGGGAGAAGCCAACACGGAAGATCCGGAAGCCTATAGTTCGCTGTTCCCATTGATGATTAAAAACTGGCGGCACGATTGGAACAATAATTTCTCATTCTACTTTGTGCAAATTGCGCCTTTCAATTATGGCGCGGCAACGGAATCACAAAGGTTGCGCGAAGCGCAGATGCTGACACTTTCGCTGCCGAAAACGGGCATGGCGGTAACACTCGATATTGGAAATGCAACGAACATCCATCCCTCCAACAAAACAGATGTTGGTGAACGGCTGGCTCGGTGGGCGCTGGTAAAAGATTATGGGAAGAAAATACCATTTTCCGGTCCTCTTTTGAGCACAATCAAAATAAAAAAAGATGCTGTTATTCTTTCTTTCGATCATGCAGAGGGGTTAAACATTAAGTCTTCCAATAGTTCAGCATCGTTTCAAATAGCGGGAGAAGACAGCGTGTTTAAAGACGCTCTCGTGGCCGTCAAAGGTAAAACACTTATCGTCCGTTCACCCGATGGTTCGAAACCGCTTGCGGTGCGATATGCGTGGGATAATGTGGCCGAAGCAACACTCTTCAATAAAGCAGGATTGCCGGCGCCCTCCTTCAGGACGGACCGATGGCAAAAATAACGAACGGCCATTCTACAAAAGGAGTTTATGGAGGTATATGATGAAAAGAACTTGGATGTTTTTGATTCTCATCGGAGTGTGTGTGGCAATTTCATCAGCACAAACAAGCGCACGGATTGAATACGCCGGAAAAACTCCCGAAGGACTTGTTGGCAACGGACGAAGCGTTGTGCGGGTCTTGCCGACAGGATTTACCTTTCACTCAGGCGGAAATGCAACGGGCGAATTGAGATTTTTTGTAAAAGGAAAATTGTTCGTCGTTGACCCCCGCAATACGCATGCAGAGTTTTTTCCGGGCGGCGTCAAGTACACACTTTCAAGTCCTGACGTAAAAGTCGAGATTTTGTACGGCGCAACGCCGGAGAATCCCTTCTTTGTCGTCATTCGTGCGCAAGGCAAAGTAAAATCCGTCGATGTAGAAGTGAACGCGAACGGTATGCCCGCGATCGTTCCATCCGGCCGAATGCCGGTACACTTGAAAAAAGGTGTCGGACAAATAATTTTCTCTTCCAACGCGGTGCTTCCCAATGGTACGGTGAAAGAAATTCAACAAAGATTGGAGTCACCGTATCAAAAAGAATTCATCCTTCACACTCCCTCATCGCTTGTGAACCGCGCCGTTCCGTTCAATCGCTATTTGCTTGATCTCGGTTTCGATGGTAATCTGCATGTCTGCGAAATTTTCCGCTGGCGCGATGTATGGTCGCGCGATCTCGGATCAGGGCTTGTTCCCGGCGCCATGTCTGCCGGTCAATTCTCTGCCGCACGCACAACTATCGAATACGATCTTCGCCGCTATGAGAGGAATAATCCCCGCGGATTAAAAGCGACGGAAGATCCGTCGCAGGGAGGATCAGCCGAAGGAACATCCTGGCTCGCGCGCGCGGTGTGGCGATACTACCTTTTCACCGGAGATACCAGCATGTTGAAAAATGCGGAACGGATATTGCGGCCATGGGTGAATGCGTGGATTGACCGGGATGCAAACGAAAGCGGCCTGCTGGTTGATGTTACGGAATGGATGGATCATTCACGGTTCTTCCTTTTTCCCGACGGCTCACGCATCCTCTATTCTAATGCTCTCTTTGTTGATCTGCTCGAAACCTTCTCGAAAATAGAACAAACACTTGGCGACAATACTGCATCTCAAAGATTAGAAGAAGTTCGAACACGATTTCTTCGTGGAATCAATGCAGTATTGTGGAATGAAGCGACCGGAGAATATGACAACTTATCGCTCTGGGGGAAGCGCGATACTCGATCTTCCTCTGCGGAAAATGCACTGGCAATTTTATGCAATGTGGTTCCGGCCGAACGAACACCAAAAATATTGGATGCGGTGAAGAAAAATAATTGGCGCGCAGCCGGTTCAACCACTATTTTCCCGCCGATGACGCATGTTGATATTTCGATTGATCATAATTATAAAATGTGGCCATGGTGGAATGCGGTTGAAGCAAAGGCGAGGCTGTTGAACGGCGACATTGAGGGAGGTATACACCTGCTTGAATGCTGTTCGAAGACGCTGGAGGATGAACATTTTCCCGGATTGATGGAAGAACTTACGACGCCGGAAGGCGTTACCGAAGGAGGCAATGCATTTCTCACCGCTGCCGGCTCCTATCAAGACGCGATTGTAGAAGGACTTCTCGGTATCGAAATTCTTGAACCGGCGTGCGCGCGGATTCGCATTTCTCCGAACACACCGAAGCAATGGAGCAATTGGAATGCAACTGTTCCTCTTCCCGAAGGAGAAATCATTCTCCAACAGTCGAAAGGAAAGCTCCGCATACGTGTCACCGATCCGCGGGTAAAAACAGTTGAAGCGCCAGTTGGAGCAATCGTTGAAGGAGCAGGACGCGAAGAAGTTGCAGTTCGAACTCACCCCGCGCTTGCCAATTGGTCAGTTCCGAAGCCACTTGAAGCGCCGGCCTTGCGTTCACGAAAAGCAGCTCTCTTCTACGATCGAAATATTCCGTCAACATCAATGGAAGGACTTCCCCAGAGACGTATTTCCATTGATGAACTTCTGACGCTGGACTCATCGAATATCGATGCACTTATTATTGCAGGAAATGCATTACCCGGAAAAACTCAAAAAGGAGTTGAGATTCAATCGGCACTAGCCCGCTTCCTTGATCGCGGCGGGGCATTGGTATTTTTCGGCGCAACGATGCACGAACGCGGAACGATGGGAGAAACTGGCGGCCTGATTGATTGGTACGAATATCGCGGCGGTTTTAATTTCCGTCCGTTGACACAATGGAAGTTCAGATCCTCAGGTGATGCTCCGTCGGTGAAACGCGAACACGAGAAAGGAATGGTTAACAATTGGCGCAAAAATGAAGTTTCAGATTCGGCATGGGAAAGCATCAAGGTTCCGCAAGCATGGGAAGAACATTTCGGTTCACCGTTTGACGGATGGGGTTGGTATAGAGTCCATTTCGAACTTCCTGCAGCTGCACGCGGGAAAACGGTGGTGCTCGATCTCGGAAGGATTGATGATGAAGATTGGACATTTGTCAATGGGATTCTTGCAGGTACGCAGGGCGGATGGCAGTCACAACGCCGGTATGTTCTGAAACCGGGTACTGCAGTATATGAAGCGTTAAATTTTGGCAGCGACAATATACTCGCAGTTCAGGTCTATGACGGAGGCGGAGGTGGAGGACTGTATGCGGATTCGGCAAGAGTTGGAATAGAGACTGATGATTTTGCTTGGCGTCCGATAAACCCATTCAACACGATGACCGTTGAACAGCCGGTACGGTTCGGCGTTGTGTCATGGGGAAAAGGAGATTTCTTTAATTCGTGGGAAACATCGCGCGGCGCTTTTGGGTTTAAAGTCGATGGTAAAGGAGTTGAGTTTACAGATGTCCTTTCAGGAATCTCATCCATCGATGTCCCCGTGTACGAAGCGTTCACCGACTTTGCGATTGCGAAGCCCCTGTATTTTCAGCCGCTTGCGTTCACTACTACGCAGCGAAAATTACTAATTCCCGACAATGGTGAACGATATCCGTGCCTGGCGCGTATTGTGAATACGCAAACCGGCGGAGAGTTCATTCTTATTCCCGCATCGATTACTAAAACACCGGCGGGAGTAGAGGTGTTAAAGAAATTAAAAATAGAATAAAACGATATGAAGAAATTTTTTGTTCTGTTCGCCTTGCTGTTCTGTTCGCAGATATTCTGCATCGACGGCAACAAGCATCATACTCTTGTGATAATTGCGCCACATCCCGATGATGCCGAAGCGTCATGCGGCGGATTGATTGCCAATTCGGTAGCCGCGGGTGACAGCGTTATTATTCTTACAATGACTGGGGGCGAACTTGGCATCTGGGGTAAATCGCAAGCGGAAGCACGCGCCATTCGTACGAAGGAAGCGCAAAACGCCGCTGCTATTCTCGGTGCCACAGTGCAGTTTTTCGGAGGAATAGACGGAGCGCTTGCCGTGGATACTGCAACAACGCGCAAACTTACCGAAATGCTGATAAAAATAAATCCCGATATCGTCACTGCGCCGTGGCCGCTCGACGTCCATTCCGATCACCAGGCATCCGGACTGCTCGCCTGGCGTGTATTTCAGGACAAAAACTTTTCGTTTGATCTATTTTTTTATGAGACCAGTAATAGTCCGCATACGAAATCGTTTCAATTCACCCCGACAGAGTATGTTGATATCACCGATGCGATGAAGAAAAAGAAGGATGCTTTGTATGAACAAAAATCGCAAAATCCTGCTCATTGGTGGGACATGTATGAAAAGATGGCAATTGTGAACGGATACGCCGCAGATGTTCCTTATGCGGAAGCATACAGCAAAGCACGAACATCTTCCGGCATGGGCGGACGGAAAGGAATAACAGGTAAGACATTGACGAACGACAGATGAATGGCCAGGAGAATATGTTATGTCCGTTTATTCAAGAAATAAAAGAAGGGGAGCGAAAAGCCGAGTCCGCCAACAAGGCTTAGGATAATGAAAAATTTCCAAGAATAATTTCCCAGTGGATTCTTCGCGAACCACCACGCAAGCAATCCCATTGCCATGAATGCATCAATAATAAAGCCGAGTGCAAGAAGATCAGTGAAAACAGCGGCGAATGATGTGAATTCAGTATAGAGATAGTAAAAGAACATTCCGTTCGGAATAAAGAATCCGAAACAAGCGATGGAGAGTAGAACGGTTTTGTGCGAAGTAGTCACGCTGGTTTTATGAAAGAGATTTTTGCTTTGTTGTGAAGAACGCTGCCAGAAAAAGAATGCCCAGCGCCAGGTCGAACGTTGCAGCAACAGCAATTGCCGAAGGGGTTCGCCCGCTTACATACAGATGCAATCCCGCCGCGGCATAACTGAATTTTTCCACAACGGCTGGAATCATCATCAGCCGGTACCGAACAACATCCCGTGCGATCACCAGAAAGGCCAGTTGCCACGCCATGGTAACGCCGATGAATCCGTAGAAATATTCAGGATGGTTGATGGCGGGAGGAAAGTCGACGTTCAGCTGTGCTTCGGAAAAATACATTGGAACGATCACGACCAGGCCGTAGCATCCGGCAAACAGGAAAACGTTGCGAGCAAATTTCAATGTCCATGTCCTTTCTGTTTTGTCCGATAATAATCGTCCAATGCTTTTTTCGCGCAGTCTGGACAAATACCGTGGGTAAATTTTGCATCGGTGTGTTTGCCGATGTACTGTTCTACCTGACTCCAATACCCTTCGTCATCCCGAATTTTTTTGCAGCTCGCACAGATCGGCAAGAGTCCGCCAAGTGTTTTGACGCTCGCGAGCGCTTCCTGCAATTCGGAAATGAGCAGTTCGCGTTCCTGTTCGGTTTGTTTCTGTGCGGTGATATCCCTGCAAATAAGCAGTATGCCCGCGTTGGCGGAAGATGTTCCCGCCAGCGGAGTACGGGATACCTGGAACCATTCCGTCTTCTCTCCGAGTTCAAGCTTCAATTCCAATTCCGCAATATTGTCCGCGCGGAGAAATGTGATTAGTTCCGGCCAGTAGTAGAACACTTCGGTAACCGGTTTCCCGATGGGAGATCGCGAAAAATTGAAATGATGCATTGCAAACGGATTCATGTCGACGATCCTGTTCTTTGCATCCAGGACAATGGCAATCTGTCTATACAGCACGAAGAGCTGATCCCGTGCGATCGGAGTGATGTCGAACAGGCGGTATTGTTTCATATTCCACAATAACAGTGCACCGGTAATCGTGAAACCCGCCGGCGTCAAATCGATAATAGTGACGATCCGTGTATTGTAGAGAATGTTGCCGATCCACGGCAAGGTGATGCTGATGAATAGGATAATTGATTGTATCCTGAAAGCATGATACATCCTGCTCGATTGGCGAAGCATCAAATAGCTGTACCAAATATTGACCACATAACAATACACGGTCAGCAGCCAGAAGGATGGGCCGTGTTCATAGAACATATAATTTCCGAGCGGATGTTCTACCATGTGATACGAGGGCCAATTCCATCCATGGAAGGAATTCGTCAGCGCCAGTAGAAGTGTCAGAGTGGGGATGGTCCAGAGAATCAGCAGGTTCTTTTTAGTCAAAACATTAGTGTAACCGCAATAGGCTAGGGAAAAACAGAGCCAGGCCGGAGAGACATTCACGATGCCGAGGTAACTCAACTGGGACCAGAGCGCTTTGTCAGCCGGCAGTACCGAATACCATTCCAATGCGCTGGTGAGCGCCCACACCACACAGGAGAGAATGAAGAAGACCAGATATTTGTCACCGGGAAACGAGCGTTGTGAAGCGCGGAATGCGACAATCACAGCAAGTATCGTGACGCCGAGAAAAAAATTCCCGAAAAGCGAAGACTGCCAAATCAAAACTCATTCCCCTTAATGAAGGTTTGATGATCAAAGTACATTTTTGCCGAATGAGAAACAATTGAAAGGTATATAGACAGTTTGTAGGAAAAGATCAGTGGAATGTATCGGGTTCGATGTGGATCAGCACATCCATGATTCGCGCATTCATCGCACAAACAGCATCCTTCACATTGTGTCCGATGAAATGTCCTTCGCGGACAGAGAGATTCCCATCCACCACCACATGCAGGTCCACGAAATAATCGAGTCCCATCTTTCGCACGTAACATTTGTCGAGACCGGCAACACCGTTCACCGCCATGGCAATTGTCCGCACCTGTTCTTCGATGTCGGGCGGAGGGGCGGCATCCATCACCTCATCCAGAGCGGGGCGGAACAAACGGTATGCGTTGGTGATGATGATGGCGGACGCAAACAGTGCTGCCCAATCGTCGGCGGCCTCAAATCCATCTCCGCCGATCAGCGCAATGGAGATGCCGATGAACGCCGCCGAAGAGGTGATGGCATCGCTGCGGTGGTGCCATGCATCGGTTCTGACGACGGTGCTGCGGACCTCCTTTGCAACACGGAACACGAATTGAAACAGCGATTCCTTTGTGATGACAACGGCGAGCAGCACAATAAGAGTGAAGGGAGCAGGTGCATGATGCGGAGTGATGATTTCGTGAATGCTCTGTACGATGATTGTCATTGCAGCGCCGACAAGTGATGCGGCGACGATCATTGCGGCGATCGGTTCCGCTTTGCCGTGGCCGTACGGATGATTTTTGTCTCTTGGTTTTGCTGCGATGCGAAGTCCGCCGGCAACAATCAAAGAACTAAGCACATCCGAAGCAGATTCGATTGCATCGGCGATAAGCGCGTACGAATTGCCGAAATATCCGGCAATGCCTTTAATCAGGGCAAGACCGGCATTGGCAACAATACCGATGAGGGCAGAACGAATTCCTTTTTCCGCTGGATGAGGATTCATAAACACCGTTGCATGGACTGATTATAATTTTTGTGCGACGATCAAGGAAAGATCATCAGTCGGCGCGGCGGTACCGGTGAACCGGTCGACCTCCCGTAATACCGCGAAACCGCGTTCTTCCGGCGTACCGGTAATCGATGTGAGTATGGAGATCAACCGTTCCTTTCCGAAGAATTCTCCGGCCGCATTCTGCGCTTCCGTCAATCCGTCTGAATAGAGGACAATCGCATCGCCGGAGTTGAGCGATGTGGAATGTTCAGAGAATTTCATTGTTCCAACAAGTCCTAATGCAGCATCACCTTTAACGCATTCTTCCACGCCCGACACGCGGATAATCAGCGCTGGAAAATGTCCCGCGTTCACATATCGGACGGTGCCGTTTGATTCCGAACATTCCGCGTATAGGAGTGAAGAAAAAATGTGCGACGGACTGTCCCGGTGCACGATGGCATTAATCCTGCCGATCAATTCGGGAAGAGAACGGATCTCTCCTGCCAGAGCGCGGATGGTGGCCTGCAATTTTGCCGTAATAAGCGCGGCATGGAGCCCTTTGCCTGAGACATCCGCCATGGCAATGCTGAACGCACCGGGTTCCAGTTTCAGAAAATCAATCAGGTCGCCGCACACCTCATTTGCGGAGCGGGTGTACAGCCACAGGGACCAGCCGTTCGCTTTTGGCATCCGTTCGGGCATGAGCGTTTCTTGGATCTTTCGTCCAGCTTCCAGTTCATCGTGCGCAAGAAGTTTATCCTTCAATTCCATCAGAATCACAAGGATCAGGAAGATTGAACCGAGAATACTGTTGCCTTGGACGGAATTCGAAGTCACATTGATATTTATCAGCAGCAGCGTTCCGACAACGAACATGATCCTCCGCACCGGCGTCAATTTGTAAAACATCGCTTTCAAAACCCAGCCGGTAATATAAAAAGAACCTTTGATTCTCTTCATTCGCTTCAATTCTTCCCGCTGGCTGTCGGTGAGATAAAAGTCCGTCACCTCTTTTGACTCTTTGCGAAAGTTCGCATAAGCGTTCGAATTGCGGAGATCGTTCTGAAGAGTGGAGAAGAACGATTTGAATTGTTGATTGTACTGAGGAGGCATGAGTGAAGATACGGGAAAAAGGGGAGAATGTTCAATTCTTCTTTTTTAGATTCTTCAGGTATTCAATCATTTTTTCTGCAGAATACATCTGCCCGCGTTTTTCCGGGTTATTTTCAGTCTTCTGAAGGAATTTTTTGAACATAAGGATGGCGGATTGAATTTCATCCATGTTCATATGCGATACACCCATATAGTAGTACGGATCGATCAAATCCGGATTGACATCAAGTGCCCGTTGATATGCGGCAATGGTCTTCCGCCAGAGTTTTTTTTGCATATAGAAAGCCGCAAGATCGTTGTATGTGTACGCTATCACATCTGGATGCTGCACTCGTACAGCGTTCAGATAGGCTTGTGCCACCCTATCTGTCATATCCAGTTTCTTGTAGACGAGTGCCAGATTCGTGTAGTATTGAGGATTCTCACTGTCGTTTAAAATCGCGAGCTGATATTCCGCAACCGAAGAGTCAAATTGCCCGGCGGAATAATATGCATAGGCAAGTTGTGCGTGATACAACGCATTCGCCGTGTCTAAAGCAATGGCACGAGAAAAATATGTTTTCGCTTTCGGCAGATCTTCCAATTTTCGGTAGCATTCACCGATTTGAAACTTCAAATCCTTATTGTCATTGCGCAGCGTATCTGCTAAAAGGTAGTACGGCAGCGCTTCACTATATTGTTTTTTGTTGTTTAAGTAATTTGAAACGGCGATGAGAGCGGGATAATATCGGGGATTGGCCGACAGCGAAAGACGCAAGTACATATATGCTGAGTCTGATTCTCCGAGGCGCTTTTTTGCTTCTGCAATATAATACAAGCTCAAAAAATCCCGTGGATTACGATTGATCAGAGAGGAAAAAATCTCCACTTCTTTTTCCGGGTGTTTCTTTTGAGCGGCGTAAGTCAACCCTAATTGAAAATGGGCGGGGATGTAGGTGCTGTCGATTGCAATACACTGTGTCAGTTGATCGATAGCATCATTGTAGAGTCCGGTCTGCGAAAGGATCCGCGCATATTGATACCGGTACTGTAATTTGACAGAATCAAGCGCAATCGACCGTCGGAGAAATTCCTGAGCACGCTGCGGTTCGCTCAACGCCGCATAGCTCATGCCGAGAAAAAAATTGAACTTTGCAGAAAGTGTATCGGCGCTGAACTGTTTTGCATACTCCATCAGTTTCCAATAATTTCCTTCCGCGTACAACGTGGAGGCAACACTGTCAATGCCGGAGCGTGCGACGGGATTTTTTTCCCCGCTGATCAGCAGTGAAGTAAACAAAATGATCGCCGCAAACAGTCGCGTGATCATTGAAGCAGTTTCTCGATAATCTGCACTGCGGTGATGCCGTCCGCCTCGGCATTGAAATTGGGAATGATGCGATGACGGAGGACCGGAATGGCCACAGAACGGATATCCTCGATGTCCGGCGTGTACTTCCCGTTTAGGATAGATCGCGCCTTTGCACCGAGAACTAGATATTGCGATGCGCGCGGCCCAGCGCCCCAGGTGAGCCAATCTTTTACGGACTGCGGCGAGCGGGGATCTTTCGGCCGTGTTTTCGAGACAAGGCTGACTGCGTACTCAATTACGTTATCCGCAACTGGAACACGGCGAACCAGGTCCTGATAATCGATGATATCATCTGCGCTCAGCACATGCTTCACTTTCGGAGCGTACTGGCTTGTGGTGGATTTGACGATCTGTTTTTCTTCCTCGAACGAAGGATATTCCAGCCATAGGTTAAACATGAAGCGGTCCAACTGTGCTTCGGGCAGGGGATAGGTGCCTTCCTGTTCGATGGGATTCTGTGTGGCGAGAACGAAAAATGGTTCATCGAGCGTATAGGTTTTACCCGCTGCAGTCACTTTATGTTCCTGCATCGACTCCAGCAATGCCGCCTGTGTCTTCGGAGGAGTGCGGTTGATTTCATCCGCTAAAACGATGTTGGCGAAGACCGGTCCTTCAACGAACTTGAATACTTTTCCGCCGCTCTTCTTATCCTCTTCGATGATTTCGGTGCCGGTGATGTCGCTCGGCATCAGATCTGGAGTAAATTGAATGCGGTTGAATTTCAGATCGAGCACGTCTGCCAGCGTTTTAATCAGCAGTGTCTTTGCAAGCCCGGGTACACCCACCAGCAGGCAGTGCCCGCGGGAGAGCAGAGAGATAAATAATTGCTCGATGACAGCATCCTGTCCAATAATAACCTTTGCGATTTCTGAACGCAAAGTCCGGTAGGAAGTGTTCAGCTCGCGGACCGCATCTACATCGCTCCGTTTCGTTTTGAGTGCTTCCGGTTTTTCAATTCGTTTTGCCACAGGAAATCCTTTGTTTTCCAACGGGTGAGTTCCCGAAGGGATGGAAAGTCAACAATGTGTTTCAATTACCGTAAACTTGGGAAAAAATGCAAGGAAAGAAGGACCGGACAGAAGTTCGGCAAACGAAACATTTCACCGACGCGCCAGCCATTCTCGGGGATTCTGTTTATCCTTTTCTTTCCACACTTCGAAATGCAAAAGATTCCCCGACACCGTTTCGCCGCTTTTAGCAATCACCGTCCCCTCTTTGATCTGTTGTCCGGCGATCACGGAGATCTCGGAAAGATGCGCATACACTGTTCGGTATCCGTGGCTGTGATTGATGATGATTAGATTACCATAAGAAGGGAGCCAGTGAATCAACGCTACTTCGCCGTCAGCAACGCAACGAACCGGACTGTTTTCCTTCGTTGCTATATCGATGCCGGTATTGGTGGTGATTGTTTTCATCACCGGATGCACCTGATTCCCGAATTCCGCCACCACGCGTCCACCGGACACAGGCCAGGTCAGCTTTCCTTTCCGTTCGCTCAACGGACGCATCACCAGTTCCACTTTTGCCGATTCCACTTCAAACTCTTTTTCCCGCTGGATGGCGCGGCGGTTTGCCTCTGCAATCTCTTGTTCCTTCTCCTTCGCTCTCGCCAGATCGTTCTTCTTTTTTAATTCTGCCAGTTCTTTTTCCCGCTCGATACGGGCAATCCTTTCGCGCTCTCGTTGTGCTGCGCGTTCACGGGCGATCCGTTCTTTCCGCTCCTTTTCTTCCCGTTCCGCTTTCTCTTTTCGGATCCGCTCCTGTTCAATCAAGTCCGCTATCAGGTTTTCCAACTGCTTTGCGGCGGAGATTTTTCTCGTAAGCTCCTTTTTTAGCTGCGTTTTATCTTCCCGGATATCCTTCAGGACGTTCTTTCTTCTCTCTTTCGTTTTGTTCAGCGCATTCTCTTCTTTAATCTTTTCGGAGATGAGCTGCTGTTCCAGCGAGAGTTTTTCCTGCAGCGTGCTGTACTCGATCTCGATCTGACTTTTTTTCGTTGCAATCTTTTCCAGGTCCTTCTTCCGCTGCTCGGAGAACCGCCGGAGATATTCGATGCGGATGTACAATTGATTGATGGAGTTGGAGGAGAGGATGGTTTCCAGGTCGTACACCTTGCCGAATTTGTAGACGGAGGAAACATAGTTCGCGTAATGATTCTTCAAAAAGGCCAACTGTTTTTCCAACTGCTCCACCGTCCCGCGGGAATTATCGATAGAAGTGCTTATTAATTGTTCTTCTTCGCGGAGTCCTTCGAGCAGAGACCGGACAAGGTTCGCCTTTTTCTCGAGGATATCCAGACGGTTCAATGTTGCTTTTTCCTTCTTCTCACTCTCCTCTATCTGTTGTTCGTACCGCTGGATTTCAGCACGCAGGCGCTTCAGCTGCTGATCCTTTTTTTTGATATCCGTTTGGCTGGCAGAAAGAAAGGAAAAGAAAATTACGACGAAGAGGCAATATGATAAAACACGTATCATTCGATCGTGATAACCTCGGCATCGTCCGGGTATGGCAGAGAGAGATCCCGGGCAAGGGAATCATAGCCCACATCACCGTATTCCAGCAGCAATGATGAACGCTTGTGAGGAATGGACACTTCCACCAGTCGGGGGATCAATGCACCTTTGATGTCGTTGTCATAATGATATTGGACTGTCCAGAGAACAGTGCCGTTGGCGTTGTTGCGGCTGCAGGAGGCAATACGATTGGTTGATTCATCATACACGAACCGGTCGAATGTATCATTGCCGTTTTGATAGCTGAATGAATAGCGGTTTCCAAGAACGGAAAAACTGTCCACATCGCCGGAAATACGGAGGAGATGAATTCCCTGAAGTGAACTGATAATTACTTCGAACGGGAGATCGCTCATAAACGGCAGCATCCGGAGCTGTTTTTCCGGCGAGCCTTTGTACACAGTGTTGTTCAGTGCGTTGTATGCGGTAAAGCTGTTCCGGGTGAGGAGAGCTGATCCGACGGTGATGCCGAAAGGACCGTAGACGCTGATTTTGACGGAGTCGCTGCCGTGTGATGCAAGTTCGAATCCGGCAGATTGCGACATGGTTGGAGTGTTAACTGTCAGCATGCCGTCGGCGGTGAAATTTTCTTGAAGACGGGATATCTGAGAAAGCCGGGACAATATTTCATCTGAAGTCATGGATCCGTTGACAACGGGAGGGGATGTTGTCGCGCAGCCGGTCATCAGAATTGCGGACAGGAAGAAAATACCCCGGTAGGATCTCACAATGTTCCTCTCTCCAGTTTTGCTTTCAATCCGGCATTTGCTTGATCCTTCTGCAGCGCCATCGTCCAATACTTCTTAGCTTCTTCCATCCGGTTCAGCTTTGCATATATGTCGCCGAGGTGTTCCAGTACCACAGCGCTGGCATCGCCAAGCTCCACCGCTTTCTGAACGTACGGCAATGCTTCGACAGCTTTTCCTTTTTGAAAGAGAATCCATCCATACGTATCGAGGTAGGATGAGTTAAGTGAATCCGTGGTGAGAGAACGCTTGGACATATCTTCGGCACGGTCCAGCTGCAATCCGCGCTCGGACAAACTATACGCATAATTGTTCAACACCAGAGGGAACGTGGGATCGATGCGCAGTGCGCGTTCATACATCGAATCCGATTCTGCATGCAGTTGCAGTGCATCATAGGTCAGTCCTAGTGAGGAGAGTGCATTCAAATCTGTTGGATTCAGTTCGACGGCTCGTTCCAGTGCAACGCGGGCGTCGGTGTTCAGGCCGGCACGGCTGTATGCAAGTCCCAATAACAGATGGATCCGAAAATCATCCGGCAGATATTGTTTTGCCTTCGACATGATGGAAATGGTTTCGCGGAAATCCTGTTTGTCAAAATACAGCCAGCCCAGCTGCCACCATGCATCGCCATTCCAATTCGCAGCCTGTGTCGCGCGGGTAAAATATCGTTCGGCGATGGAATCACTCTTGATTCCCCGGTACAGCACGCCGAGGAACACGTATGGACGTGCATCCGTAGGATAATTCTTCTCATACTGTTTGAAGACTTCGATAGCTTCGGGAATAACAGAGGTATCCCGTATGGTCTGAGCGTAAAATGCCGCGCCGATTCGCAGATGGGTATCCGGATCGAGCGAGTCGGCTTTCAATACCATATTTAGTTCTCTCTTTGCGGCACCCCAGTCATTTTCCTGCAGATAGACATCGGCAAGGGTCGATCGGAGCATAACATTGTCCGGGTTCTTCTCCAGAACATCGGTCAGCACGGTGCGCGCTTTATCAAATTTCTTGATGCGAATGTACATCTCCGCCAGGTTCTGTTTCAGCGTAAGATTTCCCGGATCGAGCTTCACCATTTGTTCGAATGCTTCGGCCGCTTTGTCGTACCGCTGCAATGTGGTGTTCAAATGTGCAATCTGCAGCATCACTTCCCATGTTGGTCCCTGTCGGGAAACGAGGGATTGATACAGTTCCAGTGCTTCCAACGGCTTTATCCGCTCCAATAATTGTGCAAGAGTATAAGTTGCCGTTGGATTGTGCGGATCGAGGGTGAGGATCGTGCGAAATTCGGCTGCAGCTTTCTCGAACTGTCCGGAATTGATATAAATCTGCGCAAGCAGTTCGCGGTATTCCAATTTGGATGGTTCATGAGCGATCGCTTTCGCGGCATTTTCCGCGGCAGGCTGGTACCGGCGCAATTGCGCGTAGCTTTTGGCCAATGCAAAAAAGATCGCGGGATCATGGTCGTATCGCAGCGCATCCTGATAGTCGAGAATCGCTTCAGCGAACTGTCCTTTGCTTTCTTTCAACGAACCGTCAATAAACAATTGCATCGCCGCGGAGCGGTCCTGCTCGCTTGTCCGTGCTGCAGTATGCGGATCTTCCTGCGTCACGGTTCCTTCTTTGACGGATGTACAACCGGTGAGAAAAACGATCAATCCTGCCGCACACAATACTATGCCACGCTTCATCATACTACGAGATTTCCTTTCTATAATAGTGAAAGATAAAAAATCTTGGAGGGAGTTACAACATGCTAATAATTCGGCAGAGTCTCATTGTGAGAGATCGTCGTGGTGAGCGAGTCATACAGGGACGCGCCGAACTATGAATCATTCCCCTGTCACGAAGTGATTGCTTCGCTATAGGGGTCCCTTTGGGAGATGCGCGTCGAAAAAAAATCAACGCTTGCACAGGTTAACTACTTTCTTTAAGGAATAATAACCAACCGGAGATAATACCAAAAATCCGGGCGAACATGCATTTTTCCAATTTTTTACTATCTTCTAGTATGACGAAACAAACAACGATATTGTTCGCTCTGACTATTGTAACAGCGATGCCTCTTCTTGCGCAGCGGGAGCAGAATCCATTTCTCGCTGAACATCTTGCCATGGGCAATCCGAGCAGTGCGGTAATGGATACGTCATTTTCGCACAATTATTTGATGGTGAAACGCCAGTTTGTCCATGCCTATGATCGATTTTCCGGCATTCCGAAGTGGGTAGCGTGGCACAGTGACAGTTCCTGGCTGGGATCAGTCAAGCGAAGCAACGACTTCCGCGCAGACAGCACGCTTCCGGAACCATGGTATCATGTTCACGAAAGAAGTTTCCGCCGCAGTGGATTCGATCGCGGACATATGTGTCCGTCTGCAGACCGGACGAATACACAGGAAGACAACTCCGTTACATTTCTCATGACCAACATGATTCCGCAGGCTCCGAACAACAATCAGGGACCGTGGGCATCGCTGGAAAACTACTGCCGTGATCTAATAAAACAGGGGAAGGAATTATATACCTATTGCGGCGGCACCGGTGCGCAGGGATTTCTCGACAGCGGCCGGGTGCAGATACCGGAATGGACATGGAAAACCATCCTTGTTCTTGATGCGGGCGAGAACGACCTTCTTCGAGTAACGGATTCAATACGGACTATAGCAGTGATCATGCCGAATTCCAACTCACTCATCAGCAAAGGAGACGACTGGAGATCTTATCGAGTCAGCATCGATTCCATCGAATCTTCGACAGGATATGATTTCTTTTCCAGCATTTCCAAATCCATTCAGACATCCATCGAAAAGTCTGCCGATACAAAATAGTGTTGTTACCCCTCACAGTATCATAACAGAAAAATAACTCCTGCCCCGCTTTACAAAACCCGTTGAATTATATATATTTGCACGTTCGAGTTCAACAAAACCATCAACCCCACAACTATTTGAGGATACCATGAAAGTATTTTCTCGCGCCCTGGCGGTTGCAATTACCGCCATCCTCGTTTTTGCTTTTCCTTCGTGTCAACAATCCCCCATCGAACCGCCTTCGGCAACACAAAAGAACCCCATCGAATCAGTGAATCAAATGTACGCTGCGGTAACGGTCTCCGAAGGATTTGAAGCGGGAACCAAAACCTCATATGCAATTGGAGATGTCACCTTTGGTTCTGGTGTCTGGTCATTGGATGAAGCGCTGGTTGGAACCTCGACGAGCGATCCAAAGAACGGGACAAAAAGTATCCGCACACGCAACAGCGGCAAGCTAACGATGAAATTTAATCGGACGGATGGCGCGGGAGTGGTGACGGTGAAGCATGCAAAGTACGGGAGTGATGCGAACACAACATGGCAATTGTGGTATTCCACCAACAGCGGAAGCACATGGGCGCAAACGGGTGCAACGATCACCACATCGTCGACCACATTATCGACCGCCTCGTTCACCGTGAATATTACCGGTATCATCAGATTTGAAATTCGGAAAACCGACGGAACGACAAACCGTGTGAACTTTGACGATTTTGTCATCAATGATTATGCGGGAGGCGGCGGAGGAGGCGGCAGCACAGCATGGGAATCGTTCGAATCCGGCGTAAAGACTTCTTATACCACAGGGGATGTAACACTTGCCTCGGGTGTATGGAGTTTCAATAATGCCGTGATCGGTAATTCTTCCAGCGACCGCAAAGTAGGGACACAAAGCGCCCGCATTCGCAGCACCGGAAAACTGACGATGAAATTCAACAAATCCAACGGCGCAGGAACAGTGACCATTCAGCATGCAAAGTACGGTTCGGATGCGAACAGTTCGTGGCAGCTCTGGTATTCTACCAACAGCGGATCGTCATGGGTGCAATCCGGTTCGACAATCACCACAACGTCAACAACGCTGGCCACCGCAACATTCAATGTCAATGTTGCCGGCGCAATCCGATTTGAAGTCCGAAAGACCACCGGCAGCACATCAGTCCGTTTGAATTTTGACGAAGTCAACATTTCTGATTATGCAACCACGCCGACGGTAACGGAAGTAGAACCGAATAACACAACGGCATCGGCAAATCCTGTTGGAACAGTTCCTGCAACACACACGGGATTGGTCAGCACGACATCCGATATTGATTTCTTCTCGCTTTCGGCGACATCAACACAAACTATTGCGCTCGGTTTAACGGTTCCAGCGGGTGTAAACTACGATCTGTTGTTAATTAACTCCGCAGGAACAACAGTGGCAAGTTCCGCAAATGCCGCCGGCGTTTCTGAAAGTATCTCCTATAATTCAACGACAAACGAGACCTATTACATCGAGGTATTCTCAACATCCGGCTCCAGCACAACGACGGCGTACTCATTAACCGCCAATCTAAGTACGTACGGCGGCGGCGGGGGCGGTACCGATACAACAACCTCCACCAGCGAACATACGATCCTCGGCAATCCGAGCAATGCCGCAAGCGATGTCAATCTGATAACCAACTATCTTATGGAAAAACCGCAGTATGTTCTTTCCTACCACCGCGATAAAGGAACAGCAAACTGGGTCGCATGGCATTTGAATCCCTCGTGGCTTGGAAGCACAGCTCGGCAGGATGATTTCCGTGCGGACAATACACTTCCCGCCGGCTGGTATCAAGTTGGATCGACCAGTTACAGCGGCAGCGGTTTTGACCGCGGCCATATGTGTCCTTCTGCGGACCGGACCTCGACCGTTGCAGACAATTCTGCCACCTTCCTGATGACAAATATGGTACCGCAGGCGCCGAACAACAACCAGGGTCCGTGGGCAAATATGGAAAACTACCTACGCACACTCGTCACCGCAGGAAATGAACTATATATCTATTCGGGCGGTTATGGTTCATTGGGCACCATCGACGCCGGCAGGATAAATATTCCTGCTCGTACATGGAAAGTGGTGGTCGTCTTGTCCGAAGGTACGGACGATCTTGGCCGGGTGACAACCTCTACCAGAGTGATTGCCGTTGATATGACCAATGACAACGCGCAAATCAGCAGGACTGCCGACTGGAAAACATTCCGCGTCAGTGTCGATGCGATTGAAGCGGCTACCGGATATGATTTCCTTGGCAAAGTGTCGCCGACGATCCAATCCGCCATTGAAAGCGTCGTGGATAATCAGTAAACAGTTATGAATAAAACCTTGTGAAGGTTCCTTGATCGTGTGCCAAACCTTCACAAGGTTTTTCCCTCCCGCCCTATGGCGGGATTTTTTTTCTCATTTTGTATTTTCCAACAGTACGTCAACAGGAGGGTAATGATTATGCTGGAGTTCTCACTGGAGCAATCAATCGCCATTCTCGAACGGACTCCGTTCGTGTTGGAAATGCTGCTCCGCGACCTTCCGGAAGAATGGACAACGGCGAAGGAAAGCGAATCCACCTGGTCTCCTTACGATGTCGTCGGCCATTTCATTCATGGCGAAAAGACCGACTGGATTCCGCGGATGAAGATAATTCTCGGCGGCAGCAAGAACGGTAAGTTTGAACCGTTCGATCGGTTTGCACAATTCCATAACAGCAAAGGAAAAACGTTATCGGAACTATTGATTGAGTTCAAGATAAGAAGAAAGACCAATGTGGAATTGCTGCGGTCTGCAAATATCACTCCGGAACTGCTCGAATGGACAGGAATCCATCCGGAATTCGGCACCATAACACTCCGGCAATTATTGGCAACGTGGGTGGTACACGATCTGAACCATCTGGGTCAGATCGTGCGGGTGATGGCAAAACAGTATGCGGCGGAGGTTGGACCCTGGGCAGCGTACTTAAGGATTGTGAACAGCTAGTTGTTCAGTTTCAATTTTAGAATGTACGTCGGCTGTAATTTTTCCTGCGGAAAGATCGTACCCTGCGCATCGAAATTCTTCAACTGACTGTTTGCGATCAGATAGAATTCATCGTCCACGATCGTTCCGGTCGTCGGGATATTATACAGCGGATTCTGTGACTCCAACACGGTTGCTTTTATCACCGCATCCATCTGTTTGCTCAGTTCAAATTTCATGACGCGTGATTGCGGTCCCGCTGCATTCTGCACGGCGATCAGTGTGTTTTCGTAGAAGGCCAGACCATCAACACCGGTCAGTGTTGTGGTTGGTTTCACCTGCAGATTCATCGCTTGTGTATCTGCAAGAGAGATTCTTCCGATTCCCGCCCAATGTGCAACGAACAGATATTTTTGGTCTGAGGAAACCGTGATACCTTTCGGAAACAACATCCATTCCCACCGGTACAGCGGTGCAATGGTCTGCGCTTCTTTGTTGATAACGTAGATCGTGCTGCTTTCGCCGTCCGTCACATAGACCGATCCTCCGGAGAGGACAAGGTCGTTAAACCGGTGCTTCACAGTATCCGTGAGAATGTATTTCTTTATGAGCTGCCGATTACCAAGATCGAAATGGAACACCGCCGAACGCCCTGCTTCATTCTCATTCATTGTCTTTGCGCGGGGAGTGCCGAGAGTACCGGCGACCCATAAATGATTCCGCGCGGCATCGATCTTTATGCTTTGCGGACTAAACAATCCATCCTGTGATTCGCCGATGAAATCAAAAACGGTACCGTCCAGCTGTACACCGACGATCTTCCGTTTATACATACTGCCGATATAGAATTTTTGCTGACGGAGATCATACGCGATTCCGCCCGGGATAAAATCTTTTTCTTTTACCGCAAAGGCAAAATTACTGGCAGTCAGCGTGGACTTCTCCTTTGCTTTTGATACGATCTGTTTGAAGCGGCTCTGTTTCCACAATGGAGCGAACGACGAATCGCTCTCAACGCTATAATCGAATCCGATATCGGCGATGTACTGCAGCAGGTTCGATGCACGGATGTGCCTGCCCATTGTCACGCAGGCGCGGGCGTAATTCAGCGAAATCTCAAGATTATACGGGGCAAGGGTGTATGCTTGTTCGGCAAGATAGAAATATCCTGCAGTATCCTTCTCCACCAGCCGCTGTTTGGAGAGCGTGTATGCTTCAAATGGATTTTGTGCCGGAAGGAGAGCCGACACTGAAATGAGCAGAAAGAATAATGTTCGCATAAACAACCCCCGTGTAGAAATTACCATAATGCCGTTACCAGCATCTGTGCGAGGATAATCTTGGTGATCATCGACGCGGGATAAACCATTGCATAATACATATTCGGCTGATCGTTCTGTGCATGTTGAGCAGCGTATGCCAGTGCCGCAGGCTGTGTGGAAAGTGCGCTTGCAACCCCCATGACGGCCGACATGGGAAGGTGAAGATATTTATATCCGACGGATATTGTCAAGAACGAAATTATCGTTGTCAGTATTGCACCTGCGGCGATAACGAACAATCCTTCGGATTGGAACGTTGCGCCGAATCCCTGTCCAGCCTTCACGCCGATACCGGCAAGGAAAAAGACCAATCCGATTTGCCGCAGCACAAGGTTTGCGCTAAACGGCATCGTCCAGGTGACGGATCCGGTGCGCTGCAGCCTTCCTAAAATGAGCGAGACTATTAACGGTCCTCCTGCAAATCCTAATTTGAACGTTGAACCGTTCGGCAGAGGTATAGGAATCATGCCGAAAAAAACGCCGATGACGATGCCGAGCGAAATGGAAAGAAAGTCGGTTTCGGAAATCGATTTCATGGAATCGCCGATAAAATTGGTAATGCGAGCGATATTCTCATGGCGCGTAACGACACGGACGCGATCGCCGAGCTCCAGCACGGTATCCGGCGAGGGGACAAAATCGACATCGCCGCGGCGGAGCCGGGTAATGGTAGCGCCGTAAGTTTTTTCCAGATGAAGGTCGTGAATTTGTTTGCCGACCACCTCTTCATTGGAGACGAACATGCGCCGATATTCAAATCCCGCATTGTCCAGCGTCAGTTGTTCATCGGCAGGTTCGCCGAGCACGATCTGCGCGCGCCTCAGCGAATCCGCTGTACCCACGGCGGCCACGAGGTCCTCTTTTTCAAAGACGGTGTCGGGAAGGATGATATTGACGGTGGTGCCGCGTTTATACCGGCTGAGGACGAAGCGCCGGTGTTCGATTAAGTTTAACACATCCTCTGCCAGCTTTCCGATGACCGCGGGATTGGTGACGCGAAATGTCTGTGTCTGAATCGAACTGATGCCGGATTCTTTTGACCGGTCCGCCTCTTCCTTGACAAAATCTATTTTGAACCATTTTGTGAAAACATAGAACCAGAGGATCACCCCCAATACGCCGAAGGGATAGGTCAATCCATAGGTAATCACCGGAGCGCTCAACATGGTTTCCCGCAGCTCTGCAGGATATTGAGCGGTGTATGATTTTACCGCCTCCACAGAAGCTGCTAATGCCGGCGTGTTCGTCAATGCGCCGCAGAAAATTCCGGCTGCTTTCGGCGTATCGAATCCGAACAACTGCGTAAAGAGGGCGGCAATGCCTGCTCCAGCGATCAGAACGATAACAACAAAGAGATTTGCGCGCAGACTTTTTCTGTTGAAGGATGAAAAGAAACTCGGACCGGATTGCAGTCCAATGGAATACACAAAGAGCACGAGTCCGACAATATAGATTTCTTCCGGCAAAATTAACCGCTTGTCCAGAGCACCGAATGCGATGCCGATGAACAAGACCGCGGCGACACCGAGACTGAAACCAAAGATTTTAATCTGACCGAGTAGAAAACCGATTCCGATAATAGAGAACAGGAGCAATAATTTATTTTCAGCAAGAAGGGAGAAGAGAGATTCCATAGGTAGTCAATTAGCAAATGAAGGTAAAACAATTATGCGCATCCAAGGTACGGAGAATTGGAGAGAAATAACAGAATGAATAACACCAAGATGTCCAACGGGAATTCAGTGACTATTTAGAGGGAATTTTCTTCGTATCTCAAAGTGAGAAATGGTCTTGGTGAGCGAGTCCCGTAGGGACGAGTCGAACCATGGATCCTTCCCCCAATGGGGTCCCTTTGGGAGACGCGTCCCGATAATAAACATCGGGACTTGCTCAGGATGACTTTACTTGTTAATGTAAAATAGTCAAACTAAGTCACCACCGAGAATTTGTGAATATCGGAGAAATTTCTATTTTTATTCATAGGTCAGTTACCATTCTAAGGAACAATGATCACAACAATCCGCGTAAATTCTGGGAATCACGACTTTATCAATCTAGTGAAACAGCTCGATGCTGATCTTGCTACAAGGGACGGCGATGCGCATCCCTTCTTTGCACAGTTCAACACAATCATCACAATTAAATACGCCGTTGTTGCCTATGAAAATGGAATACCAGCCGGTTGCGGCGCAATTAAAGAATATGAACAAGGAATCATGGAAGTGAAGAGAATGTTCACAGTCCCTTCATGCAGAGGGAAAGGCGTTGCGACGATGGTTCTTGCCGAATTGGAACGGTGGTCGGGAGAACTGGCGTGCAAAAAATGTATTTTGGAGACCGGTCAACGGCAACCGGAAGCGATCGAACTCTACAAAAAAAATGGATATACCATCATTCCGAACTACGGTCAGTATGTTGACGTAAAGAGCAGTGTCTGTTTTGAAAAACACTTACTGTACTGAACTGGTTTTTTTTATTTTCAGGAGAACCATGAAAAAGAGTTGGATGCTATTCTTATTATGCTCGACAACTGTGTTTGCGGTCGCAAAGGAGAAGAAAACATCACTTTCCAATCGAGATTCCAGCAAAACGATTATCATTGCCGAAGCCGCCTGCGGGGAGTGTCAATTTAAAATGCCGGGGAGCGGATGCGATTTAGCGGTGCGTATCGAGGGTGTTTCCTATTTCGTCGACGGAACGGATATTGATGCGCACGGTGATGCTCATGAGAATGATGGATTCTGCAATGCGATCAGAACAGTGAATGTACAGGGGATAGTGAAGAATGGCAGATTTGCTGCAACATACTTTCAACTGCAGCCAACAAAACCTGCCGGAAAAATGTTAGAAGAAAAATAGTTTTTAACACCAATCGAAAAAAGAAACATTTCCTACGAAATCTTTTCCGCTGCCACCAATAATCCGGTTCCCCGGGAATTGGTGGAATTGAAGTCGATCCACATCAGAATCAGCGAGAACCAGAGCGTTGCCAGATAATAGAACGGCAATACGATGAAGAAGAATTTGCTTGAGTTCACCATCATCAGTGGATATTTTACTACCAGCCGCCAGGCAAACGTGCCAAAGGGACCGTATGAGTAACGGGTATAAAGCATTGTGAAACCGGCACCGGTCAGTTTTTTGGAGATATCCTCTACGGAGTATCCGTCCCGCGCATGTTCCTCCACAAAACTGGTGTCCCCTTCTTGATGCACATCCGAACCGCCGAGATTGGAGGGCGTATGGATAAGCAGTCGTCCGCCGTTCTTCATTGCCGCATGGAAGTTCTTGAAAACTTGAACATCGTCCGCAATATGTTCCATCACATCCACAGAGAGGATGAAATCAAACCGATTTGCGTGCGCGGGGACGGTGAGGTCTTCCACTCCGAAATGTACATTGGTAATGCCGGCCGCAGGAAAGAACTGCTTGCAGTCTGCAATATAGTCCTCTTTCACGTCGATGGCGTGAATCTTTATAGAGGGAAAGTGTTTCGCAATGTAATAGGAGTATTGTCCAAACCCGCTTCCTGCATCGAACAATTCGAACGCACCGTTCTTCGCGTCAAGTCCCAATGGGACGAGCAATTCGCGCAGAGCGCGTTTCACATACCAGGTGCGGAGGAACATCACTCCGAGAAGCCAGTAGAAGAATTTACGGAGGAAAGTCGCTTTCTTTGCGACATTGCCGATCACATTTTTTATCGGGTCATAGTGCATAACAATTATACTTTACCTTGGTTTTTATAGATGACGGAATACAATTCTATGATTTTCAACTGCACCCGCGATGAAAACATTTTAAAATCCGAATCAAGTATTTCGGTTGCCTTTCGGGTATTCCCATCGTTATGATTCACGATGACCTGTGCGGCGAAGTAGTGGAAATGGTTGTGTGCTTCAATGAGCTCTCGATATTCGTTTGTTGTCGAAAATTTTTTCCCCGACGAATCAATCCATTTGCCGAGAGCGCATTGGTCGCTTTTTTTTATTCCTTCCGGATCCAAGTGTTCAGTACTGTTGCCGCTGATAACCCGCTCCAGTCGGGTTCTCCAGCCGAGATGTGCATCAATCACCTCTTTCATATTGAGGCCTTCAAAATTTTCTTCTTCTGCAGAGAAGGTCAATTCCCCGGCTTCTTCCCCGGCAATTTTTTTCTTTAACCAATCTAAAACCCCCATTGTGTTCCTTTCATGAAATTATTTTTGCAGTGCAAATGAGTCATAATATATCCTTATTTTGGATACATCTGCAATCGCAATATCCGATTCTAGTCCGAACACAGTTGTTCGATTGCCTCCGCCATCGCCTCCCAGGAATATTTCTTTCGCTCTTCATGAGCCCCTTCCATCAATTGGTGTTCCATCTTTTCATCGTAGAAGCGCTGAATAGCATTCGCAAGCGCTTCTGGATCGTTCGGCGGGACGATCAAACCGGACTTTTCGTGGATCACCACTTCCGGAAGTGCGCCAACATTGGTGGCAATAATCGGCGACGAAAAGAAATAGGCAATCTGCGCGATGGCGCTCTGCGTTGCAGAAATGTACGGCTGTACCACTACGTCCGCAGCGGAAAAATACAGATGCACTTTCTCATTGGGAATATAATCAGAAATCACAGTTGTACAATCGTTGATTCCTGCAGAGTCCATATGAGCGCGGTATTTTTCCTCGTCTCCGTAATATTCACCGCAGACGAGCAGCCGCACATTCATTCGCGTTTTCAGGATCTTCATCGCATCAATCAGCACATGCAGTCCTTTATACGGACGGATGTATCCAAAGAAGAGGATCACCTTCTCATCGGTAACGTGTAGTATCTTTTTTGCTTCCCGTTTCGGAATCCGGTCCTTGAAGAGTGAGAACATCGGCAGCGCTACGCGCTTGTATTTTGCGCCGGGGACGAATTGCTGCAGGTCTTTTTCCACCGACGCGGATTGCGCTATATAATAATCGGTGAACATCGTCAGCCATCGTGTAAACAATATGTCGCCCGGACGCTTTTCGTGCGGGATAAGGTTGTGGAGGATGGTAAGTGTTTTTGTTTTACCCCTCCTCAATAACATGTGCAGCGTACCGGTGCTTGGAGCGAGGAACGGAAGCCAAAATGTGGAAATGACAAGATCTGCATGGCGGTTCCGGAGTTTCAATCCTTGCCAGATCCAGTTGAACGGATTGATAGAATCGATCAACACAGTGCTGGGAACAGGGATGCCCGCTTCGCCGCTCTCTTCCTGCGTTTTACCGGGAAAGAGAATCTTCGGATACTGCCGCTTGAAGTTGATAATCTCCACCTCGTGTCCGCGTTTCATCAGTTCCGTGTACAATAGAGCGATAAAATGCGCCATGCCGCCGCGGAGAGGATACGCTGGACCAAAAAGAAGGATTTTCATATTTGTTTAAAACGGTAGAGACGCAATTGCTGCGTCTCTCCATGATACGATCGATAGTACATTGGTTAGTTGATCTCTTCGCGGATGGAATATTCCTTTTCCAGCTGCTGATTCTTTGTGATCAGTTCCCCGAGCAGTCCCATCGACACGAACTGCACGCCGAGGATGATCATGATCAATGCAACGATAAAGAGCGGACGGTTGCTCAGCGGCAGACCGTTCATATACTTTTCATACACCAGCCAGGCACTGGTCGCCAATCCTGCGATGGTAGAAAAAATGCCCCATCCTCCGAACAGATGCAGAGGTCGTGTAAAGTACCGCGTCGTGAAGACAACGGTGAGCAGATCTAAAAATCCTCTTGAGTAGCGGGACATACCGAATTTCGTTTTGCCGTAGCGGCGCGGACGGTGGTTCACCACGGTTTCACCGACACGGAAGCCGAGCCAGTGGGCGAGCGCGGGAATGTATCGGTGCAGTTCGCCGTAGACGTTCACGCTCTTCACCACGTCATGTTTATACCCTTTGAGTCCGCAGTTAAAGTCATGAATGTTGATGCCGGTGACTTTCGCGGTGACGAAGTTAAAAAACCTGGAGGGGATCGTTTTTCCGAGCGGATCTTTCCGTTTTTTCTTCCAGCCGGAGACGACATCGTATCCGGAACGGAGTTCTTTAATCAGATTCGGAATTTCTGCCGGATCATCCTGAAGATCGGCATCCATTGTAATGACAAATTCTCCCTGTGCCTTTTGGAAGCCGACCATCAACGCGGCGCTTTTACCGTAGTTGCGGCGGAAGCGGACCGCCTTTACGCGCGGATTCCGCGCTTTCAATTCGCGCAGTACTTTAAAGGAGTTATCGGTTGAACCGTCATCCACAAAAATCAACTCATAATTGCCGCTGACGCGGGATAGTGAAATTTTCAACTGTTCATGAAGATCGCGCAGTGATTCTTCTTCGTTCAACAAGGGAATCACGACGGAGACAGTTACGCCGCCGCGCTGTTGCGGTTCCCTCCGCTGTTGGGGCGGTTGTTGCTGCGGTTTCGGTTGATGGGGCTGCCGCGGTTGATGCGGCGGACGCTGCTGCGGTTGTTGCCGCGGGACCGGCGGTTCTTTTTTCTCAACAACTGCTTCTTCTCCGAAGATTGATGCAGGGAGTTCTTCCGCTTTTTCTAACGATGGGAATTCCGATTCTGGTTTGCGCTGCGGGCGGGGAAATTTACCCCGGAAATTCTTCCGGCGGAATGGATTTTCTCGTTTTGGATTGTTTTGCTGCTGTTCCGGTTGTGGTTCCGGAGTCTGCTCCGGTGTCTCTTCTTCTGCCATGGCACGAATGTTTAGGTCATTATTCCGGGGTTATGATCCACGTAATTTACCGGTGTGTGGCGGCACCCTGCTCCGTTCCAACCGCAAAAACCCGAGAAAATGACAATAGAATGAAAAAAATATCGTTGCAAAGTAGCACAAATCAGACTGAATTGCAATGAAGAATTGTCGGTCCGGATGCCTGTTGCGCCAGCGTATCACGTGATTACGTGATATCTTAGAATTGCTTTTACGGGTATTGTATGTTCATTGAAGTTAGGGAAGAGAATAGTGCTGAGGGATAGGTTAATCGCGAATGATTGTCAATTCCCCGAAGGGACCATTTCGCGAAAATGACCAACACATCTTTGAGATGAGATCTAGTTACGCGCGGATCTGATTGATGATGGTATCGAGGTATTTTGCCATACGGTTCAGGAACACGATGTACGCATTCATCCAGTCCACAGGAGTGACCGGTTTTCTGCCGATGCAATCGTTGAAAATCTTTTGAATACTTTGTGCCAGCCGGTGTTTTCCTTCCTCCACGACCATCTCCAGGTCCGAATGATAGAAGAAGTGAATCTGCTGCAGGTCGATCGGCACTTTAGAATCTACCTTTGCTTTCTGAAATAACGGATGTTCCGACTTCTGCACATCGCTTGTTTCATAGATCAGCAGATTCCACATATCCATCACCAGCTTGAAATCATTTTCATTCTCGCAGTCATATTCCGGCAGCACATCGGAAAATTTCTGGGTCTCGACTGTCGTCTTATAGAGCGGGAATGCCCCGAGATACTGGGCAATGATGTTGATCATCTCGCGCCGTGCAAGCACGCGCAGGCAGGCATTCCGGATATCGATCTTTAATTTCTTATCTGCCGCAGCAACCGTGTTGACAGGAGCGGATTTTGACGCATCGAGTGCGGATGGTTTCGATTGTTCCAGCTTTGATTTGTATTCTGCCGCCGATTTCTCCTGGCTTGTTGCAAAGATCACTTTAGCCCGGATATCGGCAGTAAGATCGTCAAATCGTCGCGACGCACTGAAGATAGCCGCTTCGTTTTCCCGCACTGTCAAGATCTTTTCCAGCAGCGTTGCAATGAACCGTCCTTTATACTTGTTCCGGAAATGAGCAAGATCTCCGACAATATAGAGATCATCCGTTACCGTGGAAAATAAAGTATTGAACGTATCGGCAACATGCACCAGACCGGTCTTTCTGTCATCAATAGCACGTAATGTAAAATCAATCCCGGCAACCGTCAGATCAAAGATTACTGCACGCTTGGAACATAAGCGGATGGAACCGAGCGGCGCAATCTCTACATCGTTCAGCTGATGCGCTCTCAGATATTCTCGCAAATACATGGTCTGTCCGCTCGGCGGTGCGACGATCAGGATATCAGAAAGCGCCGTCGTACCGTTCAATAAAGCATGCTTCACGCACTCTGCCACTTTTTTTGCATTCACTTCGTTGAAAGGAAGGATTTTCTTCTTTCCGATATATTGCGGAGAGGTGGCGCGCTGTTCTTCTGTATTCATGAAGAAAATCCGGCCTTTCAAGCCGGGCGGGACCGGCGTTTCCTCTAGCGCAGCCAGTAAACTAGCTTCGAAGATGTTTGCTGCCTCATTGGGAAGCACCAGTTCGCTCACCACGTCATACGGCAGCAGATTGATCATAAAGCGGTAGTATTCGCTGTCCTCACTTTGGTAATACGCAAAATAATTTTTTTGCAGCCATTCGCGAGCGGCGTCGAATTGCGAAACCGATTGCGGCGGCTGTTCTGTCACGTCCGCAAGAAAGAAACAGCGTTCTTTCGCAAACGAAGAGAACAGAAAGAACTGCGCCAGGTTCAACGCATGCGCATCGTCGATGCAGACAATATCAAACGAAGCAAGAATCGATGCGGGAAGCGAAACGACGTTAAAAATTGTCGTTGCGAGACATTGTCGGGAAAGGATCTGCTCTTCCATTTTCTTGAAATCAACCGAAGCGAACGAAGTAGAGGCAAACGGTTCGAAGGATTTCTTCTCACGCAGGGAGACGGGGACCGACGTTTCTTTTTTAAACAGTTCTTTCGTCACAACAGCATGATGTTGTTTCAACCGTTCCACCAGCGCGTTCTTCTCGCGCACTTGCTGTTGCAATTCTTCCAATGCTTTTTTCCCGATTCGCATCCGTTCGATCATGGAGGCATTCTGCACGCGGCTCAGTTCTTCTTTCACTGCCTGCCATTCCGCTGTGGTATCGTTGATCTGTTGCTGCTTCTCGTTCAGTGTATCCTGCAGTTGTTTGATGCGCAGGTACTCATGTTCGGCGTTGATGATGGAAATCAGTTTCGTCAGTCCCGTCCGCGTCTCGTCGGAGAGTGGAGGCTGTTGTGGAAAGTATTCCGGGGAGAAATCAGAACGCAGCATCAATCCTTCGTTCAGCACCGTCATCGATTCTTCCACCGCGACTGAATTGAGTTCCATGATCTCTTTCAAACAACCGCGCAGCGTGCGGGATGATCCGCCGAGATATAAAACCCGCTTTCCTTCCCGTAGTCCGTTTAGCACCAGCGAAGCAGCAACTCCCGTTTTTCCCCGTTTCCGCTCGCCGATAACAAACGAGATCTTTCTGTTCATCGATTGCTTGATTGCCAGCTGTTGCGACTCAGCAAAGTCCGACGGGAAGATGGGTTCTTTCGCCGGAGGAAATGCATTCTCGGGAAATTTTCTGTCGAATAAGCATTGGACAAGAGGTGTCGGTTTGAACGAGGACCAAAGAGAATTCACCTGCTCGACATACTCCGCAGGGTTCCATTTACAGTCCATTTCCGGCACAATCTCGCCGGCATTGAATGGGAACACAAGGTAAAGAAACTGGCTTTGCACATCAGCAACAGTTGCCGCAAATGAACAGCGGACCGAAGTGCCGATGGAACAGCGGACGGATGCCGAAGGAGCAAAAGAATAATTTTCTGGAATTTCAAACCGGTACAGCGCAGTGTCGCCATGGAGCGCTACACGGCGGCCGTTGCTCAAAATAGATGAGCGCGGTGATTGCGAAAGCGCGGTGATCTCGTCCGTCAATGACTGACGGATCCCCTGAATGTGATGGTCGAGTGAAGTCATTGGAATACGGTGTGAGTGTGTTACGGGCCCCACACAGAGTAACAAAATCGGAATGAAAAGTCAACGATGCCGCCGGGGGAAAGTCGTGAGAGTTCTTTAAAACAAAACACCCCGCACGAGGCGGGGCGTTCTGAAGTTACAAAACTGCTTCGAACGATTAGATCGTACGAACGTTTGCAGCCTGAAGACCTTTCGGTCCCTGTTCAACGTCGAATTCGACTTTGTCGCCTTCGTTCAGGTTTTTGTATCCTTCGCCGACGATCGCTTTGAAGTGTACGAATACATCTTCGCCGTTAGGCCGTGAAATAAAACCGAAACCTTTT
>JBAYIS010000027.1:0-43923 GCA_041665525.1 Bacteroidota bacterium | reverse complement strand
TTCTGAAATTGCATTTCGTTTGATGTTAAAGTATATTCAACAACCCTAATATACCAATATAAGAGTCAAAAAAGGAGTTTTTCCCTTGGATCTATTTCAGAAATGTGCTGACTTTACCCGTGCCGACGAAGTGAAAGCTGCCGGTCTCTATCCTTATTTCCGCCCCATTGAAGCAAACGAAGGTCCGATTGTTGAGATGGCCGGTCGCAAGATTATTATGGCTGGTTCGAACAATTATCTTGGTCTTACCGCTCACCCAAAAGTGAAAGAAGCTGCCATTAATGCAGTACGAAAATACGGAACCGGATGTTCAGGCTCACGATATCTCACCGGAACGATTGATTTGCACAACGAACTCGAAGCCCGACTCGCAAAATTTCTGGGGTATGAAGATGTGTTACTGATCTCCACCGGATACCAGACGGCACAGGCAATAATTCCGACTCTGGTGCAACGCGGTGAATATATCGTTTCGGACAAGGACAATCATGCGTGTATCGTTATGGCGAACATGATGGCAATGGGAATGACTGCGGAAGTTGTACGGTATAAACATGGCGACATGAAACATCTTGAAGCGGTCATTTCGAAGCTTCCGGCTGATGCTGGAAAATTGATCGTTACTGACGGTGTATTCAGTACAAGCGGCGAAGTGGTCGATATGCCATCGATTGTTGCGATCGCTAAAAAACACAATGCCCGAATTATGTGCGACGATGCACACGCAACAGGTGTCATCGGAGTCGGCGGACGAGGGACAGCAAGCAAATTCGGATTGACCAAGGATGTCGATATTACGATGGGAACATTCAGCAAGTCTTTTGCATCCCTGGGCGGATTCATCGCGTCAACACGGTCAGTCGTCAACTATATTAAACATTCCTCGCCGGCACTGATTTTTTCAGCAAGTCCCACACCGGCATCCGTTGCGTCTGCACTTGCGGCTCTTGATATAATAGAAGAACATCCAGAATTGGTCACGCAGCTTCACAATAATGCCAACCGCGTCCGAGAAGGATTGCGTGCCTTTGGTTTTAATGTGGTTGGCGAACCGGAAACAGGTATAGTATCAGTAATCATCGGCGATACGGAAAAGACGCTCGTTTTCACGAAAGCATTGTTCGAAGCCGGCGTTTTTGTCAATGCATTTGTTCGTCCGGGAGTTCCGCCAGGATTGGAAATGCTGCGAACCAGTTATATGGCAACTCATCAGAATGAACATCTCGACAAAATCGTTGAAATTTTTGGGGAGATCGGCAAAAAACTCGGCGTTATCAGTTAAGAGGCAATATTCACAATCACTAAACCACGCAGACAATGTATGATCAGCGTGGTTTTTTATTGAAGGAAATCGCATGGCAAACGTCACCATCCGTCCGGTACTTACTAAATCCGATACAAAGAAGTTCATCGACTTTATCTATACGTTCTATAAGGACGATCCGAACTGGGTACCCCCGCTTCGCATGGACCGTGAGAAACTGATAGATAAGAAGAAGAATCCATTCTATCAGCACTCCCGCATGGAACTGTATCTTGCGGAGCGGGATGGGATGATGGTTGGCAGGATCGGAGCCATAGTAAATGATAATCACAATAAAGAACATAACGACAAAGTGGGCTTCTTCGGTTTCTTTGAATGCATCAATGACCAAGAGGTTGCCAACGCACTGTTTGATACTGCAAAGAAGTACCTTTTGTCTCAGGGGATGAATGCAATGCGCGGTCCGGCAAATCCTTCCGTCAACGACGAGTATGGATTACTGGTGGATGGTTTCGATTCTCCCCCTGTCGTACTAATGACGTACAATCCACAATACTACGAAACACTCATCCTGAATTATGGATTAAAAAAAGAGAAAGATCTTTACGCGTACATCCTGGATCAGAACACGGTGTATACGGAAAAATTCAATCGTGCCAACGAGATTGTAAAACAACGCAACAGTTTGACATTTCGTCCTATCAACATGAAGGATTTTGATAACGAAGTGCAAAGGATCAAGGAAGTCTATAATGCTGCATGGCAATATAACTGGGGTGCAGTGGCAATGACGAGTGCGGAGTTCGATGCTCTTGCCGAAGATCTGAAAATGGTGTTCGAACCGGAATTAGTGTTGATCGCCGAATCAAAAGGGAAAATCATCGGTTTTGCATTGTCGTTACCCGATATCAACGTCCGGCTGAAAGGGAATCGTAACGGCGGTCTGCTGGGAGGATTATTGCGTTTACTGGTCTTCAAGAAAAAGATTGAACTGGTCAGGGTGATCGTGCTCGGCGTGATTCCCGAATACCAGAAGTCGGGTGCTGCCGGAGTTCTTTTTTATGAGACCGCCATTCGGGCTAAGAAACTCGGTTATCAATACGGTGAAGCAAGCTGGATTTTGGAAGACAATGTAATGATGAACCGTGCGGCGCAGACCATGCAGGGAAAAATCTATAAGACGTACAGAATCTACCAGCAGGAAATTTAATAGTGATTGCAAACGAAGTAATTCGTATTTTATCTCTACGTAGTATTTGATAAAAATAATCTTTGAGGAATATCATGGCAGTAAAACCTGTTGAAAAAATCTGGATGAATGGAAAGCTGGTTGATTGGAACGATGCAAAAATTCACGTCCTGTCCCATGTGGTTCACTACGGCAGTTCGTGGTTTGAAGGGATACGATGCTACGAAACAAAAAAAGGATCGGCGATCTTCCGTCATAAGGAACACATCATCCGTCTGTTCGATTCTGCAAAAATGTACCGCGCAGAGATTCCGTATACGATCGATCAGGTTATTGCAGCGGACAAAGAAACAATTAAAGCGAATAAATTGAAATCATGTTACATCCGTCCCGTTGCATATCGCGGGTACGGAGATGTCGGTGTTTATCCCATGGGCTGCCCGGTTGATCTGACCATTGCAGTTTGGGAGTGGGGAAAATATCTCGGACCGGAAGCTTTGGAAAAAGGGATCGATGTACGCTTTGCTTCCTGGCAGCGCGCTGCGGGAAACACTTTCCCGACCATGGCGAAGGCCGGCGGAAACTATCTGAACTCGCAATTGATGAAAATGGAAGCACGTGCGGATGGTTATGAAGAAGGAATCGCGCTTGATCAGAACGGTCAGATTTCCGAAGGAAGCGGCGAGAACTTATTCTTGGTCCGCAATGGCGTGCTCTACACACCGCAGTTTGTCAATGCCATTCTGCCGGGTATCACTCGTGCTTCGGTGATTCAACTGGCAAAGGATGCCGGCATTCCGGTGGTAGAAGGAAATTTACCACGGGAGATCGCATATCTTGCGGATGAAGTGTTTTTTACCGGCACGGCAGCGGAAATTTCACCGATCCGTTCTATTGACCGTATTACTGTTGGCAGCGGAAAGCCGGGGCCGATTACACGGGAACTGCAAAAACGATTCTTCGATATCGTGGAAAACGGCAATGACCAGCATGGCTGGCTGGATTTCATTTAAAGAAATCGACAGAACACTACTGACAATGCTCTCCGGCAGTGCTTTGCCGGAGAGTATTGAAGGGATCTCGGCTCGGAATGTCTGCAGAGAAATAAAGCCGGGAATAGAACAATGAACACAATTGGGGGAAATATTTTTTTATGGTGAAAGATTTCGCCTTTAAGGAAGTATTCAAGTCGAAAATTAAACCTGCATCTGTCGAAGAGATGCTTTCAAAAATACCCGTCTATGAAAAGCTGGATCCGAAAGAGCTTCGGCAGATCGCATCCATTGTCCATCGACGACAGTATGTGAAGGATGAATTTGTATTTTATCAGGGTGATCCGGGATTGGGGATGTATGTCGTTGAGAAAGGGAAAGTGGGTATCGTCGTTGTCGGTGACGACGGCATGCAAAAAGAAATCACGGAACTGAGCAATGGCGATTTCTTCGGCGAAATTGCACTGCTGGATGAATCACCCCGTTCGGCATCGGTCGTGGTGAAGGAGGATTCGTCGCTGATCGGTTTCTTTCGTCCCGATCTTTTCGAGATCATCGAAAAAACGCCGAAGACCGGACTGAAGATCGTCGTAAAACTTGCCGAGATGATCGGCGAACGGCTGCGGAATATGAACAACGAATTCACGAGACTCCGTGCTGAACTCGAACTACTCAAACAACAGAAGGAGACGAGCGATGAAAAAGCCAGCTCCAAAAAGAAAAATTCAGAAAGCTAAACCGGCAAAACGAACCGCCCCTCGTTCCGTTTCTCGCCGGACCGATGACTTGACGATCGGATTGAAGAAGATCCTTGTTCCCATTGATTTTTCCGATCACTCCAAAAAAGCACTTCGCTATGCACTTCCGTTCGCACTGCAATTCAAAGCCGAACTGGTATTGATGTACGTTGTCGAACCGACCATCTATCCATCCGATTTCGGATTTGGTCAGGTTGGTTTTCCGGATGTCGAAAAAGAACTGCATGAGAAAGCGAAAACCGAATTACAGGAACTATTAAAAACTTCCGTACCGGAAACGGTCAATTCGTCCTCGGTCGTCTCAACAGGGATACCATTCGTTGAGATCACTACGTATGCTCAGGCGGAAAATATCGACCTGATTATCGTTGCAACCCACGGAAGGACCGGGGTGGAGCACATTCTGTTTGGCAGTACAGCGGAGAAAATTATCCGAAAAGCCCCCTGTCCGGTGCTGGTTGTTCGGGCAGAAGAGCATGATTTTATTAATGAACGAGCATAAGAGTTCTTGCTGGGACAGGACAACTTTCGTATATTTAGGACAATTAATTCACATTTTTTCACTTTTGATTTGAAGAGACGATGTTAAAAAAGCAGAAAGAACTCGCAAAACGGGTAAAGAAACAAGACGACCTTATAACTACGTATGAAAACGCAGTTTCATGGTATGACACAAACAAGAAACTTCTCACCAATATTGGCATAGCAATTGCAGTTCTTGTCGCCGGCGGTTGGTTTTACATCAACAACAACCGGACGAATAACGAAAAAGCGGCGAACGAGTTTGCGAAGGTATTCTCCTATTATGACAACGGACAATACCAGATTGCGATCAACGGGATTCCTGAAAAGAATGTCCGTGGGCTTCAAGCAATCGTGAACGATTACGGCTCGACGAAGTATGGCAACATTGCGCAGTTCTATTTGGCAAATAGTTACTTCAATACCGGCGAGTATGATAAGGCGCTGGAAGCATTTGAAGATGCCAGTGTGGATGCACAAATTCTGGAAGCTTCCCGCATCGCAGGTATCGCTGCCTGTTACGAGATTAAAGCGAACTATGAGGATGCGGCAAAGTATTTTGAGAATGCCGGCAAGTCGAACGTGAACGATCCGAATGCGGCGGAATATTTGGCCAACGCCGCCCGGAACTACGCAAAAGCGGGCAACAAAGAACAAGCGATTGAACTGTATAAGTTAATCAAGAAAGAACATTCGAGTTCGGCAGCAGCGAGAGATGCGGAGCGGTATTTGGACGAACTTCGGGGATAAGCACTACGTTTTTTCTTACAGGTATTAACTGCGTCGCAGGGGCTCAATTGCACTTTACGACGCAGTTTTGTTTTAAAAATGTCCGGTTCTGAACCACTATCATCGAAAGTCTCTATGCTGACAGAATTTGGAAATATCCTTGCCTTCTTTATTATCGGCGTTCTCTTTACTGCAGCCGGCCTCATTGGATCATGGCTTCTTCGTCCCCGGCGTCCCTATGCAGAAAAGCTCTCCACGTATGAATGCGGCGAAATTCCCATCGGTTCCTCTCACATCCGTTTCAATATCCGTTTTTACGTTGTCGCACTGATTTTCCTTGTGTTCGAAGTCGAAGCAGTGTTCCTCTTTCCATGGGCACTCGTGTTTAAAGAGTTCGGAATGTTCGCCTTCGTGGAAATGCTTGTCTTTCTTGCCATCCTTATTGTCGGATACGCTTATGTGTGGGTGAAAGGTGATCTTGAATGGGATAAACCGATGCCGCAATTTCTGCCGGCATCCCAAAAAACTATCTTTGAAGAACAAGAAAAAACCGTTTTGAACTGAAATATTCTATGGGATTACTCGACCAAAAATTTGAAAATTCGAATATTGTCGTCACGACAATGGATAACCTCCTTAACTGGGCACGACTGTCGTCCCTCTATCAGATGCAGTTCGGGCTCGCCTGTTGTGCTATCGAAATGATGGCGGCATCGGCATCCAATTTCGATATGATGCGCTTTGGTGTTATACCGCGGGCAACTCCGCGCCAGTGTGATGTGATGATCGTTTCCGGTACTGTCACATTGAAAATGGCATCGCGTATCAAACGGTTGTATGACCAGATGCCCGAACCGCGGTACGTCATCTCCATGGGCAGCTGCTCCAATTGCGGCGGCCCGTACTGGGAACACGGCTATCATGTGCTGAAAGGAGTGGACCGCGTGATTCCGGTGGATGTGTATGTGCCCGGTTGTCCGCCGCGTCCCGAAGCATTGATCGAAGGACTAATAAAATTACAGGAAAAAATCCGTAACGAAAGTTTAGCGAAGAAAAAAGCAGTTTAACTTTATCAGATGTCCGGCACTTCCAAAGTGTTGGACATCTTCGGAAAATTATGACAGCACAAGATATTCACGATATCCTGAAATTACAATTCACCGACGCGGTGATCGAAGCCAAACTTGAAAATGTTGTCGATCCATTCATCAAGGTACGGACCGACATGATCAAAGAAATTGCCGTGTTCGTGAAGAACGACGAACGTTTGCAATTCGATTATCTGATGTGTCTCTCTGGAGTCGATTATAAAGGGAAATTGGGCGTCACGTATCATCTGTACTCGATGGTCCATCACCATAAGATCGTGCTGAAAGTGGAAGTCCCGACCGAAACGCCGGATGTACCGTCGGTAGAATCAGTTTGGAAGAGCGCCAACTGGCACGAGCGAGAAGCTTTCGATCTCTATGGATTCAACTTTGCCGGACATCCCGATCAGCGCAGAATCCTGTTGCCGGACGACTGGGAAGGACACCCGCTGCGGAAAGACTATCAAACACCGGAATTTTATAATGGAATGAAAGTACCGTATTAACTTATTCAGGTGCCCCGATACTTCACCGTTGCAGGACATCTACTTCTTATGATTGAAACAATAGCAACTCCGAAAACATCTACAGGAAAATCTCTTCGCACCGAAGAGATGATCGTCAATATGGGACCGCAGCATCCATCCACACACGGTGTACTCCGACTTGAAGTGGTTCTGGACGGCGAGATCGTTGTGGATGTCATTCCCCATTTAGGCTACCTTCATCGCTGCTTTGAAAAACATTGCGAGCATATGACAAGCTATCAGCAGGTGATTCCGTACGTGGACCGTATGGACTACGTCGCCGCAATGACGAACGAATTCGCCTTTGTCGTGGCAGCGGAAAAGATGCTGAAAATTGAAGTACCGGAACGTGTGCATTACATCCGCATTATTATGGCGGAACTGCAGCGCATAGCATCCCATCTGATCGCCATAGGAACATTCGGCATCGATATGGGCGCATTTACACCGTTCCTCTATTACTTCCGCGACCGGGAAAAGATCCTGGAGCTGTTCGAAATGACCTGCGGTGCACGACTGCTTTATAACTATATGTGGATCGGCGGATTATCGCACGATATTCCCCCGCAATTCGTAGAAAAGACCAAAGAGTTTTGCACCGATTTTAAAAAGACACTGAAAGAGGTGAACGATCTTCTGAACTATAACGAGATCTTCATCAAACGGACTGCGAATGTCGGCATTCTGCCGAAGGACCTGGCAGTCAATTATGCCTGCAGCGGTCCAATGCTTCGCGGTTCAGGCGTGAATTTCGATCTCCGCCGTGACGATCCATACACGCTCTATAATAAATTTGAATGGGATGTAATCGTAGGAAAAGGGGAGATGGGAACTGTCGGCGATGTGTGGGACCGCAATATCGTCCGTCAGCGCGAAATGTGGGAAAGCCTTCGTATCATCGAACAGGCGATCGCCGGCATTCCGGAAGGGGATGTTCAGAAAGCAATACCTAAACGCATTCGACCGGTCCCCGGCGATGCATACGGCAGGATCGAAGGACCTCGCGGCGAACTGGGATTTTACATCGTTGCGGAGGATAACGTTACACCCTATCGTATTAAAGCGCGCGCGCCGGCATTTGTGAACTTGAGCGTGATCAACGAGATCTCGAAAGGTGCAATGCTTGCAGATCTTGTGGCGATCATCGGCAGTATCGATATCGTGCTTGGAGAAGTAGACAGATAAATGTTCATGATCATCCGGACGCTGCACAGCCGAAGGTTGATAAGACAATCAATAAAAAGACATCAATGGAAAACCTTATAGCATTTTTTAGTGATCCGATCGTCACAACAGTCCTGCTTGCACTGATCCCGCTGGTGTTCATTCTGGTCTATGCGCTCGTGACATTGTACGGCGAGATGAAAATCGCCGCACACATCCAAAACCGGCTTGCGTATATGGAAACTGGTTGGCACGGCGTACTGCAGCCGATCGCGGATATGCTGAAGCTTCTGCAAAAAGAAGATATCATACCGGAATCAGCAAATAAATTCCTTTTCATCCTCGCGCCATATCTGGTCTTCATGGGTACCTACGCGTCGTTCGCCGTTATTCCCTTCAGCAGCGGTTTCATCGGCAGCAACATCGATCTTGGTATCTTCTATCTTATCGCCGCGTCATCACTGGTGGTGGTCGGACTTCTGATGTCCGGATGGGCATCCAATAATAAATGGTCCCTTTTCGGTGCGCTTCGTTCCGCCGCGCAAATTGTCAGTTATGAAATCCCCGGCGTGCTGGCGATTCTCGGAGTAGTGATGGTACTCGGCACCATGAACATGCAAACGATGTCTCAATTGCAGGATGGGGGTATCCAAAACTGGTTGATTTTTGGGGGTAATTTTCCTCTGGCACAAAAGCTTGCATTGCTGCCGTTTATGGTAATACTGTTTGTAATCTATCTGTTATCGTCGATGGCTGAGGTCAATCGCACACCGTTCGATCTTCCCGAAGCGGAATCCGAATTGGTGCAGGGATACAATACGGAATACAGCGGAATGAAATTCGCCATCTTCTATTTGGCAGAATATGCAAACCTGTTTTTGGTCTCTGCTGTGGTGGTCGTAATGTTCTTCGGCGGATGGTCGAGTCCGTTCGGTTCATTCATGAGCGGGACGGTATGGAGTGCATTCTGGTTCATTGCAAAAGGGATGTTCTTTGTGTTCCTCAATATCTGGCTCCGCTGGACGCTTCCACGTTTGCGGGTCGATCAATTGATGTATGTTTCATGGAAGGTTCTAACGCCGTTCGCTCTTGCCTGCATCATTGCGGTCGGCTTTATTATGGTTATGTAATATCTCCGCGGACGCGGGGAAAGCACAGTTAATGACAGGTTCTTATGACAGCATTTACAACATATTTCAACGATATCTACCGAACATTCAATTCGGCGATGATCGGCATGAAGGTGACGATTAAACAGATGGTATCACCGACCGTGACGCTGCAGTATCCGCGCGCGAAGAAACAAATGCCGGACCGCGTGCGGAACCGCCTCTATATGAATTTTGACGACTGCATCGGCTGCGAATTGTGCGCAAAAGCCTGTCCCGTCGATTGTATCGAAATCGATGTGATGAAAGCTCCGCCGACGGAAAGTCTCGGTGAAACATCCACCGGACAGAAGAAACGAATCTATGTCACGAAATTCGACATTGACATCGCAAAATGCTGCTATTGCGGTCTGTGTGTTTTCCCCTGTCCGACCGAATGTTTGAAGATGACTGATGTGTATGAGTTTTCAGAATACGACCGTACCAACCTTATCTATAATTTCGGAACGATGTCCCCTGTAGAGATCGAAACCGCCAAGATGAAAGTGAAACTGTACGACGAAGGGCAAGCTGCCAAAAAAGCTGCCGCCGCCGCACAGGCCGCCGCTGCAAAAGCTGCAGCTGCCGCACAACCGGCTGCACCTGCAGCACCGGCGCAAAGCGCACCGCCGAAAAATCCGGAACCGCCACCAACTCAGCAATAGAATGATATGAACCTATACGAGATAATTTTTTACTTCTTCGCAGCCATCACCGTCGGGTCGGCAGCAATCGTTGTCTTTTCACGAAACATCGTATATTCGGCATTTGCATTGCTGTTCACCTTCTTCGGCGTAGCGGGAATTTATGTGCTACTCAATGCAGATTTCCTTGCCATCACGCAATTGCTTGTGTATGTCGGCGGTATCCTTGTTTTGCTGTTGTTCGGCGTGATGCTTACAACAAACACCGTCAGCCTCGATGTGAAACCTGGTTCACTGAATGTGCTGCCCGCCGTGAGCGTGGTCGCGGTCATCGCCGGTTTGCTCGGCGGTGTCTATTGGACAAGCGATTGGTTCGTAAGCACGCAGATGGGCGAATTGATGAACCAGACGACATCGAAAGAGATTGGGAATGCACTGATCACGACACACGTGCTGCCCTTCGAAATCGCCTCGGTCATTCTGCTGGTTGCCATTGTCGGCGCCGCAATGATGGCGAGGAGAGAAAAAGTAAATTGACGAATTGAATTTATCCCGGGTACAACAATTTGACAGCGGGACAATTTGAAAATCTAAATACGATTATGACTATCACACTCACACATTTCCTCTTCATCAGCGCAGCTCTGTTTTCGTTCGGACTGTATGCCGTTCTGACGCGCCGCAACGCCATTATGGTGCTGATGGGCATCGAACTTATATTAAATTCTGCCAACATCAACTTCCTTGCATTCTCCCGCTTCGGCGGAATGAATTTGGAAGGGCAGATGGCGGCGATCTTCGTGATTATTCTTGCTGCTGCGGAAGCAGCGATAGCGCTGGCAATCGTGCTGAATATTTACAAGCGGTTCAATACCGTTAACGTTGACGAGATTTCGTACTTGAAAGACTGATGCACGCTATGTTAAACAATCTGATCACAATAAACGATATTGCAGTGCTGTTGACCAAAATCTCCCAGCGGGGGATCGGGACAATGGCTTCAAGGATCTTTCGTGCGGATCAGAGCAGGGTAAAGAATGTATGGAGTGCAACGGAGAGCGCTCTCACACATTGGTGGGATATTCCCGAAGTGCAGGAACGATGGAATGAAAAAATTACCGGAAAAAAAGAAATCACACTTTACGAGTATGTGCGTGAAAATTATTTCCCGTCGTCAATGCCGGTGAAAGGACTCTCCATCGGATGCGGGACCGGAAATAAGGAACTGCTTTGGATACAGGAGATGGAGCAATTGACATTGCAGGGGATCGATATTTCCAAGCAGCGAATCGCTCAGGCGGTAATGAAAGCACGCAAAGCGGGAGTAGGGAACAGACTGTCGTTCTCTGTCGGAAATATATATGATCTTCCACTGCGACCGGGCGAGTATGATATGATCATCTTTGATAGTTCATTGCACCATTTTGCTCCTATCGGAATCGTTTTGGATGCCGTCAAACAGGCATTATCCCCGTCCGGACTATTAATCGTCAATGAATATGTCGGACCGGCACGATTTCAATGGACCGACCGTCAGTTGGATATCGTTAATGAACTTTTGTCAACGATTCCAGAATCATATAGAAAAAGAATTTCCCGTGATGCGGTCAAAACAAAAGAGTACCGACCGGGGCGATTGACCATGTATGTCAGCGATCCTTCGGAAGCTGTGGAATCCGACAAGATCGAACGGAGGCTATTTGAGCGGTTCGACGTTATTGAGAAGAAAGAATACGGCGGAACACTCCTGCAACTGTTGTTTAAGGATATCGCCGGGAATTTCATACGGAATGACCATAAGACGAAAGAACTGCTGAAGGAGATTTTTACAGCGGAAGACAAAGCTCTCAGCACCGGCGATGTGAAGAGTGATTTTGCATTGTTCATCGCCCGACCAAAATTTCACGCACACTAACTATTGAATAGAATGCTACCTGAACTTACTATTGCCCTCGTTATACTTTTTCTCCCGCTGGTCAGTTTTGTACTGCTGATCTTTTTTGGAAAACGGTTCACAGAAAAGAGCGGATTAATTGGAACAACATTTCTCGGCATCGACCTGCTCTTCGCGATATATATCCTGTTTGCGAAACTTGCCACGGATACTGTTTGGGATTTCACTTTCACCTGGATCGATTTCAATACCATCGTCAATCAGATTCCGCTCAAGCTCGATATCGGCATCATGGTGGACAGTCTCACGGCTGTAATGCTGGTTGTCGTGACGCTGATCAGTTTCCTGGTACATGTATTCTCGCTCGCCTATATGAAGGACGATGTCCGGTACTCACGGTATTACGCAAATCTCGGAATTTTTACCTTTTCCATGCTCGGCATTGTGGTGACGAACAATTATCTGTTGATGTATGTCTTTTGGGAACTGGTGGGATTGAGCTCGTATCTGCTCATCGGCCATTGGTATGAGAAGAAATCTGCATCCGATGCAGCGAAAAAAGCGTTTATTGTGAACCGCGTCGGAGATCTGGGATTCTTCATCGGCATTATGATCGTTTGGATGCAATATTCGACAACAACCTACACCGGTATTTTTTCGGCGATCGGCAACGGTAACGTACCGTTCGACTCCAATACCTGGCTGACTGCTGCGGGTCTGCTGATCTTCTGCGGTGCCATTGGAAAGTCGGCGCAATTCCCGCTGCATGTTTGGTTGCCGGATGCGATGGAAGGTCCGACACCGGTGAGTGCATTGATTCATGCCGCAACAATGGTCGCCGCTGGTGTCTACCTGGTTGCGCGCACATTTCCGATGTTGACAGCAGATGCATTGATGGTGATCGCATATTTTGGAGCAGTGACGGCATTTATTTCGGCCACGATCGCGATTGTGCAGAACGATATAAAAAAGATCCTTGCATATTCCACTGTCAGTCAGTTGGGATATATGGTGATGGGTCTTGGTGTTGGAGCATACACCGCTGGTGTGATGCATCTAGTAACGCATGCAGCATTTAAGGCCGGACTCTTCCTTGCATCCGGTTCCGTCATCTACGCAATGCACCATGCACTGCATCATTTGAATGATCATCATACGGACGCACAGGATGTGCGGTTTATGGGGGGACTGCGGACAAAAATGCCGCTTACGTTCTGGACCATGACGATCTTTACACTGGCGATTTCCGGTGTCCCGCTCACATCGGGATTCCTGAGCAAGGACGAGATTCTGGCCGGGACGCTTGCATTCTCGCATTTTACCGGACATTCCATTATTCCGATCATCGGATTCTTTGTTGCCGGATTGACTGCATTCTATATGTTCCGGATGCTGATCCTGACCTTCATGGGAGAACATAAGGATGCACACCGGATTGAACATATCCATGAATCGCCGCGAGTCATCACAGTTCCATTGATGGTTCTGGCTGCATTATCATTCTTCGTCTTCTTCTCGTTCAACCCGATCAATGCAAGCCAAGGATGGTTCTTTCATAATGTGGAATATCCCGTTATCAGCGTTCCCAAAACTGTCGCATCGACTCCGACGGAAGAATTCGTCGAAGAGATTCACCATCAACATACGACAGCGATGGTGCTTTCGGTCGCGATTTCCGGACTCGGGATACTGCTGGCATTCGTCACTTATTATTGGAAGAAGATTTCAGCAGATGCTTTCGAGCGTGCGCTGAAACCGCTTCACACGTTCCTCTATCGGAAATGGTACTTCGATGAACTCTATGATGCGACCGCGGTTGCGGCAACATTGGCCGTTGCGCGGATCCTTGCCTGGTTCGACGGTACTGTGGTTGACGGAATAGTGAACGGTGCAGCCTGGCTGACGAAAATCGGAGCGGTGGTCAGCGGGAAGTTCGATTCGCTGGTAGTGGATGGTTTGGTGAATTTCACTGCATTCTTTGCCGGCATGATGGGGCAGACCGTTCAGAAAGTTCAAACAGGAAAAGTGCAGACATATATGATCTTCGCCATCGTCGGATTGATGGTACTCTTGGCCCTGTATATTTAATGCATCAGTTCGTAACACTGTAATTTGTAATTAAACACATTTATCATCTGACAAATATTATGGAACTCAAAATACTCAACATCGGCGTCCTTACCTGGCTCACATTTTTACCCATTATCGGGATGATCATTGTTCTGCTGCTTCCGAAAGAACAAAAGACGGCAGTCCGATGGACATCGCTGGTGTTCACGCTGCTGCAGGTCGTTCTGGCATTCCTGGTCTTCATCAAGTTCGACCGGTCGATGGCTGGAGTGAATTCCGCAGATACGATGCAGTTCAAAGAAGTGTTCGATTGGATCAACGTGAAAAGTACCGGCTGGTTCGGATCCATCAAGATCGAATATTTCCTCGGCATCGACGGCATCAGCATGCCGATGGTTTTCTTGACCGCGATCATCTCCTGCATCGCAGTGATCTCCTCCTGGACCATCGAAAAATCAATTAAAGGGTACTTCGCACTGCTACTGCTGCTTGATACCGGTATGATGGGGGTGTTCGTTTCACTCGACTTCTTCCTATTCTATATTTTCTGGGAAGTGATGCTTCTGCCGATGTATTTCCTGATCGGCGTTTGGGGTGGCCCGCGGCGTGAATATGCAGCGATTAAGTTCTTCCTCTATACATTACTCGGGTCGGTGTTGCTGTTGCTGGCAATGTTGGCGCTGTATTTCAGCGTCACAATAATCGATCCGGCATCCGGCGAAAAGATCCACACGTTCAATATGCTGGCAATGATGAATCCAGCGAACTACGAACCAGGTTCAATTCTCTCCGGAGTTTCTACATCGTGGCGCTATCTGGCCTATATTGCGATCTTCATTGGTTTTGCAATTAAAGTACCGATCTTCCCGTTCCACACGTGGCTGCCCGATGCACACGTTGAAGCGCCGACAGCTATCAGCGTTATCCTGGCAGGCGTTTTGCTGAAGATGGGAACGTACGGATTATTGCGTATCGGATTCCCAATCTTCCCGGATGCCGCGATGCATTATTTATATCCGCTTGCCTTCCTCGGCTTTATCAATATCATTTATGGTGCTTTCTGCGCTATGGCACAGAAAGACTTTAAAAAATTGATCGCATATTCCTCCGTTAGTCACATGGGTATCGTTATTCTGGGCATGGCGGCAATGAACACACAGGGTATGCTTGGCGGCATGTTGCAAATGTTCAACCATGGTACGATCACGGCAATGCTCTTTTTGATTGTGGGCGTCATTTACGACCGTACCCACACGCGAGGCCTGGATGACTTCGGTGGATTGATGAACAAAATGCCGAAGTACTCCGGTGTAATGATGATTGCATTCTTCGCCGCAATCGGTCTGCCGGGTTTAAGCGGCTTCATCTCCGAAGCGTTCTCATTCCTCGGCGCTTTCCAGACATTCCGCTGGCTGACCATCGCTTCCGCTTTCGGAATTGTGCTGACCGCGGGGTATATGCTCTGGACTCTGCAACGAGTGTTCCTCGGGACATTGCCGGAAAAATGGAACGATCTGACCGATATCAATGCTCGCGAACTCTCGATGCTTATTCCGCTGGCAATCATCGTCATCGTGCTCGGCGTCTATCCGAATCTGATGCTGGATGTGATGAACGCCTCCGCAAATACCCTGGTGGATTTTGTGAAAGGGAGTGCAGGAGCAACGATTATTAATTGAACTGTTTTTCAATAACGTATTCTTACTCAGTTGTCTTGAATAAATATATCCCATGCTAGAAACTATCATAAATAATCTGTCAAACATCCAGGCGGAAGTGATCATCACAGTAACGCTGTGTGTTGTGTTGCTTGTCCATCTGATTGATCGGAAGAATACTTCACTGTTGACTCTGATCTCCGCTGCGGGTTTAGCGGTTGCGATGTATATCCTCTCCGGTGCCGTCGGCGTGAACAGTTCAGCCTTCAGCGGTATGCTGAGCATCGATCCGTTCGCTACATTTTTCAAAATCGTAATCGTCCTGGCGACACTTGTAGTCGTGGTCATGTCGCGGTTTTCAGATGAAGTGAATGCCGAGAAGAAGACGATCGGCGAATATTATTTCCTGCTGCTTTCCATGTGCCTGGGAATGATGTTCATGGTTGGCGCTTCGAACCTGCTGATGATGTATCTAACGCTGGAAATGAGTTCACTGTCGTCGTATGTCGCTTCCGGTTTTACCCGCAAAGCGAAAGACTCATCCGAAGCGTCGCTAAAATATCTGCTGTATGGAGCATTCTCATCCGGTGTGATGCTCTACGGTATTTCCATTGTGTATGGACTAACCGGTACGCTCGATATCGTCGGCATCAATCAGATGCTGATGCAGGGTAGCGCCAGTCCTCTTGCGTTGATCGTTTCATCGATTTTTATCCTTGTTGGATTCGGTTATAAGATTTCTGCCGTTCCGTTCCATTTTTGGACCCCCGATGTGTATGAAGGAGCACCGACAACAATCACCGCATTCCTTTCGGTTGCATCGAAAGCGGCGGGATTCGCGATGATGATGCGCGCATTTAAAGTGATGTTCATTGATTCCTCGGTGATGAATCTACCCGAGGGGACCTGGGTTTTCATCCAGGGAGTGCACATTCAAAACGCATTGATGATCCTCTCCGTATTGACAATGACGCTCGGGAACCTTGTTGCGCTTTGGCAGGATAATGTGAAGCGACTGCTGGCATATTCCAGTATCGCTCAAGCCGGTTATATGCTTCTCGGGTTGGTCGTTCTGAGCAATGATGGATTTTCCGCGGTAATGGTTTATTTCGCTGTTTATCTGTTTATGAATCTCGGTGCATTTTATGTCGTAATGCTGATCGCCAACAAGATCAACAGCGAGCATATAGATCAGTACAGAGGATTGGGGAAGCGTTCACCGCTGCTTGCCGTGGCACTCGCCGTTTTCCTTATTTCGCTTACAGGGCTTCCGCCGACAGCCGGATTTATTGGAAAATGGATGATTTTTTTATCGTTGATCAATGCAAAAATGGTAGTAGTAGCGGTGATTGGCGTGTTGAACAGTGTCGTCTCTTTATACTATTATGTGCGGATCATCCGGAACATGTTCCTTCGCGATGAACAATCTGCAACAATTGAACCGTTCAAATTCCCATTGGCACAACAAGTGTTATTATTGACATTATTGATTCCGACCTTATATTTCGGTCTCTTCTTCAATCAACTGGTCGAGTTTGCTCAAATGTCTGTGCAGATGTTCGGTATGAAATAACGAGGAGAAAATTTGGGAGACAAAAAAAACGCCGTCGATGACGGCGTTTTTTGTTTGTCCCTGTTTGGATGCTCTACTTTTTCCCTTTTTTTGATTTCTTTTTTTCCGTCCGTTCCACGATCAACCGGATACCTTCCAATACAAGCGCAGGTTCAAGTTTATTAATTGCTTTTGACTGTTTCTTCATTGTATCAGAAAATCCGCCCGTAGCAACAACGGTCGGGTAGTCATCCAGTTCCTTCGAGATACGACGGATCATTGTTTCCATGGAATCAAGTGCTCCATACATGATACCGGCCTGCATGCTTTCCACGGTATTCTTCCCGATTACACGGTCCGGAAATTTAAGGTCAATCTTTGGAAGTTTTGCGGCACGGCGATGCAATTCGCCGGAAGATGTCTCGATACCAGCTGTGATTACACCGCCCAGATATTCTCCGTTCTTTGATACCACATCGAATGTGGTCGCCGTCCCGAAATCAATGATGATCACCGGCCCTTTAAATTTGGCGAATCCTGCCACTGCGTTGCACAATCGGTCGGCACCGACTGCGCGCGGATCGTCATACAGCACTGCAATTCCGAGATCAAGTTCCGAGGAAACAACGATAGGTTCAATCTTGAAATACTTCCGGGACATTTTCACGCAAACATCGGTCAAATTCGGCACAACGGAAGCAATGCCGACGGAAGTGATCTTCTTCAGCGAAATGCCGGCATCTTCACAAAATTGTTTCACCAGTGCACCGAATTCATCCTCTGTCCGTGTGACGAAACTGGTCACACGCCAGTCCCCGAGCAGCGTTTTCCCGTTGTACATTCCAATGACAGTATGGGTGTTTCCGATATCGATTGCGAGAATCATGTGACTTCCTTTTTCAATGAAATAGTACCGACGGTGCTCAGTTGTATCCCAGACTGACATCACCGGCAAATATGGACCGTTTTTCTCCATCTTCCGTCTGAATGATGAGACTGCCGTCTTCTGCGACATCGATGGCAGTTGCAGCGAAACTGAATTCGCTCTCTAATACCGTGATCTTTTTCCCAAAAAGCAATGCCTTCATTCTCCAGTCATTCAACAACTGCTGAGGAGGGAAGTTGGACAATTGAATGTATCGATGCTCCAATTCTTCCAACACTTTTTGCACTAAAAAAATTCGATCGAGATCTTTTCCGGATTCGATCTTTAGCGACGTTGCTTTTGCAGAAAGTTCTGCAGGAAATTCTTTTTGATTGACGTTTATACCGATCCCAAGTATAATCTTTTTTATCTCCGTTGCGGTGGTCGATGATTCCGCCAGCATCCCGCAGACCTTTTTATTATTGATGAGGACATCATTCGGCCACTTGCAGGTTGCCGACAATCCTGTCACCGAATCGATGGCATCCGCCACAGCAAGAGACCCGGCGAATGGTAAGAGAGATATCTTTTCCATCCCAAAATCTGGATATAGTACTATGGAGAAAAGCAGATTTGCCCCTTTTGGAGACTGCCAGTTCCGTTGCAACCGACCACGGCCTGCTGTTTGTTCCTCTGCAATAATTACCGTGCCATGCGGCGCATCGTTCTTACTTAATGTTTTTGCAAATGAATTGGTGGAATCGATACTGTCAAAACAGTAAATCTTTTTCCCAAACAATTCTGTATCCAACAATGCAGATATATTTTCTTGAGTGATCATTTTTGCATTTAAAGATAATTTCACTATTTCCCGCTATAGAATTGGTCAAGTAGTATTGGAAAATAACCATTCACGCAATCGTTTGTCAAGGAAATGGTGTTTTAGACACTTTTAATTAAATGAACACCTCTATGACAATACAGCGGTATTTGACAGAATAGCAGTAAAAAATTATGACAGTATGTCGGATTTCTTTTTATTGATTTTCTAAAACAGTCGAAAATCAGCTTAAAACGATACCTTTCTATGGCACGAAGGTTGCAAAGAGATAAGCAGAAAAGATTTAAACAACAACTCAAAAATAAAGGAATATCAAAATGGCTGGAAAAATTATAGGCATCGACCTGGGTACTACGAACTCCGTGGTAGCAGTAATGGAGGGAAATGAACCAGTTGTGATTGCGAACTCTGAAGGTGCGCGGACAACACCATCCATCGTGGCGTTTGCAAAGAATGGAGAGCGTTTGGTTGGACAATCCGCAAAACGCCAGGCGGTTACGAATTCAAAAAACACCGTCTATTCAATCAAACGGTTCATGGGACGCTTCATGAACGAAGTGAATGAAGAGATGAAACTTGTACCGTATGAAGTGGTGACCGGGGAGAATAATACATCCCGCGTAAAGATAGCGGACCGCGTCTATTCACCGCCGGAAATTTCTGCTATGACACTTCAAAAAATGAAGCAGACTGCGGAAGATTATCTCGGACAGAAAGTAACTGAAGCGGTTATCACCGTTCCTGCGTATTTTAACGATGCGCAAAGGCAGGCAACAAAAGAAGCGGGTGAGATTGCCGGTTTGACTGTCCGCCGTATCGTGAATGAACCGACTGCTGCAGCGCTTGCGTACGGTCTCGATAAAAAGCATAAGAATTCCAAAGTTGCCGTGTTCGATCTTGGAGGCGGTACTTTCGATATCTCCGTACTGGACCTTGGCGATGGTGTGTTCGAAGTGAAATCAACGAATGGTGACACACATCTTGGCGGTGATAACTTCGACCAACGACTTGTGGAACACTTCGCAGAAGAGTTCAAGAAACAGGAAGGGGTCGATCTGCTGAAAGATGCAATGGCTCTTCAACGCTTGCGGGAAGCTGCGGAAAAAGCGAAGATCGAATTGTCCTCTTCCGCACAAACGGAGATCAATCTGCCGTTTATCACGGCAACACAGGACGGACCGAAACATTTTACAATGACCCTGTCCCGTTCGAAATTCGAACAACTGGTGGACGACTTGTTGAAACGCTGCCTTACTCCAACCGAAAAGGCGTTAAAGGATTCCGGTTACTCAATAAATCAGATTGACGAAGTAATCCTTGTCGGCGGTATGACGCGAATGCCCGCCGTACAGGAATTGGTGAAAAAGTTTTTTGGAAAAGAAGGACACAAAGGAGTGAATCCGGACGAGGTTGTGGCGATTGGTGCCGCTATCCAAGGCGGTGTTCTTGCGGGCGACGTGACGGATGTTCTACTGCTGGATGTAACGCCTCTGTCTCTCGGCATAGAAACGCTGGGTGGTGTGATGACGAAACTGATCGATGCGAATACGACCATTCCCACGAAAAAGAGTGAAGTGTTTAGTACGGCAGCAGACAGTCAAACATCGGTGGAGATCCATATTCTTCAGGGAGAACGTCCGCTGGCAATCGACAACCGCTCGCTGGGAAAATTTCATCTCGATGGAATTCCACCGGCACCGCGCGGCGTTCCGCAGATCGAAGTGTCCCTGGATATTGATGCGAACGGCATGCTTTCCGTTTCCGCGAAGGATAAAGCGACCGGCAAGGAACAGAACATCCGCATTACCTCCTCTTCGGGATTGAGCAAGGATGAAGTGGAAAAGATGAAGAAAGATGCGCAGGCACATGCGGCGGATGATGCAAAAAAGAAAGAAGAGATCGAAATTAAAAACCAGGCAGATTCTCTTGTCTTCTCAACACGAAAACAGCTGACCGATCTCGGCGATAAAATAGATGCAGATACCAAAGCGAAGATCGAAGCTGCTGCTACGGCTTTGGAAGAAGCAGTGAAAACAAATACCGGGATAAAAGAAAAGAAAGAAGAGCTGGAGAAAATCTGGAACGAGGCTTCAACGAAGATGTACGAAGCTGCAAAGTCGGCTGGACCGCAACCCGGAGCCGATCCCGGAGCGCAGCAACAGCAATCATCCGGCGGAAGCGGGCAAGCAGATGGTGGTAAAAAGGTTGAAAACGCTGATTTTGAGGTAGTTGACGACAAGTAATCGCCGTAGCAAATATATCAATGCGGAATCAAAGATAAAGGCGGGGTCATACCTCGCCTTTGTCATATCGGACAGGTTGGTGCGGTGAAAATCTGATGATACTTTGCATTTGATGACGCAGAAAAAAGGACGTACCTTTTCTCATAAATACATTTGTTATTACAATCCAGTACAGACAGGAGAAATTTTATGAAAGTCCTTTTAGCAGATTCCTTACCGCAACGTACCATTGATCAGTTACAATCGTTGGGAGTTCAAGTTGTCAACAAACCGAAACTCAAAGCGGAAGAACTTGCCGGCGCAATAGAAGATGCTGATGTTCTAGTGGTTCGCTCCACCGAGGTCCATGCCGATTGCATTTCGTCCGCCAAAAATCTTTCGCTGATCATCCGTGCCGGTGCTGGTGTGAACAATATTGATATGAAAGCGGCAAACGCACGCGGCATTTCTGTTTCGAATTGTCCCGGAAAAAATTCCATTGCAGTTGCCGAACTGGCGATGGGATTGCTGCTGTCGTTGGACAGAAAGATTCCCGATAATGTTGCAGATCTTCGGAACGGGAAATGGAATAAGAGCGAGTATTCTAAGGCTGATGGGGTTTTCGGTAAAACGGTGGGTGTGATCGGAGTCGGACAGATCGGGAAAGAATTTATTTATCGCGCGCAAGCATTCGGTTTACAGGTGATTGCATGGTCCCGGTCGCTGACCGCTGAAAAAGCCGAAGCACTCGGCGTGCAGAAAGCTGCTTCGATTGCCGAACTGATCCCGCTCTGTGACATCATCTCGGTCCATCTTGCCCTTAAACCGGAGACGAAGAAAATCATCACTAAAGAGATGATCGGAACAATGAAACCCAAGGCGATCTTCCTGAACACGTCTCGTTGGGAAGTGGTCGATGAAGATGCGTTGTTCGTTGCAGCAAAAGAAGGGAAGATCTACGTCGGCGCCGATGTCTTTTCCGATGAGCCGGAAGATAAGACATCGCCGTTTACGAACAAATTGGCGACATTGCCAAACGTCTATGGAACGCATCACATCGGCGCATCGACGGAACAGGCGCAGAATGCAATCGCTGATGAGACTATCGCGATCATCAAGCAATATCTCGAGCGCGGCACAGTGAAGAATTGGGTGAACAAGGCAAAAACAACACCGGCAAAATATCAGTTGGTCGTCCGTCATTTCGATAAGCCGGGAGTTCTTGCCAATGTGTTCGATGATCTGAAATCTGCACAGATCAACATCCAGGAAGTGGAAAACCTCATTTTCGAAGGATCGCTGACTGCCTGCTGCACACTGAAACTCGATGCGAAACCTCCGGAGAGAACGATTGAATCCATCGCAGCGCGGACTGACGAAGTGATTCAGGCGCAGCTTGTGGCTTTGTAATTCTTTTCGCTGCGAACTGTTTTCGCGATGCGAACAACCATGCTGCCGGTTGACAATAGGATACTGTTTTCAGGCTTTAGGTGGTATCGTATTCACTTGACAGCTTCGGTATGTAATTGGGAGTTCTATTATGATGGATATCATCGTTTGGATTATTTTGATCGGATTGGCAATTGCACTGCTGATGGCGATTATCAATAGAAAAATGAGCAACTCGGGTAATTTTGCAGCAACTGCTATCTTTTCCGATATGCAAAATCAGGAAAAACGGAATGCGATGGAAACAGTCATTGAGGAAAAAGCCGGGAAGAAACGTTTTGAACAAGAGAGCGGTACAGAACAATAAATATTCACGTACGGTAAACGAAAGAATGTTCCATGAAAATACGAAATCTGTTCCTGCTCCTGCTGGTATTGTCTTCCTCTTTTCTTGAAGCAAAACTGCCGCTTCAGGTAAAGAAGTCCGTTGTGTTCATTTTTACCCGGGATACGGCAAATCGACTGCAGACACAGGGGACAGGTTTTTTTGTTTTGCTGCGGACAAATCAAAATGCCGATACGGCTAATTTCGGGTATCTGGTTACGACCAAAAACACTTTGTTCCGGCAGGACGGATCTGCCATCGATTCACTCTATATCAGGATTAACCGGAAGGATGGATTCTCGGATACGTTGATCATTCCGCTGGTCCAAAACGGACTGCGACGATATTTTGTCCACCCGGATTCTTTAGCCGATCTCGCGATCATTCCCGCGTATCCCGATCTGAACCGGTACGATGTGCTCTTCACGCCCGTCAATATGATCGCCGGTATGGATTTTTTGAAAAACGAAGGGATTGTAGAGGGGGACGAGGTTTTTTATACCGGTATGCTGAGTTCGCATTTCGGTATATTCAAAAATATCCCGGTGGTGAGGGTAGGGAAGGTCGTGCAGATATCGGATGAAAAATATTCCTTGGGAAAAGGATACACAGAGTTTTTTCTGATTGAGGCAGCGTTATCTGATGGTGGAATCGGATCTCCGCTCTATTACTATTCTCCGGCGGTGAAAGATTCCGGCAAAATAACCACTCCCGCAACTTTGGTGCTCATCGGTATCATATCAGGAAAGTATGAAGAGAACCACGAATCGTGTCTGACCCGCGTGGTGCCGGCGTTTAAATTGATAGAACTGATAAACGCTCCGGAGGTTGCAGCGGAGCGGGAAAAGGAGTTTGCTCGCATGAAGGAAGCAAAGAAAAAGTAAAACATTCTGAAATGAAGACAATATTCTATTCTGTAACACACATATCGTGATTAAGAAATGAACTTCAATAAATTTACAATCAAATCACAGGAAGCGGTTCAAAACGCTCAGGAGATCGCCACATCCTATGGTAATCAATCCATTGAACCAGACCATCTTCTTGCTGCGTTGGTGCAAGATGCGCAAGGAATTGTGACGCCGATGTTGCAAAAGCTCGGCGCCAATGTCAATTATATCAAGATCAAAATCAACGAAGTGATCGAAAAACTCCCGAAGGTAAGCGGTGCACAACAGTTTGCATCTCCCGTGCTGCAGAAAGTGTTCGAACAAGCGCAAAAAGAGACGGAGAATCTGAAGGATGAATATATCAGCACAGAGCATCTGTTACTTGCGCTCCTTGATCAAAAAAATAACGGAGGTGTGAAACTGCTGCTCGATCAGGGGGTGACGAAAGAGGGCGTACTGAAAGCGTTGAAGGAAGTACGGGGTAGTCAGCGTGTGACGGATCAAAATCCGGAAGACAAATATCAATCCCTCGAAAAATTCGGCCGCGATCTGAACGATCTCGCCCGCAAAGGGAAGCTTGATCCCGTGATCGGACGGGAAGATGAGATTCGCCGTGTACTGCAGGTGCTGTCCCGCAGGACGAAAAATAATCCCGTCCTTATCGGTGAACCAGGTGTGGGAAAAACTGCCATTGCCGAAGGACTTGCACACAGGATCGTCTCCGGCGATGTTCCGGAGAATCTCAAATCAAAAAGAATCATTGCTTTGGATATGGCATCAATGATTGCCGGCGCCAGTTTCCGCGGACAATTCGAGGAACGGTTGAAGGCGGTGTTGAAGGAAGTGGAAAATTCCAATGGGGAGATTATCCTTTTTATTGATGAATTACACACGCTGGTTGGTGCTGGTGCCGCACAGGGTGCTGTTGATGCAGCAAACATGCTGAAACCAGCTCTCGCTCGCGGCGACCTTCGCGCGATCGGTGCCACCACATTGGATGAATACAGAAAATATGTGGAGAAAGATCCTGCGCTGGAACGACGGTTTCAGCCGGTGCATGTAGATGAACCGACCGTTGAAGATACCATTTCTATTTTGCGCGGTTTGGCTGAACGATACGAAGTACACCACGGCGTTCGGATTACTGATGGGGCGATTGTTGCGGCAGCGCAGTTAAGTCATCGGTACATCTCCGACAGGTTCCTGCCGGATAAAGCGATTGATCTTGTGGATGAAGCTGCATCGAAATTACGGATCGAGATCGATTCAATGCCGGAAGAACTGGATATTATCGAACGAAAAGTGAAACAGCTGGAGATCGAACGGGAGGCAGTAAAGCGTGAGCTTTCTGCTGAATATCCGGATGAGTCGGACCGCCAGGCGATCCACAACCACATCGGCGAAATAGAAAAAGAACTGGCTGATCTGAACCAGAAACGGATTGAACTGCGCGCACACTGGGAGAATGAAAAAAAACTCATTCAATCCATTCGCACGATGAAGGGTGAGATTGAGAATGTAAAAATCGAAGCGGATAAAAAGGAGCGCGAAGGAGACCTGGGCAAGGTGGCCGAACTGCGGTACGGCACACTGGCAAATCTGGAAAAGGGACTGAACGAAGCAACCGTGCAACTGACAGAGATCCAGAAAAGTCAAAAAATGCTGAAAGAAGAGGTCGATGCGGAAGATATTGCGGAAATTGTTTCGAAGTGGACCGGCATTCCTGTAACGCGAATGCTGGAGGGTGAGCGTTCAAAACTCATCCATCTCGAAGAAAAGATCCACCACCGGATGGTGAACCAGGAAGAAGCTGTGAAAGCGGTCGCCGATGCGATCCGCCGGAGTCGTGCCGGTTTGCAGGATGAAAAGCGTCCAATCGGTTCTTTCATTTTCCTTGGGACCACCGGTGTCGGCAAGACTGAACTTGCCCGTTCCCTGGCAGAATTGCTGTTTAACGACGAGAATGCGATGGTGCGGCTCGACATGAGCGAGTATATGGAAAAGTTTTCTGTCTCCCGTCTGATCGGCGCACCGCCCGGCTATGTCGGATATGAAGAGGGCGGACAGCTGACAGAGGCAGTGCGAAGAAAACCGTATTCGGTAGTTCTGCTGGATGAGATCGAAAAAGCGCATTCGGATGTGTTCAACGTTTTGCTGCAATTGCTGGACGACGGGCGACTGACCGACTCGAAAGGCCGTACGGTTAATTTTAAGAATACCATCGTCATCATGACATCAAATCTCGGATCACAGCTGATTCAGGAACGAATGTCGGAGATGGAAACGGAAGATGACTGGAAGAATTTTGCCGGTGATCTCCGCTCTCAGTTGAACCAGATGCTGCGGCAGACGATCCGTCCCGAATTCCTGAATCGTGTAGACGAGGTGATCCTCTTCAAACCGTTGACGCGGACCGACATTAAAAAGGTGATCGATATCCAGCTGCGCCGCGTTGCCGAAATGCTGTCTTCAAAAGAAATGACACTGGTCGTGACAGACGAAGCAAAGGAATGGATCGCACGACTTGGATACGATCCGAGCTACGGCGCACGGCCATTAAAAAGGACCATTCAAAAACATATTATCGATGTGCTTTCTTCAAAGATCCTGACAGGAGAAGTGAAAGAGGGGGATGCATTGATGCTTGAACTTGAGGGGGAAGGACAGCTCGTCTTCCGCGCGCTGAAAAAAATAATCCCTGCATGAAGAAAAGCGGAGAGACCAGCATTGGACTCTCCGCTTGGAAGAACACTTACAGTACCGTTACATTGTTTCCGCCTTTATACCGGATCTCATACAGATCTTTCCGTCTGTCCAGCCAATTGAGAACGCTCCCGCTCTGCCGGTGACGCTTCAATAATTCCAGATCAACATCATCCACGATCACCATTTCGGTGTTTGGCGTTGCTTCGGACTGGATTGCATCTCTGGTGAACGGAATATCAGAAGGCGTGAAGATTGCGGACTGCGCATAATGCACATCCAAATTCTCAACGAACGGAAGATTGCCGACGCCCCCGGCGATGGCAACATAGATATGATTTTCGATGCATCGCGCCTGTGCACAGTATCGCACACGAAGATAAGCATTGCGTTCATCAGTGCAGAACGGAACGAAAATCAGTTGAGCACCCTTTTCCACCGCAATACGGCTTAATTCGGGAAACTCAACATCGTAGCAAATTTGGATGGAAATATTCCCCTTGTCCGTTTCAAAAATCTCCAGCGTATTTCCCGGTTTTACTCCCCACCATCGCCGTTCATTCGGTGTTACATGCAACTTGTACTGTTTGCCGATTGTTCCATCCCTGCGGAAGAGATAGGATATATTATAGAGATTCTCATCCTCAACCGTAAAGTGCGATCCGCCAATGATGTTCACATTATATTTGATTGCCATGGAGTGGAAGAGTTCAAGATACTTCGGTGTGAATTGCGAGAGGCGCCGGACGGAAACCTCCGGACGGGACTTCGGAAGGAAGGAGAGCAACTGTGTCGTAAAAATCTCCGGGAACAGGATGAAATCGCTGCGGTAATCCGCGCCGACATCAATGAAATATTCGCATTGTTTTGCAAAATCGTCAAAATCCCGCACCATTCTCATCTGGTATTGTACAGCGCACACACGGGCGGATTCCACAGGCATGAAAATTCTGGATGTGTCCGGGACATAATCCAGATTTGTCCATTCCAGGAATGTGGCGAAACCTTTTGATTCCGAATCCGCGACCATGTAATCCTGCAACAACCTCTTCAGAACGAAGCCATTCGCCAGTTGCGCAGTCAAAACAGGATCGAACAATGATTTGTCCATCACTTTCCCGACATATTCACGAGCCGACATCTCATTAGAATATTTTCCATATCCTGGAATGCGTCCGCCGAGAATGATCCGCATTAAATTGTTCTTCGTCGCGATTGCCTTCCGTGCATCGTATAATCTTCGAGCAAGCCGCATTCCGCGGTATTCCGGATCGACCATGATCTCGATGCCATACAGCGTATTGCCTTCGGGATTATGATTGCGGATGAAACCGTTATCTGCGATCTCTTTCCAGCTGTGCCATTCGGAATACAGAGAAAAATCCAGTATGAGGCTGCTGGAGGAAGCGACGATGCGATTTTCGTATTGGATACAGATCTGGCCTTCGGGAAAGATCTTCAACTGGCTTTCAAACTGTTCTATCATCCACGGTTTCATTCCGGGAAAACACTTTTCCTGCAGTGTGGTGATGTTGTCGTAGTCCTCTATTGTGATCTGCCGAACGACGATGTTCTTCTCAAATTCTTTTAGGTCTATTTCAGACATGCACATTCCTTCCGAATTGGTGGAAGTTCTTTCTTCATATGTTACGAAATTTGAGGGAAATGTCAAGCGCTTGAGTTGCTTTCCCTTCTTCTTCTTTTTACATTGCGATCATACTATATTTTCTCTTCCAGATTGCAGGAATTCCGCTGATGATGATCACTGTGGTGCTGCCGTACAGCAATGGACAGCATTTTGAACCGATGCTGAGGCAGTTCATTGATTCACCGCTTGTGAAAAGAATCATTATCGCCCATGACGGTGCATGTAAGGGACACTTTGAGCGTTGTGAAAAACTCAAAGTCGAATCGATGACGTCCGGTAAAACACTCAACGTTATCCTTGCATCCCTTACCTCGAAATACCTGCTCTATATCCAGCAAACGCAACAGATCATCCTTAATCAAGCGGCGCTTCAACGGTTTATCACCATCGCGCAGGACACAGAAGCGGGGATGCTTTATTCGGATTATTTTGAATTTGTGGACGGCAATCGGAAAGAGCATCCGGTGATCGATTATCAATTCGGAAGTATTAGGGATAATTTCGATTTCGGCGCACTGCAGTTCTTTTCCCGTGCAGCGATAAAAAACGCGTTGAAAAAATTCGGAAAGATCGGAACGTTGAAACAGGCCGCGCTCTATGATTTGCGTTTGAAGGTTTCGATCGATCACGAGATCTTCCGCATCCAGGAGTTCCTCTACGCCAAGACAGAATCCGATACGCGAAAAAGCGGAGAGAAGCAGTTCGACTATGTGGATCCACAGAACAAACAGGTCCAAAAAGAATATGAACTGATTGCAACACGGCATCTTCAACGGGTCGGAGCATATCTAAAACCGGTATTTAAAAAAATTCCTTCGGTGAAAGATGCTTTCCCGGTGGAAGCCAGTGTGGTGATTCCCGTGCGGAACAGGGAAACGACCATTTCCGATTCAGTGAACAGCGTGCTGAGGCAGAAAACCGACTTTCCATTTAATGTGATCGTTGTGGACAATCATTCGACGGACGGAACAACGGAGATTCTCCGTACGCTGAAATCACAGGAACCGCGGATAGTTCATATCATCCCTCGCCGGTTCGATCTAGGAATTGGCGGATGCTGGAATGAAGCGATCCTTTCCGATCAATGCGGGCGTTATGCCGTTCAGCTGGATTCGGATGATCTCTATTCAGGAAGCGACACGCTGCAAACTATTGTTGATGTTTTTCACAAGGAGAAGGCCGCTATGGTCATCGGTTCCTATACTCTTGTCAATGCTCAACAACAAGAGATCCCGCCGGGGTTGATCGACCATAAAGAGTGGACTCCAATAAACGGCCGAAATAACGCTCTGCGAATTAACGGTTTAGGAGCACCAAGGGCGTTTTATACACCAATCCTCCGCGAAATTCTCCTCCCGAACACGAGTTATGGCGAGGATTATGCGGCCACACTGCGAATTTCCCGCCATTATAGAATCAGTCGGATTTACCGATCTCTCTATTATTGTCGGCGATGGGAAGGAAATACTGATGCTGCACTCCCCATTGATAAAATCAACAGGAACGACTATTATAAGGATAAGATCCGCACGATCGAGATGATGGCACGAATCAAGTTCAATAAGGAACGGGGGCAATGAGCGTGAAACAGTTGGTGATACTTTTACTGATCGTTTTTGCTGTGGTCAGTTGTGAGAACTTTTATAATGACAACGATGATTATGAAGAAGCGATAGCGATGGTTGAGTCGGTTCGAATCGATACGGTGATTAATTTGACGGCAACAATCTCGCTGACATGTATTACGCCGACGCCGTGCTGGCATTTTTCAAGGGTGGTCGACCAACGGGATTCCAATCAGATATATTTAACGATGTACCGTAAAGCGAAAAAGTATGAGACTTGCATTCAGGTAATTTCCGGATTTACACATACGATGACACTCAGCGTTCCGACGCCGGGTACCTATACATTAAAAATCTACCGAACGCCGACATCGACCATGGACACAACGATCGTTTTTTAAAATGTCAGTTCATACGACATATCGCGAATGGTCTCTGGATGACACGAATGACATCCAGAAAGTATTATTCAATACCTGGCTTGCGTCGTACACGGATTTCATTCCGATCACGGATATCCAATGGTATTTCAACAATTATTATTCCGAAATCAATTTCGCCCAGATGTTCGATGATGAGTTTAGCACCGGTTTCGTTGCCGAGATTAAAAAGCATATTATTGGATATGCGAGGATGAGGATCAATATTGAACAGCAGCGCTGTTATCTTGAATCGTTATATGTGTTGCCGGAATTTCAGGGGCAGGGGATCGGTACCGAGCTGTTAAAGATTGTGGAACGGAAAGCGCAGGAGAAGTCGTTCAATCAGATATGGCTTGGAGTAATGCAGCAAAATCTGCCGTCGCTGGCATGGTATAAGAAACTCGGTTTCTCGTTCGTTGAACAATCTCCGTTCCAGATGGGAAAATCCACCGTACAACACCTTGTCGGATTCCGCGATATTAAATAGTACCCCTGATGCTCTCTCAAAAGACTTTTGCGCATTACCCGGACAACCAGCAACGAACTCTCCGGGAACTCTCACTGCAATTATATTCGGAACAACAGAGACAATGGCCGATGCTGGCCGATGGCGTCGCCGCACTGCGTTTTGTCCGCATAAGAGATCTGGACTGCGGACCGTTCACCGTTCGGCTGCAGTATAATCCTCGGCGCATCGTCAGTACAGCCGCCAATGTCGATGCGGTCTCAGTAAAGGCAAGAAGATGTTTTCTCTGTTTGGAAAATCTTCCCTTAGAACAGAGCGGAATTGTTTACCGGGAAAAGTTTTTGCTGCTTTGTAATCCCATGCCGGTTTTCAAAGAACACTTCACCATTTCTCATATCGATCATATTCCCCAATCAATCGAAGAAAAGATCCTGTCGTTATTGTCGTTAGCGAAGGACCTGTCACCGGAATATTCCGTTTTTTATAACGGCCCAGCCTGCGGAGCCTCCGCACCCGATCATATGCACTTTCAAGCGGCGCCAATGGGAGAAATACCGGCCGAACGAGAAGTCGGTGATCGGCTGAAGTTGTTCAAGAGATCCGGAGGTGCAGTTTTCTCGACGGTAGAACACTATGGTCGGAGTGTGATGGTGCTTGATTCGGATAATGAAAAAACGATGGAACTGGCATTCCTGCGTATGTGCTCTTCGATGAGAAAAGTGATGAAAACGGCCGATGAACCGATGATGAATGTGATCGGTTCCTATGCTGATGGAATGTGGCGTCTGATTGTTTTTGTGCGGCGAAAGCACCGCCCGTCTGTGTATTTCAAAACCGGCGAGGACAAGATCATCATCAGTCCGGCTGCTGTCGATATCGGCGGTCTTGTTGTCACTCCGATGGAAAAAGATTTTCACTCTGTTGATGCTTCGATGATCACTTCGATCTTCGAAGAAGTCTCCGTCACGCAAGAAACCCTTGTCTCAATTCTGGATGCACTATGATCTCATCTGAACCGGTCATTAATGTCGGCATCATCGAACGGTCTGAACGGATCTCCGGTGAACTTCGGCAGAAGTATAGAATCTCCGAGGATATCATTGTTACCGGTGTCTTCACTGCTGTTATCACGGCCGGTGAAGTTGTTGTCTATGGAGGAAAGGAGATCGAGATCTTGCGCGGGAAAGAGATCGTCTTTTCTCCGTTGAATGAGGGGGAATTCGTACTGCATGAAGTGACGATCGGTCTCAGCTTTCATTGGGAGCGGAGGGAACACCAGACATTTCGGGGAGGACTGCGATTGATCGCAGATGCGGGAAGCATTACGGCGGTCAATGTCGTGCCGGTGGAACAATATCTTGTCAGTGTTATCTCTTCCGAAATGAGCGCTTCGGCTCCGGAGGAACTATTAAAAGCCCATGCCATCACCTCTCGCAGCTGGTTAGTGGCGATGCTTGAAATGAAAAAGAAATTTTCGACTCTCGGGATTCCGTCCCAGCGAACAATCACAACAGAAACGGAGTTGATCCGCTATTACGACCGTGAGGACCATAACTTGTTCGATGTGTGCGCTGATGACCATTGTCAACGGTACCAAGGGATCACGAAAGATATCTCTCAAGCAGCGGCGGAAGCGATCCGGCAGACGCGGGGAATGTTTCTGGTGTATGAAGATGGGATTTGCGATGCGCGGTTTTCAAAATCGTGCGGAGGATTGTCGGAACCGTTTCATACCACATGGGCAGAATCACACTTGCCGTATCTGATGTCGGTTCCTTGTTCGGTGGACCATCACTATGCTCCGCTTACTACCCAAGAAGAGTCCGAACGATGGATTCTTTCCTCACCAGTAGCGTTTTGTAATACATCGGATGGCAAGATCTTAAAGCAAATCCTCCCGTCGTTCGATCAGGAAACGACCGATTTCTTCCGTTGGAGAGTAAAATATTCTGTCCGTGAACTTTCTGAAATCATCAAAAAAAAATCCGGAATCGATTTTGGCATTGTGAAAGAACTTCTTCCTGTTGAGCGGGGGCCTTCCGGCAGGATTACCCGGTTGAGGATTACAGGAGAAAAAAAGACACTGGTGGTTGGGAAGGAACTGGAAATCCGCCGATGGCTTTCACCGACGCATTTGTATAGTTCTGCATTTGTCGTCCAAAAAGAATCGGAAGCATTCATCTTGCGCGGGGCCGGGTGGGGACATGGAGTGGGATTGTGTCAGATAGGTGCCGCTGTGATGGCCGTTTCCGGATTTACGGCAGAAAAGATTGTACTTCACTATTTCCGGAATGTGGAACTCCGGAAATTGTACTGAATTGAGAAAAATATGACAAACGCAAAGCCATCATCACGCAATCCGTGGGCATGGATCCCGACACTTTATTTCGGTCAAGGGATACCGTACGTTGTTGTCATGACCATCTCCGTGATCATGTATAAGAAACTTGGGATATCCAATACCGACATCGCGTATTATACCAGCTGGTTGTACCTTCCCTGGGTTATTAAACCGTTGTGGAGTCCGTTGATAGACATTTTCAGGACGAAACGCTTTTGGATTGTTTTGCTCCAAATGGTCATTGGTGCATCGTTGGCTGCCGCTGCGTTCTCCATTCCGTTGAATTCGTACTTTCAATGGTCGTTAGCGATCTTCTGGTTGATGGCGTTCAGTTCCGCTACTCACGACATCGCTGCGGATGGATTCTATATGCTCGCGCTGGAGCAGCATCAGCAGGCGGCATTTGTGGGAGTGCGGAGCACATTCTATCGCATTGCAATGATCACCGGCCAGGGCGCGCTGGTCTATCTTGCTGGCCATTTGGAAATGACAACAGGATCGATCCCCACAGCATGGTCAATCACACTCTTAGTTATTGCGGGACTCTTCCTTTCAATAGCGATTTATCATCGGTTTATTCTGCCATATCCGAAGAGCGATATATCCGCAGTGCAGGAAGTCTCTGCTGCAACGGTTCTGAAAGAATTCTTCAAAACATTCGGGACATTCTTCAAGAAAAAAGAGATCGTTGTCATTCTCAGTTTTTTGCTGTTGTATCGTTTCGCCGAAGCACAATTAGTGAAACTCGTCACACCTTTTCTACTCGATTCACGGAGTGACGGCGGACTTGGATTAACAACCGGTGACGTTGGAATCGCATACGGGACCATCGGTGTTATCGCGCTGACTCTCGGTGGACTTCTCGGCGGATACGTAATTTCAAAACATGGACTTCGATTTTGGTTGTGGGTGATGGTGGTCGCCATTCATTTACCGGATGCTGTCTTTGTCTACCTTTCTTATGTCCAGCCGGACAACTTTATCCTAATTTGCGCGGCGATTGGCATCGAACAATTCGGGTATGGATTTGGATTTACCGCTTACTTGATGTACATGGTGATGATCTCCGATGGTCCGTATAAGACCGCACATTACGCTATTTGCACGGGTTTCATGGCATTAGGGATGATGATTCCGGGAATGTTTAGCGGTGCGCTGCAGGACTGGATAGGATACCGTCACTTTTTCATTTGGGTAATGGCCTCAACAATTCCCGGGTTTCTTATTGCCATGGTGGTAACAATCGATTCCTCATTTGGAAAAAAGAAAGAGCAATAATACATTACGGCATGAGAAAAAGGACATACATTATCGGAATTGACGGCGGTGGATCGAAGACGCATGCGATTATTGCGGACCAGCGGGGTACAATCCTTGCGGAACATTTTGCAGGACCGTCGAATTTCCATATCGTAGGAGTCGAAAAAGCGTCGGAAACAATCTTTGCGCTGATTGAAATGTGTTGCGATTCCGTCGGTTGCAAAGCACAGCATGTTGATTCGGTAATTTGCGGACTTGCCGGTGCTGGCAGAATTGATGATCAAAAACGAATGACGGTCGGCATTAAAAAGAGAGCAGGTCTTGAAAAAATAGTATTAAAGAGTATTGTTATTGAAAGCGATGCCAGAATTGCGCTGGAAGGCGCGTTCAAGGGTGGGGCCGGGATTATTCTTATCGCCGGTACGGGTTCAATCGCATTTGGGAAAGACTCTCGAGGGAGGATCCACCGTGTCGGTGGATGGGGGAGAGTGATTGGAGATGAAGGGAGCGGCTATGCAATAGGTCGAATGGGATTAACAGCCGTTACACGGCAGCTCGATGGTCGCGGTGAAAAGACAAGATTGTCCTTGTTGATCGCACAGGAATTCGGAATGACCGGTCATTTGGAGATTATCCAGAATGTCTATCGCGATTCGTTCGATATTGCATCGGTCGCTCCCCTGGTGATGAAAGCAGCGAAAAAGAATGACGCTGTGTGCAAAGCCATTATTGAAAATGCTGTGATCGAACTCGCATGGCATATACAGGTAGCGGCGGAAAAACTCTCGTCCTCCTCTTCCAAAAAAGTAAAAGAAAAAATCCGAGTCTCTTTCATCGGCGGATTAATCGCAAACGATACGATCCTATCCCGCCTGTTGACTGTATATCTTGACGAAAATTTCCCTGTCATTGAAATCATCCCGCCGGCAGCATCTCCGGCATATGGGGCTATCGTGCTCGGACTTTCAAAAAAGAAATAAACGATATTCCACTCGGGCGGTATTATTACAATTCTCAACCAAGTGGATAACTGCTATCGACTCTCAATCTTTCTTTTCTTAATTTCTCGCACATAAATCAATTCAATTTGCGGAGCGTTCTATGAAAAAGAGCATTTTCGTTCTCCTTGCTTTACTGTCGGTATCTATTGCACAAAAATCCGATACATTAAAATCTTCCACATTCGGAGGATTAAAATTCCGGTCGGTCGGACCGGCTCTTGTCGGCGGCAGGATTATTGCATTTGCAGTCCATCCGGAACGCCGCAGCCTGTATTATGTGGGAGTTGCATCAGGCGGTGTTTGGAAGACTGCGAATGGTGGGACAACATGGGAATGTGTGTTTGAGAACGAAGGAACATATTCCATTGGCAGTGTGGCTTTAAATCCTACTAATCCTCATGAAGTATGGGTCGGTACCGGCGAATTGAACAGTCAACGAAGCGTCGGCTATGGAGATGGAATCTATAAGTCTGAGGATGGCGGTCGATCATGGAAAAAAATGGGATTGGAAAAATCCGAACACATTGCGGCGATCGTTTTTGATCCGCGAAACGGAAAAACAGTGTACGTTGCAGCGCAAGGACCGTTGTGGAAAGAAGGAGGAGATAGAGGCTTGTATAAATCCACCGATGCTGGTGCAACATGGAAAAACATATTGAAACCGAGCGATCAGACGGGAGTTTCCGATATCGTGCTCGATTCCCGTGATCCGGATGTACTCTATGCAGCCACTTATCAACGACGCAGACATTTCTGGTCCATGATCGACGGCGGGCCGGAAGGTTCCATACAAAAATCGACGGATGGAGGTGCTACGTGGAAAAAATTAACGAGCGGAATTCCTTCCGGAGACCTCGGCAGAATCGGTTTAGCTATCTCTCCGATCGATCCCGATATCCTTTTTGCCTATATCGAAGCGCAGGGAGAAGGCAGCGGCATTTATCGCTCTGTTGACCGCGGGGCGACGTGGGAGAAACGGAATTCTTATATCGATGTGCCGATGTACTATGGAAAGATATACTGCGATCCCGTCGATGTAAAGAAGATCTATGCAACGGGAACGTACATGTATTATTCGGATGATGCCGGAAAGACATTGTTCCGCATCGGAGAGAAAAGTGTCCATGTGGATTATCATGCACTCTGGGTTGATCCGAAGGATCCGCAGTACATGCTGCTCGGCACGGATGGAGGACTTTACGAATCACAAGATATGAACAAGACATGGCGCTTCATTAATAATATGCCGACAGTACAGTTCTATCGTGTCACTGTGGATAATGCAGAACCGTTTTATAATATATACGGGGGGACGCAGGATAATGCAACCATCGGAGGACCTTCGCGCACCATGAGCAAATACGGTATCCACAATTTTGACTGGTTTGTTACCATCGGCGGGGACGGATTCAAATCGCAGATCGATCCGACGAATCCGAATATCGTTTATTCCCAATACCAGTATGGGGGAATTGCCCGGTATGATAAAAAGACCGGAGAAGTATTGTGGATTCCGCCGATCGAGGAAAAAGGTGAACCGGGATTGCGTTGGAATTGGGATTCTCCGTTGATCATTTCTCCGCATTCTCCGTCGCGGTTATATTTTGGTGCGAACAAACTTTTCCGGAGTGATGACCGTGGTGTTTCGTGGATACCAGTTAGCGGTGATCTCTCCCGACAAAAGGACCGAAATACGATTCCGATGATGGGGAAATTGTGGAGTATCGATGCCATTAACCGGCATGGCAATACGGCTGCATGGGGGAACCTTTCTCAGATCTCTGAGTCGCCCCAAAAGGAAGATCTTCTCTATGTAGGAACTGACGATGGATTGATCCAAACAACGGAAGACGGCGGAAAGCAATGGAGAAAGATTGATAAGATCTCCGGGATTCCTGAATTAGCGTATACTTCGGTTGTGCGTGCATCGGTGCACAGTGAAAATGTCGTCTATGCCGCATTCGATAATCATCAGCAAGGAGATTTCAAACCGTATCTTTTAAAGAGCGAGGATAAAGGAAGGTCCTGGAAGAGTATCTCAAATAATCTGCCGGCAAACGGTTCGGTAAAGTCATTTGCAGAGGATCATGTCGATCCAAACCTTCTCTTCATCGGGACGGAATTCGGTTTGTATTTTTCGAACAACGGCGGTAAAATTTGGACGGCGTTGAATTCTGGTTTGCCGGTGAATGCTGTAAAGGATATGGATATTCAAAAACGGGAGAATGATCTGGTGATCGCAACCTTTGGCCGCGGTTTTTACGTGCTGGATGATTATTCTCCTCTGCGCCGGATGAATCCGGAATTGATGCAGAAGGAAGCTCACTTGTTTGATGTAAAAAAAGCTTGGATGTATGTCGAGAAGGATCCGCTGAGCGGAGACGATCAAGGGTGGCAGGGGGATAATTTTTATCATGCCAACAATCCTGCGTTCGGTGCAACATTCACATATTATGTGAAAGAAGCATACAAGACAAAAAAACAAATTCGCAAAGAGGCAGAGAAAGAAGCGGAAAAGAAAAAGTCCGGCATCTCCATTCCTTCCGTTGAAGATTCCCGAGCAGAGAGTGACGAAGAAGCGCCGGCAATACTCTTTACCGTCAAAGATGAATCGGGGAATGTCGTCCGGAAATTGAAAGGAGAAAATGCCGCCGGAGTGAATCGAATTAATTGGGATCTTCGCTATTCGTCACTCGATCCGGTGACCAATACTTCTTCAGCAGATGGGAAGAGCTCTGCGTGGTTCGTTATGCCGGGAAAATATACCGTTTCCCTGTCAAAACGGATCGATGGTGTGGAAACTGTGCTGGGAACTTCAGTGGAATTCGAATGTGCGACTCTGGGAACTCCATCTGTTCCGGCCAAAGACAGAAGTGCGTTGGCGGCATTTCAGCGGAAGGCAGCACACTTTCAGAGAATCGTTTTTGCCTCGAATAATTACCTGAATGAATTACGCGCCAGCATTAACGCGGTGAAGGCAGCACTGATGCAGTCTCAAGGAGAAACAGGAGGTCAATACAAGACAGTTCGTGAACTGGAACTGCGTTTAACTGCTATGAAACGCTCCTTCTCCGGCGATGATGTGATCTCCCGAAGAAACGATATTGCTCCTCCGGGAATTTTTTCACGGATGAATTCTTTAACGGAGAGTTTTTTCTCGTCCAATGCCGATGTGACCGAAACGCAGAAGAAAGCATACGACATAGCCGTTACAGATTTTGAAAGGGAGTATACCTCGTTGAAAGAGATCGCTGAAAAGGATATGCCGCAGATCTATCGTGCGTTGGAGATGCTGCATTCGCCGGTGATTCCCGGACGACTGCCGGATTGGAAAAAAGAGCAATAATCACATTTGAATTCTTCCGGGCTTACGCAAAACCCGGAGGAATTCATTTAAAATTCCAGTTTTTTCCCCGCCGAAAAAATCGTATCTTTTGCCACTAAAATCTCATCTCACTGATTGAGACGGTCGTTCCCAAACCGTGTCAGTCGCAAATATCCCGGAGTTCCTATGCCAACGAAATTTAAGAATGAACCGTTCACCGATTTCACGAAAACCGCAAACAAAAAAGGGATGGAAAAAGCACTTGCCAAAGTGCGTGCCGAACTCGGCAAAGAACATTCTCTCGTGATCGCTGGAGAGAAGATCACGACATCGGAAAAACTCTATTCCTATAATCCTGCAATACCCACTGAAGTGATCGGGATCTTCCAGAAAGCAAATGTTGAACTGGCGACGAAAGCAGTGGAAGAATCTGCAAAGACTTTCGAAACTTGGAAGAACGTTCCGGCGAAGAAACGGGCGGACTATCTGTTCAAAGCCGCCGCATTGATGCGCAAACGGAAATTCGATTTCTGTGCATTGCTGACCTATGAAGTGGGTAAATCGTGGGCGGAGGCGGATGCCGATACGGCAGAAGCGATTGATTTTCTGGAATTTTACGGACGCGAAATGCTCCGGCTTGCTGCGCCTCAGCCTCTGACGAAAACTGCCGGCGAAAAAAATGAACTGCGCTACATTCCGCTTGGTGTCGGTGTGTGCGTTCCCCCCTGGAACTTTGCCCTTGCGATCCTTGTCGGCATGACCTCTGCAGCAGTGGTTGCAGGAAACACAGTTGTCTTAAAACCATCATCCGATTCTCCCGCTATTGGGTACAAATTTTTTGCATTGATGGAAGAAGCAGGTCTGCCAAAAGGCGTGATCAATTTCATTACAGGCCCCGGCGGATCGGTCGGCGATACCATGGTTGCTCATCCGAAAACGCGGTTCATCTCTTTTACCGGATCGAAAGAGGTCGGAGTTCACATTAATGAACTTGCTGCCAAAGTGGTGCCCGGACAGATCTGGCTGAAACGAGTGATAGCGGAAATGGGAGGAAAGGATTCCATCGTGATCGACAACGAAACGGATCTGGATGCAGCGGCACAGGCAACGGTAGCATCGGCGTTCGGTTTTCAAGGACAGAAATGTTCTGCTGCATCAAGGGCGATTGTTGTCGCATCTGTGTATGATAAGTTTGTGGAGAAGGTCGCCGAACGGACAAAAAAGCTGGTGGTCGGCGCTCCGGAAGAGCAAACCACCTATATGGGACCGGTCATCAACAAAGGTTCCATGGAAAAAATCCTGCAGTATATTGCAACGGGTGTTCGGGAAGGCGGAAGACTCGTGGCCGGCGGTAAACATCTTGGTCCGGACGGTTATTTCGTTGAACCCACCGTGATCGCCGATGTTGATCCGATGGCGACCATCTCTCAGGAAGAGATCTTCGGCCCGGTTCTCGCGATCATCAAAGCAAAGGATTTCGATCATGCCCTGGAAATTGCCAACAACACCGAGTTCGGCCTGACCGGCGGTGTGTGGACGAAGAATAAAAAGAAACAGGAAAGAGCGAAGAATGAATTTCACGCGGGGAATTTCTATATCAATAGAAAAATTACCGGCGCGCTTGTCGGCGTCCATCCGTTCGGCGGTTTCAATATGAGCGGAACAGATTCCAAAGCAGGCGGGAGGGATTACCTGCTTCTCTTCACTCAGGCAAAAGCGATTTCGCATAAGGTGAAATAATTTTTCCTTCGTGCCGTATGGCATGAACAATATTTTTGAGACAATTATATTAAGGAGTTCCAATGAAAATTCATGAGTATCAAGGGAAAGACATTCTCAGAAAATTCGGTGTACCGGTACCGCGCGGCGAAGTGGCGTTCTCAGTGGATGAAGCGGTAAATGCCGCAAAACGGCTGGGCGGAAACGTGTGGGTGGTGAAAGCGCAGATTCATGCCGGCGGACGGGGCAAAGGAGGCGGAGTAAAAGTGGCGAGGAGCATCGATGAAGTGAAACAGTATGCGAAACAGATTCTTGGCATGACCCTCGTTACCCATCAGACCGGACCGGAAGGGCGGCTGGTAAAACGATTGCTCATTGAAGAAGGAGCGAACATCGACAAGGAAATGTATGTCGGTATTACGCTGGATCGTGCACAGTCCCGCAATGTCATGATGGTTTCCACTGAAGGAGGAATGGAAATTGAAAAAGTGGCGGAAGAACATCCAGAAAAAATCGTAAAAGAAGCGATCGAACCGTCGGTCGGATTCCAACAGTTCCAGGCCCGCAAGTTGGCGTTCGCACTTGGACTCACCGGAGATGCATTCAAAAATGCTGTAAAATTTTTAATGGCGCTCTACAAGGCATATGAATCAACGGATGCATCACTGTTCGAGATCAACCCTCTTGTGATTACGAAAGAAGGAAATGTGATTGCCCTTGATGCCAAGGTGAACTTTGATGACAATGCACTCTACCGCCATCCGGAATTCGCAGAACTGCGCGACACGGATGAGGAGGAACCGCTCGAAATTGAAGCATCAAAGTCCAATCTCAATTATATTAAACTGGACGGTAACGTCGGCTGCATGGTGAATGGAGCAGGTCTCGCGATGGCCACCATGGACATTATCAAACTTGCCGGCGGTGAACCGGCCAACTTTCTGGATGTTGGCGGTGGAGCAAGCGCCACAACGGTTGCCAGCGGATTTAAAATCATCCTGTCGGATAAAAATGTGAAGGCGATCCTCATCAACATCTTCGGCGGTATCGTTCGCTGTGACCGTGTTGCGAACGGCGTGGTAGAAGCGGCAAAGGTCGTGGATGTGAAGATTCCGATAGTGATCCGTCTTGCCGGAACGAATGCGGACATTGCAGCGGATATCCTGCGTAATTCGGGAATGAGCTTCCTGGTGGCAGAGAATCTGAAGGATGCTGCAGATAAAGTAACCAAAGCATTGGCGGCATAGCGATCGATGTCAATTTACGATAAATACGAAGCCGTCATCGGCCTGGAAATTCACGCACAGCTTTCCACTCAATCAAAGATCTTTTGTGGTTGTTCTACTACTTTTGGTAATCCTCCGAACTCGAATGTCTGCCCGGTCTGTCTTGGCATGCCCGGCGTTCTGCCTGTTTTGAACAAACAGGTGGTGGAATATGCAATCCGGCTCGGCCTTGCCACGCATTGTTCCATTACGAATCGATCCGTCTTTGCACGGAAAAACTATTTCTATCCGGACCTGCCGAAAGGATATCAAATTTCACAATATGAGGAACCGATCTGTCAATATGGATATGTCGACATCCTTGCAGAGAACGGTACCCAAAAACGGATCGGCATTACCCGCATTCATTTGGAAGAGGATGCCGGGAAATCGATCCATGATATGGCTCCTGAAACACTCGTCGACGTAAATCGATGCGGTACGCCGCTGCTGGAGATTGTCAGCGAACCGGATCTTCGTACGTCGAAAGAAGCATATCAATATCTCTTTTTCCTCTGGCAAACGGTGAAATACCTCGGTATTTGTGACGGCAATATGGAAGAGGGGAGTTTCCGATGTGACGCCAACGTCTCCGTCCGATTGAAAGGTGCGCCGAAATTCGGCACGAAAGCCGAACTTAAAAATATGAACTCCTTCCGCAATGTGGAAAAGGCGATCGATTACGAAATCAAACGGCAAATCGATTTGATTGAAGACGGCGGCACCGTCGTACAGGAAACACTGTTGTGGAATTCGGAAAAGAATATTGCAACATCCATGCGCAGTAAGGAAGAGGCACATGATTACCGGTATTTTCCTGATCCGGACCTCGTTCCGGTTGTTGTCGATGAACAATGGATCAGCTCTGTACAGAAACTACTTCCCGAACTCCCTGAAGCACGACGAAAACGGTTTGTCGAATCGTTCAAACTTCCCGAATATGATGCGGAAGTGTTGACTCAGGAGAAAGAGCTTGCCGAATATTTTGAATCGGCAGTGAATCAGCTTTCGAAAAAAAATGAAGACCAGATCAAAACCGTGAGCAATTGGGTAATGACCGATGTGCTTCGCGTGATGAACAATGAAAACATCGCTCTCGCCGATTTCCCCGTCGCTCCGCAGCATCTTGGAGCAATGGTCAACTTGATCGTGGACGGTACGATTAGCGGTAAGATTGCGAAGGATGTGTTCGACGAAATGTTGAAGACGAAAGAGCATCCCAAATCGATTGTCGAACGAAAAGGTTTGGTGCAGATCTCCGATACGGGAGCGATAGAAAAAGAGATTGATACGATCCTTGCAAAATTTCCAAACGAAATTGCACGATACCGCGGCGGCGAAGCTAAATTAATGGGATTCTTCGTCGGCGAGACTATGAAGGTGATGAAGGGAAAGGGAAATCCCAAATTGATTAATGAAATCTTGAAGAAAAAACTGGATGGTTAACATGAGAACAAAAGTCATCGCCGGCAACTGGAAAATGAACAATGACATTTCCCAAACAACAGAACTCATTAATGGATTGAAAACGGCACTATCATCGGCATCACTGAAAGCAACGGTTATTGTCTGCCCGCCCTATACTTCGCTTGGCGCAGCCCAACAGCTTATTGCGAATTCTGTTATTAAACTCGGCGCACAGGATGTGTCTTTGCATGATAGCGGTGCATATACCGGCGAAGTATCTGTTTCCATGCTGAAATCTGTCGGCTGCTCTTATGTGATTGTCGGTCATTCCGAACGTCGTCAGTATCATCATGAGACGAACGAGATCATCAACCAGAAAGCGAAAAAAGTATTGGCTGGAAGTCTCATCCCGATTATCTGTGTCGGAGAAACATTGGAAGAGCGTGAAAAGAATATCACCAATCAAGTGCTGACAACGCAAGTAAAGGGTGTTCTTTCGGGATTTCCTGCAGCAGACGTTGAAAAATCCATCGTTGCGTATGAACCGGTCTGGGCGATCGGTACTGGAAAGACTGCGACCAAAGAACAGGCTGAAGAGGCCCACCAGGTAATTCGGAATGTTATAGCACAACTTTATTCTGCGGCGACTGCGGACAAAGTGGTCATTCAATACGGCGGTAGTGTGAAAGCGGATAATGCGAAAGAACTCCTTTCTCAACCAAATATAGACGGTGCTCTGGTTGGCGGTGCTTGTTTGAAAGCCGATTCATTTTCAGCGATCGTTACTGCAGTATAAAGTATTTGAGCGGCCGTAGAATTGCCTTTTTAGGCTGTTTTACGGCTGTTTCTGCACTGAAATTCACCCAAAATATCTCTTGGTTTCAGCGGGTTCGTGTGTTATATTTACGTTGTTTTATTAAGTAAAATCCATTAAAACAACGAAATTTCAACAATTTCGAGCCAATCGTTGAATAATTTGCTCTTTCGATTTTCAGTTTATCTTTTCGTTT
>JBAYIS010000026.1:0-44408 GCA_041665525.1 Bacteroidota bacterium | reverse complement strand
TTCAGCGCGGAAAACGGAGCCTGAAATAGAAGTGTTGTCGTTTCATTGATTGATTTGAATGCATTGGTGTCTGTAGTGACGATAATGTAAGAATGCGGGGGGATTAATTGTTTGGCCGAACTCAGCGCACCTTTCGTTGAGCCCGCATCGGACACTTTCCATCCTGCGGCCGGTATCGTATCGTTACCAATATTCACCAGTTCGATCCATTCCGGAGAACCGGCAAGAGGAGCATACATGATCTCGTTGATCAGCAATGTTCTCTGCCGATATCCGGCAATGATGCTGAATTCAATTGAATTGTTCTCTGTATCTTCATCTCCCACTGCCAAAAGTACTGCGCGTATTGGATGTCTTCCCGCCGAAATATTCGGGTAAATCCATTCTATCAAAAATGAATCTTTCGCAGCTACTGTTTTGGAGAATTCGTCCGACGCGATCAGTTGCAAGGAGTCAAACACCTGCACCGTTCCTGAAAAACTTCCCGGCAGCGCACGGTTGACAATGGAGAATGTGCCTGTGAGGGTTTCACCCTGCTTCGGTGAAGACGGTGCGTAGGAAGAAATCCGTAGTGAAAGATCGAGCGCTTTCTTTACCGTAACGGTAACATCATCAATCCGCAGTGCGGCAGTAGTGCCGCTCCCCGGTGAACCGACGACACGCCATCGGAAACGGACAGTCGATTGTCCGTTGAGTGTTTCCGGAAGAGCAAAAGTTCTTCGTTGATATGCGCCATTGTTGGACGAGGTAAGCGTCAACGTATCGCTTACCGGGATGGAAAAACTTGTGTCGTTGTCGATGCTGGCTTCGATCAACATTCCGCCGGTAAATGTTCCCGACCTCCTCTCAAAGAATTCCAGTGAATCTCCAATTTTTCCTACAAAGGAAAATATAGGGGAAACAAGAAATTGCGAAATGCGCGAATTCGAAGTGCTGATACAGTTCGGCTGGGAGCGGGGAGAAGATAAAGAACTTAAAAAATCGCCAGATAGATTCTTATTTGTGCTTGTGCTCCAGCCGCTTGGGAGCTGTGGAACGGCAACGGTATCAAAATGTTCATGATACGGGAATGATGTAATCTGTGCCGGAGCAATACCGAAGATCCCGGCAATACACAGTATGATGATCCGTTGTTTCATGCAGTTGAGTGCAGGAGAATGCACAGCCGCGGAAGTAAAAGCAAGAAAAATGCCTTGTTCACAGAGGCAGAAAAGAACTGTCGATGGGATAAAAAAAGCCGGAAGAGAGATCCTTCCGGCATCATGGGAGAGAGAACAATGAATTTAGTATTCGTCTGGATTGGCCATTTTGTACACCACTGCCGCGACCGCTCCGCCTGCAAAATTGCCTGCCAGATAGATCCAGATATCGGCAAACGAAGATAAACCCATCAAGGTGATTCCGGTTGCGACGGCAGGATTATATGCTCCGCCGGAGACTGCGCCGCCGGCAAATGCGCCGATCACCACCGTAAAACCGATCGCAAGACCGAAATACGAATTGCCGGCTGACTTTTTGGATGTTGCAACATTTAGGACAACATACACCAACGCGAAAGTGAACAAGAACTCGTTCAGCAGCGATTTGGTGATGTCATGCGTCATTGGCGTCAAAACAGGATTCCCTTTTTGAAATCCGATCACCAGAACAGCGAGCGCAGCGCCGATCACCTGCATTACCATGTATGGAAGGACATCTTTTGTATCGCATTTGCCTCTCATCCAGACTCCCAGTGTTACGGCGGGATTGTAATGTCCGCCGGAGATCGCTCCGCCGGCGTAGACCATAATCATCAGTGTGCTACCGATGGCAAGCGGAGCGAACATTCCGGCACCCGGTTCAATAACGGTCATGCCGACGACAAGCACGAGAAAAAATGTTCCGATGAATTCGACGATATATTTATTCATTGACACCTCCCTGAAGTATTGATCATTGATGCGAATATGCAAGAAAAGAGCGGAAGAGGCAAGGAAAATACCAACGGGATGACTGGATGGTGAATGCATGAGAGCGTCGGTTGTGAAATATCAATTGTTTCGGCTGTGAATAAAATGAAACAGAATTTCTTTCGAACTCGCGAAGGGACCGCGGGAGTGCTGCAACAGTACGTTGTCAACCTTCCAGCCGTTCTCGTTTACCAGGACGACTTTGTCCGTCCACTCCGGTACTTTGTTAAACGAAGAATGCGAGCATATCACAGTTGCAACGAGTCTTTTACCGTCGAAACGGAGTGTGTCGATCCGCCAGGCGTCGTGTCCTTCGTACAGACTGGTGAAGATATTCCCTTCAATCATCAACGGTTTATCAGTTGGGAATTTGCTGCGCACGATCTTTTCCGCTTCAAAATTCTCATCGCGCTGTACAGTATCAATCAATGCACGCAATTCATGCGAGAGCAGTGTCGAATCAATGGTGCGGAAGTTGTCGGTGTTTTTATAAAAGGAATTCAGGACGAGTAAAGCTTCTTCGCTGGAATTGTCCGCACATCCCTCACACGGTATGACGGACGCGATGACGAAAGAAACAAACAACGGGAGAAGTGTTTTGAGCATACACTGTTGGAGGAATATCGAGTAATTCTTACGGGACGGAACCGATAGCCATCCGTCCAATGGGCGCTGCACATCGGACGGATGCAGTTATCGATTATTTTCCTGTTCGTGCGCCCAGTTGGCGGTCGAACATCATCAAACTCACCGGGGAATCGCCGATTTTTTTCAGCATATCGACGATCTCGTTGGCATTCTTCTCTTCTTCCACCTGTTCGGTAATAAACCATTGCAGCATAATTTGCGACGCATAGTCGTTTGCCTTCATTGCGGATTCATACAACGTCGTGATCGAAGCGCTCACCTTTTGTTCATGCTCCAATACCTGTGCGAAGAGCTGCGGTAAATTCTTGAAATCGGATTTCGGTTTGTCAATCGCATCCAACTCCACCCTGCCGCCGCGTTCGTGGACGAAACGGTAGATCTTCATCGCATGGTCGCGTTCTTCTTCGCTTTGCACAGAAAGCCATTTTGCGCAGCCTGGAAAATTCTCCGATTCGCAGTAAGCAGACATGGAGAGATACAGATACGACGAGAAGAGTTCTTTATTGATCTGCTCGTTCATCGCCTTCATCACTTTTGGTTCGAGTTTCATGGATTCTCCCTGGTTGGTTCGTGTATGGTGTTGGGTTAATATAACAAACTTTCCTGTTAATATGTTCAATGGTTTTCTTCAGCGAAGGATGTTCTTTCAAACGGAAACACTCGCAAATCGCCCTTTATCATCACGTCGCCTTTACAATTGTTGTTTCCATTTGCAGGCATAATGCAGAAGTGAACAATCTTTTCTATATTTCATTTAAGACAAAAACATCATACGACAGGAAGATTCTATGAAGAAAAAAATAGTCATTAGTGCGATCGCAGTACTTGGCATTAGTGTGCTGGGAATGACGGCATATGATAATATATATCTGAAGGTGAATCAGAACATCGATATTTTCGGCCGGGTTTATAAGGAGATTGTCAATAATTATGTGGACGAGGTCGATCCTGAAATGTTTATGCGTTCCGGTATCGACGGGATGCTCGAAACGCTGGATCCCTATACAGTGTATCTTGCCGGAAAGGATGAGGATGATATCGACTTGTTGACGAACGGACAGTATGGCGGTGTCGGCATTTCCATTGGTATTCGCGATGGAGTTATCACCGTTCTTGCGCCGACAGAAGGATATTCTGCCTATAAGCAGGGAGTGAAAGCCGGAGACCGGATTATTGAAATTGATGGAATGAAAATCACCTTCATTAATCCTGACAGCGTGCGGTTCAAAGTACGCGGTGAACCGGGGACGACCGTGCGGATGAAGATCGAGCGCGAGGGTGAAAAGAATCCAATCGAATTCACGCTCGTCCGCGAAGAGATTCAGGTGAACAACGTCACCTATTCGGGATATGTTACGGAAAAGATCGGTTTTATAAAACTGGAACGGTTTTCACGGCGCGCGGGAGAAGAGGTCCGACAGGCGGTAAAGGAATTGAAAGCGAAAGGGGATCTCAAAGGAATCGTGCTCGACTTGCGTGACAATCCGGGAGGATTACTGGAGGCAGCGGTGGAAACAGTCAGCAAGTTTGCACCCAAAGGAAGTACGATCGTCACAACGCGGGGACGGAAAGGTGTGGAAGAGCGGACCTACACCGTGGAGGAAGAACCTGTCGCCGCAGATCTTCCGCTGGCAATCCTCATGAACAAGAACAGCGCCAGTGCCAGCGAGATTGTTGCCGGCGCCATTCAAGATCTGGACCGCGGTATAATCGTCGGCACCAGGTCGTTCGGTAAAGGGCTGGTCCAGACAGTTGTTCCGCTGAACTATAAAGCGTCAATGAAGATTACGACAGCAAGATACTATATCCCGAGCGGTCGATGCATTCAGGAGATCGATTATTTGCATAAGAATAAGGATGGAGTCTTTTTCCCCACCCCGGATAGTTTGAAACGTGATTTTAAAACGGCAAACGGTCGTTCTGTAAAAGAACTCGGAGGTATTGCGCCTGATTCCGCAGTCGAGACGGTATTGCACAGTGAGTATTTTTCCGAACTGATGCGTAAAGCGATGTTCTTTAAATTTGCCACTTCCTATGTCTCCAAACACCCTGCGGCGAATGGAGAAGTGGTGGTGACACCTCAAATCCTGAAAGAATTCGAGCAGTATCTTATTGATCAAAAGTTTGCGTTTGTGGAACCGGCAGAGAAGAAACTAACCGACTTGAAAGAACAATTGAAGAAAGAAAAATACAGCTCCACGTCAATCACGGCAGTAGATGCGCTTGTCACACAGCTACGGAATGAAAAGAATAATACCTTCGCCCGATACAGTGAAGAATTGAAAGGTGAACTTTCGGATGAATTGAATTCCCGGTACACCGGAGAACGGGGACGTGAACGGTCTTCGCTCAGCCATGATACGCAGGCACAAATAGCAGCAGCGCTGCTGTTGAATAAAAAAGGGTATGAGGGGATGCTGAAGTTCCAGAAGTAACGGAGTTGTGAATCAGGATGATTTCTAAAAAGTGAACCCGAAGAGCGAGATGCCTTCGGGTTTTTAATTTTTTATTTACGCGAATCGAAAAATGAGTGCTCAACTTTCGAACAACTGCAGCTGAGGAAGCGCATTCTTCACCTCATTCACGATAAATTCAAAATCAGCAGGACGGTGGACAAAATCCAGAGGATCGCTTTCGATGATCAACAACGGTCCGGATTTATAATAACCAATCCACTCTTCATAATGACTATTCAGTTGTTCCAGATATTCACGCGGGATGCTTTGTTCATATTCACGGCCGCGCAGTGTAATCTGTGAAACGAGCGTCTCCACGGTGGAACGGAGATAGATTAAAAGGTCCGGAGGACGTAAATACTCCATCATCACATGGAACAATGACACGTAATTCTCATAGTCCCGTTTATCCATTTTGCCGATCAGATGCAGGTTCTTTGCAAAGATCTCGGCATCCTCATAGATGGAGCGGTCCTGAATGACAGATTTGTGCGATTCCACGATCTCTTTATGGCTCTTAAATCTGTTGGCGAGAAAATATATCTGCAGATGGAACGACCATCGGTTCATATCCGCGTAAAAATTGGGAAGGTATGGGTTGTCCTCCACCGATTCGAAGTACGGCTTCCAATTGAATCGTTCGCCGAGCATGCGTGTCAGCGATGACTTGCCGGCACCGATATTTCCGGCAACGGCGATGAAATATTTGTTCGAATTGTTCATATGCATATGCAGAAAGTAGTAAAGATTTTCTCTAAAACAAATTCCCAAAATCAGTATATTTATTGCAGAGTCACCATCCGCTGATCATTCGAATAGATATGACCGGTGAGTATTTGTGACATTAGTGGAGAACAAGCTATGGCAAAATTTAAAAATTTCGAAACGAATGCTGTCCGTACGCAAGTGCCGCGCAGCACTATGCGCGAACACTCCGTTCCCGTCTACCTGACTTCCAGTTTTGTATTCGACGACGCAGAACAGGCGCGGGCATTATTCGCAGATGAAATTCCGGGGAACATCTATACACGGTTTTCCAATCCCAATAATACGGAGTTCATCGAGAAGATGTGTTTGTTAGAGGGGGCAGAAGATGGTATTGCAACTGCATCCGGTATGTCCGCCGTCTTCACCAGTATGGCGGCGCTGCTCCGCTCAGGAGATCATCTTCTTGTGTCGAGGTCGGTGTTCGGTTCAACGCATCAAATTCTGACGATGATCTTGCCGAAGTGGGGGATCACCCATACCTACGCGGACGTAGATAAACCGGAATCATGGGAAGGATTGATCCAAAAGAACACAAAGATGATCTTTATCGAAACACCGTCCAATCCCGCATTGGATATTATTGACCTTGCATGGTTAGGTGCGATGGCAAAAAAACATGACATTCTATTGAATGTTGATAATTGCTTTTGCACGCCGTACCTGCAGCAACCGGTCTCTTTCGGTGCAGATATCGTAATTCATTCCGGAACCAAATTTCTGGATGGTCAGGGAAGAACGATCGGAGGCGTCATTGTGGGAAGAAAGGATCTCATCAAGGATGTCCGGTTCTTTGCGCGGCACAGCGGCCCATCCCTTTCTCCGTTCAACGCGTGGATACTTTCCAAGAGCCTGGAAACACTTCCGGTGAGAATGGAACGTCACTGTGAGAATGCCATGAAACTGGCGCAGTACCTGGAAGGTCACGCAGAGATCGAAAAAGTACAATATCCGTTCCTTCCATCGCATCCGCAGCATCATCTTGCAATGAAACAAATGAAATTGGGTGGCGGACTTGTAACGTTCGTTGTGAAAGGCGGTGTGGACCGAGGCAGAAGATTTTTAAATTCTCTGCAGATGCTTTCGCATACCGCTAATCTCGGAGATTCACGGACCATAGCAACGCACCCTGCTTCTACAACGCATTCGAAATTAAATGATGCTGAACGAGCCGCAGTTGGAATTTACCCCGGACTTATTCGTGTCTCTGCCGGATTGGAACACATTGATGATATTATCGCCGATGTTGAACAGGCGTTAGGAAAAAGTCATTTGTGATCACTCAATGATATTTTATTCTACTCGTCCCGCCAAAAAGCGGGACGTTTTTTTGAAGGTACCTATTGGAATTTCCAAGAATGTAAAATTTCTGCTACAAGTTCGACGGGAGTGAATTAATATCATATTTGGAAATGAAAACGATTTCAATAAAAAATAAATTAATGGCTATTAAAAGGTAGGAAATAAGAGACAAAGCGTAATTAATATCAGACTATTAAGTTTGTTGAATTAAAAATGGCTGATTTTCGAAAATTGGAGGCATTTGCAAATTTAATATTAAGGCACTCTAATATGTTTTTACTTGCTCCAATAATAGCAATTACATAAATTGCACACAGATATTAAACCGCAAAGCCGATTATGGGATCATCAAAAGTAATATTGCTAGCTGGCGTATACCTGATTTTAGGATTATACAACGTTAGCTTTTACCAAGCAGATCGATTGAACAGCACGACCGTGGAAGCGGTTGCTAACGCTGTTCAAGCTGAGCAGCTTGCCCGAACAGGTATTGCTATTGCGACAACTGCCATGGCCGATAATGCAGCAAATACTTCGCTGAGTCAACAAACAGTTTCTTTCACCAGCGGAACAATCACGTATCAAGCATGGGTCCTCTCAGGATCGCAGTCAAAAATTACATCCACCGGAACATTCAACGGCAAAACGATCACGATGAAAGCGGTAGTCAGTTTTGAGCGGAACCGATGGAGAGTCGTTCGTTCGTATGTCATTCCTTCTCCGGATATCGTCAGCTAATTCCCTGCAATAACTCTATCATCACATTTTCTCTTCTTATCTCTGCGGTAGTCATCACTCTGTGAATTCGTACGTGATTGCGTAAATGAAAAATAATCGCAGAAAATTTCATTCCTAAGAATCGCCCTCTCTGAATCACACTATATCCACGAAGTCCCTCTTCGGCACAGACTTTGCGGGCCATTCGTATTATAATTGAAGATAATTACCCGATAATACCGATGCCTATGAAACGCTCTTATCATCTTTGGATCCTCGCACTGTTCATTACGATGGCTTCCGCAGTTTTTCAACGTATGACAGGTCCTTCTTTTCCGAAACACTATGTAACTCTGCTGGATGGTAAAGCGATCGAAGTGATCCTTGAGCGTTCCCATGGCGGAATTTCAGATCACCGAATTGTTGTAACAACGAACGACACGAATATTACCGGCAGGATCGAATGGAAGAGGTACAACACCGTTGATTCCATGAAGAGTGTGGTAATGTCATTTGATAAAGGTATTCTTTCCGGACTGCTTCCGAAACAACCGCCGGCGGGGAAATTGCATTATACAGTTTACTTGAGCGACGGAAAACAAACATTCTCTGCATCTACGGTCATTCGGTTTCGCGGCGATGTTCCTGCAGCAGTGTTGATTATTCATATTGCTGCGATGTTTTTCGGCATGCTGCTTTCTGCCAGGACGGGATTGGAATATTTTGCCAAAGAACCATCCATCCGTCGTTTGACCGATATTACATTCGCAGTCATCACCTTCGGCGGGATGTTCATGGGTCCGGTAGTGCTTCAGTATTCGTTTAATGAATGGTGGACAGGATTTCCATTTGGGAATGACATTACCGATAACAAAACGTTGATCGCATCACTCAGCTGGCTCTGTGCCGTCATTGCTGTTCGGCGTTCTCCTGATCCAAAGCGATGGATTATTGCAGCGGCGATAATCACTCTGGTGATTTTTCTTATTCCGCACAGCCTGTGGGGGACGGAGTTGGATTACACCACGATGCAGACAAAATAACGCACAACTTTCCCGAAGAGGTTGTATGGATAACAACCGTATCTACTGCAGCATCTTTCTCCTCGCTGTATACGTTGTCAGTTTCCCATTCTATTCACCCGCACAGTCTACCCATGCTGTTATTCAACAGATGGTGGACAGCATCACTGTACAGCACCTTTCTGTGCACATCGATCAACTGCAGAAAGCCGGAGGAACCTGGAACAGGGTCACCTATACGCCGGGAAATGATTCTGCAGTGCAATACGTGTACCGGCAATTTCTGAATATGCCGGGACTCTCCTCCGTTTCTCTGGATACGTTCTATAATCCCTTTGCCGAGTCTCCATACAATACAAAACCGCTAGTGAACGTTATTGCAACAATCGAAGGGGTCGAATATCCGGCAACTCATATCGTCATTGGCGGTCACATCGATTGTTCTGCAAGCAGGATGGGTGATCACATCTGGTATCCCCAATGGAACAAGCTTCGTGCTCCGGGTGCGGATGATAATGCGAGTGGTGTAGCCGCTGTTATCGAACTGGCAAGGATAATGAGTGATCCGTCATTCGATTATGATTGTAAAAACACCATTATATTTGCTGCCTTCGGGGCGGAAGAACGGGGAGTAGTCTACAACACTTCGCTGAACGGAAGCACTCGATATGCAGACCGGGCGGTTGCATCCAAAGAGAATATTGCCGCCATGCTCTCGCTGGATATGATCGGGTTCAACGATAAAAACAATATGTACCTGAATATTGTGGCGAATACCCAGTCCCAATGGCTGGGGAAATACATAGCAGCAGTAAACGATTCGTTTGCTCTTGGATTGACATTGAATCCGCCGCCGTTTGCATTTGGCGAGTGGAGCGACCATGCACCGTTTTGGAACAAGGGGTATCCGGCAGTTTGTTTGATCGAATTCTCACCGCCGTGGTTGAGCAATTCATTGTATAATGCAAATCCGTTTTATCACACTACGGCGGACACATTGGAGACGCTGAACATGGAATTAGTGAAACACTCAGCGCAATTAAGTCTGGCAGCTATCGCCTCGTTACAAATCTCAGAAATTCCTGCCGCTGTCGTTGGGAAAGCTCCGCAGCAATCACCGGATGGATACTCATTGAGTCAGAACTTTCCAAATCCTTTCAATGCCGGAACCCGTATTCCGTATGGTGTTGGAGCGGAGGAATGGATAACGATTAAAATATTTTCCATAATCGGAACGGAGATCGCAACACTGGTAGACGAACCGAAAAATGCGGGGAGGTATTCTGTCGATTTCCCTTCTCATGAACTGCCGAGCGGACTGTATCTCTGCCGGATGATCAGCGGGAAATTTCAGGAGACGAGGAAACTTCTTTTGATGAAATAGTATAGTCATAGTTGATGAAACGGCCGTACATGAAAGCGCCGCGGGTTCACCGCGGCGCAGTTGTTTTCTTTACTCTGTCCGATTATGCTGGAACAAGGACATGATCGTTTAATTCGTGCCGGATTTTTTCCAGTTCACTCAACACATCCTGCTTTAAGACACCCACCTTCTGTTCAAAATCCGAGTAGAGTCCGCGGTAGTATGCGATCCCTTCATCCAGGTTCTGCTGGAAGAGTTGATAATACTTCAACTGTTTATCCGTGAACGGTTTGGGGGTTTCAGCGATCATGTTTTTAAGATAATCGACATAGAGCTGAAGTTCCTTTACGAATAAATTCGGTCGGGTAGCTTCATTTACAATGGAAAGTCGTCCGTAGATATGATCAGTCATTGTCTTCAGCGAGACTACTTTATCGTAGTATGCGATATTCGGTCCGGGGCAGATAGAAACTCCAGGTCCTTCCACACGAGTGTTCAGATTGTTGACGATCAATGCCGACGTCCCGAGTCCGACACAAATGCAGGACTTATCGGTGATGGCATCGAACTCTTTTTGGCGTTCTTCAGAACTAAATCCTTTTTCATCCATCTGTGTGATTCGCAGGTGCTGATATTGCCGGGAAGCACGGCAGATGGCCTGCTCACCGAATTCGGTATTCAACTGGATATATTTTTTTGGACATGAACTTCCCGGACGTCCTTTGTCTATCAATTCCTGTTTCTCTATATCCTTGGTGTTGCCGCGCAGGCTGTTAAACGGTACGCCGAGAGGGGAGATGTTGCTTAAATACAGATCTTCTTCTTTCGCTTTGCAGAGCAGATCGAGCGTATGGTTGTCCACATTCGTCACTTCAGGGCAAAGCAGGAACGGGGAACCCCAACCGATGGAGTCGAGACCGTAATGTTCCAGAAGGAACTGATGTTCTTCTGCGGTGCCGATGCCTCCTTGTGCGGTGATTTTAATCGGCAGAGGAGCTGATGGAACGGGTCGATTCTTGGCTTTCAACGCTTCGGTCACAATACTGTGTGTGGTCTCGATCAGTTCCCGGCGGTTCTTTCGGAATTCTTCCAGGATCGGTCCCATCAGATATCCGTCCGTGGCGAACGCATGGCCGCCGCAGTTCAATCCTGATTCAATGCGGTACTCGGAAACCCATAATCCTTTTTTCGCGAGGAATTTTCCCTGGATAATGGCGGATCGGTAATCGCTCACTTTTAAAATGATTTTCTTTTTGATTTCGCCATCGGCGTCAGGATAGAAGTCGTCAAATTTCTCGATGTAACTGTACAGCCGGGGGTTCATTCCCGCGGAAAAGACGATACAGGAGCGAAGCGTGCTGAGTGCGTATCCGCGAAGCGCAGCATGGGCATCATTGAATTCGTGAGGAAGCTTGTCATCGCCGCGGTAGTTTTCCTTATCCAGCTTCGTCATAATGTTTACATCGATGCTGCCGGGATGCAAATGTTTGTCGATCCATGCAGCGATATCCTCTTTCACCGTATTCTTTGCGATCATTTCCTGGAACTGTTTTTTGACTGCAGAGAAATCGGGAAGCATATCGATGTATTTCTGAACTTCTTCGCCGGTCTCGTTGATGGAACGTTTCAATTCTGCGAATTTGTCGTGGACGATTTTATCCACCATGTTCAAGTATGCGGTGATTCTCTCTGCCCGATGGTCCAAGCTGTTTTTCTCCGTAATGGGAGCAAACGGCAGATTCAATTTTGTGCTGTACATTTCCCGCATTTTTTCCACCAGGATATCATCCACCAGAGACATAACAGACGAAATGCCGTAGTGTGCCACTTTTACTGGCGTATCAATCGTGAATCCGATGCCCATGACCGGGACATGGAAATTGTGTAATGACTGCTGCGAACTCATCGTTCCTCTTGTAGTTATACTTATATAAAATACAATTTTTAAAGGAGTTACACAAAATATACTTTTTTGACCGGTTTATCACCTGACACACCGCTTGAGTTGACAATGCTAACTGATTACATTTCAGCAGAATAAAAAAGGATCCGGAAATAATCTCCGGATCCCACTTTTTCGTTATTGGGTGAATACACCGTTGCTAGTCCTAAAGGGCTCCTTCGGAACCGCGAGATTATTCGATATCGCAGTTGTCACCCGTCGTAAGGATACTTATTTAAAAGTATCTTTAGAATCGACGATCGTTACTTTCTTCACATTCAGCGGAAAAGTAGAAACGATATCGTCTTCATCCAGAACTTCCTTCGGAAGTCCCGCCTTCACGATGTTGGAATAGCTCATTGGTGATGGAGTGTTTTCCTTCAGGCTCTTTGCGAGTTCGTCCGCTTCGCTTCGGTCCGTAACGATGGTGACAAACATTTTGTCTGTGCGCCAGTATTTTTTTATCGCCTTGTTCACGTCGGCGAGGGTCAGTTTGGCAAGAAGGATGTCCATCTCCTTAATATAGTCCTTCCGGCCATAGAAACGGGAATCCATCAAATAACCGAGCTGCTCAGCCGGTGTTGCCACATACAATTTGATGTAGCTGCGGAGGAATGTGCGGGTCGCTTCAAAATCCTCTTTCTTCATCCCTTTTTTGATCAAGTGATCGACTTCGCGGACCGCCATGCGGAGCGAATAATGTGCATGACCGATCTTGATCTCCTTCAGTTCATCATATTGCTGATGAAGTTGTTTTGCGATTTGTACAGGACGAATCCACAGCGAGAAGTAATTGGATTGGCGCGGAACGCCGGAGGGGGGAAGCATATATCCGCCGCCGTTATTGTACCATTCAATGTAGGAATAATCGCCATAGTTCATCGAACGAACCTCGCGCAGTTTCTGATAGAGCTGTCCGTACGATTTGCGGTGTTCGCCGAGATAGGAGTTTGCGACCATCAACGCGGCGAAATCGTTGTTGGAGCGGGTAATGGCAAGCGGCGTTCCGGTAAAAATGGCCGAACCGAACGCACCGTCCTTTGCAATGATCTCCACTTCAATGCCATTGGGCATCACTGCTTTTCCCGGTTTTGGAAGGGAAGGCTTTGCAGCGGAAAGCATCCCCAGATCTGTCTTCAGTTGTTTCAGGAAGGCATCGGTGTACCGTCCGGCGATGCCGATGGTGAGATTGTTTTTCGTGAACATTGCCGCATAATGATTTTTAATATCATCCAGCGTGATATTCTTCACCCCTTCGGATTTTCCCTGCACCATATGTTGATAGTTCGTTCCGCGGAAGAGAAAATCTTCCAATGCTTTTTTGCTGTATTCTTCATCCGACGACGCACGGATCACCTGATCTACATAGTTCTGCTGGTTCTTCATCACCCGCTGGAAATCGTTCTCCGCGAATGCCGGTGAGAGCATCAAGCCCTTCATGATGGGATAGAATTTGTCGAGGAAATCGATGTGCACCACAAAGGTAAAGATGCTGATTTCTTTATCTACCTGTGAATAATATCCTGCCGCCCAAGGATAGATCATTTCCTGGATGGCGTTGTAGGACATTTCTTTTGTGCCGCCTTGTGTGATAAGATTGGCTGTTGCAGCAGTTAAACCTTCTTTACCCTTCGGATCGGCGATGGAACCGTTGCGGAATACCAACTTGATCACCACTTTGTTGGAATTCGGTTGTTGTAATTCCACCACTTCCTGTGCAAACAGCGTGGCGGCGATCATTATTGTGAGTATTAGGGTCTTCATTATTTCACACCTCCTTCCGCGTCAGCCGAAATCGTGGAAATCGTCAGGCTGTTCGGAACAAAATATTTCACTGCAACCGCTTTAAGATCGGCAACGGTCACTTTATCATACATGGCATACAGACGATTAAGGGATTCCGGATCACCGGTGAGCGTGATGTATGAGCAGAGAGAGTTTGCAATGGTCGAAGGATTGTCGATACCCATGGCAAAACTGTATTTCAATCGAGATTTGGTCTTAGCAAGAAGTTCTTCATCAGTGCCGTTCACCTTAAATGCTTCGACCGTTTTCACAATCTCATCCTTCACATACTGCATATCTGCTTTATTGACGAGCGAAGCATCGATGGAGAACAGGTATGGATCGCGCGTATCGGATGCGCCGCCGCTTATTTGACGAACCTTTTGTTCCGCGATCACTAATTTTTTATACAGCTCGGACGTCTGTGAAAATAGAATTGTTGATAACACATCGAGCGCAGGCATGTCGATCTGTGCATCGCTGAAAGCCGGACCCTTGTAGTTCAATCCGAGATACGGAGGTATACCGCCGTTCTGCAGATGCGTATAACGCGTGGTGTCCTGCTTCGGTTCTTCGGGGACGACGGAAACGTATGCTCCATGTTCCCACATGCCGAAATATTTCTCCGCCAGGGCATTTACCTTATCCGGTGTGACATCGCCGACCACTACGATCGTAGAATATTCGGGACGGTAATAGCGATTGAAGAATTCCAATGAGTATTTGTATTGATTCGGCATATCGATGATATCCTTAATGAATCCCATCGTTGTATGCTTATAGGTGTGTTTGTCGAACGCGGTATTTGCTGTGTTCTCGTATGACTGTTGATACGGGCTGGCGAAGTTTTTTGTGTATTCACCCTTCACAGCGCCGGCTTCGGTCTTGAAATCATGTTCCGTATAGTTCAGATTCATGAATCGGTCTGCTTCGATCTCGAACATTGTTTCCAGTTTTGTTGCATCGCCGGTCATATGATAGATTGTTCGGTCGAGCGACGTATTGGCATTTGCGCCCGCACCGATGGATTTCAGAACGTCGTTGTATTTTTCACGGGGATATTTGTCCGTTCCGCGGAACATCATATGTTCGAAGAAATGAGCAAATCCCGTTACGCCAGTTTCCACTTCGTTCCGCGAACCGACGCGGACGACAATATAGAACGCGGCGAGTCCTGGACTGTCGAATGTCACTGAGACGACATTCAATCCGTTCGCCAGCTGTTTTTGATTGATCGGATAAGGAAGGATCTTCTCCTGTGCAGAGAGCGGACCGTTCCCCATCGCCACAAGCAACAGAGTGACGATAGTCAGCAATGTTTTCATTATGGTTCTCCTTTAGTGATTCTTTACAATTGTTTTATTTTTTGCTGTGGGGTGGTAAAGAAGTTTGGGTATTATTGCTCCAGATGCAAGCGGATTTTTTTTTGCAGCCTCAAAGAGTAAGGAAAATAAAAACTTTTTCAGTGCGGAGACGATAAGACTGTCTTCGACGATGATTTTTATCAACAAGATTATTTGTTCCTATGTTTTGAGTTTCCCGGAGAGATTCAGTATCCATTTTGCACAGCGGTGAAAGATATCCGCCCCATCGACAAACATCATCGGGCAGGCACCCGGGATAACGTCGATGCGATGATCCTTTAATTTTTGTATTGACTGCGGTGATATGACGGCGCCGGCAGTTCCCGCCATATTGTGAATCCAGATCCGGGGTATATTTAGTGCGATACATTCATCGATCACCCGTTCGGTATTCTCCCGACGAGCGGCAACGAAGACTCCCTGCACGGGCGACGGAAGCGATGCAAGATCCGCATAACAGGGATCATTAGTGAATGTTGTTGTATTCTTTCCGACGGCAAACACAGTTCGGGAACCGTTCTTTAATTTTGCGTAAACACCATTCGCGACGGTTTGTTTCTTTGATGAGATGCCGACAACGGCTATGGCAGGCTGTGCAAGAAAATCTGCCGCTAGGGAATCAATCGTTTTCATGAATAAATAAAAATAAATGTGAGTATCAGCGGGAAGAAAATGGTGGGGAAAATTTCATGAAGAGCAAGAAAAATAACAATATCATCTTTTCCGCTTTCGTGATGCGGATATTCCGGTCTTAAATGAATGGCCCGGTGAACGATTTTAATGAGGGATCTTGTGAAAAGTCTTTTCCGTGGAGATGCCGAGCATCTCCCAGATGGGACAATACCTCGTTAACGCAGTAACGAAACAATAGACGGTCAGGATTCCAACGATGGTTCCTTCAAATCCTGTGATCGTTTTGGATACAAACAGTACTGCGCCGATACATAGACCGGCAATACGGATCATCTGATCAATCTTTCCGATATTCGTTTCTAACATAGTCTTATCCTTTCATCTGTGCTGAATTATGCGCGATGGAAATCCAACTGTTTCCGTGCGAACAATAATGCATTCTGCTTGTCATAGAAATAGGAATTGCTCCGGTGCAGGCGGAACCAAAGAAATTTCTTCGATCGCCGGATAATCCAGATCATCGGATCACATGCATTATGCAGCAATTCAATGCAGAAGCCGCTTTCATTCGAGAGGATGGTTGAGATATTCTTGTTTCGTACGATGCTCATGGTCTGCCGCTCCTTGTCAATGCCAGTACACTGGTGTGATTTCTGAGGGATGTTCCGGAGGACGTGTCAGCAACTACTGAAAAATACTATTTTGTCGGTATAAGAACGCTGATGGCGGTGATCGGAAAATCCCGCTGTTGTGCATACGGCCGTGGAATTGAATTTCTGATGAACGACCGGTGGGTACCCTTCTGCACACTTGCAATTTCACCCTTCCATGCGGCAATAGCAAGCAGTAAAGTGCAGCCGAATTATCCTATTGGGATAAATGCATCTTCATTTCTCAATATCGACTAAATCCTATTGAAAAGAGCAATCGCAGTAAAACCGGTCAGTCACTTTTATCCATTAATAACCGCGCAAGTGCAACAATCTCCTTCTTGATGGCCGGATCGACCGGGACGAATGATTCAATCATTTGCAGCAAAGCAAGTGCAGACTCGGGAGTGCGCGCATAACCCTGAATGACGGAGGGAAGATGCTGCGCCAATGTTGGAAAACGGTTTTCATATCTTCGTTCGTGCTGATACTGATCTTTGAAATCCGGCTGCTCCTGTGCGAAACGGGAAGAGCAGGCAATGATCATGTCCACCGCATAATTTTGGACGAACCGTGTCCCGGACAGTTTTTCGCCGCGTGCATAACGGCAAAGTCCTACATAGATGCAAGTGACCGCTTCGCCGACAGCCCATGCTAGATCGTCCGGCACGAACGGTGAAGAATGCTTTTGCGGAACGCAGAGTGATTCGTCAAAGTCTTCTTCTTTCCAGACGATCCGGCCTTTCGAAAATGCAGCCGAATGCATTTCTTCCTCTTCAAAGACAGCAAACTCGCAATAGATGCCATCCTCAAATAATACCTTGTGGCCATCCTTGGTGTTTTTGAAGTGGTAAGCAATCGGCGCGACGGAACGAAGCCAGAAGAGGTCATCGATGAGTATTTGTTTCATTCCTTTTTTTACGATGACGAAAAAATCGAGGTCGGAATATTCATCCAATCGGTCAAGTTCAGTACCGACAGAGCCGAGTGCAAGCAGTGCACGGCATTTGCCGGACGATTGAAGGGATGCGGCAATATCGTTCAGCCGTTGGAGCAAAAGAGCAGGTGAAGTCATTACAATGTCACTCCGAAATAGTATGATCGTCCATGGTGGATTGAATAACTGTGATTATTTCGAAAAAGGCAAGCAGGAGAGATTGCTTAAACCGATGAAATACGAATGTGGCGGATTTGACGGATCGCACCGCATGCGGGACATTCTGGCCGGTGAACGCAGAGAATGGAGCCGCATTGCGAACATTTCCACCGACTATTTTCGGTCAATAAGAAATGGTCCAAACCATCCTCCCTGATTGACCGGAGATTGTCGATCATGCTTATGCCGTACTTCATCCGGTATCGTTTGTCCAGCGTACGAAGCCGTAAACAGGGGAAACGGGTGCATTCGTAACAGAAGCGTGCATACGCCTGCTCCAGCTCCGGACAGTGAGCGATGCGGCAATTGTTGCAATGGTTCGGTTTATCTACACCGTAGCTCATACAGCCGGGACACCGGTTCACTGTCCGAAGACGCGCAAAACAGACTCCGCAATTCATTCCGCACGGTGCAACGGATAAGGCATCAAAGTGATGAGGGTGTTCCATAAAATGTTCTTTACAGCTATCGATAAATCTCTCTTCGGTCCGGAGGGATGATCTCCGCATACACAACGGAAGATTCGTTATCGATGATCCTGGTATTCAATGCAAATCCATTCACTTTGTTATAGACGAAGAGTTGATTTAGCAAACTCTCCTTGAAGAACAGTGAACGGTCTCTCCATATTGTCCCGGAAACAGTAATAACCGTTTCCAGTTCTGTGCGTGAATACGAACGAATCAATCCTAGTTCTTTCAACTGGGGAAGAATGGAATCCGAAAATTGATGCGCGATCCTTTTCTCCTCCTGAGTGTAGTGGTTTCGCAGGGAGTCATCCATCGCGTCCCAATGGTGTGCGCGGCTCATTATCCGGTGATCGCGCTGTGCGGTGAAATAGTACGCCGTTCCGACGGCAATTGCCGCGATAAAATAGACGACAATATTTTTTACTGTTGCTTTATTCATCACCGCACATACACGTTTCACTGCCCGGAGCGGACGGGAAAGTAGCCGCTCCGGAGTTCATTACCCGCTTCACAAAATACTTCCAGCGGTGTTCGCGGTTACAGGTCCCATGCTTCGCGAGCGATGGAATATCGTTTCGGGAAGGAGAGCTTACCCGTTTTCGGCTGGACCAGTTGCACGAAATCGCGGTAGGTCATCTTGACCAATTCCTTATGCGTACCGGCATTGAATGCAATCATTTCGTCTTCCGCCAGACTTTCAGAGACGACCACATCCATATTAAACAGATTGCCGAATGGCGGCATGGCGCCGACCTCGCACTCGGGGAAGAGATCCTTAAACTGCTGTTCGCTCGCGAGTTCCATGTGCTGTGAGTTTGTGAAAGAACGAAGCGAGGAAAAATCGACCATGTGCGAAGCGGGGAGAACGACCATCATCATCTTTCCGTCTGCATTGACGATGACTGTCTTGGCGATTTCTTTGCCCGGAATGCGGGCCAGCGCAGCGATCTCCAGTGTCGTGTAAGCCTGAGAATGGGTAATCACTACATATTTCACCTGATGACTGTCCAGAAATACTTTCAGCCGTTGTAGTATCATACTGAGCTCCTTTCTTGCTGGTGGACGAATGCATACTGCCGATAATCCCCTAAAACACAAAAACCTCCGTCGTTCCGTACTCCGGAACTTAAGAGGTTTTTTGTTCTAACCGTGAAAGCTGTTTCATACGCTTTCTCCGATCGTTGTATGGAAGAACACATTACTTTATAAAAGTACTTTGCTTTGCGGGAAATAGCAAGAGCAATAATTTATGCCATCTATCAGTTTACGATGGAATTAAATGGATTACTTCCTGAATTTCCAATATGACACAAATGTACTCTCTAACGGGTCAAATACTCCAATGCATTTCCGAAGGACTCCTTTGGAGAGGCGAGGTTATTCATTTTTGATACCATTCCTGCGGCGAAGAATTCGTTGCGCGCCTAGGAAAACGGTGAAAATCACGAAAGTGAAAATGCTTGATTGGCCGTTAATTGTTTGTACTTCCGGGCAATTGGTTTGTATGTCTGTTTCGAAACTGTTTTGCCGGTTTCCAGGTAATATTTTAATCCGATCAGCATGTCGCTCAATTTTGCACGCATCATACCTTTGACGAAACTTCCCATAAACTCCGGAGAGGTGTTATACCGTCCGGTAATATTAACGGACGTCAGCGAGGAGGAAAGTTCCCGCAATTCAATATCGATAATCATTGTCTTCACCATCGGCATGTTGCCGCCAATAATTTCCACGGTGAAGCTATTCAATTCCTCTGCACGGGTGATCCGTTCAATCAGTTTGGTCTTATGGTCTAAATCGCACTGACGTTCACAACCGACGGACCCCGCACCTCCCTTAATGAAATGCGATCCATCCAAACTTGGATTGTAGAGATGCACATCTCCGAATCTCGTAAAGAGCGAATCCCACACAAGTTTCTTTGTTGCATGGATCGTGATTTCTGTCTGAATTGTTCTTAGCGATTTCATTTTTGTCCTTCAATTTGTGGATAATAAATTGTCGATACAAAAATACAACACCATGGAAGGATTTCTTTTTCAGATTAGTTCAAAAACTTGTCTCTCTGGTCCATTTTGTAAAGAAGATGGTGAATTGCCGGCCTATTTCCATAAATTATCAGAGAAATGAGAACTGTTGCCAAAACAGCAAGCGAAAGTGCTTTTGCCGATACGCTGGTGGAGGCAGAAAGGAATGAAGCTGTCCGTTCGAGTTTCTTCAGCTGACAATGGCGGACGGGATTCACGTGCGCTGAAGGTCACATGAATATCCGGTGTTTTTAAAATCGAAATGATGCGTTGCGGAGTGGAGTGGTGTGATTATTGGAATCCGTATTTTTTTAAGTGCTTGTAGGCTATATAAAGCGCGCCAGCCGTGGTTGCCGCACCGAGAGTGATTCTCCATGGCCGTTCTTTCTCCGCCGCATACAATTGCAGCATCAGGGGAGCAGTCAAATCAATTTGCGCGGGACGGTCCCATGTGAACGACTGCGGTACTCCGGCGAAGGATTGATACAATGGTAAGCGTTGGTTCTCTACTGCGGGTAACAGGGCAAACGTCAACGGCAGTACGAAAACCGGTTTCTCCAGCAACAGCCCCGGATCAGGTGTGCGGAGGATAGTCAGATTCGTATCTGACGGTGCTGAGTTGTCCTGTGCGATGCAGTACGAAAAGCAGCACAAAAGCATGATGGCGGCAACAATCGTTTTCATGGCTCATCTATCTGTAGGACAATATCTGTAACGCAAAAATAACCGGATGCTTATGCAGATGCAACGTCTGAATCTTTACATCACGGCGCAATACTGCTTTTGGCCTGGAACCGGAGCACCCGCGAATTGGAATAGCAGCTGATGAACAATTTTCCGGTGGAGCTTTGCACGGCAATACCATATGGCTGACCGATATTCACCGTGGAGGCAGCGGTCACAGAGGATGAGGAAAAATTATTTTTCCCTATTACCACATCGGCGGAATCGCCGTTCTTTTTTGCGGGAGCATTATAAAAAACCAGCACACGATTGAAACCACCGTCCGCAACGTACAAATTTTTTCTTGCATCCACCGCAAGGGCGTAGGGAAGATAGATGCTGTTACGGTTCACACCGGGGACGGAGTTGTCCGAGAAGTCTGGCTTGCCGAGAACGATATCCGCACTGTCCCCGTTTGCTTTGGACGCGGCGTTGAGAAAGATAAGAACACGGCTGTTTCCCCGTTCACCCACATACAGATTTCCGGCGTTATCCACTGCAAGACAGGTTGGATTCCACATGCTCACAGCCGTCGCACCTTTGGAATTTGTGGTAAAATCCGGCTGACCCAGCACACCGTCTGCATTAGCGCCGTTGGATTTGGCAGCGGCGTTGTTGAAACGAAGCACGCGGTGATTCGATCCGTCCGCAACGTACAGGTTTCCGTTAGCATCCACTGCAACGCCCTGTGGCGAGAAGAATCCGTTCTGGGTCGTGTTGAAATTTTTCGAAGTAAAGTTCGGCTGACCCAGCACACAATTTGCCCCGGCTCCATTGGCTTTGTTCGCAGCATCGTCAAAGCGGAGTACGCGTTGATTTCCTTGATCGAGTACGTACAGATTTCCAGCAGCATCCACCGCTACGGAAGTGGGAGTTTCAAATCCTGTTGCCGAAGGAGTGCTTCCGCCGGCAGAATCGTTCCATACACGGCTGATAAAATCCTTCTGACCGAGAACACCGTTTGCATCGGCGCCGCTCGCTGCCGTGATGGCATTATCGAACCGGAGCACACGGTGCCCGCGCTGATCCACAACGAACAATGTACCGGTGGAACTGATCGTGAGTCCCCACGGTCCGGGAATGGTGTTTTGTCCGACGGAGTCGAGACCAGCAGCGGTAAAGGATGAATGTCCGAATACCGCTTCTGCGCTCTGACCGTTCTCCTACGGCGGTAGTTCGGTAACGGATTGTTGTGTTGGATCTTCCGATGTGCAACCAGCAAGAAGGAAAACAATGAGAATAACTGTTGAGAATTTCATCTGCTCCTGTACTTTCTCCCCCGATTCAATGTATTTCAATTATACGCATGGTGCAAGCAGCATTGTCGTAATTGTGATAATCACCACGCGGTGTGAGCTTCATAAAAAGAGAAAAGCAGAAGGATCAGATTTTTAATAATTGAAGTGTCTGCGCATCTTTCTTACCGAAGAAATATTTTTCCAGCGCCAACGTAAAATCTGTCGATTCACCTGCCGCCACAGCAAACAATGTCATGGACGAGCGGAACTTCATTGTGTCCGGAGAGCCGAAGATTTCGAAAGCGGTTCGGTTCTGCAAGTTATTGACGGCGGAAGTGCACTGTCGCAGCCGTGTGCCGAGGACGGGATGCCGCAGAAATGCTTTTGCTTCATCGAGATCTTTAATTGCATACAATTGCGCCGTTGGACTGTAGCCCAATCCCGACAGTTGGGGGAAGATAAACCACATCCAGTGTGATCTCTTTTCCCCTGAATGAAGTTCGTTCAGCGCTGTTTCAAAAACACCATGCTGTGCTTCTAGGAACCGTGTAAGATGATATTTATCGGTGTGAACGCTCATTTCTATTGTCATTTCTTTCCCTCGTGCTTGCGTTTGCTGCAGTATTGTCATCGAACGGATAGTCTCAGATAGAACACTTCCGACCGGCAGCTACATTGCTTCCTCATTATTGTCTTTTAATATTAAATACCATGAGAGAGAGATGAAGACGATGCCGGGAATAAATTTGAAAATGTCGATGAATGAAAATCCGACATCCATCGTATCAACAATCTGCACGTAGAAAACTCCTAGGAAAATCAATGTTGCAAGCGTTCCAAGTATTTTACTGAACACCTTTTTCTCTTTCATTGGTTCTGCCTTTTTATTGATATAAGACCAATACGAACAACAGTATTACACAAAACGGTAAGGCAATCTTCCATAAAGCACAATACCAAATTCTAGGTATTTTTAAAAACAAAGGATTTTTCAAGTAAATGGATATCAACAACCGATGTATTGCCCTCTAATCAAGAGAAATCTGTCTTATTTTACATCACACTGTAAAAATAATCAGAAAGTGTTTGCAGTGAGTCAGCAGGTAATTGATGAACGGTAGATTTCCGACTGCCGAAATAAATATTCGAGACTTCTGAAAAGGTCATTGCTAAGCGACGAAGTTCCGAATTTTTGAATCCCGCAAGAGCGGAATCCAAAAAGCGGGACAATCTGCTTAAAACAAACGAAAAACAAGATTGCTCCGCTGTACGGAGTCCAGTACAGCGGGACTCCTTTGGAGCAATGACATCATTCTAGAGTTTTTCAGATGTCTCTATTCACAGCGGCGTGACTGAATTGGTCGTATTAAAAACAGTTCTCCTGCACAATGGCTGTGTTATATTATAAGCCGTGCGCGATACTCAGTATCAATTTTACACTAACCGTGCAAAGCGTCTATTGGAATTCGGGAAATCAACACCCAGCGCAAACCAAGTACAGAGGCCGAACACGCCGGAGGAAATAATGGAATTCCAATGGAATTCCGATGCCGGGAGAACGGATGTTGTCGGGATCATCGTAAAAATAATTCCCGTCAACACACTCAGGATCGCCATCAATTGATACAAGCGTAATTTACCAAGGATGGGTGTTTGTGGTTCGCCGCGGAACGATTCTTCCACAAAGCGGCCCATTCCGTTCAGCACAAGATACATTCCAGCAATGAATGATGGAGGAAGCGAAAGCGTCCAAAAACGGAGAAGGATCAACCCGGTGACGATGTTCCACAAAATGGAATAGAGCGGTGTTGGGTGCAGCGGAACATTGTTCCATTCGGACAACCGGCAAACGCGGCTGCGGGGATGCGTATACCGGATACCGACCAACGTATTCGCAGGATGACCGTGACAACATCCCTGCACCAAACAGCGCAACCGCCCCGCTAATTGTATCAATGGACCGGCTGTGCCGAACGCGGCCAACAGCAGCCACAGATCGATTCCTGCGTACTGAGCGATTACACAACCAAAAATTCCTCCAATTAATCCGCCGTAGTATCCATATGGGCGGAGCAGCGCAGGGGATCCTTCGATGAATTGTGCCCACAACGCCGCAGTAATCATCGAGCTGAATGCAACGATCAGTACGGCTGCGGCGGCATCTTTCCCAAGAAGGTATCCGATCATAGTTAATCCCGCAAATGTTCCTGCTCCGGCATATGCGCCATGATTGATGATCCGGATTCCGTTGAAGCGCCATTCCTTCCAGGAGTTCGCGATCCGTTCGGAAAAGCGCCGTAGGAAATTCCAAATATTCTCTACCCGCATAACAGCAGCAGCTGCTATAATCCCGGCAATTACATCAATCAAAGAGTGCATACCCGTTGTTATGCAACTGACGGAAATGGCTGCAGCTATGCTCCACCAGACCGCTCGATAATGCTGATATGATGCTGCGTATGCAGAAACGGCAAGAATTGCCCAGACAACATGGAATGACGGAAATGCTGCTGCCGGTGAATCGTTAACCCGCTCGAACATTAACAGTTCGCCCAGAAATGTTGAGGGAACAAACGAGCGAGGTGTGGAGGTTATCGGCAGAATGAGGAAACAAAAAATGATCGCAGCAGTAGCGATACATCCACGTATCATGAAAGTGCGGAGAACACCTGCCGAGCGGATAATAAAAGGAACGGCGGCAGTAAAAAGGTATGTAAGGGAATAAATGATCTCTGTCCATTCGATCACCGGAAGATTGTATTCGAACGGCAGAGAGGACTCAACGGCATCCGGCGGGAGGCCGATGAGTATTACTAATTCGTACAGCAATACCCATGGAATAAAGAGAAGGATAACAACGGATATCTTTTCCCAAAAGAGAGGAGGCCGCTCTTGATCGGAAGGAAGTGCAAGGAGCGGTTTCGGTATCGTGCCAAATCGTTCGGAGAGATCTTGATTCTCAAATCCATAAACAATAGCAGCGCAACCCAGTGTTGCGGCAGGGGTTACCAGCCAGAATCCGGAGGCCGATTTGAAGACAATGGATAGTCCGCCACAGAGCATGCAAAAACCGGTATAGATCGGGTGTGCACAATAGTGATAGATATTCTTTCGGACAAATACAGGAGGAGGAAAGGCATTCATCGGCAGTCCCTTTCCATGAAAGTACAATGAATACACTCCTGACAGCAGGAACAATATCCCGGCGATTGTCAGAACTAATCCAGTCTGAACCGGAATCGTCATCGGCAGATGGATAATCGATGATGTCTGCTCCGCCCAAAGGATCAGCAGGAGCGGAACGAAGAAAATGAAGAGGGCGCCATAGGCTAATTTACCGGAAAGAGATTGAGTTTTCATATGAACCGTACCAGTTCGTGAATTGCCTGTCCAATGATTATTGAATGGTCTGGACGATGGAAAGTGCAACCGCTTATCCACTTATGCTCATCGGTATGAAGAATGTTCTTTGGGAAAACAAGGTCGATTCCGGGAATTTTTTTAAGCACGGTATTGAGGACCGAACCGCTGCGGATAACAGCTGCGCGATCCAATTCCACTGCAAATGATCCATCCCGCGATGAGATGCGGGAATCGCTGTACTGCGGCATGGTGATCTCGCTGCCGTTGTGGTAAATAAAGTTCAGCGGATGCGGGCCGCTCCATTCGATCCATACGACAGCATCCTCCGGTGCAACGAAACGTCCCCAACGCAGTTGTTCAATCGGCATTTTCCACGGCGGGATCGTCATCTCCAAAAATTCAACATAGCCCAATCCATTCCCGTGCTTGCTGCCGATCCGGACGGAGGCATCGGCCCCCGGCATCACACAGTTCCAGCGAATGAATCCATGTTCGTTCTCAAGCAACGTCCGTTCCACGGCGGGCGCACGGCGACACCATGTCCCGCCGGCATCCAGTTCGGGACAAACCCATTCAATCCGGTCATTGCGAAGGACGGGGAAGTCACTCACAGTGTGGGTTGTGGAAGTCATTACCGGTCGCTGCGGTCCGGCACAGAGAAGGGAAGTATAGCGCAGTGTGAGTTTCTTCCAGCGCACTGTCGATGCGTATCCGATGCAGGCTTCACCGTCGCCGGTGATGCAGTCGAAATACCATTTGGCAAGATGGAAATCGGATTCCATGGTGTCGCACCGTCTTCAACATTGGTGCTAATAATGCTCAATACATAAATGTCCGGACGGATAATTCTCCGCCATAACTTTATCTACTTTGTGTATGTATCAATGACATGTTCGATCGCTGCTGAACAGACCGGATCAAAACCGACCAAGCTGAGGGAAAACATTCGGCAATCGACCGCCGGACGATAGATTCCTTTGGACACATAACCGCCCCCTTCGAATGTGCCGACCTTTCCCTTGTATTCTGCATTCTTGACGATAGACTGGCTTGCCTGATAGAGCGGTTCCCGTTTTGCATAATAATCAGGTGCAAGGCGATCCAGTGTGCCGCGCAATGCTTCAACAGAATCGTAGTCACGCTTATTCCACGGTGTGGGAACAGGTGTAGATGTTTCGACAAACGATTTCCATTTCAGTTCCTCTTTTCTTGTTGCCGCGGTCAGGTTCGGTTCCCACGGCTCCACGCCTGCCTGATAGAAATCGTTATAGGAAACGGAAGAAGTATAATATTCGTCGCCAAGGCCGGCAAACGAATGGCCGAGTTCGTGCACGAACACATAATCCATCTGCCATTCCATTCCTTTGGTATCGGTCACGGTAAAACAGGTGGTGTAGAGATTGTAGATTCCGCCGCCGCCGTACCGGTTATCGTTCACCAGGATTGCGATCGCGTCATAGGGAACGTGTCCCGCGATATCGCGCAATGTGCGGTTTTCTTCCGTGAGAATGTAGCGAGCGCTTCCGAAGGTGTCGTACATGCTGCCAAGAGCGTTCTCTTTCCATTCGTTCTTCCCCGGCTTGTCAATGCCGCTCTCTTTGGATTCGACTTCAATCATCCACACGTTGAAATCCTTTTTCCGTTCCTTAAACGGAGAAGTACCGAAGAGAACGTCGGAATAATGTTTTGCATCATTGCGGAACTTCTGCATGTTTTCCTTTGCGTATCCGTCGCCGAGAATGAGAAGATCGACTTTCTTCTCCGGAGCACCGTTATCAAGAAGTTTGGAAGATTTAAACATCGGAGTACGTTTTTGGCTGTTCACCATTGCAGAATTGTTCGGATCTATGACGGTGGAGAAGAACTCGTGGAATATCATCTGTTTATCGCGACGTGAGATGGTCATCTGGACTTTCCCTTTCGGAAACGGGATGCGGGCCGTTTCGTGGAAAGTTTTCATATTGCCGGCAAGTGATTCGTCCGTGGAATGCCATTCATTAAACATGCTGGAAAAACCGCGGGAATAAATCATAGCACCGCTTGTCACGTCGTACACGCGGAGCATGTATTCACCGTAGTTCAGATGATCCAGCAGCTGTGTTTTACTGCCGGGCCAGATCCCTTCGTCATACATTTTATCAAGCGCGATGATCTCGGTCCCCTTGGTGCCGGTGTGGTGGAAATCCATGCGAAGCGTTTTATCCAGAAAGTATTGATTGAAGGATTGTGCAAAGAGGAACAATGGCAGCGAAGAAAGAAAAAAGAATATTTTTTTCATGATAACTCCGGGTTGATAAGATTATTGTTATCGCGGAGTCGGAAGTTGATCCGTTTCCGCAATAGTTTTCATTTCATCCGCGATGTAATTTTCTCGATCGCCTTGGCGGCCGCCTTACCTGCCGAATCATTTTTTTTGACGAGAGTTTCAAGTGCGGCAATGTGAGATTCGTCTCCGGCGTCGCCAAGAAATTCGACAGCACCGTATTTCATGAAGTATGATTTGTCATTAAGCAGTGCAACGCACAATGTTTTCACCTCTTCCCGTGTTCGGCCATATTTTTTCAGAATGTTCATTGCCGTATTTCTGCCATGCGGTTCAGCACCATACGATGCTTTCTGCAATGCAACGGATACTGCTTCCACGGTATCGATTTTCGCCAGGGCATTCAATGCGGCATTGGCCACTTGATTGCTGTACGACCAGACATTTAATCGCTCTTTGATAAACGGAAGAGCATTCACGGAATCTACTTTTGTCAGTGCGGTGATCGAATTGGCTTCAACGGAATAACTGGAATCGTTCAACGCTGTTCGCAGAGCGGCAGCAACAACTGCTGTTTTCATGCTGCCGAGCTGATACGCAGCAGCTGCTCGCACCTGGGACTTTCCATCGCGCAGGGCGGCAATCAGTGCTTCGGTTATCTCTTCGGATTTTGGTTTCATCGATCCGAGGGCGTTCACGGAGGATTTGCGAACTTCCCAGAACGGGTCATTGCGGGCGATTTTAGCAAGAAGCGGAATATATGTTCCGACTGTGTCGAGTTTTCCCAATTCTGCCGCTGCGGTTTTACGGGCAGCCACGTCACTGCCGAACTCTGCTTGATATGCCCACTCTGCCAATGCTCGATCGGGATATTCTACTGTTTTCAGAATCCAATTGTCCTTGTCAAACAGTACCAGCGATGGTTTTTCAACTGTCGGCAGAAGATAGGTAGACTCCCGCTGTGCAATGTTAATACGATGGACAGCAGTCGATTTTCCGTTTACGATCTCGATCTGCACAGGTGTCTTAAAGATTCCCGTGAGGCTGTCGATAGTCTGCGTTTGTTTCACCGACAGCGAAATAGTTTTGGATGAATCATTGTATGTGTACGAGACAGCGAACTTCGGATGACCCGCTTTATAGACCCATTGATCGAAGAACCAGTAGAGGTTCTGCCCCGTGGCTTCCTCGATAGCGAGTTTCAGATCGTTGGTCTCGACGGAACGAAACTGATATTTTGTAATGTAGTGATTGATCGCCTTCCAGAAGAGTTTGTCCCCCAGAACGAACCGCAGCATATGCAGCACCGAGGCGCCGCGTGGATAAATGTTCGCTCCATACGACCCGACACTGACGATCGGTTTCCGCCCAAGCCCTTTGTCCGTATTGATCCCCGCCTGCTGTGCATTGTGCATGATATTGATGAATTCGTCTTTGCCGAATGCATGCTCAAAATACAGCGGATCAAAATAGCTGGCGAAACTCTCATTCAGCCAGATATGACGCCAATCCTTGCATGTGACGACGTCGCCCCACCATTGGTGCGCCATTTCGTGCGCGATAAGACTGGTGGCGGATTCATCCACGCGTGCGCGGGCATTGAACACGGTGATACGATCCATTAACGTTGTGGCAGAAGTGTTTTCCATTCCGCCGGCGACAAAATCCGCAACAATCACCTGTGCGTATTTGTCCCAGGGATAACGGAAGCCGATCATATCATTGAAAAACTTCATCACCGCAGAGGTATGGGAAAAGTTCGCCTTGGCATCCGCAACGTGGTGTTGATAAACATAATATTCCAGCGGTATTCCATCCGATGTTTCTTTCAGAATTTCGTACTCCCCGGCAGCGAACATAATTAGATATGCAACGTGCGGTTTCAACTGCTTCCAGTGGAATGTCTTTGTCTTTGTTTTTTTATTCTCCTTTTCGCTGACCAGTTTTCCATTCGAGAGAAATGTATATGAACTTTTTACTGTAGCAATAATCTCGCTGGTAGCCTTGTCGTTCGGAAAATCCCAGCAAGGGAACCAGTGATGGTTATCCATATCTTCTCCTTGCGTCCATATCTGCCATGGCTTTGCCGGATAGCCGGAATCCGGCTGGACAAAATAGGCGCCCCGTTTCGGCGTGCTTCGGTGTGTGATGGAAATGGTGAGCGTATCAATGAATGAATATTCTCTATCCAGGGTAATGCGGATGGACTTTGCCAGCGAATCGAATTTCAGCAGTTTCTTTCCCATCTTGACGGAAGAAAAACTCATATCTTCAGCATCGAATTCCAACGAGGAAAAAGCTGTGCCGTACGGTACAAACGTAGTGTGTGTTGTTCCGATCACCGCTTTATTCGTTTCGTCGAACTCGAGTTCGATCTTATAGTGAACAACATCATATGACTTATCGCGCGCCTCGCCGTTACTTTCAGAAAGTTTTGTGAAGACCTGGGCGGAGGCGAGCGAAACAACAAACACAAGGGCGGTAATTAAGATTTTCATAGAGAAAAATTAGTGATTAAAAAATGTGCAATAATATAGAGAAGGTAAATATCAGATGGTAGCGAAGATTCGTACAGGGACAATTCCTAGCGAAGGTTCATCCAGTTTTCTAATGATCCGCCGGTGCCGAACGCCTCGCCGCTGCATTGCAGCGGATCATTATCCCGCGCTGTTTTACTGATGATGAGATCGTCACGAAGGGGAATCCCATGTGCCATATAATGTGCAAAAAGAGAATCCGTTAAGACCTGAATATAGGAGAGTAACTGCCATGTATCGTGCGGGGTAAAGCCGACCGCGATGTCGGACATTGTTTGAGCACCAATATGAAAGCCGATCTGCTGTCCGGCAGAGACTGTATCACCAAGCATAGTCGAATTCAACAGCGCGATATGAAAGATGATAATGGTGTATTCCGGTTGAGTAAATGGCCGTATCCAAAGTTGAGTGCCTGCCCATTCTTCTTCAATCCGCACGATGGTGCCGCTGACCGGGGAAAAGATCTTTACAGCAGACCAATCGATGGTGCTCTTCGGCTGAAAGTAATGCTTCATGCTGCGGCAAGATTCGATTCCATCGCTATAATCATGACCGATGCCTGAGCGGAATTTTGAAATACGTTCGATCTTGTCCAGTTCTATATAATTGAAAGCGATAAATCGAGCGGGGAGAAAAGAGACGGAATCTTTTGCCCTCTGTTGCTGTTGTGTCGCCGGATTGGAAATTTTATCACAACCGGATATCAACATTATATAAATATAGAGAGGGAAGAATTTCAATCGTCCTCTTCGTTAGTAATGCTGCCAAAGGTCCGGCGGAGCCCTTCCACAAAAGCCCGTTTTTCCGCGATATTCAGGTTCGATTCCGGGTGCATCAACAGATATGGCCCCATCGGCATAGCGCCGCGGCTCACCTCTTTTACTGCATCTTCTCCTCCGCGTTCAGATTGGTTCCATTCTGAGACATTGAAATGCCTCCGCCCTTCGCGAATATCTTTTTCGATTAACCACGAGACTGGCGCAATGCCGCTATACCATGGAAACCGGGACTCGTTGCTATGGCAGTCCGCACACGCACGAAAGAAGGTTTCACGTGTTGCCGGAGAATCCCACGGCGGCTCGCCGTTCACCGGGGGATTGGTCCGCGAAAACGAAGAGGGGATGAATTGGACTCCGACGAACAGCACCAGTATGCCGATGCCGAAGACAAGGAACGCTTTCCTAAAACGGGGTTTTATCATGCAAAAGAGTAAGAAGTTTTCAGAGAAATATCAATGCAATTCACTCTTGTCCGGTGAACACCGTACGTTCCGACGTACCATTTCCGGCAGGAAATTTAATGAGCAATTATAATATTCTTAGATGTCAGTATCTTCGACAAAATTGCCGTACATTAGGCAGTAGAGAATTACATCGCGAAAATCTAAAGGCAGCACCATGGCATACAGCAAAGGAACATTATCCGGAGACTTCATTGAAGGGATCCTATCAGAACTGAACGGTGTGATAGCTGTCGGCGTTGTTGAAATCACATCGGAACTGGCGATGGACACGCACAGTACACAACCAGATTTTGATGCCGATGTTGCCTGTGCAAATATCATGGAAGTTGTGAAAGCGGGTCAGCAGACTATTCGGGCGCTGCGGCAGAATGAAAGTGTTAAAGATATTTTCATCACCTTCGATTCCCAGGTTCATTTTCTTACAATGTCGAAAACCGGGAAAGCGTTATTCTATGTCGTGACAGAATCCAAAGGGGCGAATCTCAGTATTATGCGGTCCGTCATTCGCAAATATGCCAAAGGTATTTAGCGGTCGAGGAAACTAAAATAAACAGTTATGGAACAACAGGAAATTCGGGAACCAGTGAACAATAAAGTACTTTCGCCATCTCTTGAGCGATCGAATGCCGCAGTAAGCGAGAATGTGTCCGAATATTATGAAGCACCAACCATCCCCCTGGTCCTGGCCGCCGATGATAACGAGACACATTTATTGTATATCAAACGGATCGTGGAATCGATGGGCTTTGAATGTGTAACAACCACCGTACCCTCCATTGCAGTGCGGATTGCACTGGAAAAACGTCCGGCGATTATGTTATGCGATATTAACTTCGGTATTGGGAAATTAAGCGGTATCGAAATCTTTTCGGATATCCGCCGCTCAAATGCACATTTGCCGTTCATCATTATCTCGGCATTCCTACAGCAGCAGATGAAAGACCGTGCATCGAAACTCGGTATCACTCACTATATCACAAAACCGTACGAGCCGGAGCAATTGAAAGCAGTGATCAAAAGCCTTATCGGAAACGGCCGGCTTGCACAATGACCCTTTCGACAAATACACAATTACTTGAGTTCGCGGGTGCAAGCGATTACCAGCGGACAGATACTCCAGGTGAATTCTATGCATGAAGAATTGATAGCATTGTTGAATGAAGCATTTGATACAGGGATCATCACCAGTACTATGCAATCCCAGATCGATGCCGTTAAAAAAAGTCTGAAAATATCCGAAACGGAATATCAGCAGATTGAGGATAATATTCGGATCGATACCTATATTCGAAAAGTAAAGGAGCGGGAACGAAAAGGGGTCACCTTCATGGGAGATCTGCGGAAGCAATATAAGATCACTGAAGATGACAAGATTATCATTCAGGAAAAATTCAATGCGGAACCAAAGAAACCCATACCCAAACCGCAGGAACCGGCGAAGAAGACCGCCGCACCGATAAAGAAAACAGAATCACCGACGCAATCTGAAGTAATAAACCGGTCTGATCTGCTGAAACAACATGCTCCGGGTTTGCCGAAAGAAGAAGAGCAGCGTCCGCCTGCCGCAAAAAAAACGGAGACTGCGAAACAACCGGAGCAGGCGAAGAAGCAGGAACTCCCTTCGGAAATTACCGGCCCGCTTATTCTTGTTGCAGATGACAATGAAACGCAATTGTTCCTGACCCGGGCAACATTGGAAGAGAACAATTACCGATGTGTAACGGCAGATTCGCCGGAGACGGCCGTCCGTATTATCGCCGAAAAACAGCCGGCACTTGTTCTCTGCGATATCAACTTCGGCATCGGCAAACCAACAGGACTGGATGTCTTTACGAATACCCGCACGAAGAAATTCATGATGCCGTTCATTCTTGTTTCGGCATTTATTCAAAAGGAATTTAAGGAACACGCGAAACGAATTGGCGTGACAGAGTATATCACCAAGCCGACCGAACCGGAAGAACTCATAGCAGTAATAAAAAAATACCTCGGCCCGTAGCCGGTATATGAATACGGAATACGATGATCCTCATCAATAGATCAAGGCGAAATTGCACAGAGCAGTTTCGCCTTTTTTGTCATATATTTGTTCACTAATATTTTTGGAGTGTTTCATGTCTTCATCCCGCACCATCCGTGCACCGCGCGGGACCGTCATCTCTGCTCGAGGGTGGGTCCAGGAAGCTGCACTGCGCATGCTCATGAACAATCTCGATCCCGATGTTGCCGAACGTCCTCAGGAATTGATTGTCTACGGCGGTACCGGTAAAGCCGCCCGCAACTGGAAGTGTTTTGATTCAATCGTCGACACGCTAAAACGGCTGGAGAACGACGAAACATTACTTGTCCAATCGGGAAAACCGGTAGGCATATTTAAAACACATTCCAATGCGCCCAGAGTATTGATCTCCAATTCCATGCTCGTCCCGAAATGGGCAACGTGGGACGAGTTCCGCAGACTTGAAGCACTCGGACTGACCATGTACGGCCAGATGACCGCAGGCAGTTGGATCTATATCGGATCACAGGGAATCCTTCAGGGAACCTATGAAACATTTGCCGAAGCGGCGCGGCAGCATTTTGGCGGAACACTTGCGGGACGATTCCTTCTGACCGCCGGACTTGGAGGGATGGGCGGAGCACAAACGCTTGCCGCAACGATGAACGGTGCCGCCTGCCTTGCCGTGGAAGTGGACCGCACACGAATTGAAAAACGCCTCGCCACGAAGTATCTGGATACGATGACGGATGATTTGAACGAGGCGCTGGTAATGATCCGCAATGCAAAAGAGAAGAAGCAGCCGCTTTCCGTTGGGTTGCTTGGCAACGCTGCCGAGATCGTTCCGAAGATCGCGCGGGGAAAGTTCCTGCCGGATATTGTCACGGACCAGACTTCCGCACACGATCCGCTTCATGGATATGTTCCCGCAGGCATGACGTATGAAAAAGCGCTTGCCTTGCGTAAGAAGAATCCGAAACAGTACGTTGAACTTTCGCGTGCCTCCATTGCAGCCCACGTGAAAGGATTGTTGTCGCTGAAGAAAAAAGGAAAGGTCGTTTTCGATTACGGCAATAATATCCGCGGTGAAGCACTGACCGGCGGAGTAAAAAACGCATTCGACATTCCGGGATTCGTCCCGGAATATATCCGCCCTCTCTTTTGTGATGGGAAAGGCCCGTTTCGCTGGGTGGCATTGTCCGGAGATCCGGAAGATATCTATAGAACAGATAGAGCTATCCTTGAAACATTTCCCGAGAACACATTATTGAAAAACTGGATTGAGAAAGCGCAAAAACAGGTAGCCTTTCAAGGATTGCCGGCTCGTATCTGCTGGTTGGGGTACGGCGAACGGGCAATCATGGGAAAAATTTTCAATGACCTTGTCCGCCGCGGCGAAGTGAAAGCACCGATTGTCATTGGCAGGGATCATCTGGACTGCGGAAGCGTTGCTTCTCCCAACCGTGAAACGGAAAAGATGAAAGACGGTAGTGATGCCATCGCCGATTGGCCGATTCTTGGCGCCATGCTCAATTCTATCGGCGGCGCAAGCTGGGTGAGCGTTCATCACGGCGGCGGCGTAGGAATCGGTAATTCCATCCACAACGGCATGGTGATCGTTTGCGATGGTACAGCCGAAGCTGATCTCCGGCTTGAACGGGTGTTAACGTACGACCCGGGCATGGGTATCATTCGTCACGCCGATGCTGGTTATGATCGTGCGCTGAAGAATGCCCGGAAGTTCCATATTTCCATACCAATGATGAAATAAAAAGAACGGACTCCTTTCATTGATCACTCGCACGGTCTTCAATAATTCCAAAACAACTGCATTCTCAAGGCGGATGATCGCTGCATTCATGGCAGCGTTGCTGACAATGTTCGTGGCGGGATATTTTGCGTTCAGCACTGTGCAGCAGCTTTCCGGCGAATATGGCACCGTGGCTGCCACGTACGAACTGATCAGTGCGCTCGACGAGATTATTGTCGATGTTGCTTCCGGTCAAACAGAACTACGGACGTTCTATCTGTCGGTCGATTCATCATATCTGTCCTCATACAGGACAATCAGCGACTCGATTCGTCTGAAGCTCATCGCCGTCCGGAGCATGATCTCCGAAAACATTCCACACCAACAGACTTTTGAACTGCTGGAACAAGCTTTAGCGGATCGCGAGATGTTCAATGACCAGAAAATTGCCGCCACGTTGCAGAGCGGACAATTGGTTGCGGAGGATTTGTTTCCCGTCCAGCAAAGCCAGCAGATTATTCGTCGTATAAACGGTGTTATTGCCGATATGCAAGAGGTGGAGAAGCGAACGCTTTTTGATCGGAAATTGAGCATGACCAATCAATCGAATCGCTCGCTGCTATTAATCACTTTTGGCGGCGTGGTGAGTGTGCTCCTGTTAATGACGGTGTTTTTATTTCTGACGAAAGAGGTCCAGCAGCGCACAAAGGCGGAGAAAGAAGTTCGCGACAGCGAAAAACGATTTGTCAGCTTCCTGGAAGCAGTCCCTGCGGGAGTTTTTATCCTCACAGCAGACGGAAAACCGTTCTATGCCAACGATGAAGCAAAAAGAATTCTTGGCTCCGGCATCCTCCCTTCCGCAACAGCTGATAATCTTTCGGAAATTTACCATGCTTATTTTCAGGGAACAGATCGTCCGTATCCCTCCGACCGCATTCCTATCGTCCGCGCACTGAAGGGGGAGCGGTCTGCCATTTCCGATATTGAAGTGTGGAAACCCGATGCTATCACACCATTGTTCGTAACCGGTGCGCCGATCTATGACAGTGTTGGCAATCTGCAATATGCCATGGCGGCATTCGTCGATATCTCCGAACAGAAACAGGCACAACAACAGCTGGCGGACAGTGAGGAACGGTTCCGTCAAATTATTGAGAATGCTTCGGATATCATTTACAGAACGGACGACCGCGGGAACTTTACCTATGTGAACCCGGTGGGATTGACAATGTTTGGCTATTCGAATGCCGATGTACTCGGGAAACATTTTACCATTTTCGTGAAGGAGCAGGAACGAAGTGCTGTTGCACGGAAATACTACCGGCAGAAGATCAACAGAACCAAATCCAGCTACAACGAATTTCATGCGGTGAAGCAGAATGGCGAAGTGATCATCCTGGGTCAAAGCGTCGAACTATTGTTCGAGAACAACAAGATTATTGGCTTCCTCGCCATAGCGCGCAACATAACCGAACAAAAGCTCGCGGATGAAGAAATTGCACGTCGTCAGCAGCAGCTGGATACCGTCATCTCTACGGTGGATGAAGGAATCACGCTGAGCGATGAACACGGGAGATTCGAAATCTTTAATGCGAAGATGGAGGAATTGACCGGATATTCGAAGGAAGAGGCCAACGGCGGCGAGTTCACAAAGTTCCTGTATCCCGATCCGACGGAACAACAAAAAGGTTTGGACCGACTGGGCGATGTATTGAAGAAGGGTTTCATTCAAGACGTGGAAACAACCATCCGCACAAAATCCGGCGGAGAAAAAACACTGCTGATTTCCACTCGTATCGTGCATGTGAAGGATACCATAATGTTTTTGAGTGCGTATCGGGACATTACTTCGCGGAAACGATTCGAGGTGGAGCTGAAGAATGCTAAGGAAACGGCAGAATCCGCCACCATGGCAAAGTCCCTCTTCCTTGCCACCATGAGTCATGAGATTCGCACTCCGATGAACGGAGTAATAGGTATGACGGATCTGCTGATGCAGACCGAGCTGGATGCGGAGCAGAAAGAATACACTGAAATCATCCGCACCAGCGGTGAAACATTATTAACGCTCATTAACGACATCCTCGATTTCTCCAAGATCGAATCCGGCAAACTGGATATGGAGAAGCGTCCCATCGAGATCCAAAGTCTCATCGAGGAAACGTTCGATCTTGTGGCGCGTCGTGCCGTCGAAAAAAGACTGGACCTAATCTATCTTATTGATCCGTCCACACCAACATACATCATCGGCGATCCAGTCCGGCTCCGGCAGATACTGCTTAATCTGACAAACAACGCAATCAAATTCACCGATAAGGGTGAAGTGTTGGTGACGGTACAGGAACAGTCCCGGCGCGAAGATATGACAACGCTGTTGTTCTCGGTGAAGGACACCGGTATCGGCATTCCTGCTGAAAAAGTGGAAGTGTTGTTTCAGGCCTTCTCTCAAGTGGATGCCTCGACCACGCGGAAATACGGCGGCACCGGTCTTGGTCTGGCAATCACCAAACGGTTGGTAGAATTAATGGACGGTACGGTCTGGGTGGAAAGTGATGAAGGAAATGGTTCAACGTTCCGCTTTACCATCACCGTGCCGACAACGTTGACGGCGGATTCGTTGCCGAAAAAATATGTCCGCGGGAAGATTCCGGAACTGCAGGGTAAGCGTGTACTTCTGGTGGATGATAATGCGACAAATCTGAATATTCTGAGCATCCAGTGCTCCAACTGGGGTATGCATCCGCGGGCCACTGTATCGCAGAACGAGGCGCTGCAATGGTTGAAAGGGAACGATCCGATCGACATCGCTATTATCGATTATCACATGCCCGGAATGAACGGTGTTGAACTTGCCCGGGCGATGCGGGCAATCCGCGGTGAGCAATCCTTGCCGATTGTCCTGTTTTCTTCTTCCGGCAGAAGTGAGTTTTCGGAAACAGAGAATGCACTGTTTGCGGCGGTCATCTTAAAACCGTTGAAACAAGCCCATCTCTATTCTACATTGATCGACGTGCTTTCACGGACTGGAATTGTGGAAGGGATACAGAAGGTGTCCGTGTCGCACAAAGTGGAAATGTTGTCCCACCGCATTCCATTAAAGATTCTTGTTGCGGAAGATAATTTGATCAATCAAAAACTTGCCATCCGGCTGCTGCAACAACTTGGATATACTGCAGATATTGCCTCCGATGGGAAAGAGGTTCTTGCACTGCTTTTGCTGAGCAGGTATGATATAATTTTAATGGATCTTCACATGCCGGTGATGGACGGGCTTGAAACGACACGCACAATCGTGAAGACCGTCGAACCATCTCGCCGTCCGAAGATTATTGCCATGACCGCGGATGCGATGAGCGGGGATCGGGAAAAATGTATCGACGCCGGAATGGATGACTATATTAGTAAACCGGTTCGTCTGGAAGGCCTGCGTGATACGCTGCAACATTTCGGAGAGATGATTCTTGAAGAAAAGAAATTGAACCATCATGAAACATCGAACCACGCGATGTATCTTCGGCTGAAGGAATTACTGGAACAGACAGACGGCGAATTTATGACAGAATTTCTTCAGACCTATCCGTCGCAATGCGAAGAGATTATTGTGCAATTGCGGCAGGCATGGCAGCAGAGTGATTTGAAACAGATTGTATTTGCCGCGCATAAACTCCGCGGACTGGCGCTGAGTTTCGGAGCAGACTCGCTTGCAGAATTGTGCAAGACCGTCGAACTGCATGTGGAGGCGAATCCCGGTATGATTACATCGGAGTATCTGCTATCCATCGAACAGGAAGTGCAGCATTCCTATGAAATGCTTGCGTCGGTAATGACGAAACTGGATATCGTGTGAATCATCCGGCGGAAACGAAAACGGGTTTGTGCAGGGAGTGTGTCTTCCACACCATGATCCGCAACAGGCGGGGGAGTGAATTTCATCTCTGCGAATATTCTCAGAAAAACACTTCATTTCCGAAGTATCCCAAACTTCCTGTAAAAACGTGTCCTGCATATCGATCTGCTGAGAACAAAGCTGAATCAACAAGACAACTGGATATGCTATGAATCTCTTTATAAAAAATATCGGCCAATTAGTAACGGTGGCATCCCACGGGAGACGGGTGAAAACAGGCGGTGACATGCGGGAACTGCATGTTCATACCGGTGCATCGCTCCTGATACAGAACGGCATCATCACCGCCATTGATGGCGCACAGTGTGTCCCTCCGGAAGATGTTGATGTTATCGATGCCGAAGGAAGAACCGTGCTGCCCGGATTTGTTGATTCGCATACGCACACCGTTTTTGCCGGAAGCAGAGAGAACGAATTTGCCATGCGATCCGAAGGGAAAACATATCAACAAATAGCCGAATCGGGAGGCGGGATCCTCTCCACGATGAATGCCACGCGCAACGCAACCAAGAGAGAACTATACAAAAGTGCCGAACGCCGGTTGAATGAAATGCTCCGGCACGGCACGACAACAATGGAAATCAAAAGCGGTTACGGCCTCTCACCGGAAGCGGAAATGAAGATTCTTGAAGTGATCGCCGAATTGAAACGGGATCATTATGCAACGATTGTTGCAACATTCCTTGCTGCACACGCCGTCCCGCCGGAATACAAGGAAGATACACAAGGATATGTGGACAGAATCTGCGACTATATGCTTCCGTACGTTGCGGAAAGAAAACTTGCAACATTCATTGATGTCTTCTGTGAAACAGGCTATTTTGATATCAAAATGACCGAACAAATTATACTTGAAGCAAAGAGACATGGCCTCATTCCAAAACTGCATGCCGATCAATTAACGGCAATGGGAGCAACGGAACTGGGTGCGAGGCACGCGGCAATTTCCGTCGATCATCTGGAAAAGACCAACGACCTTGGGATTACAACACTGCAAAATTCCGAAACCATCGCGACAGTTCTGCCGGGTTGTTCGCTCTTCTTGAGCCACCCGTATGCTCCGGCGCGGACAATGATCGATGCCGGCATACCGGTCGCCATTGCGACGGATTTCAATCCCGGATCGCAGATGTGTTCGTCTATGCAGATGATGTTGACATTGGCATGCACGCAAATGCACATGACGCCGGAAGAAGCAGTCACCGCTGCAACATTACACGGCGCTGCTGCATTGGGCATGACCGGCGAAATTGGAAGCATTGAAATCGGCAAACAGGCGGATGTGGTCATCTATAACGTCTCGGATTACCGATCCATACCATATCACTACGGAACCAACCATGTCCGTCATGTAATAAAGAATGGAGTGTTGCTGGATTTTTAGTGATCAGTTTGAAAGAGATTTTTTTATCACCGATAATAAAAACATACCAATCATGACCCAATCTCAAAAAACATGCCTTGTCTGCAATCAATCCCAGGAACAGATTCCGCTCATCGCTCTTGCATATCAAAACAAAGAACTGTGGATCTGCCCCCAGCATCTGCCTGTACTCATCCACAATCCCCGGCAACTTGCGGATAAATTACCTGGAGCTGATACCATGAAACCCTCAAGTCACAACGATTGATGTTGTACAATCCCAGCAAAAGTATTTCTCCGTATCGGCTCGTTGTAAAAATGCCACCGATGAGAGGGAATTATTTTCTCTAAAGAGTTGCCGAAAACACCATTTTTCTTTCTTGCCAGTGATTCCTCGCACATTGCTCTCCAAAACAAATTAATACTCTATTAGGGTCATCCATATCAATAACTAAAGGAGTAGAGATAATGAAGCGAACACTTTCTTTCGTGGGGATTGTCATTTTTGGAATAGCACTGTGGGGGTGCGAAGGAACAACGGAAACCAAATCAACCGGCGGAACACTGTCGATGTCGGCAAAATACACCACGGCGGTACTCGCTAAATCCGGTTCTATCGCTGCGGTAGATTCAATACAAATTATCAGGGCACGATTTATTTTACGCGATATCAAGTTCAAATCTCCTAAAGAGGATAGTTCCAATTTCCGGACGTCACCAATGATTTTGGAACTGAACCTCAACGGTTCTATTCAAACTATCGGTTCAATCGCTGTCCCTTTTGGATCATACAGCCGAATTGAATATGATGTGCACAGAGTAGAACAACCAGAAATTTCCGCACTGCCGGCGTCAGAACAAGAGCAATTTGCGGAATTCCTTAGCGGAGAACGGTACAGTATTATCATTAACGGTATTTCGTATATGGCCGGGGCAGCACCGGATACCTTTACCTATCGTTCGAAAGTCGATGCAAAACAAAAAGTGGATTTCTCTCCCGCGATCGATGTGTCAGAGTCTTCACCATCAGTGAATGCTTCCGTAGTTATCAGTTCTGCACAATGGTTCAGGAATCAATTGGGCGCCCTGGTGAATCCGAATGACACGAACAACGAAGGAATTATTGATGAAAATCTTAAGGCGTCCATTAAAGTCTACAAGGATAATAACAAAGATGGATCGAAAGATTGAACGATCACTTGTTTCACTGTTGAAATAGAATTATATTATTGCAGTAATTTCGTTCTTTATTCATAAGTCTGACCATTCGTTAGGGGTGTTATTCCTCTTGCATCCTTGTCCTGGTTGAAATACCGGGACAGGATAAAAAGCTGGAAAACTGAGAACATACCCTTGAAGGCGCTTCGCGCGCCGGAACCACCTGATCTGGATAATACCAGCGTAGGGAAACGACAATAAAATCATCGTTCCATCGTTTTTATTCGCCGTTTCTGATGCTGTGTATTCAGGACGGCGATTTTATTTTTAAAAAAACAAAAAGAGGAAAGATGAAAGCATTCAAATGTTCAATCACAAATACGGGACACACCGTTCTGTTCATTGCTGTCTTGTATTCATTTGCTGTTGCACAACAGGAATCCGATTCTGTCAAATATAGTTTTGATCCCGTATTGGTAACCGGTACAACTGCGGTTGAACGCGAAACACCGGTGACCTTTACCAATCTGGACAAAGGAATGATCCAGCAGCGCTATTCCATGCAGGATGTTCCGGTGATGCTTTCGGAACTTCCCGCAATGATCTCGTATTCGGACGGTGGAAACGGAGTTGGATACAATTATATTTTTTTACGCGGATTTGATCAACGCCGGCTTTCCATCATGGTGAACGGTGTTCCTCAAAACGATCCGGAAGATCATAATGTCTATTGGATCGATTTTCCGGATCTGCTCGCCAGCTCTTCCAACGTACAGGTGCAGCGCGGAGCGGGAAGTGCATTCTACGGTCCGCCGGCCATTGGCGGCTCGGTAAATATCATCACCAATCCGTTCACACCAAAACCGTATGCAAAATTTGAAGCAATGTTCGGATTTCAAGAATATGGCGATAGTTCGCAGTCGCTGCCAATGACGATGAAAAAACTTTCTGCATCATTCAACTCCGGTTTAATCGATAATAAATACATGTTCTACGGCCGCCTGGGAAAAATTCAATCGAATGGTTACCGAATCCATTCCGCACTGGAAACCGGCTCATATTTTCTTGGTGCTCTGCGCTTTGATGAGAATATGACGACTCGTGTTCATTTATTTGGCGGACCGTTAACGGATCAACTTGTGTATACAGGACTTCCCAAATGGACGAACAATGACAAGAAACTCCGGCGGATGAATCTATCCTATTGGGAAACAGATGCCGGCGGGAAAAATTATGGATATACAGCACAGCGTCGTCCGCAGGAGAAGGAAGGATTCAATCAGCCGCATTACGAGATCCTGAACGAATGGAAGATTGATGAAACACAAAAACTGCATAACACGCTCTTCTACTATGACAGCCATGGATATTTCGACTACGATGCGTCTTGGGCGGATGCGGCAACATTGCGTATCGATAGTGCGCACGGATTTAATCCCACACCGATTGTGCAAAATGCTATCGTGCGCGGCGGTGTTGATCTTGTGCAGTGGGGATGGCTTCCGCGGTACGAACTCATTCATAATCAGGGAATGCTCACCATCGGCGGTGAGTACCGGTATCATAAAGGATCCCATTGGGGAAAAGTTCAGTATGCGGAAGGTCTTCCGGTTTTTTATAATCCGGATTACCGCTTCTATCAGTACGACGGGTTCAAGCACATGGCCTCCGTTTATGTGACGGAGAGTTATAAGCCGCAAGAGAATATGACGCTGATGGCAAACGTTCAGCTTGCGTATAATGAGTATCAGATCAGAAACGAAAAATTTTTGAATAACTCGTTCAGTGTGCCGTATGTTTTCATTAATCCCCGGCTTGGCATGAATTATAATATGACGGATAAGTGGAATACCTATGTTTCATTCGGATATACATCCCGCGAACCGCGTTTGAGGAATCTCTATGCAGCGGAAGACGCCTACTCCGGTGCTCTTCCCGCATTTGAGGCTGATACGAGCGGCGGTACGACCAAATATCATTTCAACAAACCGATCGCGGATCCGGAGCAATTGTTAAATCTGGAACTCGGAACAGGTTTCCGCACGGTCGATTGGGTGTTGAACACCAATGTCTATTGGATGGAATTTACAAACGAACTGGTGAAATCCGGGAAGGTTGATATTTTCGGAAATCCTGTGTATGGTAATGCACCGAGGACAAGGCATCTCGGACTGGAACTGGACGGAAGCACGCGGTTGACGGACGAAATTACTGTCAGCGGAAATGCCTCGTTCTCCTCAGATCTTATCGTGGAATTTTCCACCGTGGACAGTGCAGTGAATGGAGTTGTCTACCGGACATCGCTGAAAGATAATCCTATCGCAGGTTTCCCGGGTATGACCGCCAATATTCGGCTTACCTATCAACTGGATGGGATATCCGCATCGGTCATCACGAAATATGTTGGACCGTTCTACACGGATAACTTCCAGAATCCGGAGAATAAGAACGATGCGTACACGGTGGTAAACGTGGAATTGCTGTACGTGCTGCCGCCCATCGGTGATGCGGAGATTACCTTGCGCGGTGAAGTTCGCAATGTATTGAACCGATTGTACATGCAGAATGGAGAGGGGAACGCATTTTTCCCCGCGGCAGAACGGAACTATCTGGCG
>JBAYIS010000025.1:0-44640 GCA_041665525.1 Bacteroidota bacterium | reverse complement strand
TGCTGCACAATCCCATTTCATTTATGATGTCAGCATGTCGAAGCGGCACTGGGTGCTGCAACAGGAAGCAGCGGGAGGAGGACCGTTGTTTGACATCGGCATTCATTGTCTTGATACCATCCGCTTCGTTTTGAATGATGATGCCGCAGAGGCAGTCCAGAGTTTGATACGTCCGGTTCGGACTGGAGGGAATGTCGAAGCAACCAGTATGCTGTCACTCCGTTTCGTTTCGGGAACGCTCGCCACTATCTTCTCATCGTACGAAACACCGTACCGGCAGGGGTACATCGAATTTTTCGGGACGAAAGGTTCCATTGCTGCTTTCCAATTCACGCCGAGCAATACCGATACTGTCCTGGAAATAAAATTCGGATCCGGCGGTACGATCGATCGGGTGGAAACGGAAAAGATTCACGTACCCGATCTCTACACGCTTGAAGTTGAGCACTTCTCGGAGTGCATCCTGCAGGGGAAAGATCCACTGGTGCGCAACGAAGTTTCTCTTCATAATCAAGAGATATTAGAACGGGCTGTTGTCCGAGGATAAAAAATTACTTTAAAGAGTTCTCATTTTTTATTACATTACCATGACATAATTGGTGAAATAACGACTGAATCTTGGAGAAAAAATACAAGGATATGATAACTAAAAAAATTAAACGTCTTGGCATTCTCACCGGAGGCGGTGACTGTCCCGGACTTAACGCCGTTATTCGCGGAGTTGCAAAACCAGCGATGAATGACTACGGACTGACGATCGTCGGGATCGAAGATGGTTTCGAAGGATTCGTGGAAGGGAAGATGCGTGAAATCTCCCGCGACGATATCGCCGGTATTATCGGAGAAGGGGGCACAATACTTGGCACCTCCAATAAAGGGGACCCATTTCATTATCCGACCGAAGGAATGAACGGTGTGGAGATCGTGGACGCATCGCAGCGCGTGTTGAAACATTACAAAGGCTGGGGCCTGGATGCGATCATTACGATTGGCGGGGATGGCACAATGCACATTTCCAACAAACTGGCTGAACTTGGAATGAACATTGTCGGCGTTCCGAAAACGATCGACAACGATCTTGATGCAACCGATCAAACGTTCGGTTTCGATACAGCTCTTTCCATCGCTACCGAAGCAATTGATCGACTGCACACAACCGCTTCAGCTCATCATCGTGTGATGGTGATCGAAGTCATGGGAAGATATGCCGGATGGATCGCATTGGAAGCCGGACTTGCAGGCGGCGCCGATATCATTTTGCTTCCGGAACTTCCGTTCAAATGGGAAAGCGTGATGCGCCGGGTGATCGAACGGAGCACCCGTGGCAACCGCTACAGCATCGTCTGTATAGCCGAAGGTGCAAAAGCGGCAGATGAAGAAATCGTCATTAAAGAAACAGATGTGAAACGAACAGATCCGATCCGGTTCGGAGGCATCGGCGAACATGTCGGCCGCCGCATATCTGCCGAAACAGGATTAGAGACCCGCACCACCATTCTTGGACATTTGCAACGCGGCGGAAGCCCAACTGCATTTGACCGGGTTCTGGCGACACGGTACGGCACTAAAGCGGTCGAATTGGCTGTGAACGGTGAATTCGGGCGCATGGTGAGTTTGCGGGGATTAACGGTCAACAGCGTGGCCATCAAAGATGCGATCTCAAAACAGCGTCTGGTACCTGTGGACGGAGAGATCATCCGCACTGCGCGTGCTGTCGGCACCAGTTTCGGGGATGAATAACGATCCCGGAACAGGTTCGTTTCGAATGATATACCAATGCCGAGTACTTCATCCTCAACGAAGACTCGGCATTATTTATTTTAGAGCGTGAGAATCTATTCCACATTGTTGGACGGCACGAAAATCATCGACAGCCGCTTTCTGCTGAATGCGTACGCGAACGGTATGTTCCCGATGGCGGACGGCATTGACGGCGAGATCCACTGGTTCTCGCCCGAACTTCGCGGAATCATACCGCTGGATGGTTTGAAAGTCTCACGGAGTCTCCGGAGGGCAATCCGTCGGGGGATATTTGAACTTCGGATCGATTCCGATTTTGAAACAACGATCCGTGAGTGTGCAGCACGGGATGATGTGTGGATTTCGGAGACCATTGTGCAAAGTTACCTGCAACTGCATCGTATGGGATTTGCGCATTCCATAGAATGCTGGAACAACGGCCGCATGGCAGGAGGATTGTACGGCGTAACACTCGGCGGAGCATTCTTCGGTGAATCGATGTTCAGCCATATGACTGATGCGTCTAAGATTGCACTTTTCTATTTGGTAGAACGGTTGAACGAACGGGGTTTCGTTCTGCTTGATACACAATATCAAAACGATCATCTCGCCACACTGGGATGTATCGAAATCCCAAAGCAGGAATATCACCATCGTCTGCAGGAAGCTTTGCCGCTTCCCGCTGTGTTCCTATGAAAGAACTATTATGAATGCGATCACAGAAACGAATTTTCCGGCACTGAAATTTCTTAAACGGGGAAAAGTCCGGGATATTTATGATGTCGGCGATTATTTACTCTTTGTCGCAACCGACCGGCTCTCGGCATTCGATGTTGTCATGCCGCAGGGGATTCCATCCAAAGGGAAAGTATTGACACAGATCTCGGCATTCTGGTTCGAACAGACCAAGGACATCATCCCGAATCATGTTGTCTCCACCAATGTCGATGAGTTTCCTGCCGCATGCAAACCGTATGCGGAAACGCTTCGCGGACGAAGCATGTTGGTGAAAAAATCCAATCCGCTTTCGGTGGAATGCATTGTGCGCGGGTATCTCTCTGGATCCGGTTGGAATGATTACCGCAGCAATGGAACGGTCTGCGGCATTGCGCTTCCGGCGGGAATGGTGGAAAGCCAGAAACTCCCCGGACCAATCTTTACTCCTTCCACAAAGGCGGAGATTGGCATCCACGATGAGAACATATCGTTTGCTGAGATGGTCAAGCGGGAAGGGAAGGAACGGAGCGAACATGTGAAGGAAGTCTCGATCAAGATCTTTCAACGTGCTTCGGAGATTGCAGAAAGTAAAGGGATCATCATTGCCGATACGAAGATGGAATTCGGTACGATCGATGGGAAACTCATTTTAATAGATGAGCTTCTAACGCCTGATTCTTCTCGGTTCTGGCCGCGGGCAACATATTCACCGGGGAAAGCACAAAATAGTTACGACAAACAATTTGTGCGCGACTACCTCCTTTCTATCAGTTTCAATAAAAGACCTCCCGGGCCGGTTATGCCGGAAGAGATTCTCAAAAAGACGGCGGAGCTTTATCAGCAGGCAGTGTATCAATTGACAGGGAAGAATGTAGAATGAGAATTGCTGTCGCTTGTGTTTTGCTGGTGTCGATCGCTGTAGCCCAATTTGAGAATCGTCCTGCGGGACTGCCGATGGATACACTTGCCACGGTCGGCACACACCGAATCTCTGCAAAAGATTTCCTTGAACGATTTGAATTGATGCCGTGGCCGAACAGGGACAAACAATCGCGCATCGAACGAACCAAACTGGAATTTTTGCATTCGCTCGTTGCCGAAAAACTTCTTGCGATGGAAGCCGCTGCGCAGAATGTCGGAATCGATTCTACGACAGTAAACTATCAGAACAGTCTTGAACGGTTGTTTGTAAGGGACGAATACTATAAGCGTGAAGTGGTGTCCAGGATAGAAATTGCTCCGGAAGAGACCCGGGCGGGGATGAAAAGATTCACGACGGAAATCGAAACAGAAGTTATTGCTCTTCCCTCTAAAAAGGGAGGAGAAACCCTCTATAAAAAAATACAGCGAAGCCGGAATAAAAAATCTGCAGTGCATGCTGCAATCGACTCGCTATCCCTTCCTGTTGATACAGTCACTATTACCTATGGATTTCCTGAAATTCCGATTGAAGATGCTGTCTTTGCGTTGGGGAAAGACAGTGTGTCTGCACCGATTGAGTCTGGCCAATTTGGCTGGGTGATGTTCCGTCTGCTCCATCGCTCTACCAATGTTGAGAATGCGAAATTCTCAATCCCTGACCGGATGCATAAAGTGAATGAAATTATTCGAGGACGGAAAGAAGATTCTCTCGCCATACGAATCTTTGCTGCCGTTACTTCAAATCAGCACGCGGAAGCGAATCCAAACATTTTCTATCCTCTTGCTGATACAATCATTCGAATGATGTATGCAGATTCGAACAGTTTCCACACCCAGTCCGGATATCAGTTCCATTCGCTGGCTGTCGATCAATTGAACGAGAAAATGAAGGGAGTCTTAAATGAATCATTTATTACCATCAGTTCCGGTGATATGACGCTGCAGGATGTGCTCAGTAGCCTCAGTTCCATGAATATGACTTTCCCCGAACCGTTGGACAGCGGCCGCATCCGAATGGTGTTAAACGGCAATATAAAGATAGCAATTCAGAATGAACTGCTCGCCCGCGAAGGGTATAAAATGAACCTCCACCAATCGGGGGAGGTGCGTCACGATCTTTCCGTGTGGATGGACAATTTTAAGAGTAAATTGTTGTTAAGGGAAATCATCGATACGCTCCGGAATTCCGCCGATTCCATGCAACAGAAACAGTTGAATGAGTATATTCAGCGCGGGATTGATGCGTATATTGGAACGTTAGCAAAGAAATATACTGTTACAGTGAACGAAGCTGCTCTGAAGGCGATACGGACGACCACTATCAATATGGTCACCTGGAGAAACCTCGGATTCGGGGGACGGATATTTGCCGTACCGCAGACCCATCCGCAGTATGAGTGGAAGAATGAATGGAAGAAACAAGAAAATATAAATCAATAGGAAAAAGGGAATATCATGAGTGCTCTTACCGAAGAGAATATTTTAAACGCGCTGCGCGCAGTCCGCGATCCGGATTTGAACCGCGATATTGTCGTGCTGAATTTTGTGAAAGAGATCAAGATTGAAGGGAAAAAAGTAAGTTTCAATATTGAATTGACCACTCCGGCGTGTCCGGTAAAGGATGAAATGAAGGCGCAGGCAGAGCATGCGGTGAATCAGGCGATCCCGGAAATCGAACAGCTGCATGTGACTATGACCGCGAGCGTGTCGCATCGCGCAAATACGCAGTCAACACCCTTATTGACCGGTGTAAAGAATACCATTGCTGTAGCAAGCGGAAAGGGCGGCGTCGGGAAATCCACAGTGGCGGTGAATCTTGCCGTTTCACTTGCGAGAGAAGGAGCGAGTGTTGGATTGATCGATTGCGATATCTACGGTCCGAGCATTCCGCTGATGTTCAACATCAATGAGAAACCGCAGCTGCACAATCAAAAATTACTGCCGCTGGAAAAGTACGGTGTGAAAGTGATGTCGATCGGTTTTCTGATCGATTCAACTCAAGCGGTCATCTGGCGCGGTCCCATGGCGAGCGGTGCGGTAAAACAATTTATGACAGACGTGGAGTGGGGAGAGCTGGATTATCTGATTTTTGATCTGCCTCCGGGAACCGGAGACATTCAATTAACCATCGTACAGCAAATTCCGCTCACGGGAGCGGTGATCGTCACGACACCGCAGGAGATGTCGCTGGCAGATGCTCGCCGCGGTATGGCGATGTTCCAAAAGGTAAATGTGCCGATCCTTGGTGTTGTGGAAAATATGAGTTATTTTGTCAGTGCAAGCGGTGAACGGGAGAACATTTTTGATACCGGCGGCGGGAAGAAGGTTGCAGAACAGTTCTCGGTGCCGTTCATCGGGGAAATTCCGATCTTCACAAAAATACGGGCAGGGAGCGATTCCGGTCGTCCAATTACCGATTCTGAACCGCAAAGCGAACCGGCTAAAATATTCGGTGCCATCGCCCGGAATCTAGCGGCACAGATTAGCATCAGCAACTTTTCTAAACATGCTGCACCGATAGAGATATCACTTGGGAGCAACAATCAATAACATTGTGAAGCGGACCGAAGCACATTCCGTTCTGCCGATGATACTGCTATGACAATCATTGAACGAGTAGAACTATCGCTCAACTCCGTCCGTCCTTTTTTACAGAAGGATGGCGGAGATGTAGAATTGGTGCGAGTTACTGAAGATGGATTTGTAGAGGTGAGACTCACCGGATCATGTGTTTCCTGCCCGATGTCACGAATGACACTTCGTGCCGGCGTGGAAAGAAGACTATTGAAGGATATACCGGAAATACGCAGAGTCGAACAAGTCTAACCCTGAAAGAGGAATCGATATTCCATTTCAGATATTTTAATCCAAAATTTCTTCCTCCTGTTGATAATACCCCTTGCCCTTTCCCTTAATATTCTGAAGATTTGTGAACTACTACGGTAAGCAGTAACTCCTGCGGCCGTTGTCTTTCAAGGGTATCGAACTATCTGCGTCGGTCTCTTCCCGATAAAGGAGGTCGAAATGTCTCTCCGCATTCTTCGATTCTTAACGTTCATAATAATATTTTGTATTTCCCGCTCCTTCGGCAACCCGTTACCGTTGCCGCAAGCATTCATTTCCGAATTGATCGTTGAAAAGGACGGAACGTGGAAACTCGAGATCATGTTTTCCGCCAATTCCGCATTTCACCAACAGGATTTCGACAGCATCTGTCTCTCCACTACCCAGGGAATTTCGAGAATACGGTTGGACAATTTTTCGGAAGGGGCATTGTACATCGTTATTACGCAGGACAGCCTTGATATTCCATTGAGCCTGAATTACAGCGGAGATTGCATTGGCCTTCACTCGTATGTATCGATGTTGTCGAGAATTGGGATTGATTCACTTCCATACGGTAATTATCCGGGATCCGTCATCAGTTCCTTACACGATGGTTGTTCAATCAGCAGAGTGAATTATTTTGTGTTTAGCAAGGATACGTCACCCTCGATGGGATTCAAGAACGATACAACAGGAATGATGGGATATCTTCAAGGGTATTTATATGATAAATACAATACGCAGGTATCAAACGGAGAATTTGGTATTGATAATTCTTTCATCTTCGGAAATGATGGAAAATTCACGACGACGATATATTCCCGTAAATTCGTCTGCTGTTTTATCCGTTCCGGTCCGTTGAACGGCGTATACAAAAATGAATTCATCGATACACTGTTTATGGATATGGAACCCGATTCCGTGGTTGTAAAAGACATACATCTAAAAAATTTTGTTGTTCGTGTGAAAACAGAAAGAGAAGAATCGGTATCACCGGCGGGTGTCTTTAATTATCCTAATCCATTCAATGCGGAAACGAATTTTATTGTCACTCTTCCGACGAAACGGCAGTGGAATCAAGGAACCATTCGAATTTATGATGTCCGGGGGAATATGATTCGTTCCATTGACATGGCAGGTACTTTAACGGCGTCATGGAATGGCAGGGATGAACAGGGAGTGACAGTGTCAACAGGGGTGTATTTCTATCACCTTATTATTGAGAATACAGTATTGTTTCACGGTTCTATGATATATTTAAAATAGCAGTGTAATGAAGAAAATTGTTGTGTTGATACTTGTTTTTAATGCGATAATATTCGGACAGGAACTTCAGTTCCTGAAGGAAGATATTACATTTCAAATATCAGAAGATGTGTTGAGGGTGGATGGATATTATTGGTTCAGCAACGCATCGCTTACCGCTTCGGATCGATTAATCTTTTTCCCTTTCGGAAGTTCTGAATTACGATCATCGGTTTACTCTATTGGTGTTTGGAATATCTCATTACTCCAATCGTCAATTCATCCGCAAAAGTATCGCGATGGAATATCTTTTGTCCTATCAATCCCCGCATTGGATACGACAGTAATAAGAATTTCATATCGTCAAAGAATAATCGGCGACAGTGTTACGTATATCCTTCGATCCACTATTCGTTGGGGAAGGGCGTTGGAGTCTGCTGAATACAAGTTGCGTGTCGACCCGCATAGACGAATGACTGCATTTTCTATCACTCCCGATAGGATGTATACAGTCGGTGAAGAAGTAATTTATTTTTGGAAACGGGTAGATTTTATGCCGCACAGCGATCTCACATTCTATTTTAGAAAACAATAGCACCGGGAGACGGTGGAAGGAAGGAAGAGTCAGAACGGAAGCGTTAACGGTTTTTCTACTGTTTTAATTGCACTTCACGCACCTGCCGGTCCTTTATCTGCATAATCTTTCCTTGAGCTTTCCGAACGAGATCATAGTTATGCGTTGTCATCAACACAGCAGTCCCTCGGTGATTAATGTCTAACAACAATTTCAATATCTCCAGTGATGTACCGGGATCAAGATTTCCGGTCGGTTCATCTGCAAGAATCAAAAACGGTTCATTCACCAACGCTCGGGCAATACAAATCCTCTGCTGCTCTCCGCCGGAAAGTTGATGTGGCATTGCATTTCGTTTATGCCCTAATCCTACCTGCGTCAATACCGTCACAACTTTCTTTTTGATCGCCTGAGATGAAGCGTTGGTCACATGCAACGCGAAGGCCACATTGTCATACACATTCCGGTCTTCCAGCAGTTTAAAATCCTGAAAGATGATCCCGAGCTTTCTTCGAAGGAAGGGTATCTGGTGTGTCGTTACTGATTTGGAGGAATATTCTCCCACTGTAACGGTGCCGCGGGAAGGGAAGAGATCCATGTACAACAGCCGAAGAAGACTGCTTTTGCCGGAGCCGGATTCTCCCACCAAGGAGACGAATTCGCCCGGTTCTACAATGAAATTCACATCGCGAAGAATCGCGTGATGATCAAATGAAACGCTGACGTCGTCGAATTTTACGAGCATTATGATTTCCGTTGTTCAATGATCGTTGTGGCAAGTTCAATGGCAGAGATCATGCTGCCGGGATTGGCCTTGTTCTTTCCGGCGATGTTAAATGCTGTTCCGTGATCGGGAGAGGTGCGGATGATCTTCAATCCTGCAGAAAAATTCACCCCTTCATCGAAACCGCTCATCTTCAGCGGAATCAGTCCTTGATCGTGATACATGGCAAGAATAGCATCGTAGTTTTTATATGCCTGCGATGCAAAGAAACCGTCGGCAGGAAATGGACCCGCTGCGTTGATCCCTTGTTCATTCGCCTTTTTCACCGACGGAATAATGATTTCCAGCTCTTCGGAACCGATCTGACCGTTCTCTCCGGCGTGCGGATTCAATCCCAATACTGCAATGGAGGGTTTCACAATGCCGAAATCGTTCTTGAGTGAAGAATGGACGGTATTGAGTTTCTCAATGATGCGGTCGATGAATAAATTCTCTGATACCTTTTTTATTGGGATATGCACAGTTGCCAGCGCCACGCGCATCGCTGTGGAGATTAACATCATTGTTACGCGTTCGGAACGGGTCAGCATAGCCAGCATCTCAGTCTGTCCCGGAAAATTATATCCTGCAAAATGGAGTGCTTCTTTGGAGACCGGTGCGGTTACCATCGCATCAATCTCTTTTTCCATACACAATTTAATTGCCCTCTCAATGGCCATGCCGGCGCAAACACCAGCATCGGGCGCATTCTTGCCGATCTGCAGATTCTTTGTCGATACCGGATGAACAGTGAGAACGGGAATGGTTCCTGGTTTCCATTTGTCGCGAAGTGAATCGACCGGAACGAGTATGGCGGGACTTTTGAACAATTTCACGTAATGTTGAAATATTTCGAAAGATCCGATCAGTACCGGCTGGATGGACTTTTGGACTTTGGCTGTGGTGATACTTTTCAATGCGACTTCGGGGCCGATGCCGTTAAAATCCCCGATGGTTATGCCGATGATGGGTTTCATTTATTCTCTGCGAGTTTATAGTTGCCTTGTTTGCTGGGATCTTCGAAAGTAAAGATCTTTGTGAGTGAATTATATTTCCAGATTTCTTTTGGTACGCCGTTCGGTGCGAGCTGCCGCTCCGTCGTTGATGGTTTGCCGTAGAGAAGATAGATTCTCCCGCGGTCTGTCACAGCACCGTTCATCTCTTTCAATGTCCGAAATGCTGCAAATGCGAAATCCGCCCTGCGGTAGCACTCATGCATCACTTCATTATATGCTGTTGCCGGGGTTGTATCTTTTTTCTTCCAGAATTCTTCGAACTTCGTAATTCGTGCTGTCCTTCCCCCTCTCCGCAGTTCCGTATAGTCCGCTTTCGTCATGATAAATTGCAGCGGTTCGATGGCTGCGTCCAGATCCGTCAATGTGAGCGGCATATCCAGCCATCGCGCACCGAAATGTGCGGTAATTTTAGTCGAATCCGGAAAGCTCAGAACTAGTTCATACCGTCCTTGCCGTAATTGTTGGCCGTCCATTTGAAGAATATGCACATTCGATCCGTCACCGGGTCGCACCGTTAATGCTACTGATTGCCCGTTTGCATGAGTATCGAGAATCGATGCCCCAAACACTTTTATCGACACGGGAATATCAGATTCGATGGATTCCTTTTCCTCGTCATCCAATTGTACTTTGAAAAGCGAATATCGGGCAGCGGTATATTGTTTAGCGGAAAGGAAGAGGAAAGAAAAATTCCGGGAGAAAAGAACATCTCCACCAAGATTGAACAGAACGAATGAACTATCCAGCACATGTTCTACGGGAATCAATCCAGATTGGAGCGCAGTTCCTGACGGGAGAACGGTATATTTCCTGTCATCGACGAATTGCCGTCGGGATTCTTTATCGTCCGCTTTAAAAACTATAGTATACTTTCCATGCGGAAGTTGGAATGAGAATAGATGCTGGACGAAATCGGCTTTTAGCGCGGATGATGTATTGTCATCGGCTGTGAGATCGATTTGACGTATCTTCCGGGCGACCGATGACCCCGTGGAATCGATGAGCTCGACACTGACCTCTCCGTGTGCAGAATAGGCTGACGATTGCTCGGTTACCGTCCTCGTAAAAACAAAGAAATCATACCGAATGCGGAAGGGAATGATGACCTGAAGTGTCGAGTCCGTTTGGATGACATACTGTTCAAATGTTATCGCCTGTCCGGCAGTTTGTTCTCGGACAATCACATCTTGTGATAACAAAGGAAGCGCAAAAAAACATAGAGAAAGCGCTGTTGCGAACGCACGGAATCTCTTCGTTTCGGTAATCAATCGTGTCGGTCTCCTGTACTGCGTGAAATTACTATAGTAATCAAAAGATAAGAAAATTGTGGAAAAGGATGAAGAGTTATTATTCAAAGATGGTCAACTGCTTGCCTATCTCCGCCGCATGGACCTTTATATGAGGAAATTGCTGAATGATGGAATATCCCATCCAATCGATCGAGTCATGTTCTCCGTGCACTAAAATTACCGTGGATGGCCGGAGTTTTTCGATGATGGAGAGTATTCCGTCGCGGTTACTGTGCGCAGAAAACCGGAATCGGTCGATATCGCAAGAGACGTTCTGCGGTTCATGGGTATCGGTCAGTTGGATCAGATCCCCTTTGTTCGAATTACTTAGTCGATAACCGGGAGTTTCCGGATCCATATAGCCGACGGTAAAGATGCCGGCTTTAGGATTTGTCAGCCACCGCTGGGCGAGTTTGAATGAAAGTGTTCCCGGAATAACCATTCCGCTTCCGGAGAGAACAATGCACTGATGGCGAAGCAAATCATCGATCTGTTCCACATCATACAGGTCTTTTTGCGGAATATCGCCAAGTACAAATTCAGTATTGTTATAAGCGACAGTATAGCGATTCTTGTCGTACACGCTGCATAATTTCCTTCCAACGCCGCCGGTGTAGATGTCCGTCTTTGCCATGGTCCCTTTCTGCATCAGTTTCCAGAACATGGAGAGCATTTCCTGCATTTTACCCAGGGCAAAGACCGGGACTAGGATCGAACCTCCTCGCCCTAGGATCTTATTGGCTGCGGTTGCCAAACGGGCTTTTTCGGATGTCCGGGACGGGAGGAATTTCGAATCAGTGGAACCGTGAGTGCATTCCAGAATGACCACATCAACGTGTCGGTCAGGCAATATCGCACCGGCGAGTAGCGATTGTTTTTCCATATTGATGTCGCCGGTATAATAAACTGAACGGCCGTTATGTTCCACCAATGTTCCGGCAGAGCCGAGAATATGTCCTGCATCGTGGAATGACGCCTGCACAGGATGGATGCTTGAGTGCCGATATCCGTTCACCGTGAATTGTTTTTGATATTCCTGCCATTCAATGCTTTGGATAAGCAGATCGATCTCTTCATGGGTATAGGCACGAATCGCAGTTTCATCCTTCATTTGTTCTTGTAGAATATTCACGGAGTTGTGCAGTGTGATCTCCGCAATAGCTCGCGTTTGTGGTGTGGTAACGATGCGGATGTAAGGATGATGCTGAACAAGATAGGGGAGGGAATCGATATGGTCTTGATGCGCATGGGAGATCAGCGCAACGTCGACATTCATCTCTTTGACTAGTTCGAACCGGGGGAGTGAATCCTTACCCGTCTTGCGGGGATGGGTACCGCTGTCCAGGATGATCCCTGTTCCTTCGATGTTTAGATAATAACACGATGCGCCGATATCGTTCGCACCGCCGAGAGGAAGGAAAGTGATCATAAGTGAAAGTTACGGCTTCGTAAGAACATCCTCAACGGCTTTTTTGAATTGTGCGTAGTTTTGTTTTCCCTTCAGAAAAACCTTCTGTGTTCCCTCGGGAGAGTATATAATCGTTGCGGGAATGGCGCCGCTCCAGGATTGGTCCACCGTATTGATAAACTGTTCTGCTGACGGAAAATCTGAAACGAATACCGGGAACGGCACCGCAAGCGGTGTAAGGAAGGGGAGAATTTTAGAATTGACTTCATCCGGAAAATCGACGCTGATCGCGGCGAAATCGATATTCATCATTTTAAAATCCTTCGCAAGGGTTATAAGGTCGGGAAACTCTTCCTTGCAGGGAGCGCACCAGGTAGCCCAGATATTGAGCACTAACACCCGTCCGTTTCGGTTTGTGCGAAGGGAATCAAACCCGTGCGCGTCGATCGCGTGAACGGATTGCGCAGATGAGATGGAAAAATGAATGAGAATACCGGCAATCATCATCAGGAGCCGCGAAGGAAAACAGTGCGGCATTATTTCACCCGTTTGATTGTACATCCAAATGCTTTCGTCTCTTTTACAGAAACGCTTTTTCCGGCAATAATCTCGTCCAGTGCATTCCGAAGATCGTTGACGGTCACTTTTGCCTGTCTCTGTGAATCGTCGATCCTGCCGTGATAGAGAACTTCCAATGTAGAAGGATGAATGATGTAAATTTCCGGTGTGTGGTTCGCATCCAGTTTATCGGCAACGACATTGTTCACATCTTTCAGGATCGTGAAACCGAATTGATGCTCCTGTGCATGTTCCTTGATATCGTCCGGAGTTTCTGATTTGTTCGAATTGATCCCGATGATTGTCACCTCTTTATCCCTGTAATCGGCAAACAATGAAGCCATGCGCTCATTATAGGCATTGGAGACGGGGCACTGAGTGGAAATGAACATCAGTACAACCGCTTTTGCTTCCTTGAAATCCGTCAGTTTGACTTCCTTTCCATTGTAATCCTTTAATGAAAAATTCTCGACTGTTGCCGGCGTACCCGCTGTTAATAAGCCGCCAACGATGAATACTGCACAGAATATCGCTTTCATGAACATCCTCATAAGATTGTTATATATTGTATTTTTGAATGACATCGACGGGAAGTTTTTCTGCGCGTCCGGACTGAAGGTTAATCAATGTGTAATCAAAGTATCCGTCAGCGGAAAGCTTACCAGATTCTTTTCTCAATATCTCAAACCCGACTTTCGCCGATGAAGTTCCGAACTCCTTAATCGCTGTCTTTACAATTGCAGTATCGCCGAGGAGCAGAGGGCGTTTATAGTGGACATGACAGGTGCTGACAACCCACCCCAGTCCTCGCCGGATGAACTCGTCCATGGACATTTTATAATCCCGCGACATTTGTTCGTAACGGGCGGCCAATACCAGATCCAAATACTTGGAGAAATGAACATGGCTATTCATGTCGATATCGTCGGGACGAATGAGGATCTCCGATGAAAATGTTGAGTAAGACATACGAGTGATGAATGAAGGTTATTTGAATAATCAATTCCAATTGCGCAGGAATTCAATGAGCAGCCGTACGCCGGCGCCGGAACCTCCACGGGGGATGTAATCTTGATTTTCTTCCTGCATTGCCGTTCCGGCGATATCCAGATGGATCCATTGATAGTTGCCGATAAATTTTTTCAGGAACCAGCCTGCCGTAATTGCGCCCGCCCATCGGCCGCCAACGTTCTTCACATCGGCAATATCACTTTTGATCAACTTTTCATATTCATCGAACATCGGCAACTGCCAAACACGATCGTAGGACCGTTCACCTGCCGTTTTAAGGGCATCCATTGATTCCTGGTCGTTTCCCATCATGCCGGTGGCATAATGCCCGAGAGCGACGACGCAGGCGCCTGTTAACGTTGCGAGATCGATGACGAGTTTTGGCTTGAACGTTTCGGCGTAGGAAAGGGCATCAGCAAGGATCAGTCGTCCTTCTGCATCGGTATTATCCACTTCGGAGGTCTTCCCGTTGTAATGGCGAATAATGTCACCTGGTTTCACGGCGGAACCGCTCGGCATATTTTCCACGGATGGAATTAGTCCCACCACATGTCGTTTTATTTTTAATTGAGCGGTTGCCTGCATTGTGCCGACCACAGCAGCAGCGCCCCCCATATCCATTTTCATCTCCGCCATTCCGGCAGATGGTTTTATCGAAATACCGCCGGTGTCGAACGTGACTCCTTTGCCAACGAGAACGAGTGTCCCGTTTTTCCGGAATTGTTTGCCGTATTCCATAATCACAAAGCGCGGCTCTTTTTCGCTCCCTTTACTCACGCCGATCACTCCGCCCATGCCCAGCTGCTGTATCTTTTTCTTCTCGAAAACTCTCACAGAAAATCCGTGTCGCCTGCCAGTCTGCTGTGCATCGTGTGCAAGCGTTGCGGGATACAGATCGCTCCCCGGCGCATTGGTCAGATCCCGGGCGTGCATGGTTGCTTCTGCTATTGCTTTTCCTGTTGCGAGACCAGTTTTTATTTCGCGAATAAAAGAAGATGCTGTGCAAAAGGTAATTTTTGAAATAGGTTTGCCAATCTTTTCCTTGGTGAGATATTTATCGTACTGATAAAGGGAAAGAAGGAAAGCTTCTGCCATTGCTGCTGCGATTTCTTCGATCGATTCGGGAAGAATCACATCGACATCCGGAACGGTGATTGCGAGCGACGAGACCTTCAGTGATTTTCCTTTTTTTGCACCGGTGGCAACGGCGCGTCGAAGTTTCTCCAGGGAGAACTTCTTTGATTCTCCGGTACCGATCATCAGCAGGCGCGGGGCTTTTTTATTGCCCGTATACAGCAGCAGTGTCTCACCCTCTTTTCCGGAAAAATCTTTCATGGAAAGTGCGGTATCTACCGATGCGCCAAAACGGTTGACGATGTCTGTAGTCTTCTTCTTGTATAAAGGATCGTCCTGAAAGACGAACGTGACGAGAAGATCAGCTGCGATAGCATTGATGGCGGTCGATACAGCGGTGATATTCATTATTTCTCCTGAGTTGAAAGCAACATTTTCGTTCGTTCGATGACCGAAGTGACGGCATCGGTCAAACTGATATTTTTTAATCGTGCGCCGGATGCATTCTTATGGCCGCCGCCGCCGAACTGCTTTGCCACTTCGTTGATAGCGATATCTCCTTTGGAACGAAAACTGACCTTAACACCGTCTGCAAGTTCTACGAAGACCAATCCAACAACAACTTTTTTAATGGAAAGGACATATTGTGTCAGATTATCGACATCGGATTCTTCCGTTTGTGTCTCTGCAAAAATAGAACGGGGAAGAGCCATCGACGCGATCTTCCCATTGTAATGCACTTCAATTCGTTCCAGCGCTTTGCCAAGCAGATGCAGTTTGTTAATCTCTCCGCTTTCAAAGACATGCTGATAGATCTCATAGGGATCGGTGCCGCGCTGAAGCAAATCGGCGGTGATATGATGCGTTTCTGCATCTGTTTTTGGAAATTTGAACGATCCGGTATCGGTCATGATGCCGGCATAGAGTGCGTCGGCGATTGGTTTGGTAATGGAGTCGGGATTGTCCGACACGAAAATGCGGTAGAGCAGTTCACTGGTTGCCGGAACCTCGGTGTCCACGATGTAATGGTCGGCAAAATGTTCGTGTTCCAGATGGTGATCGATGCAAACCTTAACGGCGGGACTCCTTTTCACTGTTTCTGCCATGGCGCTGAACCGTTTCGGAGAATTGGTATCCACAACGCAGAAGCAGTCTGCGTTGAGAATGCGATGGTCCTCATTTCCGTTGTAGGTACGGACAGGAAAGAATTCAGTGAGAAACAGGAGGTGTCCCGGTGTTTCACTCTGGTTGATTATCGTAACTTCCTTGCCTTTGTTCTTTAGATACAGTGCAAGGGCGACTTCGCTTCCGATCGCATCTCCGTCCGGATTGACATGCGTCGTAATAACAAATGTTTTTTTGGAGTTAAAAATACTAAGGAGTTGGGCGAATTGTTCAATCATATCTTCAAAATACGAAAAAATGGTCAGGCGTCAAAGATGCATCTCCCGTTTAAAAAACAAATGCCCGATCATAGACCGGGCATTGGAGGAACAACGGATACTGCTTATTGGATTACCCAGGTATCTCCGGAGTTCAAGAGTTTTTCCAGCGAACCTTTTCCGCGTTTCGAGATTGCGGAGTCGATCTGTTTTTCCATTTCCACTTCGTACCGCGGGCGATCGGTGGCAAGGAAGATGCCGACCGGTCTCGGTAAATCGGGATTGTAAGTCATGTTGGCAAGGATGAAAGCCAGTGTCGAATCTTTTTCGTTATGCACAAGCAAATCGTCGATTGAATGACTTCCGTCTTTCAATGAGACAACAACAGGGGAGAAGCCGTCCAGTTTGATCCCTTTATCATTTTCTTTGCCGAAGACAAGCGGTTTGCCATGTTCTAGGAAAACCACCGATTCTGGTTTCGACTCTTTTTCTGTGAACTCGAAAAATGCTCCGTCGTTGAACACGTTACAGTTCTGGTAGATTTCCACAAAAGAAGTGCCTTTATGTTCTGCTGCCCGGCGGATGATCGATTGCATATGTTTTGGATCCCGGTCCAGTGAACGAGCGACGAATGTTCCGCCGGAGCCGAGTGCGAGCGATGCAGGATTGAATGGCATATCCACGGAACCGAACGGCGTTGATTTCGTGATCTTTCCCATCTCGGAAGTCGGCGAATATTGTCCTTTGGTCAGTCCATAGATCTGATTATTGAACATCAGAATATTTACATCCACATTACGGCGGAGGATATGGATCATGTGATTGCCGCCGATGGAAAGTCCGTCGCCGTCACCGGTTGCAACCCACACGCTCAGGTCAGGACGGGCGATCTTCAATCCGGAGGCGATCGCTGTTGCACGGCCGTGAATGCTGTGGAATCCATATGTGCTCATGTAATACGGGAACCGGCTGGAGCAGCCGATACCAGAAATGAAAACTATCTTTTCTTTGGGGATATTCAGGTCGGGCAATACACGCTGTACCTGTGCGAGGATCGAATAATCGCCGCATCCGGGACACCATCGCACGTCCTGGTCCGAACCGAAATCCTTTGCCGTATATTTTGTCGGCGCTTCCGTGGCTTTACTGATGACACTATTCACTAAGGTGCTCATTATTTTTTTCCTCCTAAGATCTCGTCAATCTTTTGTTCAATCTCGATTGAACGGAATGGTAAGCCTTGTACTTTGTTCAGTCCGATTGCCGGAACAAGAAATTTCTCGCGTAATATTTTGATTAATTGCCCCAGATTGATTTCCGGAACGAGCACTGTCTTAAATTTCGAGAGGATCTCGCCGACATTCTTCGGCAACGGATTGATATAACGCAGGTGCAGGTGCGAGACGGATTTTCCTTCCTTCCGTTTTCTATCGACGGCGGTTTTAATCGTTCCATACGTTCCGCCCCATCCGACTACCAGCACGTCGCCTTTTTCATCCCCTTCAACGATGGCAAGAGGGATATCGTTTGCAATGCGCTCAACTTTGGATGCACGCAGTTTAATCATCTTGTCATGGTTTTCCGGTTCGTAGTTGATATTTCCTGTCTTATCCTGTTTTTCTAATCCGCCGATGCGGTGTTCCAATCCGGGCGTACCGGGAATAGCCCATTCGCGGGAGAGAGTGATATCATCGCGCAAATAGGGGAGATAATTATTGGGATCGGTACGGAATTTTACGGAAATATCTTTCAAGTCCTTCACTTCGGGAATTAGCCATGGCTCTGAACCATTGGCGATGTAACCATCCGTCAGCAACATCACCGGAGTCATAAATTTCAACGCGATGCGGGAAGCTTCAAATGCAGCATTGAAACAGTCACTGGGAGTGGCGGCTGCGATCACCGGAACCGGAGCTTCGCCATTCCTGCCGTACACAGCCTGCAAAAGATCCGCCTGTTCCGTTTTTGTCGGTAAACCGGTGCTCGGTCCACCTCTTTGTACGTTCACAATAACAAGCGGCAATTCAGTCATCACTGCAAGTCCGATCGCTTCCGTCTTCAGTGCAACGCCGGGTCCGCTTGTTGTGGTAATTGCCAACGAACCGCCGAACGATGCGCCGATGGCACTGGTAATGCCGGCAATCTCATCTTCTGCCTGGAATGTCTTTACGCCGTAATTTTTGAAATAGGAAAGTTCATGGAGAATATCACTCGCGGGTGTGATGGGATAGGATCCAAGGAAGAGCGGCAAATTTGCCTTGCTGGCTGCCGCAACGAAGCCAAGTGCCGTTGCCTGATTGCCGTTGATGTTCCGGTATTTGCCGGGGGTCAGCGGCGCCGGTTTCACTTCGTATTTCACAGCGAAGATGTCGGTTGTCTCGGCAAAGTTCCATCCTGCTTTCATCACGCGCGTGTTTGCTTCGATCAGTTCCGGTTTCTTTTCAAACTTCTCCATGATCCATTGGCTGGTGTTATCCAGTGTTCGATTATACATCCAGTACATCATTCCCAGCGCGAAGAAGTTTTTTGTCTTGTCGACCACTTTCTGGGTGAGGTTCATGTCCGTGAGAGCCAGGTTCGTCAATTTCGTGATGTCCACCTGGAAGACCTGAAACTTGGAGAGCGAACCATCCGAAAGAGGGCTTTGCGCATATCCGGCAAGTTTCAAGTTCTTGTCTCCGAATCCGTCTGTATTCACGATGATAATTCCGCCGTCGATTAATGAACGCAGGTTCACTTTTAAAGATGCAGCATTCATAGCCACAAGCACATCGCAATGATCGCCCGGTGTGTTGATCTCGGTCGCTCCGAAATGAATCTGGAATCCGCTGACGCCATATGTTGTACCGATCGGCGCCCGAATCTCGGCAGGATAATCCGGCAGCGTCGAAAGATCATTTCCCATCGCCGCGGAGGTGTTGGTAAACTGGCCTCCGGTCAACTGCATACCGTCACCGGAATCTCCGGCAAAACGTATCGTTACTTCATCTAGTACACGAGTTTCTTTTTCCATAAACACGTCTCTCTTAAGATGGTGTCATTCCGGAACAGATACTCTGCGGAATGACGATGATAAAATTGTTAGGATAACTCATTTAAGAACGGGAACCATTTCGCCAGAGTGCTTGCAATAATCGTCAAGTAGTTGGTCATCATCAACACTCCAACTCCAATCAGCATTACTCCTCCAACGACTTCGATCGTATGGAAATGCTTTTTGATGCGGTTGAAAACATTGAAAAACTTGTTGATGCTGACCGCGGTAAGGAAGAACGGTATTCCTAATCCCAGCGAGTAGACAAAGAGCAAAATGATCCCCTGCAATACGGTCTCCTGCTGGCTCGCGATCGCCAAAATACCGGCTAAAACGGGACCGATGCACGGTGTCCATCCAAATGCAAAAGCCGCGCCAACTGCGAAGGAGCCCAAAATACCGAGTTTTTTCTCTTGTAAGTGAAATCGTTTTTCATAATTGAGAAAACCAATCTTGAAAATCCCAATCATATGAAGGCCAAATACGATTATAATAGCACCGGCGATCTTGCTGATAAGTGTAAGATTCTCGTTCAAGATTTGGCCGATGGAGGTGGCTGCGGCACCCATCAGGACGAAAATAAGAGTGAAGCCGGCAATGAAAACAAGCGAATTGATCATTACTGCACGGGCGGCAGATTTATCATCCCCTTTTATATCGTCCAGAGTATGACCTGAGATAAAGGATATATAACCGGGAATAATGGGAAGAACGCAGGGTGAGATGAAAGAAAGAAGACCAAAAATGAACGCAGTGAGGATGCTGATGTTTTCTGACAACATATAAAACTCCAAAAAGTTATATGGTATTATTTGATGCTTAAGAAGATACTAAACAAATGTATGAAATATGTGTGCCAATCATAACAAAAGTTATGTGGGAAAAGTTTGTCATTCCGGAAATGAAAAACCCGCCGAGTCATTTCCGGGCGGGTTTGTGTATTGAAGACTGCAGTACAGTATGTTGATATTTACATTGGGAGTGTAATAGCGTAGGTGGTCCCTTTTTCTTCATCGGAAACAAGAGTGATCTTTCCACCTTGTTTTTCGATGATCATTTTGGCGAGTGCCAGATCAAGACCGACACCGCCGCTTTGCACCACCTTAACGAACGGTTCAAAAATCTTTTCCCTAAAGGCCGGCGGAATACCGCTGCCGTTGTCAATAATCCTGAAATAGAGTTTCCCTGCGTCGGAATCAGTTTCGAGCTTGATCAATCCTCCAGCCGGGACATAATTAGCGGCATAGGAAATGATATTATCGATCGCTCTCGCAGTCCTTTCCGGATCGATGATCGCCTGGCCGTCGTATTTCGTATTTGTTTCGAATTTTATTTGTTGTTTATCCAGATCGGGTTTCACGCTTGTGGTAACGAAACGGGTGAGTTTGCCGATGCTGAAGAGTTTCTTGTCAACTTTGATCTCGCCGGACGTGAAGTCAATCAGATCCTGCGTCATACGATTAACAAGCTGGGCGGACTCTTTCGCTTCATCAAGCAATTCATTCTTCTTATTTTCATCCATCGTGGATCGCTTAATCTCATCGATTGCGCTGACGATCTCCTTAATGGGCGCTCGGAAATCCTGCACGAGTGATGCGGCAACCTGTCCGACAGTAGAGATCCGCATCGCGTCCTGGCTTTGTTTGAGCGTGTCACGCATTTGAATGAAAGCGGCGGCCAGTTTTCCAACTTCGTCGTTGCCGGAAGAAAGCGCGAGATCTTCGGTCATGTTTCCTTTGCCGATCTCTTCTGTTGCGGACTCCAGTTTTTTTAGCGGGGATTGCACTAGGGAGCGGAAGAAGATGAATCCGACAAGGATGACAACGAACGCAACGCCGCCGGAGATCATTGCGGACCGTTGTGAATTTTTCTGGTTTGCTTCAATGATCTTCGTCAACGGGAAATCCAGATGTGCCACTCCGAGCACATCGCCAATCTGCACATCGTGACACCGTTGACATTTTTTTTCTGCGACGAAAGGGACCATCGCTTTGAAGTCATCGCCAAGACGGATCCATTGCTGCTTACCAGTCATCAACACCTGATTGCCATATTGAATATCATATTCATCTTTCAAATTTGCCGATCGCACTCGTTCACCCAATCGTGCGGCACGGGTGCTATCCATGAAATCTTCCGCCAGATGGAGCTTCGATGTATCAATCCTAATATAGAGGTCATGAAGGTTTGCCACTTGTTTTACTTTCTCCAGATACCGATCATCCACCATCTGGCTTTCCACCATCATATTCACCAGCGATTCCCGGAGGATGAGCGCTTTTTCGTTTGCGGCCTCCAGTGCTTGCGCCTGCATCTGTTCTTCCTGATACTGGTTGTTTATCAGTATACTGACGGCAATTCCTACGATGAAAATTGGAACGAAAGTAATGAACAATTTTGTTGAGATACTTAAGTTTCGGAACATTTCGACTCCCGATATTGATTGTGTGCAATAAAATCATATAATTTAATCTGAATTTCAAGTATACTAACGGAAGAAGTGTACTTTCGGATTGAGCTATCTGTGATTCGATAGTTTTGTATCAGAGTATGTCATTTAATACCACTAAATTTTAGGAAAACATATGTCAATTAGGCCGGTAAAAAGGATTGTTCAAGCAGAACCAACAATGGAAGGAGCAGGAGTACACCTGCGCCGGGCATTCGGATTTGGCGATCCGGGTGAATTCGATCCATTCTTATTGTTGGATGATTTTCGCAATGACCATCCTGAAGATTATATGGCGGGATTTCCGTGGCATCCGCATCGTGGAATTGAGACCATTACGTATGTGCTTGCAGGAAATGTTGCCCACAGCGACAGTCTGGGAAATAACGGAGCACTTGGCGCCGGCGATGTGCAATGGATGACAGCAGGGAGCGGGATTCTTCACCAGGAAATGCCGCGTGGAGATGATCACGGCAGGATGCACGGTTTTCAGTTGTGGGCGAATCTTCCTTCATCCTTAAAAATGACGGCGCCAAGATATCAGGATGTCTCATCCAAAGAAATTCCAGTGGTGACCGATGACGATGGAACGCAGGTGAGAATTATTTGCGGAGATTTTTGGGGAAAGAATGGGCCGGTGGACGGGATTGCTGCCGATCCACGGTATCTGGATGTATATGTCCCTCCCGGAAAACGCAAGACGTTGAATGTGGAAACATATCGGCAGGCATTCGCTTATATCTTTGAAGGGACAGGAACGTTCCGGGATGCATCAGCTCCTCAGGATATAGTAAGGGAATCATTGCTTCCGAATGGTCAGGAACAATTGGAATGGTCGGGGAATCGTTCTCTCATCCTTTTCGACAATGGGGATGAAGTGACTGTTCAGGCGGGAGAACAGGGGATCCGCTTTTTACTCGTCTCCGGGAAACCTTTAAAGGAACCGGTGGCATGGGGCGGTCCGATCGTGATGAATACACAGAAGGAACTTCATCAAGCGTTTGCCGAACTGCGAAACGGAACTTTCATCAAGAAATAAATAAAAAACCCGAAGATCGATCTTCGGGTTTTTATTTTACTACAGGTGCAAACAATTACTTCTTCCGTTTCAAGACCTTCTTTACTTTCGCAAATTTTTCCTTATTCACACGGTTGTAAATCTTCGACGGTAATCCGTAGATTTTGATGAACCCTTCCGCCGCAGTGTGATCGTACGTATCCTCTTTGGTGTAGGTTGCCAGTTTCATGTCGTACAACGAATACGGCGATGTGCGTCCAGCAATCTCGATATTTCCCTTGTACAATTTCACTTTAACAATGCCGGTGACATTCTTTTGAGTTTCGTTGATGAAACCGTCAAGTGCATTTTTCAACGGCGAAAACCAGAGACCATTGTAAATAATATTGGCATAATCTGCTGACAATTTGATCTTATAGTGCATCACTTCTTTATCCAGAGTGAGACGTTCCAATTCGCGGTGGGCGAAATGCAGCGTAACCGCTGCCGGTGCTTCATAAATCTCGCGGGATTTGATGCCGACAAGACGATTCTCTACAAGATCCAATCGGCCGACGCCGTTTGCACCGGCGATCTCGTTCAGTTTGTGGATCAACGACATGCCGTCCATCTTTTTGCCATTCATGCCGACCGGGACGCCTGCTTTGAATTCGATCGTCACATAGGTCGGTTTATCCGGTGCAAGTTCCGGCGAAATGGTGCGTTGATATGCATCCTGCGGTGCCACTTCCATTGGATCCTCGAGGATTCCGCACTCGATGCTTGTTCCCCAGATATTCTCATCAATTGAATATGGACTGTCCTTCGTTGCTTTCACGGGGATGCCGTGACGCTGGCAATATTCCACCTCTTCTTCGCGCGATTTGAATTCCCACTCTCGCAGGGGAGCAAGTACCTTCAATTCCGGTGCGAGTGCCATCACTGCTACTTCGAATCGGACCTGATCATTTCCTTTTCCGGTACAGCCATGGGCCACGGCAGTGCAACGTTCGCGCTTGGCGACTTCAACGAGAGCTTTTGCCAGCAGCGGTCTGCCAAGTGCTGTTGCCATCGGGTAGGTGTGCTCGTACAGCGCACCTGCTTTCAATGCCGGGAAGATATAATCATACACAAACTCTTTTTCCAGATTCTGCATGAAAACTTTTTTTGCACCGGATTTGTAAGCCTTTTCCGGAACGCCGACCAATTCTTTCTTCTGTCCGAGGTTTCCCGTGACCGTGATGATATCGGCATTGTATTTTTCCTGAAGCCATTTAACGATGACGGAAGTATCCAGTCCGCCCGAATATGCTACTGCTATTTTTTCTTTTTTCATTGGAGTTCTTTCTATTGTATTAAGAAAACGATGGATAATACTTTTAACGATGCTGTGTAGATCATGAGAGTAATAATTCTTTCAGTTGTTTTAGGAGCAGCGGAATCTTTTTCACCGATGCAGGAGTGACCAACACTGTATCGTCGCCCGCCAGCGTACCAAGAATCAACTTGTTTCTGCCGGAGTCAATGAATGACGCAACTCCTCCCGCCCGGCCGGGCAATGTGCGGACAACGATTACTGCTTCGTTCGATTCGATACCGACCACTTCATGCGTGACGAGCGGTGTGATGGTCGGTTCATCCTGCAGGTTGGAAAGTGCATAGCGGTTATTTTCTTTTGTGTGAATCCGGACGACTCCCAGTTCCGAAAAGTCGCGGGAGAGCGTCGCCTGCGTTGCAGTGATCCCGCGTTTCTTCAGCATTGCCACCAGCTCTTCCTGGTTCGTGACGCTGTGATCGCGGATGATCTCTTTGATGACGAATTGGCGTTGAGTTTTGTTCATTTCCTGTTTCCGATCAGTTTTGCCATAATTGCCTTTTGAATATGCAGACGATTTTCCGCCTGATCGTTGACGACGGACTGATGTCCATCCAGTGCTTCGTTCGTGATCTCTTCACCCCGATGCGCCGGCAGACAGTGCATCACAATAACATCCTTCTTCGCCTGTCGCAAAAGGGAGGAGTTGACCTGATATTCCCAGAAATCAAATATCCGCTTTGTCTTTTCCTTCTCCTGTCCCATGCTGGTCCATGTGTCGGTATAGACCACATCCGCTTTGTTCACAGCACTCTTCGGATCACGGATGATCTCAATCTTGCTGATTTTGGCGTTAACGGCTTTATCAAAAATTGCTTTGTTCGGTTCATAACCAAAAGGGATGGCAAGTGTAAGATGGATCGGAATAATTGTTGAGAGCTCAAGCCAGGAGTTCACGATATTATTTCCGTCTCCCACGTACGAGATTTTCACATGGTCCCGTAATTTATTGTGCTGCCGAATAGTATAGAGGTCAGCAAGAATCTGGCAGGGATGGGAAAGGTCCGAGAGGGCGTTGATCACCGGAACGGTTGCATGGGATGCGAGGTCCAGCAGCAATTGGTGATTGAATACTCGGGCAACGATAGCGTCGTTAAATCGGGAAAGTACATTGGCAACATCGGCGGCGGATTCGCGAATGCCGAGTCCGACACCTTCATCCGTTAAGAATATCGCATGTCCGCCGAGTTGAACGACGCCGACCTCGAACGAGACCCGGGTCCGCAGCGAAGGTTTTTGGAAGATCATCGCCACCGTTTTTCCGGTGAGCGGTTTCACATCCTTTGCCGACTTGAGGGAATCAGCCAGTGTGAGCAGTTCAAACACTTCATCTTTTGATAATTCGGCGATCGATAAAAAGTCTTTGTTCATGTTGTTCTGGATAGTTTCAGGTCAGGGTGAGTTTGCTGCACAAACACTAATTGAACAGTGCAATATTTAAAGAACTAATTCAGTTCCGATACCTTCGTCTGTGAAGATCTCAAGTAACAATGAATGTTTCTTTCTTCCGTCAATCATATGCACCTTCTTCACGCCGGAATGAAGAGTGGAGAAGGCCGATTTCACTTTGGGGATCATTCCGCCGCTGATCACCCCTTCACCGAACAGCTCCCGTGCATTTTGCTCGGTGAGTGTGGAAACGAGCTGCTTGTTGGCGATGACACCTTCCACGTCGCTGAGATAGACCAATTTTTCTGCTTTCAATGCGGAAGCAACCGCAGCGGCAGCAAGGTCGGCATTCACATTGTAGATTGTCCCATCGGTTCCGACACCGAAAGGTGCGATCACCGGCATCAGTTTGTTGGAAAGGAACATCTGCAGGAATTGGATATGAACATCCACGATCTTTCCGACGAGACCAATATCTTCGCCGTCTTCCAGGTATTTTTCCGCCGTTAAGAGATTGTTATCCACGCCGCTGATGCCGACCGCTTCACCGTCGTTCTGATTGATGAGATTGACGATTTCCTTATTAATCTTACCGGCAAGGACCATCTGGACAACTTCTACCATCTTCTTGTCCGTAAAGCGGTGGCCGTTGACAAACTGCGTTTCGATGCCGAGTTTGTAGGCAGTGTCGGTAATCTCTTTACCACCGCCGTGCACGATAACGATATTGATTCCAATCTTCTTCAGAATGGTGACATCTTTGGCAAACTGCTGTTTCAATTCAGTCTCTGTCTGAGCAGCCCCGCCGTATTTTACGACAAAGGTTTTCCCCTCATACTTTTGAATGTAGGGAAGTGCTTCAATAAGGATTTCTTCTTTGGATTGGGGCATAAGTAAAAAATCTGATAATTACAGGATTAATAAATTGAAAGAGTGCAAGATTACAAAATTATCATTTCTGAGTAGCAACTCTTTTCCGCATATATTTTACAAAGTTCTCAATTTGAGTAGAGATTGATGTTGCGGCATCTTTTATTTCTTCAAATTGTTTACTGGTGATATACTCTTGATCCAAAGCGATATACAACAAACTTCGAATTTCACCAACTGAGCCTTTTGAGTAATTTTAAAATCGTATCAATTCTTTGTTACTGTCTCTTTCGTAACCTTCAGCGATGTTCGACATTACCGAAACGGATGCCCGTTGAATTTGATCCCGTAAACCAAAGTCTCTTTTAAATTTTATGGTTTTCGTGATTCCGTAAATCTGTTTTGAAAGGATCCGTGAATCTTGCCACACTTTCATTTCTTCAAACCGTTGGATTGCCATAACTTCTCCTCTTTTCATGAAATTATACAATTTCGAAACCTAGCAATATTGTAATCAATTGGTGTTTAAGACCTATACGATGCGTTGATCCGAACATATTCCGCGGAGAGATCGCAAGTCCAAAACGTGGCCGAATGTTTTCCATTATGCAAATCTACCGTAATGGTGATATCCTTTTGTTGTAGGATTTTCTTTGCTCGTTCTTCTGAAAAACTGATATCGTAGTTCTTCCCAAGAATTCTCAGATCGTCAAAATAAATCTCCGCTTTATCCGGATTGAATTTGATACCGGATCGTCCGGCGGCAGCAAGAATCCGCCCCCAGTTTGCATCTTCGCCGTGAATGGCCGTCTTGACGAGCGGAGAATTGCAGATCGTTCTGCCAGCTAATTCGGCATCTTGTTTGGACTTTGCGCCTGTCACCGTAACTTCGACAAATTTTGTAGCACCTTCGCCATCCCGTACTATCATTTTGGAGAGAACAACCAGAACATATTCGAGAGCAGCAGCAAATCGGCGGTGATCGGTGCTTCCTTCTTTGATCTCTTTATTCTCAGCCTTGCCATTTGCCAGGATCAGGGACATATCATTGGTGCTGGTATCACCGTCCACTGTGATCCGGTTGAACGACATATCGTTTGCTTGAGAAAAAATCTTGCGTAGCAAAGGTGTGGAAATCTTCGCGTCCGTTGTGACGAACGCGAGCATCGTCGCCATATTTGGTGCGATCATGCCGGAACCTTTGGCGATACCGCCGATACGAACCGGTACACCTCCGATCTCTACTTCAACTGCAATTTCTTTTGGATAGGTATCCGTCGTGCAAATGCCTTCTGCTGCATCGCTGTTGCCGTCATTGCGTAAGTGTTTTACGGCATCATAAATACCCAGTGTCATTTTGTCCATCGGCAGGAACTGACCAATAACGCCGGTCGACGCGACCAACAGTTGGGACTCCTTAATGCCGAGAGCAGAAGCGGCAGTAGCGATGGATTGTTTTGCATTCATCATTCCCCGTTCACCAGTGCATGCATTCGCATTTCCGCTGTTAACGAGAATAGCCTGTGCGGTTTTCGATCGGCTGATTTGTTTCCTATCCAGCGTCACGCTGGCGGCAACGGTGGCGCTCTGCGTAAAGACACCGGCGGAATTTGCCGGGACTTCGGAATAGATGAGTGTGATATCTTTTTTCGATTTTTTTATTCCGGCCCGAACACCTGCGGCCAGGAATCCCTGCGGCGCACAAACACCGCCGTCAATTTGTTTTATTTTATATGTTTTCATATTCTGTTTTCATAGTATCCCGGACCGCGAATAGCAAAACGTGCTCCCGGAATAGTGTTATTATATTAATCCTTCCGTTTCCGCTATACCGAACATCAGGTTCATATTTTGCACAGCCTGGCCAGCAGCTCCTTTTACAAGATTGTCGATGACCGAATGCAAGATGATCTGACCGTTTCGTTCGTACATTTTCCAGCTAATGTCGCAGAAGTTTGTGTATTGCACATGCTTAATTTCCGGTGCGAGGCCTTCGATTAAACGGACAAAGGGGGAGTGGCCATAATGTTTTTTATACACGGCATCGATTTGTTCCGGCAACAGCGTTCCATTGGGAGTAACGATTATTGTGGAATAGATTCCCCGGGTAATCGGAATTAAATGCGGAATGAATGTCACCGTTGATTCGCTCCCGCCAAAATCGTTCAATATTGTTTCAATTTCCGGAGTATGCTGGTGGACACCCACCTTGTATGCCTTCACTGATTCGTTCGATTCGGTGAAAGACAATTCCACGGAAGCACTTCGCCCCGCTCCGGAAACACCGGAAAGTGAATTGATAACGATCCCATTTGCATGGATCAGTTTTTCCTTTACCAGCGGCAACAACGGAAGCAATGCGCTAGTCACATAACATCCGGGATTAGCAACCAATTGCGCAGACTGGATGTTTTTCTTGTTCCATTCCGGCAATCCATACACCGCTTTCGCCAGATACTGTGCTGACGTATGTTCATGTCTATAATACTTTGTGTAGAGCTGTGCATCATGCAGACGGAAATCGCCGCCGAGATCGATTACGCGCTTCCCGGCATCGATCAATGCAGGAACATACTTCATCGCTTCCCCGGACGGCAGTGCAATGAAGACCAAATCATCATTCTTCACCTTGGTGATATCATATTCCTGATACACCAACTGGGTCCGCGATCGGAAATGCGGATACAAAACATCCACCCGTTTTCCCGCGGAAGAGTTCGCAAATACATTTGTTACTTCAACATCGGGATGATGAAGCAGGATCTTTAAGAGTTCTGCGCCGGAATATCCTGAAGCGCCGATTATGGAAATTGCCTTTTTCATAGTTGCATAAATATACGGAAAAATGGATAATTATGCAATATGGGTGATTCCTTTTTTTTCTGGCCCAGTGCGGGGCACTCAATTTTTGGCTATGTCTTAATTTGAAACATTATATCGTCATGTTGACGAATGTCAGCATCTTTCATAATCTTTTTAGATGCTGAAATGCCGCTGTACGGTTCCGCTTATTTGAATCCCGTCAAGGCGGAATCACAAACTGCGGGACATCCCGTACAGCGGGACAAGTTCGGCATGACGTAACATGTTAAATTAAGACATTTTCCAAATTTTGGAAGCACTGGATTTTTTCCGTATCTTTGATGCAATTCAATCCGTATGTCCTGCTCCAATGGAGTGCGTTCATTCGGCATTATCACATAAAAGAAAATTATTACAATGGGTTTTAACTGCGGTATCGTCGGACTTCCAAATGTCGGTAAATCAACGCTTTTCAACGCAATCACAGCTGCCGGTGCGGAAGCTGCTAACTATCCGTTTTGCACAATCGAGCCGAATGTCGGTGTCGTTTTCGTTGATGATGAACGGATTGACGGTCTTGTAAAAATCTATGGATCACAGAAGATTCTCCCGTCATCCATCGAATTTGTGGATATTGCCGGCTTGGTTAAAGGAGCGAGCAAAGGGGAAGGACTCGGCAATCAGTTTCTATCTCATATTCGTGATACTGATGCCATCGCACATGTTGTCAGGTGTTTCGACGATCCAAACATTATCCATGTGGACGGCAGCGTAAATCCGAAACGGGATATTGAAGTGATCGAAACGGAACTGATCATTAAGGACATGGATACAATCGAGAAGAAAGTCCGCGATGCCGAACATCGTGCAAAGAACGATAAAAAAGCGCGACCCGAAGCGGATTTCTATAATAAGGTGAAAGATCACCTTGCCAGCGGACGGCTTGCCCGCTATGTTCAAGTCCATAATGATGAAGAGAAAATGTTTTTAAGAGATATGCATTTGCTGACGAATAAACCGGTGATGTATGTCTGCAATGTCCATGAAAAGGAAATTTCCACGGGAAATAAATATGTGGAAGAAGTTCGAGAAATTGCAGCAAAGGAAGGAGCGAAAGTCGTTATTGTGAGTGCTGCTGTCGAAGCAGAGGTTGCAGAGTTACCAAAAGAAGAGCGGGCAGGTTTTCTCGAAGGGCTTGGATTACACGAATCCGGCCTGCAGCAAGTTGTGAGGGAAGGAATGGATTTGCTAGGATTGATTACATTCTTTACTGCGGGACCCAAAGAGGTGCATGCCTGGACTCTGCGCAAAGGTGCCATGGCGCCGGAAGCAGCGGGAGTGATTCACACCGATTTTGAAAAAGGATTCATTCGAGCGGAAATAATGAAATGCGAAGATCTCTTTCGTTTGAAAACTGAAGCGGCTGTAAAAGAAAACGGTTTGCTGCATGTTGAAGGGCGTGAGTATGTGATGGAAGACGGAGATATTTGTCATTTTAGGTTTAACGTGTAGAAAACTATCTTCATTGAATCATTGAACCATTGATCCATTGATCCATTGAACCATTGATCCATTGAATCATTGATCCATTTAGACATTGCATCATTAGATGTTAGAATCGTTAAGTGATTAGTCTAGTTCCACTATGAAATTTTGTCCAACGTGCAGAACAGAATATACTGATGACGCAATCTTCTGCGCTGACTGCAATATTCTGCTCGTGGGATCGCTGCCGAAACCTGTGCCGATGGATGAGTGCGATAACTGCGGCGGCGAGGTCGATCTCGATTCCGATTACTGTCCGCAATGCGGTTCGCTATTAGCGGAAGACCAATATTCGTGCACCAACCATCCAATCGGCGTCGCAGTCGGCGTCTGTATTGTCTGTCAACAATTGTTTTGCTCTGATTGTTTGATCGTGAAAAATAAGCGCAACTATTGTTTGGACCATGCCGGTATTGAAGCAAGCGAAGGGTGGACGGTCATATTTTCATCGGCTGACTTTTATGAAGCGGAGATCGTGCGCGGCCGGCTGATGTCCGCCGGTTTCACCGTCCATTCTGCCAACACGACAAATATCGGCGTCATGGCCGACGGATTTATGGACAACGCGCTCGGACGGATCATATTCAAATATCCAATTAAAGTGTATGTTCCTGCAGAACAATTCCTGAAGGCCCAAGAACTCCTCTCTGAAACCCCGCCTGATGAAAATACAGACCATTAAGTTCGGAAATGACGGATGGCGAGCGGTCGTTGGAGAATATTTCAACGAAGAGAATCTATTCCGTGTTGCCGAAGCATTCCTCCGATATCTCCACTCAGAGCATCTTAACAAAAAACCAGTTGCTATAGGTTATGACGGCCGGAAAGACTCCGGGTATTTCGCTGAACAGTTTGCCGGGGTCCTCTCCGCTGGCGGCATCACTGTGTATCTTTCCGAGACGCTAGTCCCGACCCCAGTGCTTTCATTCTCAGTAAAAAATCTTCACTGCGGAGCTGGGATTATGATCACGGCCAGTCATAATCCATCCTCGTATAATGGGGTAAAATTTAAAGCAGGATATGGGGGACCATTCATTGCAGAAGAGACCCGGAAAGTTGCCGGATTCGTTCAGAATATTCCCGTAAAAAAGTTCGACACGCTGCATATTGAAAGAAAAAATTTCCTTCCGGAATACCTTGTTCAACTTCGGAAAGTCATTGATTTTGAAGCACTGTCGAAATATGCTGCCAATCCATCCGGCAATCCCAGTGTAATCATCGATTCCATGGGAGGTGCCGGACAAACGATCCTGGAAGAAATCCTGAATGAAACAGGTTGGAGAGCGCAAACCATTTTTGGAACGGCCGAAACGAATTTTTATGACCGTCATCCGGAACCGATCGAAAAGAATCTGGAACCGCTCTTTTATAATGTAAGCGTAACGGATGCAATCCTGGGTATTGCAACGGATGGAGATGGGGACCGGTGTGCTGTCTGTTTCGGGGACGGGAAGTGGATTTCCGTTCAGCAGACGATCCTGTTATTGTTATGGCATGTGTATCACAACAAAGGCCTCCGCGGTGCAGTAATCAAATCGGTGCCGGTAACGGATAAGGTCCGCGTACTGGCGGAACGATGGAATTTACCGTTTTATGATGTGAATGTCAGTTTTCAGAATCTGACGGATATCATGCTGCAGACCGATTTTTTGATCGGCGTAGAAGAGAGCGCCGGATTCGGCATTAAAGGACATCTTCCGGAACGGGATGGGATTCTCTCCGGCCTCCTCTTTTGTGAAATGCTGGCGATGAGCGGTAAATCATTATATGAACTTTGGAATGATATCAAGAATATCGTGGGAGAATTACATTATCGGCGTATCGATATCCCTGCCGGAACACTCGACCGGGACGAAATACTCCAGTCTGCGACACATTTCAAACCGTCGAAAAATCTTGAAGAGTTTTTTATTGAGAAGGTCCGGAAACTCTATGACAGGGAGAAGCTGCACGGTATTAAATTTCTGTTCGGAGATTCACGCTGGCTGTTGATTCGTGCCTCGCAGACGGAACCAACGGTGCGGATTTATGCTGAGGGGAGAACGGAAGACGAATTGGAGCGATTGCTGATTGAAGGGAAGTCTTTGATTGGCCTTCCCGTAAAATGATTCTTACGCAGCTTTCGTACGCGAAATGACCTTCTTGATATCGTACAGGGTTCCCCGTTGTGCAGCATCAAAACCGGATTCGTGAATGAGCTGAATGCATTCTTCCGTGTTTGTTTTGTTAACGAAGTTTGCTGCAGCGTGAACATTCTCTTCCAACAGTGTCCCACCGAAATCATCCGCGCCGAAATGTAGGGCAATCTGTCCCGTCTTTTTCCCCTCGCTGAACCATGACGCCTGTACATGATCGAAGTTATCCAGGTAGATCCGTGAAAATGCAATCATCTCCAGATACCGTTTCGGTGTGGCATAGGTCGGGATGATCTTCTCCAAAGGTGTATTTCCCGGCTTGAAACTCCATGGAACGAACGCAGTGAATCCGTGATACTCATCCTGCAACTGACGGATCACTTCGAGATGTTCGATGGTATCTTCATCTTTTTCCAGATGACCGTACATCATTGTTGCTGTGGATTTATATCCGATCTTGTGTGCTTCACGCATCACATTCAGCCAGTCTGCCGAAGTCCCTTTTTTACTGCTGATCTTTTTCTTTACGCGGTCCGAAAGAATCTCGGCGCCGCCGCCGGGGATCGAACGCTGGCCTGCATCCCATAAACGCTTCAGCACCTGCTGCAAAGTCAAACCCGACACACGGGCCATTTCGATGATCTCAGATGTGGAATAGAAGTGCGGATACACTTCCGGAACTTCCTTCACAGTTCGTTCGACCATTTCCACATAATATTCGAATGGAAGTTCTGGATTCACGCCTCCTTGCAGCAGAATCGTCGTAATGCCTTTCTTGGCGGATTCTTTGAACTTCTCCAGCATCTCATCGACAGTGTGTGTATACACACCCTCTTCACCGGGATGACGGTAGAACGCACAAAAAATACAGTCGATGGTGCAAACATTCGTATAGTTCGGATTGGAATCCAACACGAATGTTACCTGCGATTCCGGATTCTTTTTGAAGCGGATCTCGTTTGCGAGGTCGCCCAGGTCCAGTAATTGTGCATTGCGGAGAAGGAACAATCCCTCTTCGCGTTCGATGCGTTGATTGTTACGTACTTTGGAATATATTTCGGAAAGTGTCATAATAAAAAACCTTCCACAGCATTGAATGTTGTGAAAGGTTGTAGTGTGCTGTTAGAACGTTACGGTATATCCTGCTGCCTTCAGGTCCTTTATCAATCCAAAACTGATTTCTTCCAGTTTCACGACGATCTCTTTATAGATGATCCCCGGAATTCCTTTCGGCGGTGCATCGTCCTTTTTGTGGATACAACAGACGCGGTTCGATCCCACTTTGCCGATGAGATATCCCAGTTCGAACATCGCACTGTTGATATCATCAGGATTGTACAAATAATATGCATAGCGGACGGTTGGATATTTTTCCAGAAATCCGACGATGGCATCAACGGCGGTTCCGCGCTGGAACATCACCCCGTCGATACCCATTTCCTTTAAAAGGTTTGACAGCTGGTTCTGCAATTCTGTTTCAGAGGAGGATAAGACAAGAACCTGTTTGCTCGACACAGAAGGAGCGGCAACAGCGGGTGTTGGCGCGGGAGTCGGCTGAGGTGCAACAGCGGGCGGAGGAGCGGGAACTGCTTTCGGCATTTCCTGCTTTGCTGCTTCCGGTTTTGGAGTTTCCACTTTTGGTGCTGCAGCAGGCTGCGGAACCGGTTTCGATGCGGATACGGCCGGCTTTGGAGCGGCAGGTGCAGGTGTATTCTTCTTCAGTTCCGTTTCTGCAAGTGGAATCGATTGTTTGACGACATCAAGGATCAATTGAGCAGAATTCTGATAAAAATATGCGCCGTTCTCATCTTTCGTAATTTTTTCACGGAGTGCATTGGCGGAAGAACCGATCTTTGCGATCGAATCAAGGCACGACTTTCGCCACATGAGGTATTGGCTCTGCAATTTCGCATTATAGCCGGAGAATTCGTGTCCTCCCTCAGGTACTAATTTCTCGCCTTGCTGAATGAGCTCTTGAAGTTTCGTAACAGTCTGTTGTTCCATTGTCTCAATCGTGTTTTAGATTGGCTAAGTTACGAAATAACAGCAACTTCTTCAATAAGTTTTTTGAATATGTTCATCGCTTCTTTTTCCCTTTCACCGAGTCTATAGTTGAAACCTTGCAGGAATTCCGAAGTCTCTGCCGGTGACAATGATATAGTCAAACCGTGTTGTATGCCGATCGTATCCAACCGGCTTTCTCCTTTGTCCAATGCATGCCGGATGATTTCTTGCAGTTCAGCAGCTTTTTCCGGAGTAAGGGATTTTTTATGCGCCCAGACGGCGAACACGAAAGGAAGCTTTTGCCAGTCATACCACTCTTTTGCGAGATCGAAGACAAGATCGAATCCCGGCAATCCGTTCCTGTTCGCTTTCAGTGCTTCATCGCCGATGAGCAAAATCGCGTCGAATCCGGAATAGTCGTTGACTCCGGAGTGCAAGCGCTCGAATACTGCCTTTACGCCGTATTTCTTTTCCAGCAGAACTTGCAGCAATCGGATGGAAGTTGCTGTGTCATCGATGATGCCGATTTTCTTTCCATGCAATCCCTGCCAGCCCTCTTTGGAAAAGAGCATAACACTCTTCACCTGGTCGCGTGATGCAATACAATAATTCATCAGCTCCAATTTTTCCTGTTGCCCGAAGTAATCCATTAACGAGAATAAACCAGCATCAATCTGTCCTTTTTGCGACAGTTGTCCCATTCTTCGGGGGACAATAGGAAGTAGCTTGAATTGTCGCTGTTCAAAATGTTCATAAAACGGGACGGAGTTGAGATACGGGATTTTGCCGACGACATTTTCAGCATTGATATTCAGCGCGTTGTAATAGACATCTCGTTCGACGGGAATTTTCCCGGCGTCATTGATGATCTTTACCAGTTTATCTTTAGCCATCGCCATGGGACTGACAGCACCGGCATCGTGTGCGATCTTTTCGCCGCCGACTGTTCCATCCATATCATCTGCGCCGAAATTGAGTGCAATGGAAGCAACTTCTTCCGTCAACATCACCCAGTATGCTTTAATGTGCGGGAAATTGTCGAGCATTAACCTCGACACGGCGATGGTTTTCAGATCCTCTATTGCAGAGGTAAAATCGTTCTTTGGTTTGATGCCGGTGTCGCCAGGGAGAAATGCCAGAGGAATGAACGACAGGAATCCATGGGTTTCATCCTGCGCTTCCCGGAGTTTCACCATATGCATCACGCGTTCTTCATAGGTTTCGATATGTCCGTAGAGGAGCGTTGCATTAGACGGGATGCCGAGGCGATGCGCAGTCTTATGCACTTCGAACCATGTTTTTGCACCAATCTTTTGATTGAATAACAGTTTCCGGACTCGCTCGGAGAAGACTTCCGCACCTCCGCCCGGCATTGTTCGCAGGCCAACGGAGTAGAGTTGTCGTAATACTTCGTCGATCGGCATCTTGAATTTCTTATGGAAGAAATCGATTTCCACGGCGGTGAAAGCTTTTACATCCAGTTGCGGGAAGCTTTTTTTTATGTCGCGAACCATGCCAAGATAATATTCCCACGGCCAGTCCGGATGCAGACCTCCGGTGATATGTACTTCATGCACATCGGAGTTCAATTTGGAAAGAATCTCTTCGATGGTCATTTCGTACGCCTGCGGCGTTCCTTGTTTTACGGCAAAGTCGCAGAACTTGCAGGAGAGAACGCAAATGTTTGTCGGTTCGATCTTTTGGTTGACTACGTAATAAACGGCATCGCCGCTCTTTTGCTGCTGAACGGAGTGTGCCATCTTGCCGATGGAAATGATATCCTGCGATGCGAACATCGTCAATCCGTCTTCAAGCGAAAGTCGGCGTCCGTTTTGGATTTTATCCCAAATGGGAAATAATTGTTTGTCTCTGAAATGGATCGTGGTGTTCATTTTCCCTGTTCCTTGCCGGTGTGCAACGATTCGTGATTATTTTCGAATTTCCACACACGTATATCGTGACCGTGCGATGTTGGTTCAATTAAATGTAATTTATCTCCAGTAGCTGTCCCAGCGTTCGTCGACTTTCTTTACGATCGCTTCATCCATCGTTAGCGGATGTGGGTATCCGTTCTTCCAGGTAGCGTCGATTCCCAGAATGCCGTTGTAGATGGGGGAGATGCCGATCAGTTTTTGCGAAGTGAAAATAATATCCCGCTCGCAGTCGAATCGAGTGAATACACCCCAGATATAACTTTCCTGTTCGTTAATATCCACATCGAAACTGACTGTGGCTGCCATTTTCACCTCTACGAGTCCGGGATGCTTGACGATCTTTTTGATGACTGCGTCGCCGTCCTTTTTCACTTTTACCAAAAGGAATGATCCTTCCACCAGGCGGGCATCAATGATCCGTCGGTCGAACGATGTTAAACTTTTGACAGTTTCGTGCAGCCGTTTGACGTTCACTTTTTGTTTCGGTTTCTTTTTTTCGGTGGCGTCGATGATCATCTTGCTGCCGAGATTCATGGTAAACGAGGTGAAATCGAGCGTATCGAGAGGAACCTTCGGTATCATCACAAAATCGAAATGTGGATCGAAATTATCTCGGACCGCTTTGAGCACTTCGTTGAAATTTCGTACGTCCACATGTTCGGAGACTGTGACGAGGCATTTTGTCAGGGAGAGTTGGCCCGTTCCCATCAATCCCAGGGCTGCTTTCATTGCTTCCTTTTGGTACCGTTCATTCACGGAAACGACCAGCAGATTGTGGAAACCTGCTTCATAATATGCCCAGACATTTTTCACTTCGTGATGGATCAGACGAGCCAGCGGTGCAAGAATCTGCTGCGTGGCATCGCCAATATACTTATCCTCCATGGGAGGTATGCCGACGATAGTGGCTGGATAGAGAGGATCTTTTCTGCGCGTTGCTGTCTGGATATGAAAGACGGGATATTCTGCAGCATTCGAATAGTGACCAAAATGGTCGCCGAACGGTCCTTCCATTCTTCGTTCCCTCGGTTTCACGATCCCTTCAAAGATAAATTCCGCATTTGCGGGCACAGCAATATTTAATGTTCGAGCGTTCACAAACTCCGTCGGTCGTCCCCGCAAGAAACCAGCGAACATCGCTTCGTCAATTCCTTCCGGCAAGGCCGCAACAGTGGCAAGAAGGAGTGCCGGATCACTTCCGATAACCAGAGCGACTTCCAACGGCTGATTCAATTTTTCTGCTGCGTGATAATGGTATCCGCCACCTTTGCCGATCTGCCAATGCATACCGGTCGTTTGGTCGTCAAATTTCTGGATGCGGTACATACCGATGTTCCGTTTTCCGTTCTTCGGATCGTAGGTGACAACTTGCGGAAGAGTAACAAACCGTCCGCCGTCCTCTGGCCATGTCTTTAAAATAGGAAGGGCGGAAAGATTTGGTTTCTCGATCACGGCCTGCGAACGGGCAATTCGGACATTCTTCGGTCTGGCATTATAGAGACGGCGAATCATCGCCGATTCTTCCAAGAGGATCTTCGGTGAGGGGGGCAACACTTTTTCCGCGAAGGAGATGAGCTGTTCTCCGAGTTCGTCGGGATGTTTCCCAAGCGCAAGTTCTATCCGGCGTTCACTGGCGAGCATATTAATCACCAGCGGGAAATCCGCTCCTTTGATATTTTCGAACACCAGTGCAGGTTTTCCCTGAGCGAGCGCACGTGTAGCAATCTCGGTGATCTCCAATTCAGGATCGACTTCTACCTTGACCCGATGCAGTTCACCGTTTTTTTCAAGATGCCTTATGAAATCCTGCAGGTTATCGAACATACGTGTTGGGGAAATTTAGTGAACAGTTATGCGTTAACAGTTATGAGTTATGGTTAAAAAAATTTTACCGTGTACTAGCGTTGGTAGTTATTCCAATTCTTCGGATCGCCATCCATTGCCGCGGCGTTCGCCGACAGCCCCCAGCACTTTGTCCGTGAAAGCGCCGACATATTCGCCGACGTTTTCGGGTACAAAATACATCGGTGGTGAGATCGGCATAATGATCACTCCATATCCGGAGAGTTTCGCACATTGTTCCAGCGTCAGGGTGGACAAGGGTGTTTCACGAACACAGAGAATGAGTTTATAGCGTTCTTTCATTGCTACTTGTGCTGTTCGTGTGATAAGAGTGTCGCCGATTCCCGATGCGATCTTCCCGATGGTCGACGTCGAGCAGGGGAGAATGATGAAAGCATCAAAATGATTCGAACCGGAAGCGATCGGTGCCGTCAGGTCTTTGTCATCGAACTGCCGCTTTATATACGGATGAAGGTCGGTATCTTCCATCTTCAATTCATCCTTCAACAAAGCCTTCCCCCATTTGCTAATAACGAGGAATTTATCCGCCGTGGATTTTTTTAAAAAATCCAACGCGTACACCGCTCCGGAACTTCCTGTGATGCCGATGATGATTTTCATATCTTCTGACGAGAGGTGGAATTTCTCAGGTGTTAGTTTCTAAATACTTACCAGGATCATTAATAAAATTGAAAATCCAACAACAATATTGATTTTAAAAAACGCTAACTCAACATCTTCTGCCTTATGCTGTTCCAGCCAGAGCAGGAATCCGCTTAATAAAAGGAACGGAAGGGCGATCAAAGCTTTCAACGAGATAACGACAAGTGCTATTAAGACAATGAATGCGAGAATATGCAGCACTCCGGAAATTTGCAAAGCTTTTACTTTGCCAAAACGGGAAGGGAATGAAAATAATCCCGCCTTTTTATCGAAGGCTTCGTCCAATGTTGAGTAGATAATGTCGAAACCCGTTGCCCAAAAGAGATTAAAAAGTGGAAGGAGCAGCGATTCTCCAAATCGTTCCATTGAACCGGTCACCGCAAAGAAACCACCGAGCGGACCCATCGCCAGTCCCATACCAACACCGAAATGAGCCAACGGTGTATATCGTTTTAAATAGGGATATATGACAAAGACGATCAACGGAATTGGAGAGAGGTAAAAGCAGAAATCCGATATCAATTTGGCAGAAACCAGGTACATCGCGAGCCCGGTGAGCAAAACACCGTAACTCTCTTTCAGGTTCATTTTCCCGCTCGGCAATTCACGTTGAATCGTGCGGGGATTATGTCTGTCAATTTCGCGGTCAATAATTCTATTCAGGGTCATCGCGACGAGTCGCGCGCCGATCGCCGCTGTTAATACTAAAATAAGCAGTACGACAGCAGGCTGTTCTTTGGAAGCGAGAAACACCCCGCTGTAGATCATCGGCAGGGAGAATAACGTATGTTCAATTTTTATAAAGGAGAGATATTTTTTCAAAGTTTTGCTTCATTGTAAGTAGAAATCTTTTAAAGGTACCGAAAATTTGCCTTTTAACAAAGATGAATTTTTGGACAATTCCGTCTTCTTTGTTCATTCGTGAGATTTTCGTATATTTACTAAAATATTAGAAAGTAGGAGTTGAATGTACACTATTACACTCATTCCGGGAGATGGAATTGGTCCTAGCATCACGGAAGCAACAGTGAAGGTTGTTGAAGCTACCGGCGTTCCGATACAGTGGGATGAACAATATGCCGGCATGGCCGGGATCGAGAAGCATAAAGATCCGATTCCGGAACAGACGATCGAATCGATCTCAAAGAACAAGGTCGCTCTGAAAGGTCCGTTGACTACACAGCTCGGAAAGGGATTCCGCAGTGTGAATGTGGCGATGCGGAAAGAATTTGATCTGTATATCAATCTCCGTCCCGCAAAATCATTCGAAGGCGTTCCGTCCCGGTACAGCAATGTCGATATCGTCATGTTTCGCGAGAATATTGAAGAATTCTACTCGGGCATTGAGCATTACATTGATGCGCAAAAAAGTGCTGCGGAAACAATTGGCATCATCACACGGTATGGAAGCGAGAGAATTGTCCGCGCCGCTTTTGAATACGCACGAAAATTTAACCGGAAAAAAGTTTCGATCGTCCACAAAGCGAATATTATGAAATTCACCGGAGGACTCTTCCTGGAAGTAGGAAAGAAAGTTGCCGAAGAGTTTCCGGACATCCAATGTAATGATGTCATCATCGATAATATGGCGATGCAGCTTGTGTTGAATCCAAATCAGTACGATGTGATCGTTACGACGAATCTGTTTGGGGATATCTTATCGGATCTCTGTTCGGGACTGGTCGGCGGACTGGGAGTTGCACCGGGAGCGAACATTGGAAAAGACACAGCTATTTTCGAAGCGGTCCATGGCAGTGCACCGGATATTGCGGGAAAAGACATAGCAAATCCATCTGCACTAATCCTTGGTGCTGCAATGATGTTGAATCATTTGGGAGAGACTGTCGCGGCAGACAAAATCTATAAAGCCATCCGCGAAACGCTGATGAATCCCAACGAGGTGACAAAAGATTTAAATCCGAAATCGACCGTCGGCACAAAACAGTTTGCTGAATTTATTGTTCAGCATATTAAATCAAATTAGTTTAAAACCTTGCGAAGGTTTTAGAACTTTCGCAAGGCTGAGCGAACATGAAAATTGGTAACATAAATATTGTACGCCCTCTGATTCTTGCTCCGATGGAGGATGTGACGGATATGCCCTTCCGTCTTGTCTGTAAAAAACTCGGTGCGGATATTATGTACACAGAATTTGTCAATTCGGACGGACTGATCCGCAACAATAAAAAAACGTTTGAGAAGATGCGATTCCTTGAAGAAGAACGAACATTCGGAATTCAGATTTACGGTGGAGATGAGGAAGCGATGGAAGGGGCCACACGGCTCGCAGATTCGTTGAAGCCCGACCTGATTGATGTAAATGCCGGTTGTTGGGTAAAGCAGGTGGCAGGGCGCGGCGCGGGGGCGGGACTGTTAAAAGATATCCCGCGAATGGAACGATTAGTTTCCAATGTGGTGAAAGCAACAAATATTCCCGTGACGGTTAAAACCCGACTGGGTTGGGATGAACACTCCATTAAGATTATTGAAGTGGCGAAAATGCTGGAAGGAATTGGTGTGAAGGGAATGACGATCCATTGCCGTACACGATCGCAGGGACATAACGGCGATCCTGATTATTCTTGGATCCCGAAAGTGAAACAAGCTGTAACGATTCCGATTATCGTCAACGGCAGTTTGACAGAACCGCAACAGATTAAAGAAGTATTCGAAGACACTGGATGCGACGGTGTGATGATTGGCCGTGGCGCTATCGATAATCCCTGGATCTTTGCTGACACGAAACATTATTTCGCAACGGGTGAACTCACACCGAAGCGCACGCTTGCGGAACGGATCGATAAATGTGTCGAACTGCTCACGCTCTCCGTTGAAAGAAAAGGGGAGAAACGTGCAGTGATCGAGATGCGGAAGTTCTATATAGGATATCTTAAAGGCGAAGCGAATGCTGCCAAGTTGCGCAACCATTTGATGCAGTATTATGAAGCAACGCCGATCGTCGAGATATTGCAGTCGGTCAAAGAAAAAGGATACATCGATGAAGAAAAATTCCTGCCAACACAAGCTGCGGCGTAAATTCATAACCTTCCGAAGGATTGAAACCTGAGCGGGGTTCTGAAAGATTTGCACTTGCACTTTCCTGTAAACTTCTGTATCTATTAATGTTTTCCGCAAAACAGTTAGGGTGTCAATGATCGCGTTTGTTGTTGGTATCATCATCGGGTATGTCACGACTATTCCGATCGGTCCGATCAATCTTGCCGTGGTAATGAAAGCGCTTCGCAACCACACTGCGCAGGCATTGATGATCGGCGCGGGTTCCGCATTTATGGATATACTTTATTGCGCAGCGGCTGTGTTTGGTGTCAGCACGCTTATCTCTAATCCTACCATGGATTCGATCTTCCGTATTTCGACCTTTGCGATATTCTTTATTTATGGCCTAAAAACGACCTTTGGGAAACTTCCCGAGACCCATTTCCAACCGAACGAAGAAGATACTCCGGGATTTAAACGGTATTTTCTTCTGGGAATGGCAATGTATTTTTCCAATCCGTCATTCCTCGCATATTGGATCACTATCGGCGGAATTGTTCATGGATACCGTGTAATTGAACCGACAACTTTCTCCAACACAATGTTCGCCATTGGCACCGGAATCGGAGTGACTGCATGGTTTTTTACGCTGGTGGAGTTGGTTGAGAGACACAAAGTGAAGTTTGAAATCGATCGGATCAGGAAGATAACGCGGTTATTTGGCTTAATTTTGTTGATCGTCAGTATGTTTTTAGGATGGGATTTGGCGAAAGAGTTTCTCCCGTCTCTTTAAAGTGAAAATGTCCGGCACTTGTCGTAAGTGACAAGTCAGCTTTAAGCCGATGATCGCTTCAAACTGAAACAAAAGTCGTTCAATTCTTCTTTTATATAATGGTTAGTAACTTCGTAAGTAATCCTTATATCCCTCAATACCTTTCAATTGCCGTAAAAAATATTCTGACTTGATATCAATATCAGATTTCCTTCCGAGATATGCACAGCAACTGCTCTATTCCGATTCCTTCAGCTTTCTGACCAAGCGTGCTCAGATCGGATTGAGATGAACGTATCGCGACAGATGCAAGAGATATTCATTTGAATCAATAGGTTTCATTTTATATTTCCCTTCGAACAGTTGCTCTGACCTGTGGTGTGCTTTATTGATCGCTTTTACATAACCACTGCAAATCCCTTTGAAGATTTCTGTGATTCCAAAAGCTTCGACTTGGCGAACAATGAAATGAAAATGGTTTGGCATTAAGCAATATGCAACGAGCTCAATTTTCGTAAGATCATAATTTTTGACCATGCGATCGATGAAGTATTTGTAATTGCGGGTTTCAAGAAAGATTGCTTCTCTATTTATGTCACGGTTGAAGCTGTGGAAGAATTCTCCTTGTGAATGCAGGTATTGCGTTTTGGTTGACAATTAAGATAAGGGTTTAAAAACGCAACTGTCACCTGAGAGGTCTACAACCCTGCGAAGGTTTTTAGCAACAAACTATACAACCTTCGCAGGGTTTCTTGCTGTTCTTGCAGACAATGCGCGATGGATATTTTGGACATTTAAGGTTGTATAAAAATGACGATGGCAACATTATTAAAAAGTATTTATTCGAGAAAAAGCGGTTTGTAACCTTGCGAAGGTTGAACACTAAAGACAATAAAACCTTCGCAAGGTTCTTATCAAGGCGAACAATGAGGTCGCTTTTTTTGCGTGGCGGAATTCTGTTTATCTTGTCTTCGTTATCAAAATCCTAATCGAGCAATCGAATTCATTGGATTTTTCTAACTGTTTTTATGTTTTTCTTTAAAAAACCTTGCGAAGGTTGAACGCTAAAGACTATAAAACCTTCGCAAGGTTCTTATCAAGGCGAACAATGAGGTCGCTTTTTTTGTGTGGCGGAATTCTGATTATCTTGTCTCGTTTTTAAAAATCCTAATCGAGCAATCAAATTCATTGGATTTTTCTAACTGTTTTTATGTTTTTCTTTAAAAAACCTTGCGAAGGTTGAACACTAAAGACAATAAAACCTTCGCAAGGTTCTTATCAAGGCGAACAATGAGGTCGCTTTTTTTG
>JBAYIS010000024.1:0-45513 GCA_041665525.1 Bacteroidota bacterium | reverse complement strand
GGATGTATTTCTATCGACTGGAAGCAGAGGGAACAAGAATCACTAAGAAGATGCAGTTGCTTAGATAATTTGTAGATCAAAATAATATTGCATCCTTCACACGTAAAAGGTTCAACATGCATTCAATTTCAAGTCGATGTATTGCACTCCTGGTATTCATTCTTCTTCCTCTGGGACTCTTATTCCCTCAAAGACTCCCAAAAGTTTCGTCCCCTGCAGTTCTTCGGGGATGGAATTCGACGGATGCGAACCAAATCGGCGCGGTAATCTCCTACGACGGAATCTTTGGCGATGAACTTAAGACGGGATCTTCAGGATTGTTATGGCCGAGAGGAACACAAAAAAATGCTGTATTCACGTCCGGGTTATGGATCATTGGAAAACACAAACCATCCGACTCTCTCCGTACAGCGGTAATGTATTACCAGAGTGAATACCATCATGGCAAGATTATTTCGACATTCAATACAACCACGAACGATCCGGCAGCGGCAGATGATTATCGCAAACCTGAATATCGGCTCTATAAAATCACACGTGGTATTAAAGATACAGATTATCTTCAATGGCCCGGTTATCTCGGTGCTCCATTCCATGATCTGAACAACAATGGAGTTTGGGATAATGGAATCGATGAACCGGCACTGACAGGAGATCAGCAGTTGTGGACAGTTTCAAATGATGTCGATATTCAAAACCATTATCCCGTCGGGCGCACAAATCCGATGGGCATAGAATTGCAATCGACGTTTTTTTTGTTTGCAGCATCTGGTGTTGCGGAAAACACTGTTTTTTTGCGGTATAAATTCATTAACAAAAGCGATGCGGATTATGATAGTGTCTTTATCAGTTATTGGAGTGATACTGATATCGGTGACGCTACGGACGATCGAGCAGGTGTTGACACCGTACGCCAAATGGCGTATGTATATAATGGGGACAACAATGATGAAGGAAGTTTTGCCTATGGAACTGCACCCCCTGCCAACGGATTTATTTTATTGCAGGGACCGATGGTGTTTACGGGAAATGATAATGATACGGCCTGGTTCGGAGGGGAGAAAAGAACCCTGAGAAAAAATCTACCGATGTCGTCACACTCAGTGTTTTTCTATGGAATATGGGATGATCCCTGGATTGGATCAGCAGACTTTGCATCACAGGCATACAATTATCAAAAAGGACTCAAAGGTAAGACCGGAGAACCGTTCATAGATCCGGTAACAAATCTTCCTTCAAAGTTCATTTTCCCCGGTGATCCTGTTACAGCAACTGGTTGGACGCTGGACAAATCAGGACGATCTTCCGGTGATATGCGGTCCATGTTCTCAACAGGGCCTTTCACATTGGCAAAAAATGATACGCAGGAAATCGTTATCGCGTTTACGATTGCACGCGGTACGGACAATCTTGCAAGCATCACAATGTTGAGGAAATATGCCGACAGCATACTTGCAGCTTTTCAGAATAATTATACTCCATTTTCTTTCGCTGGCCAGGCACCTCTTATATATTTCAATGAAGATCCGACTTTATTAAACTTTCCGAAAACATTTGTTGGAAGCACGAGTGATACGATCAGCTTTAATATTGCCAATTTTGGAAGTGATACTTTACGGTTTACCACAAGTACATTTTCTGGAGGTATGTTCTTCAACACGTATCCCGATGTCGATACGGTAAAAATTGCGGGCGGCTCTTCCCTCCCGCTTAAATTCGTCTTCCAACCGACGACTGTGGGAAGATTGAGCGATACAATTGTATTGAAGACCAATGACCCAATGCATCCTCTTCTCAAATTCGGTCTAAACGGCATTGGTGCAAAAATAGATCCTGTGGTTCCCGGATTGATATACGCTTCCGATAGTGAAAATCTTTATACGATTACGCCGAGCAACGGCGTTGCAACTCTGGTCACTCGGTGTGAACCGGAAACGTTTGTCTTCAATATGGCCGTCCATCCCGGAACAAGGGAATTATATTCATTAAGACAATTAACGTATGGTGAAATCACTCTCTTCAGAATTAGCAGCACTGGACCTTCCACTATCCCCGTGAAAGCTACACTGACCGGTGCCACTATCAGCGGCGGTATTTCATTCATGAACAATGACGATCTGCTCTTCGCAGGGGATAAGATTATCGGCAAGTTCAACATCAACAACGGGAGTATCGACACCGTCTATCATTTTTTAAATGGCCACCGCATCAAGTCGATGTCCTATAATCGTACAACGAATGAAATCTATTATGCACAAATTCCTATTCCTGGAATCAAAGATACGGCTGATGCAATTTTCAAGCTTAATCTGGCAACAAAACAGATTACACGAATCGGTCGGGTGAAAGTCGGCAACCGAGTCCGCGCTCTGATGTTCGATGTGAATGACAAACTGTATGGAATAATGGATAGTGCAATCATCAATCAAACATTCTTCGTCACTATTGACACTTCCTCCGGCATCGGTACAAAAATCGGCAGCACCGGAGTATACTATCTACAATCACTTGCGCTCGATCCTAGCGTCCCCGCTAATGTTATTCAACACAAAAATACGATACCGGAAGTGTTTTCATTAGAACAAAACTATCCCAATCCGTTCAATCCAACCACCACCATACGGTTCTCTGTCCCGGCACAAACCCGTGTATCGCTGAATATCTATAACACTCTCGGACAAAAAGTGCGTACATTATTGAACGATAGCAGAGATGCCGGCACCTTTTCCGTTGTGTGGAACGGCCGGGATGACGCCGGAAGAACCGTCACCAGCGGATTGTATTTCTGCCGTATGATCGCAAATAATGTGAGTTTCACAACGAAAATGCTTTTAGTAAAATAGATTTCTTGCGGAGGCTGTAATGAAAAATCTATATGTCCCGATTTTGCTATGTTGTGTTATACTTCTTCTTCCCGCTCAAAAGAAGATTCTTTCGAAACAGACGGGAATTCAAAAAACTGCCGCCTTAGAATGGAAACAGTTCGACGGTAACCGTATCAATGCGACCATCAACAGCGCCGGACAGTATGCCGATTATCTGAAAACTGGTAAAGCTGGGCTTGAATGGCCGAAAGGAAGCGGTAAATCTGCCGTGTTTACTTCCGGACTGTGGATCGTCGGCAAACATATCCCATCGGATTCGATACGAACTGCTGTTCAGTGCTACCAAACAGAATTTCAGCCGGGTCCTATCCTTTCCACATTCAACACCATTACCAATGATCCTTCAGCAGCGGGAAATCCCTACGACGAGCGATACCGGATCTACAAGATCAATGTCGGGGACAATGCGGCAAACAATGTCGACTACGCCGAATGGCCCGGGGATTTGGGCGCTCCGTATATCGATATCAATAAGAACGGACAATGGGACGCCGGCATCGATACACCGCAGCTGCTCGGTGATCAAACACTTTGGTCTGTGTATAATGATGTCGACAGTAACAAGCATAACTCTCTCGGCACAACACTGCCTATGGGTATCGAAGTCCAAGCAACGTATTTTGGTACAAATCAGTCCGGTCCGCTGGGCGATGTGATGTATATAAAATGGAAGATCATTAACAAAAGTGATGCGACATACGACAGCGTTCATATCGGATTGTGGACCGACACAGATTTGGGTGATGCCGATGACGATGTCGTTGGCTGTGACACAAACAGGAGTTTGGGATATTTCTTTAATGCAGATAATGATGATGCATATTCATTCGGATATGGTTACCGTCCGCCCGCGAATGGGTACGTTTTCATACAGGGTCCGCAGATAGCATCGGCCGCCGACAGTGCGTTTGTCAACGGGAAATTTGTTAAAGGATATCGAAATCTCACAGCGAGCTCACACAATGTTTTTGAATTATACTCTGCGGATCCGCCATTAGGTTCAGTAATGTTCCCAAGGAAAGCATTGTGGGCATTGCAGGGGCTCGCAACCGAAGGCAATCCGATCATTAATCCGGTTTCCCATCAACCAACAACATTTGTATGGTCCGGTGATCCTGTTACCGGTACTGGGTGGACGTACAAGGAATCAGGACTATTCGGTTACGATTGGCGTGCAATGATCTCCTGCGGTCCGTTTACGTTTGCACCGGGAGACACACAGGAAGTTGTCGGCGCATTCGTGATCGCACGGGGAACCGACCGATTGAACAGCATCACCGAATTGCGAGCAACGACCGATCTTGCAAAAAAAGCTTATCTAAACAATTTCCGCGACTTGCCCCATATTGAAGCGGCCACCTTAAAACAGGATGACACTTCTGCAACCGTACTCTTCACCGCATCATCGGCCCAAATTCAATCGTATTCTACTAAAATTTATGTATATGGCGGCGATTCACTCTATATACAAAAGTATTTTCTCGTAAATGATGGAACAAACGGCGACGCTGTCGCAAACGATAATATTTATAGTTACACCTTCACAGTACCGGCAAGCTTGAAGAAATATTTTATCGATCTAACACATTATACTGAAACGTACAGTGTCCGGTGGGATTCTGTCGTTTTGTTGCATGTGCCGGCCGTCCGGATGATCCAACCGGTAGTGTATTCGGACAATCTGAACAACGATGGCATTCCAAATCCCGGTGAGACCGTTCGGTTCGGATTTTCTTTGCGGAACCCGCATTCCGAGCCATTGTCGAACGTGACTATTACAGCCGATGTCAACACGCCATCGAAGCAATTGGTCATTACACACCTTCCGGCAATGGACACCGTCAGCACGGTGTATCTGGCGAGCGCTCCGTCATCCTATCTTTCATTTGCACTTCCGTCCAATTTCGTCGGCGATGAATGCATCATTCATTGCACATTGACCGATTCAGTAGGCAGGATATGGAGCGGTCAAATCACCCTCCCTGTCGCACAGATTCAACAATTCCCGCCGACAGTGACAAAAACAAAAGGAAGTGCCGCCGGTACGTTTGATGTTATCGTAACGGATGAATCGAAGATCAAAGACCATACGTACATTCTTTACGGTATCGACTCGGCAGGATATCCTGCGCGCAATATGTTTGGATTGAAAGACTCGACAACCGGAACAATCCTTGCAGAAAGACTTTCTCCATCGTTCACGTTCAATACTTCCCCTTCACTGCCGGAGTTTGACGGATTCAAATTGATCGCCAATAACATTTCCACTGTTGCAAAGACTTCGGCAGAGTATAGTCCTTTCAATGATGACATCTGGTTCAATCTGACTCCCTATGTGGACACAGCAGGGGGCTCATCAATATTCCATTATGCCTCCATTCAGGATGTCCGTCTGCAGTTTTCGACGATGACCGATTATGAAGACACGAATGGGAACAAAACCTATGACCAGAATGAGAAGTATTTTTACGATTCAACAAATGTATCGCGGTCGCAAAAGGCATACTTCTATCGTCAGGAGAACAATCTCGGTTTAACAATGCATTACATCGGTTTTCTCCCGATTCCATTCGCCGTATTTGATATCAGCGGAGCTTCACCTCGTCAGTTGGCCGTTGTTGTAAATGATCGGAATAGGAATCACCAGTGGGACCTGACCAAGACGAATAATCCCGTCACATTGGAAAATACCGTGTATCTATTTGATGATGCGTACGATCCTTCAGGATCACAGTATGATTCTTCCAAAGGCGGGACTGATCTCTCAGTTGCTCTGCGCACCAATAAGAATATCCCGTATATCTATCGATTAGGATTTTACCGGCAGTCACCAACCTTATCCAATCCCACACCGGACAAAAATTTTCTGAACGAGGCGGGAGATTTGCTCATCAGCAGTTCTCATCCATTCTCTTCCAGGGATGAATTCGTCTTCAATCCAACTATTCTGACGGATGTTGCTGAGAGATCGCAACTTCCGACATCATTTGCTCTGGAACAAAATTTTCCGAATCCCTTTAATCCCTCTACAACCATCCGTTTTGCACTACCGGAGCGCAGTGTTGTGACACTTACCATATTCAATGTGCTCGGACAACAAGTGGCAAATCTTGTAAATGAGCCCAAAAATGCGGGAGTATACAGTGTTCAATGGAATGGGAAAAATACTCTCGGTACTTCTGTTGCAAGTGGTTTGTATTTTTATCAAATTATGACTGAAAGTTTTGCCCAAACAAAGAAAATGCTGTTGATCAAATAAGGAATTTCTTAAGTCATTAAAAACTATCTATCTGTGAAGAATCATTTAGATAGTTTTTTTATCCACATCGCTGTCACCTATCTAAATAAAATTTGTTGAACAATGCAAACATAGAACCAAAAGAAATCCTGCCGACTCCCGAAGAGCGTTTGGAGTGGTTCGCCGAATATGAACGGGTAAAAAAAGTCCCTCTTGTTTGCAAAAAATTCGGAATCAGCCGGAAAACATTTTATAAATGGTGGAAACGGTACAACACAGCGCAGAAATCCTCCGACAGTCTGCAAAACCGTTCTCGCAAACCGCATCACAATCCCCGCGCCACTCCGGAACATATTATCCAACGATTGAAAAGTCTGCGCGAACAGACCGGGTTCGGTCAAAAGCGACTGCAACTGTATTTGTCATTATGGTATGGCATCGAATTGGCGGAGAACACCATCTGGAAGATTCTTCGCCGGAGCGGCATCGATATGAAGGAAACAAAATCGCACCGCAGGAAAGTGAAACCGCATGAACCATTGCTCCCCGGAGACCGGGTGATCATTTTTGTGAAGCCGTTCGAAAAACCGATCGGCAAGCAAAAACATTTTTACTATGCCGCCATCGACGAATGCACGCATCTGCGCGTCTCGCGGATCTACGCGCGTCACTCCACATTGTCCGCGCTGGACTTTGTGCAGTTTTTGTTGACATCCTTCCCGTTCCCTATCCACTACATCCACACGCCGCTGGATAACGCATTTACCAGCATCGCCATGTCGCGCTCCCGCACACATGCCTTCACACAGAATCTGCGGCGTCTGGGAATCAAACAGCATATCCCGACCCGAAAACAGTCCCAATCAAAACTGTACGCCGAGCGTATCCGGAAATTCGATTCTCCGGAAGTATTTATCGGATTCAATTTCAATACACCGGGTGATGCAGAACGAATGGTGAATAACTATTTGTTTGATTACAACAATAACCAACCGCGCAAAGAGATCGGCATGATGACACCGCTGGGGAAATTGAAAACATTCGAACAATTTAGCTCTATCAAGGACTTTCATCCGAAAAAGGAACACTATTAGATAGAAGCTCAACCGTTCAGGGGAACCTTTTATGAAGCAGTCCACATTGCAAAGACCGGCAGCGTTGTTTACCACGATGGTTTTCGTCTCCGCCATAATGCTGCAGGGATTCGCCGGATGTGGTTCTTCCTATCCTGCCCCGGGAGTAAACGGCAAAAAGTATCTCTATGTGTACCAGCTAATTGAGCCGGTCATTTCTCCAAAAATGGAATTCAAGGATTCCAATGTCAGCATCTCTTTTACAATCGACGATGCCGCCATTTCCTTAACCGTACTTAATCTCACCCCGCAGCAGCTGCAAGTGGAATCCAGTGGAGCGATGATCGGCATCGATAATAAGTTTATCCCCGCGCGAAACACGCAAAGCCTGTATTCAGATTCGATCAAAGGATTTGCCCCAATGCTGATCCCTCCTCGGGGTTATCTGCAGGACATTCTCATCCCCCGGACCCACGTGTTTTGGACCGAGGATGGATGGGTGGAAAAAGATCTTTTCTCCACGCTGGACAGCGGAACTGTCTCCGGCAGGAAATTGATCACTCAAAATATTGGAAAGAAATTGGATGTTGTGCTGCCGATAAAGATCGGAGAGAAAAAAACCGATTATAAATTCACCTTTAAAATATCGGTGATTAAAGTGGTCAATCCAAATGCCCCCATCGCAAAGAAACAACGTCCACCAGCACCAAGCTTATTCAGCGGCAAAACCGATCCCTGGCTCACTGTCGGGATCGTCACTGGAATTGCCGTTGTCTCCGGAGCGGTAATCCTTGCAGCAAAGAAACCGGTCGGTCCGTTGAATTAGGAAACCGCAGAGATTCTTACTCCCCAATGTAGTCACTCTGTATTAAGAAACGACAAAACCAGGTTGAATCGAAAGAAATCGAGACACAGAGGAAAGTATAGTCACCCTGAGCGATCCCGACGCTGTTTGTCGAGTGAGTCGAAGGGTCCAGAGTGTCAATACACATTCAAACAGAGAACACAAAAGAACACATAGTCACCCTGAGCGAGTTGAGCGCAGCGAGACGAGTCGAAGGGTCCAGAGTGTCAATACACCACGGTCTTTAAAACAAAAATTCCCTTAACAATCGTTAAGGGAATTTTCTTTAGCGGGCGACCGGGCTCGAACCGGCGACGTCCAGCTTGGGAAGCTGACATTCTACCACTGAATTACGCCCGCATTTTTCTACCTGAAAGTACGAATATTTTTCTTATATTCAACGCATCAAATGGAAACTTTTTCCCTTCCCTGTCAGTTGTAGCTTTCAACTCACCATCATCATCAAAAAGGAATAACCATGAAAAAAATCGCTTCCGTACTCTTCACCGTCATCGTGGCCGCCTCCATTGTGTTTGCCCAGCAATCCCCTTCCAAACTGCTGCGGGTCAGTCCGTATGCTTCTGTCACTCAGACCATAGGTATCGCAGAAGCGACCATCACCTATCATCGTCCCGGTGTTAAAGGTCGCGAGATATGGAACAAGCTCGTCCCGTTCGGACAGGTCTGGCGTGCCGGTGCAAACAATGCGACCGTTTTCAGTTTTTCTGAGGATGTCCAGATCAATGGAACGACATTGAAAGCAGGAAAATATTCCTTCTTCGTCATACCGAACGAAACAGAATGGACCGTCATTTTCAATTCATTTGCAGATCAATGGGGTGCATACACGTATGACTCCACCAAGAATGTCCTTTCCTTCACCGTGAAACCGGAACAGGCACCGCACGAAGAATGGCTCTCTTACAGTTTCTCGGAACTCGGAGTTTCATCGGCAAAGGTCTCCCTTCGCTGGGAAAAAGTAGCGATCCCATTCGTCATCAATACTAATACTGTGGACAATGTGACGAAATTAGAGAACAGCTATAAAATGCAGGCAGCACAACAGGCAGCGCTTCTGGCGCGCTTCTCGCTGGACAGCAAATCCGACTATGAAGGCGGCTTGAAATCCATCGATCGTGCGTTGGCACTCAATCCATCGTGGGGATATCTCTCCGTAAAAGCACAATTGTATGCAGCAATGGAAAAATTTGTTGACGCGGTCAAAACTGGAGAACAAGCGATCGAAACGGGCAAAAAATCTGGGGCAAATACCTCTTCCTTCGAAACAATGGTTGCTGATTGGAAAACAAAACTCCCCGCAAAAGGAAAAAAGAAATAATAAATATTTTTTCATATCAGGCGGGTCACACCCGCCTTTTTTTTTGGCAGCACCCAGTATAAAACCCTACCAAAAATATTAGAAGTGGTCTCAAAAATGAATTTTATTTGTCATTCCGAACGAAGGTCCGAAGGACCGAGTGAGGAATCTCGTTTTAATACTTGAAGTCAAAAACCGAGATTTCTCTCCCGAAGGAAGCTCTTTGGCGAAGCCATCACTTCGTAACGGGGATGGGTCCAGCAACAGGTAAATATCACAATCGGTTCTTCAATTTTTTTAAACGAGAAAGACCTTACCCGCCTACAGATTTTTCTCCCGAACGCTTGCTTGCCTTGGCATTCATCACTATTTTGTTGCACGAATTTTTCTCCTTTTTTTGAAAGCAACCATATGTCCTTAATGGTAAGCATCTCCGGCATCCGCGGTATTGTCGGTCAATCGTTGACTCCCGAAACAATCGTTAAATATGCCGCCGGCTTTGCGGAATACTGTAATCGCGGCACCATCATTGTTGGCTGCGACGGACGGATCACCGGCAAGCCGATCGCCGATATTGTTATCGCTACATTACTGCAGATGGGTTGCAATGTGGTTTCGTTAGGTGTCTGTCCCACTCCAACTGTCGGACTCGCCATCGAAAAACAGAAGGCCGCCGGAGGGATCGCTGTCACCGCTAGCCACAATCCTATGATTTGGAATGGATTAAAATTCATCGGATCATCCGGGATGTTTCTGAACGGCGAAGAGAACAAACAATTCTGGTCGATCGCAGACCGGGGACATTTCCAATACAGCACATGGAATGAACAGGGAAAATTAATTGAGGATCTACAGTTCATCGACGAACACATCAAGTATATCCTTTCCCTGCCCGGGATCGATCCGAAGAAGATCGCAGGCAGGAAACTGAAAGTTGTGGTAGATGCAGTCAACGCTGCCGGCGGGAATATTGCACCAAAACTGCTCCGCGCACTCGGTTGTGAAGTGATTGAAATGAACTGCGAGGTTAGCGGAATATTCTCACACACTCCGGAACCAATCCCGGAGAATCTTACCGACTTGAGTGCACGAGTGGTGAAGGAAAAAGCCGACCTCGGCATTGCTGTCGATCCGGATGTGGATCGCTTGGTGTTAATCACCGAAGAAGGAAAGCCGTTCGTGGAAGAATATACGATCGTTTCTGCAGCACAATTTGTCCTTGCGGAAGAAAAAAAAGCAGGCAGAACCGGTCATTCTGTAGTCGTCAACCTTTCCACAACACGCGCAGTGGAGGATGTGGCGAAGCAATACGGCGCGACAGTTTACCGCACACCGGTCGGCGAGATCAATGTCGCATCACGGATGAAACAGCTCGGATCCATTGTTGGGGGAGAAGGAAGCGGCGGCGTTATCCTGCCGGCTGTTCACCTCGGACGCGATGCCATCGTCGGTATCGGACTTTTCCTGCAGCTGCTGGCCGATTTCGACGGTAAAGCATCGGCATTGAAAGCGAGCTTGCCGCAATATGAGATCGTGAAAGAAAAAATCGAACTCGGGACGCTGGCACCGGACGCGATCCTGAAACGTCTGCACGAAAAATACTCCAAAACGGAAACGACAAACTTCGAAGACGGGTTGAAGATCGATTTCTCTGCCTCATGGGTGCACCTGCGCAAATCGAATACCGAACCGATCATCCGCATCATCGCCGAAGCAAAAACCCGCGATGAGGCGGCTGCATTGACGGAACGGTTCCGAAACGAGATTGTCGGTTAGACGGGTGGATGCAGACCGGAATCCACATCCGGGACCTGATCCACTTGCGGTCGATCCCGAAGATCAGCGACAGAAAGATCATCCATCTCATCGATCATTTCGGTTCTACGGAAGCACTCCTTTCTGCTGATCCTCGTTCCCTCGTCCGGATCAAAGGTATCAAAGAAAGTGATGCATCCTTCATCCGTCATGCACCGGTCGATCAGCGTGCCATTGAACGGCAATTCTCCTTGGTAAATAAAGTAAACGGCAATATCGTCTCTTATTGGGATCCGGACTATCCGGAACACCTGAAAAACATCTACGATCCTCCTGCACTCCTTTTTGTCCGCGGAAAACTTCAGCAGAACGATAAATATTCCATCGCCATCGTCGGCACCCGTCATCCCACCGCATATGGAAAACAGATCGCCGAATCCTTTGCCCGGGAACTGGCACGGCGCGGGATCGCAGTAATCAGCGGACTTGCGCGCGGCGTCGATACGATCGTCCATAGAACGGCGCTCCATCACGGCAGAACGGTCGCCGTCCTCGGCGGCAGTGTGGACAAGATCTATCCAAAGGAAAATGAGAAATTGGTGGAAATGATCGAATCAAAACATCGCGGCGCAGTCATCTCCGAACTGCCGATGAGTACTCAATCACATCCCGGATTCTTCCCGCGTCGCAACCGCATCATCAGCGGCATGTCCCTCGGCACTCTCATCGTAGAATCGGGAGAGGATGGCGGAGCCATGATCACCGCTACAACTGCCCTTGATCAGAACCGAGAACTCTTCTGTATCCCCGGGCCAATCAACGAAAAAAAGAGCGACGGCACGAATCGTCTTATTCGCAATGGTCAGGCAAAACTCGTCCAATCGGTAGACGATATCATCGAAGAGCTGTCCGTTGCTCTCCGTCCTATCCTCTCCGATCTCCCTCCTGCAGCAGAACCGCCGCAGTTAAATGCATTCGAACAGAGAATCGCTGATGTCCTGACCGAAGTTCCGATACATATCGACCAGATTTCGGAACAGTCGCAGCTTTCTTCGTCGGACGCACTGGTGAACCTTCTCAGTCTCGAATTCAAAGGGTTTGTGAGGCAATTGGCGGGAAAAATGTTTTCGAAAGTATAGAAAATCGTTGCAGCAAAGTGCGGTACTTCTTTTTCCTTCCTCAAAATATTCTTATCTTATTCCAAGAATATGTTCATCATCGGCGAAATAACGGTAGACGATTCCATTGCAGAAACGAAATTTGCATGCGACCTGAACGCATGCAAAGGCGCCTGCTGTACATTCCCCGGGGGACGCGGAGCGCCGTTAAAGGATGATGAAGTGAAAATGATCGCCGAACTCTATCCGAAGGTCGAAGAGTTTCTTCCCGTGGAACACCGCATCGCCATCGGGCGATATGGATTGGTGGACGGCGGGCCCGGTAATTATGCCACTCAATGCGTGGACGGCAAGGCGTGCGTCTTTGTTTATTTTGACGGAGATATCGCTAAGTGTTCCTTCGAACGCGCCTTTTACGAAAAGAAAAGCACATGGCAAAAACCGATCTCGTGTCACCTGTTCCCTGTCCGGATACGGAGAGACGGCACGGAAATTCATTATGAATATTTCAGCGAGTGTGAACCGGCACTGGATAAAGGGAAACAGGAAGGGATGAAACTGCACCGCTATGTCTCTGCACCGCTGGAACGCGCATTCGGTGCAGACTGGAATTCACAATTGAGCGAAACAATCAACACACAACGACACTGATGCTACACTTATCACAACAGCAGCGCCTCCTTCAAAAACTCACCCCGCAGCAGATCCAGTATCTGAAACTTCTGCAGCTCCCTACGCTTGCTCTGGAACAAATGATCAAGACCGAGCTCGAAATTAATCCCTTACTCGAAGAAGGGGCAGACGGCGAAACCGAAGTGGAACAAACCGCAGATGCTACTCCGGCAGTCGAGGAAGAGGCAAAAAAAGAGGAAGAAGAAAAGAAAAAGGACGAGTTCTCGTTCGAGGACTATCTGAGCGACGAAGAATCGTTCGCGCCGCGCCGTGAAGTTCAGCAACAGAATGATGACGAAGAGAAAGAAGAGATCCCGATCGCCGCTACCACTCCGCTGGCAGAAAAACTGCTGGACCAGCTGCACCTTGCCGAAGTGACGGAGATGGGTATGCAGGTCGCCGAAGAGATCATCGGCAATATAGACGAAGACGGATACCTGCGGCGTGACCTGGAATCAATTGTCAATGATATCAATTTAAGCAATAAGCTCCACCTCACCGTTCCACAGGTCGAAGAAGTCCTTCGAATCATCCAGAGGCTGGAACCGGTCGGAATCGCTTCCCGTTCCCTGCAGGAATGCCTGCTCGTCCAGCTGGAATACGCCAAAGGAAATCCCGTACTGCTGGACCATGCGAGGACTCTGCTGCAGAACCATTTCGACGAATTCACGAAGAAACACTACGAAAAGATCGGCGAAATTCTGAACATTTCCATCGACGATGTAAAACGGATCCTCGAGATCATCTCTCACCTGAATCCGAAACCGGGCGAAGGAACGATCGATGCGCAGCAGAATTATCTCACACCAGACTTCATTGTTACGAAGGATGAGGATAATTTCATCATCCAGTTAAACGACAAGAATGTCCCTCCGCTCCGCATCAACCGCAATTATAAGGACCTGATGTCGAAGCGGAACAAAGAAGTTGGTGCCGATACGAAACAGTTCCTCCGGTCGAAGTTTGACGCCGCGAAATGGTTCATCGCTTCCATCTACCAGCGCCGCGAAACCATGTTGAAAGTGATGCACGAGATCGTGAACCGCCAGCGGGAATTCTTCGACACCGGCGAAGGATTGAAACCGCTCATCTATAAGGATATCGCGGAGGTCATCCGGATGGATATTTCCACCATCAGCCGTGTGGTGAACGGGAAATACGTTCAAACCGATTTCGGTGTCTACGAACTACGTTACTTCTTCAGCGAAGGTATCAGCACCCAAAGCGGCGAAGATGTCTCCAATAAGGAAGTGAAGGCCCGCATCCGCGAGATCCTTACAGTAGAAGACAAATCCAAACCGCTGAGCGACGAGGATATCGCCGCTATCTTAAAAGAAAAAGGATTCAACATCGCCCGGCGCACCGTTGCAAAATATCGCGAATCAATGATGATCCCAGTCGCCCGGTTGCGGCGGTCTATTTAAAATGAAAATCCCCGGATTCTCATCCGGGGATTTCTCTCCTGCATTGCTGCAGTCAATTATAATCTCAATCTCATACCCATCGTGAAAGAACCTGTCCGGAAACTATCCGGATTAGTCAGGATCGCAATACTCTGCGTTGCAAAATCCAGATCGAATGTATTGGCCAGATGGATTCCAAAACCCAGCGACCATGCGAAACGTTCGCGGCCTCCCGCAAGAATTCCGGTTCGCAGCGGCAGCCAACCCGCGAGCGGATCCAGTTCCATACCGATGGAATACTGCGCCAGAGTGGTGTTACCCGCAACGTTATTGAATCCCAGATGCAGGTCCGCCGCCACCAACCAGCGGAACGGGAAATCTTCCAGAACATCGTCCAGCTGCACTGCAACACCGGCATGCAGTGCCGTCGGCAGGCTGTACGTGAATCCTGTCGTATCGACCGTCTTTCCTTTGAATGCATCCTTCAACGAATCTTGTGCGCTCGCTTCCGCGACCCCGACAATATTCAAATTTGCACTGCCAATGATCGCTTTCGTTCGTTTATCCCAGGTGATGGAACCGATATCCGTCACACTGATTCCGACGCGAAAAGCATCGTACAGCAGACCGGAAACACCAATATCGAATCCCATACCGGAGCCGACCGGTTCCGGAGAATCAGGATCCGGCGACGCGGTAAACTGCAGAAAGTCGAAGTTCGCATTTAGATTGATCAGATTACCATTGGCGTCCGGCGTGGTGTTGTACGGACTGTTCGAGATCGTGGAATTATATTTGTCCGTGATGATGTACCCAAGGCCGAGAAGATATTTCAAGCCGACACCGACGGTCAGTTCATCAAGTTCCGGCGTATTGTACGGTAATTTGTAGGCGGCGGAGAAATTTACTTCTGCCACCGAGGATGCATTCACTGCTGTTCCGCTCAGATTATAAATGGAACCGTTCTCTTCCAACCCGTTCAGCATGAATTTCATATACCCTTCCGGCAAGTCCAGGTTTACCACACTCTGCACGGACGGAACGATTGCGAATCCGAAATCACCGACCTGGAACGACAAACCAATCGGCGAGGTTTCCATGGAGAACTGTGTCCGGGCCATACCGCCGGGAAATAGTCCGAGAATCTCGCTCTTATCGGCGTCGGAAAGTTCGCGGCCGACAGTTTCTTCTGCACCGGTAACAGGATTGATCACCTTCACTCCGGTAAAATAATCATTATAAATCTTGTAGTTAAAAAGGTCGCTGCCGACGGAAAAACCGAGCGGCACAAGATTGATCGTGACCGTGGCATTCCGGTCATCCAGCGCCAGATTGGCAGGATTCAATCCGACGGCATCCAGTCCGCGGGACGAGGCAACAAATGCCCTTCCCATTGCGACCGTTTTCGGCGAATATTTATCTCCTCCGGCGGTGAGCACGTTAACAACAACCATACTCACCAGGAGCAGAACGTTGATCCCGGATATCGTTTTGAAGAACTGATTACTGCTGTTCATAGTCTTCTCCGTAATAGAATGGTTGTTATTTGAATTTGTCAAAATCTACTTTGAACTTGATGTTTGCGATCGTAACCACCTGAATACTGTCGTCCCGCACGAATGCCAGCGGTGTATTGCCGCCATCCGCCGCCGTCCGCATTTTAATCTCCACCGCATTGAACTTCGCATCCGAAATCTTCTTCGCATCATCCCCCGTCAGTGTTATATCCCGATATTCAATCTTCACCTGGTTATCCAGCGCCCCCGGCACACCGAGCGGCAGTTTCGTACTGTCCTGTGGGAATCGCATCACGGAATTTGTCAACGTATCCGTTGAGGGTTTCGTAGGATCGAGCGCATCCGCTTTGATCAGATTGGAATAGATATCCAGTGCAACAGGGAATGTACTCGCCAGACTGAAACCGATAGTTCCTTCCACGATAGAGCTTGTCATCGAAGTATCCACATTGCTCGCGATCTCCGCTGTGTCGGCAAGATATAATCCGTTCACAATGCCAATCTTCAGCGGGAAGGAGAAGTCCAGCGACGTGAAGACGCTGTCGCCGTTCTTTACTTTTCCGACGCTGGAAGGATCGGTACTTGCATATTGATCCTTCGGTTCGATCACCGCCTGTCCTTCAATATTGAATTCTTCCGGGAATGCAAATCTGCCGTTCCGGATGAATTTGGAAAGGAATTGATCGATCGTCTTCCCGTTCGCATCGGGGTTCGCCTTGTCGAAGATGATCTTTGCCGTATCACCGGGGAAAATTCTGTACGCATCGGCATCATCGAAACTGGCATTGAGACCGGTGCCGCGAGGTGTGGTCAGAGAATCGGTGATGGTGCCATCGCTCTTTGCCTTCACGACAAATTTCAAGTCAGTGGGGAATAAGCTGTTTGTGAAAATCTTCAGGATGATCTGAGCACCGTCGAACTTTACGCTGTCGGCGCTGAAGTTGTCGTTCGATTGACCGATTCCTGCAGCGGTCGTCTCATTAATCTTGATCGTATTCGGCGGGATCTTTCCCTGCACCGAATCGACAATATATTCCGTCGTCCCCTGGGAATTCAATCCCGGTACGATCTTCACTTCCACCGAATCGGTCTTTTTAATTACTGCTTTCTGTATCGACTGCACCAGCGTTTTGATATCCAGAGAGAAATGGATGCCGCTGGTGAGCGTGTCCGAACTGATGCCGTCCTCCTTGCGCGCTTGCAGCTGGTAATCCTTCATCTGTACATTCATTCTGTACAACTGCTTGCCGCCAATGGTGATGGAATCGTTCGGTTGATTGGTTACGGTATCGATCAATTTAAATGACTGTTGTGTTGAATGATCCACGAATTCTCGAAGTTTGAATCCAACACGAACGTCGAATGGAATCTGATTATTGATGATGATATCGAATTGGCCGTCCTTGAAATCTGCTGTCTTAATTTGAATCGAGTCGTCGATCTGTTGCACAGAATCCGTTATGGATGTAACCGGGACAACGAATTCCTGCAACAGTCGCATTTTCGCTTCGGAGAGTGTTGCATTGGTTCCGGGAGTACCGTTCTTTGTGATGGAAATTATGGCAGAAATCGCACCGTTGTTCACCGTCTTGCCGTTCAGGTCCACAGTCTGAAAGGCGAATTTCATCCCGAGAACAGAACTCATCCTCTTGCCGTTTAATGAAGAGGATGCGGTCACGCTGCCGTTATTCTTCGGCACCGTGCCAATCGGAAATGTTCCGACAATCTCCGATGGATTGTCCGCATTGACAAGTTCGATGGGAGTGGCGAAGTTGATGTCAAAATTGAACGTGTTGGCAACGGTGATGGACATAACCCCTTCTTCATAGATAAGGTAGTCGTACGATGCACTGTCGCTGACAATCGTCGTATCTTTATTCACACTTTGTTCGCCCAAAATCCACGGGAACGCCGGCGGATCTTGCCCGGTCATATCCTTGAAGGAAAGGTTGATCCCCGGAACGGTGACCGACGAGATCGGGATAAGTCCCAGCGATCGGACGAATGCTGCCGAGACCGGGCTCATATTGGGTATAGTGATCGGTTCCGGAGCATTGTTGATCGATGCCGGTTTATAGACGAGTTCGCCGTCGATTGTGCTGAACTTCGCAGAATCTTTCCGGATCATGTCGTCAAAAAAGTATGTCCGCTTGAGCAATTGCACCGTTAATTGTGTTGTCCATTTCGGCATCACAGGTTCGCTCGGTGCTTTGACGCAATCATAGGAGAATGGCAGCGTTATGAACAGCAGCAATGCCATTTTCCAATGTTTAGTGGTCAGTGTAGAGATATTCATGAAGAATCCCCGTTTGGTGAGTAGTGGAAGTGTTTGACTGTAAATACTTTGCACTATAATAGAACAACAACGAATGTAGCGCATTCAGATGAAGGTAGAAAAAGTTTACGTGTGCGGACTGTGGTGCCGCTCACATTTCAGTGAACTTTCTCCTTGGTAGGAATTTGAAAGCCGTACGGACTGCCTGCTTCCTCCCCCTGGATCTTGATCTCGCCGAACTTTTCTTCGTATTTGCTGATGTTATCCTTCAGCGCCCCTAAGAGTAATTTTGCATGTTGCGGTGTCATTATAATGCGGGCATGAACCCGCGCCTTCGGCACTCCCGGCAAAATACGTGTGAAGTCCGTGACGAATTCCGCTGGAGAATGCGTAATAATGGCCAGATTGGAATAAATCCCTTCTGCTTCTTTCTCCCCCAGTTCGATATTGATCTGCTGACCTTGCGGCTGCTGTGGATTGCTCATGATTTCCCTTCAATAATAAAAAAGGCCATGATCACAGATCATGGCCGTACACGATTCCCTTACTTCAAATTTTCACGGATAGAATCGGCTTTTTTCATCGCCTCTTCACCCTTTATTGCATTCCCTGTTCTTGCGTAAATCTGTACCAGTGCGTCCCACACCCGAAGGTTATCGGGATTTTGTTCAACGAATTTTTCAAGATATGGAATCGCCTGTTTGTACCGCTCCACATATTGTTTTTCCACCGTCAGGTCCTTTTCAGCCTTCTTGGCCTGTTCCAGTTCGTAGTTTCCCCATTCAAGATAGACGTTACCAAGATCGAGAAGTGCGTCAACAAACTGTGGGTCGATCCGGAGTGCTTCCTGAAATGATTTTTCCGAGGCTTCGAAATTCTTGTCGGAGAGTGAGAACTTACCCATAAAATAGTGATCCAGTTTATTTTCAGGATTTATTTTCAGCCGTTCCCCGATGAAGATCTTTGCCTCCTGAAGCCGGCCGGAGTTAATGAAAGAATTGATCAACAGTTCAGTGATAACAGGATCGGTGGAATTGACAGCGTATCCTTCTTTCAGCACTTCAATCGCCTGAGCATATTTTTCCTGCGATGCTTTTGCCATAGTAGAATCGATCGCCGGGACATACGGCTTTGAATAGGTGATCTTGGTTACCAGATCGTTCTCCACGGTCAATACCAGATTGTATTGCGGATAGTTCCATTCTTCTGATTCTGTTTTCTTGGAGGGTTTTCCCTTGGCGCCTTTCACAGCGGACGGCTTGCTTTTAGATGCCGGCTCCTTGATGTCGATCAATACGTTATCCGATTTCATCCCTTCGTAGAATTGCTGCAGGGCATTCCAGGTAGACATTGTCTCTCTATTTTGGCTGATGAATTTATCCTTCAATTCGAAAGCAACGTCGAAATACTGTCGGCCGAGCGTCTTTGCGGCCTCTATATACTTGTGTTTGGTCAGTGCTTCACGGAAATATTTCTCGCCGTTCTCATAGTCCCCAAGTTTATAATATGCCGTGCCGAGGTTTACTGCAGACAGCAGACTGTCCGGCACGAGATAATAAGCCGTTCTGAACAATTCCATCGCTTTCACATATTCCGCTGTGTCCACTGCCGCATTGGATACCTTCACACCATCATTGATGCTGTTGATCCATCCCTGCAGGATGTAGGATTTACTGTCTGCGCTGTACTTCGTCCCAACCTCATTCGCTTTCATCATGGCATCTTTCATGCCGGTATAGTTCTTCATTTCGTACCGGACCTTCCCGAGCAGGAACCAGGCTTCTTCGTTTTTCGGGTTTTTGCCGAGCTCTTTTTGTAATTGTGCTTCAGCTTTGGGGTAGTCTTTTGTCGAAATTGCCAACTTTGCTGTGGTCAGTTCGGATGAGGAGCATTGAAAGCCCATGAACGCCAGCGATGCAGTACAAATGGCAAGTATGCCATAGATGATAAATTTTCTCATTGGATCCTCTGTAGATGTGAATTCGGTGTCAAAATCTTTTCTCATTGCGCTGGAAATATAGAGATTTTTCCCTTTAAATTCTCCACTTCTTTTTCTACTTTCTTACAGGAATATTTTTGAATATGCTCCCAACAGCAATATAAAAGACAAATGGTATGAGCACAATTTTTACACGAATCATCAACAGAGAGATTCCGGCCGAAATTCTTTTTGAAACGGACAAGGTCATCTCTATAATAGATATCATGCCGATCCATTACGGGCATGCGCTGATCCTTCCAAAGAAGGAGTATAAGAATTTTCTGGAAGTGCCTGAAGAAGAACTTGCCGAGCTCATGATCGTGACACAGAAGGTGGCAAAATCACTTGTGAAGACGTTCAATCTCGAAGGTTTTAATTTTTTCTCAAATAACGGCGAGATCGCCGGACAATCGGTTTTCCATTTTCACATTCACGTTACACCACGGTATGCAAACGACAATATCTCGTTTCTTCTGAACCTGAAGAAATATGCCGAAGGACAGATGAAGGAAGTGGCTGAAAGCATCCGTAAAAACATACAGTAGGAAGGACATCGCACTGCATATGCCCTTCCGCTGATCACTTGAACGCCGGATTATCAACTCCGGTCGATAAAACAGAAGGAACCATACCATGGCTGAAAAAATCTCCATTCACAACGGTGTTCTCACCGTTCCCGATCATCCGATCATCCCGTTCATTGAAGGTGACGGCACCGGCCGCGACATCTGGCGTGCATCGGTGCGCGTGTTCGATGCTGCCGTGGCAAAAGCATACGGCGGCAAACGAAAAATCGAATGGAAGGAAGTGCTGGCCGGGCAAAAATCGTTCGACAAATTAAATACCTGGCTGCCGGACGAGACTATCGCGGCATTCAAAGAATATCTGGTCGGCATCAAAGGTCCGCTCACAACGCCGATCGGCGGCGGCATCACATCGCTGAACGTCGCATTGCGGCAAATGCTGGACCTATATGTATGCCTGCGTCCGGTGCAATGGTTCAAAGGAGTCCCCTCCCCTGTAAAACATCCGGAAAAAGTCGATATGGTGATCTTCCGCGAGAATACGGAAGATATTTATGCTGGAATTGAATACGCCGGAGGATCTCCCGAAGCGCAAAAAATGCTCGATTTCATTCAAAAGGAATTCCCGAAACATTTCGGGAAGATCCGGTTCAGCACCAAAGCAAAAGCAGAAGAGTACTGGAACTTGGTCGGCGCAAAGAATTTCCCAACCGATGTGAAGGTCGGCATCGGCATCAAGCCGGTCAGTTATTCCGGCAGTGTCCGGTTGATTCACAGCGCCATCAGCTACGCCATAAAGTTTAACCGCAAAAGCGTCACCATCGTCCACAAAGGAAACATTATGAAATTTACCGAAGGGGGATTCCGAGAGTGGGGATATCAGACGGCAAAGGAATTTTTCGGCGCAGTGGAGATCGACGGCGGACCTTGGTGCAGAATACCGGAAGGGAAACCGGGCGCCGGCATTATCATAAAGGATGCTATTGCTGACATCACGCTGCAACAAGTGCTCACCCGTCCGGAAGAGTTCGATGTCATTGCAACGCTGAACCTGAACGGCGATTACCTGTCCGACGCGCTCGCAGCACAGGTAGGCGGCATCGGTATCGCACCCGGCGGTAATATCAACTACATCACCGGACATGCAATCTTTGAAGCAACGCACGGCACCGCGCCGAAGTACGCGGATCAGGATAAAGTAAATCCTGGCTCTGTCGTTCTTAGCGGAGAAATGATGTTCCGGTATATGGGATGGGTGGAAGCAGCGGACTTGATTATGAAAGGGATGAACGGTGCCATCGGCGCGAAGTCTGTCACCTATGATTTCGCCCGGCAGATGGAAGGTGCGAAAGAGATCAAGTGTTCCGCCTTTGGTGATGCGTTGATCGCGCATATGTAAGAACATGTTTACAATATCCCTAATGACTGGCAAGACCCGAGATCTATTTCGGGTCTTGCTATTTTAAATCATAGCAGAAAGTGTTAGCATTGCTATCATGACAGTCGAGGAAATAGATGAACTGGAATGAATGGAATTTATTGAAAACTGTGTTTCTCATCAGTGTGAGTTTTATTTTCTTGTCAGGATGTTTACCACATAGCACCAATCCAGCATATGTGTGGCCTTCAGCATCAGAACATGGAATAATTCTTACGACAGATGTTGCCAATCCAATAACGCCGGATGGTGAAGTGATATTGGAATTCAATGCTCCAGCACAAACCGAACTCATCGCCTCACTGCGTCAAAACGGTTTGGAGTTGCAAAAACCCTATCAATACACAGAACGATTATCTGGCGGATTTAGGGTGAAGGCATACCCTCCGGATCGGGGAACTTACAACCTGATTATATTTACTAGGAACAGAATGAGCGAATCATTTACGAGCTCCATGCAGTTCACTATCAATGCAATGAAGGCCCAATCCGTTTCCGTTACATATCCGATGATCTATAGTCCCGGATATCTCTCATCTGTCCGGCCTGAAGATCCACAACAGGGGTTTCTCCGAACATCCGACGAGATCCACATACCAGTTATTGTCCCGTCCAATATCATTCTCCATGCGACCCTGGAGCCGGTCGTTGGTGCTATAACAAAAGAAGGCCAAATCAAAAAACTGAGCCAAAGCATTTTTATCAGCGAAAGACCTGGGGGAGTTGTTATCGATGCCTTTCCTCCAAAGCGAGGGATATACAATCTGAATATTTTCGGAAAAACGAAGGATGATACCGTAAAAAATTATTCCGGTTTCTTTCGCTGTCAGATAGAGGCATTAACGGATCATGATGCCCCGAAGAAGTATCCGGAATATTTTGACGGTGAAGACTACATACCGAATTATAAGATCAACGCCGTAGGAAATACGAAACCAAGTGCTGATTATACTACCATTGACAGCATCGCCCGCAATGTCCCAAAAATATTTGAAACATCGATCGATTCACTCACTGAGTATCTCGTATCACACGCAACTTCCGACCTGCAAAAACTCCGGGCAATCTTTGTCTGGATCACCAATAATATCGCCTATGATACGGATGCTTATTTTTCAGGTGATATTTCTAGTGCTGCCGATTATAAAACAGCGTTCAAACAACGGAAAGGGGTCTGTAGCGGATACGCAGGACTTTTCTCTAAAATGTCAAAAAGAGCCAGATTGACAGTCGTGACGATCAGCGGTTATGCAAAGGGATACGGATATGAAACATCAGGAAATGTGATCCCAGCCGATGCGCTCACCAGCAACCACGCTTGGAATGCAGTACGATTAGACAGCACGTGGTATTTATTGGATGCAACATGGGGAGCCGGCAGTCTGGACCATACAAACCGTTTCATCAAAGAATTCAAAGAATTCTTTTTTCTCACGTTGCCCAAAGATCTAATGTATGATCATTTTCCGGAACATACTCAGTGGCAGTTACTGAAAACACCAATAAGCAGGTCAACGTTCTTCAACCTTCCTAAACATTCACCAAATAGATCTGTGTATTAACTGGCCGCCGTGGGGAAATATACGAAGGGGGCAACGAGGTTTTCTATCTCCCGGATGAGACTGTTTTCAATTGCTCCTTCATCTTTTCTGCTGCAACAGCATACCCGCCGTTATCAGCATCGACAAGATGAACATGTGCGTCGCTGTAATTGAACAGCAGACAGGTAATGAGTGCGTGTGAAGCAACATGAATGCCATAGACCAGTTTCCCTTCTTGATGCTGCTGAGTTAGATATCGCTCCAACTGCTCACGCTGATTGACCGAACCGGAAAGCACCTGGCGGATCTTATCATCGAATTTTTTGAAGTCAGTGTTCTGAATGAGTCTCTGTTTATACGTCCCCCAATCGTTTGCGGATGTTTTGTACCGCACTGCCATAAGAAATTTTCCCAGCAAAACATTCCAACGGATTGTGATCCAATATTTAATGCGCGCTTTTTTCCCTCGCGGATATGACCGGATACCGGACTCGCCGGAGAGATACCGTTCGCTCAGGGACATCGACAGCCGGTCTTCCTGCACAGGGTGACAAGCATTATCATCTCCATAGATCGAACTGATCTCCGCCAACACATTGCGATAGACCATGTTTCGTTCCAGAGCATTGGTACCGGCAGCTTGCACGATTAGAGAAACGATCTCTTCATGCGCGCTGGGAATGTTCTGCCATCGGCATTCCAATCCGGAAAAATCCCCTTTCGCTTCAACTTTCGTATCATCAATGGTAAAACGGTTTGATACTGCCGGATTCTTCAGACATTCTTCAGCAAACTGCACTCCTCCACCGCTGAACGCTGCCTGCGTGTAGGATGATGAGAGCCGGCTGCGCGCCACCAGCACGTTATATCCCTTTTCACGGATGAACCGCACCGGCACGATACCTACGCGGAGTTCAATCTGATGCAGATCTCGCGCCATATTCCTGGTTGCGAGGAGCGCCTGACGCGTTGGAAGAAGTAAAGAGTGCGGAATGCACAGTGCTGCTCCATCCCCACCAAAGATAAATGGAATAGAGAATGATTTCGTGATATTCAGGAGTGCCATGATAGTAGAAGCGCCGACCAGGTTTACTTCCTTATACTTACCGCGGCGGATCATTCCGGTGGAATCTTTCACATCGGAAACCGCAACATACCAATCGTCGGGAAGCGGCTGATAGACATCGGTTGAGGAGAGATCAGAAAACCGGTCGATAGCCGGAAGCTGTTCGTAAAATTGATCCGTCGTCACGGTACGGAAGTCATCCTTTCATCAATTTCAAACCATCGATCTCTTTGAGTGAGGAGAGGATTTCCTGCTGCCGCTTCAGGTACGGCATGGTATCCGCCCCCTGCAGAGAAGCATTTTTCATCGCCGATCGATTCTCGCCAAGATCCTTTTCCAATTGTTTTTTCTTCATCGTTTTCACAGCGCCGAGTGCGATCTCATACAGCCTCGTATCGCTGGTTCTGCTTCCGATCTTGCTCCACCGATCCCCCAGATGATATCGGTTGAAAGTGATATTCGCAATAATGGTTTTTTCCTGTTCGTCCTGTATCTGTTCTATCAGCTGCTGCGCTTCAACGCTCCCCGTCTCGTCGAAGAGAATCAGGATCAATCGAGCGATACGTTGCGATGATGGATGGGTAAAGTCTTCCGGATTGAGCGACCGGAAGACGAACGGAATCATCTCCCGCGGATCTTCAAGCAATGCAGCAAGAAGCTCTTTTTCTTCCAACGGCATTTCTTCGGAGATCACTCTTCGTTCACGAAGCGCCTGTTCTTCCTCCGGCACTTCTGTTTTCACTGTCTGCACGAATCGCTGCGGCACACGGCGGGTGAATTTTTCAAGTTCGCCGTAGAGAGTCGATTCGTACAGATCGTACTTCTCGGCAACATCTTTGATGAAGAACGACCGCTTCAACTGGTCCGGGATTTTTGCGATGGTCTGCACCAATCCCCGCACTGCTTCGGTTTTCCCTTCCGGCGTTTCAAATTTCCCTGCATGACGGAATTCATTCGCTTTATAATCGATGAACGTCACCGATCTTTTCACCAGATCGTCGAACGCTTCTCCACCGTTCTTTCGGACAAACGAATCGGGATCGTCACCTTCCGGCAGTTGGACAATGCGGACATCGAGACCGCCCTCAAGGATAAGATCGACACCGCGCATCATAGCGTTCGCACCGGCAGAATCCGCATCGTACACCAGGGTAATATTTTTCGTGTAGCGGGAAATAAGCTGGATCTGTTCTGTGGTTAATGCTGTTCCGCTGGAAGCGACAATATTCGTCATCCCTGCCTGGTAGACCGATATCAAGTCCGCATATCCTTCAACCAATACGACATTATTCCGTTCGCGGATTGCGTCTTTTGCTTGCAGCAGGCCGTACAACACTTTACTTTTGTGATAGATGGGTGTTTCAGGTGAGTTGATATATTTTCCGAGTGTGTCGTCATCATACAATTTGCGAGCCCCGAACGCGATCACCCTGCCGGAGGTATTGAAAATAGGAAACATTGCTCTGCCGCGGAACGTGTCATAAAACGATCCGTCATCCCGTCGGCGCAGCAGTCCGACCTTTTCCAACGACTCCGCTTCGATCCCTTCCTCTTGTGCTTTTTTCAGAAGCGACTCCCACCCCCGCAGTGAATACCCCAGTCCGAACGATGTCATGGTCGGATTGGTAAATCCGCGTCCGCGGAAATAGTTCAGTGCAAATTCGCCTTCGGTCGTCTTGGTAAGATTCTGAAAGAAAGCTCGCGCTGCAAACGCCATTACGGCATAAAGTTTTTCCGTTTCACTCGCTGCTTCATACGCTTCTTCCGTCCGGGTGATCGTAATGCCAGCACGTTCGGCCAAGTGCTCCAGCGCCTCCACATAGGAAGCCTTTTCGTACTCCATCACAAATTTCACTACATCGCCGCCGCGGTGGCAGCCAAAACAGTAGAAGAGCTGTTTCTGCGGACTGACGCTGAATGACGGTGTTTTTTCCTGATGAAACGGACACAAACCGAGATAATCCTTTCCCCGTTTTTTCAAGCGGACGAAGGCAGAAATGACATCTACCACATCGGAGGCAGAACGGATCTCGTCGATCTTTTCTTGCGGGATTTTCATGGAATGAAGATAAACAGAATTTGATTGATTGTGAAATAGTTTGAGAAGCGACCTTTTTTTTCTTATGTTTCGCAATTCAATACCTGCTGTACTTTTCAACCATATCACAATTCGAAAGGACATTATGACCAGACGATTTCATCACAGTTCCGTCGTCATCCTGCTGGTTTCGCTGCTCATCGCAGCGCAGGGTATATCCGCTCAGACTATGCCGAAAAAAACACACAGCCACGAGATTTCCGCTGACACTGCGAAGAAAATGATCGGCAATCTGAAAAAGGATGCAATGCAGATGAAAGTGAAAGGCGGATTGTTCTTCCGCGACGTCTTCGACAAGATGTTATCACAAAAAGGAATAATCGGTATCCGGTACTATTACGCAAAGATGGATGACGGAACTCCGACAATCGTATTGGTCGGCGTGGATTCCCTTGGCAATGACATGACCACAGCGACAATCGCCGAACAGACCTATCCATGTCCGCCGTACTGCGCCACTGAAACGCTGATCGGAAAGTGATATGAATATTCCCGTGTTTGCCCACGTTGCCGCAGCATCGAGTATGCTGCCGGCGGCGGCGGGATTGTGGTACTGGAAGTCATTGTCACGCCCTTTAAAAGTGTTCGCGCTCTTCTGCATATACGCGCTTCTTCATGTGATTGCAGAATTCATTCTGGGAAGATTCGGAATCAGCAATCTCTTTCTCATCAATTTCTATCATTGGGTCGAGCTCGTCTGCGTACTCTGGATCTATCGTGCATGGACTTCCAACATACGAATGAAGGATGCCTTCCAGTATTTTGCGATTTTTTATACACTGGTGTGGATATTGAATAAGGTGTATTTTGAAGACCCGTTCCATTTCAGCGAGATCACATTGAGCATTTCCATGTTGGTTGAGCTCATCGCTTCGGTGATGGTGCTGAACGCCCTTGTGCGGAATACGACGATTGCGGTCGCCCGTCACTCTATTTTCTGGATTGCATCCGGCGTGCTACTCTGTTGCTCCGGCACAATCATCATTTTGGCGATCAGCAATACCATCATGTCGCTGGGACAGGACTATTTCGACATTATGTGGCACATCAATTGGGGTTTTACTATCATCAGCAATTTCATGTATGCGAGGAGTTTCCTGTGCAAGATCTTTTAAACGATACGACCCTGGTCGTTATCATCTCCAGCGCCATTATTTTACTCTTCACGGTGGCCTATGTCTACACGCTGATGTCCAGCAATAACCGGATCATTGATGAACAGCAAAAAAAGATTGATGAAATCAAAAAGAGCGAGCAGCGATATAAAGCGCTGTTCGAAAACTCTCTTGCTGGAATGATGAAACTGAGTTTTGCTCCCTTGATCATCTTTGAAGCGAACAGGACCATCCTTGATATGTTCAATACAAGTACGGAATACGATCTCCAGCGCGTTCTAAGCGATCTCCCCCGTGGACAAATCGATTCCATTGAATCCGCATTGCGATCCCATGGAATCATTGAAGCGTTTGAAATTGAATTTGCTACCGTCAATGGCATTAAGCGGCGGTTTCTTCTTTCCGCTAAAAAGGAAGAATCGGAGAACCTTGCACATGCCGTTGTTGTTCTGATGAATTCTGAAAAGCTGATCGGTTAACTCCTATTGATATCCGGATAAACCTTCGATATACAGCACTTGAAGGTCCATTCTCATCTGATAACCCATATATTTTCATCGGATAGTCGCATCCGATTTCGTAGTGCGTATTGATTCTCACCTGCTTTTCTGCATCGCACCATTTCATAATGAACAAAAGTATACGCTCGTAATGTGTCTCTTCTCTCAACCAACCTTATCTTTTTCCGCAAAAATATTCATTTTTTAAAAATACCAAATTCTTGGTATTGACATTCCGTAAATAAATAATAACGTTGAGCCTGAGAATAGGATAACTATCTCCTTGTTCCCAAACTTGGTGACACTCACAATATATTCCATCGTTAGGGATTTCACACTTTCAGGATAGATATTGGGGATAGTATGAATACTCGATTTGTAATGCTGTGCCGCATTGCGGCAATATTGACGATAGTAATTGCTGTTACTGCGTTTATCGGATGGATCTTTGATAGTCCGATATTAACAAGCTTGTACACAGGTTATATTCCGATGGCTCCCAACACATCGGTTAGTTTTTTCCTTCTAGGCATAGCTCTGATGGTTTTCTGCAGTACGTCGCTCAATTCTGTCCGCATTTTTCGTACAGCGGCACAGGGTTCAGTTCTGCTTGTTTGCACAGCTGCAACATTCACATCCGCTGAACACCTTTCTATTATCAACCGTTCGATCGATTCTCTTGTGTTTCTTTTTACCACAGACCATTATAATATTCCCGGCGCGGGGAAAATGTCTTTCTTTACCGCGGCAATTTTCTTTTGCGCAGCGGCGGCACTGTTTCTTCTCTCTCTTCGACATCGGCAGGAACTGTATGAACAGATCTCTTTCACTATCTCAAACATCGTGTGGTCGATGGGGGCGGTATTCTTCATTTCGTACTTGATCGGTGCACCGATATTTTATGGCACGAGTTCTATTCCGCCATCGTTAAACACCTCCATCGCGTTTATCATCCTCGGTGCAGGAATTACCGGCCTGGCGCTGAAACAGGAGAATGCGCGGCTGAAGAACAACAGTATCTCGGTTGATAAGATTATCTATACAGGTTTCAGTCTGGCACTTGTTGCCGTACTGACCATCAGTATTATATCCTATCAATACACGCTGCGATCCGTTGGCGCCGGTACCTCGCTCATCCGCTCCTATAAAGGATTAGAGTATCTTGAGTCACTCATTTCAAACGAAAAAGATTCACAAACTGCAGTCCGCGGATATGTTATCACCCGCCAGAAAAATTTCCTTGAACCGTTGTATGCGTCAGAATATTCCACTCCGCAGATTCTGGAATCAATTCGGTTATTATATGTTGACGATAGTGTGCAGATTGCTTCCCTCCGGGATGCAGAAATAATCATTCGGCGGCATCATACACTGCTCCACAATGAAATTGATCTTCGCCGGAGTGTTGATTCGGATATTTCGACATTTGCATCCTACAGCCGGAAAGAAAAAATGACCATGGATTCACTGCGTGCAACGATAAACCGTATGATGACGCACGCACAGCTACATCTTGAACAAGAGACCGTCAACCGGAGGGATCGGATCGCCGCATCGGTTTCCATCAATATCGCTCTCATTACAGGCGTTTTGCTGGTTTTTTCTGTCATCTTTGCATTCATTCGGCGCGATTTAACGGGACGGAAAGAAGCCGAAGAACGGCTCCGCCAATTAAATAATGACTTGGAATTTCGTGTACATGAACGGACAAAAATGCTGCAATCGAGTGAGGAACGCCATCGCAGCACTCTGGACAATATGCTGGAAGGATGCCAGATAATCGGCTTTGATTACCGGTACATTTACCTCAATCCTATCGCCGCACAGCATGGCCGGAGTTCGCAGGAACAACTGATCGGAAAAACAATGATGGAAGCATATCCAGGCATTGATCAGACTCCAATGTTTGCCGCACTTCAGCAATGCATGACCCGCCGGACACATCTGCAGTTGGAGAATGAATTCAATTATCCGGACGGATCATCAGGTTGGTTTAATCTTTCCCTGGAACCAGTTCCGGAAGGAGTGTTTATCATTTCTGCCGATATAACACAGCAAAAGAAACTGAAGAGCGAGGTCCTGTCGTATCAGGAGCATCTGGAAGAAATGGTGAAGGAAAGAACAAAAAAAATCGAAGAGCTGCAACGGCAATTTCAGACTTTGTTTGAATCGGTCCCGGGTTCTTATCTTATCCTAAAACCTGACTTGACGATCGTCGGAGCCAGCGAAGCATATCTCACCGCATCTATGACAAAGCGGGACGAGATCGTTGGCCGGCACCTCTTCGATGTATTTCCCGACAATCCAGACGATCCGGCTGCAGACGGTGTTCGCAATCTTCACGAGTCGCTGAAAAGAGTGTTGAAGACCGGCGTCAGTGACACCATGGCAATTCAGAAATATGATGTGCGAAACCCGGAAACGGGAAAATTCGAAGTCCACTATTGGAGTCCGGTCAACTCACCTGTTTTCAGTAAAGAGAAAAAGATCGAATTTATTATACATCGTGTAGAAGAAGTCACGGATTTTGTTTTGCGAAAGAATATCGGCGATCCGGAAAGAGATGATGATCCGCAGGTCCATGCCAAACTGGAGTCGATGGAGATTGAGATCTTCCAGAGGACGCAGGAATTGAAAAAACTCAGCCTGGACCTGCAACATGCCAACCGGGAACTGGAATCATTTTCCTACTCTGTTTCCCACGATCTGCGCGCGCCGTTGCGGCATATCAACGGATTCATCGAACTGTTCCAAAAGAATGCGGCAGATGGATTGAATGAAAAAGGGCGACGATATCTTTCCATCATTGCCGATTCTGCAAATCAAATGGGTCAGCTGATTGATGATCTGCTCGTCTTCTCGCGTATGGGCCGAACTGAAATGGCCAGGACAATGGTACAGTTGCACGAACAGATCGATGCCGTCATCCAATCCCTCGCTGCCGAAACTGCGGGACGTAATATCACGTGGAAAATCGCTCCCCTGCCGCAAATCTCTGCTGATCCTGCCATGATGCGTGTGGTATTGGTTAATCTTCTTTCCAATGCGGTGAAATACACCCGGACACGGGATCATGCGGTGATCGAGATCGGCCATGATAGGGACAGTTCACGACATGTGTTTTTTGTCCGTGATAATGGCGTGGGATTCGATATGCAATACAAGAATAAACTGTTTGGTGTTTTCCAGCGGCTCCACTCAGACAGTCAGTTTGAAGGGACTGGTATTGGTCTCGCCAATGTGCAACGGATCATCCACCGGCATGGCGGAGAAACATGGGCAGAAGGTATTGTCAATGAAGGAGCGATATTCTATTTCTCACTACCCGTCACACAGGAAGGACAATCATCATGAGGGGTCAATTGAAGCGGATTCTTTTCGTGGAAGACAGCGCCAAGGATGCAGAACTCACACTGGAAGCACTGGACGAACATCATTTAGCCAATATCGTGGATCACGTAACGGACGGCGCGCAGGCGCTCGATTATTTGTTCCGCCGGGGGAACTATGCAGGAAGGGAAAATGAACATCCTGCTGTGATCCTGCTGGATATTAAAATGCCGAACGTGGATGGCATCGAGGTTCTCCGTCAACTAAAATCGCATCCGGAGTTCTGCACCATTCCGGTGGTCATGCTTACGTCGTCGCGCGAGGAAAAAGATCTTCTCGATGCTTACAAGCTCGGAGTGAATGCCTATGTTGTGAAACCGGTCCATTTTTCGGAGTTCACCCGAGCCATCAGTCATCTGGGATTGTTCTGGGCAATTCTCAACGAAACTCCGCCAGAAAAAAATCATAGTATCGAATAGCCCACTTTTGAACGGCGACTTACTATCAGTATAATGGAGATCCACAATGGATAAAAAGAAAATTTCAATCCTCCATCTGGAAGAAAAGGTTATCGATCATGAACTGTTGAAGGAACTGCTGATGGATAGCGGACTCAATGTTGATATGATCAGGGTAGAAACGAAGAATGAATTTTTGCACAGTCTGCGAAGCGGACTGTACGATTTGGTGATATCAGATTATTCACTTCCGTCGTATGATGGGATTTCCGCACTTGGCGATACGCAGGCCGTTAGCCCAGATATCCCGTTCATTATTGTTTCCGGCAATATCGGCGAGGAATATGCCGTAGAAAGTCTTAAGCTCGGTGCGACCGATTACATCCTGAAGAACAATCTGAAACGGCTCCCCTCAGCTATACAGCGTGCGTTGATCGAAGCGGAGGAACAGAGTCAATTAAAAACATTGGAAATTGAACTGCGGGAACGTGAACAATTCATTACAAAAGTGACAGAGATGTCGCCGAATATCATTTTTGTGTATGATCTCCGCAATGACAAAGTGGTGTGGGTAAATGGCGCGATGCGCCAGATCCTTGGATACGAACCTGAAAAACTACTACGGCTGGAGCTTTTCGTGCAACAATTGATGCATCAGGAGGATTATCTCAAATTCGCTGCCCATATAATGTGGAAAGTGCCTGTATCAAACGGAGAGATCATTGATTTTTCCGCCCGGCTGAAAAATTCATCGGGTGAGTGGCGATGGCTTCACTCACGCTGTGCTGTCTTCAGTACGGATGCGGATGGCAAACCGCTGCAGACCATTTGGATCTCCGAAGATATAACGGAAAAAATTGAACTGGAAGCGAAATTGTTTCGCTCACAGCGAATCGAAAGTATCGGAGAATTGGCTGGAGGAATCGCCCATGATCTGAACAACGTATTCGGTCCGATGCTGCTGGCAATCCCGCTCTTGCGCCGCCAGGTGACCGAAGAGCCCGGCATCAAATTTCTGAATATGATCGAAGGAGGCATCCACCGCGGAACGAACATGGTAAAACAAATACTGATGTTTGCCAAAGGAATACATACCGAACAGACAATACTGCAGCCAAAACAATTGTTGACGGAACTCGAACAGATCATTAAGGAAACATTTCCACGGTCCATCGCTGTTTCGTTGGCGATTGAACAAGAGGTCGATCCGGTCCAGGGAAATCATACGCAATTATATCAGGTATTGTTGAACCTCTGCGTGAATGCACGTGATGCTATGCCGCAGAGCGGTGCCATCATCATCTCTTGCGCCAATGTTCACATCACTGCAGCAATGAAAGCCCGACATCGCGATGCGGTTGTTGGACCGTACGTCCGGATTTCCGTACGGGATACCGGCAGCGGAATCCCTCCCGAGATCATTGAAAAGATTTTCGATCCGTTCTTCACTACAAAAGAGGCAGGGAAAGGGACGGGCATCGGTCTTTCAACCGTGCGAACCTTAATTCAGAAACATAAAGGTTTTACCGATGTGGAAAGTACACCGGGAAAAGGTTCGATGTTCTCCATTTATCTTCCGTCGGCATCACATCGCACCCTGCCGGATGTACAGAAACCATCCGCCATACCTCTCGGTCATGGTGAATTGATCATGGTAGTGGATGACGAAACCTCCCTGCTGCAAATTGCGAAGGAAGCGCTGGAGTCGAACCGGTATAAAACCATCACCGCAAACGATGGTGCAGAGGCGATCGCGCTGTTTGCCAAACAAGCGGATGAAATCAAACTGGTTATCTGCGATATGAGCATGCCGTTGCTGGACGGTGCAAAGACGATACCCGTTCTGAAAAAGCTGAATCCGATGCTGAAGGTCGTCATCGCCAGCGGTAGTTCCTTCGGATATCCCGAGGATCAGTTAATGAAGGATTACAATGCATTGAGACTCGAAAAACCGTACACCATGGAGAAAATGCTGAACACCGTGAGTGCTGCACTCACTTCTTCTTAGAGTGTGCCGGTGTGTTGTGCTGTTGCTTTATAGTGCCGGAATATAATTATTACACCGGCTGCTATACCGTATACTGCCAAACCCATGCCGCACCAGAAGAGAAACTCTCCCAGTATAGAGCCGTACTCCAAGATGTCCCATCCCTTCAAGAGATTGCGCCAGTCGTGATGCGCTTTGCTTAGTCCGCCGATCAGCGGCAGTTGCAGCACTTCAGCATCTTTCACGTAAATGCTCACATCAACAATACTGACGCCAGTAAAGAACAGTGCCGTGTTGGATAAAGAGGAGCCTTCCCTTTTTGCTACGATGAACCATACTGCGGGAATCAAAACCTGATTCAAAGACCCACCCAAGATCGCAATCGTCCTTCCAAAGAAGGAAAAGATCAGATGTCCCGCTTCGTGAATGTACAACAGCATCAGATGGGTGAACCACAGCAGATTGGGAAGATCGAATTGCCTGGCAGGTGTGTACAAGTACATCGGAAGCAACACTAGGAGGTACAACAGGACGGCGTTACCGAACAACGAAATGAAAAGTCTGGACCGTGTCATAGAGAAAGGATGAAAAAACGAACGTCCCGCACGGGGCGGGACGTTCGCAGTTGATTACGCGGGTACTTCGACTTTTTCTTTCTTGTAGGTCTTCTTCCGCTGAACGCTCTTCCGTTTCCGCAGATATTTTTTCTCGATCTGCTGCTGGTCGGCGGAGACTTTTTTCTCTTCTTCCTCGACGTCCGGATATTCGTAAATCTCGTATTTATAATTACGCATGATAATGTTGTTCCCGTTTCGTCCGAGCACATATTGCGGAAGGATGGGGATCTTACCACCGCCGCCGGGAGCATCAATAACATATGCCGGAATCGCTAGACCGGAGGTGTGACCGCGCAGTTTGTCCATAATCTCCAGACCAACGCTCACCGGGGTCCGGAAGTGGTTCGCACCTTTGGTAATATCCGCCTGATAAAGATAGTACGGTCGGACACGGATGGCCAGGAGTTTCCGCATCAATTCCAGCATCACATCGGGATCGTCATTCACTCCTTTCATTAGTACCGCCTGATTTCCCACCGGAATACCAGCATCAGCCAGCATTTCACAGGCGCGCTTTGCTTCCGGTGTAATCTCCCATGGATGGTTGAAATGGGTGTTAATATAGAGTGGATGATACTTCTTCAGCATATTCACCAATGCAGGTGTAACACGCTGCGGAAGTACACAAGGCATTTTCGTACCGAGGCGGATGATTTCCACATGCGGTATGGCTCGCAAACCTGAAACGACCTTCTCCAGCATCACATCGGTCAGCATCAGCGGATCGCCGCCGGAGAGTATCACATCACGAATCTCAGGATGCGCGGCAATATAGTCCAGACCGGACTGGATATACTTCATGCTGATCTTTCCTGAATCTCCTACTTTGCGTTTGCGCGTGCAGAAGCGGCAGTACATGGAACATTGGCTCGTTGTCAGGAACAACACCCGGTCCGGATAGCGGTGGGTGATGCTCGGAACTGGACTGTGCGCATCTTCATTCAGCGGATCGTCCGGAAATCCGTCTTCTTCCAATTCTTTCGCATCGGGAACACATTGCAGCCAGATGGGATCGCCGGGGTATCGTATCAAACTGAGGTAGTACGGATTGATACGGATATGAAACAGCGAATTAAGTTTTTCAGCCAGTTCTTTGTCAAAACCAAATCTGTCGACAAGATCTTTTCCGCTGTCAACGCTTGCTCTTAGCATTTCCTGCCAGAGTTCCATAAAGGGTATGCCTTCTGTTGTGATGAAATATGATGTACGCTTAGAGATACTTCCCGTAGATGACCAGGTCATCGTTCGGTTTATAATATTCTTTGATATGCGCAAGTTTCTGGAACTTTTTGCGCTCGTAGAACTGACGCGTGTTGTCGTACTTGGATGTTGATGATGTCTCAGCAATTATCAGCCGTCCGCCGCGCTGCCGCAAAACGTCTTCCGTATAGTTCAACAGCACCGTGCCGATTCCCTTGCTCTGCGTCGTCGGATCGACGGCAATCCAGTACAAATCGAATGTCGCTTCTGTTGCCGGTGTCGGTCCGATGCAGATATATCCCAGCACTTTTTCTTCCCCGTCCACATACGAGAACATCTCGTAATCCTTCTGCTCCGGATCGTTCAAGTAGATCTCCAGTAATTCCACCGCAATGTCAATCTCTTCCTGACTGAAGACCTCCGTTGCAATGACGATCGAACGTATCGTTTCAAAATCCTGGCGTTCGGTTTTGCGTACGAGCATCGTTATTTCTTCACAGTTCTTCGGTCAACAGCAAAACCGACAATTTTACCGATCGCATCGGCATAGGTCAGTCCGTACGTTTTTGCCGAACGGAAATATCCCGCATCATCGGAAAGATCGGGATTTGGATTCACTTCCAGAACATACGGCTTCATTGTTTTACTGAGTCGGATATCGACGCGTGCATAATCCCTGCATCCCATCAATTTGTATGCCCGCAGAGCGATGCTCTTCACTTCCTGTTCAACATTATCAGGCAGCGGCGAAGGACAAATTCCTTTCGTCCCTTCGAACTCCTTCGTGCCGTCCATCCATTTCGCATCGTACGTAACGATCTTCGGATAATTTGTCGGCAATCCGGAAAAATCGATCTCGGAGATCGGCAGCACCTGCGGCGGCGTGTTTCCTATGATGGCAACATTCAGTTCCCGGCCTTCAATATATTCTTCGATCAGCGCCGCTTCCTGGAACTGGTTAATGATGAATGCTGTGCGCTGTTTTAATTCTTCAAATGTTCGGACGATTGAATTATTGTCGATGCCGACACTGGCGTCTTCTGCGCTTGGTTTCACGATGATCGGGAATGAGAGCTGCAGGTTGTCCGGCGACAGCTGGTCCGCACTTTCTATCAGCAGAAACCGTGCAGTGGGTATACCATTGTGTTGCAAGATTTCTTTTGTCCGTGCTTTGTTCAAGCAGGTGCCGAGAGTCCATGGACCGGAACCAGTGTAAGAAATGCCGAGCAGTTCGTAAATGCCAGCCACATGCATTTCGTGAATTGCATTATCACCAAGGCTTTCTACCATATTGAAAATTACATCCGGCTGCATCGCTTTCAAGTAGGCAAGAAACCGGTCCAGATCATCGGACATGTTAAAGATGGATGTTTCGTATCCAAGTGCGCGCAACGCAGACTGGATATCTTCCTTTTCTTCGATGACGCCGACTTCGGAAAGATCGATTTTGCCGTCTGCTTTTGCCGCCGAGACCCACACGCCGCTGTGCTCGTGGTTTACACCAGTGGTAAACGCGAATGCGCGGCCATTTTCCGTCTCGATAGTCGGTTCATTATAGATGATTGCAATATGGATCGGTTTGTTCATTATTATAGTCTGTACCGTTTAATACCGGCATCTAACACCGCATTCAGCATTTCCTGATAATTCAAACCTGCCATTCTTGCCGCTTTGGGATAGCAGGAATTATCCTCTATTTTCGGCAGAATACCGGGCAAAGGATTAATCTCAATGATGTTCGGTCTGCCATTTTTGTCCAGTCGAACATCAATTCGGGACCAGTCACGACACCGAAGGGCGCTATAGGTATTCCGGCAGGTTTCCTCTATAGCCGTTTTAAGGTTTGGACTCAGGTTGGCGGGGCATTCAAAGATCTCCAACGGATCGGACGATTGGTCCCATATCCATTTTGCTTCGTACGAATAGATAGGATTGACACCGTTGGGAAGCGAATCAAATTTAATCTCGACGATCGGCAGCACTTTCAGATCCTCACCATTGCCAAGCATCGCAACTGTGAACTCGCGACCCGGCAGAAATTCTTCGACCAACGCCGGCTGTTCATATTCTTCCAGCACTTTCGTCACCTGATCCACCAGCTGCCGGGTGGAATGCACGAGCGACGAATCGAAGATTCCCTTGCTTGAACCTTCAAACAACGGTTTCACCATTGCGGGAACCGGAAAGTCCAGCGTGCGGAGTTCGTTAAGCGAAGATATGACAGTAAAACGTGAGTTCGGGATGTTATAATAGGAGAGGATCTCTTTTGCGCGCGATTTGTCCAGGCAGATGCCGAGCGTCAACGGATCGGAACCGGTGTACGGGATGTTGAGCATTTCCAGCATTGCTGGAATTTGCGCTTCTCGCGATGCACCGAATGTTCCTTCGGCAATGTTAAAGACGATATCTGGACGCGACTTTTGCAGGGATGCAAAAGCTTGTTCATCGGCTTCAATCAGTGTTACGGAATGACGAAGGGAAAGAGCATCGCGGACGGCGTGGATAGTTTCGATAGTATCCCACTCCGCATATGCATCTGCGTTTGAAGTGACTTGGGTTTGTGTGTGAGTCGTGTGTTGAAGTTGACTCGAAGGTTGAGTGACGCTCGCCGCGTCATCGTTCTCTTCCTTCTTCACGTTGTAGACTAATGCTACATCCATTCAGAAGAGTACCAAAAAAATATTTTGGTTACCTTTCACATTTTGTTAGAAATTTTTTTCTCCGTCAACACTCTTCTTCTTGTTTCTTTTACTCTTCACACGACGAAGGACGATCATTGGTATCAAAGAACGGTTGAACAGTCTTTTTGACACGCAAAATTCTATACTAATATACGGAATTATATAGAGTTGTCAAGTGTTTACGCCGTTTTTTCAGATCGAAGCGGACGTTCACAATCCGGATGATGATCGGTCGTCCGAAAGAAATTTTTTATCACCACAAAAAAAATCCCGTCCGGTATCCGGACGGGATCGTTGTCATACGATCGAACGATTAAAGTACTTTAACGACCACCATCGTCATGTCGTCATGCTGTTCTGCGTCGCCGGAGAATTTTTTTGCATCGCGGACGACAATCTGGATGATCTCGTCGGCACTCCGTTCTTTCGCTTCGGCAACCGACCGCAGCAGACGCGTCTCGGAGAATTCATCCCCCTTCACATTCCGTGCTTCGGTAAAACCGTCCGTATAGAATACCAGAATATCCCCCGTCCGAAGATCGAATTCCCGTTCCTCCAGCACGGAATCGAACACGCCTCCGTCATCCAGACCGAGCGCAACTCCTTTCGGCGTAAGGAATTCCTGCTTTTCGTCGCGTAACCCAGCCAGAATCACCGGATTGTGTCCCGCACGGGAGTAGCGAATTTTTCTGGACTCCAAATCGATGATCGCGTAGAACATGCTGACAAAGGAATTCTTTTCAATAGTCTTGTACATCAGCCGGTTTACCTTGCTCAGGACATTCTTCGGCGAAATGTTCTCTTCCGCATGCGATTGAAGGATCCCCTTAGTGAGTGTCATATAGATTGCCGCGGGAACCCCTTTCCCGGAAACATCTCCGATGGCAATACCGAACTTTGTCTTCCCCAGGTTCACAAAATCATAATAATCTCCCCCCACTTCGTACGCCGGAATACAGATGCCGGCAATATCGAATCCGGGAATGGAAGGATTTTCTTTCGGCAGCAGTTTCATCTGCACTGCACGCGCAATTTCCAACTCCTTCGCCATCCGTTCCCGCTCACTGATACGTTTGATGTGAGACGGGGTCGTATCAGCTGTGAACTGAAACTCTTCATTCCGCATGAAGCCGATCACTGCAACGACGAGCGGAACAATGAGCAGTAGCGCAAAAAGAAAAATTTCATTTTGATAAGCATTACCTGAACTAAAAAACACCGGTTCAAATATCCCAGCAGCTGTGACCAATGAGCTGGCTATAATCGCTGAAAGGATCCCATACCGCAGAAAGAGTAGGGAAAACAATATTCCGATGATGAAATAGAGCGGGAACTGCCATGCACTGTACAAAACGCCGAACGGCGTTTCCCATAATGTTTGCGCGGTACACGACCAGATAAACGATGAAATGAATATTCCTGCCCACTCCGATTTGATCTTCTCCCTTAACCAGGAAAGCGCGAATAACCGGAACGTTATCTCTGAGATCATCGCACCACCGATGGCGCTCAACACTGCATAACCAGCCTGCGAATATGATTCTGCAATTCCGCCGAGCGAAAGGCTTGTTGCAATTACCTGAACATATTTCTGCAATACGTAATAGATCACTGTGATCAATCCAAGCACCGAGAATCCGGAACTGAATCCCCACACGATAGAATAAGCGACATTTGCCGTGAAGATTTTCCCGCGAAAGAGCGAATCCGCTCCCGACAATTTTATGCTCCAATCCTTTCCCCTGCGCGCCGACGATTCTCCCACACTCCATGCTGCAAACGTCATTGCACTTAAGAAACCGTAAATGATAAACAATGTGATGGCGAATAGCAGCAGCTTCACCATCGTCCGGTTCGTATCTCCCAATTGAACACCGAAACCGATCGATTCAAATCCCAATACCATACTCGCCGCCACAATCAGGAATAACGTACCGGTGACAGATAATGCAGAATGGACACCGACTTCCCCCTCATGATATTTTTTCAGGAAAAGGGAAATGATGAAAATGACAAGAAAGAAAATAATAATGTACGACAGTATCGTGATCACGGCGATAGAACTGAAACGGTCGTTGATCCACTGAATGAAACCCTGCGGCGGTGAGAATTCCTTCGAGAACATGCCGACCTCGCTCCCCTGCACTCGAAGCGAAATCTCCGTACGTGCATCGAAAAGAGAATCGTTTTTTGCCCAGATGAATGTGTGGTCCGTCCGTTTTGCCTGATTCGTGCTGGTGGTCCGTTTAAGGAAATATTCGGAGAGATCTTCCGGGATATGATGAACGAATTTTTCTGCAACCACGCGGGCGCTGTCGAGAGTCAGTTTATTTCCACTGGCAGAATCCAGAAGGATGTGATTGAAACCGACAATGGTTCCGTTTTGATTGATCCACACCCTGTACTGGTCCGCCATACGGCTGGTGGAGATAGACGCATCATAGAAATAGACCTGCCAGCGATTGATAACGAGCGAATCGGCACGAATAATCCGGTTCGACCGTTCCATCCCGAAGTGATCTATCAGAAACTGTTGTGTCGCGCCGTTCACCTGAAACGACGCCTCAGCCGTCAGGTGTTGAACATGATATCCGGTATTTTTTAAAAATTCTTCGGCGGCAGCGATCGCATCGGTCCGGGTAAGTTTCAGGTCGACGGAAGCCTTTGGAGAGATCTCCATCCGGAGTAAAAAGAATACGATGACACCGATAATGCCGAGTGTAACGGGAAGGAAAAGGGTCTTGGGTTGGAATGGCTGCATAGTGGGCTCACAATTTCGAAAGTGTCTTTCACCTGTTACGGTATCGGAAAGGATCGGTTACGAGAATTCCTATCCGTTGAGTGAATCATGTGTATTGTAAATTTACCCGACACGGACAAACGAGAGCAGGTCCTTGAAGACAAATTCAAATTCTTTTCGGATGTTCTTATTTTCCGTTCTGGTCAGATGCGGATCCCGTTCCACCAGGGAAAATGCCTCCAGACGCGCTGCGCCCAGGATGTCCGTATCCGTAACGATGTTCGCCAGCCGGAATCCGGGCAGACCGCTCTGGCGTGTACCGAAGAATTCTCCTGCTCCGCGCAGTGCCAGATCCACTTCGGCGATTTTGAAACCGTCGTTGGTCTCCACCATCGTCTCCAACCGCTTCTTCGTTGCATTCACTTCACGGTTCGCTTCGGCACGGTTCGAAGAAAGCTGCAACGTCCGCTTTGTATAATTTTCATCGGTGACTAGAATACAAAAACTTTGGTCCGCACCGCGTCCTACCCGCCCACGCAGCTGGTGCAGCTGGGAAAGACCGAAGCGTTCGGCATTCTCCACGATCATAATCGTCGCATTCGGCACATCGATACCGACCTCGATCACCGTCGTCGCAACCAAAATCTGGATGTCATTCTTCTTAAACCGCTGCATCAGTTCATCTTTCTCGTCCGATGAGAGACGGCCGTGAAGAAGTCCCACGGTGAAATCCGGAAATACTTTTTCTTTCAAGTGTTCAAACTCTTTTACCGCCGCTTTCAGGTCCACCTTTTCCGATTCCTCAATCAGCGGATAGACGACATATGCCTGGCGCCCATTCTTCACTTCCATCCGGACAAAATCGAATATCTTTTTTTTGTCCTTCTCATACCGGACCGCTGTGCGGATCTGTTTGCGGTCTTTCGGAAGTTCGTCGATGATTGAAACATCAAGATCTCCATAGACTGTCAGCGACAATGTACGAGGAATCGGGGTCGCCGTCATCACCATCACATCCGGATTCTGCTTTCCTTTTTCCCGCAGTAACGCCCGCTGTGAAACGCCGAACCGGTGTTGTTCGTCAATTACCACAAATCCGAGATTGGCGAACTGCACATGTTCCTGGATGAGGGCATGTGTGCCGATCACAATATGTGCCGTTCCCCGGCGGATATCCTCCAGCACGTCGTCCCGCAATTTCTTCTTTTGTCCCCCCACAAGCAATCGAAGATTTACCGGAAGATCTTTCAGAAAATTTTTGATGCTCCGCCAATGCTGTTCCGCCAGAATCTCGGTCGGCGCCATTAATGCACATTGATATCCGTTCTCGACTGCCGTGAGCATAGCAAAGAGCGCAACAATCGTTTTTCCGCTGCCGACATCACCCTGCAGCAATCGATTCATCGGGATCGGCAGCCGCATATCACTCTGGATTTCATGTATAACGCGCTGTTGTGCACCGGTCAATTCGAACGGAAGTGTTTTCTGCAGCGCAGCGTTCAGCCTGCCTCCTGATTGGAATTGAATTCCCTTCAGTTCTCCTTTCAATTCCCGTTTTCTGTACGCCATCAGCAGTTGAAAATAGAATAGTTCATCGAACTTCAGCCGGCGAACAGCATGGCCCAATTCCGCATACGATTTTGGGAAATGGATCATTTTGATGGATGTCGACAGGTCCAACAAGGTATTCCGCTGAAGGATTTCGCGCGGAAGATGTTCCGTTAACGAGTGCAGATTGTTGTTGATCGCATTCTTCAAGATCCTCCGGAAGCCGCGGTTGTCCAAGCCTGCGTTTCGCAGCGCTTCTCCAGAGGAATATTTCGGAATGATGGCACCGGTATGCAAAAGCGAGTTCCAATCTGTTTCATCTTCCTCATCCTTCGTCTTCAGCCGGTCGAATTCGGGATGGATGAACTGCACTCGGTTAAGTTTGTCCAATTCTGGAACAGCGGAGACAGCGAGGATTTCGCCCGGCTCGAACGCTTTCTGGTACCATTCCACACCGCCGTAAAAGACACAGGTAACGTACCCGGTCTCATTCTGGATGGTGAGGAAAAACATCTTCTTTCTATTGCGCGTGAATTTCGTTTCTGTGCGGAAGACCGAGCCGATCACCGTCACTTCATTCCCCGCCTCAACCAGTTTCGGCAGTTCTTTGATCCTGGTGATACGGGAACGGTCCAGATAATCGAACGGGAAATAATAGAGGAGTTTTTGTACGGAATCGATCCCGACCGTCTTCAGAATCGAAGCGCGGACAGGTCCGACTCCTTTGACATATTGTATTTCAGTTGAGCTGGTCAAATAACACTCTGTCGTATAATAAAAAATACATCACGGTCATTTCGAACGAGCCCTGGAATTAAGACATCCGGCGACGTGAGAAATCTGATCGTACATTCAGATTCCTCGCCCGACTAACTCTTCATCAAGTCCGGGCTCGGAATGACAATGATTGTGCAGCAGCTCACCGACGGGAAGGTTGGCTATACCATCCCTCTGGAAACCGGAATGCGATACGCTGGTTCGGAAGTGATACAATCAGGGAATCATCCGTGAATGTCTCAACCATCGCCTGTTGAAGATCCGCAGGTTTTACGGAATCATCGAAAAACGTTATGCTGATCCCTTTTTCCGTCCGCTCCACCAGGGTTTCCACTTCATGTTCCTGCCTTCGTCCGAAACGTTCCGCAGGAAGTTCATTCACCGGACGTTGATGCAGAATGATCCTTTCATCCTTCGCACGACGCGCAATGAATACTTTCTCTTTCTGTTCAGATTCCGCTACACTCTCTTTTGCCAGCGCACGTTCTCCCTTTTCGCGATCACCTGATTTTGAAGCAGCAATCGTACGAGTACTGGATTCATCACTAATCATCACCACTTTCCCGATCAGCCAAATAGCGGATGATTGATCTGCAGTGTTCGATTCGCCGGCAACTGCGTCCGCATCAGCCATGGCAACAGCCGGTTCTTGTGCTCGTTCCGGTGCTGCACCGGCAGCAGATGACGACGGCATGGCATCATTACGAACTCCATTATCAGCGATCTCTTTTCGCTGCTGTTGTTCACTTCGTCGTTCGATCCTGTCATCTGTTACAATCTTTCTTCCCGTCGTATCTTCCTGAGGTTTCAGGACGATCTCTTGCTGCTGAAACTGTTTGGGAGCGACAAGGTCGCTGAACCAGACTTGATACAGCCCGATGCCGATGGCGATGATGATTACCGCTGCGGCGAGACCGATATATTGATAAGAATAGAACTGCGATGCTTTCTCCCTTCGCAATTTTGTTCTGAGCTGCGATTTCATCCAATCGTGTCCATGCCGGCGGATACCGGCGATGAGCTCTGACTCTGCACGGATTTTCTCTTTGCACGCTTCGCAATCTGCGATCTCCGCATCCAGCCGCCGTTTTGCTTCTGCAGATATCTTGCCGAGAACGTACTTCTCAACAAGTTCGTCATCGTCCGTCCAGTATTTTTTGTTTTCCTCACTCATAAACAGAATTTTTTATGTGTTCAATGTGCCTACGTGTCTGCTTTCTTTACAGGCTTTGTATGCTCTTTTATCCACCCTTCGATCTCCAACAGCACACTCTTAATATCATTTCGCACGTTGGAATCATTGAATCGGAGAAAATGCACATCCACCTTTTCCAGTTTCGCCTCGCGTTCACTAACGAACCGATATGCCTGGTCTGTTTCCTGCGATACTCCGTCTACCTCGATAGCAAGGTTCAATTCAATGCAGAAAAAATCGACAATGTACTTTCCTATCGGTTTGTGCCGGAGAAATTCATACCCAAGCAGCTGCCTGTCGCACAGTTTTTTCCAAAGCATGATCTCGCCAAGCGAACTGTTTTTCTGAACTATTTTGGCGATCTCCTTCGCTTTCGGGTCGGTATAGAGTATTGATTTTCGCATACTATTTTACTGTGTGAATCTTCAGTCGTATACTGTTACAAATCGTTCCTTTGTCATTTCGATCCCGACGAAGTCGGGAGAGAAATCTTATCTTTGAAACAGATTCCTCATCCCGCGCTGGGGGTTTCGGAATGACATCGATGAAATATTGGGGAAATTCCAAAGGATCACTGTTGCATTCCCAAATCTTTCAATATCTTCTCCAGCATCTTCTT
>JBAYIS010000023.1:0-45854 GCA_041665525.1 Bacteroidota bacterium | reverse complement strand
TTTATAGTGAAGTGTCGACTGGTTTACTGACAACATACGATAGCAAACATCATTTTCAAATTAATCGGGCTCCGAGGCCGCAAAAACATTCGCACGCGGCTTAGTTCCAGTCCGTTAGCCCGCCATAATGAAGAGGTCACAATGAATAAAATTGCTCTCATATCCCGTTATTTAGTAATTGTTTTATTAACCATTGTTTTATTTCAAGATCAGGTGTTTCCCTGTAGTTGTGCCCGGTCAAAAACACCAGCGGAAGAATATATTAAAAGGGAGGCAGTATTTGTGGGGAAAGTATTAAACATTGAATTTGATGGAACGAGAGAACGATTTATGCAGAAAAAGGTTACACTTGAAGTAATTAAGTCATGGAAAGGAATTCAGGGAACTGAAATAGTTGTGTTTACAGGCCCTCATGAGGCAGCTTGTGGAATTGATTTTGTTGTTGATACTTTATTCCTTATTTATGCACACAATAATAATGATACTCTTAAAACAGACTTATGTACTTGGACCAAGACACTTAGCACTGCAGCATTAGACTTGGCTTACCTAGATCCTTTGTCAGTGAAACATATTGAGGATGCATCGCAAAATCTTAATAATTTATCACTGAATAGTTATCCAAATCCTGCTAACCCATCAACAATTATTAGATTTACTGTTCCGCAAACATCGTTCGCAACAATCAATTTGTTCAATATTAATGGTCAAAAGGTTCAGACACTATCTTCGGGAGTTTGTTTGGCAGGAGTTAACGAACTCACTGTTGACTTAAGTAATTTATCGTCTGGTACTTACATCGCAACTTTACAAACTGGATATGGGATCATTAGTTCGAAACTAACAGTTCTCAAATAATAATGGCAGGCTAACCAGTCATTCAAGCTGACGTTGCAACCGCGGCGCGCTTTTTCTCAAGTGTTGAGAATTATAATCACAACTTACGATACGAAACAGCATTTTTAATTTATTAACTGCTGCCGTTAGCGCGTCCCGTCAAAAAACGGCGGGATGCAAAAATCGCGCTGGAACGTTTTCGCGCAGTTTAGTTCCCGTCCGTTAGAACACACGAACAAATATTGGTGTAATACTTCTTTAAGAATTAGATGAGATGATCGAGATTTCTTGAGGTGTGAACAACCCGATGAATTTGAATGATTTTTTCGTGGATAACGTAGAACACAAGATATGAGTCCAGAATGAGTACTCGATATCCATATTCTCTTAGTTTTGCATTTCGTGGTATTCTTCCTAAGTGGGAAGAAAGAGATAGTGCGCCAATTCGTTTGTCTATTTTATCAACGAACGCTAATGCTCTCGCAGGACTATCTTTTGCAATCCAGTCGAAGATGTTGTTAAGATCCTCTTGGGCAATTGGAAGATAGCGTATAACAAATAGTTTAGGCATGGACTCGGCGTCGTAAAGAAGTCATCATTTGAGAATGAGTTATTCCTTTCTTTCCGGCGGCAGATTGGGATTGCGCAACACCCAATTGTTCGAATAGTTCAGATTGTGCTTTGAGCCGTTCGTAGTGATCGATTGTCATAATGACCATATCGCCCTCGCCATTTTTAGTGAGATAAATAGGCTCATCTTTTTCACGGGCAAGGATGGATATTTCTCGAGTTCGGTTTCGCATACTCGATATTGATTTAATAATAGGCATGTTATTATTCCCGTTGTTTGTTGATACAATTTAGTACTAAATAATGATATAATCAAGTACGTCAACCGCGTGTGTTCTAACCAGTCATTCAAGCTGACGTTGCAACCGCACCGCGCTGTCACTCAAGTGTTGTGAAAGTTCATGACAACTTACGTTACGAGACATCATTTTTATCTAACAACTTTATCCATCACGCTGGAACGTTTGCGCGCAGTTTAGTCCCGGTCCGTTAGCCGGCAAGGAATTGAAATATGAGGAATAATTAAGCGGCGTGTTCGAGGTGTTGTTTTGCGATGTAAAGATCGCAAGCCACTTGTAAATTCATCCAGAATTCAGAAGAGGTCTTTAAAACACGCGATAATAAAACTGCAGTTTCAGCAGTCATGTCACGTTTGCCGTTGATAAGTGTGTTCACTCTCTGTACAGGTACACCCATTCGGCGAGCCAATTCTAGCTGGCTCAGTTTCATTGGACGCAAAAACTCTTCTAAGAGAATTTCACCGGGGTGGATTGGTTTTCTATTTTTTGGTATCATATTTAAGTCCCTTTAGTGATAATCAATTATTTGGACATCTTTAGCGTTACTTTCATACCATTCGAAGATAATTCTAAATTGATCGTTGATTCGAATAGAATGTTTTCCCTTGTAATTGCCTTTGAGTGCTTCTAAATGAATTGATGGTGGGATCCGAAGATCCATTAAATCATGAGCAGCATTCAAAAGGTCGAGTTTCCTAACAGCGTTTTTCCAAATGACAGACGGTATTCGCCTGGCTTGTTTGGTATCAAAACCATTAAAAATGTCTTCGGTGGCCTGGTCAAGGAAATTGATTATCACAAAACAATATACTACTTTAACGGCAAACGTGCAAGTGGTATGTATTCTTGCCGGCTAACCAGCGGCTCAAACTGACCCCGCAACCGCTTGCGCTCTGTCACTCAAGTGTTGAGTCGTCAACTTACAACTTAGGATACGAAAGCTCATTTTAAAAGTTCCCCGGCGCGCTAAAACGTTGAGGGGGTAGCTTAGCCGCCGTCCGTTAGCCGGCATCCCACACCCAGGTCAGAAATATATACTTTAATATTACAATATAAACCATAGAACAAAAATATATCCGGGATAAAAACATGCGTTACTGTCTTAAATGTATTAATCAACAAAAACAAAACCTCCGTGTTATATCAATACTTTTCATATCAGCATTGTTATTCTTGTCGGGTTGCGGGTCCGAATTAGTATTACGTGATCTCCCATTAACTATTTCAATGTTTGATATTCAAAACCTGCCGACACAATCATCGTACCCCGAAGCCGAAGCGGTTATTCTTGTTAATCAAACTGATAACCAAACATTATTGGAGAATTCTAAACTTATCACTCAGGTAACACACCATGTTGTTAAAAAGCTATTTAGGAATGGAAACGATGAATCAATAGTTAATATTGTAGTTGGAGAAGACGAAAAACTTCTCGGTATTAAAGCAAGAACAATTCGTGTTGACGGTAAAATTATCGATGTCCAGCCAAAGGATATATATACCATATCGGGTTACGCAGGATCATCTATATTGTTTGCCAACGTTCAGACCTATCGTTTTACATTTCCATCAACCGAAAAGGATTGTATTGTTGAATATATTTATAGAATCAAACAGAATCGTCCGTTTGTAAATGATACGTGGATAATTCAAAACAATCTGCCAACTTTACGAAACCAGTATACGGTGACCATGCCATTTATCATGAGTGCGCTTCTGCCATTCAGATATAGGGCATTTCCTCAATCTATCGAGATGAAACCGATGGTGGTTATGAATAGGAGTGATTATTCAACCTTTTATTCAGATCCGGTTACATATATTTGGGCCAGAGGAGACGTGCCGGCATTTAAGCCTGAAGCTCATATGCCTCCACCGGAAACGTATAGAGCTCAAGTTCGATTCTCGCTCAGCACATGGGGGAGTTGGAGCGCTATAGGAGAATGGTATTATACAGAATTCTTTTCGCCTCAAATGATTTTAACAGATTCCATTAAATCTCTTGCTAAAGAGATAACAAAAGATTGTGCTACAGATTCGGGGAAAATTAAATGTGTGTATAATTATGTGCAAAAGATTCGATATATCGCAATCCAATTAGGGGAATCGGGCCTCAGGCCTTTAAAGCCGCAAGAGATTATCCGTAATAACTATGGTGATTGTAAAGACAAATCAATTCTAACAATTGCACTATTAAAGTCGTTAGGTATTGAAGCGTATCCCGTTCTTATTCAGACAGCAGATAGAGGTCGGATCGACATTAGTTATCCAAGTTGGAATTTCAATCACATGATAGTGAAAGCGAGCGATAAAAAGAATGCCTACTGGATGGATCCGACGAGTGAGTTCTCGCCTTTTGGTGCATTACCTTGGGTAGATCAAAATATACCATCTCTCACTTTGATGGATACGTTGAAAGCGGTGATGGAGACAACACCCGGTTCATCGGCCAGTAAAAATAGTGTGGATGTAGCGCTATATGCCGATGTGACACAAAGTGGAAAAGCCGTTGTGCGGGGGACTGTAATAAGTACGGGCGAGATAGCTTCAGCTTTTAGGAGTATGTTCTACGAAAAAGGATATGAAGAAATTAAAGATAATTGTAAAAACATGATTCAATCCGACGTCGCTCAGCAATCCATCGATACAGTGATAATTAGTAATATGCAAAATCTAGACACTACGTTTGTGATAGATATAAATTATTCTTTGCCAAACACGTACCAATCTCAAGCAGACATTACATTATTTAACTCTTCAATGTTTAAAATAGATTCTGATATGTCTTGGCTAGGCAAGGGAAAAAGGAAATACCCGATTTGGTATCCTTATGCATCAACTATTCGAAAGAAAAGTGTCGTTCGTTTCAATGACACAACTCGAGTAATACATTCATTCCCTGATCCTGTTTCAATTACAAATAAATATATGTCTTTTGATAAATCCTTTAAGCGTACAAGTGAAAGCACGATCTTCATTAGCGAAACAATCAGCAATAAAGCGGTAGAAATACCAGCTACAGAATATTCAATTGTCAGTGATTTTTATGAAAACTTGAGATTGAGTGGGAACTCGATGATTATTTGCAAAAAAAAGCAATAAAAGATACGTCTCGTAGAGAGGCTTGTTAATAATAGTGTAATAGGCAATGCCGGCTAACACAACGCTCAACCTGACATGCAAACCGCCGACGCACCGAGTTTGCAAGTGTCGAAAAACTAATTTAAACATACTTTACGAAATAGCATTTTTACTTTAAATACAGTACCCATTAGCCCGTCCCGTCAAAAAACGGCGGGATGCAAAGAGCGCGCTGGGACGTTTGCGCGCAGTTTAGTTCCGGTCTGTTAGCCAACACCGAACTAGCGCAGCAAACGTTCTTGGAGAATGGTTTGGATATCTCGTCTTCCATCAAGTATACAGTGAATAGAGACTTTGCGCGACTCGATAGAACAGAATATCCTGTAGGGTTTGTAATGCAGTTCTCGAAATTCGATAACTCCAATATCGAATAGTTCGGTAGGGACGTGGCCTCGAAATGGAAGTGTTTTTAATTTGTTACAGGTCTTTCGGAGTTCAGCGTAAATTCGGCCAGCCTTTTCAACTGAGTCATTTATGACGATATACCTGTAGATTTCAAAAATATCGATTTCGGCATCTATGTCAATGACAACGTCATACTTTTTCATTCTTGAATGCTGCAATTCGTTTGTCGAGGCTGGTGAACGATGCATCAAGGGACTTTGACTGACCGCGTGAGATATTCTGCTTACTTCGGGTCAGGATTTTTAATAGAGCCAGGGTCTCTTGCATACGCTCGTATGAACGAATGTCTTGCATTACAACCTTCGCTTCACCGTTGTGGGTAACAACCAAGGTTTGCTGGTTAGTTGTTATATCTCTAATAAGCTCAGATGCGTGAGCTTTTAAGTAACTGATGGGTTTTACTGCGGTGCTTAACTTCATATTATTACTCCTGGATTGGGTGACTACAATATAGACCATATTAAGGTCTTAGTCGATGGTGCCAGCTAACCAGTCACTCAAACTGTTGTGACCGCGCCGCGCTTTTACTCAAGTGTCGTGAATTCTAAACACAACTTACGTTACGAAACATCATTTTTAATTTAAGAACGGTCGCGGCGCGACTGGAACGTCACAACGCAGTTTAGTTCCCGTCCGTTTTCATGGTTGTTCACATTCAGGTGTCACAAAGTTGGCGGTAAGTGTACAGCACAGACAAAGTAACCTATAATTTATATTGTATATGAACATTCAAGAACAAATCAAAAAGTATATTAAAAGTCTGCCTGAACCAAAACGCAGCGATTTGCAAGAGTTGCACAGCATCATTCTGAAGGTAATGCCAGCCTGTAAATTATGGTTCTTGGATGGCAAAAACAGTGAAAATAAAACTGTTTCTAATCCTAATATTGGATATGGACTTCACACCATAAAATATGCTGATGGAAAAACCAGAGAGTTTTATCAAATTGGAATCAGTGCAAACAAAATCGGAATTTCCGTCTATATCCTTGATACCAATGATAAAACATACTTAGCCAAAACGTATGGGAAAAAAATTGGTAAGGCGAGCGTTACTGGGTATTGTATTAAGTTCAAAACTCTAAAAGATGTTAATCTTGACATACTTGAAGCGGCAATACGATCTGGATTTGTAGGCGCAAAATGAAAAAGGCGAGCTAATGAAGTGCTTAACTTTTTCAATGTAATGGATTTCAATGTGAAATTGCATCGGACAATTAACAAACCAGCCGCTAACCGATAATTCTTTCAAATCATTTTATGTTACTGCTAACCATTTTTATTTCAGTCTGCGCTAATAGCATATCGGATGCCGCAAAGAATGGAGATATGAATGTGATGTCCGATTAAATAATTGAAGACGGATTGGGATATTGAGTTCAATAAATCAATTTACAATTCTTTTTGTGCTGATCAGTGCAACAAAGCGTAGTTCCGGTCCGTTAGGAATGTAGTAAATATCAAATATGTACGTTGTGTATTAATCTATGGTTATCATAAAAAGGTAGGAAGAAATGGTAAATATTAGGAACACTGTCTCTCTTTTTTTATTTGTGGTTACGTTTTCTTCTTTGACAATTTCTCAAGCAACTGAGTCTTCAGGGAAGGCAAAAGTTATGACATTGGGAGTTTTTCACTTCAATTTCCCAAATCTGGATGCGCAGAAAATTGATGATAAAGACAAGATTGATGTTTTGGAAGAAAAGCATCAAAAAGAAATTGCGAAAATCACCGATGCATTAAAAGAGTTTATGCCCACCTGTATTGTGATTGAGGTACAACCTGCTTCTCAAAAAAGAATTGATTCGTTGTATAAAGCGTACAGGCTCGGCAAACATACTCTTGGGAGAAGCGAAATTGAACAGTTGGGATTTCGCATTGCAAACGATCTGAAAATTGAGAAGTTAGAGTGTGTTGATACTTGGGGTAAGCTTTATGAAAACCTTGAGTATTTATCCAGCGATACATCCTCGAGGGCGAAAGCGTTTGAGCATTATTATTTCAACAATCCCGATACGATATACAAAAAGAAAAAAAAAGGTATTAGTCTCTCAACTGCGAGCGGCATCACAGATAATCTTCTTTATTTAAATGATCCTCAAACCATAAAAGAAAGTTTAGGGTCTTATCTAATTGGTCATTTTAAGTATGAAGAAAAAGAAGGTGATTATACCGGAGTTGATTTTGAAACGGGAAGGTGGTTTAATCGAAATTTAAGAATATTCAGAAACATCCAAAAAATTACAAAAAGTTCTTCTGATAGGATTCTTATTATTTATGGTGCAGGGCATTTAAACATACTAAACTATCTTTTTGAATCTTCACCTGAATACGAGTTAGTCGGTTCAGAATCATTCTTAAGAAAAGCAAAATAATAATTAAATAAATACCAGATCAGTCACACAAGCACTCGTTGCAATTGCGGCGACGCTTTTTTATACTCGAATGTTGAAATAGCGAAACCCAACGTATGGCAGCGACAGTATTCAGAAATTTATTTAAATATATGTTAACGCCGCGATACAACGCCACATTGCAGCCACCGAAAGAATCCTTTCGGGATTTTTATATCCGATAGGACACTTGAAAGATTGAATGATAATACTCATGAATAGAACGAAGGCGATCTTGCTATTTTGCGTTCTTGCACGATATTGCGAACCTTTGATTTCTCAATCCAACGATATTCCAGATGATACAAGTAAATTCAGCGATGAATTTGTATTAGTTCGTCATCCAAAGTTTGTGGAAAATTGCAATAACGTTACCCAAACGAACGGTGTGTTGATCTTTCCTTCAAGAAATCCGCAGCTCAATAGTGGAGCTCAATATACCATCGTGACTCACATGGGTGAATGCGTTTCAGCCTTGGTGAAAAATATATTGCTCGATGATTCATGTTTATTGTATTCTGGATTGGATATTTCATTTGGACTGTTTGACGCAAAGAAAGTATTGTCATGGGATAATGACATTGATGCAATGGTAGCAGTAAAGTCATCATCAATAAATGGATGTAAAACTGGCAAAGTATCGACATTTTATCGTAAGAATACGTTAACTGAAAGTCTTTCCTTAATTAAATCATTTATACCGGATTCAGAAGAAGTGGAAGTATCGAGATCACTTTCCATAATCACACCGGACAACAGGGAATATTATTTTCTTGGAATAAATCAGTACGCGAAGAGTAATCAATATCAAGCGGGCGATGCAGCAATGTTGCCGATAGGTTTTTTATTTTATCTTGACCACGGAAAGCCTCAATTGCTGCACAGGGAAAAATATTTAACAAACATTTTCACTATTTCTGACCTTAATGACGATGATGAATATGAGATTTTAGTGTATTGCGGAAGTTATGCCGGAGGAAATTACGAATTGCGGACTTTTGACGGTAAAACTATTCTAAAGAAAAAATATTTATATGGATGGGATGATTAGATACCATTTAGTTGTTACTGCACGTTGATCTCAAGAAATATTTCATTTATATTGGGAATAGAAAGCATGCTGATACTTCTTCACGTCTTCATCGCTTCCGAATTACATTTTATTCTTGCGTCGGCCAATTCTGCCTCCGCTCTTGCATAACTCCTGCATCCATCAAAAAAGAAATTCCCATGATAAGAATTAGCATTATGTATCCGAACAAACAAGGCTCTCGCTTTGACTTCCCGTATTACGTTGAAAAACACATGCCAACCTCTATCAAGCTTTTGAGCGCTCATCCCGGCTTCATAAGGGTATCTGTGGAGCGGGGTATTGGTGGAGCAGCTCCCGAATCTGCGCCGACGTTTATTGCTGCATGTCACTATCTCTTCAACTCCATTGAGGACTTTCTGGCAGTCTTTGCACCGAACGCAGAAGCACTTCAGCGCGATATGCCGAACTACACAGATATAGAACCCGTCATTCAGGTGAATGAAGTACTTATATCCCAATAGTTCCGCAAGCGCCAAAAGATAAATATCGAGAAACCGGTTTGTTCGAAAATAATCTCAAAAAGTATTTAACGTGAAGAATGAAAAAGATCTCCAATAAAAAATTTGACAGCGTCGTCATAGGAAATGTCGGGATTGATACCAATGTCTATGGGAGCGAAGTGAAATTTTCCGGAGAATCGAATTTTACTGAAAATGTGGACTATGTAGGGCAGGCGGGGGGATATGCCAGCCGCGGGTATTCGCAGTTGAGGAAAAAAACCGCATTTATTGGCTATGTGGGTGATGACTTCAGTGGCCGGTTCATCCGTGATGAGTTCGCCCGGGACGGTATTGATACCACGGCTCTTTTTATCGATCCGTTTGGAACTAGCCGCAGTGTCAATGTAATGTCTCCAGACGGAAGGCGGAAAAACTTCTACGACGGCAAGGGTCATATGAATTTACTGCCCGATTTGAAAATCTGTAAAGCGGTATTGGCAAAAACGAAATTGGCGCATTTTAATATCCCCAATTGGGCGCGCCATTTACTTCCTGTCGCCAAAGAACTTGGAGTTACTATCGCCTGCGATCTTCAGGATGTCGTAACTGCTGATGATCCGTATCGTCAGGATTTTATCAAATATGCCGATATTCTTTTTTTCTCTGCGGCAAATCACCAAAATCCCACAGCGTTAATGAAAACATTTCTAAAATCTAATCCCAGTGCAATTGTCATTGCCGGGATGGGTGCGGAAGGGTGCGCACTGTGTACTCGCACTCAAGTGGAATATTTTGCACCTGTTACAATGGATTTGCCGGTGATTGATACCAACGGTGCAGGTGATGGATTGGCGGTGGGGTTTCTTTCCAGTTATGTTCTGGACCAGTTTGAACTTCGGGAATCAATTCAGCGTGGTCAGATTACTGCCCGATTTACTTGTGCGCAAAAGGGATCATCGTCAAGCCTTATTACGAAAGAGAAATTGGATCGATATTTTCAAGCACATTTGGGAAGTAGATAAAATACCGCTGAATCAGTTAAAGATAAATAAATTATAATAAGGGTGAGCAATGTTATATATGGTGTATGAAAGATTTAAAACTCCCGGCGCCAAAGATGTGTACCGCCGTTCGAAGGAAAAGGGAAGAATGATGCCCGAAGGATTGACGTATGTTTCGAGTTGGGTTGATCTGGAGTTTACGTTGTGTTTCCAACTAATGGAGACGGAGGATTTTACGTTGTTCTCGCAATGGACCGATCAATGGAAGGATATTGTTGAATTTGAAATAATACCCGTGCGGACATCTGCAGAAGCAATGGCGGCAATTGCACCGACTTTGTAGTGTTCCGTCGAGCCAGTCGCAGTAAAGTTTCAGAGACTAGTCGATAAAGTAATGCTGGTAGTGAAGAGAAGGTTTTGGGTATGTTCTAACCATCGGAAAGAAAGGAACGACTGTTATTGTAATCCATGTCAATATCCCCACGAAATTATTGTACAAGTGATTCAACAGCCCACTTCAAGAAAAATACTTATAATTCAGTATTTCCTCAGAGCTCAATTGTTAAAACACTTTTGTTGTACTCTTCAATGTGAAATCTGATAGGGAGTTCGTAAAATATTCCGAAAACAAGAAAGGAAACATATGAAGTTCTTTATTCTCTCTCTCATGGTAATATTCAGCATGAATGTTTACGCTCAAGATACATCGGCAGCCGTCAAAACATATAATACATTTGGTTTTCAATTTAGCCTGGTATCGGGAACCGGAATTTCATATGGTAAAATACTCGATGGCAAAATAAAGCTAAAAGGTACGGGTGGATTTATAACATCCGATGACAAAACGAAGTACTCGTTTGGCTTTGATGTTCATTATTTTTTAAGCAAAGGAGACAAATTCGAAGTAACCCTGGGTCCAAGCTTAGGATTTATCGGCGGCACGAATGAGGATGTTAAATCGCGATTAGCTCTTGCAACATCAATGGAAGTACCATTTAATGGAGATGAACACTACAACAATCTTTGTGGTGGGATAGTATTATATTATCCGACATTCTATATGAAATCAGGTGATATTAATGTTACGGCTGGAATATATATTGTCTATAATTTCTAATGAGATGTCTCTTACCAGTAACCCTTAATGTGAAGCCAGCGGACGGACCGCTGATGACCGCGACAGAAAAAAACTCCTGCTAACAATGCAGCACTCACACGAATGCGTCATTGAAGAAAGAGCTATTGAGTTAGGTCATTTAATGGTGGTGAAGATGCAATACTCATCGCAATCCGTACGCCAAACCGCACAGAATAGCGATGATATATCGACATTATGCTTTCTTAACAACTTCTGATTTTAAGAACATCGCACCGATACCGTCGATTTTGCAGGAGATATTGTGGCCGTCATTGCTTTCAACTAAGCGGATATTTTTTACTTTTGTTCCAGCTTTAATTCCCGATGTTGAGCCTTTAACTTTCAAATCCTTAATTACGGAGACAGTATCGCCGTCATGAAGCACATTCCCATTCGAATCGAGAACATTCATTACCGTTGATTCTTCTTCCGCTGTTGTTGCCGGCACCGATGGATCCCATTCATGAAAACATTCAGGGCAAACCCATAAATTTCTGTCTTGATATGTATGTTCCGAGTTGCATTTTGGGCATTTTTGTTCGTCGCTCACTGTTATCCTTTATATTGGAAAATTCATAGTCCGTTCAAAATCTAATCTTTCGTAAAAGATTTCTTTTCAATATACTAATACATTTCCTTCGTACCAAAAAAGATGTATTCGGGTATAAAAAAAGATTCTCCCATGAGTCAAAATTCATCTGACCAATGAAGAGTTACAGTATGACCATTCACAATACTTCACGTTCAGGTGCCGGGTCTAAGGCAACATACAAAATCCGGGCAAAAGTCTGGCTCTATCCAGGCTTTGGCGGATGGCATTTCGTAACTCTTCCAGCGAAGCAGGCATCGATGATTCGCACTCTTTTTAGTATGGAAGCCCGGCCATTTGGTTCAATACCGGTCGAAGTGACTATTGGCAAAACGAAATGGAAAACTTCTCTTTTCCCCGATAAGAAGTCTAAATCTTATCTGTTTGCCGTTAAAGCTGAGGTACGACGCAAGGAAAAGGTTGCTGCTGACGACACTATTGTTGCAGAAATTCAAATTCTATAAAACTCTGTCTCTCCTCAATCCGAAAAATTATACTCAGGTGATTTTAAAACGATTGCGCGGAAATATCACCGCCATACCAAATTCCCTCCTTTCCCAAAAAAGGAAATTACTGCAGACATGCTCGTACACCGCTTTCGAATTCGAACTCCCCTCTATTTTTAAAAATACCTAATGTACGGTATTGCCCTAATGCATAATATTCAATACACTTCCGGCGGTATTGATCTTGGCATCATTCGTTGGTGATCAACATTCGAGTTGTTCGGATGGGAGTATCTCCAGCCTTGTCGATCCGCACAGAAAGGGAACATATGATTCAATTAAACATGAATATGTCCGATCGAGAGATATTCGAATATTTGATACGGATCGCACTGGATGCGCCGGAAATAAAACAGCAGCTGATTCAGCTTCTCACTGCTGATAAAATGAGTCGGAAGGAATTGCTGGAAGTGTTGCTGCGCCATACCAAATTGCAATATGCACCCGCGGGGATGAGAAATATCTTCATCTATTTTCAGGATGACCTCTTTGCAAAGGAAGTGTTGCAGTATCTTCAAAAGTCGTAAAATCTTCCGGAAGGCTCTTCGATAAATGCAGTTTAAATTCGACTGTTACGCCCCCTCCGATGGTGATAATTACTTTTAAACACTATTGATCTCGTGAACAATAATCAATACACTCTTTCATCAGCAATCCGGAGCTTTGTTCCGCCATGTATCAATATCATGATAGCATTCTCAAACAAATCAATGAAAAATATTCTTCTCTTATCTCTCATTCTCATTGCTGTGTCTCCCGCTTTAACCCTTTCGCAGAATATACTCTCCAATAGCGATACTTCTGGTATTGCAAATACTTCAATGGAAGGAAAACATTTCGCTACAATTGAGCATAAACCGTTCGCTGTTTGGAATGCACAAATGTTCATCGGCAATGGATTTAACTACGAACGAGGAATAGGCTTCGGTGTCCGCGGCAATTTTGAGTTTTCCAATACACTTTTTGTCGGTGTTTCCATTGTCTATCATATCGGATTACCGAAGAGTGTGAAGACGGACGGATATGGCCCGTCGGTGTTTTTAGGGCCGGAAATAGGAAAGCGAATAGTTTTTTCTTCTTTTACAGCGGAAATAGTCTGCGCAGCAGGCCAATTGACATATGAAAAGACTCCAGTATATTCTATTCCATATATTGCTCAAGGGACGGTGGAAACTTTTTTTATCTCGCCGGGTATCGGCGTTACAACAAGAACGGAGACCGGATCCGCAGGAATTCATCTGCGGTATGTTGTTGTTAAGGATCTGAATATGTTTGGTCTGTATTTTTCCATTGGTATATAATGTGTACCGCTATATCACTGTCACCCCTGAATCTGAAATATGCAATCAAAGAGAACGGAAGCCGGGGATTATCCGGTATGACACTGCTGCGACTTCTGCCTATAGAAATTGAAATGCCTGCGCAGCAATCTGTTGGCGGTATGCCAAAAATCATAATCACTTTTGTAATCAATATTTATTCCAGCCACACATCATAGAGCAGCAGTGAACTGAAGGGGAGATTGGCAAATGGATTCTAGAATTATTTTGTATAATCAATACGGCAGAGCAATCGCGTATGTGGACACGGACGGGGAGTCTGTCTATTTGTATTCGGGGAAACCGGTCGCCTGGATGTCGGACGGTTCATTCTATGCTTATAGAGGAAAATATTTCGGCTGGATGCAGGATGGCTGGGTGATGGACCGGTCCGGTGACTGTGTATTTTTTTCGGACATCACGCGTGATGGCCCGGAAAAACCTCCCCGGCAGGCAAGACCAAAACGAACAGCACGGAGTGCTCGTCCGGCAAAGAAAACAAAAGAGGTGACCCCGGAAAGACCGATGAGAAGTTCCCAGTGGTCGTTGTTATCGAGTGAAGCATTCTTTTACCAGTGATGCTATGGCTGACGATATCAGAAAGGAATTGTTTCTATATCAGTTCCCGCACATTGTATTCGGTCAGCAACAGTCAGTAAAGAACATTTTGATCGATGAAACAAATCAATAATTAAAAGGAAACCAATGCACTCACAAATGATTCTGGTTGCCGGTCCTTACCGGTCCGGCACGAACGATGATCCAATGCTTATTGCAAAAAACATTGCGCAAATGACGGAAGTAGCGTTGCAATTGTTCCGCACCGGCCATTTGCCGGTTTTGGGTGAATGGTTTGCGCTTCCGTTAATCGAACACGCGGGATCAAAAAGGATTGGTGATGTGGTGTTCAATGAAATTTTTCATCCGATCTCACGACGGTTAATTTCGCAGTGCGATGCCGTTTTGCGAATCGGCGGTGCATCGGCTGGAGCGGACGAAATGGTGTCGCTGGCGCAAAATGAAGGGAAAAAAGTCTATCATTCTATCGAAGAGATCCCGACGTAAAGGCTTCGCTTCCGCGAACATGGAACTGCAAGGCGCAAGCATTGCGAGTCTCTTTTTGCCCCGTTGGGACGAATAGAAAAATACCAACACAATGGTTATCTAAGAATGAAAAAAGAAAGGATACAGTATGTTTCGCAGTATTATGATTTTGTGGTGTTTGACCATTGTAGTAGTGTTTCTCTTGGCGGACGCACAACATAAAAATAAAACCAATCAATCGAATTTCACCGGAGTGTGGGCAGGGAAAATGATCCAGCCGGACGGTCCGCGCGGCGAAAACGGCTATAGCCAGTATTTTCAATTGTCCGCGAACGGCACTTTCGTTCGGGGGATTGCACGCATTGAGATTCCCGGAACGCCATTCTTCGGCGAAATGTATCTTTCGGGAAAAACAGTTGGCGATACGCTCTTTTTTTCCGAGGATTCGATACGATCGCAACAAGCGCGGGATGAGTATTGGTGGTGCTTAAAAAAAGGAACACTCGTTCTCGACACAGCATTGATGCAGCTCAAAGGAAAATGGAGAAGCTCGGATTGTCCCCCGGGCAAAATTGAACTTCACCGCATTTTTTCACACTAAAAAATAGTCTTGGTGAGAGTGTTCAAATCGTATAGGGACGAGTTGAAGCCTCCATATTTTATCTCCGTCTATTCTTTGCAATAGCGGATTGATGACATGAAAAAAGTTCATATCATCAGAGCACCACGCGGTGGACTGTTGTGCGGAACAGCGATCTGGAAGAAGGGGAAAGTCAGGGAATGCCTTTTTGGAGCAGACAAATCGGCGATCCGATTTTGGCTAGCAACATCGCCCGCCGGATAGATTTTTGCCCTTTTTTTGATTGCCGTGCTCGAGTATGAGTGACTGATCCGTGAAGTCCCTCCGATAGTAGGATGCCAAAACCTTTTGTAGCAGAACATCGTGGCGGTCCTCTCGCAATAACACAGCCTATACTGCTGAAGCAATGGACATGCAACTGTTCCCGTTATACGCTCTCTCTTTTGGGAGAAAAATTTGCAAATATTTCATAAATCAATTCCACAAGAAAATATCAAACGCGATCATATTTTAATTTGAAAGGATAACAAATGAAATTGCAGTTGATGCGACTTAGTTTCGTTCCGATGTTGTTTTTTTTCACTTCTTGTTCTGATGAGAGCACTGCCCCTCCCGCAGGCACCGCCACCGTCCATGAGACGCACGAATTGTTTAGCACCAATTTTGAAGGAAACGGCACTGGAGCTTATCAGGGTTGGCTATTCCAAGAGAATGACGGATTGGCACAACAGTTTTTCACTTTTTCGCCCGACGTTCCTGAGAATGGCGGTTCTTGGTCGTTGTGCATTCTGCCAGATCCGAATATAGTACGCCACATAAATTATAAGGTTGTGACTACCCAATATGGTATTACGGATAGCATTGGATTGCAGTACAATCTTCACACGGTCGGTGATTTTGGAGCAGTGGTGTCATTTAAATATTGGAGCGGTGGACAATATGATTCGCGATTGGCATACGCTAGTTTGTGGAATCAATGGGGGAGTACATCTGTTATCTACAACATAAATGATAAAAAGGTTGACTCCATTATCTTTGAGATCAGCATGGCGCAAACGGAGAGCGGTGATACGTTGTTTATAGATAACTTCAAGGCGAATTTAATCACAAAATAACCAATGAAATTTTTAAGATATTCCATGCCGCCTGTTAATTTGAAATTCGTATTTTTCCCTTCCTGCACTCCATCGAACAGAAACTTTAAGGAAAGAATTCGTTTATGAAAACAAAACGAGATATCAACAGGGAATACAAAGAACGGAAAAGACCGTCCGGTGTATTTATGGTGAAAAATATCGTGAACGACAAGGTGCTGCTCGGCAGCAGCCTGAACCTAGAAGGACCGTTAAACAGTCACAAGTTTATGTTGACCATCGGAAAGCACCAGAACGAAACACTGCAGAACGAATGGAACCAATTCGGTCCGGACAAATTCGTTTTCGAAATCCTCGAAGAGGTGAAGGTGAAGGATGATCCAAATTTTAATCTGAATGATGAGTTGACGCTCCTGGAAGAGATCTGGCTTGAAAAACTACAGCCGTTTGGAGAGAAAGGCTACAATAAGGACCGGAGGATTCGTCAAGCATAATTAATGGGACGCTAAAACAGTAAACGTCATAGACGATAAAAACCGCTATTGAGAAGAGTAACAAAATAATATCCCGTATTCACGTGATTGTTGATATACTGCCAAATGGTTACTTTACTCCAGCAACAAATTGACTAACAAGGCGATATCGTCGTGAAAGACCTGAAACACAGATTGAGATTGCTGTTTTTGTATGTTCATTGGCGAAAGGTATTCTTTATGAAGGATCCTGAGGCCGACCGCCGTTTTAATCCAATGGTGTTACGGCTTGTCGACGGTGCGGAAAGATTTGACAACACAATCTTCAATTCGGTGAACTATTTCAGAGCGCCGTATAGAGAAACAGTCTACACTTGTCCGCGATGCAAAGAAAAGAAGGAGATCCCGGTCCGACATTTAGAGAATCGAACAGTCCTTCGCTTTTCGAATTTCCCGATAGACTTGCAAACCCAGTTCGACCGTTTTCGCCGAGCAAAAAAAATCTTTGAATCAGGCTATATCGATTGGAATTGCAGGATATGCGAGATGCCGGTTCGTGTTTATGTGCAGCACTGGTCTGGAAGCCCTGACAGTGATTTTGGCTTCGAAATTAAAGCGGTCGTGGAAGCATTGTAACAAAATCTGAAAATATTTGGCACACTCCGCGAAAATGAAAACTGAAATATCTGCGTCTGAAGTCTCTTCTCTGAATTGAATAGAGAAAGCCCGGTTCCGCTGCACCGCCTGCCATACGTAAGCCGGACAATCGTTCTAAGCAAAACAATTCTCCTTTCAGAAACGAGAAATAATTGGAATTGCTCTATAAAAATATCGTGTACGCTCCCGAACAGATAGCTCTGATCGGACAATGGTATCATGAAGAATGGAACATCGCTCCTGCGGTGACTGAAAAGAAATTGCGGAATTGTGGGTTTCCAATACCGCTGCATATCGTCGCATATATTGATGGGAACCCTGTCGCGACCGGCGGCATTCATCGGGAAGTAGGCATTCATACTGCAGAACCGCGATTCAAAAATTTTACTCCGTGGCTTGCACTGTTATACACAGTTCCGGAATTGCGTGGAACGGGGATAGGATCAATGCTGTGCGACATTCTGGATACCGAAGCACGCAAGTTGAAGATTCCAGAATATTTTCTTTATACCCGTACGGCACAGTCCCTATACAAACGAAAAGGGTGGGAAGAAATGGAACAACTAACGATCCGTAAGGAGACAGTATCGGTGATGCACAAGATTTTATAGCCCTCATCATCCTATTCTTCGATTTACGGATTTTAATTTCCGGCATGAGGAAAAAGCATTGAATCGGTGTGTATCAGACTAATAGCGATGCTTCATGTACTTCGCATGATGGCGGGGGAAAAATGTATGCTCTCTCCAGTTCCATTGTGAAAGGCGGGGAACTCAAAGGATGTATCGATCGAAATTCTGTATTGGGTTTTTATAACAATCCCGTCGCGATTGTGTCCCCTCGCACACTTGAAAAAAATACCGGATGTACGGTATTGCCTTCAAATGAATTTCAATACATCTTTCTGCACGCATTCGATCGTGCTCTCGATCCGACGACGACACAAATATTTTTCACAACAATGGGAACGATAATGAAGCAATATATTCAGGCATTTCTGGTAATTATTGCGCTGGTTTTCAATTCCTGTGAATCACCCTTATCCGAACAATCCCTCTCGGATCCGAAATTGATTTCACCGGTAGTACAAGTGATTAAAGAAGTGGACTACAAGGGAACAACATATTACCGATACCGCTGCGATCTGTATGACAAGTATATGCGCAGTGTGGAATTAAAGGATGGCAGGATTTCTGTGAACGGGGAGAATTTGATTGTGGTCAAGGATCTGCTTGGAACATACTATATGATCGACGATGCCCGGGTAAAATACAATCCCAATACGCAGTATAGTTTTGTTATTACGCTCTCCGATCAATCCCAGTACAATGCTTCCGTCACAACACACAAAGTGAACCTCGCCGGTTTCAACGCACCGGCGAATCATAATAAGACACAGAATATGAATCTTACGTGGATCGGCATTGATTCCAATGCGACAATGCATTTGACCGTCACAAGCTATTATAAGACCGACACGTCGCAAGGATTCAAAGTGCACAGTGTAAACATCCTAGATCCAAAGGCGGGTGCTATGACGCTTCCAACGTCGGAATTTATTGTTGAGAATACCAACACCTACGAAGTGATTATTACGCTCCACTCCGAAGTGGATGGGACGATCGATTCCCGTTTCTACTTAAACCGGAGAGCATTCTCGCATGATATGATCACCAAAAGTATTATTCTACAATAGAAAAGTTTTACAATACAATTTGTTGGATACGGAATTATTCCCGAATAGAAGTTGACTTATGAATATTCAATAAAGTTCAATTCTCTCTCGACGAAATTGGGTGAGAAATCTTGGTTTTGATTTCATGCATTCAAATAGTCGAGTGTGAAACCTCCGGAGAGCGATGCGCTTAATGGATTTTTGGAAAATAAAATGACACAAAGTACTTTCTGCAGTTGAGCCGTTTCCGCCCATTTTGTATATTGTATCAGAATTCACATTCACCCCGCCATCGTATAAGCTCAAACTGTTCGGGCAGGATTTTCTTTTCTGATCCTGAATGAAAACGATCCTCGGTGTTCCCATTGTAATAAACTTGAATTATGAAAGACTCTCCTATTTCCGCCAACATTCTCATACTTTGCGTACTATTATTCACCAGTATTTCATGTACGGATACTTCGGCGGGCAGTGGTACCGGAGGCAGCGGTTCTTCGAATGCATTTCTCTTTCATGTTATCGTGAAGGATTCGGTCGGTAATCCGGTACAGGGCTTGCGCATCTCTGCATGTAGCGATCTCTCCCCTGCAGGAATGTATAAGCAGCAGAACGGCAAAAACGCATCCGGGACAGCTTCACAGGCGGTGATAACGTATGCGCTTGCGGACACCTATCGCGTATCACTTTCCGTGTTCGAATTGGATGGAAGTACGATTGCTTTGCCGGTGCAAAATATCATATTACTCCCGGGTATGTATGCCGTTTCAGTGAATGTTAATAACAGTTCTGCAGGTACGCGGGTGTACAACGCAGTGCTTTCCGCAGTGGACACCGCTTCCCGATCGGAACAATTCCGTGATTCTATCTACATCACACTCTGGCAGCAGGATGTCGGATTGTCCGTTCTTGGATATACGACGGAGAAGGGGATCTGTGAATCGAACGACTCATTATCTTTCCCGCATCTTTTTAAATTGCCGCCGATGATTCGGACTGATGCAACAGGTCCGGATTCAATCGGAATATTTTCCCTACCGGAAACGTATGTGATCACTCTGACTGATTCACTGACCAATCAAGCACAGTCTTATATCAGGACGGTCGACAAAGGGAGAAATGAATTCCAATTGACCTGGAACCCGCCCGGCACGGGAATCTCTGCCGCACAGTACCATAGAAATAGCCGTCTCGCAACGGCAGCCGATACAACAATTCCTTCGGGAGCACCGACGGTAACGAAATTGTATCAAAATTATCCCAATCCTTTTAATTGACAGCAAACCGCAAAGTGAAGTATACAGTCCGGGCGTATTGCTCTATACTGCAAGTGATGGATTCACAAAATGGAAAAATTGTATATCAGCGAAAAAACATTCGATAAAAAAGAGTATACCAAAACTCCGCTCGCGAAAGGTGAGTATGAGCGGTGCACATTTCTTCACTGCGATTTTTCCGGTTCCAATGTGAAGGGGATCCAGTTTCTGGAGTGCCGGTTTGAAGGATGTAACCTGAGCTTGGCACAGTTGGCGGATGCACAATTGCAGGATTGCCTTTTCAAAGAGTGCAAAATGTTGGGATTGCATTTCGAACAGTGTAATCCCTTCGGATTATCGTTTGCGTTTGAACGATGCACACTCGATCGTTCCTCATTTTTTAAACTGAAAATCAAGGAGACGAAATTCAACAATACATCCTTGAAAGAAACAGACTTTACTGAGGCGGATGTGTCCGTTTCCGTGTTCGATAATTGTGATCTTGCCCGGGCAACATTCGACAGGACGAATCTCGAAAAGACGAATTTTCGAACAGCGTTCAATTATTCCATCGATCCGCAAAAGAACAGAATAAAGAAAGCCCGGTTTTCCCTTTCCGGTATTGCGGGATTGTTGGATACATTCGATATCAAAATAGATTAAGATAAAAGTTCATGTTGGGGGACAACGTTTGACACCACGGATTATAACACTTCAAGAGAAAAAACTCGTTGGAAAACAACTCACAATGTCTTTATCGAAAGACAGAACCAGCGAACTGTGGCGCAGTTTCATGGTGCAAAGAAAAGAAATCGCAAACAATCTCAACACGCTTCTCTACAGCATGCAGATCTATGAACCGTTATTCAATTTTAAAAGCTTTACTCCTGAAACAGTGTTTGATAAATTGGCGGCTGTGGAGGTGAAAGATTTCAGTTGCGTTCCCGAAGGGATGGTCCAGTACCTGTTTAACGGCGGACTGTACGCTGTATTCATCCATAAAGGACCTCCAAGTGCATTTGAAAAGACATTTCATAGTATCTTTCATGTCTGGATACCGGCATCGGAGTATGAAGTAGATACCCGGGAGCATTTCGAGCTCTTAGGGGAAAAGTATAAGAACAACCATCCGGATTCCGAAGAAGAGATCTGGGTTCCGATTCGAAAAAAGTGAACGGATCAGGAAGATCCGCTTTGCCGAAGTATGTATAACTCCTTCGTGGAGATTTTATGCCGGGCAACAACATCAGAGCCTCATCCCCGCCGACTCCCGCTGCGCTCAGAAAGGCATTGGGTGAGACTTTTTCATACTGGAAACATTTGCGAACAACGCTGGAAGATCAGCATGGTCCCCTGACGGAAGAATGGAAACAATATGCCGGCAGTGCCGGCTGGACCATGAAGCTGTTGCGGAAAAAACGGAATCTCTTCTTTTTCTCACCACAAAAGAATGCATTTCAGATCACCTTTCTCTTTGGAGACAAAGCAGGTGAGACGATTGCAAAAAGTGCTCTTCCCAAAAAAATCATATCGGATCTCAAAAATTCACAACGGTATCCTGAGGGGCGAGCATTGCGAATGACTGTAAAACATCGTTCAATACTACAGCACATCCTTACACTAACTGCAATCAAACTGGAAAAATAGTATTACCTTCATTTCTTAAAAAGTATTTTGACGAATAATTGTACTTCGAATTGAATACTACAGGTGTTTCAATATTCTTTTGAAAATACCTAATGTACGGTATTGCGGGAGAAGTATTTTATTAATACACTTTTTCTATGCCATACATAGCTATCAAATTCATAGGAGAGGTAATGCACAAACGTTCTTTTCTTTTACTGCAATGTTGCATAATCATGCTTTGTTCTACTGCGGCACATAGTCAATGGATTAAGTCGACCAACATCGGATCTCTTGTGATGGAGTTTGCTCGAGACGGTAACAATATCTACGCTGGCCTCATCCAAGACGGCGTTCTTCTGTCGACAGATAATGGCGTCACCTGGATGGAAAGAAATATCGGAGTAGCCGATTCGATGATTTTTTCCATTTCGGCACAGGGCAACAGAGTCTATGCTGGTACAACAAATGGTCTGTTTCGATCAACAAATGCAGGATTGTTATGGAATAAAGTGAATGGGGGATGGGATGATACGTTGTTCCAAGCAGTGGCACTCCGCGACAGCATAATTTTCGCACTTTCTCAAACCGGTGCGTACCGCTCGGTGGATTCAGGATCAACCTGGATGCCAATGGTCACCGGAATCTTGGATCCTCGTGAATATAAATCACTCTTTATCGGCGATTCCATTTCCTTTATCGGAACGGATAAGAGTCTGTATCGTTCAACAGATTATGGATTGCAGTGGAGCGTTGCCGATTCCGGTTTAGCGGAAAATTATGGTGTCTTCAGTATTGTACAAACAGATTCATATTTTGTGATCGGAACATTTCATGGCATCTACCGTTCGAGCGATGCCGGTGTCAGCTGGACGGAAATACAATTCGGTATAATGCCGACAAACATCGAAGGAATTGCCCGCTCCGAAAAAAATATTTTCGCTGCTGTCACAGGTTACGGTGTGTACGTATCAACGAATAATGGAGCAAACTGGAGTGCTGTGAATGCAGGCCTGGAAGATCTTGTTACGATTTCGATCGTCGTCAGTGGACCGACGGTGATCGTAGGGGGTGTGCAGGGAATCTGGATTCGTCCGGTAGATGATATGGTGACTTCAGTTCATCAATGGACAAACACCACACCATCAGCATTTCGGGTGGAACAGAATTTCCCAAATCCATTTAATCCATCAACATCCATCCGATATTTTGTACCGGCAAATGGCAGTATCACTTTGAAGGTGTTCGATGTGATGGGCAGAGAAATCTCGTCGCTGGTCGACGGTAATGTTGATGCAGGATGGCACACGGCAACTTTCAACGCAGAAAACCGTTCAAGCGGCATATATTTTTACAGACTGCAGTCCGGTTCTTTCACAAAAACCAATACGATGATCCTGATGAAATAAAGTATAACCCGAACTGCTTGTGGAAGCCAGAAGTTCTTCATAAAAAAAGTACCTGATCTATGGATTAATTCCTTTTCGAACCATCTGAAAAAACTACCATCATTGTCCTTCGGAGGAACGGAGTGACGGGTCCTAAAGGGATCACTTCGGGAGAATCTCGTATTTTCACTCGATAGTAAAAACAAGATTCTTCGCACAGGATGACAATTGACGACCAATTTTTCAGATATCTCATTTCATTAATTTAAGAGTACATGATGAAAATTACAGATAAGTTGTTCTGCGTCTTCATGATTGTAACCATTGGGGCTGTTCCATCGCTCCAATCCCAGTGGATTCAAACGAACGGACCGTTGGGAGGTCACGTTTCCTGCTTTGCTCAACACGGTGAAAATATCTATGTCGGAACTGGTGCAGGGACAATTTTCCGTTCTACCAACAAGGGTATGGAATGGAAACGCACAGCGAACGGATTGCCGAATAACTATTATTATTCTCTTGCAGTGAACGAAACCCACGTCTTTGCCGGATCGGCCGGGAGCGGAGTGTACCGATCGTCCGATGATGGAGAACACTGGGAGTCAGCCAATAACGGATTGACATCCCCGTATGCGTACTCTCTTATTTCCGCAAACTCGTTTATCTTTGTGGGAACATCGGAAGGGATATTCCGTTCCAGTGATAATGGAGCTAATTGGGTCGCAGTGAATAATGGCATTCCGTTAGTGTATGTGTACGCGTTCGCCTCGATCGGAACAACCATCTTCGCCGGTACTGGACCCGGTGTGTACGTAACAACCGACAATGGGAATTCCTGGACAATATCCACCGTTGGAATGACAGATACATGGGTATCATCGTTAATAGTAAATGGAACCGATCTCTTTGCCGGTACTGTCAGCGGAGTGTGCCGGTCCACTGACAACGGAGTGAACTGGGAAAAAGTCAATACTGGATTACCGATCGAAGCGGTTCATTCACTTACCGCTTCCAACGGATCAATTTTTGCCGGCACCTACGGCAAAGGTATTTACCGTTCAACAAATGCCGGGGGGAACTGGTCTGCCGTCAACACAGGCTTATTGAATCTATATGGTCAATCCTTACTATCATCGGGGAGTGAGGTGTTTATCGGGACTAGCGGCGATGGAATTTTTCGTACAACGGATAACGGTTCAACCTGGACGGCGGTAAACAATGGATTGATTGCGTCGTCCGTCACCGATGTGATTGTGCAAGCAGATAACTTGTTTGCCGCCACGGGCGGAGGGGGCGTGCATCGCTCCACAGACAGCGGCACCACCTGGACTCCCGTCAATTCTGGTTTGACGTATCCAGAGGTATATTCCATTGTTTCGAACGGCGCAGATATTTTCGTCGGGACATTGGATGGAGGTGTTTTTCGTACGACAAATAATGGAACGAGTTGGAGTGCGGCGAACAACGGCCTGACACAGAAAGATATTTTTTCAATGGCGGTGATCGATTCAAAGATTTTTGCAGGCTCTGATAACGGTGGCGTGTTCATTTCGACGGATAATGGTGCTTCGTGGAACAAATTTCACTCCGTGGCATCGGGTTCGGTACTTTTTGCATTGACTGCAATCGGGACCGATCTGTATGCCGGGACCAACGATGGGATCTATGTCTCCCACGATAATGCTACGGGTGCGTGGACATACATCTCTGGAAATCTCGGTGTGAAATCGGTTCAGGCAGTGGCAGCCATATCAGCCGTGGAGAATTATCTTTTCGTTGGCGCAAGTGACGGAGTATATCGTTCCACGAATGGGGGAAGAACTTGGTTAAAGGTCAATAATGGAATCACCGTCACATATATCACGGCACTTGTTGTTAATGGATCGGACTTGTATGCTGCAACCGGAGGCGGGGGAATATTTAGGTCATCGGATTTTGGAGAACAATGGTCCAATGTCAATGAAGGATTGACATATCTCAATTTCGGTTCACTTACAGTAAAAGGCACTTCACTGTTGGCGGCCGGTGTGGGTGTTTGGCAGCGACCGTTTGCGGAAATGGTGACCTCCGTTACTGAAAAGGTTGGCCAATCCACACCGCAACGATTTGCACTATATCAAAATTATCCCAATCCGTTCAATCCTTCCACAACCATTGCATTCGACGTTCCGAGCGATTCCTATTTATCTCTGAAGATTTTTGACGGGATTGGCAGGGAGGTCGCCGTACTCATCTCCGAAAATGTACCGGCAGGAAGTTATGTTCGTCAATGGAATGCTGGAGATGTTCCGAGCGGTGTCTATTTTTATCGTTTAATTTCAAGTTCCGGTTTCAGCATGGCCAAAAAACTCAGTTTGACCAAATAGAGAACACTCTAGAGTCTGGAATGAACTCTGATTTTTGCATTTTCGGAAGAGTGATGATATCGATCGATTTCCATGAACTTGTGCCGGGATGATCTTTGAATTCGGTTGCAGTGGAATCCTACCGGGCTGAAAGTTATATTACCGGTAGGAAATGACCCTGAAATCGACAAGGATCATTTTCCGAAGAAATTTCCGCAGTAGTAAAGAATTGTCACTATCGGAGAACGGTATGGACAACTCAAAAATGACAATCATAGGAACATACCCCAGTGAGATTTACGCAGAGATCGCACGACAAAAGCTGGCGTCGCGCGGCATAGAAGCGTTTATCAGCCAGGATGATTTCGGAAGAATGCAGCCTTCATTGCAGTTGACGGAGGGAGTGAAGTTGGAGGTTGTAGAGAGCGTCCGGAAGAAGGCGGAACGCATTTTACACGAAATAGAATGACAGCAGCACATGGGCGACACCGAAAGTGCTCATGTCAATCGACGAGCACTTCATGGACGGCAATCGGCGTTGAGAGTCCTTTTACCATAATCGATTCGTGAGGACGCGTGGGAATGGATTCGTTCAGCAACCGGTAAGTCTTTTCCGAAATAAGAATACCGCCGACCGGCGCGTTCGATTCCAGCCGCTGTGCCAGATTCACATCGGATCCTATTACCGTATATTCTTTCCTTCGTTCAGAGCCGAGATCTCCCACAATCACTTTTCCGGAATTGATGCCGATGCGGATCTGCAGCGGAAATCTCCCTTCGGTTTCCCATTGGGCTTTGATCTTTCTGCATTCTTTCTGCATGTCGATCGCCGCTTGCACGCAGCGCATCGCATGATCTTCCTGCTGCTCCGGTGCACCGTAGAACACCATTAATCCGTCACCGATAAATTTATCTACAGTTCCTTCATACTTGAAGACAATAGCCGTCATCGCTTCAAAATATTCGCTCAGCGATCCGCTGATCTCTTCCGGCGTCATGGTGGACGAGTGCGTGGTGAAGCTTTTAATATCACTGAACATTATCGTTACTTCCTGACTTCTCGGCGTCGTCATTCCGCTCTCCGGATTGTCGAGCATCTGTTTTACCACGGCGGGAGGAAAATAGGATTCGAACCGGGCACGAAGCTGATTCTTCTCCTTCTCTTCAGTGATGTACCGGTATGTTAATACCGAACTGGTGGAAAGGACAATGGAAAGCGACGGGAAAATGATCGAGACAATGGTGTTCCCGTAAATGAACAGGAGGCAACCGAAAAGAATATATAATATTAATAAAGCGACCGACGATGCCGTGTAGATGACGGACGGAAAGCGGTACGAAAGGAAGATCAGCATTCCCGCAAGGAGCAGCATGATGCCGATGAATGTTGTTTGACGCATCTGCTGTAAGAAATTTCCGGTAATAATCGTGTTGAGAGTATTCGCATGGAGTCCCACCAGCGGGAACGACTGTTCAAACGGTATCGGTCCGATATCCGATATTCCGGTGGAAACATCTCCGACAAAGGCATAGGCGCTCGGGAATTGTTCGGCAATCGCTTCCACTTCATCCTGATCCTGCGCCGCTTCCAGAAGCGTCACGAAACTGATATGTTTCATCCGTTCCCAGGGACCGATCCAGTTGATGATCATATTTCCCCGTTCGTCGATTGGTATGACGATATCCTTGGTCCCTCCGTCAGCTGTTGTTGCATTGCGAAGCGTGATGGATGTTCCTCCCTCCACAATGATATTTTCCGGACCCACCTTCAGCACATCGCACACCATCCGAAACACCATGCTGGGATAGAACGCATCTTTGTAACGAATCACAAGCGGTACCCTGCGGAAGACGCCGTCCGGGTCCGCCGCGACACTAATATATCCCACGCCGCGGGAGAGATTGGAAAGGGAAGGCCATGTGAGCAGTGTCGCGCCGGAATGATAAAAGTCTTCCGTTTTTGTTGCCTGCAGATTCCAGGCTGTGGAATCAAGATATTCTGCCTCTTCCGATTCCATCCGTGCAGCGGTCTTCACCGGTTTCAACTCGAAGGCAACAGGAAAATATCCGTTGCCGTACCGTTTCACGGCATCCAATAACAGTGTGTCGTCCACGGTATTCAGCCGCTGGGCAAAAATAATGTCGTAGAGCATCGCGGAGAATTCCATCCTGCGCGTCACGTCGAACAAATCTGCATGAAGCCGGCGGGGGAAATAATAGCTCAGTTTCTTGATGCTGGAATTATCAATATCGATGTGAATAATGGATGAATCGTACGGAGAAGGATGCATCTGTTCGCGTAGGATGAACAGCCGGTCGATTGTCTGGCGGTCCCACGACTGAAACACACCGGGGAACAGGACGAACAGTGCCGTCGTAAATCCGAAGGCGGAAAGGACGAGTATGACGGCGGAACGGAGCCGCTTGCGTTTATTTGTGTTCAATCGTTATCGTCTTTGAATAGAAGTTATTGGCAGATATCTCCGTTGCAAGCGTAGCGACATCGAACTTGTCGATATTGATCTCTTCCTTTTTTGTTCCGCGGACATTGCCTGCAATGCTGATCGGCCGTTCGCAGAGCGTCTGGAAAGAACGGAATTTCTTCTTGATATCTTTGATCTCTGTGACGACCGCAGCTGCAAATTCCTTTTGCTGCTCCTTTGATGCCACAATATAAGAATTCATTTTTTGTTCCAGGTCAAGCAACCGTTCTTTGGATGCCATCAAATAAAAAGTCTCGATCCCGACATTCTTGTCCAGCTTGAACCAGCTCCGTCCTTTCGGAAGATAATAGTTCTTCTCCAGTTCAAATTGTGCTTCAAAGGAAGTGGGATAAAGGACGGAGATTTCGTTCGACGAACTCTTGTGGATGACATACACATAACATTGTTTCTGCAGATTCACCATCATTTTAAACTCGTCGCCGGAGTGCAGCACGGTATCGCGTGTAACCATCGCCAGTTTTCGTTCGGCGGCGGGACCGACCTTGGCAACGAAAGACCATTTATAATTGATATTCTCTTCCGAATCGCCTGTCTGCATCACGGCAAGAGCCGTCGTTTGGAGGAGCAGGAACATGATCAACAGGGAAACGGTGAAAGAGTATTGTTTCATGGGAATACTTTCGATGATTGTGTGAAAAATAATTTTTGCTAATTCGGAATTAATGAGATCGTGAGATCCTTATCATACGCCCCCTGATTGCGTGTGGGGTGCTGATTGCCGCTGGTTTGTCGTTTCACTTTTTCTTCTACGTAATCCATCAGTTCGCCGATCGTTACAGTATAATCATTATTAAAATCCGCTTCTCCCTTCATCCCTTCCAGTAAATAATAGGTGAACACTCCGTGGCCGAATTTTTCAAGTTCCTGGGACACTTCTCCGGCTTGGCTGGCGGTGAAGACGATGATCCCCTCCTTTGTTTTGGAAAGATCGGCCAGATACTGGTTGATCATATTGTCATCCGTCGTACTCATTCCGCGTGTGGCGATATCCGAACTGATACCGCCGCTGTGGCATGCATCCGTGAAGACTACAACGCGTTTGGATGGAATGTATCGCTGTAGAGCGGTGTTCACATCCCACATCGGAAATGCCGATGTTTCAAGTGCGTTCGGATCGGTGTCGTAGCAGAGCAGATAATTGTTGTTCGGATTCGCCGGCTCCGGTGCACCATGTCCGGCAAAATAAATCACCACCAGATCCTTATCAACGGTCTGTCGGAGAAAATTGAAAAGCGCCGTTTTGATGTTTTGCAGCGTGGCATCCTTATTTAAAAGGATTTTCACCCGTTCTTCTTCAAATCCGCCTCCGGCGGAAGATTTCAGGAATTCAGCAAACGCTTTTGCGTCCCGGTCCGCATAGGCAAGATTCTTTATCGCAGGATTTCCATATTCAGATACTCCGACGACAACCGCCCAGCGCTGTGGCTGTCCGGAAGTATTTCGGATCGGCCTATTCTCATCGGCAATAGAGGTCGGTGCACCGAGCATGCGCCGTGTGATATTGATAGTTTTCCGTATCCGTTCGCCGTTCCGGCCGTTCACAGTCAACTGAATCTGATTCAATCCGGCGGAAAGCGAAAGCTTTTCTGTGCGGAGTGTTCCGATCGGTTTCTTCGGAAAATTTTCCTTTTTTACGATCTCGATATTGTTTAGCAGCACAGCATAGGTCGTAAAATCGAGCCATGCCTTGAACTGCAGATCGATGGAGATCTGATCAGTCTCAATACTTTCCGTCGGATTCACCAATTCGACCGATGCATCCTTCATGAGTTTTGTTACGCTCACTGTTTGTGTTGATGTATTTTCTTCCACATCGGTTGCGGATATGGTAAACGTGTTTACGCCTGCAGCGCTGAGCGGCTGAGCGGAGGTAAAGGTGACGGCAGAATGCGAGCTGTTCATTGATCCCCGTTCATCCGCAGTGGCGGGTTGTGTGGGGACAGCGGTGCCGTTGATGGTCACTTCTTTGATGGCGCTTTCATCCGAAATCATTCCGGCGAACTCCACTTCACTGCTGAATATCTTTAATGGTTCGGCAGCGGGAACACGCGGGGAGAGGAGAGTAATCGACGGACCGTTCTGATCCGGTTTTTTTTCAAACATAGTATATGTCCGGATCTCTCCACTGCGGCTTATCACTGCCAGTCGATCCTGCTGTTGTGCCACAACGGCAAAATGCGGCACGAACGATTCTTCGGACATTGTATAAAAAACTTTCTGACTGGCAATATCCCAGAACGAAACGGCAGTGCCGACGCTGATCAGGTATTTGCTGTTGGGATGGAATGCAATGGAGGTGACGGAACCTCCAGGGCTTCGTAATGTAGCGATTGCCTCGCCGTTGCGACCGTTCCAAATGGAGACTGTAGAATCCACATGTGCAGCAGCAAAATATTTACCGTCAGGACTGAACGTCAGCAGGGTAGCATACGATCGACTTTGCGTAATGGTTCGAAACTCGGTGAAAGTTCCTGCATTGAACATTGTCAGCGATCCGCCATATCCTGCAGCAACAGCAATTTTTCCGTCCGGTGAGTACGCCAGTGCGGTGATTTCGCTTCGCTGCGTCGGGAATTGTCCCATTGGAGTTCCAGTCGCCATATCCCAGACTTTCACCGTCCTGTCGACTCCGCCACTGATGACACGTCCGGACTGATCCACATCGACGCTGCGAATGCTCGCTTCATGCGTAAAGTTTCTCAGTGCAGTTCCGCGAGTGGTTTCCCAAATGGCGATAGTGCCATCCGGCAAACCGGCGATTATATTCCGTCCGTCCCTGGAGAAAGCGATCCCGGAAGCTTTCATCGTTCCAGTTTGGATGACGGCTTTTTCATTGAGTGTTGTTGCATCCACTATGTGTATCGTTTTATCCGTTCCGGACAAAGCCAGCACATCCCCGGGGCGGGAGATGGAAGCAGCATTGAATGGACCTTTTATAGAGCTGTTTTTTTGAACCGGCCGCAGGTAGATGCTTTGTGCTGAGAGTTGAAGCGAAAGGACAAACAGAATTGCAGTGGCGAAAATACGGATCATGATGTTCCCCCGTCAAAAATGCTTTGCTTCGTACGCAAGATGTTGAAAACTGGTTATTTAGTCAAGGACAAAACTCAATTGATTATAGCAGTGCTCTTTGCTATATTTCTTTTAGACAACTTTTGAATTCGTTCTGCATGCTGCAACAACTTACAGCATAAACAATTGATGAATCTTGAACTGTATCACAACGGCATTCACCGTTTTGTCAGCGTTATGGTCATCAACACACTCTGTCGGTCAAAAGCTTAGTATCGTATGAAAACTCTCTTCTGCTCGTTCGTTTCTCTCTCGTTCCTTTTCAATATACTGCTTTCTCAACCTTCGAACCCTGTTTCCCATCCGGAAATTACGATAAAAATATCTGAAAAATCAGGTTTTTTTGGTATGGGGAAACCGCGGTTTGCAAAAATCTCGCTCTCCAGTCGTAATCAGGACAATGTTCTGAACAGCGACAATGTCAACTCGGGTACTCTCTATTATTTCATGTTGAAGGATTCGGGAGGGTGGAGCATCGATGAAGATTTCATACTGGAAGAACTACCGAAGATTTCCATCACTCAAAGCGGCGTCACGTTCACACTGGAACCGGTAAGCCCGGCGGTGAAGCAAGGTGAGAATTCCTCTCTTCATATTTCGACGAAGAAACATTTGCAATTGCATCAACCGTTGACCTTTACCGTTGTTGCGGATAAGAAGACGGAAAGTGCTGTGATGAATGTGCCGCAGGAATTTTGGCCGGGGTATAAGAAATTTGTAACGCTGCAAAAGGACGCGGAAAAAGCGTTGAGGGATGGCAAACTCACCGAAGCGATAACGGCGTACGAACAGATTTTAACCGACCGAGCACTTATTATTTTCCCGGAATTTGAAGGAGTATATGGACAGCGTTATACAGCATACCGGAATTTACTGGCCGATCACGAACGGAGATTCCTGGAATCACTGGGGAACAGCAGTATCGGTACAAAAGAGCAGATTGCATCATCAGAAGAATTTATCGGTAAATTTAAATTTGTGTCGGACAACGTATTGAATGCACAATTCCTGAACGAAGGGACGAAAGACAGTACAGCGCTTCTCCGCAGTACATCGGACGGAATAATCGAACGGACAACCTTCGTCCGTGATTCCTTGAATCGTGCGCTGGATGAACAGACCATCCGGTGGATCGTGCTTGGTTCTTCCGCAGGGAAGATCGATTTCAAATATAAATATGTCATTGAAACATTGGCGTATGCATCGCTCTCCCTGAATTTCGCCGACACCTCGGCATCGTCGTTAAAGACGGTCGTTTCGGAAGATCTTACCGCACGGCTGCAGAAATATAACCTATTGAATTCATATGAGACATTTCTCCGGGTGGTAAATCAGCGGTGGAAAGCAAAAGAGCCGATGTTCCCAGAAGGCTTCCTCCAGAATCTGGTCCGCGACACTTTGCAATTCCCCTTGCCGTATTATTCCATGTTAAAATCGGTGGAGGAATTCTATCTCCGCAACTATGACGCATCCAAAGCGGAGATCTACCAGGTGATGCGGACATGTTATGCGTATGAATTGACCGAACGGATCGACCAGCTGCGAATTTTGATCAACATCATCGAAAAGAATGTTTCAATGAGTGTGCTGCGGAGAATGAAAGATGGATATCAGGCGGAAGAACGGGGGGATAACGACAAGGCTATTGAACATTATAAGGATGCGATTTTAATCGCCGAAGTGTATGCGCCGGCATCGTTCGCGCTGGGAAAACTCTATGACCGGAACGGTGACACATATACTGCGAACAATTTTTTCCAAAAGGCGGTAACGGAAGATCCGCAATATTACACGGCCTATCGCTACCTCTATATTAACTTTTTCAAGAACGCCAATTTCAAACCGATGATCGATCTGCTGACGCAGGCGCTCAACTACGGCAACGATTTTTTCGACATCCATTACTATCTCGGTATTGCATACAACGGTTCGGCACAGTACGATCTCGCTATTCAGCAATACGAACGAGCGCTGGAACTGAATACTAACAGTATCGATGCAAATATCGCGGCTGGAATCTCCTACCAGAATATGAAATCCTATACCAAGGCTCGGGATTTTTTCAAGCGGGCCATCGCCATCGATCCGGAGAATCAGGCGGCAACCGACAACCTGAAACGATTGGACGAACTGCAGAAGAAGATGTAAGAATTCCCTCATGGTGCAGATACGCACCACTACACGCATTTATTTTTACTGCTGGCGGCATTTCAAATATGAATGGCCCCTAACAGTTTATTGACTTCCCCTCTTCAAAATCAGCCAGAAAAGTCTTTTATCCTCTCTACTTTCGGGAATGAAGTATCATTAGTTCTCACTTCCTCAAAAAATTTATTTTTTAAAAACCTTCATTATCTGCAATTCAAGATATTCTAATATGGAATAACATTTGTTGCATTTTAAGAATGCCCAAAATAAAGAGCAGCATATTAGCCACAGGGACAATGTGAAAAACCCAAATCTCTCACTGCTGGATCCTGCCGAACAGAGCATTGCGCAGAATACCGTAATCGATCAGACCGTAAATCCTCCCCGTTTATCACATCACAAATGTATTTTTACCAAACCGTATTCGAGAATGCTTTTTGAGGTAAAAAAATATTACAAAATATCTTCAATAAATATTTGAACTGACATTTCCACATTGTTACGGGGGACATATGAAATGTTTGCTGCAATTCACTGCAATAGTACTGCTGCTGATACCGACGATGCTCAGAGGACAGGTCGCCGGAACCGCAATTCAATTTGACGGTATTGACGATTACGTGAGCGTTCCAGACAACACTCTTTGGCCAGTCGATATGAACGCATTTACAATCGAGCTATGGGTTCGATTTGACGTTGTGCAAAATGCTATACTGATCGGACAAGATGAAGGGGGCGGAAACCTTGATAAATGGATTGTTGTCTATCAAGGTGGAAATCTTCAATTTCACATCAACAGTCCCGCCACCGGCGCATTATATCCCCTTTCGTATTCCTGGACTCCCACGCCAGGATTATTTTATCATCTTGCCTTTGTGCGAAACGGGTCATCATACTTTCTTTCAATTGACGGGAATCTTGTTGCGACTGGTTTAGAGACGACTCCTATTCCAAATGTGAATGCAGGAATAACAATCGGACAGGCAGAGGATAAAATGTTTTTCAAGGGTGTTTTGGATGAAGTACGGATTTGGGGAATCGCACATTCAGTCACTAAAATCCAAGAGAATATTTATCATCCGCTCATGGGTACGGAGTCTGGATTGATCAGTTATTGGAATATGAATGAATCAGCCGGAACATTCTCGTACGACAATACCGGTGGTAATCATGGGCAGTTGGTGAATGATCCTCTATGGATATCCTCTGCCATCCCTTTTACCTCCACTTCGTCAACACAGATTGTCAATACAGTCGGTGAAGTCTCGTTTGCGGGATCGTCCCTCTTTGCTGTTTTTCAATCCAAGACAGGAACGGACACGGTGACGGCAACCCATATCCCTCTGCCGGTGCAGGGGACGAATCCTTCCGGCGCTGCGACGTTTCACGCAGGATATTGGATCGTTCAGTCAACTTCCAACGGGACGTATAATACGGATCTAACATTTGGACTGGGCGCTGGAGCGTTGTCACTTGCCGATCAGGAAGATCCAAGCAATATTAATTTGTACCAGCGAACGATAGGAACATATGGATCATGGACCCTTGTTGGAACCGCTGCAAAGGCGTCGTTCGGTTCTGTGACATTCGAAGGGGTCACTTCGTTTGGAGAATTTACGATCGGCACTTCCGCCGGTTCATCGCTGAATGGTGTGGACGGAGTATTCCAATCGGCTGCCGCCGGCAATTGGTTGGATGCTTCAAGCTGGTCGTTGATCGGCGGAACTGATGACGACGGCATTCCCGACGGGAATGACGATGTGATTATCCGCGCAGGGGAGCAGATCCAAATCACCGGAGGAGGTTATGTCAAAGATCTTGTCTTACTTGGCGGCTCCACTGGCACCCGACTGTCGCTTGCCGACGGTGCCGGTTTATACATAAATGGAATATTAAATTCCGATGCTACGGCGCTTTCATCGAATTTGGTAACAACGGGTGTGTCGGCAAATATTAATTTTAGCGGATCCAGCAGGCAGATCATAGGTAATAAATGGTCCGGCGATGTTGCCGGATGGACGGTGAATGTCATTCTGGATGGTGGTGATACGGCAAAAGTGCTGACAGACTTTAAAGCTGGGAATCTTCAGATAAATTCATGTATGCTTACGATAGGATCGTATGCTGCTCCGAAGCATTTGTATATTGACGGTGGTACGGAAAATTCAGGAACGCTCTCTGTGAATTCCGCTGCACTGATTGTTTCGGGAAATATCACTCGCGACAACACCTATAGTTCGAAATTCCACTCTTTTACCGCATCATGGTCCACTATTGAAATGGGAGGAACATATCTCAGCGCAGAGGACATTCGGATCGGATGGCCTGACTATTGGTACCCGGTAACAAACACATTCCGAATTCGAGCGACTTCGGGATTACTCATTAACTCCACCGCTTATCAGCATCTGGGTACATTGGAATATATTGGCACAGTCGAACAAACGTCCGGCAATGAATTAATATCGCTGACGAATATTAATATTAAAAATCCAGCGGGAGTTCAATTTTTAACGAGTGTTACTATTACCAATCTGTTCCTTGATACCGGCAATGTGACACTTCCTTCCGATGTGATCTTAACTGCCGGGAATCTCTTTGCAAAAGGGTATATCATACAGGGGAATGGCAATATTCGAATCTCTGATAAAGTCGAAACGGCTCACACGAATGGTTTATCAGGCGTATTTCAAAATACTGGCTCTGTGTATTTCGATAATTGGGCGCACACGATTGTCTACAAAGGGACAATGGTGCAGCACACAGGTTCTTTACGAACTTTCTTTAAGGATTTCCCCGCCCAATATGTTTCATTCGTAGTGGATAATCCGGCGGGTATATTGGTGGACGGTTCATACTATGGAAATACATTGACACTGGCCAATGGAAATTTGACGATCACTGCACCCGATACTCTGATTTTCAATGCATTGACCGCTGATGCAAACGAAATCCACGGTTCCGGAATGTATGTTCAAAAACCGGGGACTATTGTCACAGCACATGCAAACGGAATGGACGGCACGATCCAAACCGCAAATTATATATTTGAGTTACCGCTTTCCATTGCGGCAACGTTTAATGGTGTTGTACCGCAATCATCAGGATCAAAACTTCCTGATACACTGGGAGGATTATCAATACAAAATAATATCGGTTTCACGTTGAGCAAATCATTATTCCTTCCAAGTTTTGATCTCAGTGCACAATTATGCGATGTCAATATCCCTTCAGGCACCACGTTTTCCACCGGAAGCTTCAACGGTGGAATCACACGAACAATGTTTGGTGCCGGTAATTTTATATTAACAAAGGGGGGATATTTTACGACGCAGCATTCAAGTGGAATCAATGGGACCCTGCCGTTATCTGGAGTTGTTGTACTGGGCGATTCCAGCACGATATCATTCGGTGACGGCGGATCTGCACAATCTACAGGATCACTTCTTCCGGACACCGTGCAGAATATCTATTTTTCCAATGTGAGCGGGACGACACTGAGTAAACCTGTGCAGGTACGTAATACGATCGCAATTCAAAACGGGATGCTGAACAATTCAAGCAGTAATTTTACACTTTGGGATGGTGCTATACTGCAGCGAAATGGCGGTGACCTCACAACTGTTCCGAATTATCAAAACTACTATGACGTTCATTACGCCGGATGGACAGGAATTGCAAGCAATGAAATACCCGATTCCGCATCCGTGCTGAGGAATATGACCGGAGGAAATTGGATAACGCTGACAAAAAACACGACCGTGAATGGAGTCATAGAAAATCATGTGAAAACAGATTCGTTCACGCTGAGAGCCATGGGCACTATCGCACCCTATATGATTGCCGGAAAATTAAGCAGATATGTTACATCGGCGAAACAATATTCATGGGAAATTGCCGACAAGGATGTGCAACGGTATCATCCATTCATTCTCAATGCGACCGCACTTTACGATTCCGGTGATGTAACGATGATGTTGTTAGACACTGCAGCTGTACCGATCCCGGTATTGCCTGCAGCCCATAAAGTGCTTCGCTATTATTATACCGCAGCGCAGCATTCCGTCTCCGGTCTCGAAGGGACAATCACGCTTTATTATAACGACGGCGATGTTACTGCCGCAGGAATTCCAGATGATGATTCATTGCGAGTGATGCAGTGGAAAAACGATGCCTGGACCTATCTCAATACCATAGAACGGGATAAATCCAATAACAGCATCAGCGCTGGATTGATTGACACATTGACAACCTTCATCATTGTCGGAACGGAATCGAAAGGGATCGCTGAGCTTTCGACGAAATCAATCAATTTCGGCGATGTGATTCAACCGAACTATAAATATGATTCGATCTTCGTCAAGAATACAGGCTCGTGGCCGCTGAATATTTCATCCGCCGGAGTCTCGCCGGATTACTGGACATTCGGAATCTCACCGCCATCCGCAACCATACCGATCGGCGACAGCGTGAAATTCAGTGTTTGGATGAACGCATTATATACCGGGAACGGAACAAACGTCTTTTTCTATCATAATGGCACGACCGGGGTAGATACCGTTACAATGACGGGACGAAGTATTTTCCCGTCCCTGGATCTATCGGCATGGGACAATGATTTCGGTACCATAGCACTGGGAGACAGCACTATGGACAGTGTAACGATCTATAATAAAGGAACCTACCAACTGATCGTGACCAACATCGATACCAATGTCCCGGAGTTCTCGGGCCGGATCATGAACGATACCATAGCCCCCGGTGATAGCTCCACAGTCTATTTTTCTTACCATCCAACGGTAGAAGGAACGCACAATGGTTACATTGTTATCTATAATAATATTGTTGGCTCTTACGATAACTTTCGTATTTACTTGAGCGGGACGGCAATGGCGTCGCAGTTTGCTGTATCACCGCAGGAATTGAGCTTTGGAAATGTACGACGCGGATATTCACGAACGGACAGCGTGCTGGTAAAAAATTCCGGCGCGGCGGTATTGCACATCTTTTCCATTGGGTACAGTGTGGAGGGATACGCAGCATCTCCTCAATCGCTCGATATTCCTATCAACGATTCGGCATGGTTCAAGGTGACATTCTCACCGCTGAATGCCGGTAATTTCAACGGCGAGATCATCTTCAACCATTCTGCCACCAGCACACCGGACAGTGTGCATGTTTCCGGTGTGGGAGTTGAACCGGTCTTTTCTGCCAATAAAATATCGTTCAATTTTGGTAATATCACCGTTGGAAATTTTAAGACTGATTCTGTGATCATATCCAATACAGGGAACGCGCTGTTAAATATTTCTTCTGTAACATCGTCTGATACTATCCAATTTAGTGTACTTCCGGTTGCCGGTTCCATCAATCCCGGTGCGAGCAAAACCTTCATCCTTTCTTTCCACCCGGTCGGGCTGGGAACACAGAATGGATCGTTCGAATTTACTCATGATGGGAATCCTGATTCCAATACAATAACTGCTACGGGGATGGGTATTGCATCGAAGTTTACTGCTTCACGCACAACAATGAATTACGGATCCGTACGGATCGATTCCGTCAAGACGGATACGATCACGGTCACCAACAATGGAAATACATCGCTTAATGTATCGTCCATTTCGGTATCCGATTCACAATATTCGGTCACGCCGCAATCTGTTGTCCTGTCACCGGCCGCTAAAAAGATATTCACAATATCGTTCGCTCCGCAAAGACCGCCAGGAGTAAAAGTAGCGAAGGTTATCTTCACACATAATGGCAGCACGGCGAAAGATACCATCACGCTCAGCGGCACTGCCATCGAACCGATCTTCACTGTTGATTGTCGGACGATCGCTTTCGGGAAACTGTTGAAAGGGAATATGAAGCACGATTCGGTCACAGTCACGAATGGCGGTAATACGGAACTTACTATTTCGAAGATCACAACGACGGATTCATCGTTTATAGTAATGCCGGTGATGGCTGCTATTGCACCAAACGGAAAACAGATTTTTACCATCACCTTCTCGCCAACCTCCGTTGGGAAAAAATACGCAGAGCTTGTCTTTACGCATAATGGGAAAGGATTATTCGATACCGTTTCGACAACCGGACAGGGACTTGAAGTAGTTCCAATACTTCAGGCACGACGCGCGATTAATTCATCAGAAGTTGTTGTGGAAGGAGTTGTCACTCGTGCATTAGGTACGATGGCGAGAATTCAAGATACTTCCGGAGCAATTGTCCTTCGACAATCGAACGGAGCGTTGTTTGATTCCATATCCCGCGGCGGCATCAGGCAAGGTGATCTGTTGCGTGTGCATGGACTCACATCGGAAAGCGGTTATTTAAAACAGATCAATGCATCGGATCTTCTATCGTTCGAACGGCTGCAGCGCGATCAATTGTTGCCGAAAGTGCAAACAGTAACGCTGAGTGAAATCGTAAAAAATGGGGAAGAGCTGGAAAGCGAACTGCTCACCGTCGTGGCACTTTCAATTGTTAATAACACCGACACCATGTTTCTGCCTGCATCATCGTATCTTGTCGTCGACAAATCCGATTCATCGCATTCGGTTATTTTACGCATCGGGTACAGCGCTGATACGCAGATTGACAGCATGTCGCGCTCAAAGCGATTATTCACTTTTACGGGAGTACTCTCTCAATCTCATGCATCAGATTCCAGCAAGGGATACCAGTTGTTGCCGATTTTGACCATGGACGTCCAATTCGATCCGATGGGTGTGCAGGAATGGGCAGTGGGAATTCCGACAGAATTCATACTGTATAATAATTTCCCGAATCCATTCAATCCGACAACGACTATTCGTTTCGGTATTCCTGAAGCCAGTACGGTAAAACTGGAAGTATACGATCTTCTTGGCAGACGCGTAGCGGAATTATTCAATGGCAGTATGGAGCCGGGCTATCAACAGGTCGTCTGGAATGCCGCAGTTTCTTCCGGCGTTTATTTGTATAGAATAGAAAGTCGTTCAGTTATGAATCCGAAAAACAGTTTTGTTCAAGTAAAAAAAATGATGTATTTGAAATAGTTATTATTTCAGACTAACACATCGTTGTTCTAAAAATATTTGTGTCCCTGCACATTGCTTTTTGTGATATACACAAGTACGTTCCACCAATTAAAAATATATCAGCAGCCGAATCGAGGGGATCGGTTGTACAGTAATTGCAAACCTCCGGATTCGTGCGAGCGATGAAGGAGGTTTTGTTGTTTTAAGACCATTTAGTACGGTCTTTTATTCGCCGACACATACTTTTTATTTTAAAACCTCAATATGAATATTGAACGAATCGAAGAACTTCAATTGCACACACGTACTTCCTGAAGAAAGGAGCTTTTGTATGATGGCATATCGAACATTATTCAATCGATCAATCGGTATCTTGGCAATCTTTGTGTGTTTGTCAATGGTTGTTACCGCTGCTCCGTATACAACAATTAGCAGCGGTTATGTCGCCGGTACATGGACGATCGGTACATATTATATCGCCGGCGATATTACAGTTGCAGATGATGCAACATTGTCTATCGACGCTGGGTGTGTAATAAAATTTTCACCTGGTGCACAATTGTGGGTCAGCGGTACGCTGGATGTCAACGGAGAAATGGGTAACGAAATCATCTTCACATCGCGGGACGACGATACGTATGGCCAAACCATATCAGGATCCGATGGAGTTCCGACAAATGGGGATTGGGATGGAGTTTATTTTTACGGAAGCGATGCCCATGATGGAATAGGATATTTTGATTACAGCAGAATTCGGTATGGTGGGAGCGCCTCCGTATCACCGTATGCTGGAATCTTTTATTACAGCGACGGAGCCGGTTATTTCAAAAATTCCATTGTGGAAAAAAGCGCATACTATGGCATGTATTTATCCTATTGCGACGCTTCAATCATTTCCATCGAAAGCAGTACGTTTCAGGATTGCGGTAATGTTGGGCTGATATCTGACGGCTGGTCAAGGCACAGCATCATCAATAGCGTGTTCAATAATAACACAGGGTATGGCGGTTATCTGCAAGGGGGAATTCTGGTGCTTTACCATGGGAATACGGGGAGCGGTAATACAATAAACGGGATGCGGTTGGATGGAACTCAAAGTGAAAATGGATATTGGGCATCGCCGGGATCATTTCCTCTTGTTATGACATCCGATGTTTCAATTTCCAGCGGTGTTACGATCACCATCGCCGCCGGATCGGTGTTCAAAGCAACCTCTTCCGGAAGGTTATTTGTGTCGGGAACTGTTGATGTGAATGGAACGAGTGATTCAATCGTCACATTCACTTCTCTGAAAGACGACACATATGGCGGGAATTCAGATGGTGATGCCGGTGCTCCTGCGGCAGGTGATTGGGACGGGATCCGGCTTTATGGGGATGGAAGTTATGAAGGGACCGGATTTTTCGATTACTGCCGCCTTCGGTACGGCGGTGTGGCCACTTGGGGAGGTGTCTATGCCAACGTGGAATTCTATAAAAGTGATGCGGGAAATTTTACCAACAGCGTTGCAGAATATGGTGGTGATGCGGGTATTTCGATAGAATCTTGCTCGCCGACCATTTCCTACAGCACCATTCAAAATAATGCAACGTATGGTATCTATGCGCAAGGGGGAACGCTTTCTGCTCCGGTAATAACAAATAATACGATCGACAACAACAGCAATTATGCAGTCTACTTGAACTCCATCGTCCCGACTGCATACAGCGGCAATAGCGGGACTGGAAATACTCCAAATACGTTCGGATGGTACGGTGATGTTACATCCTCTCTCACCATTTCTGGAACGCTGCCATTTGAACTGATCTACCCTGTTACTGTTGCTTCTGGTCAGACTCTCACTGTCTCGTCTGGTTCTCTTCTGTGTGAAGGATATGCAATCACCGGCGCGGGTCATTTTACACTTTCCAGTGCCGCCTTACTGGGGACGAAAAACGTTTATGGATTTACTGCGACGAGCGATTACGGCGCAATTAGAGTGTCCGGTACCCGGTCGTACAGTCAAAGTGCTAATTACCTCTATAATGGGACATCAGCACAGGAAACCGGCGATGGACTACCTTCTTCTGTCCTGGATTTAACGATTTGGAATTCTGCCGGTGTCACGCTGACGTCGAATACGACAGTAACGGGAGTTCTGCACATGTTCGAAGGAAATTTGAACACCGGAGCCAATACTATAACGGTCGGCAGCAGCACATCAACTCTAGGAGATGTTGATGCGTCCGGCGGTACAGTGAACGGAACAATGAAGCGCTGGTTTGCGGCGAGCACAATCTCCGATGCAGCGTTCCCTGTTGGCACCGCTTCAAAATATCTCCCGGCTGCAATCAGCTTTACCTCGGCGCCGATCAGCGGCGGAACGATCACTGCAAAATTCTATGCTTCCGATCCGACTTCCAATGGTCTTCCTGTGGTTGATGGAGCAGCAAGTATTGTCAATTATGCAAGTGAAGGATACTGGTCATTATTATCCGGGGATGGACTCACCGGCGGAACATATTCACTCGATCTCACTACCGATGCTTTTGCCGGCGTCTCCGATTTCACAAAACTGCATATCCTGAAACGCGCCAACAGCAGCAGCAACTGGAGTGTTGAAGGATCACACGCAGAGGGAACAGGTTCAAATGAAGCAGCGGTTGCGCATCGGACCGGATTGACATCATTCAGTGAGTTTGCGATCGGATCGACGAACGAAAACTCCCTGCCGGTGGAGATAACAGCGTTCACGGCAATGCATCGCGGAGTAGGAGCCTTCTTGCAATGGAGTACGGCTACAGAAACAAATAACTATGGATTTGAAATAGAACGGAAAACAATTGACAATGGAAAATTGATAATTGATAATTGGAAGAAAATTGGATTCGTGAGGGGGGTTGGGAGTACCAACGTACCACAAACATATTCTTTCTCCGATCAAAACCTGCTTCCGGGGAAATATTCATACCGTCTAAAACAGATTGACCGGGATGGGCGCAGCGCATTTTCAAAAACAGTTGAAATGGCCATTGTTTCGCCGAAAGAGTTTCTGTTATATCAGAACTTTCCAAATCCATTCAATCCAACAACGACGATATCATATAACCTTGTTAAAGTTCACAACCTTGATAAGGTTCCCGTCACTTTAAAAATTTATGATGCTATTGGCAGAGAAGTTGCCGTGCTGGTGAATGAAATGAAAGAGGCAGGTACTTACGAAGTGCCGTTTGATGGTTCTACGCTGGAGAGCGGAATATACTTTGTGCGTCTTGTGAGCGGTACACAATTGATGGTAAGAAAAATGTTATTGGTGAAATAGAATATTGTCATTTTCTCATTGAAGACATATATCGAAATGAAATGACTCTTTTCCTAAGGAGAAGATTATGAAAAGGATATCGCAGATATTTTTTGCTTTTGTGTTCTATGCTCAAGTGTGCTTCGCACAAACAGCGACAGCACCTTCCGTCGGTGACGGTTCTATTGATACTCCATATCAAATTTCCACATGGCAGAATCTTTACTGGATCAGCCAGAATTCTTCTGAGTGGGGAAAATACTTCGAACAAACGGCGGATATTGATTTTACTTCTGTCGATCCTGCGATGAATACATGGGATGGCGGTGCAGGTTGGACACCGATTGGAAATTCATCGGTTAATTTTACAGGATCGTATCACGGCCAGGATCATTTCATCAAAGGATTGTACCTCAATCGTCCGTCCACGGATTATGTCGGACTGTTTGGATTCACGAATGGCGCTACAATACAACATGCGGGGTTTGTCGACGGATCAATTCATGGTCAATCATATGTTGGTTCGTTTGCAGGAAAGTGTACCGGAAGCACGATTTCGAACATTTATAACACCGGAACCGTTACTGGTGCATCACAGGTGATCGGTGGTTTGGTGGGTGGAATCTGGTCTACCACTATTTCCTATTCCTATAATACCGGTACGATAACTGCGTCATCGGGTTCGGATTGGTCGTATCTTGGTGGTGTTGCCGGTCAAAATACCTATAGTACAATCAGTAACTGCTACAATACTGGCGCTGTAACGAGCGGGTACGCTCCAGTCGGCGGACTTGTCGGATATAACAACACAGATGGTGGCTCCGTTATTTATTCCTATAGTTCTGGTGCCGTCACGGGGTATACAGGCACTATTGGCGGATTGTATCGGCTTGGCGGATTGATAGGAGATTGTTGCAGCGGCAGTGTTGCAAATTCTTATTGGGATACAGAGGCATCTGGTGCTGCCTCAAATCCATCCGGAACCGGTACTGGTTTAACGACAGCACAGATGAAGACACAATCATCCTTTTCAGGTTGGGATTTTTCAAGCATCTGGGCGATCAATCCATCTGTTAACAACGGCTATCCCTATTTGCAATGGGCTGTTGGTATAGATCAGTCTCTGCCGGTGGAATTATCCATGTTTTTAACTAAATCATTTGGTAATGCCGTATTCTTATGGTGGGAAACAGCGACCGAGACAAACAACTATGGTTTCGAAGTAGAACGCCGTTTAGGAGAGAATCTTTTTCTTCAAGTGAACGGTTCTTTTGAGTGGCAAAATGTTGGCTTTACAGAAGGAAGCGGAACAACCAATACGCCGAAAGAATATTCCTTCACGGAAAGGAATTTGAAGTCAGGTAAATATTACTATCGATTAAAACAGATCGACAGGGACGGCAAGTTTTCGTATTCGCAGGAAGCAACAGTAATCGTCGGCTTTGTTCCGCAGGAGTTCATGTTTTTTCAGAACTATCCGAATCCATTTAATCCAACAACAACGATATCATATACCCTTGCCAAGGTTCAAAACCTTGACAAGATTCCTATTACAATAAAAATATATGATGTGATTGGACAAGAAGTGATAACGCTGGTGAATGAAGTGAAAGAAGCGGGTACATATTCTACTCTCTTCGATGCATCAAAACTTACAGGCGGTGTATATTTTGCACAACTATCATCAAATGGGAGATCTCAAATTCGAAAAATAGTTCTGGTCAAATAATCAATTTTTCCCGCTTCCACGTTCTTCCATGATCCTGCCGTGCGGTAATTCGTACGGCGGGATCTTTTTTCTTTGGAAAATATTCTGGACGCTTCTGTAGGAGACAAATAAAATCCTATATTGTATTCGATACAATGAATATTCAAATGAATTTGTTATCTATTTGTATAAAGAAAACAACTAGAAATGGTCTCAAAAATGAATTTTGTTTGTCATTCCGAACGAAGTGA
>JBAYIS010000022.1:0-46144 GCA_041665525.1 Bacteroidota bacterium | reverse complement strand
TAACCGACGATGTCGCCGAGGCAAATGATTTCGTCAACATGCCGCTCGTCGATTACCGCGAGCGCTTTGGTGAAAGCTTCAAGGTTTGAATGAATGTCAGAAATGATTGCGTATTTCATAATCGTTTACCGTTGTAAATGTCGGGCTGACAGGAAATAGTATTGTCGAAACACTATTGATGATATTCAATTCATCTTAAAAATACAATGGTGTGTAATCAACGAATTCTATTTGTGACGCATTTTTATTACTCTTTTTTTGATTCATTCCAAAATAGTTTCATGGATATTGGAGGATATGTCAATCCCTGAGCATCGAATGCCCTCACGAAAGCAATTGATTTGCCATCTCGTGAAACATCGGCATTAATGGTCGTCAGCGGCACGGCAAAGAGGTTTTTCTTATTAATGTGTGAAATCCCTTCCCTCGAAAACGTTAACGAAGCGCGAACCAACATACCTTCATTCTTAACATAGAACAGTTCATTGGCAGTAGCTCCCCATCGACCCCCGTTGGTAACATTGTCCTCCACTTTCCATGTCTGTCCATCTTTCATGGAATAGATATAAAGATCATAGTCACCCGATTCATTCGATTCGAAGGACAGCCATTTCCCATCTGGTGAAATCCTGCCATCGATCTCATCATACTGGGAGGCAACCAACAGATGCAGCGTATCTTTTGTATTGTCATCAATCCAACCGATATCAGAATTATTTAATGTGGGATTGACCTTTTGTACCAGAATCTTCCTGCCATCTCTGGACCAATCCAATGTCTGCAGAATATCGTTTTTATGAAAATATTTCTTTCGCTCGGACGCTCTGGTAGTAACTGTTTCATAGAGGATGCCGGCTCTGTTATCGACAGTGAAGATGATGCGTGTTCCATCCGGTGACCATATTGGATTGAATTCTCCCTCTTTACCATTCGTCAACCTCGATTTACTCCCTGTGCGGAGATCCAGGATCCAGATATTCGTCTTTCTTGATTTCGTATCATACAACCACACCGCCATTTTATTCCCGTCCGGCGAGAACTTGGGAGTGTTCATTTCGTCCATACCACCAATGGATCGGATCAGTTTGCCATCCATTGAATAGACCAAAATCGGCGCACCAGAGGATAATTGACCATGCTGCGTCAGTAATATACCGTTTTGCGAAACCGAATACATTGCGAGGTTCCATGAAAGATCATTAATGACATCCTTGTCAAGAACAAATGGATCGCCTTCCAGTTCTAGATTATCGAGATCGAACCGTTGCGCCATGACCGTTCTGTTTTGAATGAAGATGATATGCCCGTTCGCATACATGGCATTCGTTGACGACCGAAGTACCATCTTCTTCACCGTGCCATCCACAGAACCAATATAAATTGCATCCCCCTCTGCTTCGCCGGACTCGCTAATAGTCCTATTGAAATAGAAAAAGTGCTTTCCATCCGGCAGGAAGTACGGATATCGATGCGATCCCTCTTTCCGGATCGAGTCCAATGTTGTAATCTGTTTTGGTTCTCCGCCGTTTGCTGAGACAAGCAGAATGGGCGCCTGATAGTCCTCAGTGAAGATGATCTGATCGTGTATGCTCCAACTGCCGCCGCGAGGATTCAATGCAAGACAGATCGTGACGGGTGAACCGCCGGTGAGATCGGTCCGTTTCAAACGGTTGTTGCTGAAAAATCCAATATTCTTTCCATCCGGCGACCAAAAGGGATGCTGCGAACCTTCAGTATTTCGAAGACGGATGAGTATCTTATCTTCTAATGAATAGACGACGATCTGTCCGTTCAATGCGTCGATCATCGCAATTCGCCGGCCATCCGGCGATATCAACGGCGCTGATCCGCCCCCGTAGAACAACGGACGGATGGAATCGGGTAAGATAATAGATGCGTTTAGTGTAGATTGAATGCCATTCTTTCCAGATGGTCGGAAATTGTATATACCGATCATGAATATCAGTGTTAGTCCGATCGTTATCCATGGCAGATATTCCTTTGCAATCCGTTTCGAATTTCCTCCTACATCCATTACCTGTGCTGCAGTTGTTACGGTATTAACGGGAAAGCTCCTGCTCATTCTGGAGCGGCTGGATGTTCTTTTGAACCGATTCAAGTCGATCGCAATCTGTTTCATGGACTGCATCCGTTCATTTGGATCCTTCTCCATACACTCAAGAATAATGCGGTCCAGTTCCGCATCTGTTTCAGGCTTCACGCGTGAGGGCGGGGGTACATCGACATTGACTATCTCATATAGAATAGCACTTTCATGTGCACCGTTGAACGGAGATTTTCCGGTGATCATTTCATATAACAGCACACCAAAGGAGAAAATATCCGAACGATGATCCGTTTCCTGACCTTGCACTTGTTCCGGAGACATGTATCCTAACGTTCCAACTGTACTGCCTGCTTTCGTTATTCGGGATACGCCGGCTAATTTTGCAAGCCCGAAATCCATCACCTGAACAATCCCATCCTTTCGGATCATGATATTTTCAGGTTTGATGTCTCTGTGAACAATTCCTTTTTCGTGCGCTGCTGCAAGTCCTTCCGATATTTGAATTCCGTAATCAATCGCCTGTTTTTGCGTCAACGAAGCTTTTTTATCCTGCAGTGTTTGCCCATCCACAAATTCCATGACGATGAACATCTGAGAGTTTAGTTCTTGAATATCTATAATAGAGCAAACGTTCGGATGGTTCAGCGCTGCAGCAGACTTCGCCTCCTGAATGAACCGTGCTTTATCCTGCTCCGACGCAGCCATATGTGAAGGAAGAAATTTTAGCGCGACGAACCGGTCGAGCTTGGTGTCCTGAGCTTTGTACACCACACCCATGCCCCCTTCGCCCAGCTTCTCAAGAATCTTATATTGCGATATTGTTCGACCGATCATAATGTTTGGACCAATCTGCATAATAATATTTATTCAATGGGTCAATACGTCCACGCTGAGCACAATATCGTGAAGATTGTCTCTGCATGTTTTTATTGAATTGATGCGGAGAGTGCTTTCGCTTCATCAGTCCAGTTCATCACGATAGAAATATTTTTGAACGAAACCCCTTTTACCGGCAAGGTAGTAATGATAAACTTTCCGTCCGATGTAATATCATAACTGATCCCGCTATCCACATTCATTCCCGGGAAATTATCAATCTGCACCTTCGGCAACCCGGCATTAAATGTTTCTGTAATAGATACAGGAACAACCATTAATTGAGAACTCTTACGGTAGTATAAGAACTTTCCATCGTGGGACCAGCGCGGCTCTTCAGCGACATCGGTAGAAATCTGCCATTTCCCCTCTTTCTTTGGGAATGACCGAACATAGATCTGGTAAGAACCGGATTCATCGCAAATATATGTAATCCATTTCCCATTTGGTGAAAGTGATGCTTCGTATTCATCCTTGGTCGACTCCAAGTATTTCCAAGGCTTTTTATCCCCGGTGAGCGGCAGTACCAACAAATCGGACTGGGCATTTTTTGTCAAATTATCAACGATGATATGTTTCCCGTCGGATGACCAGAAATTCACATAGTTCCGTCCTTCGCCAACATAGATCTCAGTTTCATCGCCGCTGCCGTCCGCCGGTTTTGTGAATATTCCGTTCATCCCCTCTTTCGTCCGTTTCATATAGACAATTGTTTTCCCGTCCGGAGACCAATGCGGTGTTCTATTTATACCGCCAAAGGTCAATTTACTGAGTGTGTTTCTGGGAATATCGAATGTCCAAATATCAAAATCCTCACCGTCCCGGATGACAATGGCGATCTTTTTGTTGTCCGGAGAGAGGTTCGGTTCAATGTACGGATGTGAGGAAGAATCCAACACTGTCACTACACCATTCATCGCAATTTTGACGATCTTTCGGCTCTCACCTTCGATCGGTCCCGGTAAATACACGAGAGTACCGTTATTTGAAACAACATAATTGGTTATACCGGTTGTTGTTGCACTATATACTCCTTGTACTGCCGGAATTGGTTGGCCGGTCACTTCCAGATCATCCACATTGAATGGAATAAGGTAGAGAACGCCGGAACGAGAATAGAGAATATGACCGGAGCCAACATACTTTGCAGTGCTCGCACCTTCCAGAATACGTTTTCGTTCGCCGGTTTGGATATTAACAACATCTATACTTGCATTCTCGTAATAATCTGGACTGGAAAGTTTTCCTACAGTAAAGAGAACATGTTTGCCGTCCGGAAGAACCGATGGCCACCGGTGTGTTCGCTCCTGTTTCGATGAATCGAGTGTTGTAACGATAATCGGCGCTCCCCCGTTTTCCGGAATACGGTAAATACCGGAAATAGCGGCCGGCGTATATAATATCCAACCACTGGATGACCATGCTCCACCCCTGTTATCCGGAGCGTCGGCCAATGTGATCGGAGTTCCACCATTTAATGAGACCTTTTCGAGTTTTCCATTTCTAAAGAATCCAAGCCATCGATCATCTGCTGAAAAGAACGGTGTAGAGCAATTTTCGATTCCCGGGATAATCACTGGCTCCAGCGAACCCATTTCCCTCAAATAGAATTTGTTGTTTGCCTTAAATACAACCTTTGTTCCGTCGTGGGAAATCGTCAGGGCAGGATAGGAGGTGACATCTAGCATTTTGTCATCCCCGATGTCTAAGGTAAATTTTGTAATGATATTTTTTGCTGGTGCCTGCCGTAGGAATATCCAGAGTGACACCAATGAGGCCATCAGGATCATAGTAAGGACCCACGGCAACACCGATGATCGGAACGGTGCGGCCAGATCGAACCGTTCATTCATCACTTCAATCACAAACGAACCGGATGCTTTCGGTGCAGCTGAATGCACTGCCGGTGTTTGACTTGTTGACCGAAGAATGGAATATGCTCTGCTGTTTGTGTGTCCTGTCGATTTTTTAATTTTCCTGAGATCTTTTGCCAGTGCTTTTGCCGATTGACAGCGGTCGTCTTTCTCTTTTTGCAAACATTCGAGAATGATATGGTCCAATTCTGGATCGATTCCTTCTTTTATCGCAGCCAACGGTGCAGGATCGACGTTGACGATCTCATACATGATGGCTGTTTCATGGATTCCTTTAAACGGAGATTCACCTGCAAAGAGTTCGTACAGCACAACACCGAGAGAAAAAATATCCGTTCGATGATCAACATCCAGTCCTTGCACCTGTTCCGGGGACATATATCCCATAGTTCCCATGATGGTTCCTGCTTTGGTCAACCGCGATACATTCCCGGAAGTATATAATTTTGCCAGCCCGAAATCCATAATCTGCACTATGCCGTCTTTTCGGATCATGATGTTATCTGGTTTGATGTCCCGATGTACGATTCCTCGTTCGTGTGCGGCAGCTAAACCTTCGGCAACCTGAACTCCAATCTCCAGAATTTGTTTTTGCCCCAATTGTTCTCTCTTTTCCTTCAGCGATTTCCCATCGACAAATTCCATCACAATAAACAATTGCTGAATGCCATCGGGTCCGATATGTTCCTGAATATCGTGGATCGTGCACACATTGGGATGATTCAACGCAGATGCCGATTTTGCTTCTTGAATGAAGCGGGATTTGTCTTGCTCGGATGCAGCAAGGTGATGCGGAAGAAACTTGAGTGCTACAAATCGATCAAGCTTCGTATCCTGAGCCTTGTATACAACTCCCATGCCCCCTTCACCAAGCTTTTCAAGAACCTGATAGTGTGAAATCGTTTGACCGACCATACGTAAGAACCCCTTAATATTGATTCATTGGATCATTGGAACATTGATTCATTGGATCATTGGAACAATGGATCATTGAATCATGGGAGCATTGGATCGATTGACTGAAATCGTTTACTCAACGATGAGCTTCTGGAACCGTGCATTGTTCTTCAGCGTTGTCCACCATGGTTCTATTTTCAAGAGTGGAATTGATACTTCACATGAAAGCGATAACAGCCGCTCAAGAATATCAACTGCTTTGTCCTGTTCACCAACTTTGGCATAAATCTTTGCAAGATCGTAAAGACGGAATGAACCGCGCCATGCTTCTTTTTCAACAGGAAGAAGTTCAACGCCTCGTTCTCCTGCCGTTACTGCTTCTTGTTTTCGGCCGATTCCTGCATACGCAAGTCCGAGTGCACTATAGAAACGCTCATCCATTGGATTAGTTTTTATTTTTTTCAGAATGAATGAAATTGTACTGTCATAATATTTTTTGGCCAACGTTTCATTCCCGCGGATACTTTCCATTTGTGCCCGAAGAAGAGTTGTGGGAGCATAGCCAAATTGATCATTTAATAGTTCCTTCGTATTAGCCCGATCCATTACGGATTGTGCTCCAAGATAATTTTGCGACATCAATTCAATTTCATAGTTTAAAAAGTCAATAATGAATTCTGTCTCATTGATCTTTCCGACTCTTTGAGCCTCTTCGATAGTGCGCCGTGAACCTTTAAGATCTCCTTTCCACGACAAGAGATTCCTCACTTTGTCCTGATATGTGCCTGTAATATCTGGTGAGAGTTCAATCGCTTTGTCAAAATTACTATTTGCCTCTTCATACTCCCTCGCGAGTGTTTGCGTTTCTCCAAGCTGGCGTATGAGATCAGCAGCTCGAGGGTTGCTTTCGATCGATTTTTCAAAAGCTTCAATTGAGCCACGCATATTTCCCTGACGGCGCATCACTGCTGCAATACCATAGTACACGGTAGAATTACTTGGCCGATAAGAAAGGGCAAGAGAGAATTCTCCCAATGCTTTGGAATAGTCGAGTTTCGTGTGATAATAATACCACCCCATTGCTTCATGGGATTCTGAAAGCTGCGGCGCAAGTTCTGTCGCTTTTTCTCCTGCCAAACGAGCTCGTTCAACTCGTTGTTCGGTCCTATCATAAAAGAACCAATACATACCGGCGTGAATCTTTGCAAGTTTTGCGTATGCTGCAGCAAATTTTGGATCAAGACGTATAGCGCGCTCCAATAATTGAATAGCAATTTCCTGGTCGGATTGTGATACACTTCGATCGGAATATTCAATCCCTTTAAGGTAATAATCATACGCTTCGGAATTTTCGGTCAGCGATGTTTCGAGAGACTTCTTTTCTGTCGTCGCAAGAGCAAGATCCATTGCTCCTGCAACACGGCTGGCAATATCCGATTGGAGTTTAAATGCGCTGGAAAGGACTGATTCCATTGAGACGGACCAAGCCTGTGTCTCATCTTCAACACGAATCAGTGTGGGATTAACACGAACATTCGTTTTGCCATCGGCCGTTTCCCACCGAACTGTTCCCTGTAAAATGTAATTCACGCCCAGTTCTGCACCGATCTGTTTCAAGGTTTTGGAAGTATTTTTATATTGCATGGCGCTGGAACGGGCGATCACTTTCAAACCTGACAGACCCGACAATCTGCTTGTCACTTCATCGGTCATACCATCCACAAAATAGTCTCTATCGCTTGAACCAAGGTTTTCGAAAGGCAGAACAACAATCACCTTTTTATCAATTCCAGAGCCAAATAGCGAAGGGATATAATCCTTGACAAAAAATCCTATGACAAGTACAACAATAATGGAGGCAGTGTACCATAAAGATTTGCTTGCGATAAATTTCTCCGCCGGTGATGTAACAACGGGAGCGGAGTCGCCGGCGTTGATCTGTTTTGACGGTGTATATTCAAATGTTCGTATGACACGGCTCGACTCTTTTTTTAGTCGACGTAGGTCAACAATGATTTCCGCCATGGATTGGTAGCGGTCTTCGGGATCTTTCTCAAGGGATTTTTTTAGGATATGGAGTAATTCTGGCGGGACATCTGCACGGATTTTTTTTGCATCTTCAGGTTCCTCGTTAACGATAGAATACATAATCGCTGCTTCGTGCTCCCCGCGAAAGGGCATCCTGCCTGTCGTCAACTCGAACAGCACAACACCATAGGAAAAGATATCGGAGCGGATATCCGCTTCGATCCCCTGAATTTGTTCGGGTGACATATAGGCAAGCGTACCGATGGTGCTGGAAGTTCGAGTCAATTTCAATGATCCCTTCAACTTCGCTAGGCCGAAATCCATTACTTTAATCTGATTCTTGGAATTCACCATGATATTTTCCGATTTGATATCACGGTGAATAATCCCTTTACTGTGTGCTTCCTGTAAGGCCTCGCCAATCTGGATCCCATATTCCACAACGTGTTTGAACATGATATCCTTTGATGCGGTAATCTTGTCTCGCAGCGTCATGCCGTCAATCATTTCCATTTCGATATACTGCTGTCCTTCGAATTCATCGATACCGTAAATCGTGCAGACATTCGGGTGATTCAGCGCTGATGCAGAACGAGCCTCCTGCAGAAACCGTGATTTCTCCTGTTCCGATTTTGAGACATGCACGGGAAGGAATTTCAGAGCCACGAAACGATCAAGTTTTGTGTCCTGAGCTTTATACACAACACCCATTCCGCCTTCGCCCAATTTTTCAAGGATCGTATAATGGGAAATCGTTTGTCCAATCATAATAATTTGACGCCCCCTTAAAAACTTATTGAATGTCCTGAGATTGATTCATTGGATCATCGGTTCATTGAATCATCGGTTCATCGGATCATTGAGTCAATGAAACAATGAAGTCGTTTCGCTATTTTTTCTCTATCATTTTCTGCCATTGGAATACCAGTGAGCCGTTCTTCAGCAGCTGTGTGTTCATTGTCCGCGCAGTCAGCACATGTTTACCGTCCGCCGAAATATCCGTTACTGTATTCTGGAATCCTGCGTCGATCTTGAACAATTGCACTGTTTTTCCAATTTCAACCTGATTTCCAGAAACGGAGATACTGGTGGAGATGATCTGCTGATTGGCGATATGATAGATGATCTCGCGTCCATTGCTGCTCCATCGCGGATTATTTCCGCCGTTCGTGGAGATCTGCCATTTGCTCGGCGAACCGTCCGTTGGACGGATATAGATCTCATATCGTCCGGTCTCATTCGATTGATAGGTAAACCACTTCCCATCCGGCGAGAACGTGCTTATCCACTCACTGAATTCAGAGCTTAACAACGGCTGATATTTCTTTAAAGCCAGATCGTACATTCCAATATCCCATTTTTGCGATCCCTGCGTCTGCACGGAAACCATCAACTTTTTCCCGTCTCTGGAGACATCGGTACAATAGGTAGGACTCGGGGATGTGAAGAGCAGTGCTTCTTCACCGGTACCGTTACTGTTCTTTTCATAGACATTAAAGATGCCTGATTTATTCGAACTGTAATAGATTTTCTTCGCATCCGGCGACCAGGCCGGAACCAGTTCCACTCCCTTATCGAATGTTAGTCGGGTATCGCTGTTCCGATTGATATCATGGATCCAAATGTCAGTATTCTTCGCCGTTTCATCATAGATATCGACCGCATAAAACTTTCCATCTGGTGAGAACGAGGCTGTTGTGGGTGATGTTTTAATCCTGATTCTGTTTTGGATGGTGCCGCTTGCTGAATAGATAGCCATTTCATCACTGGATTTGGAGGTTCCGAGATACAGCATTCGACCTGTCCGTGAGACAGAAAATGCGCCTTTGCTCCGGACACGTGCATAGAGGATATTTTCGATGATTGGCGCAGGATCACCTGTCAATTTTAGTGAACCATCATTGAATGGCTGTGCAAGAATTGAGTTCTGATTATAATAGAAGATATATCCGTTATCATACACTGCATTACTGGTTGCGCGAACGAGTATAGATCCATTCCCGTTGCTTAACGAACCGATCCGGATTTGTTCGGCGTCTTCTTCCAGTGAAGCTTTATTTGTCTGACAGGAATAGAAGAAATGTTCATTGTCCGGCAAGAAGAACGGCCACCGGTGATTCACTTCAAGTTCAACGGAATCGAGAGTTGTGACCTGTTTCGAAACTCCACCGGCAGACGATACCTGATGCAGCGGTCCGTTACTGACGGGGGCAAAGACGATGATACCGTTTTTATTCCACGTGCCTCCGCGTCCGGAAGGTGCATCGCTGACTGTGAACGAGGGGCCCCCTTTCGCATCGATTTTCTTTAATTTCCCATCCGCAAAATATCCAATCATTCTGCTGTCGAAGGACCAGAACGGATAGGCTGCATTGTCAGTACCTGATAATGCTAATGCCGTAGGAGAGTCAATTGAACGGACCCAAAGATTTTCTTTACCGATGGAATCTGTCGCCACAAATGCGATGATTTTACCGTCAGGCGAGATTTCGATATGTCCTCCATTGGCAGATGAGAAAATCGTTCCGTCGGACGTTTCGAATGAGAGGCGCATTAATTCCGCATCGGTTTTGAGGAACAGAAAGGACCAGGCCAATGAACCAATGAACAGCATCATAGATGCCGCGGCAGCGATCTTCCAGGCATCTACTTGAAACGTTTTCTTCTGCGGAACCGTCTCGTATTCCGTTGTCTTCGGTGTGAGCATCGAACCGGGCGATATTTGACTCTTCCGTACAGCAAGAATGCGGCTGGCGGTCTGACGGCTGGATTCGCGTTTCAATTTGCGGAGATCTTTCACGATCTCTTTCGCGGACTGGTATCGCTCATCCACTTCCTTCGCCAGGCATTCCAGCACGATCGCATCAATATCCGGCGGCAGATCTGGTTTTACGATGGTAATCGGTTCCGGATCGACATTGACAATCTCATAGATGATAGCGGTTTCATGGACTCCCTTGAAGGGAGATTGTCCGGAAAATAGTTCGTATAGCAGTACGCCGAATGAAAAGATATCCGTGCGATGATCGACATTGAATCCCTGCACCTGCTCCGGCGACATATAGCCCATGGTGCCGACCGTATTCCCTTCCCGCGTCAGCCGGGAAACTCCCTGCAGTTTTGCGAGACCAAAATCCATGATCTGCACCAAACCGTCCTTCCGCACCATGACATTTTCCGGTTTGATATCGCGGTGCACAATCCCTTTCTCATGTGCGGCGGCCAGTGCCTCGGCAATCTGGATGCCGATCTCAATCGACTGCTTAAATGAAATGTTGTTCTTCCGATCCCGGAGCGTTTCACCATCAATGAATTCCATGGCGATAAAGAGCTGTCCTTCATATTCAGCGACATCATAAATAGTGCAGATATTGGGGTGATTCAGCGTTGCGGCAGCTTTTGCTTCCTGCATGAACCGTTGCCGGTCTGCATCAGACGATCCGACATTCTTCGTCAAAAATTTCAAGGCGACAAAGCGGTCCAGCTTCGTATCCTTTGCTTTATAGACAACTCCCATTCCCCCTTCGCCCAATTGGGATACTATGTCGTACTGCAGTACTGTTGTACCAATCATACACTCTCCGTGGAAACTGATTTTTTTACGACGAGAACCACGCACTGGTGAGACAGCGATACACCGAAGCGGTCATTTCTTCACTTGACGCAAAACTGGATCGTGACGTTTTATGGGATACCTGCCACCGCACAGACGACGGCAACAATTCGAAAATACTGCGGGATAACGCGTGAAGCGTCTGTTCGCCTAAAGAAGAACCGAGATCAATCGTTTCATCCCAGAAGGATATGATATTAAACTCGTTCTCTTTTCTGAGTAAAATGATATGGATGAAACCTTTTTGGGTACTGAATTTAGGGAGTACTTTTGCAGTAAAGATCTCTTGAAATTCCTGTATCCTGTCTGCCTGCACCGTAAGCGTGATAACCTTCACGGCGTAGGGAGTGATATTAAATTTGAGATTGTATGTTTTTTCAGTGTCATTTTCATCGAATCCTTTCACGGAAGGATCGAGCTGGACAGGTGTGTATTCTATGGAAAGATCGTCGGTGAGTTTCAATTCCCAGTCGTTGGATTCCTCATAAAAGGAACGGAGCGATTCGACAAGCTGTTTGAAGACACCGCTCTTTTCGTATTCGTCGGCGAGCCGTTTGGACTCCCAGATCGTCAACGAAATGCAGTCTTTGGAATCGGTGGTGTTCTGCAGCAGGGTGGCAAAGCAGCAGCCCGGCTGATGTTGCAGCGCAGTGATAATGTTGCTGTCGTATTCACGGGCAAAGATGACCGAGTCTTCAGCCCGTACGACCATAGACACCATGCGAAGAAACATACTATTTCCTCCGTGTATGGAGAGCTACAACATTCGGTGCGTGTGAATTATTGAACCCTTTTAATCACCATCATGGTAATATCGTCGGATTGAGGGTGAGCTCCGGCATGTTTCCGGACCTCAGTAACAACGACATCGATGATCTCTTCTGCGGTTTTGTTCTTATGTTCGAGCAGCAGCGCTTGTAGCCGCTCTTCCCCAAATTGTTCGTGGTTGCCGTTCATCGCTTCGCTCACACCGTCCGATTGGATGACCAGAATATCGCCCTGTTGAATCGGAACTTCTTCATCCTCATAATTGGATTGTGGAATGAGTCCAAGCATCAGTCCGCCGGTTTTCAATCGTTGAATTTCGTTGTCTCTGCCAATCAGAAACGGCCAGTCATGTCCTGCATTGGAATAGTGAATGCTGTGATGCTGTATATCGATCACACCGTAAAACAGCGTTGCGAATTTTTCCGGACTAGTACTTTCGTACAAAAGTTTGTTGGATCGCAAAAGACACTCGGATGGCTGCTGGGATACCAATGTCTGTCCGCGCAATGTTGCTTGAAGATTTGCCATCAACAGGGATGCCGGAAGTCCTTTCCCAGAGACGTCGCCAAGACAGAGAGCCATCCTTCCGTCATTCATCGGGATGAAATCAAAATAATCTCCGCCGATGGATTGCGCTGCAATGGTGCGGGCATGGATATCATAACCATGTAATCCGGGATTGCTCCGCGGGAGCAGATCCAGCTGGATCTTCGCCGCAAGACCGACCTCCTGTTGCATTTTGATATACAATTTTTCTTCTTCGATCAGCCGAGCATTCTCCACCACCTGAGCGGATTGTGCCGCAATGATAGCAAGGAGCCGTTGGTCCTCGGTGCTAAACGACTGTCCATCTTTTTTATTGTACACCGTCAGCACTCCGCGCAATTCCGATTTCACAATCAGAGGAACACACAAAAGAGTTTTGATATTATCATCCCATTGTACGCCGCGAAAACGTGGATCGACACCCGGATTATCGACACTGAGCGGTTTCTTGTTCAGATGCATCCATCCGATCAGCGCCTGGTGCATATGAAATGCCGGAGCTCCCGCAGAACTCACCATTGTCCGGATGAGAGTTTTCATCGACCTCTGTTCCTCTTCGACCAGAGTGATGACGCCCTGTTCGGCATTCACTGCACGGATAGATTTCCGGATCAGCGTTTGCATGATCTCTTCCGCATTCAGCGACGCACTAATGGCGCGTGCGATGTCGTTAAGAATGGAAAGTTCTTCCACCGCACGGCGCAGTCTGCGTACTTCATCCTGCAATGCATCCGCAGGAATCTGTGATAAAAGTTTTTCGGTCATAGGGGGATTTTTCAGTGAAGTATTTGTGTGCAAAAGTAATGTTTCTCCTAGTGGAATCAAAGATAAATTTATCTTATTTAATAATGATTTGCTTTTTCCTGAAGTTTGGATATCTTTGCCCATCGAATTTGTTGAAATTATTTACACTAACAGGGGAGGTTTTATGAGCATCAAATCAACGACAATTGATGATGGAAATGTAGTGATATTGGAACCGAAAGGATCTCTCATTGGTGGTGCAGAAACTGATGAATTGAAGAATACACTTCATTCACTGATGGAAAAGGGGAAGTTTAAAGTCATTCTGGACTTTACCGGTGTAGAATATCTAAATTCATCAGCGATTGGTGTCCTGACGGTATCCCATACAGGTCTCTCTGCCAAAGGGGGAAAACTGATCCTCTGCAACGTGAACAAAGGTATTTCGAACATTTTCCTGGTGACGAAACTTTCAACGATTTTTTTAACGGAAGATACTCGTGATGAAGCGATTCTCGCGATGGGGAAATAATTCTTTTGCATATTTTGAAATGATGAAAACAAAAATCCCCGACGCTAATCGGGGATTTTTGTTTTTAAAAGAATGACTAATGGGTTAGTACTGCAACCGAACTGTTACAGGCAGCGACCGAACAATAATATATCCGTTTTCCGGATGCACCGCTGCACCGTTAACCATAGCGCCTGACAACTGCGTAGTGAGTAGCGTTGTTGGTATCATCACAGGATATTTCGTACCATCAACTGTGCCGGAAATATGAATCTGGACTATTCCAGATTGTTGCGGATCGATCGTATACGATACCGTACCGTAATGTGTCGGGAGATTTTTCACCGATACTCCCTCCCTCACCCATACATCCTTAAGACCGGCACCGAGAACCAGCGAGTGATCATCATCGATCTCATAGACAAACATGGCGCGAATGGCATTGATATAATCCGAACCAACCCAAGTGTGCGGCATATCGCCGATGAACCGCATTGTGCGATAACCGTTCGCTACTACTTCTGCCCAATGATTCCATCCTTTTGGGCGCTGATCCTTCATGAAATATTCGAGAGCAACATGCGCTCGATCTTTTTGACCCAGATAAATAAACGTGCCGACATTCCGTATTTCATACGGCGTATATGCATCCCAGGCGATTTCATTTTTAGAGCGTTTCACAAACCAATCATAATATCTATCAAAGGTTGCACTATAGGCCGGCTGCGGTACATGGTTCATTTCACCATTCGGGAAGAGTGCGATGGAGGTCGAGGTTGCATCGAAATCCCCTTTTTCCGCACAGCCGGGAATATAGTTTATTTGACAATTCTTCATTACCAACTTGATGGATGTATAGAGATCCAAACGATAGGCACGCGCGATACTGTCAAACGCGTGTGCTTCCGTGTGCATCCCTAAGATTGCTGCTGCTTCAGCCGCGTCCTTCAATCCCTTTAATGCAAAAAAATTATCCCAGTATGAATGCATGGGTTTATCAGAATACCCTTCGTGACTGATCGATTCAGTGACGAGCCCATAAAAGATTTTCTTGTCACTAACGAGATACTCCGGCGTCATACGCTGTGCACGCAGTGATTGAATATACTTCACAGCAGCGGCAATGTTGTTCCAGCGGGCACGGAGGAAAGAAGTGTCATTGGTAAACCGGAAGTATTCCATGCACCCGTAAATCAGTTCTCCATGACTGTCATTTTCCGGGACGGGATCCGGTCCCCGATTGTCGACAACGCAAGGGACCGCACCATTTTCATATTGATAACTGCTGTACCATTCAAGATAATTTTTGGGAACATCGACGATTCCGAGCTTCAACAATGCATCGGAAGTCATCGATCCGTCACGGATCCACGAACGCTCATAGGATCGCGATCCTGGTTGAAATCCATAATTGTCTTTATTAATAAGAATATATGCCAGGTTGCTTCTGATAAGATCTATATACTGTTGTGCCTCAGCATTTACTGAAAACTCTACGGTGTTTAACAGTTTTTTCCAATAGGAACTCACAGCAATAAACGTGTTCTGAAATTCTTCCGGAGTCGGTTGGGAATGAATCCAACGATTCCCTTCCAGAGTGAATGGCACTGCCGCAATCACCACCAGCGAATCACCCGGCTTGAGATCGAACGAATATTGAAATGCACCCGAGGTCATGCCATCCTTTTGATGCGATGATCTTGAGATAGGCATGGATTGACGGGAAATATATTCTGTAATGTCTCCCTGTTCAATTGCGCAAGTACCGGATGCTGATGGCGATCCCGACACGATAATAGTCTTATTGCCTACCATCGCCTGATAGAGATTAAAACTCATGTCAGGAGTTTTGGCAAATCCCCCATCGTAGTTCAACCATTGGGACGAGGGGTTGACCTGGAATGGCCGGAGAGCAAGATACAACGATCCCTGTTGTCTCATAGTTGATGTATTTTTTACAACATATCGCGCCATGAGAGCAGAACGATTCGGTTCACCGGTTGCAAGAAGAGTTACCCGCAATGAAATATCCTTGTATGTTCGCATCACAGTCGGAATGGGCAAGTACCGTTCTTCCAATAATTGAGTGATCTCACCGTTTGCCCAGTGAAGGACTTTGTTTCCTTTCCGTAAAGAGATGAACGGTTCCACTGAGAATTGCTGTTTATCGACCTCGAATGCACCGTCCTCACTCAAGAGGGCTTCACGCACATCGGAAGGAACTCCAACGACTGTCCAGTACTGCTGTTGCTTAAGGAAATACCGTGGATACATCCCCGCAGGTGCATCAGCAGCGAGTCGCTCATAATAATGGTTCGGCGAAGAAAGCGATTCACTTCCGATCACTGAAAATCCGGACAGTCGGAATGGAAGCCGGGCAGCATTTTCTTTCAGATGTAAACGGAAGAATTGCGCTTCGGATTCCGGAAGATAGTGCAGCGTTCGTCCAGTTTTTCCGTTGGATATCGAACAGAGCGTGTCGAAGTGTTTTCCATCAATCGAACCAAGAAGATCATACGACACCGATTTCAATGAGCGATCCCATTCCAGTTGAACAGCGCCGAACTCTTTTTCGTAGTTCAGGTTTAGTTCGATCCACTCATTCTTGCTGGCGGCGCTGATCCACGTTCCATTTTTCTTGTTATAGATCGCAGCGGGCGGATTTCCTTTCTTAAAGGACGACGCTGTCAATATTGCCTGAGGAACAATCGCTGGAGGCAGTGGAATTGTTGTTATTGTAATATCATCGATCCAGACACTTCCCTTTCCACCAGAGCCTGCGGTCACGACAATTTCTATGCGGGACAATTTCGATGGCGATGCTGAATAAGCAGTTCCCCAGGCATAACCCAGATGTCTTTTCTTTATGACAATCTTTTTCCACTCCTGAGGATAAATATAATTCTTCATATTCACCCACCAGATGTTTTCTCCGGAACTGTCATTACTGATTTTGACCTCAAAATTATTTATCGGCACAGTCGCTTTCATCATGAACGAAATCTCATAATTGACCGGAAGCGATTCATTGAATGTCCGAACGACTCCTCCATAGCCTGAACCTTTTTGAAAATCGACATCGAACTTCAGCACACCTGCATCATTCCCGTGGCGAACATCCACTCCAGCTGACTGGAACGAATTCCACTTCGATGCATCATTGCAGTCATCGAGAACGTGAGAACGGCGGGAAGATTGTGAAAACAGAAGTGAAGTTATCAGGATGAGGGATGCGAGTATTCTATTCATAGGATTACCACATTTCGGAATATGTTTCGATATACCCGAGACATTAGGAAATCTGACCGTGACTCAATCTTTTATTCTTTCACTCCTCCCACCATAATCCCGCGGACATAATGCCGCTGGAACAGCAGGAATAATGCGAGCACCGGAAGGATGGTCACAACGGAACCGGCCATCATCAGTTCCAGATCGAGAACATGCTCTCCCATCAGGCTGGCGAGACCCACTTGAAGTGTGTAATTCGACTGATCGGTCATGATGATTAACGGCCACATGAAATCGTTCCAAGAACCCATAAAGGTGAACAATGCCAGTGTGAACAGAATCGGTTTGCACAGCGGCAAAATCACCGTGCGGTAAATTCTGAATTCGCTCCCGCCGTCTATTCGAGCTGCTTCAATAAGGCTGTCCGGAATCGCCATAACGAATTGCCGGATCAGGAAAATACCAAAGATGCTTGCCATGCCGGGAATAATTGCTCCGACATACGTGTTGACGAATCCCATCGTTTTCAACATCAGGAACAACGGCAACATCGTCACTTGTGCAGGGATAATCATACCACTCAGCAAGGCACTAAAGAGTTTATCTTTTCCTTTGAAATGATATTTTGCAAAAGCGAATCCTGCCATGGAATTCAACAGCGTTGAGATCAGCGTAACGGCGCTCGCAATAATGAAACTGTTCAGGAAATATCTTCCCATGTTCAACCTGTCTGTCAACGCCAAATAATGATCGAACGTGGGATGTTTCGGAAGCAATGGCGGCGGGAATGTTCCCGCTTCACCGGACGACATGAACGATGCTGAAACCATCCACAACACCGGTGTAATCGCGATCAGTCCGATCACAAATAATCCGATATTCAGTGCTATTTTCCCGATCCGCCTTTTCTTCATTTCACGCTCCTTTGTAACAACATCTGTAGCAGGGTGAAGAAGAGAATGATGATAAAGAGAACAAACGCTATTGCGGCGGCATATCCCATACTCCACCATCGAAAACCTTGTTCATACATCAGCAGCACGATACTCGTCGTTGAATTCAACGGTCCACCTTGCGTCATCACATACGGTTCGGCGAAGAGCTGGAAGTATCCGATGATCGTAATCATCACGACAAAAACTGTTGTTGGTTTCAACATCGGGAGCGTGATTTCTTTGAATTGCTGTGACCAACTGGCGCCGTCTAAATGCGCCGCTTCGTACAGATCTTCAGGAATATTTTGCAGCCCGGCGATGAAGATGAGCATGTTATATCCAAAATTCTTCCAGACTGCCATGATGATAATCGCCGGCATCGCCAATGCAGGATCGCCGAGCCAATCCACCGGTGAAATACCGACAGTGGAAAGGACATAATTGAGCAATCCATGAGCGGGATGGTACAGATACCGCCAGATAATCGCAACGGCGATTAAACTGGAAACGACAGGGAGAAAATAGATCGTTCTATACAGCGATTTAAACTTCGCCAATTTTGAATTCAACATCATCGCCGTTCCCAGAGAGACTGCAACGGATAACGGACCGCCGATCAGAACAAAGTAAAATGTGTTCTTCAACGCTTTCCAAAAGAGGGGCGTATCAAGTATCCGCAAATAATTCTGAAAACCGATGAAACGGATATAGTTCCAATTCCCCAGGGAATAAATATCAAAATCGGTGAAGCTCAGCACGAATGCTGCAAGAACAGGAATGACAAAGAATATCCCGATCACCGCCATTGCCGGTGAAAGGAATATCCAAGCTGTTGCTGTGCGTGCATTTGATGTCATTGCATGCTCAAATGTGTCATTAGAAAATTCATTTCATTCCTTTTTCCACCATCCACCGCCTCTTTTCCAGCATCACATCCACTTCTCCATCAAACTGTTTCAGAGCGGCGTCGACGGTCATAGTTCCTGTCGCAATGTATTCCACATAGGTTTGTAAACGGATGACGATCTGCTCCCACTCGGGCACTTGCGGTAAAGGATCGACGCGCTGCAACTGCTGATAAAACGCTTTAATATAGATATTTGAAGCCAACGCCGAATCCTGCCACGCAGATCTCCGCGGAGGAAGATTGCCGGTGATCTTGTAGAATTCAATCGATTGTTCGACCGATGTCAGAAATTCAATCAGTTTCCATGCTGCTCCTTTATGTTCACTCTTCCGGAAAATTGCCAGGCTTGTACCCAGCGGCAGTGAGACACCGGGCGACAACGAATCCATTGACGGCATCGGCGCGGTCATCCATTCGTTCTGCAGTTCGGGTGCAATTCGCCGGCTGAATTCGCCGATATTCCAGGGACCGGTGATGTACATGGCAATCAAACCGTCGGAAAAGGAATTATAGAGATTGGTAATCAGTTGCATTCCGGAAGGAGAATATTCCTGCCGATATATTTCGGACATCAGGGTGAATGCTGAAGTAAATTGTTTACCTTTAAAATTCCCCTGTGAATCCTTATCCTTCAAAAAATTCCCTCCGGACTGCATCCCCAGCACGATGGCAGGAACCCACTCATTTGTCGGCAGAAAGAACGGATAGCAGACAGTGTTTTTTGCCTTTGCCTGTTGTTGAATGATCTTCGACGCTTTCAATACGTCCTTCCATGTCTTCGGAAATTCGGCATATCCTGCCTGTTTCAAAATATCCTTACGATAATAGACCAGTCGAGTATCGACGTACCATGGTATGCCAAAAAGCACCGAATCCAATATATTTGTCTTTAAAACGCCGGGAAAAATGTCCTTCAGATCGGTTAAAGCCGACTGTTGAACAAATGGCTCAAGCGGTTCAAGAGAATTGAGCACTGTGAATTCCGGAAGCCACGTATTCCCCAGCTGACATACGTCCGGGGTGGATCCTCCGGCAAAGGCAGTCAATAATTTTTCGTGCGCCGCTGTCCAGGGAATTTGCTGCACTTCCACTTTGATCGTGGGATTTCTGCGTTCAAACTCTTTAATAAGCGATTGCACCATCTCGCCTTCATTCCCCATTCCCCAAAATTTGATTGTGGTAATCTTTTCATCCTGCCGCGTACAGCCGGAGGCAAAGACAATCAAGACCAAGACGATATAATGTAATCGTTGGATCATTTGATTGAGCCAATCCACGAATGACAATATTCCGCTACTTCTTCCCATCCCTGCTGTCCACAGATATAATGCGTGCGGCCGGGAAATACTTTAAAGTCCCGTTTGCTCCCGGGATCTTTATAGGCAGTATAGTTTTTTCTGTTCAACGACCATGGAATAATATTATCCTTCTCCCCAGCAATTAATAACATCGGCACGTGCGGCGCTTTGAAATTCACTGCGCCGTCATTGAGCGTACTGCTTCGGGGTATATTTCTGCTCTCCGGAACGACAAACAGATCGAATTCTTTTTTCGTCTCTTCCATCGTCATAGTATTGCAAAAAGCATAGTGGAACCATTCGACAGAGGGCAGGCAAACACTGTTCCCTTTCAGCGGATTGATCGTCGGGAAGTTAGCCTTCAAAAAACTCCATTCCAAACCGAATACACCTTTTGGAGGAGCACTGTCAATGCAAATTCCTGCGCTTGCTCTTCCGGTTGCCATTAATTTTTGCACGATCAATCCTCCCATGGAGTGGCCGATGAGAATCGGTTTTTCCGGCAACGCATCAATGAATTGAGAGAGCTGAACAATTACGTCTTGTAATGAAATTTTACCTAGACGCGGATCGATGTTCTCCCGCAGTGCTTTCGGATCGCCATCATGGAATGGATATGCAGGAGTGTGGCATTCAAATCCTTGTGATCGGAAATATTCTGTCCATTGTTTCCAACTATATGGATTCTGGAAGAGTCCGTGAATAAAGACAATGGTACGAGATTGAAGCATGCTTGCTACTCTCCTACGGTAAATTGTGATTGGATGCAGTCCACGGAATTTCCGCCGACGAAAACGGTAAAAGTACCTGGTTCAACAATGCGTTTCATCGAAAGATCATAGAATGACATCGCTTCCAGTGTTATAGTGAATTCCACGGCTTTCTTCTCGCCAGGATTTAATGAGATTTTTTTGAATCCCTTCAACTCTTTTACCGGCCTGGTTACCGAAGCAACATCATCCCGGAGATATAATTGAACGACTTCATCACCAGCGAGCTGTCCTGTATTTTCGACCTCCACCGACACAATGATATCCCCTCCTTTTAATATTTTTGAATTCGAAAGTCTGAGATTGTTGTATTGAAATGATGTATACGATAATCCAAATCCAAACGGGAACAACGGACCATTAGGCAAATCGATATACCGGGATGTGAATTTATCCGTTGCCGAGAACGGCCTGCCGGTATTTTTGCTGTTATAATAGAGAGGAATCTGTCCTACAGAACGCGGGAACGTCACCGGAAGTTTACCGCTCGGATTTACATCGCCGAACAGCACATCGGCAACTGCATTACCTGTTTCAACACCTAAATGCCATGACTCGACTATTGCCGGAACATTGTTATACTCCCACTCCAGTGTCAGGGGACGGCCGTTCATGACCACAAGAACTACCGGCTTACCGGTTTTGATGAGCGCTTTTAAAAGTTCTTGCTGCCGGCCTGGTAATCCGAGTAATGTTCGGCTTGCTGCTTCGCCGCTCATGCGTTGCGATTCACCAAGCACTGCAACAACCACATCGGCTTTGTGTGCTGTTTTTACTGCCTGTTCAATACGGGCGCCGGAATCCGACTCAATTTCGCATCCTTTTTCATAGATCAATTTTGTCGTCGGGCTCAGTTTTGATCGGATTCCATCAATCACGGAAACGATGACTTCTGGTTTATCAATCCACGCCCAGGTGCCGAGCAGTTCTTTTTTGTTTTCATTTCCGGCAAGAGGTCCGATCAATGCGATGGTCTTACTCTTTTTAGAAAGCGGGAGAAGCTTATTTTCATTTTTCAACAGCACAACAGATTCGCCAGCAATAGCTCGAGCAAGGGATCGATGTTTTTTCGAGAGCAGTACGTTGGGTCCTTTGGATGGATCGCTGTTGCGGTATGGATGATCAAACAATCCGTATGCGAATTTTGCCCTCAGTACACGGCGTACCGACTCATTTACTGTCGTTTCGGAAACCTTTTTTGTACGGACAGCATCCGTCATTTCATTCATGTAGATCCTGCTCACCATGTCAACATCAACGCCGGCATTCAACCCGATGACACCGGCTTCAGTCCTGTCTTTTGCAATGCGATGATTCATCAGTTCCTGAACGGAAGTATAATCGCTCACCACAAAGCCGTTGAATCCCCATTCGTTACGCAACACGTCTGTCATCAACCAGCGGCTGCCGGAACTCGGATCTCCGCCGACCTCATTGAATGCGCTCATCAATGTCCACACACCGGCATCCACCGCAGCTTTATAGGGAGGAAGATACACTTCCCGCAATGTCCGTTCGGAAATATCAACAGTATTATAATCCCTTCCAGCTTCTGCTCCGCCATAGGCAGCAAAATGTTTCGCACAGGCTAAAATACTTCCGTCGTCCAGAATGCTCTTTCCCTGGAATCCCCGCACACGCGCTGCCGCCATCACCGAACCGAGATACGGATCTTCACCGGACCCTTCCGCAATTCTCCCCCATCGCGGATCGCGCGCAATATCCACCATAGGTGCATACGTCCAATGGATTCCAACTGCGGATGCTTCAACAGCAGCCATGTGTGCCGATTGTTCAACAAGAGAAGGATTCCAGGAACTTGCTTCTGCCAGAGGTATGGGAGTGATCGTGGCAAGGCCGTGGATCACATCATAACCGAACAGCACGGGAATGCGCATGCGCGACTGTTCCACGGCAATGCGCTGAATCCTTCCTGTTTCTTCGGCTCCCATTACGCCAAGGAAAGATCCGATCTTTCCCTGACGCAACAACGCCGTCTGTTCTTCGTTGATTCGTTCAGTTTTATCATCATACCATGTGCCGCCGATCTGATTCAACTGACCGAGTTTTTCCTCCAGTGTCATCAATCGGATGATCGAATCGATCTTCGCTTCAATTGGTGACGAAAGCGGAACCGGTTGCGCACTCAGACGCCCGAAGAAAAATAAAAATAAAATATATTGAAGTTGAACAATCTGTCTCATGAAACCATACTATTTTTTATGTTGAAGAAACCAATCAAACAATGCAGGATTCGCATACGTCGCATCCCATGCATTATGATTGGCTTCAGGATAGAGTGTGAATTGTAGCTGTTCATTACCATACTTTTTCAAGAACTGCACCATTTTCTCACTTTCGGAAGAAGGAACAACGTCATCCTTCGCTCCATGGAACACCCACACGGGAGTATTTTTCAGCTTCTGAATATCTTCAAGCAATCCCCATCCGCACACAGGCGCGATTGCTGCAAACCGTTCAGGATGAGCAATCGCAAATTTCCAAACACCCAAACCTCCCATGCTGATCCCCGTTAAATAAACCCTGTTCGTATCAACCGGCAGTTGTGCGAACACTTCGTCCAGCATAACATTCAGCGCTTCGGCATTCCATCGTTCTCCTTCTGCACATTGCGGCGACACAACAATGAACGGGAAGTCTTTTTGCTCATCCACAACTTTTGGCAGACTGTGGACTTTCAACTTGTTCGGATCCCCGCCCCGTTCACCCGAACCATGAAGGAAAATGATCAATGGCCACAGCTGTAATGAAGAGTGCACATCTCTGGGTACATAGACCAGCATATCGTAACTGACTGTTTTCACGATCTGTTTCTCGAAATGCTGAGAATGTTGGCCGGTCAGACTCATCCAATCCTGTGTTATGCTGCATCCGGCCATAAAAATACTCATCCATAGTAATGGGAAAAGAGTTTTCACGCAGTAGCTTTCTCCATGGAAATAATCGTTTCAGATGACCGATTAGCATATTCCAACAAATTCAACAGTAACTGTTGGGCAACGGGATCCGGCCGTCGCGCGTACATTGAATCGGATTCTGCCCCTTTTTTCAATCTTCCTCGCAACTGCAGCCGGGAGAGAATGATTTTCCCATTGCCGAATTCCACTTCTGATGCCGCCGTCACCTTCAAACCAATTCCACAACTGGCGAGCCGTTTCGACGGCACAGAAAAATCGACATCATATTGCGATACAATTTCTCCGCCATATGCTCCATTGAAAAACTTCAAATGTTCTTTATCGATATTTTTCCACACAGGGTGTGAATGATCCTCTGCAAACACATAAGTGTCATAGCCACCCTTGTCGGGATCTGCTCGGTGTGTTATGCGAAGTTCGATATCGGCGACAACCTTCGTGGCCGCTGTCCCAACAATTCGATATTCCGGTTCTATCAATATGACGGTGCCGCCAGATTGGACAAAACGGGTCACTTCATCTTTGGATTGTTCATAGATTCTCTCACCAATGATATTCCCATGTAACATCATTACACCAGTCTGATCCAACTTCCCGCCGGAAAATTGAATTACGGGAATTCCATGATCTACAAGAAAAGCAGTGATCTCTTCGGAAGGATCATACACGGTTACCGGATTGTCGAATTTTGGAAATTCCACTTCTCTAAATGTTATCGCACTCTTTTCACTGAACGCGGAGATATTTTCATATTCGATCAATTCTGCAAACACCTTCCACTCTCCCGGAGTGTTCGGCATTGTCACATCCATAGTAAAGGAAACATCATCCATCGGCGGGACATCAACGTTTCGCTCCGATTTCGAAACCCACGCTCCCCCCATCGACCGTATTCCAACCTTTACTATTCCATTACGATGTACATTGGAATCATTAAACACACAAATGCGAATTGACCGCTGTTCATTAACAAAGAAATGCCTGTCCCATAGATCAATGCTGATGCCAAACGGGGCAAAAGCGTTTTTGATTGCCTTCAACAATGGTTTGGGCTGCAGGTCCTTAATATTTCCAAGAAACCAATGCGCAGTCGGTCCGTCATTATTGCTGATATATACAAACGGCTGAATTGCTTTGATACGCATTCTTCGGAACAGTTCAATCAACTCCTGTGCAAGGAACGACTGATGGGCTATGACATTTTCTTTTGCATACTCTCTCCCCATCCACCGTTCAACAATCATTGTTGTAAGCACCGTCGGTTCCCATTTGTCGTTGAACCACCACCAGAGAAATTCATTTACCATGGACGGAACGGGCAGATGTTCGATCTCATGCAGCGAACGGGAAAATCCGAATGTGCGATTGTTCATCACCTCGCCAAGGGAGTAGATGTACGGATGTTCTTCCCGGAAATCGACGGATTCCCACGGACGTGTCGGATCCAGTTTCTTCATCTCCGGCACGATCTCGAATTGTACGGTATCATCGGTGGATTCATTCAACGGGTCCCAGATGATAATGCTGGGATGATTCCAGTTGTCGTGCAACCATTCGGTCAATTCTGTGCGGATCTGACTGTTGGATCCTGTTGTGCACCAGAACTGCCATTCATTCTGGATGAGCATTCCGTGCTCATCCGCAACATCGTACCATTTGTTGTACATCTGTCCAAGATGATTCCGGAAGAAATTAAAATTGTGTTCTTTGGGAACGTCAATAAGCGCCCGTTTAATCCATAGTGCATCCCACGGCAGGAATGCCCTCTGTGAGTCAGCAAGGAAACGGTGAAACGCGATGTTGCCCCCTCGCAACAAAATCTTCTGACCGTTCAGATAAAAATCCGGACCGGAGACTGTAAATTCACGCATGCCAAAGGTCGTTCGCAGTGAATCCAGTTCATTTCTCCCTTCCTGCACAGTCAATTCCACTTCATAAAGGAACGGTTGCTCCGGGGACCACAATTTCACTTTGTCTATCGGAATATCAAACGTCACTTGCTCCACTCCGTGATCGTCGATCTGTATGATAGCATCTTCAATGGGACTGACAGCTACTTCGGAATGTCGTTCAAATATTCTCGCGGAAACCAGGACAGATTCTCGTTTAAATTCCAGATTTTGAATCCATGCTCTGACCTCCGCAACACCCGTATAGATATGCGGAATCACCTGTACCAATTTCACCCTTGCGCCTCCGACGCATATCAAAGAAACATCGCCCCAAATTCCGGGTGTATAGATCTCTTTTTCCTGATCTCTCCCTATGGCGCTTTCGGGAGGCAATGTCCTTTTAGCACCAACGCGCACGGTCAGTTCATTGACCCCCTCGCGATTCAGAAACTCGTCTAGCGCGTATTCATGAGATGTATAACAGCTGATCGATCCGCCAAGATAGTGTCCGTTCAACCACACACCAGTGCCGAACATACTTTGCTCGATTTTTAGAATAAGAAAATCCGAATGTGAAAGACGATCAATGGTGAACGATGTTCGATACCAATGAAAATCGAACGATTGCCAGTCATACGGCGGAACGGCGGTGTCAACGACGGACGGCACGGTGATGATTGAATCGAAACGGTCAGGAAAAGAGACAGTATTACCGCCGGCGATATTCCAGGATCCGTTTAGCGAGAAAGTATTGCGGGATTTTTGTCGATCGAGAGTGAAATGTCGTGGCACAATCAATTACTTTTTCGGTGAATATTTCTCAAGCCAGCCGCCGGTAAATCCGGCGCGCTGCAAGCCGTGAACAATATAGGAATTCTTTTTCATCACTTCCCACACAAGACCTGAGCGCAAATTTTCGATCATGATGACGATCGGTCCTTGGTCAATTCCAATGTAATCGTTATCGATCCATCCATTGGGAGTTTTGTCCGTAATATAGGTCAGGTTGAAAGCATCGCGAAATCCATATTCGGTCCACAGACCAGGAACGTTTTTCTTCATTGCTTTTAATGCGGGAACGCATATTTCCGGTGCAAAGGCGACAGATCCACCGGGTGCTGTCGGTGCAATCGTACCGTCATCGTTTACCCAGTCCGCTGAAACACCCCGGGCACTATAGGTAAAGAATTGTCTACGTATTCCATCAATTGTTCGGGTTTCATCCGCAGGCCCATCACATGCGGTAAATCCCCAAATATTTTCAGAATAGCCGTTGAACTTCTTCGGATTTTCCTTTGCATATGCTTGGTGAGTTAATGTAGCACGGCGAGAGTTTTCAAAATAATCGATCCCCTTCTCCTTCATGTATGAATCTTTGATTCCCCGAAAATCGATCCATGAATGGGAGAATTGATGTCCGAACAATGGACCAAAACTGATAAACTCTTGACCATAGTACTTCATCCATGGTGAAGTTCGGGTAAATCCATTCCATGCTTCATTTGGTATTGGTGATGTTGGGGAACCTAGAGCAAGAACATACACAATCATTGATTCGTCGTATCCCTTCCAATCCGAACGATGGATTCCTTTGTCCGGATACCAGCCCATACTCATTAATGGCGGACGGGTGTATAACCATTGCCAATCGATTCGGCGATACATCGAATCCGCATATGCACGGATTGCCTGCTCCGTTTCTTTTTCGTTGTTAAAGTAGGATTGACAGAATAAAATTCCGGCGAGTAACCATGCAGTATCGATGGTTGAAAGTTCGATTTCTTCATTGTATCTCGTTCCCGTTTTAAAGTCAATAAAATGGTAGTAGAATCCCCGATATCCCGAAGTTCCCATCATCGCATCGCCTTGCGGAAGATAATATAAATATCGGATCGTCGTAAGCACTCTGTCCGCAGCCGCTTCGCGCGAAACGTATTTCCGTTCCGCACCAATGCCATAAGACGTCAATGCAAATCCGATTGCTGCGGCACTGGCAAATGTCTTTGTAGGATATCGATCAGGTGTTAGCCCTGTTGTCGGATCAACGCATTCCCAGAAATAGTTGAAAGTTCGATGTTGCAGTGTATCCAGAAATCCATCCGCAAAATATTTTGCGTTTGCATTACTCTGCGGCTCCGCAAACTGAATGAATGAAAAGAAAAATAAAACCGCGCACCAACCCAAAAATCTAACCTCGCTGTCATTCCGAGGAGCAGAGCGACGAGGAATTTCGTTCTTCTTCGATAGTGTAAGTATCAGATTCCTCGCTATGCTCGGAATGGCAACAAATAAATATTTTGTCATTTTGTTAAGATCATTTTTTTGGTTTCAGTAAAGCTACTCGCATAGAGTTTATAAAAATACAATCCGCTTGATAATTGCGACGCGTTGAATTGCACGGAATATTTTCCTGCAATTTGACGTTCATTGACTAATATTGCAATCTCTTTTCCAAGTACATCATATACTTTTAGAATGACATTACTTTCCGATGAAAGCTGATAGCTGATTGTCGTCGCGGGATTGAACGGATTGGGATAATTCTGCGCCAATGAAAATTCTACCGGTACTCCGATATCGACACTTGAAACCGAAGTAACGGTCGTAAATCCTGCTTTTTTCAATCCATCGCTGATGATTTTACTCTTCATGGAGGTCTTCCAGACATTTCCCGTTCGATAATTCTCCAGCATAATCACGATCGGCCCCTGATCGATACCGAGCACATCCGGTCCCCACCAATTGACGGTAAGATTAAAGGCATCTGTAAATCCGTAACCAGTCCAGATGTTTTCGCGATGTTGATTGTACATCTCCTGCAACACCGGAATGCATATCTCCGGTGCAAACGGCATCGAACCGCCGGGAGCAGTCGGATTCAGTGTGCCGTCATCGTTCATATTCGTACCGCGCGCATTGTATCCTGTTGGTACATCGCTGGCTGTGATTCCCCACATATTCGCACCGTAACCGACGAAGCCTTTGGGATTTTCAATACAGTATAATCGCTGATCCAACGTGGCGCGTCGTGAATTCTCAAAGTATGTAATCCCTTTGTCCTTCATATAGGAATCTGCGATATCCCTGAAATCCACCCAGCAATGCGAATATTGATGACCAAAAAGGGGCGGGAAGTTGACAAAATATTGATTCAACCGGGAAGAAAGCCACCAATTATATCCTTTGGTCCACTCATTCCACGATGCTGCCGGTAACGGATTGACCGGCGCACCGAGTCCCATTATATAGAGGATCATTGCTTCATTATACCCGATCCATCGAGCATTGATGAAATTCGATTCGGGATGCCATCCCATCGTCAACGAAAATCCCGAATTACACATCCAATTCCAATCGATGCGATGGAAGATGGAATCGGTGAGCGCGCGGATTTGCACTTCGGAAGAATCGTTTCCGTCAAAATATTCTTTCGCATAGAGCATTCCGGCAAGAAGTAATCCTGTGTCAATGGATGATAATTCATTCGTTCCTGCTCGTGTACCAGAATTCATATCGAGAAAATGATAGAACCATCCTTTATATCCGATCGTGCCAATTGGCGCGCTTGCTTGCGGACCATTCCAGAATGTTTTGAATGTCGTGAGCGTTCTGTCGCGGCCTTCCTGCCTGGTGATGAAGCCGTGATCGATACCGATACCGATTGCGGTCAGTCCGAAACCGACGGCGGCAATACTCGAAGAAGAGTTTTTGGTACTGCGGTCTTTAATCAATCCATTTTTCGGATTTGCTTCATACCAGAAATAATCAAAAGAAGTTTGTTGTAGATATTCCAGGAATGCATCCGTCGACGCGAACGGCTGCGGTGTAACACTGATGGTGTCTGAATGCGGGCCTTCTTCCTGTGAAGTGTTCACCGCCGTTGCCGAAAAATAGTAAATCTGTCCGTTCGTTACTGACACATCAGAATAGCTTTGTGTTAATAGAAGTCCCGAATTCATTTTCGTGTACGGCCCTGCTAATGCAGTTGCCCGGTACACATTGTAACCTGCAATATTCCATTCCGGATTTTTGTCCCAATGCAGCGTCATAGACTTGTCGCCGACGCGCGCTATGATATGGACCGGTGCGGTAATCGTCGCCGTATCTCCGCCGCTTTCTTTGGAAACAATGCGAATGTTATCGAACCATAAAGTATGCTGAGTATTATCTACCGCATCCTGACGAAAATTCACATCTTTCATTATCGCAGGATTAAATTCATTAAAAGGTTCAAACGCTGTCAGCGGAGCACTGACGCGCTGCCATGTTCCCGCATCCGCATCAATTCCCTGCGGCAGATGGATACCCATGGCAGATAAGGAAGAAAGTTTGTTTGCCGTACTTTCAAGGCCGAGCTTCGGCAGCGCGGATGCATCTACCGCAGCAGGAGCATTAACAAAAAATACGATGCTATCATAACCAGAAACATCCATACCTGTCCATCCCGGACTGGAAACAAAAATCATCCAGTTTCCGGTGGAGACCGATTTCCATTGCAGCAATCCGCTATGACTCCCCGAATAATGCTGCGACGTTTCAATTGTCAGCTTTTCACCGGAAAGTGTCAACGTGCTTGGAACTGTCGCGGTCCCCCAGGAAGCATCGTAATAACCGACACCCGCGGCGTCATCTTCGTCGAAAAGAACAATATCCGGTTTCGTTTGTGCAAAAAGCGAAAGAGAAATGAAAACGACTATACTAAAATATTTTGATATTTTTTTCATTTACTATTTCCCCAGCATCACTTCAACAGTGTGCTCACTCTTCACATCACCGATAGGGATGATACATTTCCCTTCCTGAACAGGAATCTCTTTCCCATCCATAACGACTTTGATGATATTCTTCGAAACGTGGTTTGGATTTTTTACGGTGATATGGTATGTGGCACCGCGATAGATCCGTTTAACGGAATAGGATTTCCATATTTTAGGAATACACGGATCGATTTCCAGACCCGTATTTCCTGCTCGAATACCAAGAATCCATTCGAATCCAGCTTTGAACATCCAGGCAGCAGATCCTGTATACCAAGTCCATCCGCCGCGTCCGTAGAACCGCGAATCTGGTCCGTCGATATTTCCCGGCGTCACATATGGCTCCGCGACATACTCATCAGGTTTTGCCCCGCGAATAATCGGATTGATCTTGGAGAAAGAACGAAATGCTGCCTCAGCCCGTTTCAGTTTTGCATGAGCGATAACCGTCCATGTGGCAGCGTGTGTGTACGTACCGCCATTTTCCCGCATCCCCGCCGCATAGCGAGTAAGATATCCGATTTTCGTGTCAGGAGTTTTATAACCAGGATAGACCAGCACGGTCCCGGCTTTATGCTCCAACCGTTTTTCCACCACGTCCATTACCTGATGGGATCGTTGTTCATCCGCAACATCAGCGATGACTGACCACGTTTGCGTATTGAGCCAGATTTTTCCTTCCGGGCTCGTTTGACTTCCCAATTTTTCTCCGCTGTCCTTCGTTGCACCATAATAGTAGGCTCCGTCCCATCCATTGGAATTCAACGAAGCACGAAGTGCATCGGCCCGCTGTTTAAACAGCACTGCACGCAACGGATCGGACATCAATTCCGCCATCGGGATACAATCGATCAGGATTCGATGAAGAAACTGTCCCAGCCAGATCGACTCTCCTTTCCATTGTATTCCCACGGCACTGAGTCCATCATTCCAGTCCCCGGCACCAATCAGCGGCAGACCGCGGTCGCTCATTCGAGTATATACTTTTTCGATCGCACGGATGCAATGTTCATACAATGAAGCTCCCCCTTTATCATCCAGGAACGGCTCGCTGAGATGAAGGATTGAATGGTCATTAGTTTCTTGCAGATATGCTGATACGACAAACGGCAGCCAGAGCAGATCATCGGTCATTTCCGTCGGCAGTCCTACTTCGGAAAGCGGATGCCACCAATGATAGACCTGTCCATCCTTGAATTGATGCCGTGCGTGAAGAAGAATCTGTTTCTTCGTCTGAGAAGGATCGATCGGCAGGAATATCTGGCTGTCCTGCAGTTGGTCCCGGAAACCGAACGCACCGCCTGTCTGATAATATCCCGTCCTTCCCCACAATCTGCCGGCGATCGCCTGATACTTCAGCCAGGTGTTCAGCATGATGTTCATCGAATCATCCGGCGTTTTTACTTCGGTGGTGCCGAGCAAGGACTCCCACATCTTTTGCATCTCGCTGAACGCCCGATCGACACTCCGCACTGTTTTGTATTTTTTGATTATTTTTTTCGCTTCATCTTTTTTCTCGGTTGCTCCCAGCAGGAAAATTATTTCCTTCGTTTCGTTCGGTTTCAACGAACATTTCACCTGCAGGCTGCCGATGGCATCCAGTGAATTCCCGGATTGTTTCTTTAGTTTTCCTTCGATAACGGATTTGGGGGACTGCAGATTCTGGTACATTCCCATAAAGGATTCTTTATCACAGTCGAACGACGATGGTTTCACACTGGAAGTATGGAAAGCAACATACTCCCAATCGCGGTTCCAATGGCCGTTCGGCGAAGGAACTTCCCACAACCGCTTGGTGCCGAAGATCGTCCCCGTCTTTGAATCATACTCTGTGTTCAGAAAACACTTATGAAATTCGCGGTGCCAATCGGGTGCAGCGCCGAGATTCCATTCCATGTATGAATACAGCGACAATGTCCGCCGTTTCTTGGTCTTGTTGGTTAGCGTCACTTTCCATAGTTCGACGGGAGCATCGTTCGCGATGAACATCAACAGATCACTCTGTATGCCGTAATTACGCGATGAAATCTGTGTATATCCGATTCCATGGCGCACTTCATAGAAGTCCGGCTTCGCACAGACTGGTTTCCAGCCGGCAGACCAAAATTTCCCATTACTATCGTCGCGAATGTAAAGATATTTTCCCCACTCATCTTTTATCAGATCCTGTTCCCATCGTGTGATGCGGTTCAGTTGCGCATTCCCTTTCCAGCTGTACCCGCTTCCAGTTTGGGAGACGATCGCGCCGAAATCTCCGTTAGTTAACAGGTTCGTCCACGGCCGGGGTGTTTGATGATTTGTAATGACGAACTCTTTACCATTCTTATCGAAGTAGCCGTATTTTGTTTTAAAGTTTTTCACAAAGGTATTTTCACTGTTTAAAGATTACTGTTAAAATTCCATACCAACGGTCATCCGTTGCGTATCTCCGAGATGTTCATGTTCATTCCACGAATAATCGACATGCAGGATATATCGTGCGATATCCCACTCGATACCGCCGCCCAAAGTCAACCCGACTTCCGAGTCGGTCTGGAACAGATGCTGATATCCGCCGCGGATAGCAAAAGCATCCATAAACTTATATTCTGCGCCAAAACTGACGCTTTCCGAATTGTCGCTGGGATGGGAGGCATCCACGACAAAATGAATTTCATTGCCCTCCCCCAGTTTTACCGGGATCCCAAAGCCGACACGGAAAACCACCGGAAGAGAAAATTCTTCCGTCAGTATTTCTGCTGGGAGACTGCTGTTGTCGCCGTTCCGAGCCGGATCCAGATCGAATCGCAAACGGAGGTCGCGGCCGTTATATTTTCCCCGCATGCCGAAATTCGAAAGGCTGGCACCGAGTTGAATGCCGTCATCGCTGATTTGATACAATGTACCAAAATTGAAGGCAAAGACCGATAAATTCGAATGCCAGATTGTCTCCTGAATATACGACAATTGTACTCCCGCCGAAAAACGGTCAGTGATTTTTTGTCCAAAGCCGATACCAATAGCATAATCCGAAACTGTATATTGTTCGCCGGTGCCGAGCGGCTGCTCCACCGTACGGACGGCGATCTCGCCGGAGTTCAAGGATGAAATTGACAAGGAAAGCGAACTGGTCTCCGATACGCGGAGCGCCGCCGTGAAATATTCCAGCGTTATTCCGGCAAACCATGTGTTGTGTGTAAACTGCGCACCGGAAGTGATCATATGCCCGAGCGCCGCAGGATTGTAGTACGATGCCATTGCCTCATCGAATTGCGCAACGCCGGCATTGCCCATGGCAGCAATTTTCCCGCTTGGTTCAATCAGCAGGAATTGCCCTATGGTGGTTCCGGTTTTCGTTTGTGCAACGGCGAACTGTGCCGCGAACACACAGGCGGCAGCAAGGATCAACAAGAATTTACTCATAACGGTCTGTTTGGTTATTTTATAATTGCAAATTTTCCGATGAATGTGCCGGTTGTATTCCCGTCAACATGATAAAGGTACAAACCGGGAGCCGCGTCCATATTATCCTTCGTCCGTAAGTTCCATGCAACATATCCGTCGTTCGATCCATCGTGCCGAAGCGTCTGCACCAGACTGCCGCTGACGGTATAGATTCGAACGACGCACTTCGACGGCAGTCCGCGGAATTCGATCCGTCGCTCGCCGCGGCCAGAGATGGCGAATTTCTCCGGTTCAAAACTTGCCGCACCGACGTAGGGATTCGGCACAACATACGGCTGTTGTGCAAAATCGGATTTAGCCTTTGAAGCATCGACTTTTTGAGCCGATGTGGAGAACGAGAAGACATCCTTAGCGCTGAACGGGATGTCCATATGCAACAGGTACACATCTCCCGACTGCGGTTTGACAATCGGTCCTCGAAGATACTGTCCGGCAGTATCGACAGTAATGGACCAGATAACATCCGGCAGTCCGGGATTATTCTGCTGTGTGTTTGTATCCAGTACACTGATGAAATCGGTGTTCGCACTCAGTGTGCTGTCGTTGTTGCTGTCGTAGAAAGTGAACCGGAGCTTCATCAGCGATCCATCTTCTTTCACGGCGTAGACCTTGAACTTTGTCGGCTTATTTTTTAGTGCGCCAGGATTGAATCGATACGAAGTATCTTTCACGGAATCGCTGAATTCGATCCGGATGTCGTTGGGATACATCGAACGGATCTTATCCAGTTTCACATAGATTCCATTTTCAAAACGTGTTGTGAATTCGATGTTCGCAACGCTGCCGGGTTGGAATCCTGTTATGACTGTATCAACTACCGGCAGTACCGGTGTTTTTACAATCGGTTTGATTCCTGCTCCCACCTGTCCGACCGCTTTACCGTCAAAATCCGTTCCGCGATCGATATAGACTTTTCCGCTGGCACTATCTACCAGTTCGTAGTAGTCGGATCGGATGTTGGTTGGATCGGTCGTTTTAAATTTCAATTGCAATATTCTATTATCCGGTACGAGATCGGAGTTCACGATCTCCAGATCGACCGTCCCTGCTCCGGCGCCACTGGCATGACGTACCGCACTTGCTGTTGCCGGTACAAATCCGGATACTTTCGGTTCGGGACGAACTTCCACTGCATTCGCCGGTAGAATAATTCCTCCGCGCACTGTGCGGGAAATAGAAACCGCATTTTCAGACGGATAAAATCCGAGCGAATCAGAACCGTAGTCATAGGCGACGATTGCATAATAATAGGTCTGTCCATTTAATACTGTCGTGTCCTTATAGTTATGCCGTATCCCGGTTTCGCTGCCGAAGAAATACTGCACACCGTCCACCGAAAGATTCGAATATCCCTGTATATCATCTGTCAGATCGAATTGAACGAGCGGCTTCCCGAACACCATTGGCCCGGTCCCCTGTGCGTTTGAGATTACTTTAATATCCCGGAATTCCGGATCTGTCGCACGATAGATGCGATATCCTTCAAAGTCATTTTCATATGTGATGGGATCGATGCTCCGTTCTGCAATGTCGTTCCACGATAATTTCACATAGCGGTCGCCGGCCTCGGCATACAGCGTGGGTCGCGGCGGCGGGGTGGCAAACTGATAGTTTGCATTATAAATCTGTTGCACGACGGAAACGGTTTTGCGGAGATCATACAGATCGTTGCCATATGCCAATGCCAGACTGAACCGTTCCCTGCTGCCGGCCGGCAGCTTGAATGTGCCGGAAGCGAACAGAAAACCGATGTTATAATCCAGTGCTAAGGCAGCACCGAACGGTTGTTTCCCTTGATCTCCGGTAAATTGTTCATACAATTCTTTCGGCCAGAATTTTGGACTTCCCAGATCATTCCAGAATAAAATCCCGTCGGTCTCGCCGCTGGGATTTGAGGCACCGGCTTTAATCCTATTGATTTTGAATCCGGTGAGACCGATCTGATCGGATTCATGAAGATCGGTTTCACCAAAATTTGTTTCTCCCTGTGTCGGTATGTTATCTCCTTCTCCGCCGACTCCCGGCGTGCCAAACACACCATCGGAGCCCGTATCATGAAACTTTGCCACCCAATCCATGTCTTCATCGCCGGTCCACCACACACTATCCTTATACGCAGGACGGGAAGTTACTGGACCGTAGATCGTTTCGAATTTTGTCTTGTTATAGTTCGCATTAATGTAGTCGAGAATCGCTTGCTGTCCGGTAATCTTTGTTCCTGGTAGACCGTCTCGTTTCTCGTCCAGGATCCCGTCATCGTCATTGTCTTTCACATCGTCTTGTTTGCCGGGAGTTTCTAAGTACGCATAACCGAGATATCCTGTCTTGCCGCAATTGTTGATGAGACTCTTTCCATGACCATACGAATCCCACGTATAGACAAGATTTAATCCGAACGATTTATCATAAAAAGCATTGTCATCATCAGATTCCGGCAGCGGATCACACCCGATGGCCGAACCGCCGACTCCGGAATCCATATAGAGACCGAAAATAATATTATCGAGATAGTCGGTCGTTCCTTCATTGGCAATGTCGTAATGCCAGAAAATTACATTCCCTGCCTGCGGATTCGACCATTGAAATCCACGTACCTCGATTCGTAAACCGAGTCCCCGGCGCGATGAATCGCGGGAGTCCGCATAAAAAGCCGGAATCCGGAACTCATCGTCGTCGATAACGAAGAAACTCTCCTGGTCCGCAACGATTCGTTTTCCAAAATATCCATTCCATGATCCTTTCCATCCCGGATCGTTGATATCGTTGAGTTTATCGATCCACTCATCCGGCCACGTGCGGGACAAATGGCTCATCGCCGGCGAGCGATCCTTGTTTATAGAAACATCCGATTGGAAGTATCCCGGACGCGGTTCAAACCGCATCTCTCGCAGCGTTCCAATAATCTTCTGCTGACGTTCCCGGAATCCGGTCTCCATGATCCAGTCAAATTCACTGTTCGATTTCGTGATCTTTGCCAGAACAAACGGCGTGATCCCGTCGCTATAATTCATTCCCGTTCCTTTCGGTACTTCGGCGGAATGGAATGTACTAAGATCGACATTCACCGGATCGAACGGATAATCTCCGACCATGCCATAGTTCAGGAAAGTTGAACGGATATTGTTCGCATCGTGCGTTCCGGCACGCTCATAACTGAAATTGCCGCGAAGGTCCTTCGGCACGACAGGATACAGGGTTTGGGAACGGCTTTGCTGCGTCAGAAATATCATTCCCAGAATGCAAACGAGAGATAACGAAGATTTTTTCATCATACTATTCGATTGATAGACGTTATTATTCAAAGACAGCTGAACCACGGACCGAAAGACCGATCTCTATTCTGCGGGGTTGGTAGTATCTGCCCGGATCGAGCAACGTCACCCTATCGGACACCGGCGACAGAGAGTAATCCGAACTGCCGGTGGTGGAAAAGACAAGGCCGTTAAAGAACGAAGCATTGAAAACGTTGAAGACCCGTATGAAAAGACTCAGATGAAGATCGACCATTTCAAAACTTTTTTCTCCTCGCAGGTCTACCACAATACCATTTGCTTTCCTTCCGGAATTATTTTCCAGATCAGCTCCAAAGCCGGATCCGATGAGCGGCGTATACGGTTGACCGGATGAATATTTAGCGATTGCAGTAATGGAATAGTTGTTCGGATCCTGAAGTGATATCTGCCCGTTGAGCGTGTGCCGTTGATCCCAGTTAAAAGGCACTTCGCGGGGATTCGCATCTTTCCCTGCCGCCGCACGCGTTGCGGTCTCAGCGGGATCGCTGGAATTTCCGAGCGCAAATTGATTAGAGTAATCGATCGATGCGTTGATTAACGAACCGCTGCGGAAATCGAGCGCCAGCGTAAATCCGCTGACACTGCCGAAATCGACATTAGTTAGACGGGAATATTTTGCCGCATTGTATGTTTCAATAAACTCAACACCCAGCAGATCCCGGATATCCTTATAGAACAAACTCCCGTCGATCCCGAAATTATCCTGTAACTGCATCTTCATTCCAAACTCGTATTGTGTGGTAAACTCAGGCCGCAGATCCGGATTGCCTAACACCGAATAACTCACGCCGCTGGCAAGATCCTTCAGAATGCTGTAATCGGAATTGGAAAAGAACTGATTGATCGCTGGCAGCTGATAGAAATGGCCGTAGGAAAAGTAGATAGATCCGTTTACCATGATGGGATAGGAAATACCGAGGCGGGGTGCAACAACAAGTTTCTCTTTCGTCGCTTTTGGCTTTGAACCGGGTACGCCGGTGATGGCATTTGCAGGATTTTGCAGGTTGCTCGGCACAGTCGTGTTCGCATCAAAATATTCAAATCGCAATCCCGCGCGGACGGAGATGTCGCTCCACTCGATCCTGTCCTGCGCAAAAGCCGCAAATGTTATCGGTGTATAGTTCTGCGGCGGCGGAAAGAGCGAGCTGTTGACATACGCATGCAGCGCACCGGTAATGCTGTCACGATCAATAACGCCGGGATTACCATACGTGATATCCGGCAGCTGTAATTCCAAACCGGCTTTCACCAGATGAATGTTCGTCACCTGTGCCGTCATTGATGCTTTAATGATATTAACCGTTGTCTTTTCAATGTATCGTCCGAGTTCCACACCCTGCAGTATGGCGCCATTCTCATAATCTGCATCGCTCCGCGGCTGTTTAGCCTGATAGTAAAGCGGATCATAAACATCTTCATATTTATAGTCGCGGTAATCTATGATATTCTGACGGAGATTAACGGTGTAGAAAATTTTTTCTGTCAGCATATGAGTGAAATCAATACCATGCACTAACGAATAAAACCGCGGCGTTTTCACACCTTCCGGATTCAGCCGGAAATCGAATCGGTACGGTTTATTATTGGTGACATTGAAAATCGCTTGATAGTTTATTTGCATGCCGGATAGAGATGTGTTCGAAAGTTTCATCTGGCCTGACCATTCATCATTCGTCGATAACGGCACCAGTTTGTTGTCGCCGGTAGGATAAAAGATTTTACTATTGAAATCCGAAGTATCGGTTGGCATAAATTTTCTTGTTGCGAAATAATATCCTTCCGAAAGATACCGCCGTCCGCTGAACAGGAACGTTGTCTGCGGCAATCCGGTCGGTCCGCTGATAGCAAACTGGTAACTCCGAAATGCAAACGGATTGATTTTGTCCAGATACGGATATTTCGACACGCTGCCAAAACCGACATAATCACCAATGTAAGTCTCTGCGGACCAATCGAATCGGTCGTTGGATCCGCTCCGCAGGACTGCGTTCACCACTCCGCTCATCGCCTGACCGTATTCGGCATCGAATGTACCGCTGACCACCTGAACTTCCTGAAGCACCGAACGATCCAATGAAACTGCCGGGGCATTTGTTAACGGATTATTCACCGACACGCCGTCCACCTGGTACTGCACTTCGCCGGTTCGGCCGCCGCGAAAATGTCCGTCCACCACACCTGCCTGCAGATTGACGATATCCTGCAGATTCTGTACCGGCAGCACAGCGATTTGTTCCTTACTCATGATTGCCACTGCGCTCGTCTGCCGCGTATCGACGATCGGCTTCTCAGCGATAATCACCACTTCCGCCCCTTCAATCACTTCCTCGGAAAGTTTTTCATCCAGCGTTGTGGTCTGTCCGGAACTTATTTGCACTCCTTTCACCACCGTTGTTCCGTATCCAACGCCGCTCATGCGGATGTCGTACGAGCCCGGTGGTATATTGATGATAACAAAGTAGCCTTCAAAATCCGTTGCAGCACCCATCGTAGTGCCCTGGATTATAATATTGACGCCGATGAGAGGCTCCTTGTTGTTCTTGTCCGTGATGTGCCCCGTCAGTTTACCGGTAGTGTTGGAAAACAGAACCGAAGGTAGCAGCGAAGCAATCAGCAGGAATCCCCATCTGCCTCCGAAATTGTTTCTGTGCGCAGTAATCCTTGTTTTCATAGGAAATGAAATATGGTTGAAAGATTGGACCGCAATTATATACAGCGACATGAATGGCGGTGATCAGAATCCGCCGGGTGATTTTAGAATATTGAGAGGGCATCACGCCCTCCCAACATTGACAAACATTATTTCATTAACACCATTTTGGAAACCGAAGTAACCAATTCTTTGCCCGTTCCGCCGTTCTGCATGCGCAGCTGATAGAAGTAGACGCCGGTGCTCAGGTGAGATGCATTGAAATTATATGAATGCTCCCCGTAACCGAGATTACCGAGATCCGCTGAGGAAATTTCTCTTCCAAGTAGATCATACACCGTCAAAGACACTCGGCCTTCGGATGGAGTAACAAAAGAAATGGTTGTGGAAGGATTGAAGGGATTCGGATAATTCCCGAGCAATTTGAATTCCGTCGGGACAGCATCTGCACGGGATGATCCGACATCCGTAATGAGTTGTGTCGAATCTAAATAGACATACGCTGCTGCTGCGAATCCGTCATGCTCGCGGAACCACCATGTGCGAGTTCCATAACTCAGTGATGACGGCACATACGAATCGCCGTCGAACAACGTGAGTCCCAAATACACCACGTGGTCTCCCAATCCGTTCGGATATCCCATTTTGGTAAGATCGATGGCATGTTCTATTTGATAGCCGGCATCTTCATCAATACCAGTCGTATCCAGCGTGGTGTTTGGTTTCAGCGACAACGCAACCTGTGCACCCTGCAATGAATCTCGCAGTTTCGGATAGTAATCTTTCAAACTGTCTTTTCCATTCGGACCGACGATTACTGTCAATTTTATCGGAATTTGATCATGGTCCGTCTGATTCAAATAGTCCTTTCCCATTCCGTTGAGTGTGATGATCATCCCGTCCCACCGATCATATACATCCAATGATTGTACTGCTTGATCCTGAACATCCACTCCGATATAAAGTGTGTTTTCCCGGAAGAACAGTTTTACGTTGGCTCTGGATGAATCAAACACAGTGGCTGTCCCGCCATTCACTGTGGGTTGATACTGCCCGCTGGCGAAAGGTCCGATACCAGGATAGGCATCCCGCACTGCATTGTCACCAAAACGAATATCGAATCCAGAAATCTTTGCCCAGATGTCATCATCCAATTTCCCGTCGACGACCGGTGCCGGCATCAGTTTACCGTTGTTGATTACCAGATCCGGCGCAACAACCGGCACTGGGCCTGATGTCGTCGTCACATCCGGACGGACATGAATCCGCAGAATGTTTTTGTTGCTCACATTCGCCCACGGTCCCTGGATCCAAGTTCTGCTGAACGTAACCCAGTCTTGCACGGGGAAAAACCAGTCAACATCACGGAAGGCGGCATTAAACATGATGATGTCTCCGTTCACATCGCTTGTATTGTATCCTAATTTCTTGATATTGATCTTCATTTCAACAGTATATCCGGTATCCGGAGTGGCATCCGTATTTGTTGTCCCCTGCACGGTGGTGGCAGTTTCAAAATCGGTCAATGTATATTTCCCATTCGGTCCTGTACTCGGTGGACCCCCGACTGATTTCACCGAACCGGGATTCATCCAAGATTCATCAATCCATCCGTAAAGATATTCCCCGTTCGCTGCGGGACGAGCAGTAAGATTGCTTTTATCACGGACATTGAAAATGATCGCATCTGCAGCACCGAAAACACCTCCGCCGATGGAACTGTCTTTAACAGTAAATGCAATATAGAGTGAATCTTCTACAACAAGGAATTTTACCCATGCACGAGTGGAATCGTATACGGTCCCGGTTTCTGCTGTGTAACCGCTGCCGGGAAGTCCCGCGCTTTTGCCGTACTGAACGTAGAGCGATTCCGCAGAGCTCCACGCCGTCTCATTCAATTTTCCATCCAGCGTGATTGTTCCCGATGACAACGTTCTTGCCCAGATCGCATCGGACCGTTTCGGTTGTGCGGTTACGATGAATGAGAGTGCAACGATACAAACTAAAAAAGTGTACAAATTTTTATTCATGGACTTCTCCTCAAAACGCGTTATGAAAAAACATTGCCGGAAGGATCGCTCCTTCCGGCAATATTGAACGCTGTTACTTGATCAACATCATCTTCTTTGTTTCATTGAATGAACCGGCATTTATTCGATAAATATAGATGCCTGAAGCAAACCGGCCGGCATCGAACTTCACTTCGTAATTACCCGGTTTCTGTTCCTTGTTGACCAGGGTCGTTATCTCTTGACCGAGCATGTTGTAGATGGTAATTACAACAGGCGATGTCATCGGAATAGCATACCGTATGGTCGTAGACGGATTGAACGGATTCGGATAATTCTGATGCAATGCAAAAGTCAGCGGTAATTCACCCAAATCCTCTACTCCTGTTGTATTCGGGACAGAGATGGTTTTAAAGGTTCCTCCCCATTCACCACCCCACCAGGATTTATAGTATGTGCCGCGTGCACTATCCCATGAATTCATCGGATGCTGATATCCATCAGGATCGAAGATGCTCATTGCTACTGACAGATTGACTTTATTCGCAGCTGGTGTAAATCCAAGCTTATCCAGCCGGACTCGCAATTCTGCAGAATATCCATTGTCAATATTCGTTGTATCATTCACGGTCGAACCTGTCATGAGTACTCCGGCTCCGCCGCCAGAATTCAAAACGCTTTCTTCGTAGCGGATCGTATCCTTGTTCGCGCCAATATTCTGGTAGTACAGTTTGTACTCCTTTGTCGCGCCAGTGTTATCCTTAATAAACAGAATAATACCGTCACCTTCCCAATCGAATTTGCAAATCGATTTATCCGGAGATTGGATGCCGATAAAAAGATCATTTCCCGAAGCTAGAAACTTCACCTTCGTAAAACTAATGTCAGTTGTCGGCAAGTGATACATCACTCCGTTTACATCAAACGATGCTTTTATATCAAATCCTCCCGTCACAGTTTGTTGTGTTCCGGTTTTCGGTGCATTGGGTGGACCGAAAATCAAAGTATTTGCTGATACCCAACTGAATTCCGTTAATTTACCATCCAACGTAAGTGTCGAACTGGATATTTTCGCAAAGACTGTGTCAGGATTGTCATACTCCGGTGTAAATTCCAAGGTTCTGGTCGGACTGCCCCATTCACCGCCCCACCATGATTTATAGTATGATCCGCGTGCAGAATCCCACGGCGACATTCCATACGGCCACGGCAGACTTGCATCAAACTGGAATCCATCCGGATCGAAAACATCCATAGCGAATGGTACGGATTTCACTCCAGCTACATAGCCGAGTTTATCTAACCGAATCCGTAGTTCAGCAGAGTATCCGCTGTCCACATTCATTGTATCATTTGCCGTCGAACCGGAATACAAGAATCCTGCTCCGCCGCCGGAATTCAAGACACTTTCTTCGTAGCGGATTGTATCCTTGTTCAGTCCGATGTTCTGATAATACAATTTGTATTCTTTTGTTGCGCCGGTGTTATCCTTAACGAACACAATAACCCCTTCACCTTCCCAATCAAACCGGCAGATAGACTTGTCGTTCGATTCCAAACCGAGATACAAGTCCATTCCTTTGCGAAGGAACTTTACCCGTGCCCAGGAACTATCGGTATTCGGAAGACGATATTTCACACCATTCACATCAAAGAATCCTTTCAGATCGAATCCTGATGTAACAGTAAGATCACCCGCTTGTTTCCTCGATTGTGCACCATTACCGAACAACAATGATGGAGCTCCATTCCAATCTGCTTCGGTGAGTTTACCATCTAATACCACTGCCGCGCCGGCATTCTTCACTACTAACTTCGCCGGATCGTCACCCTGTGCAAATTCCGGTGTAAGTTCCAAGGTTCTGGTCGGACTGCCCCATTCACCACCCCACCATGATTTATAGTATGATCCGCGTGCAGAATCAAACGGCATCATTCCATACGGCCACGGCAGACTTGCATCAAACTGGAATCCATCCGGATCGAACACATCCATTGCGAATTGTACTGAACTTACTCCAGCAGTGTAACCCAGTTTATCCAATCGAATGCGCAGTTCAGCAGAGTATCCGCTGTCCACATCCATGGTATCATTTGCCGTCGAACCGGAATACAAGAATCCTGCTCCGCCGCCGGAATTCAAGATACTTTCTTCATAGCGGATTGTATCCTTGTTCAGTCCGATGTTCTGATAATACAATTTGTATTCTTTTGTTGCGCCGGTGTTATCCTTAACGAACACGATAACCCCTTCACCTTCCCAATCAAATCGGCAGATTGACTTGTCGTTCGATTCCAAACCGAGATACAAGTCCATACCTTTGCGAAGGAACTTTACCCGCGCCCAGGAGCTATCAGTATTCGGTAGATGATATGTTACTCCATATGAATCGAAAGATGCTTTGATATCTGCCCCTCCAGTAACTGTTTGATCGCCAGCAAGTTTCTTTGTGAATGCTCCGTTCCCAAACAATAATGACGGTGCACCAGCCCAATCTGCTTCGGTGAGTTTCCCATCTAATACCACTGCCGCGCCGGCATTCTTCACTACTAACTTCGCCGGATCGTCATACTTTACAATTTCCGGTATGAGTTCCAGGGTCCTTGTCGGATTGCCCCATTCACCGCCCCACCATGATTTATGGTATGATCCGCGTGCTGAATCAAACGGCATCATTCCATACGGCCACGGCAGACTTGCATCAAACTGGAATCCATCCGGATCGAACACATCCATTGCGAATTGTACTGAACTAACTCCGGCAGTGTAACCCAATTTATCCAACCGGATACGAAGTTCAGCGGAGTATCCATTATCCACATCAAGCGTATCATTCGCCGTCGAACCTACAGGCAGGAAACCCGCACCCGCACCGGAATTCAAAACACTTTCTTCATAGCGGATTGTATCCTTGTTCAGTCCGATGTTCTGATAATACAGTTTGTATTCTTTTGTTGCGCCGGTGTTATCCTTAATAAATACAATAACTCCTTCACCTTCCCAATCAAATCGACAGATTGACTTGTCGTTCGATTCCAAACCGAGATACAAGTCCATACCTTTGCGAAGGAACTTTACCCGTGCCCAGGAACTATCGGTATTCGGAAGACGATATTTCACACCATTCACATCAAAGAATGATTTAATATCAGCTCCGCCAGTCACAGTTTTATCACCACCGAGTTTATTTGCAAATGCACCATTCCCGAACAATAACGATGGAGCAGCAGCCCAATCTGCTTCATCAAGTTTCCCATCTAACACTACCGGTGTTTCGGTGTTCTTCACTGTTAAATTTACCGGATCATCATAAATATTCACCAATACATTAGACCAGGTATTTCCGACACGAATTCCATCAACTACCAAGGTCGGAGCATTTGCCGCTGTTCCCTGGCGCAAGCCAAGTGCTGCAATTGCCGCAATATCGGTCTGTGTTGAAGTTACCGGACCAGCAGACGGTGCACCGGGTTCAAATGCCGGAACTTCGTAATTCGTAAATACAAACAGGCTCACTTCATCATCAGTTGTCGTGCCTGCATTGAACTGATATTTAGCGACGAGTAAGTATGTTGTATTCAACGAGTAGATGGAATCTGTAAATGTAGGAGGTATTGATGTGCTAATAGAGGATTTACTGATGCCGAACGCAATCTTTCCATTATCCGCGGCACGGACAAATATTCTTGGAGAAAATGCACCAGTGCTTCCTACCACTTCAGTCAAATGGGCAAAATAATCACCCACATACGGCGATCCGTTACGTACTGCTGCAACATTCACCATGAACGATGCATAGACGGTGCCAGTTGTTTGCGATGCAAATCCGATACAGACATCCTGTCCGGTAGAATCAACATATGCACCATTGCCAGCAAAGGACCCAATGTAGCCGGCATAATTCAAACCGCCATTTGATACTTTGACGGTGTTGAATGTGCTTGTCCCGGTGATAGTCCAGCCATGCCCTCGCAGTGAATCGCCGGCAGGATAATTAAAATCCTCCTGCAGCAACAACTGAGCATTTGCAGTGAGAAAAACTGCAAACATCGATGCAAAAAGCAACAAAAGTTTTTTCATCGCGTTACTCCTT
>JBAYIS010000021.1:0-47280 GCA_041665525.1 Bacteroidota bacterium | reverse complement strand
TTCCAATGTAGGAGAATATGCGTGGACAGTTCCTCCGTAATCATCCTGCACTCGAAAATCGCCCGGTTTTGCTCTCTTCAATACTGCATGGGTGTATTTTCCTCCGATAACCATCAGTGTAACCTCGCCATGTGTCGTGACACTTTGAAGAAATGGCTGCAGCATCATTGCCTCTTTTGCAATCAATTGCTGAAAGATTTTCTCATGATCTGCGCGATTGTCCGGATTCAATCGGTATGTATGTCTCGCACCGGCGGACATGACAGGTTTCAGGATGGAATCCGCAAACTTCCATTCTTTATGAAGTGACTCAAGTGAAGTGTGTGTCCCTTTTTCTATATACACAGTTTTTGGAATGTTGATGCCTCGCTGTTGAAGATCGCGAAGATAGTGTTTGTCCAGATTCCACCGGATCGTTTCAAAAGAATTAATCAGTGCAGTTTGCTTTGAAACAGTTTGGAGGAATTCCTGGAATTCTTCGTACCGCTGCGTATAATCCCACACAGCACGAAAGAGTACAGCTTTCGTATTGGACCAGTCGAACTCTTTGTTGGTCCAATCAATTCTGTGGACACGCAATCTTTTTCGTTCCAGTGCAGTACGGACCAACTGATCTTCCTGAAGGATCTGGGAAACATACCAATCGGGTTGGGCCGGATTCAAATAGTGTTCTGCTGTGAGTATTGTGATGTCGTAGTTCATTGTTTCTCATGGAGTATAATGAAATATTGAAAATAAAGTGTTACCCTTTGCCATTTCCATTTTTCTTTTATAATTTGCGCAACACTTACAAAGGATGCGTGCACCCGTATGTCAGCGATCGCTGCAAACAATCTTTCCAAAACCTACCGGCAGATGTTCAAACCTCCGGTGGAAGCGTTGCGCAATGTATCCTTCACGATGGAAGAGGGAGAGGTCGTCGGTCTGATCGGTCCGAACGGCGCAGGGAAATCGACGTTGATGCGGTTATTGCTCGGTTTCCTTCCATCCGATTCCGGCGAAGTGAAACTGTTTGGAGAACATCCGGAGTCATTCCACTCCAGATCGAAAATCGGATATCAGGCGGATACGCAATATCGCGCAAAAAATGTATCAGTAAAGTCTTTTCTTCACCTGCACGCCGATCTGATTGGAATCGAAAATCCCGGTGAACACATCCTGCAGCTGCTTCATACATTCGAATTAGACAATTCCTACAAACGTTCGCTCTCATCACTTTCTAAAGGCATGCGGCAAAAGCTGGAACTTGTTCTTGCTTTTCTTGGTACGCCAAAACTTGTTTTCTTGGATGAACCGACGGCAGCGCTCGATCCTCCTTCTGTTTTTGTTCTGCGTGACTATCTCGCGGAGCAAAAACAAAAGGGAATGACAGTGCTGTTCAGCTCTCACCATCTGACTGAAGTAGAATCAGTCTGTGACCGCATCATCTTTATCAGCAACGGAACGGTGATCGATGATTCGCCGATGAAGGATATCGGTCCCGGACACCTGGAACAGTTGTTCAGGAAAAATCTCGGCAGAAAGGAGAATGGCGTATGAGGAATTATGCCATTCTATTTCCGGCAGAATTCAAACGGTTCTGGACGATCGGTATGATCATCTTTGCGGTGGTGATGATCGGCCTGGGATTGATTCCATCCGTTGTCATGATGCAATCCGGTATGGTAAAAACACTTTCCGCACTCGTTAGTTCGGCGGATCAGATCGTTTCATTTTTCACATTTATTGTTTTCTCGGCCGGGATTGTCGGTGCGGATATCAAGAGCGGATGGATTCGGACATTGCTCATTCGCTCCGTAACGCGTCAACAATACATCGTGACAAAGATTGCTGTAGTCTTTGCCGCACAGGTGGTTGTATTTGTATTAACGGTGACAATCGCACTGGTGATCGTTGCATTCGATCCTGCGGTGATAGTAAAGTTCGATCTCTCTGCATCGTCGATTGCCATGGCATTGAAAAGCGCGCAGATATTACTCATGATCGTCATTTCCGCGTACGTTTCCTGCATTGTGCAAGGAGCGTTCAATTCATTATTTGTGTACGGATGTATGGTGCTTTCCCAGATGATGGATTTTCTTGTTATGCGGAAGTATTGGGATATTCATTGGGCGGTAGTATTGAAGGATTATATTTTCCCGACAGGATTTGAAGATGCGCAGCATGCTCTTGCGGCGAATATGGCGTTCCCATTGACGGAAATGATGTGGGGGATTGCGGCATTATTTCTATTTTTTGCGGCGGCATTATTCGCAATGAATAAAGTGGTCGTCGATAGCGGATCGGAATAAGGTATGAACCAGCGCCGGTATAACGAAATTAAAATATTTGCCCTGATAGGAGCAGTCTGCGCAATTGCCGCAGCAGTGATGGAATATAGTCCATCCTCCGCCGTTGTGCAGTGGCAGCCGTATGCAACGGCATTCCAAACCGCCGCGCGGGAAAACAAAAAAGTGTATGTGGATGTGTATGCAGAATGGTGCGGACCGTGCAAATTGATGGACCGCACAACCTTCGCGAACGATACGGTAATTGCGACGCTGCAGAATGATGTGATCGCCGTGCGGGTGAATATTGACGATGAAAACATTGGTGCCGACGTGAAAAAGAAATTCAACATTCAGGCGATGCCAACCTCGCTTTTATTAATGCCGGATCAGCAGGAGATCAAGCGGAATGTGGGATATATGAATGGTACGCAATTTATTGAGTGGATCGCCGATACAACCGTGTCTGAATTTTCTCATTGGGATGATTTTCCTGAAGCCGTTCGGCGTGCGGAGGCGGAGCACAAACAAATTTTCATTGTTGCGTTGCAGGATTCTCTAATAATCGAAGAACTGAACCGGGCATTCAGAAAATCAGCACTGAAACGGTTGATCCGTGCGAAATGCATCCCAACGCTGATTATCAAGACAAATCCCAATCATGAAAAGATCATCCACCAATATACTCTGTTGCCTTCGATCGACTTTATCGGATATCTCTATCTCTTCACACCATCAATGGAGTTGAAAAAAGCAGTTCCGCTCCGTAATTACGACGGCTTCCGGCTGCTGGAAATGGTACAACAGATGATTGCTGAATCGGAAAAGCCTGCGTAGAAAACACTTTTTCTTTTTCCAATTCCTCTGTACCTTGTTCTGCCCGTGCTAACGAGTTCGTCACGACCCGTCGGCAGGGGTAAGTCTGTTTTAAATGAAATGAAGATACTATGGTGGCTGTAGATATTAATAAGAAAATATTCGAATCGGAACAATTCCAGATTCTGAATGCAATGAATGTAACGGCAGACAAGCCGGCGATACTGCATGGTATTGCCGGATCGCTCTGGGCATTCATCGCCGTCTCCCTGTTTCGGCAGGCGAACGGTCAGGTGCTCGTTGTTGTGGATGAGGAAGAACGAGCGGAAAAACTTCGCGATGATTGCGCCACTATCGTCGGTGACGCTTATGTGAAATTATATGCAGTCGAACCGCATCACGCTTCTCAGGCGATGGATATGTCTGCGCCGCTTTCACAGATTGAAACTCTCAAAGCCTTACAGGCAAATACATCGGCTATCTACATCACCCATGCCGCCGCTTTAGGATTCGCTGTTCCGGAACGGCAGGAGTTTTCCCGGTCTGTGATAGACCTCGCTGTCAAGTCGGACAGGAATTTCGAACAATTGTTGGCCGTGCTTTCGGAACAGGGATTTGAACGGAAACAATTTGTAGAGAGCTATGGAGATTTCGCCGTGCGCGGCGGCATTCTCGATATTTTTCCCTTCATCGGCGAACATCCTGTTCGCATCGAATTCTGGGGTGATACCATCGAATCGATCCGCGAATTCGAGGTCATTTCACAACGCTCCATCCGCGACCTGCAATCGGTGAGCATTATACCGGATGTGCTGCGGGGAAACAGCAGTGATGGAACTTCTGCTGCACCGAAGCGGACCGAATCGCTTCTTTCCTATTTTGCCCCCGGTGTGTCGATATTCGTGGAAGAAAGTGCACTGCTGAAAAAAGAGTTCGACGAAATCGAATCAGAAGGGATTGAAATCGATTTTTCTTTTGAGGAAGTAGTAAAGAAGATTGAGCAATTCCCCCGTTGGATCCATTCCCCGTTTCAATCGGCTCAAGCAGATATCGACTTTCAGTCACAATCGCAACCGAGTGTGAACGGCAGCATTAATATCCTCCGGGAAAAAATATCAGAGTTTTCTGAAAATGGATTCGATGTCATCATCACTTCGGACAGAACAGAAGAACTGGAGAGAATTCAGGATCTGATTGAAGAGGAAGCGGTCAAGCCGTTGAAGGATTTAGATAATCTTGCGGATGATGGTGAAGGTCGTTTTGCGGTCACAGACTCCGATGAACAGCCGGTGTTACGGATTATCTATTCCACGGAATCGTTTCATTCCGGTTTTGTTTTTGAGGCTGCACGCGTCGCCGTCTTCACGGAGCACGAGATATTTAACCGCACGAAAGCGCGTGCGGAGCGGAAGCGGAAACGCTTCAAAGGAATCTCGGCAAAAGAACTGCAGGCGCTGCGCAAAGGGGATTATGTTACACACGTCGATCACGGCATCGGGAAATTTCTCGGCCTGGAAAAAATCAAGGTTGGCGGTGCAGAACAGGAAGTGGCAAAGCTGGAATATGCGGAGAAGGGAACGCTCTTCGTCAATCTCAACTACATCACGCGCATTCAGAAATATTCTTCTGCGGAAGGGCATGAACCGAAGTTGAACAAACTCGGCAGTCCGGACTGGGAGAAATTGAAAGCGCGGACAAAGAAAAAGATCAAGGATATCGCGCGCGATCTAATTAAACTCTACGCAAAGCGGAAGATGGAACCGGGATTCGCATTCCAACCCGATACGCACTGGCAGAAGGAAATGGAAGCATCCTTCATGTATGAAGATACTCCTGATCAGGCGCGCACCACAACGGAGATGAAAACGGATATGGAATCTCCGCATCCTATGGACCGGCTGGTATGCGGCGATGTCGGTTTCGGGAAAACGGAAATCGCCGTCCGTGCTGCGTTCAAAGCGGTAATGAATGGAAAACAGGCTGGCGTCTTGGTCCCGACAACAATCCTTGCACAGCAGCATTTTAATACATTCTCTGACCGTCTCGGCCGGTATCCTGTCCGTATCGCATTGCTTTCTCGATTCAAATCCGCAAAGGAAGTGAAAGAGACACTGCAAAAAATTACAGCCGGAGACGTGGATGTGGTGATCGGTACTCATCGGCTGCTCTCCAAAGATGTAAAATTCAAGGACCTTGGGCTGCTGGTGATTGACGAGGAACAGCGTTTCGGTGTGGCAGCCAAAGAAAAACTTCGTGCAATGAAAGTTTCCGTCGATACACTGACCTTAACTGCTACGCCGATCCCGCGCACGCTGCACTTCTCTTTGATGGGCGCCCGCGATCTTTCAGTGATCAATACTCCCCCTCGTAACAGACTGCCGATCCATACAGAAATAGCTTCGTATGACAAGAAGATTATTCGGGAGGCGGTCATCCATGAAATCCATCGCGGGGGACAAGTGTTCATTGTGACGGATAAGGTAAGCAATATCGACATCTTTACCGGCACATTGATGGAGGCAATTCCCGAAGCGCGGTTCCGATTTGCCCATGGACAGATGGAAGGCCATGAACTGGAAAAAGTGATGATCGATTTTCTCGAACGAAAATTCGATGTGCTGGTGACGACAAAGATTGTGGAATCGGGTGTTGATATTCCCAGCGTCAATACCATTATTATCAACAGGGCGGATAAGTTTGGATTGGCGGAATTGTATCAACTGCGAGGCAGGGTGGGACGTGCAAATCTGCAGGCGTATGCATACTTGCTTGTTCCGCCGATCAGCCTTTTACCGAAACAGACACTGCGGAGATTACAAGCGATTGAAGAGTTTACCGAACTAGGATCTGGATTCAATCTTGCCATGCGCGATCTGGAGATACGCGGTGCAGGAAATATGCTCGGCGGCGAACAGAGCGGATTCATTATGGAAATGGGTTTTGAAATGTACACCAAGATATTAGAAGACGCGGTTGCCGAATTGAAAGAGCAGGAATTTGCGGAAGTGTTTGCCGCCGAACTGTCGCAGCCAACAAAAAGAACAATCGAAACACAGGTGGATGCGGACATTGAAGCATACATTCCTGAATTTTACGTTGAAAGCGACACGGAACGGCTCGACCTCTACCGTCGGCTCTACAAAACAACGACTCAAAAGGAAGTAGATGAACTGAAAGCCGAATTGATCGACCGGTTCGGAGAAGCGATGGATGAGGTAAACGACTTGTTCTCGCTGGCATCGCTTCGCGTTCTGGGTTCGCGGGGCAATATACGAAAAGTGGAATTGAATAAACGGACATTGCGACTTTACCTGCCGCTGGAAGAAGATACAGTGTTCTACGAAGGTGGGTTGTTTACCGGAATGATGGAAACAGTTTCGGCTGTGAAAGAGCCGCTGATTCAATTGAAACAGGAAGGAAAGAATCTGTTCTTGCAGGCGTTTTTGAAACATGCCGAAGGCCCGGACCGTGTGAAGGATGCAGCAGCGATAATGGAAAAATTCATCGCTTGAATTATTATGAAGCATAGGTATGCATAAAAATATTTCTGTGATTCTATTCGACCTGGGAAGAGTTCTAATGCATATCGACTTCGACGCATTTCCGAACGGACTTGGTCTCACCACACCGGAATTGCGATCGCTATACGATCAATCCAAAGTCCAGCGCACCGTCCGGGCATATGAAACAGGAAAATATTCTTCGGAGAAATTTGTGGACGTTCTGTTTGAGATCTTCCAAAGAGAATTTTCCAGAGAAAAGATCCTGGATGCGTTCAACGGCATCATAGTTTCCGATAATTCGGAGATCCTGCCGTTCGTCGAACGAATGCGTCAGCAATACCGAATTGCAGTGCTCAGCAACACATGCGAATGTCATTGGGAAAAAGTACACCGCATTTCTTCGGTGATAAAAATATTTCCCGATACCTTCACATCGTTTCAGCTTGGCGCCATGAAGCCGGAAAAAATTATCTACGAAAAAGTATGTGCGTCGCTCAATGTAGACAATGGTTCGGTTGTGTTTATCGATGACTTGCCAGAAAATGTTGACGGTGCCCGTGAAACGGGAATGAAAGGAATCGTTTTTCAAAACACTAACCAGCTTCAAACTGATTTTCAAAAATTGTATTTAAAAAACCACACTTAAAGTAACTTCTTAGGTCTCCACCGTAAAGAATTGTCGTTCTGCAATTCTGTCAGTCCTGCCAAAGAGAAAATTCAAAAAATCTTCAAAAATATCCCTGTTTATTGGTGTTACCTCTTGACTTTAGATCGAAATTCAGTAACTTTGTGTCCAGTAGTGGGTTAAAGTGGGTAAAAAATATTCAACAAAATAAGGCATTTTCCTGAAGTGTCAACCTTTAAAGGCTCTTTCCATTATACAATAGATAATAAAGGTCGCATCAATATTCCTGCAAAGATGAGGAAGAACCTTGCGCCCGAAGCAAACAATTCCTTTGTAGTTACGCGAGGATTTGAGTCGTGCATCTTTGTCTACCCGAATGATGAATGGGCGAAACGTGAAACGGAGATAGGAGCACTGCAGCAGACAAATCCACAAGACCGTTTATTCACACGGCTGTTGTTGCAATATGCGACCGACGTGGAGCTCGATGGCCAGTATCGTATCGTACTGCCGAAGGAGTTGATCCAGTACGCACATATTGAAAATGATGTTGTCATTCTTGGCGTGTTCGATCGGATCGAAATATGGAATCCGGATGAGTATAAAAAATATCTTGATGCTCAGCAGGAAGATTATCTGACCGTTGCATCAAAAGTGTTTGAAAAGAAAGAGTAAGTGCGCGAGTTGAACGGACAGTGTTGAAGGAGTGTGAGCAGTGGTATTTCGTTTCCAAGTAGTTTATTAAAAGAGAATTGTCACAACCGTCCTCATATCATATTCCGGTAATGCTGAATGAAGTGCTGGAGCATCTGATTACCTCGCGCGGCGGAACGTATGTCGACGGAACATTGGGGGGAGGGGGACATGCAGAAAAAATTTGCGAACGCCTTTCGGCGCAGGCAACGTTTATCGGCATCGATGCCGATGCAGACGCAATTCGAGAAGCGGGGAAACGTCTGCAACATTGCAACCTTAATGTTCAACTAGTGAACGATAACACCGCACACATCGCAGCCATACTTCGCTCTCAGAACATATCAACGATTCATGGATTGTTGTTGGACCTCGGCGTCTCGTCATTTCAACTTGATGAAGCAAGCAAAGGATTCTCCTTCCGCGGGAATGACCGGCTCGATATGCGTATGGACAGGCGGCAGTCACTGGATGCGTATACTGTCATTAATTCATACGAGGAATCAGAACTTGCAGATGTGATCTTTCATTACGGCGAAGAACGGTTGTCGCGAAGGATCGCTCGAAGGATTGTTCAGCGGCGTGAGGAAGCCCGAATTGAAACAACCGGACAGCTGGCGTCTATAATCGAGAGCGTTGTCGGAGGGAAATTTGCAGTGAAATCATTGGCGCGGGTATTCCAGGCAATTCGGATCGAAGTGAATAATGAACTGCACCGCCTGCAAGCAATTCTGCAGGATTCGCTCCAGTTCATTGCGGTGGGCGGACGGATCGTTGTCATTTCGTATCACTCGCTGGAAGACAGAATCGTTAAAACGTTTTTTAATGAATGTGCGGCAAAATTTATCCCGTCTGGAAACAAATTCCAGCCGGATACTCCGCGTAATCCTGAGTTAATCGTGCTGACGAAAAAACCGATGGAAGCATCAGATGCTGAACAAAAATTAAATCCCCGTTCCCGCAGCGCCAAAATGCGCGTAGCGGAACGCTGCTAACAAAACATTTTCGATGGCAAAACAAGTCAGAAATAATCCGATAGATATAGCTGAGATGCCTCAGTTCAATGACCGGCAGATCTATAGCAATGCTATCGCAAGCCAGAACGATTCGCAAAATTTCAATCCGGGATATGCTCTGCCGCGGCAGAATGTCCGTCGTGTAAACACAAAAAAGCGCGTAAAAACATCGAATATCGTCGGAACCCTCTTTTTGATCGCGACGGCAGCTCTATTATATGTGGGGAATGTAATCGCGGTGAATAATCTGGCAAAGGAAGTGAACGATCTGCAGTCGAAGCATAATCAGATCGTCAGCACAAACGAAGTGATCAAAGCAGAAATTAACCGGAAAGCAAGTTTGGAACGGATCAGTTTAATGGCGCAGGAGAAATTGGGGATGACCAATCCGAAAGAAGCGCCTGTATGGTTCGAAATCGATCCGGAAAAAGAAACAGAAGTGAAAGAGGCGCTCGCGCGCTGACTGGTTTCCAGTGTAGTCCCATCACTATACGATAGGGACCGCAGGAATAATTATTTTTATGCAGCTTCCATTTTCTAATAAAGCAAAGATCGAAACATCGGAAACTCCCCAGCAGAAGGATTATAAACACCGTCTGTTGGCCGTGAAGATTGTTTTTCTATTCCTGTTTGCATCCGCAGCAATACGGTTGGTGCAGATCCAGTTGCTGGAGTCGGGTAAATATCAGGATATCGCCAAGAAACAGTATGAAGCAAAAGTTCCGTTGATTGCTCAGCGCGGACATATTTATGATCGGAATGGCAACGTACTGGTAGCCAATTCACAGTTCGTCTCGTTTGCTGCAGACCCGAAGATTGCCGGAGAGGATGCGGCCTTCATTGCGAAGGAATTTTCCAAAGTGACCGGAAAGCCGGAACGGGAGTATGCTGCCAAATTGAAAAGCGGAAAACGATTTGTCTGGATGGAACGTCATATGCGTCCGGATTTCGCGGAACTGATACCATTGAAAAAAATGGGAGGCATCGTCCGGATGAACGAAGCGATGCGCATTTATCATTACGACGAACTTGCAGGGCAAGTGCTTGGGACAACGAATATCGACAATGTTGGTATGAGCGGGATCGAGCAGCAGTTCAACGAGGTATTGCGAGGACGTGACGGATATGTCATCATGCAGAAGGACGGTCTTGGCAGAAAACGGCCATCGGTGGATTATCCCCGCGAGGAAGCGATCGACGGACATTCGCTTGAATTGACTATCGATCTGCAATATCAATCCATCGCTGACGAAGAATTAAAAAAAGGGATCGCCCGCACACAGGCGGAAGCAGGTTTAGTGGTGATGATGCGTCCGCAGACAGGCGAGATCCTCGCCATGGCAAATTTTCCGCAAGTGAATCTGAACCGCGTGCAGAACGCGGATGCATTGAAGAACCGGACCATCTCCGACATGTACGAACCCGGTTCGGTCTTTAAGATAGTTACCGCATCTGCAGCATTGGAAAACGAGATAACAACGCTGGGAAAAAAATATTATGCAGAGAATGGAAAATACCGGATCGAATATCCGGGAAAGAGAGTCCGCTGGATCAACGATTCGCACCCGATGCGCGATGTGACATTCCTGGAAGCGATGGCGTATTCTTCCAATATCGTTATGGCAAAGGTAAGCGATCAGATCGGACAGGAAAAACTCTATAAGCAGGCGCGCGACTTTGGTTTCGGAATGGCGACCGGCGTGGAACTCCCGGCTGAGAGTAACGGCCAGTTGAAAAAAACTTCCGAATGGTCCATGGCATCGCTCAATTCGATTGCTTATGGGTACGAGGTCGGCGTGACACCGCTGCAGATCGTTTCCGCCTATTCGGCAATTGCCAATGATGGAATTTTGATGAAGCCGTACATCGTGCAGAAGGAACGGGATGAAAACGGTCAGGAAGTACATGCGGGGCAGCCGCAGATGATCCGCCGGGTTATCCATAAGAATGTGAATGAACAATTGAAACAGATGCTGGAAGGTGTCGTGGAGTTCGGCAGCGGCGAAGTGGTAAAGATGCCGGGTATACGCATTGCGGGAAAAACCGGTACTTCCCGGAAGCACGTGAACGGGAAGTATGAAGAGGGAAGTTATAATGCATCGTTCGTCGGATTCTTTCCGGTTGAAAAACCGGAGATCATTTGCCTGGTGATGATAGAGAAACCAAAAGCCGGTGGATATTATGGTGCAACTGCCAGCGCACCTATTTTTAAAGCGATCGCAGACCGCATTATCAACAATAATGGACTGATTGCAAAGACTGTGACTGCTGACCAGCAAACGCAATTGCCGTCGGACTCACAACGGAAGAATGCGCCGGTCTCGATCCCCGATGTTGCAGGAAACGATGTAGATGAAGCGGTCAAAGCGCTCCAGCAATCCGGACTCGCATCAAAAGTAATCGGCACCGGAGAAGAAGTCATCCGTCAATATCCGCCGGCGGGGAAAAAAGTGGAGCCCGGCACTATAGTGCAGCTTATGATGAATGAAACTGAACATGCGGTGGCCGCGGGATCGCTGAAAGTACCCGACGTGCGCGGAATGAGCGTCCGCCGTGCAGTGAACAAACTCGCTGCGGAACAACTCGGCGTTTCCATCGTCGGTTCCGGCATTGTTGCGAACCAGTTCCCGAGTCCGGGTACGGCAATGAAGCAGGGAACGAAAGTGACGATTATGTGTGAACCGAGATCAATTTCGTCAGCCCAATTGTATTAAGGAATATCGCAATGACATTGTCAGATATACTACAAGGTGTTTCGGTTTCCAAAATGTTCCAGACCATGTACGGAAAGATGGTGACGACGCACGATGTGAAAATCAGCGGAATCCAGTACGACTCCCGGCTCGTTCAGCGCGAAAATCTGTTCGTTGCACTCAGAGGGACCGGGGTGGACGGGCATAAATATCTTTCGGACGCAATTGCCAACGGTGCAAAGGTGATCGTTATCGAGGATGACACTGCTATTCCCGATTCGATGTGCATGCATACCGGAACGGTAAAAATTGTTGTCGGAAGCACGCGGAAAGCACTGGCACAAATCGCGGCGAACTATTACGGTCATCCCGCGGCAAAAATGACGATGATCGGTGTGACGGGAACGAATGGAAAGACAACAACCACATATCTTATTAAACAGATGCTGGAGTCGGATCCGAAGATCAAAGCGGGACTGATTGGAACGGTCGAATATGTTATTGGAAGCGAACGATTCACCGCCACACACACTACGCCGGAATCGCTCGAACTGCAAAAGCTGTTTGCGCGGATGGTGGAGCAGGGATGCACGCATTGTGTTATGGAAGTTTCGTCCCATGCGCTTCATCAAAACCGCGTGCACGGTATCTCCTTTCATGCCGCCGTATTTACGAATCTGACGCAGGATCATCTGGACTATCACGGAACAATGAAGGAATATTTTGCAGCAAAGAAAATCCTTTTTGATAGTCTGTCCGAACAAGCGATAGCGGTGACGAATACCGATGCAACCTACGGTGACAGGATTGTGGAAGGATGTAAAGCGAAAGTGTTCACTTTCGGAATTACGAATGAAGCGGATGTTCAGGCGCATGATGTGGAAGTGACCCTGAAAGGTTTTACGGCAAAGATTGGAGACGAGACAATATCAACGTCGCTTGTCGGAAGATTCAATGTATACAATTTCCTCGGCGCCTATACAGTATTGAAAGGATTGGGATTTCAACTGCAGCCTGCGGTGTTTCACCTGCTTTCTCCTGCTCCCGGACGGTTCCTGCAGATCCATTCCCCGAAAGGATGGACGGTGATCATCGACTATGCGCATACTCCCGATGCTCTGGAAAATTGCCTGCAGACGATCCACGATGTGCTGCCGGCAGACCGGACGAACAAGATCATTACAATCTTCGGAGCAGGCGGAGACAGGGACAAATCGAAGCGCCCGAAAATGGGTGCGATTGCCGGCCGCCTGAGCGATGTTGTAATCGTCACTTCTGATAATCCCCGCACCGAGGACCCGATGAAAATAGTTGCGGATGTGTTTGAAGGGATAGCATCGAAGCCCAAGGCACTCATTGAGGTAGATCGCCGGAAAGCTATCGCCAAAGGGATCGGTATGGCGCAATCGGGCGATGTAATCCTGATTGCTGGAAAAGGACACGAAGAGTACCAGGTGCTGGGAAAAGAAAAGGTTCATTTCAGCGACAGAGAAGAAGTATTGAAACAGATCAATTGATCGGGACAAACTGCATCGATGACGGCCAAATTGGCCGGCATCATACGTCGGTAGTATGAAAAAAATCACTGCAAAAGACCTGCAGCATCTAACAGATGCCGAACTCATCAACAAGGAATTGTTGAAACGACGGCCTGTCACCGGTGTGTCGACCGATTCGCGCGCTGTTGCAAAAGGCGATCTGTTCTTTGCGTTAAAAGGAGAAAATTTCGATGCCCACAATTTTATCGATGCGGTCATAAAAGCAGAAGCGGCGGCTGTTGTCGTTCACCGGGAATGGGCACAGAAGCATGATCTCTATTTCAGAACCTTTCCCTGTGCATTCGTCATTGTGAATGATACCACGGTTGCGTTCGGGGAACTGGGAAGAATCTATCGGCGGAAATTCGATATTCCGGTGATCGCAATCGGCGGCAGCAACGGAAAAACAACCACCAAGGAAATGGTGACGGCGGTACTCAGGATGAAATATAATGTCCTGAACACTCAAGGAAATTTGAACAATCATATCGGGGTTCCGCAGACATTGTTCCGGCTGCGGGCGCATCATGATGCAGCAGTGGTCGAGATCGGCACGAACCATTTCGGCGAATTGAAATATCTCTGCTCTATCGCGGAACCGACGCACGGACTAATCACCAATATTGGCAAAGAACATTTAGAGTTTTTCGGTGATGAAGCGGGTGTTGCGAAAGAGGAAAAAGAGTTGTTCCGGTATCTGAATGAGAACGGAGGAACAGCATTCGTGAACTGCGATGACAGGTTCCTTACGGATGACGCAGATTCCATGAAGAGATCGTTTTCCTATGGAGTGATGTCAAAGGCTGATGTCCGAGCAAAAAAAGTCGATCTCAATGAATTAGGAAACGCATCGTTCGATGCAGTGTGGCAAAAGAAAAGTGTTTCGATCGGTATTCGTCTTTCGGTTCCCGGGATGCATAATGTAACCAACGCGCTGGCAGCTGTTGCGGTCGGACTGAAAATGAAGGTGAAGCCGAAAAAGATCGCCGATGCATTGGCAAAATTCACCTCGGCATCCAAACGCATGGAAGTTCTATCGCTGAACGGTATTGTGATCCTGAACGATACGTATAATTCTAATCCGGATTCTGTGATTGCAGCATTGAAAACGCTGAAGACGTTCCGGAATAGCGGCAGGAAGGTGGTGGTACTGGGGGATATGCGCGAGCTGGGCGAGACTTCAAAAAGGGAGCACACAAATATCGGCGTGATTGTCGCAGAAATGAATTTCGATATGCTCTTCACAGTCGGACCATTTTCCAAATATACGGCTGAAGCATTTGGCGGTAATGCGCTACACGTTCAATCAAAAGAGGCATTGACCGCACAATTACAGAAGGTATTGAGTCAGGGAGACGTGGTGCTGGTAAAAGGTTCCAGGGGCATGAAAATGGAAGAGGTGGTAAGCCAGTTGATGAATCAGAACGGGAAAAAGGAATAACGGGAATGCTCTATCATCTTTTATACTGGATCGAACAGGTGTATCATCCTCCGGGATTCGGCGTGGTGAAATATCTTACGTTCCGCGCAGCCATGGCGGCAATCACTGCTCTCTTCATCAGTTTTATCATCGGCGGCAAAGTGATTACCAGGCTGAAGGAAAAAGGGATCGTGACAACCTATCGGGAAGGATCGCCGGAAAAACATAAGTTGAAAGCCGGCACCCCGATGATGGGTGGGATTATTGTCATTGCTGCGATACTGATCCCCACGCTGTTGTGGGGAGATTTGACGAACACTTATGTGCAGATGATCATCTTCGTCACCGCAGGACTTGGTGTTGTCGGTTTTATGGATGATTATTTGAAAATCGTCCGGAAGAAAAAGGAAGGGCTTATTGGTTGGTACAAAATTATCGGACAGGTGACGGTAGGTCTCGTACTGGGACTTGTCCTCTCGACGATGCCGGAATTGACATCGATCAAGGCCAACACTGTAACGACCGTTCCATTCTTCAAGAACCTGGAATTCGATTTTGGGATAATGTATATCCCTCTCGTCATTTTCATTATCACAGCCACATCCAATGCAGTAAATCTCACAGACGGACTGGACGGGCTTGCGATCGGAACATCCGGTATCGTCGCAATGACGCTCGGAATCATTGTGTATATCTCCGGCAACACTGAATTCAGCAGTTATCTGAATATCATTTATCTGCGCGGAAATGGGGAACTGGTCGTCTTCTGTATCGCTTTAGTCGGTGCAGCGCTCGGTTTCCTGTGGTACAATTCATATCCGGCGCAGGTGTTTATGGGAGATACCGGCTCCCTTGCCCTTGGCGGAGCGATTGGTGCATTAACCGTGATGGCGAAGAAAGAGCTGATCCTGCCGATCCTGGGTGGAATATTCTTCATGGAAACGGTATCAGTAATTGTTCAGCGCTTGTATTTCAAATACACAAAGAAAAAGTACGGAGAAGGACGTCGTGTGTTTAAAATGGCGCCACTCCACCATCATTTTGAATTGCTTGGATGGGCGGAACCGAAGATTGTTACTCGGTTCTATATTCTTGCGATTCTGATGATGATCCTGAGTTTGACAACTTTCAAAGTGCGGTAGGGCCATCGTGAATAGTACTGCATTGTCGGGGAAAAAGGTTAGTGTCATCGGTGCGGAACGGAGCGGTGTTGCGGTCGCATCCTTGGTATATAATGCAGGGGCGAAAGTTTTCGTCAGTGATTTTGGAAAGAGCGAAAGTACCCGAAAACATATTGCAGAATTGAAAGTAAAGGGAATTCCTGGTGAATTCGGCGGTCATAGCGAGAGCGTTTATGATTGTACGTTAATGATCATCAGCCCGGGCGTTCCGACGAATGCACCGGTTGTTCTGGAAGCACAAAAGCGTGGCATTCAAATCGTTGCAGAAATAGAAGCAGCAAGCTGGTTTTGTAAAGGTGACATTATTGCCATCACCGGCAGTAACGGAAAGACAACCACCACAACATTACTCGGGAGGATACTCAGCGATGCAAAGAAAAAACACGTTGTTGCGGGTAACATTGGAACGGCATTCTCATCTGTCGTTCTGGACGTTGATGCGGAAACTGTTGTCGTTCTGGAGGTGAGCAGTTTTCAGTTGGACTTCATCAATTCGTTCCAGCCGAAGATCGCTGTCATTGTAAATATCACCCGGAATCATTTGGACCGGTACAATAATTCGATGGAACAGTATGCAGCTTCAAAGGCGCGGATTGTTATGAATCAGACAGAGAATGATATCCTGATCTGCAATGCGGACGATGATTGGACACACAAAGTGATCCGGCAGCAACGACCCGCGATGATGCAGTTCAGCTCCAAACAGAAATTGGAATCCGGTGCTTTTGTGGAGAATGGAATGCTTGTTACACGCATGGGAGAGGAAAAGCATTCCATTATTTCTGTGGATGAGATATCAATCAAAGGAGAACACAATCTGCAGAATGCGATGGCAGCAACGCTAACGGCACAACTGGTCGGAGTTACACCGGCATATATCAAATCGACGTTGAAGAATTTTAAAGGTGTTGAACACCGTCAGGAAGTGGTGAAAGAAGTGAATGGGATTACGTATATCAATAATTCCAAGGCGACAACGGTCGAAGCGGTGGAAATGTCATTGAAGAGTTATCGTGAACCAATCGTGTTAATCATGGGGGGGAAAGACAAAGGAAATGATTACACGACCCTCGTTAATTTGGTGAAAGATAAAGTGAAAGCAATCGTTGCCACGGGGTATTCGGCAGATACGATCGTAAAGAATTTTGCGGATACGGTCCGCGTGGAAAAGGTTGGAACAATTGGCACTGAGATCCCAAACCTGGCTTCGATGCAGAAAACGATTGAAGTAGCAACATCACTGGCGGCAAAAGGGGATGTCGTATTGCTCTCGCCGGCATGCACATCGTTCGACTGGTTTACGGATTACGAGGAACGCGGCAGAGTGTTCAAACAGTTAGTGCACAAACTATAGATTTTATGGCCTCGGAAAAAAATCATATCGACCGCATTACGTTGTTTGTCGTCCTCATGTTAATGGTCGCGAGCACCGTGGTGGTGTATAGTGCATCTTCTACCTGGGCCATGCAAAAGATGCAGTCGTCCAGCGGATTGGTGAACAAGCATATCACAAAGATTCTGGTAGGATTGGTGGTAATGTTCTTTGCCATTAATATGGATTATAAGCGTTATAAACCTCTGACGAAATGGGTGCTGATAGGATCAATCTTTCTTCTTATAGCAACGCGGCTGACCGGCGGTGAAGTGAAAGGCGCGGCACGTTGGTTGTCATTCGGCGGCTTCAGTCTGCAGCCATCCGAAATAGCCAAGTTTGCACTCTTGTTTCATCTGGCATTTTTGCTTTCCAATAAAAGGGAAAAGCTTGCCGATTTTAAAACAGGATTTATGCCGCTGATGATCTGGATCGGCGGTGTGGTGGTCTTGGTAATGCTGCAGCCGAACTTCAGCACCGGGTCGATGATCTTTGTCCTGGGAATGATTCTGGTCTTCGTCGGCGGTGCCCGATTGAAGCATGTGTTTCTTTCGTTGACGGCACTGATTCCAGCACTGCTGATCTACATGGTCAGTGCACCGTACAGAATGAAACGTATTCTATCCTATGTTGGCTTTGGCAATGACGAAAAAGTGACATCAACCGCGAATTATCAATTGCTGCAGGGAATTATTGGATTCGGCAACGGCGGAATTTTCGGTGTCGGTATGGGTCAGAGCAAACAACGAGATCTGTTCCTGCCCGAATCATACGGCGATTTCATTTTTTCCATCGTCGGGGAGGAATACGGATTGATCGGTACAATGATTTTCATCAGCCTGTTTCTTCTTATCCTGCTCCGAGGACTGAAGATTGCAAAGTATGCACCGGATGATTTCGGGAAATATCTTGCGATCGGCATTACATCCACCATCGTGCTGTATGCCATTGCAAATGCGCTGGTAACACTGGGACTCGCACCGACTACCGGCGTTCCGATGCCGTTTGTCAGTTATGGCGGCACGGCGATCATTTTTTCGTCCTTCGCCGTCGGTGTGTTATTAAATATTTCATCGCAAACCGATCTGCATCCGCGCGAGCGGCAGTTTATCGAACAACCGCAGATGCCGATCGAACCCGCGGTGGGAAAGATCTATTAGCATGGAAATCCTTTTTGCCGGAGGCGGAACCGGAGGACATCTCTATCCGGCGATCGCGATCGCAGAAGAACTCCTGAAGAAGGATCCGGCGGCAACGATATCATTCGTCGGTACGAAGAAGAAAATCGAAGCACGCGTTGTTCCGCAAAAAGGTTTTGCATTTTATACCATCTGGATCAGCGGATTCAATCGGCAGCTGCGGTTAAGTAATCTTTTGTTCCCGATAAAAGTAATTGTGTCGCTTGTGCAGTCGTTCTTTGTCATTCAAAAGGTCAAACCGCATGTTGTCATAGGCACCGGCGGGTACGTGTGCGGACCGGTAGTTTGGGTCGCCTCAATGCTCCGGATTCCCACGGTTATCCACGAAAGCAACAGTTTTCCGGGCGTGACGACTAGACTTCTTGCATCTAAAGTGTCGAAAGTGTTCATCACGTTTGAGGTAACAAAAAAATGGTTGCCGTCGGGCGTACATGCGGAAGTGGTCGGCAATCCGACCAGGGATGAACTGGATGCGACAACGCGCGAAGCGGGTAGCCGATTCTTCGGACTCTCTCCGGAAAAAAAGACACTGTTCGTTTTTGGAGGTAGCCTGGGTGCTTCATCGATCAACGCAGCAATGCCGGTGCTGGTTAATGATGCGATCGCGCGAGACTATCAGATCATCTGGCAAACAGGTGAAACGGACTGGCAATCGGCAGGACACATTCCTCAGCATCCGAACATTAAAGTGCTGAAGTATGTTGACCGAATGGATTTCGGATATGCGGCGGCGGACCTCATCATCTGCCGCTCCGGCGCTACGACATTGGCGGAACTGACGCGGCTCGGAAAACCGGCCATCCTTGTTCCGTATCCGCATGCTGCTGCGAATCATCAGGTGTTGAATGCGCAGACCATGGTTGAATCCGGCGCAGCATCGATGATAGTTGATACGGAGCTGAAGGAGAAACTGCTTTCTGTTGCGAGAACAGTCCTTTTTGATGATATCGTATTAAAAAGCATGAAGGAAAAAAGCGCCGCATTAGGAAACCCTGATGCGGGAAGAAAAATTGCGGAAAGAATTATGTCGCTGATACAATGAAAAACTTTTTGCTCATACTCTTCTGTTCGGCACTGGTGATATCCGGATGCAAGATCCGGACGATCAGCGACAACAAAGTGCCGAAGGACGGGGTAAAAAAGTATGAGAGGAAATCACTGAACGGTGAGACGATGGAAACCGAAGAACACTATAAGAACGGTCAACTGGTTCGGGAAGTGGTTCGGTTCGATAATAAGAATTTGGCGTACGAACGGTACTTCCGAACCGATGAGCATCCAACGGACAGTATGAGAAACTATTTTCGCAGCGGTCAGCTTCGTTTGTTGTTGGTAATGAACGATACCAACAGAGTGTTGATGCGGGGATATTACGAGAACGGCGCGCTGGAAGCATACGGAGATACAGCAACGAGCATTGAATATTTTGACAATGGAAAAAAACGGTCCGAAACCATGTCCAAAACCGGACAGATCTATAAAGTAGTGCGGTGGTTTCGCAACGGTAAAAAACAGGAAGAGTCCGAATGGTGGAATGACAAACGGAACGGGAGATGGCGGCAGTGGGATTCCGCCGGGAACCGGATTCGCAATGAACTGTACAGAAACGGGACGAAAATCGACTAATGCATCATGAATTTAAATATAAACTGGATTTCTATTACCAGCAGGCGCTGATCTATCTGATCACCCTGATCGTGTATGCAGGGATTATCGGCACCTTCGTGGAGGACAATTTTACACTAGTTTTCAACGATCCGATCCTGTATTTCATCGCGTTCTTTTTTTTCGCCGCGATCGTGATTCTGCTCCTCAACCGTATTCGGGACCGGAAAATCATCGTGACGGATGACGAGATTATTTTCCAGCACCGGTTCAATCGCCGATCAATAGCTGTGAGTGATATCGAATGGATTCACATCGGAAAAGAGCGCATGGTGCAAACCGCCGGCCGGTTTCAGATCATTATCCTGAAGACAAAGCACCGGCGCAGAGCTTTCCGCATTCGGCTGGGACGGTACGAACGGGAACGGGAGTTATTGCAGTTGATAGAACAAATGTCGGAGCAAACTCCGAAGCGTCATAAACGATTTCAATTCAAGAGAAAGAATTAAATGTTCAGCAGTATAAAAAAATTACATTTCGTCGGCATCGGCGGTATTGGAATGAGCGGCATTGCTGAGATTCTGCTCGATCAGGGATTTACGATCAGCGGATCAGACCGCGCAATGAGTGACGTGACCGAACGGCTGCAGTCGCTCGGCGCCGTCATTTACGAAGGACACAAAGCGGAAAACATCGCAAATGATGTTGACACGCTCGTCTATTCTTCCGCAGTGATTAATGACAATCCCGAAGTGCAGGAAGCGATCCGCAGGAAGATCCCTATCGTCCGCCGTGCCGAAATGCTGGCGGAGGTGATGCGGTTGAAATACGGCATTGGTATTGCCGGTACACACGGAAAAACAACCACAACGTCTATGACGAGCCTGATATTGATGGAAGGGGGACTCGATCCAACGGTGATCGTTGGAGGAAAACTCAGCGGTCTGGGCGGAACCAATGCGAGGCTTGGCAAAGGGAGTTTTATCGTTGTGGAAGCGGACGAGTTCGACCGTTCTTTCCTGTCATTGACGCCCACGGTGGCAGTCATGACAACATTGGAAACGGACCATTTGGATTGTTACCGCGATCTGGAAGATATCAAGGGCGCGTTCATTCAGTTTGCGAACAAGGTTCCGTTTTATGGATTTGTCGTGTTAAACCTCGATGAACCTGCGCTGCAGGATATTCTGCCGCAGTTGAGTAAAAAGAAAATAATTACGTATGGTCTCCATTCGCCCCAGGCAGATGTGCAGGCGGTGGAAATTCAGCATAAGGAAAATACCAGCACGTTCACGGTGATGCAGGGATACACGGAATTGGGACAAATCACACTGCAGATCCCCGGAAAACATAATGTGCAGAATGCATTGGCAGCGATCGCCGTGGGATTGAACCTGAATGTTCCGTTTGACAAAGTGAAGGCGGGGATCGAGAAATTCACCGGCGTCTACCGTCGATGGGAACGAAAAGGAGATGCAGCGGGGATTGTGGTGTACGATGATTATGCTCATCACCCGACGGAATGCAAAGCGACACTCAGCGGTGTAAAATCCGGATGGCGGAAACGTGTCGTGTGTGTTTTTCAACCGCATCTCTACTCCCGCACACGTGATTTTTATGAAGAGTTCGGCAAAGCGTTTTTATTCGCCGATGTGTTAGTTGTAACGGATGTCTATCCTGCCCGTGAAGAGCCGATCCAGGGTGTAACGGGAGAACTGATCGTCAATGCAGCAAAACAATACGGTCATAAAGAAGCGCACTATGTTCAGGATAAACGAACGGTGCCGGCGTACCTCAAGAAAATCACCCGGAACGGGGATATGGTTATAACAATGGGTGCAGGCGATATCTGGAAATTTGGGGAAGAGTTTTTGCAGGGACTGAAATAACATGGAAATGGACGAGCGTGAAATAGGGTTTATTGACGAAGCAACGGAAACGGAACAACCACAACCGGGAAAACGGGTGTATGTCTATTTTATGCTCTTGCTTTTCGGTGTAATCTCTATTTTCGGAGTGAAAGCACAGTGGCAAACGCATACGCCGGTAAAACAGGTGATTGTTGAAGGGATCAGCGTCATTTCGAAAGATGAAATCGTGCGTCTGATGAAATTGCCGCCGAACGTTCCGATGTATGAGCTCGATCTTACGTTGCTGCAAAAGAACATCTTAGCCAATAGTTTTGTTAAGAGCGCGTCGTTGCAGCGTGATGCGCCGTCGACCATGCGAGTGGTTATTGAAGAAAGGAAACCGTCGGCAATCCTGGTCGCGAATGAGCTTTTCTATATTGCATCGGATGGCACAATCCTGCCGTACATCGCGTCATCAGAAACGTACGACATTCCGGTCATTAGTGGATTGGATTCGTTGACAGGCATTGCAACGGGAAAACGACTGTTCAATGCGGACGTACAAGAAGCGTTGGAGATCATCAATACGTCTGGAGCGGTAAGCGGAAATCTGTCGCACGCCATTTCGGAGATACGGTTGAGAAAGGGACACGATCTGATACTCTATACGTTTGAAACAGGCGTGCCGATCATTTACGGAAAAGGGGATGCGGTGAACAAAATGGTGAAGTTGGATGCGTTCTGGGAGAAATTTCTGATGAACAGCGGAACATCGGATATCGAGTATATCGATCTCCGGTTCGAGGACCAGGTGGTCGTGTCAAAAAAGAATTCGTAGAAAAGTATTCATACGATCGTCCGCAGGACGAAGCTTTATTTATCAAAGGAAAACAATGAACGAACATATTTATGTCGGATTAGATATTGGAACAACAAAAATCTGCGCCATCGTTGCATCGGTCGGCGTGAACAACGAGATTAATATTTTAGGGATTGGAAAAAGCAAATCGGAAGGATTGACACGCGGCGTCATTACGCATATCGAACGAACGGTGGAGTCGATTAAAGCGGCTGTACATGATGCCGAAGCGCAATCAGGAGTAAAGATCCAATCCGTGGTAGCAGGTATCGCCGGAGATCATATTCAAAGTTTCCAAAGCCGCGGTGTCGTTGCCATCAGTGGTGCGGAACAAGAGATCACCCAGTCCGACGTGAACCGTTTGATTGAGGATACAAAGAAGATCGCACTCCCGTCGGACCGGAAGATCCTCCATGTGATTCCCCAGGAGTTTATCGTGGACGGACAAGACGGTGTCTATGAACCGGTTGGCATGTCCGGCGTGAGAATGGAAGCAAGCGTTCACATCATTACCGGCCTTGTCACGGCCACACAGAACATAATCCGTTGCGTACAACGCGCAGGTGTAAATGTAAGCGATATCGTACTTGAACCGTTCGCATCGAGCGATGCGGTATTGGATGGCGAAGAAAAAGAAGTCGGCGTAGTGTTAATCGACATCGGAGGCGGAACGACCGACCTTGCAGTCTTTGCAGACAGAACCATCCGTCACACAGCCGTTATCGGTATTGCCGGTAGTAAGGTAACGGACGATATCCGCCGCGGTCTGGGGATTCTGACAACACAAGCGGAAGAGATCAAATTGAAACATGGCCATACGCATATCGGATCCATTGCAGAAAATCATCCCTTTACTATCCCTGGTATCGGCGGACGTGAACCGATGACGATCGATACACAGATGCTCTGTCAGATCATCCAGCCTCGCATGGAAGAAATTTTGGAAATCGCAGCGCTGGAGATAAAACGGTCCGGCTATCAAAAACACTTGTCTGCAGGTGTGGTGCTCACCGGCGGCGGCGCATTGGTCAAAGGAACAGCGGATTTAGCGCGGGAAGTATTGGGTATGCCGGTGAAGATAGGAATTCCCAGAGGATTCCGCGGCGGATTTGTCCGAGAGATCGAGAATCCAATGTATGCAACTGGCGTCGGCCTGGTACTGCATGCCATCAAAAATCGCGCCCGCGGTACGGCATCCAATGTTGCTGAAACGAAAGTGCGGGGCGATAAACGAAACATCGTGGATAGGATGAAAAGTTGGTTTGACGAACTATAGTATCCGAAGGAAATAATAAAGTTTAAATACAATCACATAACAAACAACAAATCATAAGGAGCAAATATGCCAATTGAATTCGACAGCCCAGCAGAAAATGGCGCAAAGATCCGCATCGTCGGTGTCGGCGGTGGAGGAACAAATGCCGTACACAGCATGATCACCCGCGGTCTCAGCGGCGTGGATTTTGTCGCAATCAATACCGATGTGCAAGCATTGGAGCGCAATTCATCGACGACGAAAATCAGGATTGGTAAGAACCTTACCCGCGGTCTCGGTGCCGGTGCCGATCCTACGGTAGGACAACGGGCTGCGGAAGAGGATAAGGAAGAGATTGCACGCGTGTTGGCGAACAGCGATATGGTGTTCGTTACTGCCGGCATGGGAGGGGGAACAGGAACAGGGGCAGCTCCGGTGATCGCTAATGTCGCAAAAAGTCTCGGCGCTCTCGTCGTCGGTATTGTTACCAAACCGTTTACTCACGAAGGAAAAAAACGAATGGCGCAAGCGGAGTACGGCATTGAAGAACTTCGCAAACATGTGGATACGCTCATTGTCATTCCGAATCAACGCTTGTTGACTATTGTCGATAAAGCAACGCCGATTACAGCGGCATTTGAAGTGGCTAATAGTGTGTTGTATAATGCTACACGTGGAATTTCGGATATCATCACTGTTCCCGGTCTTGTTAATCGCGACTTTGCCGATGTAAAACGGGTGATGCGTGATATGGGTGATGCTTTGATGGGAACAGGAATTGGTACCGGCGAGAATCGTGCAACCGAAGCAGCGAATATTGCGATCTCCAGCCCGCTGCTGGAAGGAGTCGATATCAAGGGCGCACAAAAACTTCTGGTAAACATCACCGGAGGTCAGAATCTGTCCATTCAGGAATATGACGAAGCAATCGCCATCGTCACCGAAGCAGCAGGAAATGATGCGGAAGTTCTTGCGGGAGTTGTTGTGGATAATAATCTCACCGAAGAGATTATGGTGACCGTCATCGCGACAGGTTTCAACAAAAAAACAGTTACACCTCAACAGCAGGATCGGTTTGCAGCAGCTCGTACGCGCGGAATACAGGTGGACCATATACCGACAGGTGTTCGTGATCTGCAAAAGTTCGATACGCCAACATATCTCCGCCGGGGTGTGACGGTAAATCCTGTCACTTCGCAGGAACCAGCTAAAGTTCATCCGATCGAACAGTCGCAACAGGATCTTGATAAACCGGCGTTCCTGAGAAGAATCATGGACTAACATCGAAAGGACTACTATAGTTTCCACCGACATGAAATATTTAAAGCGCTAGATGTTTCAATGTTGAATCTAAGTTAAATCGGGGTCGCTAGATATCGAGTTGATTTATATGGCTTTATAGTGATCAACTGATGCTATACCTTATCTAAACGCCCTATCAAATTCTTGATAGGGCGTTTGCATTTTTAAAAAGAATGCTGGATGTCTTGACATTTTCATCGAAAATGATAACATTCGCATACAAAAATTGCCAAGAAAATCATTTATGAACATACTCTACCGGTCGTTGGTTCTGTTACTTTTCTTTGTTTGTTCGCTTTCATTTTCACAAGAACAGCAATATGAAGGTAATTATGGTTCGTCCGTTGCCATGCTTGATGAAGTTTTTCCCAAATTCAATTTGGCGATGGATTCGATCACTTCACAACTTTTCACCTCTTCCCGTGAAATAACTGCGAACGTTCAAAATCTTCTGATATACAAACTTAAGGTCAAGTGGCTGTTACGCAGTGAGTTAAAGGCAAATGAAATTCAATTCCTCACTTCCTATTTTGAAAATAGGTTGAAGATTGCACTTTCAAAAGACAGGCGCTTTGTCGTTTATTCGGGACATGATCTTCGCACATTATCGGTGAAGGCGACGGATTCCACTCTGGAAGTAAAAAATACATACTCCGAAGAACAATTGCGTACGTATGCTAAGACACATAATATCCAGGCGATCGTATCTCCGGAGTTTCTGATTACGGAAGATGAGATATTCTGTTATGTGAACGTCAGCGATCTGAACGCAGTGAATATCTGGAACAGGGAGTTCCGCGGAAAGTTATATCTCTTCGCACCACCGTCCGTCAAGGACCTCCTTCGCGAGCAACATGAGTTGAAAAAACTGACGGGGTTGCCGCAAGGACATCTAACATTTTCATTTCTTGCCATTAAAGCAGCCAACGACAGCGCCGTCATCTCTGGGACTCAACAAGCCTTTCTTGCACTCGGATATAAATTCAATGACGCTGCAACGATTTTTGATAATTTAAACTTCTTCATCGACACAAAAATCGTCTATGGTCCAAAATTCGGAGGGATCGGATGGACACTAACGCCGGGCTTCGGTTTTGAATTGTACGGGGATAATGAGATTGGCAAGAAGATCATTCTTTTGAATGTGGCAGGCGGATATTATCTTGAATCGAATATCTTCACATCGGCATTCACCGCTGGGGTTTCGGTGAAACTGAGCAGAATCCTCGGATTGTCATTTGAGTGGATGAACCTGGGGAATCCAAATAAAATCGGCAATACGTACCCATCCGGTAATGGATTTATGGGGCAAATCTATTTCGTCTTATGAAAAAAATTATTCTCTACTTCGCTGCACAATTGTTGCTGACCGCCGGCGTTCTGACGGCGCAGGTCGATGCCGATTCAACGGATCAGACACTGCAGGATGCACAACAGGTACCGCCGCTTGAACAAGAAGCGGAACAGGACAAACCGCAACAACAGACCCCGGCGCAACAGCAAACCCCTGCACAGCAAACACCCGTTCAGCAGCGTAATGGGCAGCAGCAACCGCAGACTTCACCGCAGCAAACAGTGCAGCCGTTTCAACGACAGCAGGTAAACCAGTCACAACCGGTCCAGGGACAGCAACAGCAAGAACAATCGCCTGCTCAACAGCAACCGACGCAACAAGAGCAGACGATCCAACAGCAGCAACCGGTCCGTCAGCAGATTCAACAATCACCATTGATGGAAGAACGACCGGTAACTTCTGCACCGACCAATGTGAAGATGACCACGCCATTGATCAGCATTGATTTGATCATGGATCTCTATAACAAGGATATCGATTTTGAGATTGAATACAGTGGATCCACCGGTGCCGGTGTCACCAATCTTGGGAAAAAGCGTCCGAGTGAACAGGAAGTCGAGAAAATGGTGACCGAACAGATGGACACGATCTCGGTGCCAAGAAAGAACGGTAAAGATAAAAAATCGCCGAAAGAAATTTTGCGGGAAGATGGTTCGCGGCCGTATACTCCGGAAGATGCAAATTATAACAAAGCGATGATCAGCCTGAACAGAGCACAGCAATTCTTTGCTTCCCGCCGGTATACGGAAGCAATGGTGGAGATCGACCGATCCATCTCGTATGCCCCGAATATTGCGCTGTCTCATTCAGTGAAAGGATCGGTCCACTACATGCTCCGCCAGGTCTCCGATGCTAAAAAAAGTTGGGAGCGTGCACTTGAGCTTGATCCGACGATGGACAATGTCCGCGCCATCTTATTACGAATGTATTAATAGGAGTAACGATCCATGAATTCTACTTTTTTAGGATATTTGTTATTCGTCCTGGCAGCTTATTTTTTGCTGATATTTGGAGCACCGGAAAACGAACCGGCGATCAAGGCAATGCAACATACATTTTTTTCGCCGGTAGTCGAACGGTATATTCACATTCCCGGATTCCTTTTTGTAACGACGGGAGTATTTGCATCGATCCTTATCAGTTATACCTTTAAAGATGTATGGAGAGCTGTTCGTTCCCTTTCATTTATTTTCTTCCGGAATAAGGTTGCGTTCCAAAACTATATTAATACGCTGAAAAGCATTTCTGAATATACGCAGACGAGAGATATCGAAACGCTGGAAGAATTCGCAAATACTATTAAATACTCTTTTCTGCGAGACGGGTTGCTCATGCTGGTGAACGGTTATAAAAAAGAGGAGATGGAGGAAATCCTCCAATCCCGGCTGGAGAACGAAATGCACCGCGAGGAAGTTGATGACGACGTATGGAGAGCCGCCGCGCGATACTCCCCGGGCTATGGAATGTTAGGCACAACAGTAGGTCTAATCCAAATGTTTTCCGCGAAGATCGATGCAGCGGCAGGTTTCGGTCCCATCATCGCTGCAATGTCTGTCGCTTTTACAACAACACTGTATGGTCTGTTGTTCTCTAACTTTGTCTTTCAACCGATTGCGGACAAGATTGAACGGAGAAATACCGAGGATGCATTGTTAAAATCGATGATCATCGATGGATTAGGTATGATAAAGGATAAAAAACGGCCGACGTATATTGAAGAAAAACTTACATCCTTCGTTCCGCATGCACGGTCCCTTACAACAACGGCGCAAATTGCTGTGTTAGAAAATTTGAAGAAATAACATGAGTTTCAAGATTGTACATAAACCACGTGGGGAGGAACAGCATTGGCAGGTGAGTTATATCGACTTGCTGACAGCGATGATTGCCGCATTTACACTGTTGCTGGCCATGTCTAAGCCTGACCAGGCGAAACTGGATGTGTTTGCCGCCGCTGCAGACGTGAAACAACGCAATCAGGAAAACCTGCAATCTCTTGCACAAAAATTGCATGAAAGCATCAAAAGCGATTCATCGCTCACAAACCAGGTATCGGTGGTCTTAACGGATGACGGTATCGAACTGCGATTCCTTTCCAGTTTGCTATTTCCCATCGGGAAAGCGAAACTGCAGCCGGACGGGTACGAAGCAATTCTGAAGATGATGCCGAAATTGCAAGCGTTCGTTATTGCGCGGAAAGCGTATCTTGCCATCGAAGGACATACCGATGATCAACCGATTATCGGCGGTAAGGAATTTAAATCGAACTGGGAACTTTCGGTCGCCCGCGCGAACGAAGTGGTGCACATGCTGCAGGACTCCGGAAAAATTGATGTGCAGCGATTGTCCGCAGTAGGATTTGCGGATGCGCGTCCGGCTAATAAGGAACGTGATCCGGAAACCGGACAGTATACCAGCGAAGCGCGTGCTGCGAACCGACGCGTTGTCATTCGAATTTATTACTACACGGAATCACAAAGCGACTAAGAACATTTTAGCGAGAGCAATATGAAACTTTTGGCAACAAAAATTTTTCTGATACTGACGTTCGCATCGTTGCTGTTTGCCGATCTGGAATCTCAGAAGAAGATCGTCGAAACGGAGATTGAAGCGAGGATCAGTACCGAGATCAGGAAATATTATCCTGAACTGAAATTTTTACTGAATGCCGATGCCTCCATTACAGAAGAACTGCCGGCCGAAGATGAACGCGATGCACGTGATCTGATGCTTCCCGGTGTAAAAGGATTTGAATCCCCAAAGTCGCTGACGAAACCGACCTACGTGCTGGACAAGATCGTTGTCCGGCTGTTGGTGGATAAATATGGAACGAAAAGCGACGGTGAACTGCTTCGACTGCTTGAAAATATCGCATTCTATGCCGGCAAACTGAACCGGACTCGCGGTGACCGGGTGGAATTACTCGAAATGGCCTTCCCGGAAGTAATGTCGAAACTGCAGCAACAAATGGCACTGCAGACTGTCCCACCGGCAGAAGAGAAAAAATCGGATGAAGCGAAGAATGAAGAAAAAAAGGAAGAACCACAGCAGCAGCCATCCATCATTTATGTCGATTCTTCAAAACAAACTGCACAGGAACCTATGGAATCCGCATCGCTGTTTTCCCCAATGAATATCCTCTTTTTGATCCTCTTCCTCTTTTTAGTGGTGATGGTGGTGATGCTGATGAGGAAGAACAAAATGGACACCATGCGCTTCCAGCAACAGCTGGATGATGTATCGCGCCGGCAGGAGATTAAGGCTCCCGATCCGAAGGAAGAGATCATGATGATGTTGCCGGAGAATATCCAGCGGGCGAACGAAGTGGCTGACAGCGAAAAATTGAAATCGAACATCGTCACGACATCCGTCGGCCGGCCGGATCTTCTTACCGCCGTAGTGCGCGATATGATGACCGATGAACAACAGAAAGCAAAACTGCAGACTGCGTTATCCCAATTCGGTCCAAGTTTGCTGAACATGGCCCGAGAAAATATTACCCAGGATGACTACAAAGTTCTGCACCAACTGGTTGTTGAAGCTCCAACAAAGAATGTCTCCGAAACTCTGGAAGCTCTGACGTATTTTCAGAATCAGTTGCAGATAAAACAGTTTACGGTAAGTAAGAAAGAAAATCAAAATCCGTTTGCTTTCCTGGAAAAGTTGTCCGAACCGCAGTTGTATTTATTGATGAAGGATGAACCGGCGGGCATCGTTGCCATCATACTTTCTCAGTTGAATGCTTCTCAATCCGGCAGTCTGATGCGTAACCTTCCGTCCATGCAGCAGGGAGAAGTCGCATTGGAATTAGCAAAATTGCAGCGGCTCACCTCCGATACCTATCTATCGGTTGCCCGGGAACTGGCAACCAAAGCATCAAAGATTCCGGCTGTGAACAATGTGCAGATGGCCGGCACCGACCTGTTGTTGGATATCTTCGACAACCTGGACGAAGGTGCTGAACATCAAATTAGTGAATTCATCAAAGTGATGAATGTGGATCTGTACCGCGATCTTGCCTCGCAGCGTGTTTCGTTTGCTGCTTTGGATACGCTGGACGAACGTGTCCTTCGTCAAATCATGAGGGATATCCCCGGCGAAGAGATGGCGCTTGCACTGAAAAATGCACCTGAGCATATCCGCGACCGCTTCCTGTCTGTGTTGCCGTCCAAAGCGAAAACGATCCTCCAGGAACATATGGAAGGCTTGGAGTCGGTTTCGCAAGCAGACGAACAGAAAATCCGGCGGCGTATCACACGGCTTGTCCGCGAATATCTCCGGCTGCAAAAACAGGGCGGACCGGCAGCGTAGTACCGCACCGATTGAACGGAAGAATAATAAAAAACCCAAACGAGCGTTTGGGTTTTTTTTATTCTCTATTGGATCTAATACCCCGCCGCTTGTCCGACACGATGCGTCCCTTCGGGAAGGACTCCTTCGGTGCGGCGAGAATGTTTATTGCCATCGTGTAAGAACTTTTTCTATCCGCTCCAAAGCCCAGTCGATCTCTTCTTTGGTGATAACGAGAGGAGGAGCAAAACGGATGACAGAATGATGAGTCTCTTTGCAAAGAATCCCTTCCTTCATCAACGCTTCGCAGTATGGACGGGCATCGCTTTTCAGTTCAAGTCCGATCCACAATCCACGGCCGCGTACTTCTTTGATATTTGTGCATTGTATCGAACGGAGTCTCTCAAGAAAATATGCACCTAATGTGTGCGAACGTTCGATGAGTTGTTCGTCTAACAAAACATCGAGCGCTGCTATGGCGGTTGCAGCAGCGAGCGGATTGCCGCCAAATGTGGATCCGTGTTCCCCTGGTTTGAAAACACCGAGAACTTCTTTCCGGGAAAGAACAGCAGAGACGGGATAAAATCCGCCGCTCAATGCTTTCCCGATAATCACTGCATCCGGACGGATGCCGTCGTATTCGAACGCGAATAATTTTCCGCTCCGACCAAGACCGGATTGGATCTCATCGACAATCAACAGAACATTATGTTCCCGGCACTGTTGTGCCGCTTCGTACAAATATCCATCGGGAGGGATAATGATTCCGGCCTCACCCTGAATCGGCTCCACGAGAAACGCGGCGGTATTCTTGTTGATCGCAGCTTTGAGTGATTCGATATTTCCGAATTCAACAATTCGGAAACCGGGTGTGAACGGACCAAAATGTTCCCGGTATGCTTCTTCCGTCGAGAACGAAACAATGGTGGTTGTACGTCCGTGGAAATTGTTTGATGCGCAAATGATCTCCGCTTTTCCGTTGGGAATGCCCTTTACAATGTAACCCCATTTGCGGGCCGCTTTTACTGCGGTTTCAACCGCTTCTGCTCCGGAGTTCATCGGTAAGGAAAGGTCATACCCGGTAACATCATGCAGTTTTTTATATAACAAGGATAACTTATCGTTTCGAAAAGCACGGCTGGTCAATGTTACATTCTTTGCCTGTTCTGTAAACGCTTGATAAATTTTCGGATGGCAGTGCCCCTGATTGACGGCAGAATAAGCGGCAAGGCAGTCAAGGTATTTGTTCCCTTCAACATCGGTGACCCATACCCCTTCCGCTTTGGTGATAACAACATCTAAAGGATGATAGTTATGGGCGCCAAATTGATCTTCTAATGCAATAAACTCTTTTGTATTCATACAGTGCTCCACAAAAATAGTAAATAAATATGAGAGGATCGAAGATGATCCCAGAAAGGAACGTTTTGACTGTCGTTCCGGCAGGCGGGTGTATGAAAAATAGTATCCGCTTAGAAACGCGGGGAAAGAGCTATGTAGGTCGGCATATCCGCAGGATTAACGGGAATGATCTCCATGCAGGATTTCATCTTGTCGGATATAGCCGAAGACCGATATGTCGAAGAATTGTTTTTCATGATTCGTAGCATGAGAAGATGCGAACGTCTCTCTCTATATTGTAAGAAAAGGATCGCAAATAGTCAAGATTTCGGGTAGTGTCTTAGTTTGACTATAACACAGTAACACGTAGAGTCATACTAAGCAAGCGGCGCTTTTTTGGCACCGCGCATCTCCCATCACTTCGTGATGGGGAAAGATCCATGGTTCGACTCGTCCCCGTGGAAAGGTCATCGATACAAATAATTTCATTATTTGAATACTAAATAGGGCCAACCGGAGGTTGACAATATACCTTTAACATAATCTCCAACCCTTTGGGACGGAACTCGCCCACCATGACAATGTCTCAATTTGAGACACCAACAGATTCCGACAGCTAGAACGACCATGTCGTTGCTTTCGTCAGAAGTTTCGACGCAGATGTAGAGAAACCGAAGACTTCAATTGTCTTTCCTTCTCTATTTTTCTATCTTTAAATCATATGGTCTCAATCGTCAGAATTATTCTTGTCTGTATGTGTGCGCTGCTATGGAATTCCGCAGAATTAGTCGCACAAACAAAGCGCATTGAATCTCAATTCAGAATCGCACGGTTAAAATATTCCGGTGGAGGAGATTGGTATAACGATCCTTCTGCCGAAGTAAACCTTCTGACTTTTGCCCGTCTCCATGCTGGAGTTGATGCAGATCCGAAGTACGAATTTACAGAGATTGCGAATGATAATTTTTTTTCCTATCCATTCATCTTTATGACGGGTCACGGAAATGTCAATTTTTCCGACTATGAAGTCCGGCGTTTGCGCACCTATCTGGAGAGCGGTGGATTCCTGTACATTGATGATGATTATGGAATGGACAAAGCGGTCCGCCGCGAGCTGAAAAAGGTATTTCCGGAATACGATCTTGTTGAACTGCCGTACTCATACGGATTGTACTCTTGCCTTTATTCATTTCCCAACGGCGTACCGAAGACGCATGAACATGATAATAAACCGCCGCAAGGATTCGGCTTGCTTCATCATGGACGATTGGTTGTCTATTATACGGTAGAATCCAATCCGAGTGACGGCTGGACAGATGCCGATGTTCATAACAATCCTCCTGAAAAACGGGAAGAAGCACTGAAATTCGGCACCAACATCATCGTTTGGAGTTTACAACAATGACGCACGTCCAGCTCTTCACAAAAATAATCCGATCGTGACATCCGATACGCGTCATATAATCAGTCAACTGAAGGAACGGATCAACGAAACCCGGCTGGTATTATTCCGCCGTGAATTGTTCTCCGGAATGGTGAAGACCGTTTCTATTGCATTGTTGTCCGGCGCGGTGATTATCTTCGCCGAATCAATAGCGGGATTCACAATACAAATCAGGACGACCCTTTTCTTCTTTTTCATTGCCCTCACTAGTGGGGCAGGAGTGTGGCTGGTGGGAAGGCCGCTCTTACGACGCGCGGGACTTCTGAAACAGCCGACCGACAGGGACGTGGCGCGGATGATCGGTGCAAAATTTGGAACGATCGCGGATCGCCTGGAAAATATGCTCGATCTATCCGATATGGTGACGAAGGGGGATTTCGGAGGCTCAACGGAATTGATCGAGGTTGCTCTCGAACATTTTTCGCATTCCACAGGTGGAATTCATTTTCCATCGGCAGTTGCTTTCACACAACTTCGGCGGTTAGCTGCAGTTGTAAGCGTAACCGGAATAACGATCGTACTCCTTGCGGTTATTCCCGGTACACCCTTTCATGATGCTGCAAAAAGAATTGTCTATTATGACCGGGCCTTCATTCCTCCAGCTGCATATTACATCACGGTCCATCCCGGAAATGTCGATATCGTAAAAGGGCAAACTGTTACCGTGGAAGGTGTGTTGACTGCTGGTGAAAGTTCTGAACCGCTCCCATCGGAAATCACCGTATCATATTCGGAAGCAGATATTGAATCTTCGGTCAGCGTTGTCCTTCGGGCGGATTCGACCGGCAGATTCCGTTATCTCTTTCCACCGTTGAAACAATCAACCCGCTATCGACTGCATTCAGAACAGATCACCAGTGAGCAATATACGATCACCGTTATCGACCGGCCGTTCCTTCGCTCCCTGAGAGTTTCACTTACCCCTCCGGCATACACGGGATTACAGCGCGAATCGTTGGAAGAAAATATTGGTGATGTCCTCGCACTTCCAGGAACGGCGGTCGTGTGGCATATCATCCCCAGCAAAGAGATTGCACAAGCCGCCGTCGTGTTTCGAGACGGTGCAGTGATTCCATTTAGAAAAACAGACAATGGATACACAGCATACTTTACGGCGATGCATCCCGCTTCATATTATATAGAATTGAAGGACGATGCAGGCGTAACCAACCAGAATGTCATTGAATATAAAATCGATTTATTGACGGATGAATATCCGGCAATCTCCATTCTCTCCCCGGGAAAGAATATCGATGTAACCGAAGCGATGTCGCTTCCGATGGAGTTTATGGTTTCGGATGATTTCGGTGTAAGCCAGTTGCAGCTGAAATTCCGACTAATTCAGTCCAAGTATGAAGACAGCGAATCTGAACCGGGCTCGATCATTCCGTTTGATACACTTTCGGTAAAAGAGGGGGTGCTGGAATATTTGTGGGATCTTTCCCTGCTCGGACTTGTACCTGAGGATGTCGTGGAGTATTTTGCGGAAGTACAGGATAATGACCGAGTGACCGGTCCGAAATCAGCCAGGTCCCAGACATACCTGATCCGTTTGCCATCCCTGGAGGAAGTGTTTTCAGACGCAGAAAAATCTCATACTGATATTGAAAACACACTGGAGGAATCGCTGAAGCAAGCGCAGGAGTTGAAGCAGGACCTGAAAGAGCTATCGGATGATATGAAACGTAATCAGCAGATGGACTGGCAAAAACAAAAAAAAGCGGAAGAGGTGATTCAGCAATATGAGGAGATTCAAAAGAAAATCGATAATGTTAACAAGACGATCGATGAGATGACGCAGAATCTGCAACGGAACAATACTCTCTCCAAAGAGACGCTGGAGAAATATATGGAGTTGCAGAAGACACTGAGTGAATTGAATTCTCCTGAATTTCAAAAGGCGATGAAGCGAATGCAGGAAGCGATGCAGAATGTCTCTCCCGAAAAGATGCGCGAAGCCATGCAACAAGCGCAATTCAACGAAGAACAGTTCCGCCAGAGCATCGAGCGGACCATGAACCTGCTGAAACGGATCCAGATTGAACAAAAAACGGATGAACTGCTGAAACGCGCCGAACAATTGCAACAGGCACAGGAGAATGTGAATAAACAGACCGAGGCACTGTCGAATAACGATACGCAGAAGGCGACGGAACTGGCCCAGAAACAAGACGAGATTAATCGTCAGTTGGAGCTGCTTCAGAAGGAATTGGACAACCTGCAGAAAAAAATGGAAGAGTTTCCGAAAGAGATGCCGATGGAGAAGATGGAGGATGCACAGAACGCGGCACACGATCGCGACATGCAGGAGGCAATGAAACAGAGTTCACAGCAACTGCGTTCATTGCAGATGCAGCGCGCTCAATCCTCGCAACAGCAGATTAGCAGCGGCCTCAACGAAATGCAGCAACAACTTTCCGAAATGCAGGAACAGCTTTTAAACAATCAGATGCAGCAGACGATGAACGCATTGCGCAAAGCGATGCAGGATCTGCTGCAGCTTTCACAAAAGCAGGAGAGATTGAAAAACCAATCCAAGTCGCTCGATCCCAATTCGCAGCAGTTCCGTGAGATCGCGCAGCAGCAGCAGAATCTGCAAAGTGATCTAAACAATGTTGCGAATGGACTAGCCGAACTGTCGCAGCAATCCTTCGCCGTTACGCCTGAAATGGGGAAACAAATCGGCCGTGCAATGGGTCAAATGCAACAGGCGATGTCAGGCATCGAACAGCGGAACGGCCCTTCCGTCAGTGCGCAGCAGGGAGAAGCGATGGCATCACTGAACAAGGCTGCAACACAAATGCAGGGCGCAATGCAACAGTTGCAGCAGCAGGGAGGGCAGGGAGGCGGTTCGCTGATGCAACAATTGCGAAGTATGGCAATGCAGCAGCAACAGATCAATGCACAAACGCAGCAGATGGGAGAACAAGGCGGAATGTCGCAGCAGCAGATGCAGGAAATGGGACGGCTGGCACGCCAGCAGGATGCTGTGCGTAAATCACTGGAACAACTGCAGCGGGAATCGGCAGGAACACCGGAGAAGAACAAGATTATGGGAGACCTGGACAGGATCGCGGATGAGATGAAAGAGGTTGTGGAGAAACTTCAGCAGAATCAGGTGAATCCGAACACGATGCAGCAGCAGGAACGAATCCTGTCCCGGCTGTTGCAGGCACAGCGCTCCATGCGTGAGCGGGATTATGAACAGAAGCGTAAAGGCACCTCCGGCACAGCGCCCGTGCGGAAAAGTCCGGCCGCACTTTCGTCACAACAAAACAGATCGCAGCGACAAATGGATCTGCAGCGTGCAATGGAAGCTGGATACAGCAAAGATTACATTGAACTGATCCGCAAATACTATGAAGCATTGGAACGGAAAGAACAATAAGGATGTAACACTGATATGACCGGATCTTTACGAAAAGCGTTGGTGGTTGACGATAATGCCATTAATCTGAAGGTTGCTGTGAAAATGCTGGAACGGTTGAACTATCATTCGGACACAGCGGTGAACGGCGCCGAAGCTGTTGAATTGTTCAAACAGCATCGGTATGATGTGATTTTGATGGATATACAGATGCCCGTGATGGACGGGTTCGAAGCAGTGAGAACTATGCGCACGCTGGAGGGGACAGTGTATCACACGACAATTATCGCCCTGACGGCGAACACGATGGCGGGAGACCGCGAACGTTGTCTTCAAGCCGGCATGGATGATTACCTTGCAAAGCCTGTCAAACAAACCGATATTAATGGGATCATAGAAAAATGGTCAGTTCCGGCGCCGCATTCCGGATTCGCAAACATCCATTCTGATGTCGGACAATCGTCGATCATCGACCCCGGCCGGCTGGACGAGATACGGGACATCGGCGGAGATGAACTCATTCGGGAACTGTTGACACTCTTTCTTCAGGACCTGGAACAATGCACCGCGGAGATCGTGCGGGGAACAGAAGCGAAAGACCTGCAAACAGTAAACGAGTGCGCGCATAAGTTGAAAGGTTCCGCCGCCAATCTTGGTATTGAATCGCTCCGAATGTGGTGCGAATCAGTTGAGCAATCCGCACGAGATCAACAGTTGGAGGCAGTTATTCAACAGATTGTTTCTTTGGACGGCATGAAAGAAAGGATCCGGAGCTATATTACAAGTACGCATTTCTAATTTCTTTTTTTCCTTCATCAAAAAAGATACGTATATTCAAACATTAATTTTTCACTCAATGAGGACGTCATGAAAGGTATTGTGCTTGCCGGAGGTTCCGGGACCCGGTTATATCCTATCACCAAAGTATACAGCAAACAATTGACGATCATTTATGATAAGCCGCTGATCTATTATCCCGTATCAATCTTGATGCTCGGCGGCATCAAGGATATTCTGATCATCTCGAACAAAGAAACCATTCCGATGTATCAACAGCTGTTTGGAGACGGTTCGCATCTCGGCGTTTCGATAACGTATCAACTGCAGTCTGCACCGAACGGCATCGCTGAATCGTTCATTCTCGGCGAACAGTTTATCGGCAAGGATCCTGTGACGCTTATATTAGGGGATAATATTTTTTACGGGCAGCTGGATTTCTTCTATAATGCGCTTCAGCGGAAAGAAGGAGCAACAATCTTCGGATACAGGGTGAACGATCCTGAACGATACGGCGTAGTGGAATTCGATAAGAGCGGGAAAGCGATCTCCATTGAAGAAAAACCGAAAATGCCGAAATCAAGTTTTGCCGTCCCCGGCTTATACGTGTATGACAATTCCGTTGTGGAGATCTCAAAAAACATCCAACCGTCTCCGCGGGGCGAACTGGAGATCACTGATGTGAACAACACATACATGAAACAGGGAAAACTGCAGGTGGAAAAAATCGGTCGCGGTGTTGCGTGGCTGGATACCGGAACTCCCGAAGCATTGCTTCAGGCATCGAATTTTTTCGGCGTGATCGAAGACCGTCAGGGATTGAAAGTGGCGTGCATTGAAGAAATCGCCTACCTGATGAAGTTCATTACCCGCGGGCAGTTTGAAAATGTGATTAATAATATTCCCCGTTCTGCATACAGGACGTATCTCGAACGAATTTTACACGAAGAGTAAATATGAAATACGAGCACAGCCCTTTGCAAGGGGTCGCCGTTATCTATCCTAACGTACTTCGTGATGAACGCGGGTATTTCTTTGAGGCATACAATAAGAAACGGCACGCTGAGATTTGCGGCGAAGTAGAATTTGTACAGGACAATGTGTCCGAATCCAAAAGGAATACCATCAGAGGACTTCATTATCAGGTGGGAGAATTCGCCCAGGGAAAACTCTGTAAAGTCCTTTCCGGAAAAGTGATTGACGTTGCCGTCGATATTCGGTTTGGATCGCCGACTTTTGGCAAGTATTTTGCCGTAGAATTATCCGATGAAAACAGCGCGCAATTATGGATTCCGCCTGGTTTTGCCCACGGATTTTCTGTTCTTTCCGACAAGGCAGTGTTCCATTACAAATGCACGAATTACTATTCCAAAGAGCACGAACGTGCTATTCGATTCAATGATCCTGAACTGAAGATCGAATGGAATGTGCAGGATCCATTGGTATCACCAAAAGACCAAATAGCACCGTTGTTTTCAACTATCCCGCAAGATTTTACCTTCCGGTAATTGCATTATTCCCGTAAAATTATCAGTTTACGGTCAAGAATTCCTTCCTCAACCCGGTTGTAGTGAGACAGTTCAATTATCACAACATGTGATTGCACTAACAGTATCATAACAACTTTTCTCTTACTTTTTTCGACAAAAATAAGATCATGATTGTTTGAAAGGACGATTGCATGGGTCGTTTGATACGCATTTTCTTCATATTGACATTGTTCGGTTTATCCAGCCTGTTGTCTCAAACTGTTTCCGGTGCGATTACATCGGATACGACATGGACCGGTACAGTGATAGCGGATTCTGTCTATATCCCTTCAGACAGGATTCTTACGATCCAACCCGGCACCACGGTGGAGTTTACTGCCGGTGCAATGCTTGTTGTTGCCGGCAAGATTGTTGCAGATGGAACATCCGGCAGCGTCATTACGTTTACTTCCAATTCCGGAGTGCCCGCAACCGGTGATTGGAACGGCATTGAATTACAACCTTCCGCACAGATTACTTCGGTGATTGATTATTGTATCATTGAATATGCCGGCGGGGGATCCAATGCAGCGTCGCTGTTCTACAAGACCGGCACACCGAAGATCGACGTCACGAATTCTATTATCCGATACAGTTCCTCCAACGGAATTAATCCACGGTCATCATCCCCCCGCATAGCAAATACCCTCCTGCGGGAAAATGCCGGTTATGGAATATTTGCTGATCTCTCTTTGAATTTCACTGTTGATTCCTGCACCATCTCTAACAATGCCGCCGGCGGTATAATGATCGGCGTTAACTCAACAGCATCGATTCTTCGCTCCGCCGTCGATTCCAATGGAACCGGGATTTTTATCAGCAGCAGTGCCGCACCAGTTATTACCCACAATAATATTCGTCATAATACCATCGGAATACAATTTACACTTGTAGGAGGATCGCAGCCAACCATAACACAGGATACGATCATGGATAATATTTCCTGGGGACTTCTCAATACGGGGACTACGGCAGTGCTGGCACGAAAGAATTATTGGGGAGACGATGCCGGTCCATATAATCCAAGCAGCAACCCGACCGGCACCGGAGATAATATCAGCAACTATGTCGATTATCAGCCATGGATCATTCTTGAACCTACTTTGCCATTTATATCTGTAACGGGAAATATCACAAAAGATTCTACATGGACCAACGGTATCTACTGGATAAAAAATGATATTGCGGTCAACACAGGATTTCGGCTGACCATTAATCCCGGCGTGATTGTGAAATTTGCAAACGGCGCACGGTTAACGGTGAATGGTTCCATCACCGCGAGCGGCGCTCCGGACAGTTTAATCATTTTCACTTCAGAAAAGGACGACTCATACGGCGGCGATACCAACGGAGACAGCACGGCGACCATCGCTGCGAAGGGATTGTGGGATATGGTGTATCTCTATTTTAATCAAAACAACACCAGCGTAATAAATAATTGCATCTTTAAATGGGGCGGTTCAACCGGTAATGGTAATCTTCGTGTGGATGGTGCGTCGCCTTCCATCAGCAACATGTTCAGCACACAAAGTTCAAATCATGGCTTGTACCTGAACAACGGAGCACATGCCAACATTACATCATCTGTCTTTGGATCGAACAATTCGTATGGAGTGTTTATTACAAGTTCCAATCCAAATATTTACGGTTCCACTATAACCAACAACGGCTCATATGGCATACACGCCAATGGAACTTCTCGATTCAATGTGAGGAAGTCGGTTCTTCAAGGGAATACCTACGGCATCGTTGCGGACGGCGGAACATCGGGCGCAACATTGGTTTCACTGGACAGTTCGGATATTTCCTTTAATACTTCAGGCGGGTTGTATCTTTGGTATGGAGTTGGCGCGCAAAACATATCCTACAACCGCATCGAAGGAAACGGCGCCGGATACGGCCTATGGTGTTTTAATGTTGACGATATTGTCACCATTGACAGCAACAAAATATTGAATCATGGACAGGAGGGGATCATCACCTCCAAAGCGGTGATCACCAATAATCTCATTCAGGGAAACAGTTACCCCATTTCACTGATCGGCCGGGTGAACAGTATCTACAGCGGTAATACGATCACCGGCAATCTCTATAATAATGCAATTGGTCTGCGTTCGAACCGATCTCAGGAAAGCTTGCGCGACACATTGGGCTTGATGTTTCCTTCCGGTATGACTTCAAAAACATATGTTTATATAGATAATGGTTCTTCTGTTGCCGTCAGCGGCGGTACGACACTGGTGATCCAACCCGGCACGGTGATAAAAATGGCTGCCGGACTTTATTTTCGCGTGGACGGGACGATAATTGCTAACGGAACTGCTGTTGATCCGATCGTATTCACATCGTATCGAGATTCGTTTTATGGCGGAAAAACAAATCTACTTTCGGATAATACAGCGCCGGTGCCGAACGATTGGCAGTATGTGCGGTTGTATACAAACACTTCGAATGCTTCAATCCTGAACTATTGCATATTTAAGTACGGCGGACAGGGAGGAAATGGTAATCTGTTTATGTCCAACGATATTGTGATGCTAAATCCCATCACGAATATTATCAGTCGAAAATCAGGTTATTTCGGAATCTATATCGTTGATTGTCAGGTAACGTTTGAAAATGCGTTGGTGGATAGTAATGCCAATCACGGTATTTATATTTTGGGAAACAGGCCTTCCGATGTAACGGTCCGCAACAGTACTGTTCAGGATAATAATAATACCGGACTTCAAACAGCCAACAACTCGACATTTCGTGAGATTTCCAATTGTACAATCCGGAGGAACAATGGATGGGGAATTGGTACAAGCACCGGTACACTTAATCAGGTGTATCAAGGGAATATCATAGATCATAACTCCTCCGGCGGTATTTACACCAACAGTCCCTCCATCACTGTGGATAATCTTCGATTTGTGGGAAATCTCATCACGGATCATTCCGGCGAAGGGATACTGAGCAGTCGTGCAACGTTTATTGACAACACGATTCTTCGTAACCGGTATCCTCTTGCCGTTTGGAGAAAAACAGGAAATATTTATACCGATCCGAGTGGTGTGGATGGAAATACTATTGCAGACAATCTATATAACGCCATTGCAATTTGGGATGCGGACATTTCTGATACATTAAAAGCGATCTTCCCTTTGGCGATTTCATCAAAAACGTATGTCGCAATCTCGGATATCGAAGTAGCATCCGGAACGACGCTGGTGATAGAACCGGGTGTTACAGTGAAATTCCAACAGATACCGACGAATAACTGGCAGCAGTTTAACGTCTATGGTACTTTGCTGGCAAACGGAACACTTGTAAATCCCATTGTCTTTACATCGTGGAGGGACAGTGTTGCCGGAGGAAAAACCACAGCGTTGACTGATTTTACACCTCCAGCGCCGGGAGACTGGAATTATGTTGCATTCAGGAACGGCAGCGGAGCTTCCATTGTGCGATATTGTCAGTTTAAATACGGCGGCCGCGACGGAACACAAATGGTCTATTTTGAATCCAATGTCGGCACGGTTGTTTTTTCCAACAATCTTATCCGGAAATCTTCCTCATCGGGAATTTACGTTTATAACACTCCTATCACTATCGACAGTACAGTGGTGGATAGTTGTACGCAATCTGGAATTCGGCTTTCAACAAGCGGAAGCAGCAACAACTTAACGCTGCGATATTCACAGATCATTAAGAATGGAAATTACGGCGTATGGGCGCAAAATCCTTCCAAAGTATCTGTCGTACTTAACAGTAACATTTCACACAATGGATACACCGGTCTAATGGTGGAGAACAATTCCATTCCATTATCTGTTTTCGGCAATTCAGTGAACTATAATGGCGATCATGGCATGTTCATTGTCGCCCGGAACGATGCTGTTGACACGTTGTTGATGATTGCCGGAAACAATGTGCGGAACAACGGACTGACGGGAATCTATTCATCTCGCGCGTATATCATTGATGATTCCATCAGCGGAAACCGGTACGCTGTCGGTGTCACGGGACAGTTATCGCTGGACGGCACAGGCAATGCCGCAGGTAACTTCTATCAAAACAATGTGATATCCGGAAATAAATTTAATGATATCCTCGTGACGCAAGAAACTATTTTTGGACAATTAGGCATGGAGGTTCCTCCGAATTATTCCAAAGTGATTGCGGTGCGGGGCGATGCATATGTTCCACCATCAACCGTCCTGCAGATTGCTGCGGGAAGCATCGTGAAATTTCCGAAGGAATATGGCAGCGGATATATCAGTGTGGATGGAACGCTCTCCGCAGAAGGAACAATCAATAACAAGATCATCTTCACCTCCTGGAAAGACGATACGTACGGAGGCGATACAAATCAGGATACATCCGTTACATTGCCAATACCCGGGGATTGGAATCGAATTCAACTGAACGGTGCAGCAACCGGAAATTCCCGTTTCTTTCAGACCATAGTTCGCTATGGTGATGTGAGTGGAAACGGTATGCTGGATTTTGATCAGACTACCGCAAGTGTTGAATCGTGTTTTGTATCATATGCACGATACCGCGGAATATACCTGACGAACTCTGCATCGCTGATTACCGGCAGCGAGATACACGACAATGAAACAGGATTGTATGTTACCGGTGCAATCGTGCCGAGCATCAGTGGAAATAATATTTATAAGAATTCGCTCTATGGTATGTATTCCGGCTCGACCGGCACAACAACGGATGCAGACAGCAACTTCTGGGGGAGCAATCTCGGTCCTCTGGTAAATCAGGGTGCCGATCTTAATTTGACCGGCACCGGGAATCAGATCTATATTTCCGGCGCCGGCCAGGTGGATTATCGACCGTATCTATTTACCCGCTCCGGAATTTTGCCTGGCGATGTGAGCGGAAACGGACAGATCGCAGCATTCGATGCATCCTTAATTCTGCAGCATGATGTCGGAATCATCACACTGAATCCTATCCAGCAGATCGCTGCGAATGTCAGCGGAGATACTACAATCAGCACATTGGATGCATCGTACATCTTGCGATACGTTGTTGGACTCATTTCTGGATTCCCTGGATTAGGAAAACAATCCGTCGAAACAGATGTGCAGACAGCATTCACCTTCACGACCGAAAAAGGGGATAAAGAGGGCGAGTTTGTCCTTCTTATCCGATTAAATAAACCGGTGAATGTATACGGCGCCTCCTTCAGTCTGCAATTCGATACAGCTCTCGTGAAACCAGTCTCAATGCAGAGAGGAGCCGCATCGGACAGTATGTCGCTGGCGCAGTATATTCCAGCCGGGAAAGCGAATGTTGCATTGGCCGGAGTGTATCCCCTGAACACACCGGGTGATATTGCGCGATTTACTTTCCGAATTTCGGATGAAGGAAAAGCGAAGGAATCGATCTTGTTCACGGTGACAAAATTTGTATTGAATGAAACGGATTTTACAAAGGATGGAGGAACGATTACGCTGGATGTGAAGGATATCATGCAGATTCCGGCCGTATTTGCACTGGAACAGAACTATCCGAATCCGTTCAATCCAGAGACAACAATCCGGTATCAGCTGCCGAAAGAAAGCAGTGTGAACATTGTGATCTATAATATTCTTGGCCAAAAAGTTCGTACGCTAATAAATGAACACTTGTCCGCAGGATTTTATACATTGCAGTGGAATGGTACGGATGAATACGGTAGTGGCGTCTCAAGCGGAATGTATATTTACAGGATTGAGGCAGTTTCGTCCGGAAGACAACAATATGTCAGTTCAAAGAAAATGATGTTTGTCAAATAACTATCGGTATTGAATGATTCGTTTGTTACTGCGGCAATCCATAGCGCTCATGCTTCTTGGTACGATCTGCGGCTGGAATTTCTTGTCTGCGCAGACCGATACACTTCATTTTTCCCTGACCGATGGATTTGGGAAAAGGGGTGTTACGTATGCCTATCCGGTGATGCTGAGCGATTCGCTGACAGCAGCCGATTCGCTGCTTGCCGGCGAATTTACCATCGTCCATAATGGTACGGTATTCGATGTTGTCGGAATACAACAGACAGGAACACTTTTGGATTCCGCGACTTGTTTATTCAACGCTGCCACCGGCGCCGTTTCATTTGCCCACTCAAAACCTATTACCGGCAAGGGGATCTTTCTTGATCTTCTGATTACCATCAAAGCCGGAGCCTCTGGAACGACCACCACCTCGCTTCAAAATATATTATTAAACGAAGGGAACATTACCGCCATTGTCACAACCGGTTCAATGCGGCCGATGGATATATTTATTAATCCTAAAAATCCGCCGCAGGACAGGATCGTCGGAGATACGATTCAATTCTCCGTAACAGGGGATGTCCATATGCCGGTGACATGGGCAATTGCGGATACGCACATCGCATCGGTGGATGCCAACGGCCGGGTGATTGGTAAGAATGTGGGACAAACGACTGTAAGCATCACCGATGATCTGGGATTAACCGACCAGTCAAATCTATTGCCGATCCATCCTCCGCAGCTCCGTTCATTGACAATCAGCATTACGGATACTGCCGTTTTGCAGAATCAAACATTCAATCTTCCTGTGAGATTATCCACAGTAACGGGATTAGGAATTGTTTCGGCTCAGTTCCGATTGCAGTACAATACTTCACTGTTGACCCCGCTCGGATTGGTGCAGGATAGCACACTGGCGAACCAATGGGGAGAGCCGCAAATATCTTTCGGAGCCGGATATGTCGATGTTGCTATGGCCGGTACAGAAGCGCTCCAAGACAGCGGCGTCTTCATATTTATTCGGTTCAGCGTAAAACGTTTTGCTGGATTTACGGATTGGATGACATTGTCCAACGTGTTGTTCAATGAAAATCTCAATGCAAATATCCAAAATGGAAAGTTCACGCCGATCCAGGGTCCGCTCATCTCCATTTCCGGCAAACCAACGAACCTGATCCGCACCGAATCAGTGCAATTGATAGCATCTGGAGGAACAAATCCGTATCGGTGGAAATTCTTGTCTGACACAAGTATTGCCGTGATTGATTCTATCACCGGAATATTGTCCGCGAAAACATCCGGTTATGCCGCGTTTTCCGCCACGGATGTGAATGGTTTCGACGGCACAGATAGCATACTGGTGCACGACGTTCGATTCACGCTTCCGGATACGACCGTTGTGGCGAACGATTCCATCGATTATCCTATCAGCGTAAGTTCGTTAACGGGACAGTCTATTATCGCTGCTCAGTTCACAGTGAATTATGATACGACAAAGTTACACTTCCTTGGCAGTATCACGACCGGAACGATTACAGACGGGACGGATCCTCAACAAAAAGATTCCGCCGGGCTTCGAATTGCACTTTCCTCACCGACGCCGTTCACCGGGAATGGGATTTTTATTAAACTTCGGTTTAAGGCAAAAAATAATGTTGTTCAACCGATAACACTTTCACAAATGATATTGAATGAGACCGGATCGACGAATAGGACATTCGTACAGAACACGGGACATATTACCGTTATCGCAGCCAACACCGCCCCGGTCTTTACAGCGAAGATTCCCAGTGTAACGATTCCAGAAAATAGTTTATATCAATTTCAAGTACAGGCGACAGACGCCGATGACGATTCGTTGCTGTTCGGCATCTTTAGCGGTTCTCCCGGCATGACGATGACAGGGAAGGGATTATTCGCCTGGACACCCGGCCTTACACAGGCAGGCGTTCATAAAGTAATTTACGACGTCGGCGATTATCATCCGGACGGTGTGGTGCGGGACAGTGCGGTGATTACAGTAGTGAATGTGAATCAAAAGCCGCAGTTCGTCAAATTCATCAACGATACTACGATCAACGAAAATCAACTACTGGCGTTTGATACAGATGCTCTCGATCCGGACGGGGATGTCGTACGATATTATATTTCTTCCATTCAGCCGGGAATGAACATTGATACTGTCACTGGCGTATTTTCATGGAAGCCTTCCTTTACGC
>JBAYIS010000020.1:0-48232 GCA_041665525.1 Bacteroidota bacterium | reverse complement strand
TTGATCCACAATCAACGGCTGGGCTGCGTGCCCAACAGATCCTTCAACAACATCAATAACGAAAGGAGGTTGGTATGCCAAGCGGAAAAAAACGGAAACGTCATAAAATGGCAACCCACAAACGCAAAAAACGTCTTCGGAAAATGCGTCATAAGAAGAGACAGCGTTAAGAGCAGATAGGGAGTGTTTTAGTTTAGCTATTAAACATTAATGAGTAGAGTCATCCTAAGCAAGCGGCCACTTTATTGCACCTCGCGTCTCCCAAAGAGACCCTTTGGGGGAAGTATTCAAGGTTCGACTCGTCCCTGTGGCAAAGTCATCCCTTTGATGACGGGACTCGCTCACCATGACTATGTCTTTACTTGAGACACTACCGAAAGAAAACGCTCTGAAGGTGCGATGGTTCCGCTGTACGGTCATTCGTACAGCGGCATTGACCCGCTTCCGGCCGCCCTGCCGCGGCAGAATCGCTTCACAATCACAGCACCTCGGAGTGACCCGTCACTTTTGAGGTGTTGCTTTTTCCTGAAATATTTTTCACTTTGAAACAAGAGAATTAACGATCAACGCAATTCACGCACCAATACATTTGTAAAAGCGGGGTAGTTATGGCAAACAATGAAGAAGACTCAAAGACCGGATTCCTTATCGGATTTCTCGCCGGCGCGGTCGTCGGCGGCATCGTCGCACTCTTATATGCTCCGAAACCCGGCAAAGAACTCCGTGCCGATATCAAGTCCAAAGCGGGTGATGCAATAGACAGTGCCGAAGAGTATGTGAGCGCGGCCAAGAATAAAGCGGTGGACATAATCAACGAAGGGAAGAAGAAATCCGAAGGCTTGATCACTGAAGCAAAGAAACGGGCTGAGTCCCTTCTGGGTGATGCCGAGAAGATACTGACCGATGCGCGCAGCAAAGGGCAGACGACCGAAAAACATAAAAATTAATCGAAGGGTCAATCCGTGGAAAATTTTTTGACGATCGTACAGATTATCGTGCTGGTGTTGCTTGCCGGCGTGGCGGTCTATGCGATAATTGTGCTGGCAAGCCTGAGGGATCTGCTGGGGACCATCGATACCAACCTGAAACTGGTGGCATCGAAGACGATCCCCACGCTGGAGAATCTTGAAGCGATCACGTCGAAAATTCGCATGATCGTGGAAAATTTCGATGAACAGATTGCCTTATTAAAGAGTTCAGTGGAAACATTGAAAGGTGTAGCAGAAAACGTTGCTGCATTTGAACGCCGCGTACAGGATGCGATCGAGTCGCCGATCATGGAAGTGATGAACACCATCGGAGGTGTGATTAGAGGTTTCACTTCCTTCTTCAATCGCGCCGTCGGGGGCCGGTCTTCCCGCAACGAAGACTGACCGACGTACTGCCGTTTCAATCCATTCGATCAATACACAAAGTCCTGCTCATCATCGTCTGCCTGCGATGATCTCTCGTCGTCAGCCGGCAGAGGAGTAAAGGAGTAAGCTGTGGGCCAAAATAATAATTACCGGGAATATACTTCCCAACAGATACGGACCATCGCCCTTATTGGGCACGGCGGCTCCGGGAAAACGACGTTTTCCGAAGCCGCGCTCTTCGCAACCGGTATCACCAATCGTCAGGGAAGGATCGAGGACGGCAACACGGTCTCCGATTATCACCCTGACGAAATTGAACGCAAGATCTCCATTAACGCCTCCCTTCTCACCACCGATGTCAACAATATCAAGATCAACATCCTCGACACTCCCGGGTACACCGATTTCACCGGTGAAGTGAAAGCCGCGCTGCGTGTGTGCGATACCGCCGTCACGTTTGTCCGCGCGTTCGAAGGAGTGGAAGTGGGAACGGAATTCGTGTGGGAGTATGTAAAAGAGTATCAACTCCCTTCCATGTTCGTCGTGAACAGAATCGACGGCGATGCGGCCGATTTTGACCGCGTGTTCGCACAGTTGAAAGAACGCTGCAGCGGCGACGCCACCATCGTCACCTATCCCGCAAAAATGGGGGCAGGTGCGGACGCGGTGATCGACGTTGTGAAAATGAAACTGCTCCGCTTCACGCCGAACGGAAACGGAAAATATACGGAAGAAGAGATTCCGGCAGATCAGAAAGAACGGACGACGCAGCTGCATGAGGAATTGATCGAAAAGATCGCCGAATCCGACGAAAAGATGATGGATAAGTTCTTCGCAAACGGAACGCTGAACGATGAAGAGATTCGTAAAGGATTGCATCAGGCGCTGGTGGACCGGAAGATCTATCCCGTTTTCGCCGTCGCGTCCGCATCGAATGTCGGTGCGCTGAATGTGCTGGAGTTTGTTGCCAATTACTGCCCGCCGCCGGCGGAGATCCAGACGGTAAAGGCGACGGATATCAACACCAACAATCAGATCGATGTGAAGATCGACGATACAAGTCCGGCAACATTATTCGTCTACAAAACAGTTTCGGAATCCCACGTCGGCGAACTATCGTTCTTTAAAGTCTATTCCGGCGCGGTCACACCCGGGATGGATATGGTGAACGAATCGAACGGCAAACCGGAACGGCTCGGACAGGTGTTCGTGATGAACGGCCGCGAACGAAAGGAAGTGGCAAAACTGCATGCGGGCGATCTGGGCGCCGTTGTGAAGTTGAAGGATACACATACCAATAATACACTCAGCCTGAAAACATTCCCCGTCATCTATAACCCCATCGTCTTTCCGGAACCGGTCATCACCGAAGCGATTATTCCGAAAACGAAAGGGGAAGAGGATAAGATCGGCAGCGGACTCCATACACTGCATGAGGAAGATCCGACTTTCGTCTACAAGGTCGATCCCGAAATCAAGCAGACGGTCGTTTCCGGCCAGGGCGAACTGCACCTAGCAATCATTGTCCGCCGGTTGAAAGAGAAATTCGGCGTGGAAGTGGACCTGATTGAACCGCGCATTCCGTTCAAAGAAACAATTAAAGGAAGTGTCGCCGATGTTGAGTTCAAGCATAAAAAACAGTCGGGCGGACGCGGTCAATACGGCCACGTGCATATTAAACTGGAACCGAAACGGCGCGGAGAAGGATTCGAGTTCGAGGACGCAGTGGTGGGCGGCGTTGTCCCCGGTCGCTTTATCCCCGCAGTGGAAAAAGGAATCAACGATGCCATGGAGCACGGCGTGGTTGCCGGTTATCATGTGATTGATGTGAAAGCAACGCTCTTCGACGGATCGTATCATGATGTCGATTCGGACGAAATGTCCTTCCGTATTGCCGGATCGCAGGCATTCAAGAAGGGATTCAAAGAGTCAAAACCGATCCTTTTAGAGCCTATTTACGAAGTGGAAGTGATCGTGCCGGACGACCATATGGGGGATGTGATGGGAGATCTTTCCAGCCGCCGCGGCAAAATTATCGGCATGGATACGGACGGATCGCATCAGATCATCAAATCGTCCGTTCCGCTGAAGGAACTCTATCATTATTCCACCACGCTCCGTTCCATGACGCAGGGACGGGGAATGCATCGTCAAAAATTCTCGCATTATGACGAGGTCCCGCGTGAAGTAGCGGACAAAATCATCGCGGAATATGAAAAGAGCAAGCATGGAGAAGAATAGCATTCAGGATCGTTAATAGATTGATTCACGGGAAATACATTTCAATAGCCTTTGAATGTTTTACTTCAAGGGCTATTGTTTTATCTACATGTTAGGAAATCATGCTGAAATTATAGAAATTTAAATACTTATCAGTTTTTATAAAACATCATATCCTTTCATGTTATTCATGGGTGAAGAACAGCAACCGGAAGTTACCAATAAACGATCGCTGATATTGAACTTTGGCAATTTGGCGTTCGGGGAATACGCTTCGAGAATATTCGGATTTTTTACTTCAGTCTATCTAGCACGAGTGCTCGGTGTCGAAGGATTCGGGATGTACGGTTTTGTCAGTTCGGTTGCAACGTATTTTATTCTGTTCTCCAATTTCGGCATCGAGCAGTTTTCTTCCATGAAGGTGGCATCCTCTCGAACGGCATTGAAAGAAAACATTGTTGGAAAAGTTATTGGGACACGGTTGATCCTTTCTGCGGTTTTCATCATACCATTCATCATTTTTGGGATACTGTATGCATCGAGCGAGACAATCGTGCTGCTGTTCCTGTCCCAAACTGTTTTTATCGCTGCGTGTGCTTTTAATATGCAATTTTATTTCATCGCTCTGAAGGATTTGAGCATTCTCAGCATAACGAAGATTGCTGCGTCGTCGTTTATTTTTCTTGGTACAATCCTGTTCGTTTCCGAAACACCGGACCTTCCGTTAGCAGCATTGATCGTTGGAGTAGTCACATTGGTGACGATGCTCGGAAGTGTGAAGTACATCGTGCATCGGAATGATTGGGACGGTACGCTGCCGAATTTCGCCAGTATCCGGACGATGGTTGTGGCCGCTGCGCCGCTCGGACTTTCCGCTTTGATGATACAAATCTATCATTCTTCTGACATTATTTTTCTCGGATTTACCCATGCAGGCACCGAACTCGGATATTACACGGGTGCGTATAGAATCATTTCTGTGCTGTCCACGGTACCAATGATGTTCTTTATGGCATTTCTGCCCGATCTTGCGAAAATCAATAAACACTATTTCATTTCACGAAGGACCAAACAGTACATTACAACCGTTATAGTGTCCGGCGGTGTGATTACAGGGATATTCTTCCTGTTTGCAAAGGAAGTGATTCACCTCCTGCTTGGCGAAATGTATCTTCCTGCAAGAGAAGTGTTTCAGGTTTTGCTGATTAATGTTTTTGTGGTCTTCGTCAATGTGGCGATGAGCAATTTACTTATCGCATGGAATCGACATAAGCAATATCTTATAGTGGTCTCCGCTGGTGCCGTTATCAATATCATTGGAAATATAATTTTCATCCCAGCGTATGGCATTATGGGAGCTGCTGTTGCCACAGTACTGGCAGAGTGCACTGTTTTGATTAGTACATTATATTTTCATATTCGGTTGCACGGACTTTTTTCTTCAAATGATATTACAGTATGAAATATGACTATTTAATTGTGGGTGCCGGTTTTGCGGGCTGCGTTATGGCAGAACGGCTTGCATCTCAACGTGACAAAAAGGTGTTGTTGATCGATAAACGGGATCATATCGCCGGCAATGCATTTGATTCTACAACATCGGAAGGAATATTGATCCATCACTATGGCCCTCATATTTTTCATACTAATGACAATACAGTTTTTTCTTACTTGTCACAGTTTACAAAGTGGAGAAAGTATGAACATAGAGTCCTTTCTTCGGTTGATGGGATGTTAGTTCCGATGCCTATCAATCGAAATACTGTTAATTTATTGTTTCAACTGGAATTGTCTACCGATGATGAGGTAAATGATTTTTTTAATCAACAAAAAGTTCCAATTACGATTGCAAATAATTCAAAAGAATTTGTCATTTCACGAGTGGGACAAAAGCTATATTCATTACTATATGAAGGCTATACCCGCAAACAATGGGGACAAGATCCTGCCGATCTCGCTCCTTCAGTGTGCGGAAGGATTCCAGTGAGAACGAATACTGATTCAAGATATTTTGATGATATTTACCAATATATGCCTTTACATGGATATACAGCAATGTTCAAACGGATGATATCACACAAGAATATTCATTTATCGATAGGGACAAATTTTGTAGAGATTCCTTCGACGAAATTCAATAAACTAATTTACACCGGACCGATTGACGAGTATTTTCATTATTCTTTTGGAAAGCTGCCGTACAGATCATTGCGATTCGAGCATGAGATTATAAACAAGGAATTTTTCCAAGAAGTAGCATCGATTAATTACCCAAACCAATTTAACTATACCAGAATAAATGAGTGGAAGTATTTGACAGGACAGAGGCATCCAATGACGGCGATAACTAGGGAATATCCTATGTCAACGGGAGAACCGTATTATCCTGTCCCGACAAAAGCAAATGATGCAATTTACAAGATGTATGAAAAAGAAGCGATGAAATTGAAGAACACACACTTTATCGGTAGACTTGCGAGTTATAAATACTATAATATGGATCAAGTGGTTGCTCAATCATTGAATAAATTCAAGGATATGGAATATTAGAATGAAACATTTACCGTTTGTAAGCATACTTGTCGCAACTTTTAATGATGAATTAACAATAACATTAGTGCTTGAATCGATTAGAAAGTCAATCCTCCATTATGAAGCAAACGGAGGTAAAGCTGAAATCGTCATCATCAATGATGGAAGTAGTGATAGCACGGAAGCGACGATCAGTTCCTGGATGCAAGGAGGCAAGTTTCCCTATGTGCACTATATTTATCAATCGAATCAAGGAGTCACAAAAGCATTGCGGAATGGATTCCAACGCACTAATGAAAATAGCAAGTTTATTATTAGGATCGATGCAGATGCATTTTTACTCCAAGAGAATTGGATATATAAATTAGTGGAGTTTTGTGAAACCGATGAAGCAATTGGAGGTGTCGGCGTTACAGTGGTAAATCCACTCGGGAAAATAGAAATGCAGGGGATAAATTTCTTTGATGATAAAGACAAATCAATAATTCAATTTCTTAAAAGTGGAGAATATTTCATCGATGAAACGTTATCATCAACTCCAATTGAAGTAGATGCATTCTTGGGAACATGCGCTTTAATCAGAAAAGAAAACTGGAAAATCGATGAATATTATCGACTCTGGACTGAAGATGTTGATCAAGCGATGATGATTCGATTACAGGGTAAAAAGAACTTTATTCTTCCCGAAATTATATTATTTCATCTCAGTTATGGATTTGGCAGAAATAAAAGAGATGTGGGGACAGATCCCGAATTATTACATTCACGGACAAACCTATTGCGTATTTCCGTTAGTTCATTTTTCATGGCAATTATTGGTCAAAAAAAGTGGACCTGGATTACGGATGTTTTTAAGCATTTAAACATTATTAAACCCAATCCTATTCGAACTAAAACCGCTACATTGCACGAAAATAATATTTATTTTTTTAGCAAATGGGGCTTTGGTGAAAATGATGGAGATTTACAAAGTGTAAAGGAGAGATATCGTGGAACGGAATTGTGCTGGCGGTGGGATAAAAAGTGTCAGCGTTTGACAAAGAAAATTCTGGCAACTTATGCCGCTCGAATGACTAGGAAACGACGATAATGCTCATTTCGGTTATCATACCAACCTATAATTCTGAATCCGATTTACCTCGACTTTTGCAATCTATACAAGCTTTACAGAATCCTAAAAAGGGATTAGAATTGATCTTTGTCGATAATGCGTCGACAGATAGAACTGCGTCAAGTATCGAACAATTCATCAAAAAATACCGCAAGTTGTATTATACTATTGTATTGTTGAAGAACACTGATAATGTGGGAGCAGTTAAGGCGCTCAATAGGGCAATAAATGCTTGTTCGCCTGATACTGAATTCATTTGGAAATTAGATTCAGATGTAGAATTGATGAAAGATAGTTTGCAGTTACTGTTAAATGAGTTTCACAAATATCAATCTCTGGGTGCAGTTGTTTCCAATATTGTCGATCCACATCAACAGGAAACGCCAGTATATTCGTTGTTCGCTGTAGGACTGCAAAAATGGACAAAGACGGTTGATGCCTATACATTCACTTCATTACCAATGGGGAGGCATGAAAAGGTTATCGGATTAAACGGTGCATCCATTTTATTCCCTGCTTCTGTCATCCGTTGTGTGCTTGGTTTTGATGAATCTTTTTTTCTCTATTATGATGATACTGATATATGTTACCGAATTCGTAAACTTGGATATGGTCTTGCGTGTGCTAAGGATTCGAAAGTAATACATTGGACTAAAAACAAAGAAGGATTATCTGCTTTCCGGACGATCTATTATATGTCAAGGAGCCAGATGTATTTTGTCCGCAAACATAATCCATTACTTCAACGAATCATATTTTATTTTATCCAGGTAGTGACAAGCCCATGGCGGATATTCAGAATATGTAAGCATCATAATATTACGAAGGGACCGGATATCTTGCACACATATATTTTGTGGTGGAAAGCATGCAGTGATTTTGTTCATTCTTATAACGGTGTTATGAGATGAGTTCTTTGAATGGAATGAAATTCATTTTCTTTGGCAACACCAGCTTCAAGTTCCTCCCCATGCGTGAGCATGCACTGGCGAAGGAATTAGCCCGGCGAGGGTTCCAGGTGACGTATGTGGAAGATATGCCATCAGTTGCATTTAAAACACGCGCCTTCCTTCGGAAGTATTTTAACAGATACAGTATTGATGAACAGGAAGAGCGGGAGAAAATCAATAATCTGAAAATATTGACACCGCCAACTGTGCCGACTTTTTTCAGAAGCAGTCTAACGCCATGGATTGATATCCAACTGTTTCGCCGGTGGTTCAAAAAACAATTTCACGGGAATGACTGGGATAAGACCATCGTTATGACAATGTTTCCGTACTGGTGGTATGGATTTGTCAGCAGAAAGGATGTTCCGGCAAAACTTCTTGTCTATGACTGTTGTGATGCCTTGCAAGTGACAAGTAGAAACGCATCAGCATTTCGCAGAGTACAAACAGGAGAAAGCAGGCTCGCCGCAGAAGCTGATCTGATTACATACAGTGCCCAGACGATGAACAATTTGTTGGATAAAGATTACCCTGCCGTTCAAAAACTGTTTTTACCGAATGCTGTCACGAAAGAATTTATCCAATCTGTTCCATCGTCAATAGCAGAGAAGAAGAACACTGTAGTAATTGGCTATATTGGCACGCTGGATTCCCGTTGGATTGATCTGGAGTTAATTGAAAAAATAATAAAACGATTTTCTGATTGTACGGTAACAATTGTTTCGCCTGTGTCAAAAAAATTGTTTGCTGCACTTTCGAAATATCCCAATGTTCAATTACCCGGTATGCAATCGCATGTCGAAGCTCCTCATATTCTCAGTCAATTTACGATAGCCATTATTCCTTTCATCAATAATCTTATTACCGAAGTAGTAAATCCCTTAAAATTATATGAATATTGCGCTGCGGGAGTTACTATTGTTGCGACACGGACAAAGGAACTCGAATACTATTCAGAAATCATTCATTTGGCCGATTTACATGAGGAGTTTCTCGCATTGATTGATCAACAAATAAAAAATCACGATCCAAAAGAGGCCGCAGTAAGAACATTGTTTGCCGACAATAACACATGGGACAAACGGATTGATGTGTTACTGCAACATCTCTCCACGCTGTTGTCTCAAAAGAATTAAATATCTTCGCACTTAATAAAAATGAATATCTTATTTATCACAGATGAGCTTTCCCCGGGCGGTGTGCCTGCGCATGTGATTGATGTAGCAAACTATATGCATCACGCCGGCAATGTTGTGACAGTTGCGGCGACACCCGGGAACTATCGGGTAAAACTAGATCAGAATATTCGTTTTGTCCCGCTATCTTTGCTTCATGTTGGAACGTTCAAAAAAAACTTTACCGGTATTGTGCCGTCAATATATCGGCTATTGCAATTATGTAAGAATAGCCGTTTCGATATTATCCACTCTCATACCAGGTATTCACAATTGGTTGCAGCGATAGTAGCTTCAGTCTTTTCTGTATCGCTAATAACATCGTACCATAACACATTTAGTAAAAAGAAGAAAATATCTGTTTTCGGAGATTATGTCATTTGTTGCGGAGAAACTGTCCGTAAGGTTGTGGTTGATGACTTCGGAGCTAATCCTAAAAAGACGAGAACTGTCTATAATGGGATTAATGCATTTCGGAATTATGACGACAATGAAATTCAAAATATACGAACAACATTGAACATTCCAACTGATGCAAGAGTTATTTCATCTACTGCACAATTTCGAACATCGAAAGACAGAGAGAGTCTTATTCGAGCGTTTCATCGGGTCATTCAAAATGGAGAATTCAAGAATACAATATTACTGTTGCAAGGACATGGTGAGCTGGAAGAATATCTCCGATCCTTGGTGAAACAGTTGGGCCTGCAAGAGAAAATAATCTTCATTGATAGTATGTATAATGTCGAAGCAATCATGAACATCTCAGAATTTATGGTATTAAACTCTTTGCAGGAAGGTTTTAGTATCGTACTATTGGAGGGTGGGAGTATTGGAAAGCCTTATATAGGATCTAACATCAGTGAAATCACAGAATTTATTGAAGACGGCGTCAACGGATTATTAGTCCCGCCCAAAAATCCTGAAGCACTCGCTGAAGCGATAAAATATCTGCTGAAGAATCCTGATAAAACTCATGAGTATGGCCAAAATGCAATAAAAAAATATCAGGCATTATTCACCCGTCAGCGGATGATGGACGAGTTGCTGGAAGTGTATCACATGGTTATCAACAAAAAAGAATCTATTTGAAAACCGCCAAAATGAAGATTTTTGTAATAGGAACACGCGGTATCCCCGGAATTCAGGGCGGTATCGAAAAACACTGCGAAGAGTTGTACCCCCGGTTGGCGGATCAAGGTCACGATATTACTGTCATCACTCGACGCCACTATGTCCGTGATTTCGGGAATACAATGTTTCGTGGAGTCAAGCTGATGCACGTTGCGTCCCCTGTTTCAAAATATTTCGAAGCGATAATTCACACTTTTATCGGTATATGGATAGCAAAATATCACGGTGCAGAGATCCTTCATATCCATGGTATTGGCCCGTCGATCTTTGCACCGCTCGCAAAATTACTGGGGATGAACGTCGTGATGACGCACCAGGGTGAGGATTACAGGCGTGAAAAGTGGGGTCCGTTTGCCCGCCTGGTGCTTCGGTTGGGAGAGGCGGTTGGAGTGCGCTTTGCTGATGCTGTTATTGCCGTCTCACACCATATCGCGTTTGGTCTTTCAATAAAAATCAGCGCGCAAAGGCTTTTCCAGATTCCCAATGGTGTGTCGGTTCAACCAAGAACCACCGACACCTCATATCTTCAGAAATTAGGACTACTGAAAAATGGATATATTCTATGTGTCGGCCGCCTGGTGAAAGAGAAGGGGATGCATGATGTCATTCAAGCATATTCATTGTTGAAGGACATTCGTTGTGCGTTAGTAATTGCCGGCAGTGCAGACCATGAGACTTCCTACAGTCGTGCATTGAAACGGTTGGCAGAGAAGAATAAAGTTGTTATGGCGGGAACTGTCACGGGGGAGAATATGCGGCAACTCTATTCGCATGCGAAACTATTTATTCAAGCTTCCTATCATGAAGGATTACCAATCTCCTTATTAGAAGCAATGAGTTATCATCTCGATATTCTCGTGAGTGATATTCCAGCGCATTTGGAAGTTGGCTTGTCGAAGGAAAATTATTTTCACATCAAAGATGTCCAGGAATTAGCAAAATGTATGACTCTGAAACTCTCAAAAAACGCAACAGTAGACTATTCTTCATTGCTCGGTGAACGATTCAATTGGGATATGATTGCAAAACAAACGGCTGCTGTTTATCTTGCTGTCAAAGGGGAAAGTCTGCAATGATTTATTCTCAACATGTTTTTTCTAGATTCCGAATATTTACAATAACATCGTCATCATTAAACAGGATCACCATTCTATTGTTGTTGCATAGTGTGTCATTCGGACTACTCTGGAGTGGCGATACACAAAACAGATATTCTTGGGGAAAGGTGACTGTTGCCCGCTCCGGTGGTGCGGTTTCAACCATTGATATAGAGGTCAGTAATATTGCCGATCTGCAGATTATTGATGCCGATGTTCCCAAAAAATACTTTTATGTGGCAATTTCACCGACCGAAGAACTGCGCCTTGATGTTTCCAATGTACGCACTGAACTGTTCCAGATACAGTCCAAAGAAAATGTCTTTACATATACTTTAGGAAAGGATTCGGCATTACTTACGGCCGCACCGACAGATTTACAACTGAAAGAGTTAACATCCTCCATACCGTCTGTTCCTTCAATATCAGTTGCAGGATATGAATGGTATAGAGGATATTATCTCGCAAAGATCGAGCTTTCACCGCTGGTAAAAAATAGCAAGGACAATTCCCTTCGATACATTGCAGGTGTTCGGTTAACAGTGCAACGGAAAGCACTCCGCGGAACTACCGTTGCAGCCATCCCCCGCCCTAAAAAGGATCCGTATTTTGAGGAACAGTTAAAAGAGATGATCCTGAATTACGAAGAGGCGATTCCATATTCCATCAAAAATACGGCTGCAGACAGCACAGCATGGTTTGATCCTACACTAAAATATCTAAAGTTGATAATAGGAAGAGATGGAATCTATCGACTATCGTATGCAGTTCTGGATTCTATATATCCCGAAATACTCACTGTTGACCCAAGGTCGATCAAACTGTTCTCCAACGGAAAGGAATATCCGCTCTATGTTGCCGGTGAAAATGACGGAGTATTTCATGATACTGATTACGTGGAGTTTCCTGCACAAAGAAATTATACCGGTAACCATCGAGTAATTTCTACTGGCACAACAGAGTATAATGAGTATCTTAACCGGTATTCAGATTCGACTGTTCTTTGGTTAACGTACTCACCCGGAAATGGAAGCCGGATGATGGAAAATGGAGTAGCCGAATCAACTGCTGAAACTCTCCAAACATATACAGACTTTAGACATTTTGAACAAAATGTATTTCTTCAATATACAAACAGCGATCAAGTGTTACAGCAAAACCCTTTGTGGACATCTCATGATGTCTGGGGATGGAGATTTCTGGCTGCAAATCAGGAAATGAAGCAGACATTTTCGGTCACTGATGTGGTTGCTGGAGACACAGGCAAAGTGTATGCAAAATATGTCAGCTGGGGAGCATCAATATCGGCGAAAGCTCATGTACTGGGAATTCGCGTGGGAAAAGGTTCTGTTTCGGGAAAAGACCTGGATCAAGATACAATTAATCGATATGAACATAAGATCAGTTCCAGTGTTTTCCTCGATTCTTCCTTACAAAACGGGACAAATAATATTTCAATTTTTTCTTATCCTACCGCATCCACTTCCGTCAACTGGATAATACCCGATTGGCTTGAAATAGAAATTCCGAGAAAAATAAAGGCGATCAGCGACTCATTATCTTTTGAATTCCGGAAAGTAACGACAACTGCGCTTCGCACCGTCGTCCTATCAAATCTCACTAAGAAAAACATTCTAATTTATAAAATTCGTCCGATACCAAAAAGGATTTCACAAATAATCTTTTCTGGAACCGGCCCCTATACTGCTCGGTTTACCGATACCGTCGCGGTTGGGGATAAGTACTATCTTCTTCCACAAACAAAAGTGCTAACTCCGACGATAGTGAAGAAGAAACAATTTATCGATATTCGTGGGAATGCATCTCAAGCCGATTTTGTGATGGTAGCTAATGTGAAATTTTATAATGAGTCTTTGCCGTATTCCACATTCCTGACGGAGACAAAAAAATTGAAGGCTAAACTGATTGATGTGGATGATATTTTCGATGAGTTTGGATACGGATATCAAACTCCTGAAGCTGTGCAATTATTTTTACAATCAACAACAATTTGGCCTTCTCCAATGCCGGCGTATGCAATGTTCATCGGTGACGCGTCATACGATTACAAATTTGTTTATAAAAATTATTCTGCAAAAAATTACGTTCCTTCATACGGATATCCGGTCAGCGATCCAATGCTTGTCACGTGGAAATCACTTTCAAATTATCCGCAAATGTTTGTCGGCCGATTGCCGGTGAATAATGTTGGGGAAGTATCGGAATATTTGAACCGAGTAATGCTGTATGAGATTCAGCCAAATACGGAGTGGAATAAGAGATACCTGCTTTTTTCTGGCGGCGATCCAACGGTATCCGGGCAGATCGCAAGTTTTAAAGAAACAAACGACTTTGTAAAAAAATCATATATCGATCCGGCTCCAATCGGAGGGAATTCAGTCCATTTCTATAAGACGACCTCTCCGCAGTCGGACTTCGGCCCATATTCGCCTCAGGAATTTAAAGATGCAATTTCTGCGGGATCTGTATTCATTTCCTACATCGGTCACAGTGGTACGCAAACGTGGGATAACAGCATTTTAGATCCTGCGCAATTAAAAAATAGCGCGGGGAGATTTCCTTTAGTTACGGATTTCGGTTGCTCCACAGGAAAATTCGCCGAGCCACAAATAGTATCGTTCTCCGAATTATTCGTCGTCGGACCTCAATCGTATGCGATTGGGTATATTGGTAATTCGGCGCTTGGCTTCACATCGATTGCGTCTACTCTCCCGAAAGAATTCTACAAAAAAATACTTCAAGATTCTATCGTTGGCATTGGAAAAGCTCATTTGTTATCCAAAATTCAGTTGGCGCAGGGGAACTTCAGCTCTGTAAATCAAGTAATGCTCTACACAAACAGTTTAATTGGTGATCCATCGGTAGAGCTACGTGTTCCTTTTTCCCCAGATATAGCAATAAATGATGCCGGGATCGAATCTCCGGGAACGCACACAGATAAAGAGATGAATGCTACTGTGAAGTTACAGCTCAGGAATTACGGTAGCACGACAATGGACAGTGTCGATATCCGAATACTCCATCGTTACAACAACACTACGATTGAAAATATTATTCTCAAAAAACCAATGCCGCTCAATGCGGATACAATTGTATTCTCAGCATATATACGAGGTATGGCCGGCGAACATTCAATCATAATCACGATCGATTCGTTAAATAATATTCCTGAAATTAACGAAGCCAATAATAGGGCAGAAAAAATTATCACGGTACTGTCGACGGATATTAAAATCCTATCGCCGAACGAACGGAATACCGCCGCTGTCTCTAAAGTAGTTTTTTTGAACCCTGCTGTACTACCAGATACAGGTTCGATAGTATATTTTGAGATCGATACGTCGGCTGAATTCACTAATTCGAAAGCATTTACTACAGCAGCGGATAAATTTTCTTCTGTATTCGATGTTTCAACACTAGATAAGGGGAGACGGTATTGGTGGAGAATAAAAATCGCATCTCCTTCAGCGCAATGGAATTATGGCACTTACTATTCCGGCGTAACTACAGGAACAGAGCTTGGCATAGCGGATTCATTGGGCTTTAGCGCATTGAATAATACGAATTTGTCATTCTTTCAGAATACTTTAAAAGTCTCCAATGATCCACTCACCCTTCGGGCAATCTCTGCCGGATATCTGGCAGGCTCGGCGGTAAGCATAGAGATGAATGGTGTTAATATTCTCCCAAATACGTTTGTACGTTCATTCAGTCTCGCTCATATAAATCCTATTTCGTTATCAATTATTTCTATTAAACAGTTCGATACGTATGGCACACCAGCATTAATGGATTCGTTAGCAGTATTTATTGATAGTATTCCTTCAGGGGATATTCTTATCTCAGTTGTCGCCGATGCGGTTTCTACTGGAGGAAGTTTAAAGACTTCCGTACAAAATGCCTATGCATCGATCGGGGCAGTATATCAGAGTACGTATTCCTATCAAGGATCGTGGGCTGTTATCGGAAAAAAAGGAGGAGCTCCTGGAAGTGCACTGGAAGCATATTTCCCGGCATCAGCATCCAAAGCAATTGTAGAAACGACATATACCAGAACGTTTACATCCGGAAGAAGTATTCTGCCAATTCTGGGACCTGCAGCAAGTTGGGGTAAGGTGACGACGAATAGGACTATACCAATCGGCACGTCCATTGTTACTTCAGTCGTAGGTATTCATACTAATGCATCGGAAGATACGATTGCTGCATCGAATGATTCTACTATTTCATTGAATGCTGTCAGTTCTGATATACCATTTATTAAATTAGTGTACGATTTTAAAGTGAATTCTGAATATCTGTCACCGGAATTGCATACTGTGGAAGTTCAGTATTCTCCACTCACTGAATTAGGGACTTATAGTAAGACATTTACGGGGTATCACGTCAAAGAGGACAATACCTTGAAGGAGATATCAGCAAATGATACTATCGTGCAAGGAGAAAAACTAGAATTTCATTACAGGATTTACAACGCCGGAAGAACAACTGTGAAAAATGTTCCATTTGCCTTAATATGTACATGGGATAATAATTACGTTGAAACAATGGCAACTCAGGTAATCGATTCCATTCAATCGGATTCATATCAAGAAATATCAACGCAATATAGCACTTTGCTTGGCAGCGGAAGAAGAGATATTAGACTAATGATCGATCCGGATTCGACTATTCGAGAATTCTATAGGGATAATAATACATTTACCTACTCATATTTCATCAAAAAAAGCCCCGGCAATCCCCTGCAGCCGAATCTTGTCATTACGCAAAATGCGGTCACGATCTCACCAGCGCAGGTGTCTGTCAATACGGACACGGCATGGTGTACGATTGTGTATGCCAATACCGGATCACTGGTGAATGACTCTATTTCGATCCAGATAAAGCATTATTATAATGCCGATCTGCTTTCCACGGAGATCGTGCGCAGGAAGTACCCCGTTGCGTATGACACGTTCACCGTGGCAATTCCAATATTGAAGAATTCGGGCGAACACCAACTCTCCGTTGATATAGATTATAATGGATTGATCTCAGAATCATCGGAATCAGATAATTTCTCTACATTTTACTTTACTGTCGTGACGACAGATTTTAATGTGATTTTCCCGGCGCCAAACAGTATTTCTTACGTCGATAGGATTATTTTCTTGAATCCGACGCTTGATGCGGGATCAAATCCAATGATTCAGCTTGAGGTGGATACGGTGTCTAACTTCTCCACAAAACAAGCACAGATAAAACAGTTTGAACAGTTTGCGACAACATTCCTCTTACCGGGATTGAATAAACAGCAGCGCTATTATTGGAGAGTGAAAATACAAAACAGCGGCAGAGACTGGTCGACTGGTTCATTCTATAGCGGAGACTCATCTTCATCAGCGTTCGGACAATTAGATCCCGTCGCATGGAACCAGAATATCTTCAATCATATTGTCTTTTCTGCCGACAGCGGAGCACGAATTGTTGATACGAAATTTATTATCAAAGCTCGTTCAGCCGGTTTTAGCGACGGCAACATGGGCGCACTCGAAGTTAATGGAATGAATCTGTTAACACCGATCCTCGGCAGCGGGCATAATATTACGGTGCTGGATACCGTGCACTTCGGCGTTGTGTCTCAACGGAGATTCAATATCACGGCAGATCCTAACGAAGCTGATTCGCTGACACAGTTTATCACTTCAATACAAAATGGTTTGGTGGTAGTCGATGTCGTTGTGGACGAAGGCGCGAATAATCTCCAACCAACCACTCGTAATGCATTGAAAACAATCGGAAGCGCGTATATCGATCAGTTAGCGTTCAGGGATTCTTGGACGATTATTGGAAGGAAAGGAGCTGCACCAGGAACTGTCCCGGAAATGTATCGTCCTCAAAACAGCGGCAGTGCACTTGCCGAAACCACGGTGGTGCAGATTGAACGGATTGGGACGATCGAAACGCCGGTGCTTGGACCGTTCAACTCTCTCTACCAGCTGCAACTGGAAAGTAGTATTCCATCCGGTGCAGAGGTAAAGACACAGTTTATCGGTAAATCTTCGAAAAACAGTTTTGATACGTTATTGACAGTGCTCAATCAAAACACTATTTCACTTGGAGCAATTAATACAAAACTGTATCGGTCCGGGAAACTGTTGTTCACTCTTGCTGTACCGTCAATATTGAAGAACCGCCAAACGGTTGCCTCGGTGAATTCTCCCGCAATAAAGTCCTGGAAAATCTCTGCCACGTCTTCTACAGAGCTCGCCGTATCGCGTCAATCGTCTGTAATAGACCGCGATCAGGTGATGGAAGGGGAAAATATTCAATTTACAGGAAAGGTGTACAACGTCAGCACGATTCAGGCGGAAAGTGTTTTGGTGCAGCTGCGGTCCAGTACGGCCGGCATCGACTATGTGGTGCTGGAAAAATTCCTGCGCGTTCCGGCACATGATTCGGCCGATGTATCAGTTTCGTATGATACACGCGGCAGAAAAGGAAATCATGCATTTACCTTTGAGATTGATCCACGGGACAGCCTCTCGGAACAAACGAAAAGTAATAACGTTGTCACGATTCCGTTCGTTGTACTGGCGGATTCCACGCGTCCGTTATTGCAGGTAACCATCGACGGACTGCAGGTGGTGAATGGCGACTATATCGGACAGCATCCTGATATCCGGATATCCTATACTGATGACAATCCCACAGGTATTGTGCAGTCCGATACATCGAATTTCAGGATTGAATTAAATAATGATGCCGTTCCGTTTGAACCAGGCATTGCAGAAATGATCAATACAAATGCACCCGGCCGGGCGGATATCCGCTGGACTCCCGAATTGAAGAGCGGTGAAAATGTCTTCCGGATTTATGCCAAGGATGTTGCGCAAAATTATTCGGATACGATTCTCATCTACGTCAACGTAGCGTCGGAATTCCGGATCCTTGATCTTTATAACATCCCGAATCCGTTCAGCAACAGCACACATTTTACATTCAATTTGGCAGGGCCGTCGAATCCGGACGAAGTGATGATCAAAATCTACACCGTCGCCGGACGACTGATCCAGGAATTGAACATTCATGCGATCATCGGATTTAACAGGATTCCGTGGGACGGCAGAGACAAGGACGGCGACCAGATCGGTAATGGTGTCTATTTTTATAAGTTAATTGTGAAGCATGAGAACAAACAGATTGAAGGGCTTTCCAAACTGGTGAAGATGCGATAATAGTGTCGTAAAAGGAGATCACTAGGGAAGAGACAGTGAACTCTAAGGAGAAAAAATGTCATTTCGAATCCCGATGCTGGGAGTTTTTCTTAAGACACATCGGGGTGAGAAATCTCAGAGTGTAAGGCGAGATTTTCCCAAAGGTCCGAAGGACTCCTTTGGAGGATCCCCTTGGCGAAGCCATCACTTCGTGACGGGACTCGTCGCGGCGCCTTCGGCACCACTCCTCGAAATGACAGTGCTAAAGAGTGTCATTTCCCCGTCGGGGCCACCTCGTGGCGAATCCCCGTTTTTCGGGGTGAGAAATCTTAGAGAATACAAGAGAGATTTCTCGTCGCTTGAAGAAAAAAATACGAGGCTCCTCGAAATGACAGCGTTAAAGCCTGTCATTTCGAATCCCGATGCTGGGAGTTTTTCTTAAGACACATCGGGATGAGAAATCTCAGAGCGTAAGGCGAGATTTTCCCAAAGGTCCGAAGGACTCCTTTGGAGGATCCCCTTGGCGAAGCCATCACTTCGTGACGGGACTCGTCGCGGCGCCTTCGGCACCACTCCTCGAAATGACAAAGATTTGTGGATCTGATTTAAAACAACTGTAAACTCAAAACTCAAAACTCAAAACAGTAATCTATTCCCCATGAACTATTTCCTCCTTAAAACCGAACCTTCTGAATATTCGTTCGACGACCTGATCCGTGATAAGAAAACTGTTTGGAGCGGAGTATCAGCCGCTCCGGCATTGAAACATCTTCGTTCGATGAAAAAAGGGGATCGGGCATTTATCTACCATACCGGCGACGAACGACAAATCGTCGGTACTGTGAAAATAGTTTCAGATCCTTATCGCGATCCTAAAGCGAAGGATGAAAAACTTGTGGTGATTGAAATTGAGGTGGAGAAGAAACTGTCAAAACCTGTTTCACTTGCATCCATCAAGTCCATAAAGGAATTAGCAGCGATGCCGCTGGTGCGGATTGGCCGTCTTTCTGTACAGCCGGTGGCAAAGCAAGAATGGGATCGTATTCACGCCATGAGTAAATAAAATGTCAATTTGAAGCCCCGCTTTTTGTTGCGGGATAAGAATTCTCAGAGGAAAACAGTCTTTTCCAAAACGTCATTATCAATTATCCATTATCAATTGTTTTTAGAAATGTCTCTTCGTTTTCTCTTCATAGATTTCAACGCTTTCTTTGCCTCCGTCGAACAGCAGGAGAACCCTCACCTTCGGGGAAAACCGGTAGTTGTCCTGCCGGTGATGGCGGAAAACACTGCGTGTATCGCTGCCAGTTATGAAGCAAAGAAGTTCGGAATCAAAACAGGGACTTCAGCAAAAGAAGCACGTCTCAAGTGTCCCGAATTGATCGTGCTCGAAGCGCGGCCGCCGCTTTATGTCCGCTATCATCATCAGCTGATTGAAGCAGTGGAATCATGTATTCCGGTATATCTGGTAAAATCGATCGATGAGATGGCGTGCGAACTGAGCGGAAGCCAGACAAAAAAAGAAAATGCCGTTGCATTGGCGAAGAAAATTAAGCAAACCATCGCCGATCGATGCGGTGAATTCATGCGGGCCTCCGTTGGCATTGCTCCGAATATCTTTCTCGCTAAGACCGCTTCTGATATGCAGAAACCGAATGGACTGATAGTGATCGAGGAACAGGACCTTCCGGAAATTCTTTATCCTTTGGAATTACAGGATCTGACCGGAATCGGTCGGAATATGGTGAAACGGCTCTACCGGAACGGGATCTATACTGTTGAACAATTGTGCTCTGCGGAAAAGGAAAAATTACGATCAGTGTGGGGAGGAATAGAAGGGGACAGAATGTATGAACGTCTTCGCGGGATTGAACCTCCGCTTGCCCCTGTCCACCATACGACGATTGGTCACTCGCACATGCTTACTCCCAAAGAACGGAATACCACAGGAGCCGTTGCAGTGATGCACAGGATGCTTCAGAAAGCGGCGATGCGTTTGCGGGACATGAAATATCGTACAAAAACAATGTACGCCGGCATCCGGTATTATAATGATCAACAGTGGAGCGACGAGATCACCTTCACAGAAACTTCGGATACACTGCAATTGACTCTGGCTTTAACGAAAATGCTCGAACGAAAACCGCATTTCAATGAAACTCCACTGCAAGTCTCTGTGACGCTGCTGAATTTGACGCCGGAAGAAGAACATACTCCTTCCATGTTCGATAATGAAGAACGGTCCACTGCGCTGAATGCTGCTGTGGATGAGCTCAATCTGCGGTTCGGGAAAACGGCGTTGTACTTTGGGGAAGCGCATTCGGCGCTGGAATCATCCCCTGCTCGAATCGCATTCAACCATATTCCGGATATTGAGATTGAAGATGGCAAAGGGGGAAGGCCGAAGAAGAAAAAGAAAAAGCCGGAAATTAGTCTGCCGGAAGGAATGGATGAAACAGATCCGCTCTAAATACAAAACCCTTTCTCTGAAGAAAGGGTTTTGTATTTATTCAATTGAGGAAATATCGCGTAACAAGTCCGAAGGACTTCTTTGGGCAAGCGTCGAGAATTTTTATTTTTCCCGCTCCACAACGAAGTCGATAAAGTGTTCCAGCGATCGTTTGGCACCCGAATCGGGAAACGGCGCCAGACATTCCCGTGCCGCATTGCCAAAATCGTGGGCGCGTTGTTCGGCATAGGTGATACCGCCGTTGCGCTGGACGAAATCGACGATAAATTCCACATCCTTGCCGGATGTGCCTGCCTTGATCATTTTCAATACTTTTTTTGAATCCTTCTTCGGTGCCTGACTCAGAGCATGAATCAAAGGAAGTGTCAGTTTCTTCTCTTTCATGTCTCCGCCAATTGGCTTTCCGAGAATGCTTTTGCGGGAGGTGAAATCCAGTATATCGTCCCGGATTTGAAATGCCATACCGACATTCTCCCCGTACTCTTTCATCAACTTCCGTTGGGTAGCATCGTCCGTGACACTCGCAGCGCCGATCTCGGAACAGGTGGAAAGGAGCGAAGCTGTTTTATTGGAGATGATCTTCAAATAGGTTGGCTCATCCATATTCAGTTCGCGGCTTTTCTGGATCTGCAAAATCTCGCCTTCGCTCATTCTCCGAACCGAATCGGATGTGACCTTCAGGAAATAGACATCGTTATGGTTCAGGGAGATCATCAATCCGGTGGAGAGAAGATAATCGCCCATGAGTACGGCAATCTTGTTTTTCCAGACAGCATTGATGGAGGCAAGTCCGCGCCGTGTATCGGCATCATCCACTACATCGTCATGCACCAGCGTTGCTGTGTGAAGGATTTCCACCAGCGTTGCACCGCGGAAAGTGCTTTCATTGACGCTTCCGCAAGCTTTGGCGCAGAGGAACACAATAATAGGCCGGATTCGTTTCCCTTTTTGCTTTACAATGTACCGTGCGATGGTGTCTACCAGGAACACGTTGGACCGCATCGCATTCTTAAAAAATCCTGAAAACTCTTTTATTTCTTTTTCGACCGGCGCTTTAATGTCGTCGAGCGATTGGGTTACAGTTAATGCCATGTAATACTCTTCTTACGCGGTTGGCCGCGTCGGTTTTTTTTGTGCGAATTTGGAAATGAAAATACTGATCTCATATAATAGGATCATCGGTGCGGCAAGCAGGGTTTGCGTCATGATGTCCGGCGTCGGTGTGACAACGGCAGAAATAATCAGAATGGCGACGATGGAATGCCGTCGGTATTTGCGCATCATGCCAGGATTGACGATTCCGATTTTGGTCAGGAAATAGGTGATCATTGGCAGTTCGAACACCAGTCCCGCTCCGAGAATCAGGCTGAGCATGAAACTGATATATTCATTTATAGCAATGTTCAGGACGAACACATCTGTGCCGAAGGTGGAAAAGAATTTGAGTGCGGTCGGGACAAGGATGAAATACGCGAACGCAATGCCGGACAGAAAACAGAGTGATGTGAAAAAGACGATGCCGGAAGCATATTTGCGCTCGTTCGGAAGCAGACCCGGAGCGACGAATTTCCAGAACTGATACAGGATGATCGGCATCGCGCCGATAATGCCCATCACCAGCACTACCTGCATGTATGTCAACATAATGCCGTACGGCGTGAGCACTTGTGCTTTCAATCCAACTGCCAGCAGAGGTCCAAGCAACAATTCTTTTACAAGGAAATCTGAAAAGAACGCAGCGGCAATCGAAACGAACAAAACGGAGAGAACAGCAATCAAGATCCTCCTGCGCAGTTCCTCCAGGTGGTCCAGAAATCCCATTTCCCGTTCATCCGATTTCGGCTGATCGTTCGGCATTACATCAGTTCTTTATAGAGTGGAAATGCGCTGCACAGATCGAACACTTTTTTCTTCACATTCTCATAGACATCGGTCTTGCCGACGTTTTGAAGCACTTCGTCGATCAAATCGCCGACCGTTTTCATCTCATTCTCTTTCATACCGCGCGTGGTGAGCGCGGCCGTGCCGATGCGGATACCGCTGGTGATCAACGGTGATTTATCATCGAACGGCACGCCGTTCTTATTGACCGTGATACCTGCTTCATCCAGCGCTTCCTGCGCATCTTTGCCAGTAACATTCTTGTTGCGAAGATCCAGCAGCATCAGATGATTATCCGTGCCGTTGGAACTGATCATATATCCTTTGGACATTAGATGGTACGAAAGTGTCTGAGCGTTTTTAATCACCTGTTTTGCATACACTTTGAATTGGGGTTCAAGTGCTTCCTTGAACGCGATTGCTTTCGCGGCAATCACATGCATCAACGGTCCGCCCTGCACTCCCGGGATGACCATGGAATCGATCAGTTCCGAGATCATTTTCTTCCGCCCCGATTTCGGAGCGACAATGCCGAAGGGATTCTCATAATCCTTTCCGACAAGAATGATGCCGCCGCGAGGACCGCGAAGTGTTTTATGCGTTGTAGATGTAACCACATGGCAATACGGGATCGGATCGTTCAGCAGGTCTGCTGCAATCAATCCGGCCGGATGCGCAATGTCCGCAAAAAGGAATGCACCGACCTTATCGGCGATTTCACGGAATTTTTTGTAATCGATATTGCGGGAATAGGCACTGGCACCGACGGTGATCAATTTCGGTTTTTCCCGTTTTGCGACATCTTCCACTTCGTTATAATCAATGAATCCGGTGGTCTTATCCACACCGTATGCAGAGAAATTATACAACTGACCCGAAAAGTTCACCGATGCACCGTGGGTCAAATGTCCGCCGTGAGAAAGATTCATGCCGAGCACTTTATCGCCCGGTTTTATGAATGTGAAATAGACCGCCATATTTGCCTGCGAACCGGAGTGGGGCTGCACGTTCGCATACTCGGCGCCGAATAATTGTTTCACACGGTCCCGTGCGATATTCTCAACCACGTCGACGAACTCGCAGCCGCCGTAGTACCGTTTGCCGGGATATCCTTCGGCATATTTGTTTGTCAGTACCGATCCGGCCGCTTCCAGCACGGCGGTGGAGACAAAATTCTCGGATGCGATTAATTCCAGTTTGGTGTTCTGCCGGTTCTGTTCGTGTTTGATCGCGGCGTATATCTCTGGATCGTATTGGTTGATGTTGCTCATAATTACCGTCCGGTTAATGAATGGATTTTTTCGACTCTGCGGGTATGTCTGCCCGCTTCAAAATTCGTATGAAGGAACGCATCGATCATATCTTCTGCAACACCCCAACCTACCAGCCGTTCGCCGAAACAGAGGACGTTGGCATTATTATGCTTGCGGGAAAGGACTGCCGCCGTTACCGACTCACAAGCTGCTGCTCGAACCCCTTTATGCTTATTGGCGACAATGGAAACGCCGATGCCGGTGCCGCAGACAATGATCCCTTGTTCGCATTCTCCGGTAGAAACCGCTTCGGATGCTGCATGGGCGAAATCAGGATAGTCCACGGAATCCATCGTCATCGTACCAAAATCCTTAAACACGATGCCGTGCTGCTTCAGATACGCTTTTACTTTTTCCTTATAATGGAATCCTGCATGGTCGCTGGCAATGGCAATCATAGTCTTGTTAATCGATTGGTGGTTGAATGAACATCAGTTCAGAGGCCGATACAGCCACGGTGAACCGGATGACAGAATCTTTAATAAGCGACGAAGAGGTCGTTCCGCGAATGCCGTATTCCAGCGAACAGTGAACGCGCGTCTCCATGCTCATCGGGAAGCTGAGTCCCGACGAAATAAACAATTCGTTGATCGATTCGCCGTTCAGGACGAGATTGGTTCTGTGGACATATGCACCGAAACGGTACGACAGGCGTTTCAAGAATTCATCATTGATGAAGTCCGATGCCGGAAGAAATTCCACTCCGGCGCCGATCCGGAAACTGTTTTGGAACGACGTCGAAACTCCCGGCAGCGAAAAACTCCCCCAATTCTGGAAATGGAAATCGGCGGCATAGTTTGTTCTATCCTTTGTATAAGAAAGGCCTGCCGCAAAGCCGAAGGGGAGTGTAATGGACTTTGCCTGTGTCAAGGTATCCTGATTCGTTGCGAAATCCCGCAGCAGCTGTTCGTCAAAACTCAGGGACGAACCGGTAAAGATCGTCACGCCAAGATTCATCTGTTTCGTGTCGGAATATCCCAGCGCTTTGTCGATGCCGGTATAGATACCGCCGAATGTGAAACCAATGCCGCTGACAGAATTGGATTGATGGAACGATCCTCCGAAATTACTTCCGCTGAGAAATGTGATTGTCTGATCGCGGTAGATGGATCCGAACAAATAATGCGCCGTGACACCCACATAGATATCTGTGGCAGCGGCATACGAAATCCCGATCTGTCCCGAATTGATTCCGCCCCGTCCGTCGAACGATTGCACCAAGCTGCTTCCCGCCACGGTGCTGCTGATCTGCTGTTCGTAGGCAACGGAAGAATAGGGAAGAAGGCCGAGGGTTAACACCATCTTGTTCCGATCGTACACCGGGAACGCCAGTGCTGCCGAACTAATATTGCCGGTGCCAAACAGCGAAGAACCGGAATTGTCTTCAGAAACATAATTCCTGTATTGATACGTTGCGGAAAGCAGCGTTCGGGGGATAAAGGCGGAAGATGCGGGATTCAGCAAATTGATGTGGCTGTCGCCGAACAACGCAAGTCCTGTGTTTCCCATGCCGGCATTCTTTCCGCTCATAAACAGATTGAGCTCGCCGACGCCGTACCGTGAATAAATCGATCCTTTACCGGCATAGGCGAACGACACCAGGAACAAGAGAACAGAAATTTTCTTCATAGATTATTTTTTTGAGTAAATAATTTTCAACCGCGGCCGCACCGTGGTGTCCGCAGCAGCGGAGGAAAAGAAAACCGCCTTTTCTGCGGTACTGTATTCCACTCCCCAGCGCAGCGTTAATCCGAAATTCGGATTAACATACCGAACCCATCGGTCCGTGATCTTCGTGAGATTAAACGTATAGACCGGGAACATATTGGAGTCGACCGACGACCTGTAACCGTATGTGTAGATCGTTGAATCGGACTGGTCGAGCGTTGTGCCGGACATGCCGATCAACGCTATGACGGTGTCGGGGGAATATCCGTAAATGGAACTTGCGACGGTATCCAAAGTCAATTGCAACGTTGCATTGTTGATGATTGGATTGTTTTTCAGGGACGCTGTATTGAAATGAATTTTTGAACGGACTCCGAACGCTCCATGGACCATCAAAGGATTGACTGTCGTTGGGCCTGTATATTTGGATACATACGTATCTTCACCGGAAGCAAAGGTGAGTGAATCCTTTCTGCCGTTTCTGGTGAATCGGATGAACAACTGGGGAGCGTAGGTCGAATAATTGCTGAGAGTGCTGAATCCGATAACGCCTGTGTTGGCCCCCGGCTGCGCTTGAAGAGCGAATCCGAAAAAGTCCGGTGCAGTCGTATCGTTGTGGGAATCGGCCCATTTCCGTACTTCGACGGTATCCAGCAATGCTTTTACTGTGCTGAGATAGTTCATTGAGTCAGCAAATGTTCCCAGGACTTTCGTGCCAAAGGTGAGGAATGGCAACGAATCCTTCGTGAATGTCGATTGTGCCCACGATTTTTGAATCTCTATGATATCGAAGCGGATGGGAGGAGTTTGCGGAAAATATCGGTAATTCACGATCAATCTCAATTCGGCCGTGTCGATCACTGCACCGCGAAGCGAATCGATTCGCGTGTTCGGAATGAAGTTTAGAAGGGTGATCAATTCTTCAGTCGCAGAAATCCTGCCGGTAAGATTGCTCGTTCCAAATCCTGCAGAGAACGACACCCGGTAGGTAGTATCGTTGAAAGAATACAACACCGTATCGGCGATGGTAAAGATACCGTCCACATTCGGAAGGCCGTTGCCGACCGATTTTGGTTTTTCTGCACAACCAACGGCAAAAAGAAGAATGGAAAAGAGAACAGCGAAATTTTTTGTCATTGTTTCACGTTAGATTTAATAAATTGTACTGCATCATGCAGGTCCGCTGCATAGAAATCACGGATTCCCGCCGCTGAATCTTTTTCCCGCACACCATATCCTGTGGCCACCTGGATGGAAATTGCTCCAACCGATTTTCCGGCCTGGATATCGATCAGTTTATCTCCCACAACGAATGACCGGCTGAGATCAAAACCGAATTGTTTCCTGGCGCTGTGCAGCATTCCTGCTTTCGGTTTTCGGCATTCGCAATCCCGCACATACGGCGCAATACCGTCTGTCGGGTGATGCGGGCAATAATAGTAATGCAGAATTGATGCACCATATCCTTTAAGCATTTCGTCCATAGCATGATGGACAGCGTTCAGATCATCTTCCGTATAAATCCCGCGGGCGATGCCGGATTGATTGGTGATGACAATAACCGGAATACCGAGATCATTCAATTCCCGGATCGCTTCGGCGCTGCGGGGGATGAGTTGCAGCTGGCTGGGAGAGGAGAGGAAATCAACATCCACATTGATTGTACCGTCACGATCGATAAACACCGCAAAGTCCGTCTGCGCCATCGTCAACTATTTCAACAAACTGCGATAGAGGTTGATATATTTTTTCGCCGAAGATTCCCAGGAGAAATCCTTCGCCATGCCGTTGCGCATCACCTTCTGCCATGTTTTCTGATCGCCGTACATCTTCACGGCGCGCTGTATCGTTTTCAGAAGTTCTTTTCCGTCGTATTTCTGGAATTTGAATCCGGTTCCATTGCCGCTGGTACCTACGTCTTGGATCGTATCATCCAATCCGCCGGTTGCGCGCACAATCGGAACCGTGCCGTATTTCAGGCTGTAGAGCTGGTTCAAACCGCATGGTTCGTACCGCGAAGGCATCAGATACATGTCGCTTCCTGCTTCAATCAAATGAGCAATCTCTTCACTCATGCCGAACATGATACCGGCCTTTTTGGGATGTTTCTTTTTCAATGATTCAAAATATTCGTGATAACGTTTTTCGCCGAGTCCGATCATCACGAACTGTACGTCGAGCTTCAGCATATCATCGGCAATTTCTTTAATCAGATCGATCCCTTTTTGGTCCACAAGCCGGGTGATACAACCGATGACCGGCACCCCTTCTTTATACTGCAGTCCGAATTTGGTGCAAAGCGCCATTTTGTTCTGCTCTTTTCCTTCGAGTGACTGGATATCGTATCGCTGATCGATGGCCGGGTCAGTCTCGGGATTCCATACCGTGTAATCTATGCCGTTAATGATGCCGTACAGATCCTTCTTCCGTTTCTTGAGGATTCCTTCCATTCCGGCGCCGAACTCTTCGGAAGTGGTGATCTCTTGCGCATACTTCTCGCTGACGGTGGTAATGATGTCAGCATAGACGAGTCCCGCCTTCATAAAGTTCAATTTTCCGTAAAATTCCACCCCTTCATGTGTGAACTCGTTTCCCGGCAAGCCGGTTTTGTCAAACGACGAATCGGGAAAAGTGCCTTGATAACCGAGATTGTGTACTGTGAAGACGGTCTTGATATTCTTGAATGTCGGTTCGTCTTTATAAATAGTCTTCATATACGCCGGAATCAGTCCAGTCTGCCAATCGTTGCAGTGGATGATATCGGGCTGCCAGCCGAGTTTCTTCAGTGTCTCGAGAACACCGCGGCAAAAGAAAATGAACCGGTCGTCGTTATCCGGGTAATCTTTGTTGGATTTCGGATCGGTGTACAATCCGGCCCGGTAATACATATCCTTGTTCGCCAGAAAATAGACCTGCACTTTTGCTTTCAGGCTGGAGATGAATGATGAGTTGACGCTGGCAACCTTTGTTTCAGCCCCGAGAGGAATCTGGATCTCACGCAGGCGGATAACATCATGAAGTTTAAATTTTCGTTCACTGATGGTCCCATACCGTGGAGTCATGATGCGGATATCGTGGCCTAATTCCCGGATCATTTTTGGGAGCGCACTTGAAACGTCTGCTAATCCGCCGGTTTTTGAAAAAGGTTCTGCTTCGCTGGTAATAAAGAGGATATTAAGGGGTTTGGACATACTTCCCATTCTTTGTGAAGGAATTACGTAACTCCACAAAGATACGGAAATTATGCGGAATTTACAAGGTTCATGGGAGGAAAGGTGTGATGGTAAAAAAACAGTCTCACACCAGTTTCCAGTTCGAAAAAACTATTGCCATTGCTCCATCAGCCATTGTTCGTAAATGGCCTTCTGCTGTTCATTCGGTTGCAGGACCTTTCGCACGACGAAATTCTGTGTTCCATAATTCTCCAGCATGATTTTCACTTCTTTAAGTTTCTCATTCCGGAAAATATGGATTGTCACAACAGCACCTGCATTCATAGTGCCGATACGCTCATTCAATTCCCCAGAACGGATGCGGAAACCATTCACTGCAGCGATCTCGTCATTAATCTCCAATCCCGCACGTTCGGCGGGCGAACCGGGAATGACGTTGGTGATTCTGGTCTTCTCACCCATATCCTGCGTAGAGATGCCGAGTCCCGGTTTTTGGATTGAATCGAGCACGACCACTTCTAATCCCGCATACGCGAGAGTGCGTTCCCAGGGGAGAGGAACGGTTGCATAAAGATAATCACGGAAGAATTCCTTGAAACTGACACCGCCGTACTCTTCGCAGACTTTTCGAAAATCCCCGTTTGTAAATCCTTTCGTCCGCGGAAAGCGCTGATACATCGTTCGCAGTACGGTATCCAGCGAATATTTATTGTTGGAATGATGGCGGATCTCCAGGTCCAGCAGCAGACTCAGGTACGATCCTTTACTATAATAATCGGATTCGGCATTTTGAGAATTCTGTCGGCCGCGCCAATATTTGATCCATGCGTCGTAACTAGCATCTGCCAGCGATTGGATGCGGTTGCCGTACCGCAGGCGTTCGTTATTCACCATTTGATTGATGTTCTCGAGAAATTTTTTTGCAGTGTTGAATTTTGCCCGCACAAGCATCAGGTCGTCATAATATGATGTTGCCCCTTCGCTGATCCAAAGTTCTTCGGTGTAATTTTCCCGGGAAAAATCGTACGGTGCGATTGCTTTGGGACGAAGCTGTTTCACATTCCATGTATGGAAATATTCATGCGACACAAGACCGAGGAATCCCTTATATGCCTGCGGATTGGAAAAAATAAATGGCCGCGTTCCCATAATGGTGGAATTAAGATGTTCCGTCCCCCCGCCGGCATTCGGTTGACAGTGGATCATAAAGATAAATTTTTGATACGGCAGGTCACCCCAGAATTCTTTATTGGCAATGACGATTCTGGTAAAGTCGTTGACCAACACGTCGGCATCCCACGTCCCTTCGCCATAAATGCAAATGATGTGTTTCTTCCCGTCTACAAAAAATTCGATCTCGTGTTGATTCCCTATCTCCAGGGGACAATCTCCAAAATGTTCGAAGTTTGGGGCGGAGTAGGTGAAAGGGGAGCCTTCCACATCGTCGAGGCCTGTAGTCACTTTCCAGTTTCCGAATGGATTCACCGTCAGCATCAACGGTGTGCTCTTCAAATCTTCCACGTACATGAAAACGGATAACGGATCGACGAATGCATGCTCTCCCGTCAGTTCCCGTGTGCGCATGTTGAACTCGTTGGCATACACATTATATTTTGCCGTGACCGTTGCAGCGTTTCCCTTATCAATTCTCCAGGTATCCTTGTCCGTCTTCCGAAACGGAAGAGGACGTTGGTGTTCGTCCACAGCAATAAATTCCTGAACACCGCCGGAAAAATCCAGCAGAACATATCTGCCGGTGCGCCACGCCGCCATATGCAGGTCCACAGTTTTGGAAGTATAATCGGTGATCTGGACTTCCACCTCGAACAAATGCGACTGAGGTTTGGTCATAGAAAGCGTGTATCGGATAGAAGGCTGGGCGTTTGACATAATCGTAAGTGCTGCCGTAATAATCAGGATGATTTTCATTGAAATCGCAATAATGAATGTTCTGTAATTGTGGATAATCTACTGAATGTGATATCCCGTCGCAAGAGAAAATCCTAATGAAAAAACTATTGACAAACAAAGACGCCTTCTCTATATTTGTATGAGAAACTCATTAAAGAAAAGACGAAGGAGCAACAAGTATAGATTTTTGTTAAAGGTTGTAGGTCAGCTCAAGTGTGTTTGACACCTTTAACGTTTATACTCGTTGCTTTTTTATTGTACCGAACGTGAAAAGGGATTTCCAATTCATTGTTCGGTATTTTTACTTTATGATCAAAAAAATTCTCGCATATCTGACGGTCATATCTGCAGTTCTTTCTGCACAGAACTCAACGTTGTACCCGGATGTAAAGCTGCTGCGATCGGACGATCGTGGAATTACAGTGGAGTTTCGTCCCCGGTACCGTGAGGACAAAAAGATCACAACCGACGGCGTGAAGTTCCAGCTGCCGCAATTTGCTTTCTCATCGGGGGCACTTTCAAGTACTCCTGGACAGGAAGATATCCGGACCAGATCCCTCTCGATTGCCTTTCCGTCCGCGACGGGACATAGTATTTCCCTCGAAGCGGCGGATTTTGAAACAGTTACAGGATTCCCGCTTGCACCAGTTCCGTCCATTGAACCGTTGGATAATCTCGGCTCTATTAAAAGATCGTATCAGCCAAAATACCAATCGAAGGACCGATTCTTCCCGGAAAAGATCGCCGAAGTGCGCGACATTGCAATGATTCGAGGTGTGCTTTCCGGTAATCTGATAATTGCACCATACCAATTCCAATCATCATCCGGCACGCTGAAGCGTTACTCCCGCATCGTCGTCCGTATCGATTTCGGACCGAGGTCCGCATCATTCACCCCAACTGGAAATGATGCGTGGGCGCGGGCGTCGATACTGAATTTTGATGCCGCAAAGAAATGGACTGCTCTTCAGCGTTCGGTAAAAAAGGCTGCTGTTCACTCCGTTCTTTCTTCCGGCACCTGGGTAAAAATTGAGATCGCGGATGACGGAATGTATAAAATAGACGCGTCGTACCTTCGTGCAGTCGGGATCGAACCCACTGCACAACCGATCACCGATGTGAAGATTTTCGGTGCCGATGGACGTGTCCTTCCGGAGAATCTTTCCGCCACTCGTCCGGCGGATCTTCCGCAGATTCCCGCAGAATATGCTGATAAGGATAAGGACGGTGAATTCGATGCAGAGGATTATATTCTATTCTATGGACAGGGGGTTACGGGATGGAATTATTTCCCGTCGGTGAAACAGTTCACACATTATGGCAATCCCTATTCATTCAGTAATTACTATTTCATTTGTGCCGGCGGTACAGCATCGATTAAAAAAATGGATTCAGTCCAAATCACGACCGCAACATCCGGCAGTGTGCATCGAGTTCCCGGTAAAGCATTCTTCGATGAGGATAAATTCAATTTTGATCAGTCCGGTCAGAATTGGGTGAGCTCACCGCTCAATTCCGGGGAATCCAGGACTATCAGCACACGGTTGTTCGGACGCGTTCCGGGAACTCCCGTGACATATCGCTATGAGGTTTTTGCACGTGCATCGGAACAAACACACATGTCCATTGATGAATCTGGAAATGCGCTGGCGACGCCGATATTTGGCACTGTGGCTTTCGATGAATATCATTACTATGCGTATCCCCTCGAACTGCAATCGACCATCACTCCGCTTCTTGCCGATGACGATCAGCGCAGTAATGTGAAATTCAAATACACTTCTGCAAGCAGTACCTCGACGGCGTATATCGGATGGCTGCGTATGTTCTACACGCAGCAGTTGACGGCTGCAAACAACCTGCTGATATTCTCGTCTTCGGATACGACGGGTGTTGTGGAGTTCGATGTGGACGGATTTGCCGGTAATGATATTGCTGTCTATGAGATCGCGAATCCGAATGCAACACGGAAAATAACCTATCAATTACAGCAGCAGGTTGGAACGCTTACCTTTAAGGATACGCTTTCCAAAGGATCGATCCGAAGATATTGGGTTGGAACAACGGACCAATATAAGACACCGAGATCATTCGTGAAGATTCCGAATTCCGATCTGCATTCGATCACCGGTGCGGAGTTCATTATCATCAGCCATAATGATTTTAAAAGTGAAGCGAACCGTTTAAAGCAACATAAGGAATCACTGCCGGGTGACCGGAGGCTCTCCACGGTGGTTGTTGATGTTGATACGATCTTTAATGAGTTCGGTATCGGCATGCCGGATCCAACGGCAATCCGTGATTTTCTCCGCTTTGCAATCGAACAGTGGAGTGTAAAACCGAACTACGTTCTCTTTTTCGGTGATGCAAGTTATGATTACCGAAGTATCCTGAACAACGACCGATCATGGGTGCCCACATACCAAACGCCGGAATCGAACATAAAAATCAGCACCTATTCCGTTGAAGACTACCTTTCCTATCTCAATCCCGCCGCGAGCACAACAGTCACTCTTGCCCATGGACGATTGACGCCGAGGTCAATTGCAGACGCCAAACTGCTGGTGGATAAGATCATCCAGTATGAAACGACGCTGCCCAAAGGTCAATGGAAGAACATGATTACCCTGGTGGCGGATGATTTGTGGACGCCGACTTCTTCAGAAATAGAACATACGTTACAGACGGAAGTGCTTGCAGATATAGCGTTGAGCAAGGATTTTGATATTACGCGAATCTATATGGAGGAGTATTCCACGGTGTTCTCATCTTCCGGAAGAAGAAAACCCGATGTGCGCAAGGCAATTCTTGATCAAGTGAATGGCAATGGGACTGTGCTGCTGAACTATGTCGGCCATGGGAACCCAAAAGTGTGGGCGCATGAAAGTATCCTGACTCTGGATGATACTCGCAGTCAATTTGTGAACGGAGCGAAACTCCCGTTTATTGTTGCGGCGACTTGTGATTGGGGACGGTTTGATGAAGCGGGAGAGCCGAGTTCTGCTGAAGAAGTAATGTTGAACAGGAACGGCGGTGCGATTGGTGTACTCAGCGCGACACGAGCGGTTTATGCGATTGAGAATGCAATCACCAATCAGCGGTTCTATATGTATTTGTTTTCCGGCAAGCCGACCCTCCGTGTGGGTGATGCCTACATGTTGATGAAAAACTCAATGTTTGAAATTGGATATCTGGAGAACAAACAAAAATACTTTCTGCTCGGCGATCCGACATTGTTCATTGCTGCTCCCAACGGCAGGATCGTCGTTGATTCCCTCCTTACCGCATCCGGTGTTCAAACAGATACGCTCCGCGCACTGGAAAAGATCACGATCAACGGATCGATTCGGGACAGTGCCAATGCCGTAATGACCAGTTTCAACGGCACTGCACAGATATCGATTTTCGATGCGGAACGGTATGTCAGCATCCCGTCCATGGGCGGATGGACCTATAACGAGCATGGTGCGCTTATCTATAACGGAGAAGCGAGCATCGTCAACGGTTCAGTAACAGCATCGTTCATCGTACCGAAGGACATTTCCTACACCAATGTGAATGGACGCATTTCGCTCTATTTTTCGAACGCATCCACGGATGGAAGAGGATTTGACAGGAACTTTATCGTTGGGGGTTCCAATCCGAATGCTTCGCCGGACAGCATCGGTCCGGAGATTACAGTCTATTTGGATAATACAAATTTCCGCTCGGGTGATGTGGTATCCGAACATCCGAAACTATTCGTTGCGTTGAAAGACAGCAGTGGTATCAATTCATCCAATAACAGCATCGGCCATAGGCTGGAGGCCTGGATCGACGGAAGTGCGAAAAGCATCGACCTGACCGAGCACTACAAAGGAACGATCGACAGTTATCAGGAGGGGAAAGCAGAATATGCGCTGGATAATCTCTCGCAGGGAAATCATTCCTTAAAAGTACGCGCGTGGGATGTGTATAATAATTCTTCTACGGCGGAATCATTCTTTATTGTCGCCTCCAGCGCTGCGCTTTCTATCCAGCATCTTTATAATTTCCCTAATCCTGTTTCCTCAACAACTGCATTCACGTTCCAGCACAATCAAAGTCTGCCGATCGATGTGACCATCACTATCTACACGGTAGCGGGGAGGGAAATACATAGGATTGAACGCCGGGCAATGCCGGACCGATTTGTGAAGATCGACTGGAACAGGTTGGATTCCGACGGCGGTGAAGTCGGAAACGGAGTGTATTTTTATAAGGTAAATGCAAAAACAATCGACGGCAGATTTACCAGTGAAGCGATAGGGAAAATGGCCGTTATCCGCTGAGGGATAATGTCCTGTGCGCTGCGGGTAGTGAATCAGATTCGTCACCCCGAACTTGTTTCGGGGTCTAAAAGATGCTGAAACAAGTTCAGCATGACCTTTTTTTATCTAACGATTTAACCTTGAATTCAAATTGAGTCACTACCGCGCTGCGGCAATGTTGGGAAAAAGCTGATTATTAACTATATTTATCTAATACGATCAAAAGAGGAGTAACAAATGAAAAAGCTGTATGGTGCAGTTGGCTTGTGTTTCATTGCAATGGGTTTGTTTCAGCCGGTCTATGGACAGGCGGGTTCTTCGGCAGTTCCATTCTTGATGATCTCTCCCAATTCCAGAGCGAGCGGCATGGGCGAAGCGGGAACAGGCCTGGCAGACGATGCGGCATCCATTCATTGGAATCCGGCTGGATTGGCATTCCAAAACGGCGGAGAGGTCAGCATTACTCACTCGAACTGGCTCCCGCAATTCAATCTCTCCGATCTGTTTTATGACTATTTTAATATCAAGCAGGAGATGCCGGATTACGGCGGAACATTTGGCGCCAGCATCACTTATTTGAACCTCGGCGAATTTATAATCACATCCGAAAAGGATCCGACCGAGATCGGCCGGTTTAAAGGATTCGAAGTAGCGGTCACTGCCGGATATGGTACGCAATTGACCGAGGATATTGGCATCGGAACGAATCTTCGATTTATCAACAGCAGCCTGTCACCCATCGGTACCGCACAGGAGCAGGGAGACGGAATTGCCAATACATTCAGTTTCGATATCGGCTTTCTCTACAGACCAAAATCGCTTGTGCTGCCTTTTATCGACGAAGACATCGGTGAACATTTCAGTGTCGGCGTGAATCTCTCCAACCTGGGACCGAAAGTTACGTATATCGACGCCGCACAGGCAGATCCGCTGCCGACGCAGTTGCGCGTGGGTTTCGGAATTGTGCCGATGAAAGATGAGTTTAACAGCCTGACGATTGCAATCGATTTTTCCAAATTAATGGTCTACCGGGAGAAAGGCTCGCACGGAGCATCTCATGAACTACCGAAATCGCTCATCACCTCGTTCACCGAGAATACGCTCGATGACAATCTCCGATTCATCGACCGGTCGCTTGGACTGGAATACTGGTATAATAAACAGGTTGCAATCCGATTCGGCCGCTTCTGGGAGGATCCGAAGAACGGCAACCGGAATTTTTACACGTTCGGTGCCGGACTGCGGTATGATATTTACGGATTTGATTTCAGTTACATTTCCGCCAACGAAGAAAATCACCCGCTGTCTGAAACCCTGCGTTTCACACTCCTGATTTTATGGGGAGGAGTGCTGTAATCCGCCCCGCACCGGGATTCTGCGGCGCAGGAGCAATCCTGCGCCGTTCTGTTATTGTCACTCCAAAATTATTGTGAAATGAAAAATACTCTCCTCGTTGCCGTCGTTCTTTGCGGTCAGTTCTTGTATTCTCAGAGACTCTCTCATCCGCTGCGCACAGATATATCTCTCCGCTCAGAACGGACTGCGGCTTCTACTGCATTTCCGGACACGCTGGATGTTCTGGCGATTCTCGTGCAATTCCAGACCGATAACGATTCTCGCACATCCGGAGATGGTCAGTTCGACATGACCGTTGCTACGGAACGTATCATCGATCCGCCTCCGCACGATTCTGCTTACTTCGCCGATCACTTTATTTTTACAGAAAATTATTATTCCAAAGCATCCAACGGAAAACAGCATATCAGAACGACAGTGCTTGGCGGAGTGATCACTTTGAAAAAACAGATGAAAGAGTACGCGCCGGTAAACGGAAATCTTCCTCTGATAACGATGATCGAAGAAGCATGGAAAGCGGCGGACTCGTTGAATCCGTCGTTTCCATTCGAGCAATACGATCTGTTCACTCTTTTCCATGCAGGTGTGGGAAGGGATATCGACCTGCGTGCTGCAATTGGTTTTGATCCAACGCCGCTGGATCTGCCGTCGCTCTATTTCAATCTGAATTCATTCCGGAACCTCCGCGGAGCAACATATCCCGGCGTGGCGTTGAAGAATTCCACTTTCATACTACCAAATACCCTCGTCCTTCCGGAAACGGAAGTCCGCAGAATTGGATCGGTCGGCGGAGATTTTGTGTTGAAGCTTGGCATTAATGGATTGTTGGTTGCGAGCATCGGCAGCCATTTAGGATTGCCGGATCTGTTCGATACAAAAACGGGCAAGTCCGGCATAGGCCGTTTTGGTCTGATGGATGGACAATCGATCTTCAGTTTCTCCGGAATAGCACCCCCCGAGCCGAGCGCTTGGGAAAAAAGCTTTCTGGGTTGGACCGTTCCTATTAATGTGTACGGAACAAAAACGCTCTCCTTGCCGGCTGCCGGACTTCATTCCGTTGGGAATGACACAATTTACCGTATACCGATCAGTGCTAAAGAATATTATCTGGCGGAGAACAGGCACCGCGATGCAAAACAGAATGGGCAAACGATAACTATGAAATGGTCGGGACAGATCATCCAAACGACATTTTCCAATGACGAAGAGAGTTTTTCCAGCAGCAATATTGATTCTGCATACGGAGTTATTTTGGATGTGGATGAACTTGATTGGAGCCTTCCCGGATTGATTAATGCAAACAACAGTTACAAAGGGGGGATTCTGCTTTGGCATATCGATGAGTCAGTAATCGAACAACATCTTTCAGTTAATTCGGTCAATGCAGATCCTGACCATCGAGGAGTTGATCTGGAAGAAGCGGACGGTTCACAGGACATCGGACAATCGTACGACTTCGGCCACCCGGCGTCCGGCAGTGAGGATGGTTCGCCGATCGATTATTGGTTTAGCGGCAACATTTTCCCGAGCTACAAGAATGAATTTTCTGAGACGACGAATCCGAATTCCCTTAGCAACACATTCGCTCGGTCGCATGTAACGGTAAAGAATTTTTCTACTCAAGCGCCGCGAATGACTTTCGATGTGTCAGTCGGCAGTACGGAAATTCAACTGCGCAGCGTTATGAAACGAACCAATTTCAGAGCGGGCAATAATGAGGCACCGATCGCTTTGGATTTGAACGGCGATGGAACTCTTGAAATGATCTACACAAGCGGTGATTCAATCTATGCCTTGAAGAATGATCTGACCCCGTATCTCGGCAATTCTACCGGCTTGTTCTATCCGGTCGGAGGCCGTTTCCAACCTGCATCGATAACTATTCTATCGAGAGGCGAACCGGCATTGGCTGGAGTGCAGGATAAAACAGTGTATGTAGTCTCTTCTAAGGACGATAATGCGGACGGCATTGCCGATCTTCTTTTATCTTCCACTGCCGCGTCAACCTTTACAACTCCTCCTATGACATTCAGCGACATCGGGAATGGAATGAGCTATGTCATAGTCGGTGACAGCCTTGGTCGGAGAATGGAGTTTGCGAATTACAATCCGCTGGCATGGTCGAAGGATTCGATCAGACTTTTGTTTTCGCCGGTACAAGGATTGTCAATGGGGCTCCCCGGTATGATGTATTCCACGGATACCGTTGTGTCAACAGTGTATCGCCAAGGATTCGCTGGAAAAAAAATATCTGCGATGACTTCACGAGGCCAACATGAGAACTACGTTCTCTTTGACGACAATTCGTTCAGTCTTTTTCAACTCAACACAGCCTCGGCACCGGTGACATCATTCACAGTTCCAGATCCGGTAACAGGATCTTTTGCCGTCTATGATGTGAGTGGTGACGGTGCGGTTGATGTTATACTCGGTGCCGGAAATTCATTATATGCATTTAATGCGAATGGTACATTATTGGAGAACTTCCCATATGAAACAATGGACGGCGGTTCCGTCGTCGGAAGTCCGGTGATCGCGCAACAAAAAAGTAATAATGATATCGTGATCATATTTGGTTCATCTGCGGGACAGATCTATGCGATTAATTCGAAAGGAAATTTACTTTCCGGATTCCCGCTGCAAACCGGCGGTGTTATCTCTTCACTGTTATTGTGGAACGATAATCTTTCTGCCGCGTCGACGGATAGTTCTCTCTATACTTGGAAAGTCGCCGGTCTGGTAGACTCATCCAAAATCTATTGGAAAGGATTTCTGGCAGATTATGCCCATAGTAATACAATGACTTCAACCACGGTTCCTGTTGCGAAATCATCCGAACTGCTTCCCAAAAAATTTGCATACAACTGGCCTAATCCCGTCTATAGCGGAACAACTCACATACGTTACTATCTCGGCAAGCCTGCGACAGTTAATATTACGATTGTCAACCTCGCGGGTGAATTGGTTCAGGAACTGAAAGGGACTAGTTATCCCGGACTCGATAATGAAGTGGAGTGGGATATTTCCAATGTACGAAGCGGAATTTATTTTGCCCAGATCACTGCCAGCGGCAGCGGGGAAGAAGCGAGTCAGATCGTGAAGATTGCGGTGGTGAAATGATGTTGAAGAAATTCTTTTTACTCCAAACGGTTTCACTCTGCCTCGGCGCAGCATTTCTTCTCGCACAGGAAAATCATTACAATCACGCCGATCTGAATTGGAAGAGCATCGAAACGGAACACTTCTTTATCCACTTCCACACCGGCGCGGAACGGACCGCCAATGTTATCGCCGAAGTTGCGGAAGATATTTATGGCCCGGTCACCTCGCTCTATCAGCATGAACCCGATCAGAAAGTCAGTTTCATCATCAAGGATTTCGACGACTACTCAAACGGCGCCGCCTATTTCTATGACAATAAAATTGAGATCTGGGCTCCCGCACTTGATTTCGTCTTCCGCGGCACGCATAACTGGCTGCGAAACGTGATCACCCACGAATTCACGCATATTATTCAGATACAAACCTCCATGAAATTCGGACGCCGGTTTCCCGGATTCTATCTGCAATGGCTGAACTATGAAGAGGAACGCCGTCAGGATGTGCTGTATGGTTATCCGAACACAGTCGTTTCCTATCCGATTTCGGGATTCATCGTGCCGAGCTGGTTCGCGGAAGGCGTTGCACAATATAATCGTCCAGAACTGAATTATGATTTTTGGGATTCACACCGCGATATGATCCTCCGATCATATGTGCTGGATTCCAATATGCTTTCGTGGAGCGAAATGAGCGTGTTCGGGAAGACGTCGCTCGGGAATGAATCTTCCTATAATGCGGGATTCGCATTGACAAAATATATCTCCGAAAAGTACGGTCAGGACGCTATTCCGCGTATTGCGAAAGAGATCTCGCGTCTGGATAACGTTATGATCGACCAGGCGATCGAACGGGTAATAAGTATTTCCGGACAGCAATTGTATGATGAATGGAAACACTCTATTACCGGGGAATATCTGGAAAAAACAGCATCGATCAGCACCAATCTTGTGGAAGGACGGAAATCGTTCCTGCCGGGGAAGGACAGCAGTACTACCGCAATTGGTTTTGGAAATCTCAATCCTTCCTTTTCGCCGGATGGTAAAAAGTTTATCTATACGTCGAATAAGGAAGGAGACTATCTCGGTGTCTCTGATATATATCTCGGTGATTTATCGACGGGAGAAGAGAAACTGATTGTCGCCGGTGTCCGTTCCGAATTATCATGGTCGCCGGACGGAAAGAAGATCTATTACACGAAACATTCTCATGACAATCCCGGAGGATCGGAATTCTCGGATATATATTCCTATGATCTGCAGGAAGAAGAAGAGACACGCTTGACTTTCGGAATTCGCGCAATCAGTGCGTCAGTATCGCCGGATGGTTCGCATTTTGCTTTTGCTTTTCAGCATGACGGATCGGTGAACATCGGGATTGTAGACCGCGGCGGAAAGAATTTTAAACAGCTGACGCCGTTTACTAACGGTGAGCAAGCATATTTGCCACGTTGGTCACCGGACGGACAGTCGATAATTTTTTCTTATTCGATTTCGGATGGCCAGGATGTCGCTCTGGTTCCGGCAGACAGCGGCACGGTGGAGATGGTGATTGCTGGCAGCGAAGATGAACGCGATCCGGTCTTTACTTCGGACGGTTCCGCGATCCTTTTTGCATCGGACAAAACAGGAATATTCAATTTGTATAGATACGATCTTGCAACGAAAACAACCGCGCAACTGACCAACGTGCTCGGCGGAACATTTATGCCTTCGGTCAATGCGACCGGGAATATTCTCTATGCCGGTTATACATCCGGAGGATATAAACTCCGAATGTTAGAAGATCCGCGACCGCATGATTTTTCCGCAGCATCGTATCGGTATGAAAAACCCCGTCCGAAATTGGTCAGCGATACCGCACCTTCTGCCAATGTGTATGATTTTGAATCACTCCGGAAGTATGATGATCAGAATCTTCCGATGAAAGAGAATAAAGATTACAAGAACGTGTACACTAGTCTTTCGGTCATTCCATTCCTTCGCATCGATAACTACAATACAAAAAGCAGCGGATTGGATTTTCTGAAACCGGGATTTTATTTCCTCTCTTCCGATGTGATCGATAAGGCGACGATGTTTGGCGGCGCGGCTATCAACCATATTCTGGAAAGAGATCTGTTCTTGATTTTCGACTACCGGGACAGAATCATCGGATTTCATCAGCTCGGATGGCATCCCACACTCTCTCTGGAAGTGTACAGCGTTTCCCGGAAGCGCACTAATGAAATACTGACGATTGTGGAGGAGTTTGAAGAAACGACAGCGGATGTGACCTACAGTCTCTTTGAGGTTGATATATTCTTGAAACAGCATCTCTTCGGTCCGGCTGATCTTTTGAAACTGGGATTTACCTACAGCCAATACAGCAGCGCACTAAGTTCGTTCATTGTTCAGAGCAGCCAACTGCTGGTTCCTGCATCTTCCGAAACATATTTTAAGGGGAAGAACCTTTCTCTGACATATTCATTTTCGGGCATTGTTCCGTCCCGCACCAGCGAGATCAATCCGGTAGGGCGGTCGTTTGAAATGCATTTGGATAATGAGTTTGCCGATTTCGTTTCGGAAGATTCTACCGGAGCATCTGAATTTGAAGCGACAGAAACAGGTATCAAACTAAAACTCATTCCGTACACCATCCGGCGTGCAGAATTTCGTTATACAGAACACTTTCAACTCCCGTGGTGGAAACATACATTGTCCTTCACTCTTCGCGGCGGATCGATCTTCGGTAGGGAAGTGCCGGACTTCTTCGATTTTTACGCCGGAGGATTGGTGGGAATGAAGGGATATCCTTTCTATTCCATCAGCGGCAACGAGCTGGCAGCGCTTAACGTGGCATACAGATTCCCCATTTGGGAGAATATCGATTTTAGGATATTACAGTTGTATTTTGACAGATTATACGGCGAATTTCATGCAGATATCGGGAATGCATGGAATGGCCTTCCCGATATTAAGGACTTCAAACGCGATGTCGGTTTTGAACTGCGGCTGGATGCATTTTCCTGGTATGCTTATCCTACAAGGATTTTTCTTAACGGCACCTACGGACTCGATGCATTTACCTATAACCGGCGTAGTGTTTCAGCTAATTATGGAAAAGAATGGCGATTCTATTTTGGTGTACTGTTCGGATTTGATTTCAGCAACGATATTAAACGATTAGCGAGGAATTTCGATGGGCATTAGAACACTGGCAATTCTTGTGATTGCACTCTGCGCTATATCAATTGCAGGTGAAAAGAACTTGACGGGAAATTTACGCTGGGATCTCTTGAATGCACGACGGGATACGGTGACCGCAGAAGCGACCGTCATCGTACAACCCGTTGAGAAGCAAAATCCGTTCATGAATGGATTGTATTCTCTCATCATTCCCGGTTCTGGACAATATTTATCGGAGCGTTATACAAAGGCGGCGATCTTTCTTGGTGCGGAAGTGGCGTTGATCGTTTATGCAGCGATAAGTGATCACAATGGCAATAAGAAAACGGAAGAGTTCGAGCAATACGCCGAAGCGCATTGGAGTCCTGAGCGGTACGCGAAATGGATCAATACACACGGCGCTGCCGATTACGGTCCTGCGGCGACCATCGATCTGAACAAAGTGCGGGCATATGATTTCTCCGAGATCAACGCGTGGGAATCCGCACCCGGACCGAGTAAAGTGGGCTTCTCGCATTTGCTGCCAGCATTCCAGGATCAGCAATATTATGAATTGATAGGGAAATATTATCAGTTTAAATTCGGATGGGATACCTATCCAATGGATGTCAACGGCGTTCCTCTTTCCGACGGAAAAGATTATTTCAATAATTTTACCGCTAATGACCAGATCAAAAATTATGCAGCGGAACGAGGGAAAGCGAACGATTACTATTATGCTGCAAGTTTTGCCTTAAGCGCACTGGTAATCAATCACGTTATTAGCGCGTTTGACGGATACTACTCAGCTAAAAGTTATAATAAAGAGATTACCGCATCATTGAACGTTACACCGATTGAGGGGGTCGAAGGGAAAAGGCTGTTGTCGCAGGTGAAGGTAAGTGTAGAATTCTAAATTATCAAATTGAGCGATGCAAGGAATTTTGGGAACTCTGATATTGTGGTAAGCTTCGATTTGTCCTTACTTGTTCACTCTTAAAATATTCACCATCCCTGCGGTAAAGAAAATGATGTTTGCCAGCCACGCAGTCAGTAGTGGATTAAGATCGCCGTTATATCCGAACACATTGCTGATTTTCATAAAGACCATATAAATAAAAACGACTGCTGCGGAGATTCCCACCTGCAGCGCGATACCGCCTTTCCGCTTCCCAAATGAGAATGGAATACCGAAGAGCACAACAATGACGCTGGCGAACGGAAACGCTACTTTATTGTGATAATCCACTAACCACCGGGCTGTATCGTTGCCGCTGCTGAGCTGGCGCGTAATGAAATCCCCCAATTCCGTATAGTTCATCTCTTCCGGCCTTTCCACTTTCTTCACGAGATCTTTCGGTGAAAACGTCAGGTCATTGAACGTATAGGAATCGAATGTGGTAAGGGATTCTCCATACTGTTGTACGATGCGGTGTCTACCTGAGAGCATCGACCATTGTTGCGAGGTAGAATCCCATGTGAATTGCACACCATCCCATCGCTGGGCAATGGTAATCAGGCTGCTGTCGGTGAATTCCTGGATCGAAGTCCTTGTGCCGGTTCCGGTTGTTCCGTCAAAATATGCGATGAACACGATCCGCTTTTTCCCGTCCTGTAGATAGATGTTCGTCCGCGCTGTCGATTCGAGGTTCTTGTGGAGATATTTCCTTTCGATGGAGAATTTTTGCTGATTAGCGTACGGTACAATCCAGCCGTTAAAATAGACGGAGGCGATGCTGACAATGAACGCAACTGTGATCAGAGGAAGCATGTACCGGTAGATGCTCATCCCGCCGGCTTTGAGTGCCGTCAATTCATTATTGGAAGCGAGTTTCCCGGTGGTGAACAGACTCGCCAGCAGAATGGCGACCGGTGTCATCAATTTAATGATCTCCGGAAGGAAGGCGAAATAATACTGGACAATGACAGCATTGTCGACATTGTTGTCCAGAAAATCGTCGAGGTTCTCCATCAAATCGATAATGACGAAGATCGCCATGAAAGTGATCAACCCAAATATCGTTGTAAGGATAAACTGTTTCAGAATATATTTATCGGCGATCTTCATTGCGTGATCCGTTCAATCAGTTTTTTCGGGATGAAACGGCGCCACCAGTCGAAGTTCAACTCGATGTTCTCTTTGCCGATCTTATAGGTAAGGAACATTCCAAAGAGCCCTATCACCATGTTCGCTCCCCACATGCCTACCCACGGTTCAATCACATGCCGGTCGGCCAATTTTTCTCCGCCGATCAATGAAGCCCAGTAGATAAGGAAAAAACCGAGACTGAGTGATGCAGCAATGCCAAATCCGCCTCGCCGTGCCATTACTCCGAGCGGAGCGCCGACCAGGATAAAGACGAAACAGGCTACCGGGATGGAATATTTCTTGTGGATCTCGACCAAAAACTCCCTGATCTGTTTTTGCTGATATTCCAGATAAGAGACTTCGCTGTCGATATTATTTTTGTAGAACATCAATTGGCTGTTCATGCTGGTATACTGTTCTACATTATTCCAAAAGGACTTTCCGGGAGAATTCTTCGGCACCGAACCAAGGAACAGTTTATCCTGCAACGCCGTGCTATAACTATCGATCCGTGATTGAATTGTTGAAGTTAATGACTGAAGGCTGTCGACCATATAAAGCATTTCACCGGAACTGAGTTCACGATCTCCGCGGGAGAATTGGTCCACTGCAGAACGTTCAAAATCGAAACCTTCCGAAATGGTGGTAATGCGTTGCCGGCGGAACTGGATCGTGCGGTATAGATTTGGTTTGGTGTGGTCTACTTCGTAGATATCTCCGTCATACAAGTCCATAACCAGTTTCCGATAATCGCTGGAGAAAGAGAGAGTGCCATGTTTTGCAGTGATCACCGTATTCTTGTTTGGATCAGAATGATTGTAAATGGTCACTCCTTCCAGTTCATTGGTCGCTTCGAACGTTTTCCGGACCAGCATGCTGTACCCGGGCATATCTTGATTGAAAAGTCCTGGAATTAAGGAAAGGGTCGGCTTCTTCCTTCGAATATCAATCGTTAATGTTTTGGATCGGTGGTTTGCTTCGGGAAGGACCTTGTTGTTGAACTCGATCATCAGATACGTTACGACGATTGCTGCGATGGCAACAGGGAACATCATCCGATACAGGCTTACTCCGCCGGCTTTCATCGCTGTCACTTCGTTGGTAGATGCCATGGAGCCAAAGGCCATCAGCGTAGCGACCAGGACTGCCATAGGCACCGCCAGGACAACCATCCAGGCGAGATTCAGCAACATCAATTCAGCGATAACAGCACCGCTTAATCCTTTCCCCACGAGCTGATCCATGAACTTCATCACGAATTGAAGGATAAAGACAGACATCAGGAAAAGGAACGATCCGATGAACGGTGCAGCGTGGCGTTTCAGGATGTACAGCGAAATTTTCATTCTACAAGATACCTCCCAATTGGTTTGACAATCAAGAAAATATTTATAATTTAGGACACATTTTTCCTAAAACAAAAGTAAGGAGGTTCAATGCAAAAATGGGTGAAAATTGCCGGGTATGTCGTCGTCGGTATTGTTCTTGTGGTTGTGATAATGGTTGGCTTTCTCTCTTTGGCATTCCCAAAAGTCAGTCCACCATCATCATTAACCATCACTGCGACCCCAGAATTGCTCGCTCGAGGAGAATATTTGGCAAATCATGTTACAGTGTGCATGGATTGCCATTCATCCCGTGATTGGTCAAAATTTTCCGGTCCGCTTGTGGAAGGGACACTGGGTAAAGGGGGTGATAAGTTTGACAGGCAAAGTGCCGGTGTACCTGGTGTGTTTTATGCGAAGAATATTACTCCCTATAGTATGAAGGAGTGGTCGGACGGCGAGATCTATCGAATGATCACAACCGGCGTCCGGAAGAATGGAGAACCGGTATTTCCGCTGATGCCGTACCTTGCATACGGGAAAATGGATCCGGAAGATGTAAAATCTATTATTGTATATTTGCGGACATTGCAGCCGCTTGAAGGAACATATCCTGATGCTGAATTCGATTTTCCCATGAATCTCATTGTAAGAACCATTCCAGCCGACGCGGTTCCCGGCGTTCGTCCTGATCCTTCAGATACAATTAAATACGGTCAATACTTGACAAGTATTGCTGCATGCGCCGATTGTCATACGAAACAAGAGAAAGGCGAACGGCTTCCCGGAATGTATTTTGCGGGAGGGTTTGAATTCAAATTGCCTTCCGGTGACCTTGTCCGCTCCGCCAACCTGACGCCGAGCCATGAAACGGGGATAGGATTGTGGACTGAAGATATTTTCCTTGGGAAATTTAAAGCGTATCGTGATTCTACAGTCAGAAACAAACCGGTGAAACCTCATGAGTTAAATACCATAATGCCGTGGACAATGTATGCCGGGATGACAGACGGCGACCTTCGATCGATCTTCCGGTATCTGCAAACAGTGGATCCGGTTGAACATAAAGTTGAAAAATTTACGGCGCACACAGGTCAGTAAATATTCAGCGGGACAGAGTTTGTCCCGCTTTTTTTTTCTATTTCTAATCACCATATGAAAAAAGTCCGTTATGGAATTATCGGTTTCGGCGCATTCGCGGAACGTGCCATCCTGCCTGCGATTCGAGCTGCACACAACGCTGAAGTCGTTGCTGTTCAAAAACGCTCAATGGATGCGGCAAGACAAAAATCACAGGAACATGGTATTCCGCACTATTTTGATTCCGCTGAAAAACTTTTAGCATCGAATGACATTGATGCGGTGTTTATCGTATCGGCAAATTCCGAACATTATCGCGAGACCCTTGCCGCAGCGAAAGCCGGAAAACACGTTCTTGTGGAAAAACCGATGGCGGTGTCCGCAACGCAGGCGAAGGAAATGATCCGTGCCTGTAATACTGCCGGAGTGAAGCTGATGGTGGGACACATGCTACGATTTTCCCCGCTCATCCGGAGAATGAAGGAAATTGTTCAAACAGGAATGATTGGTGAGATTATTGCTGCACAATCCCATTTCATTTATGATGTCAGCATGTCGAAGCGGCACTGGGTGCTGCAACAGGAAGCAGCGGGAGGAGGACCGTTGTTTGACATCGGCATTCATTGTCTTGATACCATCCG